>NZ_SHLD01000001.1:4844761-6055951 GCF_004217615.1 Micromonospora kangleipakensis | reverse complement strand
GACCTGAAGATGGTCATGGACCTCTTCCCCCGGCTGGCCGAGCGGCGCAAGCAGGCCGGCGGCACGCTCTCCGGCGGTGAGCAGCAGATGCTCGCGGTCGGTCGGGCGCTGATGGCCCGGCCGCGGCTGCTGCTGCTCGACGAGCCGTCGATGGGGCTGGCCCCGATGCTGATCCAGCAGATCTTCGAGATCATCACGCGGATCAACGAGCAGGGCACGACCATCCTGCTGGTGGAGCAGAACGCCCAGCAGGCGCTCTCCCGGGCCCACCGCGGCTACGTGCTGGAGACCGGCCGGATCGTCAAGGAGGGGTCCGGCCAGGACCTGCTGCACGACCCGGCGGTCAAGGAGGCGTACCTCGGCGTGGCCTGAGGTCGTACCGACGCGGCCGGCCGCCCCCCTCGCGGGGGTGGCCGGCCGTGGGCGTTTTCGCGCCGGGTGCGCCGGGCATCGGGTTTCCGGCGCCGGCGCAGTGCCGCCGTGGGAGGGATGTCGGTCGTACGGACTAGAGTCGCTGCCGTGACAGCTACGACGCCGCGCCTGCTCCTCGTCGACGGACACTCCCTGGCATACCGGGCGTTCTTCGCCCTGCCGGTGGAGAACTTCTCCACCACGACGGGCCAGCCCACCAACGCGGTGTACGGCTTCACCTCGATGCTGATCAACGTGCTCCGCGACGAGCAGCCCAGCCACATCGTGGTCGCGTTCGACGTCTCCCGCCGCTCCTTCCGCACCGACCGGTACGCCGAGTACAAGGCCGGCCGCAGCGAGACCCCGACCGACTTCAAGGGCCAGGTCAGCCTGGTCAAGGAGGTCCTCGCCGCGCTGCGCATCCCGGTCGTGGAGAAGGAGGGTTACGAGGCCGACGACGTCATCGCCACCCTCGCCTGCCAGGCCCGCGACCAGGGCATGCAGGTGCTGATCACCAGCGGCGACCGGGACGCGTTCCAGCTCGTCGGCGACAGCGTCACCGTGCTGTACCCGCGCAAGGGCGTCTCGGACCTGGCCCGGATGGACCCGGCCGCGGTCGAGGCGAAGTACGGCGTCGGCCCGCAGCGCTACCGCGACCTGGCCGCCCTGGTCGGCGAGACCAGCGACAACCTCCCCGGCATCCCGGGCGTGGGCCCGAAGACCGCGGCCAAGTGGATCAACACGTACGGCGGGGTGGAGGGCGTCATCGCCCGGGCCGACGAGATCAAGGGCAAGGCCGGCGACAGCCTGCGCGAGCGGCTCGCCGACGTGATCCGCAACTACGAGATCAACTGCCTGGTCTCCGACCTGGAGCTGCCCGTCCACCCCGAGGACGCCCGCTGGCAGGGCTGGGACCGGGAGGCCGTGCACCAGGTCTTCGACACCCTGCAGTTCCGCATCCTGCGCGACCGGCTCTACCAGTACCTGGAGGCCGTGGAGCCGGAGGCCGAGGCCGGCTTCGACCTGACCGGGGAGATGCTCACCGAGCCCGGCGCCCTGGCCGGCTGGCTGGAGACGCACGCCCCGGTCGGCACCCCCGTCGGGCTGGCGGTCAAGCTCGACACCGGCCCCAACCGGCGGCACACCGCCTCGGTGACCGGGATGGCCCTGGCCACCGCCCCCGGCGCGGCCGCCTGGTTCGACCCGGCCACCCTCGAGCCGGCCGACGAGTCGGCCCTCGCCGGCTGGCTGGCCGACGCCGAGCGCCCCAAGGTGCTGCACGACAGCAAGCCGGCGGTGCTCGCCTTCGCCGCGCACGGCTGGGAGCTGGCCGGCATCGCCCGGGACACCCAGATCGCCGCCTACCTGGCCCGCCCCGACCAGCGCTCCTACGACCTCACCGACCTGGCGCTGCGCTACCTGCACCGGGAGCTGCGGGTCGACGCGCCGGAGACCGGCCAGCTCACCCTGGAGGGGCTGGGCGGCGACGGCGAGGTCGAGCAGAACCTGATGCTCCAGGCCCGGGCCACCCTCGACCTGGCCGACGCGATCGACGCCGAGCTGTCCCGCGACGGCGAGCAGTCCCTCCGGCTGATGGCCGGGGTGGAGCTGCCGCTGATGCGGGTGCTCGCCGCGATGGAGCGCACCGGCATCGCCGCCGACACGCACTACCTGTCGGAGCTGGAGGCGCACTTCGCCGCCGAGGTGAAGGCCGCCGCGCAGGGCGCCTACGCGGCGGTCGGGCGGGAGTTCAACCTCGGCTCGCCCAAGCAGCTCCAGGAGATCCTCTTCAACGAGCTGGGCCTGCCGAAGACCAAGAAGATCAAGACCGGCTACACCACCGACGCGGACGCCCTGCAGTGGCTCCACGCGCAGCAGCCGCACCCGGTGCTGGAGCACCTGCTGCGCCACCGGGACGTGGCCAAGCTCAAGTCGACCGTCGACGGGCTGCTCAAGTCGGTCTCCGACGACGGCCGGATCCACACCACGTTCAACCAGACGGTGGCGGCCACCGGTCGGCTCTCCTCCACCGAGCCCAACCTGCAGAACATCCCCATCCGCACGGAGGAGGGTCGGCGGATCCGTCGCGCCTTCGTGGTGGGGGAGGGCTACGAGTGCCTGCTCACCGCCGACTACAGCCAGATCGAGATGCGGATCATGGCGCACCTGTCGTCGGACGACGCGCTGATCGAGGCGTTCAACTCGGGCCACGACTTCCACGCCGCCACCGCCTCGTCGGTCTTCTCGGTCGAGGTCGGCGCGGTCACCCCCGACCAGCGGCGCAAGATCAAGGCGATGAACTACGGCCTGGCGTACGGGCTGAGCGCGTTCGGCCTCTCCCAGCAGCTCGGGATCAGCGCCGAGGAGGCGCGCGGGCTGATGGAGAACTACTTCACCGGCTTCGGCGGCGTCCGCGACTACCTGCAGGAGGTGGTCGCCCGGGCCCGCCAGGACGGCTACACCTCGACCATTCTCGGCCGTCGGCGCTACCTGCCCGACCTGGTCAGCGACAACCGGCAGCGCCGGGAGATCGCCGAGCGGATGGCGCTCAACGCCCCGATCCAGGGCTCCGCGGCCGACATCATGAAGGTCGCCATGCTGCACGTCGACAGCGCGCTGCGCGACGCCGGGCTGCGTTCCCGGATCCTGCTCCAGGTGCACGACGAGCTGGTCCTCGAGGTCGCCCCGGGCGAGCGGGAGGCCCTGGAGGCGCTGGTGCGCAAGGAGATGGGCGAGGCGTACCCGCTGTCGGTGCCGCTGGAGGTCTCCGTCGGCGAGGGCCGCGACTGGAACAGCGCCGACCACTGATTCGCGGGTTACCGTCCCGGTCCGCGGCGCGCCTTCGGTGGGGTGCCGCGCCTCTCGAGGGCCCGCCGGGACGGGCCGCCCGGCGGTGGAAGCGGAGCCTTGAGGGGGTCGTGACCCCAGTTCATCAGGGAGAACCGCCACCGGGTCTCGCGGACGTCGCCGCTCGGTCGCTGCGCCATGTGCCGCCGTACGTACCCGACGACCTTGCGCATGTGCTTGTAGTCGCCCTCGGAGAGCTGGTCGCGCTTGCGCCGCAGCAGCTCGATGATCTTACGGCCGGACTCGTGGCCGACCGACTCGCCGCCCTTGGTGCCCTTCTTCCGCCAACCGACGTGCTTGGACTCGTCGGTCTCCAGCCACGTCGACAGCTCGCCGGGCTTCATGTTCACCGCCTCGGTGAACTCCCGATAGGTGTCCCGGCCGCCGTCACTTCGGTTCATGGCGCAGCGCATCCGGTCGGTGGGCGACGTCCCGGCCCGAGTCGTCGTTGCGGATCCGGTACTGCGGGTCATCCTCCGAGGCGTTGACGGGGTGCCCGCGGATGTGCGTCCGGTCGATGAGCTTCTCCTTGACCACGCCGTGCGCCCGGCCGCTGTGGCTGGCCCAGGAGACGTGGTCGCCCCTGCGGAACTCCTTCTCAGCCATGCCCGCGGGGTACCCGGGGCCGGCGAGCGGAAACGACGACTACCCCTCGGCAGGCTTCTCGGCGACGAAGATGGCGGTGCCGGGGAAGAGGCGGCCGCGCAGCGGGCTCCACTGCCCCCAGATCCCCTCGTGCCCCTCGGGCCACTCCGGCTCCACCAGGTCCAGGAAGCGGAAGCCGGCGCCGACGATCTCCCGGATCCGGTCCCCGAGGGTGCGGTGCTGCTCGACGTAGGTGGCCGCCCCGCGCTCGTCCTGCTCGACGTAGGGGGAGCGGTCGAAGTACGAGTGCACCGCGGTCAGCCCGCCCTCGCCGGGGTCGTCGAGGAAGATCCAGCGCATCGGGTGGGTCACCGAGAAGACCCAGCGGCCGCCGGGGCGCAGCACCCGGAACACCTCCCGCATCACCGCGGCGGAGTCGTCGACGAACGGGATCGCGCCGAACGCCGTGCAGGCGGTGTCGAACGCCGCGTCGGCGAAGGGCAGGGCGAGGGCGTCGGCCTGCACCAGCGGCACGCGTACGCCGGTGCTGGCGGCGGCGAGCGCGGCGTGCCGCAACATGCCGGCGGAGAGGTCCAGGGCGACCGGCCGGGCGCCCTGGGTCGCCAGCCACCGGGCGGCCGCCGCGGCGCCGCTGCCGAGCTCCAGCACCCGGCGGCCGGCGAGGTCGCCGAGCAGTCGGGCGTCGGCCTCGCGCAGCCCCTCGGGGCACCAGACGAAGTCCACGTCGCCCAGGAACGCGCCGTGCTCCGCCTGGTAGTCGTCGGCGTCGGTGTCCCACCAGCCCCGGTTGGCCCGGCGTACCTCGGCGTCGCCGACCCGGCGTCGGGTCACCCTGTCGTCATCCACCCGCTCACGCTAGGCCCCGCGCCCCGTTCCCGGCCCGTCGGCCGCACCGAGCGGTGGGGCGGGTGGTGCGGATGTGACGGACGAGACAGCCGTGGCACCTTACCGTTCGAAATCTCCGCTTTCGCAGTTGACGAGGTCGCGAGGAGACGGGAGGGCTTGCACGCTGTGGTAATGCAGCGGGTAGGCTAGACGATGCGCTCGCGGATCGTGTGCCTCGGCAGGGAGCAGGTGCGCGGTCACCGGAGCCACTAATGATCTTCACTTGGCGATCGTTCGGTGTGCCCGGCGGCGAATCCGCTGGCGCGAAAAGGTCACCGCGACACCACGCCTGCTGTGACAACCCATCCGACCGGAGCAACCGCCCACATGACGAGCAGCATCGAGGCCCCCTCGAGCGCCACCCGGGTCACCCACGACGATCTCGGTTCCGAGGAGGCTTTCCTCGCCGCGATCGACGAGACCATCAAGTACTTCAACGACGGCGACATTGTCGAAGGCACCGTCGTCAAGGTCGATCGGGACGAGGTCCTGCTCGACATCGGCTACAAGACCGAGGGTGTCATCCCCTCTCGGGAGTTGTCGATCAAGCACGACGTGGACCCTGCCGAGGTCGTCTCGGTCGGTGACCACATCGAGGCCCTGGTCCTCCAGAAGGAGGACAAGGAGGGTCGTCTGATCCTCTCCAAGAAGCGGGCGCAGTACGAGCGGGCCTGGGGCACGATCGAGAAGATCAAGGACGAGGACGGTGTCGTCCGCGGCTCGGTCATCGAGGTCGTCAAGGGTGGTCTCATCCTCGACATCGGGCTGCGCGGCTTCCTGCCCGCCTCGCTCGTCGAGATGCGGCGGGTGCGCGACCTGCAGCCGTACGTCGGCCGCGAGCTCGAGGCCAAGATCATCGAGCTGGACAAGAACCGCAACAACGTGGTCCTGTCCCGCCGGGCCTGGCTGGAGCAGACGCAGTCCGAGGTGCGCACCGAGTTCCTCAACAAGCTCCAGAAGGGGCAGGTCCGCAAGGGCGTCGTCTCCTCGATCGTCAACTTCGGCGCGTTCGTCGACCTGGGCGGCGTGGACGGCCTGGTGCACGTCTCCGAGCTCTCCTGGAAGCACATCGACCACCCGTCCGAGGTCGTCGAGGTCGGCCAGGAGGTCGAGGTCGAGGTCCTGGATGTCGACCTGGACCGCGAGCGGGTCTCGCTGTCGCTGAAGGCGACCCAGGAGGACCCGTGGCGGCAGTTCGCCCGCACCCACGCGATCCAGCAGATCGTGCCGGGTAAGGTCACCAAGCTGGTGCCGTTCGGCGCCTTCGTCCGGGTGGACGACGGCATCGAGGGCCTGGTCCACATCTCCGAGCTGGCCGAGCGCCACGTGGAGATCCCGGAGCAGGTCGTTCAGGTCGGCTCCGAGGTCATGGTCAAGGTCATCGACATCGACCTGGAGCGCCGCCGGATCTCGCTGTCGCTGAAGCAGGCCAACGAGGGCTTCGTCGAGGGCGAGGAGCACTTCGACCCGACCCTCTACGGCATGGCCGCGACCTACGACGCCGAGGGCAACTACATCTACCCCGAGGGCTTCGACCCGGAGACGGGCGAGTGGCTCGAGGGGTACGACAAGCAGCGCGAGACCTGGGAGAGCCAGTACGCCGAGGCGCGTCAGCGCTGGGAGGCCCACACCAAGCAGGTGCAGACCTCCCGGGCCGCCGACGCCGAGGCCGCTGCCAACCCGGCTCCGGCCGTGGCCGCCGGTGGCACCACCACCACGACCACCACGGCCCCGAGCCGGCAGGCCGAGGAGCCGGCTGGCACCCTGGCCACCGACGAGGCGCTCGCCGCTCTGCGGGAGAAGCTCGCCGGCGGCAAGTGACCCGCTGACGACGACGGGCCCCGCCCCCGCGATCCGGTTCCACCGGGTCGCCGGGGGCGGGGCCCTCGCCATGTCCGGCGCCGTCCCGTGCCGGCCCCGTTTGGCAGCGGACGGGTGATCGGGTTGACTGGTCCGGTGCTGATGGTGGGACTGACCGGTGGGATCGGGTCCGGCAAGAGCGCCGTGGCGGCCCGGCTGGCCGCGCTCGGCGCGGTGGTGATCGACGCCGACCACGTTGCCCGCGAGGTGGTCGCCCCGGGCAGCGCCGGGCTGGCCGAGATCGTCGCGACCTTCTCCGACCGGGTGCTCGACGCCCACGGCGCGCTGGACCGGGCGGCGCTGGGCGCGGTCGTCTTCGCCGACGAGGCGGCCCGCCGCCGGCTGGAGGCGATCACTCATCCCCGGGTGCGGGCGCGTACCGCCGAGCTGGTCGCCGCGGCGCCGTCGCACGCCGTCGTGGTCAACGACGTACCGCTGCTGGTGGAGGTGGGGCTCGCGCCGACGTACCACCTGGTGGTGGTCGTGCAGACGGCGGTGACCACCCGGCTGGAGCGGTTGACCCGCGATCGCGGCATGGACCGCGCGGAGGCCGAGCGGCGGATCGCCGCGCAGGCCGACGACGCCCGCCGGCGCGCGGCGGCCGACGTGGTGCTGAGCAACGACGGTGACCTGGCGGAGCTGCACGCGGCGGTGGACGGGCTGTGGCGCGACCGGCTGGTCCCCTACGAGGGGAACCTGCGGGCGCGGCGGGCGATCCGGCCGGAGCAGGCGGTGCTCACCGAGCCCGACCCGACCTGGCCCGAGCAGTACGCCCGGCTGGCCGCCCGGATCCGGCACGCGCTCGCCCCCGCCGACCTGTGCATCGAGCACATCGGCTCGACCGCCGTGCCCGGGCTCGCCGCGAAGGACGTCATCGACATCCAGCTCGGCGTGCCGTCGCTGGCCGAGGCGGACGGGCCGCTCGCCGAGCGGCTCGCGGACGCCGGCTTCCCCCGGCTGCCCGGCGAGTGGTGGGACAACCCTCGTCGGGCCGGCAGCGGACGGTGGGAGAAGCGGCTGCACGGCAGCGCGGACCCCGGCCGTCCGGTGCACCTGCACCTGCGGGTGGCCGGCTCCCCGGCCTGGCGGTACGCCCTGCTGATGCGCGACCACCTGCGCGCCGACCCGGACCAGCGGGCCGCCTACCTGCACCTCAAGCGGGAGCTGGTGGCCTCGGCCCCGGACAGCGCGACCTACGGCACGCTGAAGGACCCCTGGTTCGACGAGGAGCACCTCCGGGCCGAGGAGTGGGCCGAGCGGACCGGCTGGCGGCCCTGACGGCCCGCCCCTGACCGGCCGTCGGCCGGCTCGGCGGGTTCTCGATCTGGTCGGGTTGGCTCGACCAGATCAGCCCGGCCTCACCGGGCGGTGGGCCGGGGCGGCGGCGTGGCCGTGGGCGGCGCCGGGACCCGCCCCGGGGTGAGGTCGAGCTGCGCCCACACGCCGCGCCCGGTCCGCAGCTCCACCCGGCGCAGCAGCCCGGCCCGGTCGATCCAGTAGCGAAGTTGGCCGCGCAACTCGATGACGTCGACGGTGCGCCCGGCCAGCCGGTCGCCGCGCAGCCGGACCGCCGAGCGGGCGTCGACCGGCGGGCCAGCCGCCCGCAGCGCGGCGCCGACCAGCCGGTCCAGGTCGTCGGTCGAGGACGTGGGGCGCGGCCAGGAGACGCCGGCCGGCGGCGGCAGCGGCGGTCGGGCCGGCAGCTCCGCCGTGCCGCCGTCCGCCGGGACCGCCACCCGGGCGACCCGGCCCGCCTGGTGGCGCAGCAGCGTCCGACGTCCGGGCGTGCCGGCCTCGCCCACCGCGAGGTACGCGGCGGAGCCCGCCCAGCTCAGCCAGCCGGCGGCGCGCAGGTTCGCGGTCGGGCCGAGCGGCGCGGTCCCGGTCAGCGCGGCGCCACCGGCGGCCCGTAGCCGGGTCGGCAGCCGGGCCAACCGGTCCGCCTCGACGTCGCTGAGCGCCCGCGGTAGACCGGGCCGGCCACCCAGGGCGTCGACCGGTCGCAGGGTCGGCCGGTCGCTGCGTTCCAGCTCCACGGTGACCGGTGTGTCGTCGGGCAGCCGTCCCGTCAGTCGGTGCAGCCGGGCGTCCTGGTCGAGCCAGAGCCGGAACTGCCGGACCGGTGCCGGGGTCGCCGGGGCCACGGCGGCCGGGCCGGCCGTGAGCGGCGCCTGCAGCACGTCCACCGAGGTGCCGGCGGTGGACTCCCGGCCCAGCCAGCGCGCCTCGGCGGCGACGGCGTCGGGCCGGTTCCCGCCCAAGGCGAGGAGCAGGTCGCGCACGGCGGTCAGGCCGCGCCCGGGGGGAGGTTCGCGCAGCTGCCAGCGGTCGGTCGGGGGCACCAGCGGTGGCGGGGCGGCAGTGGCCGCCGCGGTCGGGTCCGGCCGGGCCATCAGCGCCGTCGGGGTGGCCTGGACCAGGCCCCGGTCCGGGCCGGCGCCCGGACCGCCGACGTCGAGGTAGAGCAGCGGCCGCGCCCAGTCGACCCAGCCCGCCAGTTCGGTCCGGGCCGCCCCGGCGCCGACGGTGACGCGCACCCCGGAGCGGACGTCCCGGTAGGCGGTGACCCGCATCGCCGCCAGCCGTTCCGCCTCGGCCGCGGTCAACGGGCGGGCCGGGTCGGCCGGCTCGGGGGCGTCCCAGCTCGCCAGCCCGGCGACCAGCGCCGCGGCGGAGGCCGTCGCCACCACCCCGAGCGCGAGCAGGATGCTCCGGCGCCGGCCCGGGCGCCCGGGCGGGTCCCCCGCGCCGTCCGGGTCGGTCCGGGGGTCGGGCTCGGTTCCGGGGTCGACCGGGGCGGTTCCGGTGGGCGGCGCGGCCGACCCGGTGGGCGGTGCGGGGATCCGCGGGCGTCGGCCGCGGCGGCCGGCGGCGGGTACGGGGGTGGGGCGGGGGGGCCGCCCGGGAGACGTCTCCACAAGTGGATAACGCGGCTGCGGGAATCGGGTGACGAGCAGGGGCGCTCGCGGCGGCCGGTCAGCGCCTCCAGCGCGACCACGTCGGATGCGCACGCCGGTGATGTCCGGGTGCTGCGACCCTCGGTGCCGGGGGCGGCCGTCCCCTGAGGGGGGCCACCGGCCCGGTCGGCCGCCGCGAGCGGCCTACGTCGAGAGCCTAGCTCGGTGAGATGTGGCACACAATGGGAATATCGAAGCCGATCACGGACCCTCCGTGCTCGGCCCGGAACTGTCGGACCCGCGGCGTACGGTTGACGTCATGGCGCTCGACATTCCCCGGCTCGACGGCCGTTTCCAGGTCGTCAGCGAGTTCCAGCCGGCCGGCGACCAGCCGGCAGCCATCGACGATCTTGAGCGTCGGGTCCGACGCGGCGACCGCAACACGGTGCTCCTCGGCGCGACCGGCACCGGCAAGAGCGCCACCACCGCGTGGCTGGTCGAGCGGCTGCAACGGCCGACCCTGGTGCTCGCGCCCAACAAGACCCTCTGCGCCCAGCTGGCCAAGGAGTTCAGCGAGCTGCTCCCGCACAACGCGGTGGAGTACTTCGTCTCCTACTACGACTACTACCAGCCCGAGGCGTACATCCCGCAGACCGACACCTACATCGAGAAGGACTCCTCGATCAACGAGGAGGTCGAGCGGCTGCGCCACAAGGCCACCATGTCGCTGCTCACCCGGCGCGACACGATCGTGGTCGCCACGGTCTCGGCGATCTACGGGCTGGGCACCCCGGAGGAGTACCTCGAGCGCGCCGTCCGGGTCCGCGTCGGTCAGGAGATCGAGCGGGACAAGCTGCTGCGCCGGCTGGTCGACATCCAGTACACCCGCAACGACATGGCCTTCCAGCGGGGCACCTTCCGGGTCCGCGGCGACACGCTGGAGATCATCCCGGCGTACGAGGAGCTGGCGCTGCGGATCGAGTTCTTCGGCGACGAGGTGGAGAAGCTCTACTACCTCAACCCGCTCACCGGCGACGTGGTCCGGGAGGTCGACCACCTGCTGATCTTCCCGGCCACCCACTACGCGGCCGGCCCGGAGCGGATGGAGCGGGCGACCCGCGACATCGAGGCCGAGCTCGCCGAGCGGCTGGCCGAGCTGGAGCGGCAGGGCAAGCTGCTGGAGGCGCAGCGGCTGCGGATGCGCACCACCTACGACCTCGAGATGATGCGCCAGGTCGGCTTCTGCTCCGGCATCGAGAACTACTCCATGCACATCGACGGCCGGCTGCCCGGCAGCCCGCCGCACTGCCTGCTCGACTATTTCCCGGACGACTTCCTCACCGTGGTCGACGAGTCGCACGTGACCATCCCGCAGATCGGCGGCATGTACGAGGGCGACGCGTCCCGCAAGCGGATGCTCATCGACCACGGCTTCCGACTGCCGAGCGCCGCCGACAACCGGCCGCTGCGCTTCGACGAGTTCCTGGAGCGGGTCGGCCAGATGGTCTTCCTCTCCGCCACCCCCGGTCCGTGGGAGCTGGAGCAGGCCCAGGGTGAGTTCGTCGAGCAGGTCATCCGCCCGACCGGCCTGATCGACCCCGAGGTCATCGTGAAGCCCACCAAGGGTCAGATCGACGACCTGATGCACGAGATCAAGCTGCGCACCGAGCGGGACGAGCGGGTGCTGGTCACCACGCTGACCAAGAAGATGGCCGAGGACCTCTCGGACTACCTCCTGGAGAACGGCATCCGGGTGCGTTACCTGCACTCCGAGGTCGACACGCTGCGCCGGGTCGAGCTGCTGCGCGAGCTGCGCAAGGGCGACTACGACGTCCTGGTCGGCATCAACCTGCTGCGCGAGGGCCTCGACCTGCCCGAGGTGTCGCTGGTCGCGATCCTCGACGCGGACAAGGAGGGCTTCCTGCGCAGCGGACGGTCGCTGATCCAGACCATCGGCCGGGCCGCGCGTAACGTCAGCGGCCAGGTGCACATGTACGCCGACAAGATCACCCCGTCGATGGCGGGCGCGATCGAGGAGACGAACCGGCGGCGGGCCAAGCAGATCGCGCACAACGCGGCGCACGGGATCAGCCCCGAGCCGCTGCGTAAGAAGATCCACGACATCCTCGACGACATCTACCGCGAGGCCGAGGACACCGAGAACAGCCGGGTCGGCGGCGCGGCGCGACAGCTCTCCCGGGGCAAGGCGCCGGTCAAGGAGACCCGCAGCCGCAGTCGGGCCGGCGGCGCCGCCCCCTCGCGGGAGGGGATGGCCCGGGCCGACCTGGCCAACCTCATCCAGGAGCTCAACGACCAGATGCTGGCCGCTGCGCGCGAGCTGCAGTTCGAGCTGGCGGCCCGGATCCGCGACGAGGTCGCCGATCTCAAGAAGGAGCTGCGGGGGATGGACGCCGCCGGCGTGAGGTGACGGACGGAGGCCGGGGATGGGCACGTTCGAGGTCGTCGTCGGTCGTCCCGACGTCCGGCTGCGGCCGTTCGTCGACCGGTACGTCGGCTACCGCGAGCGGGCGGAGCTGCCGCTGGTGCGCCGCCAGGCGGCGGGCGCCTTCGTGGTGCTCATCCTCGGCTGGGGCGCGCCGCTGGACGTGGTCGACCCGCGGTGCGTCGAGCGCGGCGCTCATCAGGTGGACTCCTTCGTGGCCGGCACGTTCGACGCGTACTGCCTGACCCGCACGATCGGGGTGGGCACCGGGGTGGAGCTCCTGCTGGCGCCGTTGGCGGCCCGCCGGATCCTCGGCGTGCCCCTAGGCGAACTGGCCAACCGGGCGGTGGCGGTGGAGCGGTTCCCCGGCGGGTGGCTCGACCGGCTCCGGTGCCGGCTCGCCGAGACACCCGACTGGCCTGGGCGGTTCCGCCTGCTCGACGCCGCCGTGGCCGCCCGGCTGGCCGCCGCCGAGCCGGTCGATCCCCGACTGGAGTGGGCGTGGCGACGGCTGGCCGGCAGCGCCGGGCGGGTGGGTGTCGGCCCGCTCGCCGAGGAGCTCGGCTGGAGCCGCCGCCACCTGGCCACCGTGTTCCGGCGCGAGGCGGGGCTGGCCCCGAAGACCACCGCCCGGCTGCTCCGGTTCGCGGGGGCACATGCGGCGCTGACCGGCGATCGGCCGGCGGGCGAGGGCGCCCCGGCCGGCGCGGCCGAGCTGGCCGTCCGCTACGGCTACTACGACCAGTCGCACCTGATCCGGGAGTTCCGCGAGTTCGCCGGGGCGACGCCGGCCAGCCTCGCCAGGTCACATTCGTCCAATCCGGGGTGACGGGCGGGGCGGCACAGTGGAGGCATGCGAACCATGTATCCGATCTTCAGGTACCCCGATGCCCGCGCCGCCATCGACTGGCTCTGCACCGCGTTCGGTTTCACCGTGCACGCGGTGCACGAAGCCCCGGACGGCTCGGTGGCGCACGCCGAGCTCACCCTCGACACCGGCATGATCATGCTCGGCGAGCGGTCCGAGGCGCTGCCCCGACCGGCCGACGACGACTGGTCGGTCTACGTCGCGCTCGACGACGTCGACACGCACTGCGCGCACGCCCGCGCCGCGGGCGCCGAGATCGTCCGGGAACCCTTCGACACCGACTACGGCTCCCGCGACTACGCGGCCCGGGACCTCGCCGGCAACGTCTGGTCGTTCGGCACCTACCGGCCCTGATCCGGGCCGCCGCCCCCGCCGTGGCCCCGGGGCCGCCGTCGTGCCCCCGGGGCAGATCCCCTGCTGCGCACTCTGACGGCCGGTCGCACTCCGCGAGCGAGGTATTGCCGTGAGTGACGGCCGTGCGTACTCTCCCTCGGTGGGAGGCTGGGATGCCGTTGTCAGCAAGTCCTGTCATCCGGCGGGTGCGGCTCGGCGCCGAGCTGCGCCGGCTGCGCCACCGGGAGTCGCTCACCCTGGAGCAGGTCTGCGGCCGGCTCGGCTGGGCGTCCACGTCCAAGTTGTCCCGCATCGAGCTGGGCCAGAGCCGGCCGGATCTGGCCGACGTGCTCGACCTGTTCGACGTCTACGCGGTGCCGCCGGGCCAGCGGGAAGCGCTCATCGTCATCGCCCGGGACGCGGCGACCGGCCGCGGCTGGTCGAAAGCGCTGGGCGAGATGGGGGAGCGGCAGCGGGCGTACGCGGAGTTGGAGGCGGGCGTCGCCCGTCTCGTCGAGTACCAGCCCGCCGTGGTGCCCGGCCTGCTCCAGACCCCGGCGTACGCGCGCCTGCGGGTGTCCGCCGGTGCGCTGCTCGACGACGAGGTGGACGTCGAGGCCGACCTGCGGGCCCGGCTTGCGCGGCAGGAGGTGCTGCGCCGGGCGGATCCACCCGAGTACACGGCGCTGCTCGACGAGCGGGTCTGTGATCGTGGCGGCACGCCGGTCGAGGTCTGGCGGGAGCAGCTGCGGCACCTGGTGACCCTCGCCGACCGGCCGAACGTCACCATCCGGCTGGTGGCGCGGGACGCGGCGCCGCACGGCGACGTCCAGCCGTTGACGGGGTTCTCGCACTACGCGTTCCCCGATCCGGCCGATCCCCGGACGGTGCTGGTGGAGACGCTCACCACCGATCTGCGCCTGGTCACCGAGACCGACGTGGCCCGGTACGAGCGGCTGGTCGAGTGGTTGCTCGCGGTCGCACTGCCGGCCGAGGAGACGGCGGCGCTGCTGGCCCGTCAGGCGGAGCTGCCCGTGGTGCCGCGCCCCCGCGCCGCGCCGGACGGTCCGCTGCCGGACGTCCGCTGAGCGGGCCCGCCGGATGGACGGCGGGCCGCGAGGCCGTGCCGTGCCGGCTCACCGGTGGCGCTGGAAGCCGCCCTCGGAGTCGATCACCTGGCCGGTGATCCAGTCGGCGTCGGTGGAGCAGAGGAAACGGACCAGCCGGGCGGCGTCCTCCGGGGTGCCCCAGCGGCCACCCGGGAAGAGCCGGGCCACTGCGGCCAGTCGTTCCGGGTCGGCGTAGCCGGTGTCGGTCGGGCCGGGGTTGACGCAGTTGACCGTGATGCCGTTGGGCATCAGCAGCGGGGCGAGCTGGAGCGTGAGGTTCTCCACGCCGGCCTTGCTGGCGGCGTACGCCAGCTCGCCGGGCATCGGGCCGAGCCGCTGGCCGCTGGAGAAGAGCACCAGCCGTCCGCCCTGCCCGCCCGGGTGGGCGGCGGCGAACGCCTCCGCGAGCAGCAGCGTCGCCCGGACGTTGACCAGCAGGTGCCGGTCGATCTCGGCGGCGTCGAGCGCACCGAGCGGGGTGTGCGTGGAGTAGGCGTGCACCGCCACCACCGCGTCGAGGCGGCCGTGCCGGCGGACCGCCTCGGCGACCAGCTTCGCCGGCGCCGACGGGTCGAGCAGGTCGGCGGGGCGGTGGCGGGTGTCGTCGCCCAGCTCGGCGAGGAGCGCCGGCACGTCGTCCGGGTCGCCGCCGTAGGGCTGGGCGTCGTCGTACCCGGGCAGGCCGGTCAGCAGCAGCCGCCAGCCGTCCGCGGCGAGCGCGCGGGCGACCGCCGCGCCGATGCCGATCCGCCGGCTCACGCCGGTGACCAGGGCGACCCGTTCCGTCATGATCGACAGCCAACCGGGTCCGGCCTCATCCCGCAAGGCAGTTGTCGGCGCGCGGCCACCGGGCCCGGCGCCCCCGATGCCCGTCGGGACCGGCGGCCAGCGCGTCGCACGCACGCTAACCGGGAGGTACGACAGCTCAGGCCGGAACGTCGACGAAGTGCTCGACCAGCGGCGGGCCGGCGAAGTGCGGGCCGATCAGGGCGCGCCACTGCGGGAACTTCTCGCTCTGCCGGAAGTTGACGTCGTGCGCCTCGACCGAGTCCCACTCGACCAGCAGCACGAACCGGGAGGGGGACTCGACGCCCCGGGTCATCCGGGCCGAGCGGCAGCCCTCCGTGCTGGTGATGATCGGGTACGCCTGCACGTACGCGGCGGCGAAGGCGTCCTCGTGCCCGGGGGTTACGTCGATCAGTGCGACCTCAAGAACCATGACCGAAGCCTCGCACGCCGCCCCGGCGGTCACGGGGCAGGGGTCTTTCCCGGTCCGGTCCGGAGCTCTAGGGTGAGCGCTCGGAAACACGGGGGAGGACCACATGCTCGACTGGCTGACCGGTACGGCGTTCACGGTGGCGGGGACCGGCACCACCTGGGCGGAGCTGCTCGGCTTCGCCACCGGCGTGGTCAACGTCTGGCTCGTCGCCCGGCAGCACATCGCGAACTGGCCGATCGGCATCGCCAACGTGCTGCTGCTCATGCTGCTCTTCTGGACCGCCGGCCTCTACGCCGACGCCGGCCTCCAGGTCGTCTACGTGGTCCTCGGCGCGTACGGCTGGTGGCACTGGCTCTTCGGCGGGGAGCGGCGCAGCCGGCTCGCCGTGGCCCGCACCGGGCGGCGGGAGTGGTGGGCCCTCGGGGTCGGCGGGGTGCTGCTCACCGCCGGGCTCTGGGCGCTGCTGGACCGGGCCACCGACTCGACGGTGCCGTTGGCCGACGCGCTGACCACCGCGCTCTCGCTGCTCGCCACGTACGGGCAGACCCGCAAGCTGGTGGAGAGCTGGTGGCTGTGGATCGTGGCCGACCTGATCTACATCCCGCTCTACGCGTACAAGGGGCTCTGGCTGACCGCCGGGCTCTACCTGATCTTCCTGGCCCTCTGCGTGGTGGGGTTGCGGGCCTGGCGGGCCGACCTGCGCGATCGGTCGGCGGCGACCCCGGTGCCGCCCGGCCCGGCCCCGGTGGCCGCGTGACCGGGCCGCGCGACGAGCCGGAGTTCCGGCACGGCATGGTGGTGGGTAAGTTCTACCCGCCGCACGCCGGGCACCACGCGCTGATCGAGGCCGCCGCGGCCCGCTGCGCCGCGGTCACCGTGGTGGTCGCGCCGTCCCGGCGGGAGTCGATACCGCTGGACGAGCGGGTCGCCTGGCTGCGTGAGGCGCACGCGGCCACCCCGTGGGTCCGGGTGGTCGGCCGGTACGACGACCATCCGGTGGACTACGCCGACCCGGTGGTCTGGGACGCGCACTGCGCGGTGTTCCGGGAGGCGGTCGGGGCGGAGCCGGTCGACGCGGTCTTCTCCTCGGAGGCGTACGGCGCGGAGCTGGCCCGCCGTTTCGACGCCGTGCCGGTCTGCGTGGACGCCGACCGGCTGGCCGCGCCGGTCTCCGGCACCGCGGTGCGGGCGGACCCGGCGGGGCACTGGCGGTGGCTGAGCCCGCCGGCGCGGGCCTGGTTCGTCCGCCGGGTCGTGGTGGTGGGGGCCGAGTCCACCGGCACCACGACGATGGCCGCGGCGCTCGCGGACCACTACCGCACCGCCTGGGTCCCGGAGTACGGGCGGGAGCTGACCGCCCGCAAGCTCGTCGAGCTGCGGCGCCGGCGCCCGGCGGCGACGGTCTTCGACGTGACCTGGGACCGGGACGACTTCGTCGAGGTCGTTCGGGCGCAGCAGGCCGCCGAGGACGCGGCGGCCCGGACCGGCGGCCCGCTGCTGTTCTGCGACACCGACGCCCGGGCCACCGCGGTCTGGGAGGAGCGGTACCTCGGGTCGGCCTCGGCGGCGGTCCGGGCGGCGGCCCGCCGGCCGGCGCTGTACCTGCTCACTGACCACGAGGGCGTCCCGTTCGACGACGACGGGCTGCGCGACGGGGAGCACCTGCGGGCCTGGATGACCGGGCGGTTCCGGGCCGAGCTGGCCGACTGCGGGGTGCCGGTGGTGGAGCTGCGCGGCCCGCACCCCGAGCGGCTGGCCACGGCGGTGGCGGCCTGCGACGCGCTGCTGGCGGCTGGCTGGTCGCTCGCCGACCCCCTGCTGCCCGCCGCCTGAGGCCGGCCCGGCGACGGCCGACGCGTCGCGGCCCGGACGCGGTCCCGGTCGGGGGGAGCCAAGCTCATACCCGGCAATTCGGGCGCCTAGCCTCCTAGGATGCCGTAGCGGATATCGCCTGCCGCACCCTGGAAAGTGATCCCACCATCAATCGGGGCCGCCGGAGATGCGCCGACCACCCCGGATGGTGAAGAATGGCGGCCGAGGAGGGGAGTATTCCCCCGCGACGGAGTCGTCAGCACGGACGGCCGCCGACCCCTGGCGGCACGACCCGGCTCCGTCGGTCAGCGGCCCGTCACCCGGGTCGGTGGCGGAAGAGACCTCCGACAGTCACCAGAGTCAGCGTCGACGCACCCCGGCCCCTCACTCGGCGTACGGTGTGCCCGACGCTGCGTGTCTGCCGGAGGATGGAAATTGAACGTGTCCGGATGGGTGTGGGCTGCGACCCTCGTCGCGATGACGGCGGTCCTGCTCGTCGACCTCTTCATCATCGGTCGTCGCCCGCACGAGCCCAGTGTCCGGGAGTCGAGCCTCTGGGTCGGCTTCTACGTCGGGTTGGCCCTGCTCTTCGGGGTCGGCCTCTGGCTCACCTCCGGCCCGAGCGTGGCCGGCCAGTTCTACACCGGGTGGCTCACCGAGTACAGCCTCTCGGTGGACAACCTCTTCGTCTTCGTGATCATCATGGCCCGCTTCGGGGTGCCCCGGCGGTACCAGCAGAAGGTGCTGCTCGTCGGCATCGTGCTGGCGCTGGTCATGCGCGGTGGCTTCATCGCCGCCGGCGCCGCGCTGATCTCGCAGTTCTCCTGGGTCTTCTACATCTTCGGCGCGTTCCTGATCTACACCGCGGTCAACCTGGCCCGGCAGGGCGAGCCGGACGAGGACGAGTTCACCGAGAACCTGCTGATCCGGTGGAGCCGCAAGGCGCTGCCGATCGCCCGTGACTTCGACGGCGCGAAGATGACCACCCACGAGAACGGCCGGCGGCTCTTCACCCCGATGCTGATCGTGATGATCGCGATCGGCACCACCGACCTGATCTTCGCCCTCGACTCGATCCCGGCGATCTTCGGCATCACCCAGGAGCCGTACCTGGTCTTCACCGCGAACGTCTTCGCGCTGATGGGGCTGCGGCAGCTCTACTTCCTGCTCGGCGGGCTGCTGGACCGGCTGATCTACCTCAGCTACGGCCTGGCCGTGGTGCTCGGCTTCATCGGGGTCAAGCTGGTCCTGGAGGCCCTCGCCGACAACAACCTGCCGTTCATCAACGGCGGCCAGCACGTCGGCTGGGCCCCGCACATCCCGATCTGGCTCTCCCTGACGGTCATCCTCGGCACCCTGGCCGTGGCCACCGCGGCGAGCCTGGTCAAGTCGTCCCGCGACCGGCGCCGCGAGCTGGCCGAAGCCCGGCGCTGACCCGTCGGAAAAGGGCGCTCCCGTCGTCGGGAGCGCCCTTTTCTTCGCGTATGGGGTCAGACCCGGTGCGCGCCCACCAGGGTGGCCAGCCGGTCGGCGGGCAGCTGCTCCTCGACCAACCGGCGCTGCCGGTAGCAGGCGTGCAGCATCCGCCGCTGGTCGCCCTGCGGCTCGGCGGTGACGATGCCGACGTGGTGGATCCGGCGGCCGGGCCGGGCGAAGAAGTAGAGGTCGCCGGGGAGTTCCTCGCCGAGCGCCAGCGGGGTGGTCGCCTCGGCCTGGTCGTCGGCGTCCCGGGGGAGCGTCACCCCGAACCGGCGCCAGGCCAGGTGCACCAGGCCGGAGCAGTCGATGCCGAGGCTGGAGAGGCCGCCCCAGATGTAGACGAGGCCGCGGAGCCGGTCGGCGACGGCGAGGACCTCCTTGGCCTCCGGCCGCTCGGCCGGAAGGGGGACCACGTCGGTCTCGGAAACCCAGAGCGGTTCGGTGTGCCCGGGAACGTGGCACGGCAGCCAGCCGTCGAAGAGCGGACCCGCCCGGTGCAGCCGCGTGCCGAGCACCACTCCGGGAAGCGCCGGCGGACCACCGGGCGTGGCGTGCAGGTCGGCCACGAGGGCGTCGATCACGAATAGCGGCGACCGTTGCCGCTGGGGCAGGAGCGGCGCCAGTTGGGCGGTGGGCAGCCAACCGGGGTAGCCGCGCGGGTCGAGCTTCGCCGCCGGCTGCTCGACGGCGACCACGTGCGCCCAGCCGTCGGCGCGCAGCTCGGTGACCAGCACCTGCTCACCGAGCAGCAGCTGGCTGAGCACGCAGTCGCCGACCTGCTGGTCGTGGTCCAGCCCGGCGACCCAGGCCGGGACGTCCGGGTCGCCGGCCAGGGCGGGACGGTCGACCGGCCGGACCGCGTCGGGGGAGGCCCAGAGGGTCGCCACCGGGACCCGGACGACGGCCTCGCGGCCCGGTTCCAGCTCCACGTCCACCCCCACCTCGCGCCGCTGTCACCCGCGACCCTATGAAAGATTCCAACGATCATCAACCACGGGTCTGCATCTTTGCTTCAGTCACCGAGGTGACGCCGAGCCCGGGGGCGTCCGGCAGCACGACCGTCGCGCCGTCGTACCGGATCCCGCCCCGCACCGGTGACCAGGCCAGCCACCAGGCCGCGTCGAGGTCCGACACGGCGGTGGTGCCGTAGGCCGCGACCAGGCTGGCCGCGGCGCCGACGCCGATCTGACTCTCCATCATCGAGCCGACGATCGTGCCGACGCCGTGCGCGGCGGCCAGGTCGAGCAGGGTGCGGGCCGGGTGCAGGCCGCCGCACTTGGCGAGCTTGACGTTGACCATGTCGGCGGCCCGGCGGCGGATCACCTCGACCAGGTCGCGCACGCCGGAGACCGACTCGTCGGCGAGGATCGGCAGGTCGACGCGGTCGCTGACCCAGGCCAGCCCGTCCAGGTCCCAGCGGGCGACGGGCTGCTCGACCAGTTCGACGTCGAGGCCGGCGTCCTCGATGCCGCGGATGATCCGGACCGCCTCGCGCGGCGTCCAGCCCTGGTTGGCGTCCAGCCGGATCCGCACCCCCGGCCCGACCGCGGAGCGGACCGCGCGGACCCGGTCCAGGTCCCCGCGGGCGTCGGTGCCGACCTTCAGCTTGAGCACGTCGAACCCCTCGCCCCGGCGTTGCTTGGCGGCGGCGGCCAGGTCCACCGCGTCGCCGGCGGCCAGGGTGACGTCCGTCGGGACCCGCCGGGTGGTGCCACCGAGCAGCCGGACCAGCGGTACGCCGAGCCGCCGGGCGGCCAGGTCGTGCAGCGCGACGTCGACGGCCCCCTTGGCGGACTCGTTGCCGGCCACCACCCGCTGCACATCGGCGCAGCGGGCCACCAGGTCGTCGGCGTCCCGCCCGGCGAGGGCCGGCGCGATGAGCTCCCGGACGCACGCCTCCGCGCCGGCGACGGACGCGCCGGTCACCTGCCAGACCTGCGGCGCCTCGCCGAAACCGGACCGTCCCTCGTCGTCGATCACCTCGACGACCAGGGTGTCCACGGTGGTGGTCCGGCGCAGCGCGGTGACGAACGGGGTGTGTAAGGGGGCGGAAAGCCGGTGGGTGCGTACCGCGGCGATCGTCATGTGCGGCACCCTATACGGAGGCGGGCGCGAACAGGGGAGGCCGGATGCTGCAGCGGGACTGGGAACTGGTGGGCGCGCCGAACGCCCGTGACCTGGGCGGCCTGCCCGCGGCGGAGGGGCGGCGGGTGCGGGCCGGTCGGCTGATCCGGACCGCCGCGCTGGGCCGGTTGACCGACGAGGACCTCCCGGTGCTGGGCAAGCTGGGGCCGGCCTGCGTGGTGGACCTGCGGGGCGCCGCCGAGCAGCAGGTCGCCCCGCCGGACCGGCTGGTGGGCGAGCCCCGGGTGGTGCACCTGCCGGTGTACGACCCGGCGCACCCGGTCTTCACGTACGTCTCGGCGGTGCTGCTCGGCCACGACCTGACCGCCTACGACGAGCTGGCCCGGGAGGGCATGCCGGCGGCGATGGCGCAGATCTACCGGTGGTTCGTCACCGGGGCGGCGGCCCGGGAGGGCTTCGGGGCGGCGGTGCGGCTGGCGGCCGAGGAGCGGAACCTGCCCCTGCTCTTCCACTGCTCGGCCGGCAAGGACCGTACCGGCTGGCTGGCCGTCGTGCTGCTCACCGCGCTGGGGGTGGACGAGGTGACGATCCGGGCGGACTACCTGCGGCACAACGAGCTGACCGAGAGTCTGCGCGAGGTGCTGCTGGCCGCGATGACCCGGCGGCAGCCGCACCTCGACCCGGCGACGGCCCGGCCGCTGCTGGAGGTGCGGGCGGAGTACCTGGATGCCGCGTACGACGAGGTGCGGCGGGTGCACGGCTCGTTCGGGGCGTACCTGCGCGACGGGCTGGGCGTGACCGACGGGGTGGTCGCCGCGCTGCGGGACAACCTGCTGGACTGAGGTGCCGACCTGGTACCTGGCGGCGGTGCTCGGCGGCGCGCCCGGCCGGGTGGCGGGACGGGGCAGCGGTGCGGCGGGTCAGTCGGCCAGGGCGTGCCGGGCGTCCCAGACGCGGGCCGAGATGGTGGCGATCAGGCGGCAGGCGTCGTCCTCGGTCTCCTCGCCGCTCGGCCCGCCGTCGGCCAGGTCGGTGGTGGTGCAGACGACGATCGCGTACGGCGGGGCGTCGGCCGGGAAGACCACCCCGGCGCCGTGCCGTACCCCGCGTACCCAGCCGTTCTTGTGCGCGATCCGGGTGCCCTCGGGTAGCCCGGCGGCGAGGTCCTCCCGGTGCTCCTGGGCGAAGAGCACGTCCAGCATCGCGGCGCAGCTCGCCGGGGCTGCCAGCGGGCCCGGGCGGTCGGCCCCGACCGCCAGCCCGCCGAGCAGGGCGGCGAGGTCGCTGGCGGTGACCAGGTTGGTGATGCCGGCGTCCCGGGCGGCGAAGTCCTCGATGCCCCGGCCGGTGACGCTGTGCCGGGCCCCGGCGAGCGCCCAGGCTCGCGCCACCGCCGGCAGCCCGACCTGGCTGAGCACGATGTTGGTGGCCAGGTTGCTGGACCGCACGATCATCCGCTCGGCGAGCCAGCGCAGCGGCGCGGTGCCGCCGACCCGGTCCCACACGGCGTCGTCGTTGTCGTAGTGCTGGGCGCAGGCGAACCGTGGCACGCCCGGCAGTGCGGAGTCGAACTCGTTGCGTACCGGGATCGGCGTGTCCAGGTCGAGGGTGCCGGCCTCGGCGGCCCGGTGCAGCGCCACCAGCACGGCGACCTTCATGGTGCTGGCCGCGTAGTGGGTGGCGTCCGGCAGCCGGGTCCAGGTCGGTCGGGCGTCCAGCCGCCCCACGTACGCGGAGACGGTGCCGGGCACCTTGTCCAGGTGGGCGTCGAGGTCGTCCCAGATCATGCCGGTGACCGTAGCCGATCATCGCCCCGCGCGGGGCAGCGGTCCGCCGCCGGGCCGCCTAGCGTGCGGGGGTATGACGACCTCCGCATACGACGCCATCGCCGACTGGTACGAGGACTACGTCACCACCTCCGCCGCCGACTACAGCGATCGGGCCAGGGGCGTGCTGCGGGAGTTGCTCGGCTCGGGTCCGGGCCGCTGCCTCGACCTCTGCTGCGGCACCGGCGCGCACGCCGCCGAGCTGCGCCGGTTGGGCTGGGACCCGGTCGGGGTGGACCTGTCGGCCGGGCAGTTGCGCCACGCACGCCCCCGGTTGCCGGTGGCCCGGGCCGACGCGACCGCGCTGCCGCTGGCGGACGTCGCGGTGCCGGCCGCGGTCTGCGTCCTCGCCCACACCGACATGCCGGACTATCCGGCGGCGATCGCCGAGGCGGCCCGGGTGCTCGCGCCGGGCGGGCGCCTCGTGCACCTCGGGGTGCACCCCTGCTTCGTCGGCGCGTTCGCCGATCGGTCCGAAAGGGACCGGATCGTCATCGACGGCGGCTACGCCGAGCGGGAGCGCACCTTCCGGGCCTGGAACGCGGACGGGGTACGAGCCCGGGTCGGCGCCTGGCACCTGCCGCTGGCCGATCTGCTCAACGCGGTGACCGACGCCGGCCTGACGCTGACCCGGGTCGCGGAGTCCGGCTCCGGCCCGATCCCCGACATCCTCGCCCTCCAAGCCACCAAACCCCCCACCAAACCCACCTGACCCACCTGACCCACCTGACCCGCCCCGCCCCTGCCTCCTGCTCAGACAAGTTGATCATGAAGTTGTTGCCACCCGAGCCGGCGTGTCGTGGCGACAGCTTCATGGTCAACGGAGCGGGGTCGGGGAGAGGGAGGCGGGGGCGGAGACGGCGGAGCCCGGGCCGCCTGGGGCGGTCCGGGCTCCGAGTGTGCGGTGGGTCAGCCGGCGTGCTTGCGGCGGGCCGCCATCCGGCCGCGCTGGGTCTGGTCCAGCACCACCTTTCGGATGCGCACCGCGACCGGCGTCACCTCGACGCACTCGTCCTCGCGGCAGAACTCGAGGGCCTGCTCCAGCGACAGCTTGCGCGGCGGGATCAGCTTCTCGGTCTCGTCGGAGGTCGAGGCGCGCATGTTCGTGAGCTTCTTCTCCTTGGTGATGTTGACGTCCATGTCGTCGGAGCGGGAGTTCTCCCCGACGATCATGCCCTCGTACACCTCGGTGGTCGGCTCGACGAAGAGCTGGCCGCGCTCCTGAAGGTTGATCAAGGCGAACGCGGTGACCGCCCCCGCCCGGTCGGCCACCAGCGACCCGTTGTTGCGGGTACGCAGCTCGCCGAACCACGGCTCGTACGACTCGAAGACGTGGTGCAGGATGCCGGTGCCCCGGGTGTCGGTGAGGAACTCGGTGCGGAAGCCGATCAGGCCGCGCGCCGGGACCAGCCACTCCATCCGGATCCAGCCGGTGCCGTGGTTGACCAGCTGCTCCATCCGGCCCTTGCGGGTCGCGAGGAGCTGCGTGATCGCGCCCAGGTACTCCTCCGGGGCGTCGATGGTCAGCCGCTCCACCGGCTCGCAGGTCTTCCCGTCGATCTCCCGGGTGACCACCTGGGGCTTGCCGACGGTCAGCTCGTAGCCCTCCCGGCGCATCTGCTCCACCAGGATGGCCAGCGCCAGCTCACCACGGCCCTGCACCTCCCAGGCGTCCGGCCGCTCGGTCGGCAGGATCCGCAGCGACACGTTGCCGACCAGCTCCTTGTCGAGCCGGTCCTTGACCATCCGCGCGGTGACCTTCGAGCCCTTGACCCGGCCGACCAGCGGCGAGGTGTTGGTGCCGATGGTCATCGAGATCGCCGGCTCGTCGACGGTGATCAGCGGCAGCGGCTGCGGGTTCTCCGCGTCGGCCAGAGTCTCACCGATCATGATCTCCGGGATGCCGGCGACCGCGATGATGTCGCCCGGGCCGGCCGAGTCGGCCGGCTTGCGCTCCAGCCCCTCGGTCATCAGCAGCTCGGAGATGCGCACCCGCTGGGTGCTGCCGTCGGTGCGGCACCAGGCCACCGTCGCGCCCTTGCGGATGGTGCCCTGCCGGACCCGGCACAGCGCGAGGCGGCCGAGGAACGGCGAGGCGTCGAGGTTGGTGACGTGCGCCTGCAGCGGCGCGCCCTCTTCGTACGCGGGCGCCGGGATGGTGTCCAGCAGGGTGCGGAACAGCGGCTCCAGGGAGCTGCTGTCGTCCGGCACCGAGCCGTCGGCGGGCTGGGTCAGCGAGGCGATGCCGTCGCGGGCGCAGGCGTAGACGATCGGGAAGTCGATCTGCTCCTCGTCGGCGTCCAGGTCGAGGAAGAGCTCGTAGGTGTCGTCCACGACCTCCTTGATCCGGGCGTCCGGCCGGTCCACCTTGTTGATCACCAGGATGATCGGCAGGCGCGCGCGCAGCGCCTTGCGCAGCACGAAGCGGGTCTGCGGCAGTGGGCCCTCGCTGGCGTCGACCAGCAGCACCACGCCGTCGACCATGGTCAGGCCGCGCTCGACCTCACCACCGAAGTCGGCGTGGCCAGGGGTGTCGATGATGTTGATGGTGACCGGATCGGACCCGTCCGCCGGCAGGTAGTGCACGCCGGTGTTCTTGGCCAGGATGGTGATGCCCTTTTCCCGCTCCAGGTCCCCCGAGTCCATGACCCGCTCGGTTACCTCACCACGGGCGCCGTAGGCGCCGGCCTGCCGCAACATGGCGTCGACCAGGGTCGTCTTGCCGTGGTCTACGTGGGCGATGATGGCGACGTTGCGGAGGTCGGTGCGAAGCTGCATACCCTCCATACTCCTGTCTGCGGTTGCCGGTGCGCGTGTCGGGGTCACCCCGAGATCGCCCGGATCTCTGCCGAAACTGCTGTTCCGACCGTTCCTGCGGCTGGCATGCTGGCCCCCGTGCTGCTGGGGACCGGATGCCTGACCTGCTGATGTCGCTGCAGGGCCTGCCGTCCCTGCTGATCTACCTGGCCGCCGCGACGATCGTCGCAGGTGAGACGGCGGTGATCTTCGGCTTGCTGGTGCCGGGAGAGGCGACCCTGTTGCTGGTCGGCTTCTTAGCCTACGCGGGGACGCTGCGGATTATTCCGGCGCTGCTGGTGATGACGGGTGCTGCCGTGATAGGCGACACACTCGCCTTCCGGGCCGGCCGCCGGTTCGGCCCGCGGCTGCGCGCCTCCGGCCTGGGTGCCCGGATCGGCCCCGAGCGCTGGCACCGGGCGGACGCCATGCTCGCCCGGCTCGGCGGGCGGGGGTACTTCGCCGCCCGCTGGGTGGCCTTCGCCCGCACCCTGGCGCCCCGGCTGGCCGGCGCGGCGGGCCTGCCGTACCGGCGGTTCGCGCCGTGGAACCTGGCCGGGGTGGTCACCTGGGTGGGCGCCTCGGTCCTGCTCGGCTACCTCGCCGGCGAGTCGTACGAGCGGGTCTCCCACCTGCTCGGCCGGGCCACCGGCGCGGTCGGGGTCCTGCTGCTCTGCCTGGTGGCCGTGGTGCTGGCCGGTCGGTGGCTGGGCCGCAACCCCGACCCGGCGCGGGTCCTGGCGTCGCGGGCCGCCGCGCTGCCGCCGCTGCGTTGGCTGCGGGCCCGCTACGGGGTGCTCTTCTTCCTGCTCACCACGCGGATCGGACCGGCCTGGACGCTGCTGCTCAACCTCGCCGCCGGCCTGCTGCTGCTCTTCACCGCCGGGCTGGCCATCGCCTCCGCGCTGGAGGCGGGGGTCCGGTACAGCGGGCTCGCGGTGGTCGACGGCCTGCTCGCCGACTGGTTCGCCGACCGGCGTACCCCGGGGGTGGTCCAGGCCGCGTCGACGGCGGCCTCGCTGCTGCGCGGGTCGTTCCTGATCGTGGTGGTCGCGCTGGTCGCCGCCGTGCTCGCCTGGCGGCACCGGCCCTGGCGGGCGGACCTGCTCAGCGTCGTCGGCACGGTGGGGGCGTTCGTGCCGCTGGTGGTGCTGGCCGTGGTGGCCGACCTCACCGGACCGGGCGGGCCGGGCGACGCCACTGTCCTGTTTCCGACCCAGAACGCGGTGGTGACGGCGAGCCTCGGCACGTTGGCCTGGCTTCTGTCCCGGGGAGCGCACTGGCCGGCGGCGGTGGCCGCCTGGACGGTCGCCGTCGCGGGTGTGGTGGCGATCGGCGGCGCCCGGCTCTATCTCGGCTGGAGCACGGCCAGCGGCACCGCCACCTCCGTCCTGCTCGGCATGGCCTGGACGGCGGTGTTCATGGTGGCCTGGGCCACCCGGGACCGGGCGGTCGGCGACGGGCGGGCGGCCGACGGCCCGGCCGGCGACGAACCGACCGCGGCCCTCGGCCGGCGACGCGCGCCGGCGGGGGCCGGCGCGCCGGAGCGGGACCGGCGTCGATCGACCGGTCGGTGAGCGCTTCTCGGGCCCCCGCGACCCGTCCGGTCCTTGCTAGGGTCCGGCGCAGAGCCACGGGGAGGGTCAGATGCGTCGAGGGATGAGTCGGATGGGCGCCGCGGTGGTGGCCGGCCTGCTGCTGGCCGGCGGGATCACCGGCTGCGGCGGCGCGGACCCCGCGCCCCGGGAGCTGGCCGCGCCGGTCGCGCTGCCGACGGAGGCGCCCGTCGAGGCGCCCGCCGACCAGCCGAGCGAGGTGCCGCCGGGCGTCGAGGCGATGGGCGTGGCACCCAGCGCCAAGGCCAGCCCGAGCGCCAGTCCGACGGTGAAACCGAAGCCGAAGCCCACCCGGACGACGGCAGGTCCGCTCTCCACCCCGAAGCCGCCGACCGAGACGCGGGTACCGCCGCCCCCGCCGAAGCCGGCGCCGAGCGGCTGCCAGCCCACCTACCAGGGCACCCAGGCGACGCGCAGCCAGGTCAAGGCGGCGCTCGGCGACGCTGCCGCCCGCACCTACTGGCCGACCTCCGCGCCGGACATCGCCATCCCGCTCAAGCTGCTCAAGGCGACCGCCTGGCAGGAGAGCGGCTGGCAGTCCAACATCGTCGCCTGCGACGGTGGGATCGGGCTGATGCAGGTCATGCCGGCCACCGCGGACTGGATGAACCAGCGCTTCGGCCAGTCGTACGACATCGGCGACTACCGGGACAACGCCTACCTCGGCGCCAACTACCTGGCCTGGCTGACCAAGTACATCGGCGACATGTACTTCGAGTCCGACTACCGGCTGGACGCCTCGCTCTGCACCGACGAGCTGAACTCCTGCCTGCTCAACGCGATCATCTCGGCGTACAACTACGGGCACAACGCGGTGGCCCGGGAGGGCGAGCCGCTGACGATCCCCAACCCGCAGTACGTGCGCAACGTGCGGGCGCTGATGACCGAGTGCGTCTGCCTGACCTACTGACCTGACCGACGCCGGCCGCGGTGGACCCGCGGCCGGCGTCGCGCGGTGTCAGTCCCGTGCCGCGGCGGGCACGGGCTCGCCCCGGTCGGGCTCCGCCAAGGTGTCGGCCCGCACGCGGCGTGCCGAGAATTTCGTCCCCCAAGACCAAGTCGGCAACTCGAAGTCCGAACATCTTGCCCGGCGAGACTGTCGGCGGCGTTCTATGCTGCTGACCCGGCCTGTTCGACAGGGGAATCGACAAGACGTGGCATCGCACGGCATGTACCGACGGCGGGACGACCCACGCGGGCGGATGGTCTCGGACATCACCAACGACCTGCGGCGCTACTCGGTGGACGCGCAGCACGTCGGGCATGCCTTCGCCGCCCTGCACGGGCTCAACGCCACCGACCTGCAGGCGCTGATCGCCGTGATGGACGCCGAGCTGGCCGGCGCCCCGATCACCCCCGGTCGGCTCGGGGAGCAGCTCAGCCTCTCGTCCGGCTCGGTCACCGCCCTGGTCGATCGGTTGGAGCGGGCCGGACACATCCGGCGTGACCGGGACACCGCCGACCGGCGCAAGGTGTTCCTGCATTACGCCGACCGGGGCGCCGCCCTGGCGATGGAGTTCTTCCAGCCGCTCGGCGCGCGGACCGACCAGGTGATGGCCCGGTTCAGCGACGAGGAGCTGGCGGTGGTCCACCGGTTCATGGGTGAGATGGGCGCCTCACTGCGCGAACACCGCGACGCGGTGCGGGCCGCCCGCCCGGAGTCGGCACGCCGGGCCACGGACTGACCGACGTGCTCGACCGGCTCGCCACCCGACTCGCCACCGCGGTGCTGCGGTTGCCGGCCGCCCGGAGCCGGCGGGTCACGGTGACCCGGGACATCCCGGTCCGGGTCCGCGACGGGGTGACGCTCCGCACCGACCACTACGCCCCGGACCTGCCCGCCGCGCCCACCGTGCTGATCCGGACTCCCTACGGGCGGGGCGGGCCGGTGCGGCTGCTCGGCCGGCTCGCCGCCGAACGCGGCTTCCACGTGGTCATCCAGTCCTGCCGGGGGACGTACGGCTCCGGCGGGGAGTTCGCGCCGCTGGTGCACGAGCGCGACGACGGCCTGGACACCGTCGAGTGGCTGCGCCGGCAGCGCTGGTGGTCCGGCGCGTTCGGCATGTTCGGCGCCAGCTACCAGGGCTTCGTGCAGTGGGCCGTCGCCGCCGAGACGGCCGACGAGCTGAGGGCGATGGTCGCGGTGGTGACCGCCTCGGGCACCCGCGACTCGACGTACGCGGGCGAGTCGTTCGCCCTGGACACGGTGCTGACCTGGGCGGAGCTGCTCCAGGCGCAGACCGTGCCGTGGCTGGCCCGGCAGTGGGAGCTCAAGCGGGGGCAGCCCCGGCTGGCCGCCGCGCTGGCCCACCTGCCGTTGGCCGAGGCCGACCGGATCGCCACCGGCGTGACCGTGCCCTTCTTTCAGGAGTGGCTGCGCCACCACACCCCGGACGCCGACTACTGGCGGTCCCGGGTCTTCGGCGACCGGATCGCCGAGGTGCGCGCCCCGGTGGCGATGATCAGCGGCTGGCACGACATCTTCCTCCCCGCCCAGCTCGACGACTACGCCGCGCTGCGGGCCGCCGGCGCCCACCCGCGACTGACCGTCGGACCGTGGACCCACGGCAGCCCCGGGCTCTTCGCGGCCGCCCTGCGGGACGGCCTCGACTGGCTGGACGAGCACCTGGCCGGCCGCCCGGTCGCGCGTGCCGCGCCGGTGCGGGTGCACGTCGGGGGAGCGGGCGGTGGCTGGCGGGACCTGCCCGACTGGCCCCCGCCGGCCGCGTCGACCCGGTGGCACCTGCACGCCGGGGGCGGCCTCGCGCCGGACCCGCCGGCCCCGTCCGTGCCGGATTCGATCTGGTACGACCCCACCGACCCCACGCCGTCGCTCGGCGGACCGCTGCTGGTCGCCCAGCGGGCCGGTGCGGTGGACAACCGGCCGGTGGAGGCCCGGCCGGACGTGCTGACCTACACGAGCCCGCCGCTCGACGCGCCGGTGGAGGTGATCGGCCCGGTCCACGCCGAGATCCATGTCCGCAGTGAACTCTCTTACCTGGACGTCTTCGTGCGGCTGTGCGACGTGGACCGCCGGGGTCGTTCCTGGAACGTCTGCGACGGTCTGGTCCGGGTCGCGCCGGGCCGCTTCCCGACCGGTCCGTCCGGCGTGGTGCGGGTGCCGGTGACCCTCTGGCCGACCGCGCACCGGTTCGGCCCCGGGCACCGGTTGCGGGTCCAGGTCTCCGGCGGCGCCCATCCGCGGTACGCGCGCAACCCGGGCACCGGCGAACCGCTCGGCACGGCGGTGACGCTGCGTGCCGGTAGGCGGGAGATCCTGCACGATCCCGAACATCCCTCGGCGCTCGTCCTGCCGCTCGTCGGCGTCGGTCCACAGTCTTCTCTCAGTTCCAGATAACGCCGCTGAGCTGGGCAGACCCTCGGAGGTCCGGCTACTCTCGGGGCAACTGCCCGGTGCCGTGCAGCAACTCGCCGGGCACATTCCCGGATCACCCCGTCCTATACGCGGTGTGAAGGGCCGGTCCGGGCGACGGTGGGGTCCAGTCTCCGGCATACCGGCAACGACACTTCCGCAATAGATGTTGCGCAAGCATCGTTGCCGGTGTCAGGATCTGGGTATGCCGAACCAGGACGTCCGACAGGTGACCGATTCCCGGGTCCTCGCCGCGCTCGCCCACCCGCTCCGCCGTCGCCTGATGGACGTGCTCAAGGTGCACGGGCCGGCGACGGTCGGGCTGCTCGCCGAGCGGACCGACCAGGCGCCGGCGAACGTCAGCCACCACCTCAAGGTGCTGGCCACCGCCGAGCTCGTCACCGAGGCTCCCGAGCTGGCCCGGGATCGCCGGGAGCGGTGGTGGCGCCTGCAGAGCCGCGGGGTGCGCTGGTCCAACACCGACTTCGACGCCGACCCCGCCGCCCGGGCCGTCGCCGACGCCGCCACCTCGCTCAACCTCGACCGGCAGGTCTCCCTCGCCCGCGCCTGGCACGCCGCCACCGACGAGGCCCAGGCCGCCTGGGGCGACGGCCCCTTCTCCACCGACCGCTGGCTGCACCTCACCCCGGAGGAGCTGGGCGAGCTGGGCCGCGAGGTGATCGACCTGCTCGCCCGGTGGGCGGACCGGGAGGTGCCCGACGACGGGCGGCGGCGCGAGCCGGTCTTCCTGTTCGCCTACGGCATCCCGGCCCAGCCGTGAGCACCGCGACCACGAACCGGGTGCCCGATCCGCCGGTACGCCCGCGCGGCGGGCTGTTCCGGCACCGGGACTTCCGGCTGCTCTGGACCGCGCAGGCCGTGAGCAGCGTCGGCAGCAACGTGACGACGGTGGCGTTGCCGCTGGTCGCGCTGGCCGTGCTGGACGCGACCACCTTCCAGGTCGCGGTGCTCACCGCCGCGGCCTGGCTGCCCTGGCTGCTGGTCGGCCTGCCGGCCGGAGCCTGGGTCGACCGGCTGCCCCGCCGCCCGGTGATGATCGTCTGCGACCTGGCGTCGGCCGTGCTCTTCCTCAGCGTCCCGGTGGCCGCCGTCCTCGGGGCGCTCACCATCGGCCAGCTGCTGGCCGTGGCGCTCGGCGGGGGCCTGGCGCGGGTCTTCTTCGAGACCGCCGACCAGGCGTACCTGCCGACCCTGCTCCGGCCGGAGGAGGTGCCGGAGGCCAACGCGAAGCTGCAGGCCACGCAGACCGCGAGCTACGTCGTCGGTCCGGGGCTGGCCGGCCTGGTCGCCCAGCTCGCCGGGGCGGTCACCGCCCTGCTGCTCGACGCGCTGAGCTTCCTCGTCTCCGCGGCCTGCCTGGGCCGCATCCGCGCGGTGGAGCGCCCGGCGCCCCGCCTCGACGGGCCGCCGTCGCTGCGCCGGGAGGTGGCGGTCGGGATCCGCTTCGTCGCCCGGGATCCCTACCTACGGGTGCTGACCCTCTTCGGGGCCGCCAGCAACATCGGGCTCACCGGCTACCAGGCCGTCCTGGTGGTCTTCCTGGTCCGCTCGGCGGGGCTGCCGCCCGGCCTGGTCGGGCTGCTGATCGGCCTGGCCAGCCTGGGCGGCATCGTCGGCGCGACCATCGCCACGACCGTCGCCCGCCGGGTCGGCACCGCCCGCGCGCTGCTGCTGGCCGCCCTGGTCAGCGGGCCACCCGCCCTGCTCATCCCGCTCGCCGGGCCGGGCCTCGGGATGGTCTGGCTGCTCCTCGGCGGAGTCGCGGTCAGCCTCGCCGTCAGCGTGGGCAACGTCGTGAAGGGCAGCTTCCGGCAGACGTACGCCCCGCAGGCGCTGCTCGGCCGGGTGACGGTCAGCATGCAGCTGCTCAACTTCGGGACGATCCCGCTGGCGGCCGTGCTGGCCGGGGCACTGGGCGCCGCGTACGGGCCGGGCCGGGCGATCTGGGTGATGACCGGTTGGTTGGCGCTGACCCCGCTGATCCTGCTGGTCGGGCCGCTGCGGCGGCGACGCGACCTGCCGGCGGCGCCGGAACCGGCCTGAGATGCGCTGCGGCGGCGGTCGGATACCGACCGCCGCCACCGGCACGGAGCTACATGGGACGGACGTTGTCCGCCTGCGGCCCCTTCTGCCCCTGGGTCACCTCGAACTCGACCTTCTGGCCCTCGTTGAGTTCCCGGTAACCGCTACTCGCGATGGCCGAATAGTGGACGAACACGTCCGGGCCTCCGCCGTCCTGCTCGATGAAGCCGAAGCCCTTTTCCGAGTTGAACCACTTGACCGTGCCGGTTGCCATGCAATCTCTCCCTGTTCAAAGCGGGTGAGCACCGACCGCGCGGCCGATGATCGCCCTGTACCTCCCTGACAGTAGCCGCCCGGAGCGCGATTCGCTGCCGGAAGTGCCGGCGCGCCTCAGGGAATCCGCGCGGAGTGGGAAAAGCCACCCGGTCCGGACCGACCAGGGGCATGCTTGCCCCGGTGAGGGATCGCACGGCGCTGGCCGACCTGGAACGGGAGATCACCGTGCCCGGCTCCGGGCTGGACCGGCTCCGGCTGGTGGAGACCCCGTTCGTGCCCGAGGTGCGGCTGCACCTGGCCGAGGACGCGATCGTCTGGTGGGCCCGGATGGAGGCGGCCGCCGGCCATCCGCTGCCGCCGCCGTTCTGGGCCTCCGCCTGGGCCGGTGGCCAGGCCCTGGCCCGCCACCTGCTCGACCACCCCGAGCTGGTCGCGGGCCGCCGGGTGCTCGACCTGGCCGCCGGGTCGGGGCTGGTGGCGATCGCCGCCGCGCTCGCCGGCGCCGACCAGGTGGTCGCCAACGACATCGACCCGTACGCCGTCGCGGCGGTCACCGTCAACGCGCGGGCCAACCGGGTGCTCGTCACCGTCAGCGCCGACGACCTGCTCGACTCCACGGTGACCGCGGACCTGCTGGTGGCCGGGGACATCCTCTACGACGCGGCGCTGGCCGAACGGGTGCTGCCGTTCCTGCAGCGGGCCGCCGCCGGCGGTGCCGAGGTGCTGGTCGGCGACCCCGGCCGGGGGCACCTGCCCACGGGGCGGCTGGAGGTGGTGGCCAGCTATTACCCGGTGCCCACCACCGAGCCGTCCGTGGACTCCCCGGTGCGTCGGGTGCAGGTGCTGCGCCCCGCCTGACCTCCGGCGGCGGGTCGGGGTCGACCCCGAGCCGGGATCAGGGGCCGGTGGGGGATCGAACCCGATGTGTGGGGCGGCCGGCCGGCCATAGCGTACGGGCATGACGGATCTGCTGGCCCAGTTCGGTGAGCTGCCCACCGCCCTGCTGATGAGCACGCTCGGCATGGTCATGCTCGCCGACGCCGTACCGCTGCTCGGGGTGCTGGTGCCCGGCGACGCCGCGGTCCTCGCCGCGGTCGGCGCCGGTCGGCCCGCGACCGGGCTGGCGACCGTGGCGGCCGTGGTGGCCGGCTGCCTGGCCGGCTGGTCGCTCAGCTTCCTCGCCGGCCGGCGCTGGGGCGACCAGCTGCGGCGCAGCCGGGTGGGCGGCTGGATCGGCGAGTCACGGTGGGCGGCGGCCGAGGTGATCCTGCGCCGTGGCGGCGGCCGGATGGTGCTGGTGGCGCCGTTCCTGCCGGTGTTCAACGCGCTGCTGCCGCTGGCCGCGGGCGGGCTGCGGATGTCGTACCGGCGGTTCGCGGTCTGCGCCGCGCTCGGCGCGACGGCCTGGGCGGGCCTGTACGTGCTTCTCGGCACGGCGGCCCGGGCGTTGACCGGGCTGCTGCCCGGGGCGCCGAACCCGACGGTGCTGACGATGGCGGTCGGCCTGCTGCTCGCCGGCCCGGTGCTGCTCGGCACCCGGCACCGGCTCCGCGCGCTGGCCGGGGTGGGCACGTCCGCCTGACCGGTGACGCCGGCGACGGGGGTCGACGGTGGCCGCGGCGCGCGGCCACCGTCGGGGTCGGACCGGCGGCCGGTGCGGACGGTCGGGCCCGCACCGGCCGGGGACTCACCAGCCGCGGGCGCGCCACTGCGGCAGCGAGGCCCGCTCCGCGCCGAGGGTGCTGTCCTTGCCGTGGCCCGGGTAGAACCAGGTCTCGTCCGGCAGCCGGTCGAAGAGCTTGTGCTCGACGTCGTCGACGAGCTGCCCGAACCGCTCCGGGTCCTTGTCGGTGTTGCCGACCCCGCCGGGGAAGAGGCTGTCGCCGGTGAACAGGTGCGGAATGCCGGCCGGGTCGCGGTAGAGCAGCGCGATCGAGCCGGGGGTGTGCCCCTTGAGGTGGACGACCTCCAGCGCGCAGTCACCGACCGCGACGGTGTCGCCCTCGGTGAGCGTCTCCGTCTCGATCGGCAGCCCGTCGGCGTCGTCGGCGTGCACCAGCGGGCGGGCGCCGGTCTTGGCGACCACCTCCTCCAGCGCCACCCAGTGGTCCATGTGCCGGTGGGTGGTGACCACCGCGGCCAGCCCGCCGTCGCCGACCAGTTCGAGGAGCCGGGGCGCCTCGTTGGCGGCGTCGATCAGCACCTGCTCGCCGGTGTCCCGGCAGCGCAGCAGGTAGGCGTTGTTGTCCATCGGCCCCACCGACATCTTGGTGATGGTGAGCCGGTCGAGCTCACGCACCGCCGGCGCGCCGCCGGGGGTGACGTCTCCGCTGTAGGTCATGGCGTCTCTATATCCATTCCGGTGGAGTCGGCAGGGGACCGTCGGGGGTGACGGTGAGCACCTCGCCCGCGCTCCGGCCGATCAGCCAGGCGGCGAGTTCGGGCGCGGGGGCGGTGATCGTGGGCGCCCCCTCGGGGTCGCCGACGACGAGCTTGTGGCGGACGCCGTCGAAGCGCAGCACCATGGCCGGCGCGTCGGGCCGGCCGGCCAGCCCGGTGGCCACCTCGTGCAGCAGCCGCTGGCCGAACGCCTCCGGCCAGTCGGCCGGCCGGTAGCCGGCGGCCAGGTCCACGTGGTGCACCTCGATCTCGCGGAGCCGGCCCCAGACCAGCAACGCCGCCGGCCACGGGCCGCGCCGCGTCTCGACGGTCGCCCCCCACGCCTCGACCGGCATCGCGTCGACCGCCTCGGTGAACCGCTCCGAGCTGCGACGCAGGTCGTCCAGAAGGGCGGCGGGCGGGCGACCGGCGCCGGCCTCGATGTCCGCGGTGCGGGCGTCCGCGCTGGCGTACATCGGGATCCGCTCGCCGGTGCGGGCGGCGGTGAACAGGTTGACGAAGCCGTCGGCGTTGCGGGCCAGGTGGGTCAGCACGTGCCCCCGGGTCCAGCCCGGGAGCAGGGAGGCGGCGGCGACGTCCGCGGCGTCGAAGGCCGCCGCGGTACGCAGCAGCCGCGTCATCGCGTCGTCCAGCTCGCCGGTCAGCAACAGGGGATCGCTGGTCACCCATCGACCCTAGCGGTCCGGCGCGCCGGCGTCGCCGGGGAAATCGCTTTCGGCGCGTCGGTCCGCGCCCTACCGTCGGCTTCGAACGCGGCACCGGGACGACGGAGTGGAGGTGGTGAGCATGCCGGTCGTAGCACGCGTGTTCCGCCATGTACCGCCTCGACACCGATGAGGATGCCATGACCATCGATCTGACCGCCCTCGGCTGGGACGCCGGATGGGCGGCACACGTACGACGGGGCAGCGACCACCGTCCGGGCCGGGTGGCCCGGGTCGACCGTGGGGTCTGCACCGTGCTCTGCGCCGACGGCCCGGTCCGGGCCAGCCTGGGCGGCGGGGTCCTCGCCGCCGCCGCCCGGGACCCGGGCGCGCTGCCCTGCGCGGGCGACTGGGTGCTGGTCGGCACCTGGCCGGACCGCCGGCGGACCGTCGAGGTGGTGCTGCCGCGGCGCACCGCGCTGGTCCGCCGCACCGCCGGCAAGGACGCCAGCGGGCAGGTGCTCGCCGCCAACCTCGACGCCGCCGCGGTCGTCGAGCCGGTGCACCCGGCGCCCGACGTCGGCCGGATCGAGCGGGCGCTCTCCCTGGTCCACGAGTCCGGGGCCCGGCCCCTGATCGTGCTGACCAAGGTCGACCTGGCCGCCGACCCGGCCGCGCTCGCCCGCCAGCTCGCCGCCGTGGCGCCCGGGGTGCCGGTGCTGCCGGTCAGCGCCGAACAGGGCCTAGGGCTCGACCCGCTGCGCCCGTTCGTCGCCCCCGGGCGGACGCTCGGCCTGCTCGGGCCCTCCGGGGCCGGCAAGTCGAGTCTGGTGAACGCCCTCGCCGGCGCCGTCGTCATGCCGACCCAGGCGATCCGCCGGGTCGACGGCAAGGGCCGGCACACCACCACCTGGCGGGCGCTGGTGCCGCTCCCGCACGCGGGCGCGGTGGTGGACACCCCGGGAGTCCGGGCGGTGGGCCTGCTGGACGGGTCGGCCGGCCTGGATCGGGCCTTCGCCGACATCGTCGAGCTCGCCGCCGGCTGCCGGTACGCGGACTGCGCGCACGACGGCGAGCCCGCCTGCGCCGTGCGGGAGGCGTTGGAGACCGGGGAGCTGCCGACGCGGCGCTGGGAGAGCTGGCGCCGGCTGCAGCGGGAGGTGGCCTTCGAGAGCCGCCGCCGGGAGGTCCGGCTCGCCGCCGACCGTCGTGGCGGCTGGCGCGGTGGCCGACGGCGGACGGGGCGTCCGGCACCGCCCCCGGCGCCGGGCGGATTCTGACCCGGTCAGCGGCGCACGCCGGCCCGGACCGGGCCGGCGTGACCGGTGTGAGCTGGGGGAATGTGCGGGCGCGGAATGTTGTCGTACCTCGGGGCTAAAGTTGCCGAGGCGTCTCTTCTGCGCCCGTAAACCGCTCAGACCTCGTTCGGAGCGGACAGATCCGCCCCACTTTCTTCTTCCGGGAGTACACGGACCGTGGCCGACCGACTGATCATCCGTGGCGCGCGCGAGCACAACCTGCGTGACGTCAGTCTCGACCTGCCCCGGGACGCCCTGATCGTCTTCACCGGGCTCTCCGGGTCCGGCAAGTCGAGCCTGGCCTTCGACACCATCTTCGCCGAGGGCCAGCGGCGCTACGTCGAGTCGCTGTCGTCGTACGCCCGGCAGTTCCTCGGCCAGATGGACAAGCCCGACGTCGACTTCATCGAGGGCCTCAGCCCCGCGGTCTCCATCGACCAGAAGTCCACCTCGCGCAACCCGCGCTCCACCGTCGGCACCATCACCGAGGTCTACGACTACCTGCGGCTGCTCTTCGCCCGCATCGGCGAGCCGCACTGCCCGGTCTGCGGCGAGCGGATCTCCAAGCAGAGCCCCCAGCAGATCGTCGACCGGGTGCTGGCGATGGACGAGGGCATCCGGTTCATGGTGCTCGCGCCGGTCGTCCGCGGCCGCAAGGGCGAGTACGTCGACCTCTTCGCCGAGCTCCAGGCCAAGGGCTACGCCCGGGCCCGGGTCGACGGCGTGGTGCACCCGCTGACCGAGCCGCCGAAGCTCAAGAAGCAGGAGAAGCACACCATCGAGGTGGTCATCGACCGGCTGAGCGTCAAGGCGAGCGCGAAGCAGCGGCTGACCGACTCGGTGGAGGCGGCGCTCGGCCTCTCCGGCGGCCTGGTGCTGCTGGACTTCGTCGACCTGCCCGAGGACGACCCGGACCGCGAGCGGCGCTACTCCGAGCACCTGGCCTGCCCCAACGAGCACCCCCTGGCGATCGAGGACCTGGAGCCCCGGGTCTTCTCCTTCAACGCGCCGTACGGCGCCTGCCCGGAGTGCACCGGCCTGGGCACCAAGAAGGAGGTCGACGCGGAGCTGGTCGTGCCCGACCCGGAGCGCAGCCTGCGCGAGGGCGCCATCCAGCCCTGGGCGACCGGGCACAACCTGGAATACTTCCTCCGGCTGCTGGAGGCGCTCGGCGAGAGCCAGCACTTCGACATCGACACGCCCTGGCGGGCGCTGCCGTCGCGGGCGCAGAAGACGATCCTGCACGGCTCCGACGACCAGGTGCACGTGCGCTACCGCAACAAGTACGGCCGCGAGCGCTCCTACTACACCGGCTTCGAGGGCGTGGTGCAGTGGATCGAGCGCCGGCACTCCGACACCGAGTCGGAGTGGTCGCGGGACAAGTACGAGGGCTACATGCGGGACGTGCCCTGCGCGGCCTGCGGCGGCACCCGGCTCAAGCCCGAGGTGCTCGCGGTCACCCTGGCCGGCCGGAGCATCGCCGAGGTCTGCAACCTGTCGGTCGGGGAGGCGGCGGAACTGCTCGCCGGCATCGAGCTGACCGATCGGCAGAAGATGATCGCCGAGCGGGTGCTCAAGGAGATCAACGCCCGGCTGAAGTTCCTGCTCGACGTCGGCCTGGACTACCTCTCCCTGGACCGTGCCGCCGGTACCCTCTCCGGCGGCGAGGCGCAGCGCATCCGGCTCGCCACCCAGATCGGCTCCGGCCTGGTCGGCGTGCTCTACGTGCTGGACGAGCCGTCGATCGGCCTGCACCAGCGGGACAACCACCGGCTGATCGAGACCCTGATCCGGCTGCGCGGGCTGGGCAACACGCTGATCGTGGTCGAGCACGACGAGGACACCATCCGGGTCGCCGACTGGATCGTCGACATCGGCCCGGGCGCCGGCGAGCACGGCGGCAAGATCGTGCACAGCGGCTCGGTGCCCGCCCTGCTGGAAAACCAGGAGTCGGTCACCGGGGCGTACCTGTCGGGGCGCAAGTCGATCCCGACGCCCCGGCAGCGGCGCCCGCAGACCCCCGACCGGGAGCTGGTGGTGCACGGCGCGCGCGAGCACAACCTGCGCAACCTCACCGTCTCGTTCCCGCTCGGCCAGCTCATCGCGGTCACCGGCGTCTCCGGGTCCGGCAAGTCGACGCTGGTCAACGACATCCTGTACGCGGTGCTGGCCAACCAGATCAACGGCGCCCGGCTGGTCCCCGGCCGGCACACCCGGGTCACCGGCCTGGAGCACGTGGACAAGGTCGTCGGCGTCGACCAGTCGCCGATCGGCCGCACCCCGCGGTCCAACCCGGCCACCTACACCGGGGTCTGGGACCACGTTCGCAAGCTCTTCGCCGAGACCACCGAGGCCAAGGTCCGGGGGTACGGCCCGGGCCGGTTCTCGTTCAACGTCAAGGGTGGCCGCTGCGAGGCCTGCTCCGGCGACGGCACCATCAAGATCGAGATGAACTTCCTCCCGGACGTCTACGTCCCCTGCGAGGTCTGCAAGGGCGCCCGGTACAACCGGGAGACCCTGGAGGTGCACTACAAGGGCAAGACCGTCTCCGACGTGCTGGAGATGCCGATCGAGGAGGCGGCCGAGTTCTTCTCCGCCATCCCGGCCATCCACCGGCACCTCAAGACGCTGAACGACGTGGGCCTCGGCTACGTCCGCCTCGGGCAGCCCGCGCCGACCCTGTCCGGCGGTGAGGCGCAGCGGGTCAAGCTCGCCTCCGAGCTGCAGAAGCGCTCCACCGGCCGGACGGTCTACGTGCTCGACGAGCCGACCACCGGCCTGCACTTCGAGGACATCCGTAAGCTGCTGATGGTGCTCGAGGGCCTGGTCGACAAGGGCAACACGGTGATCACCATCGAGCACAACCTCGACGTGATCAAGACCGCCGACTGGTTGATCGACATGGGCCCGGAGGGCGGCCACCGGGGCGGCGCGGTGCTCGCCACCGGCACGCCGGAGGAGGTCGCCGAGGTGACCGAGAGCCACACCGGCCAGTTCCTGCGCCAGGTGCTCAAGCTCGACGGCGAGGCGAAGGGGGCCAGGGCGGCCACCACCCGGGCGGCCAAGGCCAACGGTGCCAAGCCCCGGGGTACGAAGAAGGTGCCCGCCGGGGCACGCTGACCTCCTCGCCTCCACGGTGGGGTGACCGGCCCGGTCGTGGCCGGCCCGAATCCCCGCAAACCGGGTGAACCGTCTGACAGAGTGGTCTCTGCGTGCAGGAACGTGACCGCGAATGACGGGCGCGGCGGCAGAGAGGGGCGAGGCATGAGCGAGGATCAGGTGAGCACCGAGCCCGGTACGCAGAGCCGTCGGGCCCTGCTCACCGGTGCGGGCGCGGTCGGCGTGGCGGCGGTCCTGGCCGCCTGCGGCGACGACGACGACTCCGACGCCGCCGCCCCCCCAACCACCGTCACCGCCAGCCCCACCCCCACGAGCACCGGCGGCGGCGATCCGGCGGCCGGCCGGCCGCTGGCCAAGACCACCGACATCCCGGTCGGTGGCGGCAAGATCTTCGCCGACCAGGGCGTCGTGGTCACGCAGCCGAATCAGGGTGAATTCAAGAGCTTCAGTGCGATCTGCACCCACCAGAACTGCACGGTTTCACGCGTCGAGGGCGGCACGATCGACTGCCTCTGCCACGGCAGCAAGTTCTCCATCGTCGACGGCTCGGTCAAGACGCCCCCGGCCAAGCGGCCGCTCCCGCCCAGGGAGATCAAGGTCACCGGCGACCAGATCTCCCTGGCCTGACCCGCGCCGCCCAGTTCCGGCCCCCGTCCGTCTCGTTCCGGCCTGCGCCCCGCCCGGCCAGAGCCCACCCGACCGGCGCCCACCCCACCAGCCGCCCGGCTGGTGCTCGGGGCCGTGCGGCTGGCGCGGGGCGGCGGGTCCCCTCCGCCCGGAGTGCCGGGTCATAGTGCTCAAGCGCGTTACGGGACGTCATGGGTGTCCGCTCGAGCCGACACCCACCTTGTCCTTGGGTGAACCGTCCGGCACGGTGTTGCGTGTGCAGGGGCGTGGCCGCCGATCGCGACCGGCGGTGGCAGTCGACGCAGAGAGGCCGGAGATGAGTGACGATCAGGTATTGACCGGACCCGGTACGCAGACCCGGCGGGCGCTGCTCGCGGGCGCCGGGGCGGTGGGAGCATCGGTGCTCTTGGCAGCCTGCGGCGGCGACGACTCCGGCGACGGCGCCACCGCGCCAACCAGCGGTGGCCCGGGGGCGACGGCTGGTGACGCCGAGGGTGGCGACCGGCAGGGTGCGGCATCGATCGCCAGGACCGCGGACATCCCGGTCGGCGGGGGCGCCATCTACGCCGCCCAGGGTGTGGTGATCACCCAGCCGAACCCGGGGGAGTTCAAGGCCTTCGATCCGATCTGCACCCACCAGAACTGCCCGGTGTCGAACATCGACGGCGGCACGATCAACTGCACCTGCCACGGCAGCAAGTACTCGATCACCGACGGATCGGTCAAGCAGGGCCCGGCGACCAGGCCCCTGCCGCCCAAGGAGATCAAGGTCCAGGGCGACCACATCTCCCTCGCCTGACCCCCGGCATCGTCGATCATGAGGTTGGCGGCAGTGGAGGAGATCCAGACTGCCGGCAACTTCATGATCAACGGAGTGGCGGGTGGGGGAGGGTGTCGGAGGGGCGGATTAGGCTTGGTGGGTGGCTGATCCGTCGACGTACCGTCCCGCGCCCGGCACCATCCCGGAGTCGCCAGGGGTCTACCGGTTCCGCGACGGCACCGGCCAGGTCATCTACGTCGGCAAGGCGAAGAACCTGCGCAGCCGGCTCAGCTCCTACTTCGCCGACCTGTGGGGCCTGCACCAGCGCACCCAGCAGATGGTCACCACCGCCGAGTCGGTCGACTGGGTCACCGTCGGCACCGAGGTCGAGGCGCTCCAGCTCGAATACACCTGGATCAAGCAGTACGACCCGCGGTTCAACGTCCGCTACCGCGACGACAAGTCGTACCCCTACCTGGCCGTCACGCTCGACGAGGAGTACCCGCGGCTCCAGGTGATGCGGGGCGCCAAGCGCAAGGGGGTGCGCTACTTCGGGCCGTACTCGCACGCCTGGGCGATCCGCGAGACGCTCGACCTGCTGCTCCGGGTCTTCCCGGCCCGGACCTGCTCGTCCGGCGTGTTCAAGCGGGCCGGCCAGGTGGGTCGTCCCTGCCTGCTGGGCTACATCGGCAAGTGCTCCGCGCCGTGCGTCGGCAGCGTCTCCGCCGAGCAGCACCGTGACATCGTCAACGGGTTCTGCGACTTCATGGCCGGCCGCACCGACACCATGGTCCGCCGGCTCGAACGGGAGATGACCGAGGCCAGCGAGCAGCTGGAGTTCGAACGGGCCGCCCGGCTCCGCGACGACGTCGCCGCCCTGCGGCGGGCGATGGAGAAGCAGACCGTGGTGCTCGGCGACGGCACCGACGCCGACGTGGTGGCCTTCGCCGACGATCCCCTCGAAGCCGCCGTCCAGGTCTTCCACGTGCGCGACGGCCGGGTCCGCGGCCAGCGCGGCTGGGTGGTGGAGAAGACCGAGGACCTGAGCACCGGCGACCTGGTGCACCACTTCTGCACCCAGGTCTACGGCGGGGAGCAGGGCGAGGCCGACGTGCCCCGCGAGCTGCTCGTGCCCGAGCTGCCCGCCGACGCCGAGGCGCTCGCCGAATGGCTCTCCCACCACCGGGGCAGCCGGGTGTCGCTGCGGGTGCCGCAGCGCGGCGACAAGAAGTCGCTGCTCGAGACCGTGGAGCGCAACGCCAAGGACGCCCTGGCCCGGCACAAGCTCAAGCGGGCCGGCGACCTGGCCACCCGCAGCAAGGCGCTCGACGAGATCAGCGACGCGCTCGGCATGCGGACGTCGCCACTGCGCATCGAGTGCTTCGACGTCTCCCAGATCCAGGGCACCGACGTGGTGGCCAGCATGGTCGTCTTCGAGGACGGGCTGCCCCGCAAGGGCGAATACCGCCGGTTCATCGTCCGGGGCGCCACCGACGACCTCTCCGCCATGTCCGAGGTGCTGCGCCGGCGCTTCGCCCGCTATCTGGAGACCCGCGCCGAGACCGGGGAGATCGGCGAGGAGACCGCCGGCGACCCGGACCGGCCCGGCATCGACCCGACCACCGGTCGGCCCCGCAAGTTCGCGTACCCGCCCCAGCTGGTGGTGGTCGACGGCGGCGCGCCCCAGGTCGCCGCCGCCGCGCAGGCCCTCGCCGAGCTGGGCATCGATGACGTGGCGCTGTGCGGGCTGGCCAAGCGGCTGGAGGAGGTGTGGCTGCCCGACGACGAGTTCCCGATCATCCTGCCGCGCACCTCCGAGGGGCTATACCTGCTGCAACGGGTCCGCGACGAGGCGCACCGCTTCGCCATCACCTTCCACCGCCAGCGCCGCTCGAAGCGGATGACCGAGTCGGCGCTGGACAACATTCCTGGGCTGGGCGACGTACGGCGCAAGGCGCTGCTGCGGCATTTCGGCTCGCTCAAGCGGCTCTCCGCCGCCACGGTCGAGGAGATCACCGAGGTGCCCGGGGTGGGGAAGCGGACGGCCGAGGCGATCCTGGCCGCCCTGGACGAAGGCACCAGGACACCGCAGAGCTCGTGACGGGCTCCCTGCCGACCACGTCGCGTTCCCGGTTCGTCGCAGGCTTCTGACCAGGCTTTTTCGACTCGGGCGCCCCGAGCGGGGTTACTTCTCGCCCGCCCTTGGCTCTGCTTCAGCGGACGCAACAGTTACCGGTCGTGCCTGTTGCCCATGGTGAAGCAGAGCAAAGGGAGCGGTCGGATGGTTGGCCGGCAGAACGAGGGTGACCGTCGGTAGCTCGGCGGGAGGCGCGGGGTCGAGGTGCGGGCGTGGGGGGGGCGTGGGGCGCGGGACGGCGTGGTTTTGGCCGGGGCGAACCGGACATGGCGGCATCCGCCCCGAGGTATCGCCCGCCTCGTCGGCGCCTCCGACCGGGATCCGGACGGCGACAGGGAAAGAATGCCCTCGTCACGCCGGATGGCCGTTCCTCTCCCGAGAGAGAGCGCTGGGTGGCTGTCGGCGGATTCATATCGCGTGGGGTCGGGTGTCCGGGTCGGGGTGCGCCCGGGTGGGTGGGGTGTCCGGTTCGTGGTGGGGTGTCCGGTGGTCGGGGCCACCCCGGCGGTGGAATGGCGGCCGGGGCCGGGGCGTTGAACATGGCATACCACCGCGGGACCCGCGGGTGGTAGAGCCCGGAGCCGCGGCCGTGGGAACACCCGGCCGGCCGGGACGGTTACATCCCCCTGGAACCCCGGCCCCCGCGGCCCGGGAAGCCCGTGAGCCTGGTGGAATGCGTCGCCGGCCCGGGTGGTTACATCCCCGGGACACCCGAGCAGGCCCAGCCGCCGGGCAGATCCCCCAAGACTTTCCCCCCCTTTTTCACGCGACACCACCGCACCCCCCTGCGGTGTGTCGTGTACCCCCGAGCAGAGGAGCACGCCATCATGCGTACCGATCTGATCCGTAAGACCGCCCTGACCGCTGCCGGCCTCGCCGCCACCGCCGGTGGCATCGCCGGCCCCGCGATCGCCGCCCACGCCGCCGAGGCCAAGCCCGCCGCGCAGGTGCAGACCGACCGTAAGCACGGCGGTGAGCGGGAACTCAACGTCCGCTACGAGGCGCAGCCGAACTTCTACTACTGCGGCCCCGCCGCGACCCGCAACGCCCTGTCCGTGCAGGGCAAGGCCATCGACGTCGACGCCATGGCCAAGGAGATGGGCACCACCGAGGCCGGCACCAACAGCGTCAACGACATCACCCCGGTCCTGAACAAGGAAACCGGTAAGGACGTCTACCACAGCGTCGAAATCCGCGACGCCAAGGCCGACGACAAGCAGACCGACACCCTGCGCGCCGACATCGTCCACACCGTGGACAACGGCCGGGCCGTGGTCGCCAACATCGCCGGCACCGCCGTCGACACCGACGGCAACACCCACTCCTTCGAGGGCGGCCACTACATCAGCGTCGTGGGCTACCGCGACGGCGGCCACACCGTGACGATCGCCGACTCGGCCGACCCGAACATGGCCTCCTACCGGATGAGCGTCGACAACCTCGCCGACTGGATCGCCACCCGCGGCTACACCGCCTCCTGACCCACCAGCACCACACGCGAAAGGGCCGACCCCCACCCGGGGCCGGCCCTTTCGTCGTCTCTACCCGGGCCCGTCAGCCGGTGCGTCGGCGAGCACGGCGAGGAGCTGCTCGCCGTACTTCGCCAGCTTGTTCTCGCCGACGCCGTTGATCCGGGACAGCCCGGCCAGCGAGGCCGGCGCGTCGGTGGCGATCTGCCGCAGGGTGGCGTCGTGGAAGATCACGTAGGCGGGCACGCCCTGCTCCTTCGCGGTGGCCGCCCGCCACGCGCGCAGCCGCTCGAAGATCGACCCGGCGGCCGGGTCCAGATCGGCGACCACGGTGGCCGCGCCGCGTGGCTTCGCCGACCGGCTGGACGCCGGCTTCTCCGGCTCGCGGCGCATGGTCACGGTGCGCCGGCGGCCCAGCACCTCGGCGCTCGCCTCGGTCAGCGCCAGGGTGCCGTAGTCGCCCTCGACGGCGAGCAGGCCCTCGGCGAGCAGTTGCCGGACCACGCCCCGCCACTCGGCCTCGCGCAGCTCGGTGCCGATGCCGAAGACGGTCAGCGAGTCGTGACCGTACTGGGTGATCTTGTCGGTCTGCTTGCCGAGCAGGATGTCGACGCAGTGCCCGGCGCCGAACCGCTGGTTGCGCTCCCGGTCCAGCCGGAAGACGGTGGAGAGCAGCTTCTGCGCGGCGACGGTGCCGTCCCACGACTCCGGCGGGTTGAGGCAGGTGTCGCAGTTGCCGCAGGCCGCCGTCGCCGTCGCCGTCTCGCCGAAGTATTCGAGGAGCTGGACCCGCCGGCACCGGACCGTCTCGCAGAGCGCGAGCATCGCGTCCAGGTGGGCGGCGAGGTTGCGGCGGTGCGCGAGGTCGCCCTCGGACGTCTCGATCATCTTCCGCTGCTGGACCACGTCCTGGAGCCCGTACGCCAGCCAGGCCGTGGACGGCAGGCCGTCCCGGCCGGCGCGGCCGGTCTCCTGGTAGTAGCCCTCGACGGACTTCGGCAGGTCGAGGTGGGCGACGAAGCGGACGTCCGGCTTGTCGATGCCCATCCCGAAGGCGATCGTGGCCACCATGACCAGGCCGTCCTCGCGGAGGAAGCGCTGCTGGTTGGCGGCGCGGGTCGCCGCGTCCAGGCCCGCGTGGTACGGCAGCGCGGGGATGCCGTTCTGCACCAGGAACTCGGCCGTCTTATCCACGGAGGCGCGGGAGAGGCAGTAGACGATGCCGGCGTCGCCCGGGTGCTCGTCGCGGAGCAGGCTCAGCAGCTGCTTGCGCGGCTCCCGCTTCGGCACGATCCGGTACTGGATGTTGGGCCGGTCGAAGCTGGCCACGAAGTGCCGGGCGTCGGTGAGCCGGAGCCGGGTGGCGATCTCGGCCCGGGTGGCGCTGGTGGCGGTGGCGGTCAGCGCGATCCGCGGCACCCCCGGCCACCGCTCGTGCAGCATCGAGAGGTTGAGGTAGTCGGGACGGAAGTCGTGCCCCCACTGGGACACGCAGTGCGCCTCGTCGATCGCGAAGAGCGCGATGGTGCCGCGTTCCAGCAGCTGGAGGGTGGATCGGACGGCCAGCCCCTCCGGGGCGAGGTAGAGCAGGTCCAGCTCGCCGGCGAGGAAGGCCGCCTCCACCCGCCGCCGCTCGGCCAGGTCCTGCGTCGAGTTGAGGAAGCCGGCCCGCACGCCGACCGCGGTGAGCGCGTCCACCTGGTCCTGCATGAGGGCGATCAGCGGCGACACGACGACCGCGACGCCGGCGCGGACCAGCGCGGGGATCTGGTAGCAGAGCGACTTGCCGCCACCGGTCGGCATCAGCACCAGCGCGTCGCCGCCGGCCACCACGTGGTCGACGACCTCGTGCTGGAAGCCGCGGAAGGCGTCGTAACCGAACACCCGGTTGAGCACCCGCAGGGCGTCCTCGGTCCGCAGATCGGTGGGGGAGACCATCCGGGCAGTCTACGAGCGTCCCCCGACACGCCGGCCGACGCCGAGCCGCGCGCCGGCCGGGGGAGCGACGCGCGGGCGGTCCCCGGCCTCCGCCGGCTTTCGGGCCGGAACCGGACAAGCCGGTGTTCCGGTCGTCACCCCGTGGAATCCCGGGCGGGGTCCCAGCCGTTAGAGTCGCTGATTGACCACGCGCGGCCGACCGGGCCGCGGCGCCACGGCTTGGGGGTAGTGGGTGAGCGAGGCGCGGACGACGGCGGACCTGGTGCCGGCCGAGACTGAGAGGGCGGAACCGGTGGTCGGGCAGCCGGCGCCGACCGAGGCGGACACCAGCCTGGTCGTGGTGACCGGCCTCTCCGGCGGTGGGCGGAGCACGGTGGCCCGGGCGCTGGAGAACGTCGGCTACTACGTGGTCGACAACCTGCCCCAGGCGTTGATGTTGGACATGGCAGAGCTGGCGTTCAAGGCCGGCGGCGCCGCCCGGCGTACCGCGATGGTGCTGGACGTCCGCTCGCGCGCCTTCTCCACCGACCTGGCCGGGGCGATCCGGGAGCTCAAGGACCGCGGCTTCTCGCCGCGGGTGGTCTTCGTCGACGCCGACGACGAGGTGCTGATCCGCCGGTTCGAGAGTGTCCGGCGCTCGCACCCGTTGCAGGGTGAGGGGCGGTTGGCCGACGGCATCGCCGTCGAGCGCGCCCTGCTGGAGGAAGCCCGCGACCAGGCCGACGTGATCATCGACACCAGCCACCTCAACGTCAACCAGCTCCGGCGGCGGGTCGAGGAGCTCTTCGGCGGCGAGGACGCCCGCCGGCTGCGGATCACCGTCCTCTCCTTCGGCTTCAAGTACGGGCTGCCGCCCGACGCCGACTTCGTGATGGACGCCCGGTTCCTGCCGAACCCGTACTGGGTGCCGGAGTTGCGGGAGCACAGCGGGCGTGAGGAGGCGGTCAGTTCGTACGTGCTGGGCCAGGAGGGGGCGGACGCCTTCGTGGCCGGGTACGCCGACCTGGTCAACGCCACCACCGCCGGGTTCGAGCGGGAGGGCAAGCGCTACCTGACCGTCGCCGTCGGGTGCACCGGCGGCAAGCACCGCAGCGTCGCCATCGCCGAGGAGCTGGCCGCCCGGCTGCGCCAGTCCGGCATCGCCGCCAACGCCCAGCACCGGGACCTGGGGCGGGAATGACCGTCCGGAAGGTGGTCGCCTTCGGCGGCGGGCACGGCCTGTCGGCGTCCCTGCGGGCGCTGCGGCACTGCGTACCGGAGTTGGACCTGGACATCACCGCGGTGGTCACGGTCGGCGACGACGGCGGCTCCAGCGGCCGGCTGCGCGCCGAGCGCGGTGGGCTGCCCCCGGGCGACCTGCGGCAGGCGCTCGTCGCGCTGGCCGGCGACCACCCGGCCACCCGGCGCAGCGCCGGTCTCTTCCAGCACCGCTTCGCCGCCGCGGCCGTCGCGGCGGATGCCGGGGGACCGGCCGCCGCCACAGACGCGCTGGCCGGGCACGCGGTCGGCAACCTGGTCCTCTGCGGCCTGATGGAGCTGCTCGGCGACCCGGTCGCCGCGCTCGACCACGCCGGCGCCATGCTCGGCGCCGTCGGCCGGGTGCTGCCGATGTCCCGCCAGCCGGTGGGCATCGAGGCCCGGGTGCGCGGCGCCGACGCCGCCCACCCCGACGAGGTACGCACCGTGCGCGGCCAGCACCAGGTCGCGGTCACCAGCGGCCGGGTCGAGTCGCTCCGGCTCACCCCGGCGGCGCCGGCCGCCTGCGCGGAGGCGGTGGCCGCGGTCTCCGAGGCCGACTGGCTGATCTTCGGGCCGGGCAGCTGGTACACCAGCGTGCTGCCGCACCTGCTGGTGCCGGGGCTGGCCGACGCGATCGTGTCGAGTCCGGCCCGGCGGCTGGTCACCCTCAACCTGGTGGCCGAGAAGGAGACCCTGGGTCTCTCCCTGGCCGACCATCTGGCCACCCTGCACCGCTATCTGTCCGAGTTGAAGGTGGACGTGGTGCTGGCCGACTCCAGGGCGGTGGGTGATCCTGAAGCGGTCGAACGTGCGGCAGAATCGCTGGGTGCCCGGCTGTTCCTCGCGCCCGTCGCCGTCACCGACGGCACGCCCCGGCATGATCCGGCCGCCCTGGGCGCCGCGCTGGTGCCTGTCCTGGGCGCCGATCGTTAAGCACGTACGTAATCACCGGCGACACGCCGGTACCGGTCCGTGAGGGGGCGCACTATGGCGATGACGGCTTCGGTCAAGGACGAGCTGAGTCGGGTCGACGTGCCCAAGCCCTGCTGCCGGCGGGCGGAGATGGCCGCCCTGCTGCGCTTCGCCGGCGGGCTGCACATCGTGTCGGGTCGCGTGGTGGTGGAGGCCGAGCTGGACACCGGCGCGGTGGCCCGGCGGCTCCGGCGGGAGATCGCCGAGGTCTACGGCTACCCGAGCGAGATCCACGTGCTCGCCTCCGGTGGGCTGCGCAAGGGCAGCCACTTCATCGTCCGGGTGGTGAAGGACGGCGAGGCCCTGGCCCGGCAGACCGGGCTGCTGGACGTGCGCGGTCGTCCGGTGCGCGGCCTGCCGCCGCACGTGGTCGCCGCGAACGTCTGCTGCGCGGTCTCCGCCTGGCGGGGCGCGTTCATGGCGCACGGCTCGCTGACCGAGCCGGGCCGTTCCAGCGCCCTGGAGATCACCTGCCCCGGCCCGGAGTCGGCGCTGGCGCTGGTCGGCGCCGCCCGCCGGATCGGCATCGTGGCCAAGAACCGCGAGGTGCGCCAGGTGGACCGGGTGGTGGTCAAGGACGGCGACGCGATCGCCGCGCTGCTCACCCGGATCGGCGCCCACTCGAGCGTGCTGGCCTGGGAGGAGCGGCGGGTGCGCCGGGAGGTCCGGGCGACCGCGAACCGGCTGGCCAACTTCGACGATGCCAACCTGCGCCGGTCCGCCCGCGCCGCGGTCGCCGCGGCCGCCCGGGTGACCCGCGCGCTGGAGATCCTCGCCGACGACGCGCCCAACCACCTGACCTCGGCCGGTCAGCTGCGGCTGGAGCACCGGCAGGCCTCGCTGGAGGAGCTGGGCGCGCTCGCCGACCCGCCGCTGACCAAGGACGCCATCGCCGGGCGGATCCGCCGGCTGCTGGCGCTGGCCGACAAGCGGGCGCGCGACCTGGGCATCCCGGATACGGAAGCGGCCGTCACGCCCGACATGCTCGTGGTCTGATAGGACGGTGGGGCGGCATGATGCGAGCGGGATCACCACCCGGCGCAGCGCGACGCCGCACGCTCGGATAAGGTCGCTGCGTACGGCAAGGGGGCCGGCACAGGCATCCCTCGCCGTGCTCACCGCCTCGGGCGGTCAGGTCCTTGAGACCGCGGCGGGGTGGCCGAGATGAACCGTCAACGGCCGGCTCCACCGGTCGGCGAACACACCTCCGCCGGCCCGGGTCTGACGCCGGCGGACCAGAACGCGAGGAGATGGGACCTGTGACCATCCGGGTTGGCATCAACGGCTTCGGCCGGATCGGCCGTAACTTCTTCCGGGCAGTGCTGGCGTCCGGCGCTGACATCGAGGTCGTCGCGGTCAACGACCTGACCGACAACGCGACGCTCGCCCACCTTGTCAAGTACGACAGCATCCTGGGTCGCCTCCCGCACGAGGTGAAGGCCACCGCTGACGAGATCACCGTGGGCGGCAAGACCATCAAGGTGTTCGAGGAGAAGGACCCGGCGAAGCTGCCGTGGGGCGACGTCGGCGTGGACGTGGTCATCGAGTCCACCGGCTTCTTCACCGACGCCACCAAGGCGAAGGCGCACGTCGACAGCGGGGCCAAGAAGGTCATCATCTCCGCGCCGGCGAAGAACGAGGACGTCACGGTCGTCATGGGCGTCAACCACGACCAGTACGACCCGGCCAAGCACACGATCATCTCGAACGCCTCCTGCACCACCAACTGCCTCGCGCCGATGGCGAAGGTCCTGCAGGACACGTTCGGCATCCAGCAGGGTCTGATGACCACGATCCACGCGTACACCCAGGACCAGAACCTGCAGGACGCGCCGCACAAGGACCTGCGCCGGGCCCGCGCCGCCGCGCTGAACATCGTGCCGACCTCGACCGGCGCCGCCAAGGCGATCGGCCTGGTGCTGCCGGAGCTGAAGGGCAAGCTGGACGGCTACGCCCTGCGGGTGCCGATCCCGACCGGCTCGACCACCGACCTCACGGTGAACGTCAACCGGGAGACCACGGTGGACGAGGTCAACGCCGCGATGAAGGCCGCCGCCGACGGCCCGCTCAAGGGCATCCTGGTCTACAACGAGGACCCGATCGTCTCCTCGGACATCGTGACCGACCCGGCGTCCTGCATCTTCGACGCGCCGCTGACCAAGGTAGTCGGCAACCAGGTCAAGGTGGTCGGTTGGTACGACAACGAGTGGGGCTACTCCAACCGCCTGGTCGACCTGGTCAAGCTGGTGGGTTCGTCGCTGTGAGCATCCGGACCCTCGACGACCTGCTCGCCGAGGGGGTGTCGGGTCGGCGCGTGCTGGTGCGCGCCGACCTGAACGTCCCGCTCGACAAGCAGACCGGTGAGATCACCGACGACGGCCGCATCCGGGCCGTCCTGCCGACCCTGAGCGCGCTGGTGCAGGCGGGCGCGAAGGTGGTCGTCTGCTCCCACCTGGGCCGCCCGAAGGGCGCGCCGGACCCGCAGTTCAGTCTCCGCCCGGTCGCCGGGCGGCTCGGCGAGCTGCTCGGCGCGCCGGTGCACTTCGCCTCCGACACCGTCGGCGACTCCGCCCGGTCCACCGTGGACGGCCTGGCCGACGGTCAGGTCGCGCTGCTGGAGAACCTGCGTTTCAACAAGGGCGAGACCAGCAAGGACGAGACCGAGCGGGGCGCCTTCGCCGACCAGCTCGCCGCCCTCGGCGACGCGTACGTGGACGACGCCTTCGGCGCCGTGCACCGCAAGCACGCCAGCGTCTTCGACGTGCCGGCGCGACTGCCGCACGTGGCCGGCCGGCTGGTGCTGCGCGAGGTGGAGGTGCTCAGCAAGCTGACCGGCGAGCCCGACCGGCCGTACGTGGTGGTGCTCGGCGGCTCCAAGGTCTCCGACAAGCTGGCGGTGATCGAGGCGCTGCTGCCGAAGGTCGACCGGCTGCTCATCGGCGGAGGCATGTGCTTCACCTTCCTCAAGGGCCAGGGCCACGAGGTGGGCACCTCGCTGCTGGAGGAGGAGATGGTGGAGACCTGCCGCAACCTCCTCGAGCGCTCCGAGGGCAAGATCATGCTCCCGGTCGACGTGGTGGCCGCGACCGCCTTCTCCCCCGACGCCGACCACGACGTCTTCCGTGCCGACGGCATTCCGAGCCATCGGGTCGGGCTGGACATCGGGCCGGAAACGGTCGCCGGCTTCGCCGCCGCCCTGAAGACCTCCGCATGTGGAGATCCGGGGAACGCGCGGACGATCTTCTGGAACGGCCCGATGGGCGTGTTCGAGATGCCGCCCTTCGCCGCGGGCACCCGGGGCGTCGCCGAGGCGATCGCCGACTCCGAGGCGTTCAGCGTGGTCGGCGGCGGTGACTCGGCGGCCGCCATCCGGGTCCTCGGGCTGGACGAGTCGGCGTTCGGGCACATCTCCACCGGTGGCGGTGCCTCGCTGGAATACCTGGAGGGCAAGACCCTCCCCGGCATCGCGGCGTTGGAGGACTGATGGCGGGCGTCACCCGCCGGCCGCTGATGGCCGGCAACTGGAAAATGAACCTGAACCACCTCGAGGCCAACCTGCTGGTGCAGAAGCTGGCCGCGAGCCTGACCGAGAAGCAGCTCACCGACGTGGAGACGGTGGTCCTGCCGCCCTTCACCGACCTGCGGACCGTGCAGACCGCGGTGGACGGCGACAAGCTGCTGATCGGCTACGGCGCGCAGGACCTGTCGCCGTACCAGTCCGGGGCGTACACCGGGGAGATCTCGGGGCCGATGCTGGCCAAGCTGGGCTGCACGTACGTGGTGGTCGGGCACTCCGAGCGGCGGGCCCACCACTACGAGGACGACGCCGTCGTCAACGCGAAGGTGGCGGCGGCGCTGGCCAACGGGCTCACCCCGATCCTCTGCATCGGCGAGGGCCTGGAGATCCGGGAGCAGCTCAAGCACGTGCCGCACTGCTGCGACCAGCTCGACGCCGCGCTGAAGGGGCTGACCGCGGAGCAGGTCACCAAGGTCGTCGTCGCGTACGAGCCGGTCTGGGCGATCGGCACGGGCAAGACGGCCACGCCGGAGGACGCCCAGGAGGTCTGCGGCGAGGTCCGCAAGCGCCTGGTGCAGACCTTCGACGAGGGCACCGCGCAGCAGGTCCGTATCCTCTACGGCGGGTCGGTCAAGGCGTCGAACGTCGCCGCGATCATGGCCCAGCCGGACGTGGACGGGGCCCTGGTGGGCGGGGCGAGCCTGGACGCCGAGGAATTCGCGCAGATCTGCCGGTTCCCGGAGCACATCGCCCGCTGACGGCTCGCTATTCTTGACTCCGCCCGTCCGCCGGCCGGTGCCGCGTGCCCGACCTGCCCGGGCAGATGATCGCTACGAGAGGACTGACCCCAGCCATGCCGATCGCGTTCGCGTACACGTTGATCGTGTTGTTGATCATCACGAGCATCCTGCTCACCCTGCTGATCCTGCTGCACCGAGGTAAGGGCGGCGGGTTGTCGAGCATGTTCGGCGGCGGCGTCAGCTCCAGCCTGGCCGGCTCCTCGGTGGCCGAGAAGAACCTCGACCGCTACACCGTTCTGGTGGGGATCGTCTGGTTCGCGTGCATCGTCGGGATCGGCCTCTGGCTGCGGCTGCAGATGAGCAGCGGGTCCTGAGCGAGCTCGTCTGGTCGTACAATCTGCGCGCGGTCCGTCACGACGGGCCGCGCGCAGTTCTTTGTCCGCCGCACCGCGTCGCCGCCGTCCACCCGAGCGGCGGTCCCCACGACGACGACAGGAGCGAGCAGCCGTGCCGAGTGGCAACGTCATCCGTGGCGCCCGGGTCGGATCCACCCCCGAACGGCCGACCGGGCGGTCCGCACCGGCCCCGCGCCGGCCGGTCGCCTACTGGTGCCGCAACGACCACCGGGTCGAGATCCTGCTCGCCGCCGAGGCGGTGGCGCCGCCGGTCTGGGACTGCCCGCGCTGCGGCCAGCCGGCCGGACCGGACGCGCAGAACCCGCCCGGTCGGGCCCGCACCGAGCCGTACAAGTCGCACCTGGCGTACGTGAAGGAGCGGCGCACCCCCGAGCAGGGCGAGGCGATCCTCGCCGAGGCCCTGGCCGCGCTGCGCCAACGCCGCGCCGGCGCCTGAGCAGCGGCAGCCCCGGTCCCGGCGGAACCGGGGCTCGCTGTCCGGTCAGCGCAGGCTGCGCAGCCGGGGCGGCACCTCGGCCGCCGCCGCCCGGTCCAGCAACCAGAGGGTACGACCGACGCCGTGCACGCCGGCCGCGGGCAGCTGCACCGGCCCCGCCCCGGCCAGCGCCATGCCCACCGCCCGGGCCTTGTCGGCCCCGCTGGCGACCAGCCAGACCTCTTCGGCGGTGTTGATCGTGGGCAGGGTGAGGGTGGTCCGCACCGGCGGTGGCTTCGGGCTGCCCCGGACCGCGCTGACCGGCCGGTTGTCGTGGTGCACCGGGTGCTCCGGGAAGACCGAGGCCACGTGCCCGTCCTCCCCGACGCCGAGCATCAGCACGTCGAAGTGGGGGAGCGGGGCGTGCCCCGGCCGGGCCGCCCGGGCCAGCTCCTCGGCGTACCGCGCGGCGGCCGCCTCCGGGTCGTTGCCCGCCGGCCCGTCGGAGGGCGGCATCGGGTGGATCCGGGCCGGATCCAGCGGCACCACGTCCAGCAGCGCCGCCCGGGCCTGGGTCTCGTTACGCTCCGGGTCACCGGCCGGCAGGAACCGCTCGTCGCCCCACCAGACGTCGACCCGGGACCAGTCGACGGCGTCCCGGGCCGGCAGCGCCGCCACCGCCCGGTACACCGCCGCGGCGATCCGCCCGCCGGTCAGCACCACCGACGCCTGGCCCCGGTCCGCCTGCGCGTCCAGCAGCTTCACCACCAACCGGGCCGCCACCGCCTGCGCCAGCAGGTCGGCGTCGGCGTGTACGGCGACACTCGCCTCACTCATTCGTCGTGCCTCGCGTTCCGACCGCGTACGCGGTCACCTGTGCTCTCCGACCGACCAGCGGTCCCCGTCTGCGACCGCCGGGCAGGCGCCCGTGCCGGCCGACCGCGACCGTCGCGGCCCGCCCGCTCAGTGGTCCGCGCTCGTACCGGCGTGCGCGGTGACCCCGGCCTCGGCCCGCTGGGCGGTCGCCGGATCCTTCCACACGTGCACCCGGTGGGCGGGCCGCTGGTCCAGGCCGGTGAGGTCGGCCGTGGCGCCGAGCGCCTCGGCGTAGATCTGGTCGGCGTCGAGCCGGCGCAGCTCCTCGGCCAGCTCGTCGCCGAGCGGCCGGCGGACCAGCGGCAGGGTCTGGTCGTCCTGCCCGGAACGCCGGAAGGTGGCGATGCTGTCCTCCCGGGTGAGGGTCAGCTCGTCGCCGTTGGCGCAGCGCAGCTGCACCTCCCGCATCCGGGGATACCCCTCGGTGTGCTCCCACACCGGGTTGATGCCGAGCCGGGCGGCCAGCCAGCCGCGCATCAGCGCCGCCGTCGGGTCCGACCGGGGCGCGACGACCGTCGCCTCGGTGACCCGGGCCTGGGTGGTGTCGAACGCCCCGGCGACCAGGGTGCGCCAGGGGGTGATCCGGGTCCAGGCCAGGTCGGTGTCGCCAGGGGCGTAGTCCCGGGCCCGCTGCCGGATCGCCTCGATCGGGTCGACGGCCTGCGCGGCGTCGGTGATCCGCCGGTCCGCGACCACGCCGAGGAAGTCGGTGGCGATCTCGGCCGGCGGTTCGCCGTGCCACCAGGTGACCACCGGCACGTCGGGCACCAGCAGCGGCATCACCACCGACTCGGCGTGCAGGGCGAGCCGGCCGTACATCCGGGTCACCACCGCCTCGCACGGGCCCAGCCGGCCGCCGACGACGATCTCCGCGTCCAGCCGGTTGCGGTCCCGCTCGACGTCCGAGCGGACCACCACCACGATCCGGCAGGGGTGGGCGGCGGCGGCTATCGTCGCCGCCGCCTCCGCCTCGCGGACCCGCTTCTCGTCCACCACCACGACCAGGGTGAGCGCCATGCCGCTGGCCACCCCGCCGGCGCTGCGCCGCTCGGCGGCGAGCGCCTTGACCACCTCGTTGCCGGTGGTGTCCCACAGCCCGATCAATGGAGCCTCCTGGTTCCCTCGCTGTGCCCGCTCACGCCCGCCGCCAGGCCCGGCCCTCGCGGGCCAGCATCTCGTCGGCCGCCCGCGGGCCCCACTCGCCGGCCCGGTACGGCTCCGGCTTCGTGCCCGCCCAGGCGTGCTCCAGCGGGTCCACCGCCTGCCAGCTCTGCTCGACCTCGGCGGCGTCCGGGAAGAGGGTCCGGTCGCCGATCAGCACGTCCAGCACCAGCCGCTCGTACGCCTCGGGGCTGGACTCGGTGAACGCCTCGCCGTACTGGAAGTCCATCGCGATGTCGCGGACCTCCATGGTGGTGCCGGGCACCTTGGAGCCGAACTTCAACACCACGCCCTCGTCCGGCTGGACCCGGATGACGAGCTGGTTGGGGCCGAGCGACTCCATGTCCGTCGCGTTGAACGGCAGGTGCGGTGCCTTCTTGAACATGATGGCCACCTCGGTGACCCGCCGGGGCAGCCGCTTGCCGGCCCGGATGTAGAAGGGCACCTCCGCCCAGCGGCGGTTCTGGATGCCGAGCCGGACGGCCACGTAGGTCTCCGTGGTGGAGTCCGCCGGCACGCCCTCCTCCTCCAGGTAGCCCACCGCGCGCTCGCCGCCGACCCAGCCGGGCAGGTACTGCCCGCGGACGGTGTCCCGGGCGGCGTCCTTCGGCACGGTGATCGCCTTGAGCACCTTGAGCTTCTCGGTCCGGATCTCGTCGGCGTCGAAGCTGGTCGGCTCCTCCATCGCCACCAGGGCGAGGAGCTGTAGCAGGTGGTTCTGGAGCACGTCGCGGGCGGTGCCGACGGTGTCGTAGAAGCCGGCGCGGGTGCCGATGCCGACGTCCTCGGCCATGGTGATCTGCACCGAGTCGACGTACTTGGAGTTCCACAGCGGCTCGAACAGGTTGTTCGCGAACCGCAGGGCGAGGATGTTCTGGACCGTCTCCTTGCCCAGGTAGTGATCGATCCGGAAGACGTCCTGGCGGGTGAAGACGTCGTCGACCAGGTCGTTCAGCGCCTTCGCCGAGGGCAGGTCGTTGCCGAACGGCTTCTCCACCACCACCCGCCGCCAGCCGCCGGACTTGGCGTTGTCCGCCATGCCGGTGCGGGCCAGTTGCTTGAGCACCACCGGGAAGGCCGCCGGGGGGATGGAGAAGTAGAAGGCGGCGTTGCCCGGGATGCCGTGGGTGTCGCGCAGCTCGTCCAGGGTCGCGGCGAGGTGGTCGAACGCGGCGTCGTCGTCGAACGAGCCGCCGACGAACTTGATGTTGCCGGCGAGCCGCGCCCACACCTCCTCCCGCCACGGGGTCCGGGCGTGCTTCTTCGCCGCCTCGTGGGCCAGCGACTCGAAGTCGCCGTCGCCCCAGTCGCGCCGGGCGAAGCCCAGGACCACGAAACCGGGTGGCAGCAGGCCCCGGTTGGCCAGGTCGTAGACCGCCGGCAACAGCTTCTTGCGGGCCAGGTCCCCGGTCACCCCGAAGATCACCAGAGCGCACGGCTCCGGGATCCGCGGCAGCCGCCGGTCCTGTGCGTCGCGCAGCGGGTTCACGCCGCCTCCTCGCTCCGCCTGGTTCACGTCATTCATCGTCACGTCCGTGTCCGTCCGGCCGCATCCAGCAGCTGGGCGACGCCCGCCGCCCGCTCGGTCAGGTGCAGTCGCAGCACCGGTCGCTCCCGGCCGGCCAGGGCCTGCCGGTCGCCGGCGGCCTGCGCCGCCTGAAGCTCCCCAAAGGTGTACGGGCGTCCCGGGACCGGCAGGTCCTCGGTGACCGCGCCGGTCACCTGGAGGAAGCTGCCGACCTGCGGTCCGCCCTTGTGGTACTGCCCGGTCGAGTGCAGGAAGCGCGGTCCCCACCCGAAGGTCACCGGCCGGCCGGCCGCCTCCGCCAGCAGCGGGCGCAGCCCGGCCACCGCCGCGTCGGCCTGCCGGTCGAGGTACGCCAGCACCGCCAGGTACCCGTCGTCGCCCAGCCCGTCGAGCAGCCACCGCAGCACGCCGGCCAGGTCGCCCGGGGCGGCCGGCGGTGCGTACACCTCGATGGCGCCCTCGACGAACGACGGCGTCTCCGCCGGTGGACCGGAGGCGAGGATCCGGGTGGTGTTCTCCTTGCTCTCGCTGACGTTCGGCTGGTCGAACGGGTCGACCCCGAGCACCACCCCGGCGATCGCGGTGGCGTACTCCCAGGTCAGGAAATGCGCGCCGAGCGGGCCGTTGACCGCCACGTCGGGGCTGCCGCCACCGCCGGGCACGTCGCCGGCGGTCAGCGCCCCGCCGTAGGACACGGTCAGCACGTCGGGGCCGGCGGCGCCGGGCGCCTGCGGGGACTCCACCACCACCGGCAGGATGCCGACCCCGGCCTTGCCGGTCGACTCGGCGAGCAGCTGCTCCGCCCAGTACCCCAGCCCGTCGATGCCGGTGCCGTCGCCGACCAGGGCGACCTTGTCGCGGCCGGTGGTGGCGGCCGCGGCCAGGGCCACCCCCAGCGCCAGGCCCGGGTTGTCCCGGTCCCGGCCCAGCGACCCGCTCAGCGCCTCGGCCTCGTCGAGCAGCTCCGTCACCTCGGCCCCGGCCAGCGCGGACGGGACCAGCCCGAACGCGGTGAGCGCGGAGTACCGGCCGCCCACCTCGGGGTCGGCGAAGATGGTGACCACGCCCATCGCGGCGGCGGTCACCGCCAGCGGCGAGCCCGGGTCGGTGACCACCACGAAGTGCCGGGCGGCCTCCGCCTCGGTCATGCCGGTGTCGAGGAAGGCCTGCCAGTAGGCGCGCCGGTGGCTGTCGGTCTCCACCGTCAAGCCCGACTTGCTGGAGATCACCACGACGGTCCGCTCCAGCCGGTCGGCCAGCGCCGCCCGGACCTGACCCGGGTCGGTGGTGTCCAGCACGGTCAGCGGCCGGCCCAGGGTCCGGGCGATCACCTCGGGGGCGAGCGACGAGCCGCCCATCCCGGCGAGCACCACGTGGTCGAGGTCCTCCAGCTCGGTGGTCAGCTCGGCGAGCTGAGGGAGGAGTTCCCGGCTGCGCCGGTGGGTGTCCAGCCAGCCGAGGCGGGCCTTCGCCGTCGCCTCGGCCTCCGGACCCCACAGCGTCGGGTCCTTCGCGGCCAGCGCGGCGGGCACGCCCCGGGTCACCAGGGCGTCGCGCGCCGAGGCGGGCGCGGACCGGTCGACCGTGTCCGCGCCGTACACGGCCAGCCCGGCGGCCGCGTCCGCCGGGCCGGCCAGCAGGTCGCTCACGTCGTCACCCCGTCGGGTACGGCGACGGCGTGGAGCGCCCCGGGCCGGCCCGGGGCGCATCCGGCGCCGTTCGTCACGCGTTGCCCCCGGCCTGCTCGGCGGCCCGGGCGCTGCCCTTGGCGGCCTGGCCCGGCTTGCCGGCGCCCTTCGCCGCCTCGGCCAGCGACTTCTTCACGCCGTCGAGCAGCTCCAGCCAGCTCGCCTCGAACTTCTCCACGCCCTCGCGCTCCAGCGTGGCGATCACGTCGGACATGTCCACGCCGACCGCCTCGAGGTCGGCGAAGACCTTGCGGGCCTCGTCGTACGAGCCGGTGATGGTGTCGCCGCGGGTCTCCCCGTGGTCGGCGAACGCGTGGATGACCGACTCCGGCATGGTGTTGACCGTGCCGGGGGCGATCAGCTCCTCGACGTAGATGACGTCCCGGTAGTCCGGGTTCTTGGTGGAGGTGGAGGCCCACAGCGGGCGCTGCGGGTGGGCGCCGGCGTCGGCCAGGGCCTGCCACCGGTCGGAGCCGAAGACCTTGCCGTAGCGCTCGTACGCCAGCTTGGCGTTGGCGATCGCGGCCTTGCCGCGCAGCGCCTTGGCCTGGTCCGAGCCGATCTTCTCCAGCCGCTTGTCCACCTCGGTGTCGACCCGGGAGACGAAGAACGAGGCGACCGAGCCGATCTTGGACAGGTCGTGACCGTTCGCCTTCGCCTGCTCCAGGCCGGCGAGGAACGCCTCCATCACCTCGGAGTAGCGGTCCAGCCCGAAGATCAGCGTCACGTTGACGCTGATCCCCTGGGCGAGGGTCGCGGTGATCGCCGGCAGGCCCGCCTTGGTGGCCGGGATCTTGATGAAGAGGTTGGGCCGGTCGATCAGCCACCACAGCGCCCCGGCCTCGGCGACGGTCTTCTCCGTCTCGTGGGCCAGCCGCGGGTCCACCTCGATGGAGACCCGGCCGTCCACCCCGGCGCTCGCGTCGTACGCCGGCCGCATCACGTCGCAGGCCCACCGCACGTCGTACGTGGTGATCATGCGGACGGACTCCTCGAAGTCCACCCCACGGATGGCGAGGTCCTTCAGCTGCCAGTTGTACTCGTCCGCGTCGCTCAGCGCCTTCGCGAAGATGGTCGGGTTGGACGTGACCCCGACCAGGTGCTTCTCCCGGCGCAGCTGGTCCAGCCCGCCGGAGCTGAGTCGGGTCCTCGAAAGATCGTCGAGCCAGATCGCCACACCCGCGGCGCTGAGCTCACCCAGCCTGTCCGTCATGTCCCCCACGCTCCCTCAGTTGCCGGTCGTGTAACCGGTGATCTCGCCCACCCGGGTCAGCGCCGCGTGCGCGGCCGCCACGATCCGGTCGGGGGTGAACCCGAACTGCTCGAAGAGCACGGTGTGCGGCGCGCTCGCCCCGTAGTGCTCCAGGCTCACGCTCTCGCCGCTGTCGCCGACGATTCCGCGCCACGACATGGCGATGCCCGCCTCCACGCTCACCCGTGCCTTTACCCCGCGTGGCAGGACCGACTCCCGGTAGGCCTCGTCCTGCTCGAAGAACCACTCCTGGCAGGGCATGGAGACCACCCGGGTGGGGGTGCCGTCGGCCTCCAGCCGCTCCCGGGCGGTGAGGCAGAGCTGCACCTCGGAACCGGTGCCGACGATGATCACCTGCGGCATGCCGGTGGACGCCTCGGCCAGCACGTAGCCGCCCTTGGCGGCGCCCTCGGCGCCGCCCAGCCGCTCCCGGTCCAGGGTCGGCAGCGGCTGCCGGCTGAGCGCCAGCGCGGTCGGCCGGTCGGTGTGCTCCAGGGCCTGCCGCCACGCCCACGCGGTCTCGTTGGCGTCGGCCGGGCGGACCACGTCCAGGCCGGGGATGGCCCGCAGCGCGGTCAGATGCTCCACCGGCTGGTGGGTGGGGCCGTCCTCACCGAGGCCGATCGAGTCGTGCGTCCAGACGTAGGTCACCGGCAGCTTCATCAGCGCGGCGAGCCGGACGGACGGGCGCATGTAGTCGCTGAACACCAGGAACGTGCCGCCGTACGGGCGGGTGCCGCCGTGCAGGGCGATGCCGTTGAGGATCGCGCCCATGGCGTGCTCACGGATGCCGAAGTGCAGGGTGCGGCCGTACTCGTCGCCCGGGAAGTCCTTGGTCGCGTGCACCGCCGGGATGAAGGACGGCTCGCCCTTCATCGTGGTGTTGTTGCTCTCCGCCAGGTCGGCCGAGCCGCCCCAGAGCTCCGGCAGCACCGGCGCGAGCGCCTCCAGCACCTTGCCGGAGGCGGCCCGGGTGGCCACGCCCTTGGCGTCGGCGGGGAAGGTCGGCAGCGCGTCCGTCCAGCCCTGCGGCAGCACCCGGCCGGCCATCCGGTCGTAGAGCGCCTTGCGCTCCGGGTTGGCCGCGGCCCACGCGTCGAAGGCCGTGGTCCACGCCTGCTGGGCTGCCGCGCCGCGCTCCAGCACCCCGCGGGCGTGCTCGAGAACGTCCTCGTGGACCTCGAAGGTCTTCTGCGGGTCGAAGCCGAGGATCTCCTTGGTGGCCTTCACCTCCTCGGCGCCGAGCGCCGAGCCGTGGATCTTGCCGGTGTTCTTCTTGTTCGGCGCGGGCCAGCCGATGATGGTGCGCAGCGCGATGAAGGAGGGGCGGCCGGTCTCGGCCTTCGCCGCCAGCAGCGCCCGGTACAGCGCCTCGACGTCCTCGTGGTAGTCGCCCTGGTCGGCGTCGCCGCGGCGCCAGTCGACGGTCTGCACGTGCCAGCCGTACGCCTCGTAGCGGGCCGCGACGTCCTCGCTCTTGGCGATCCGGGTGTCGTCCTCGATGGAGATCTCGTTGTCGTCGTAGATCACCGTGAGGTTGCCGAGCTGCTGGTGGCCGGCGAGCGAGCTGACCTCGTGGGAGATGCCCTCCTCGATGTCACCGTCCGAGACGATGCACCAGATGTCGTGGTCGAAGACCGACTCGCCGCGCTCCGACTCCGGGTCGAGGAGGCCGCGCTCCCGACGGGCCGCCATCGCCATGCCGACCGCGTTGCCCAGGCCCTGACCGAGCGGACCGGTGGTGGTCTCCACGCCCGGGGTGTGCCCGTGCTCCGGGTGGCCCGGGGTGAGCGAGCCCCACTGCCGCAGGGCCTTGAGGTCGTCCAGGGCGAGCGGGTAGCCGGAGAGGAAGAGCTGGATGTAGAGGGTCAGGCTGGAGTGCCCGGCGGAGAGCACGAAGCGGTCGCGGCCGGCCCAGTTCGGGTCGGCCGGGTTGTGCCGGATGACCCGGTTGAAGAGCAGGTACGCCGCCGGGGCGAGGCTCATCGCCGTGCCCGGGTGGCCGTTGCCGGATTTCTCCACGGCGTCCATGGCCAGCACGCGGACCGTGTCGACGGCCCTGCGGTCGAGGTCGGACCAGTTGAGAGCGGGAAGCTCGGGTCGGTTGGCAGCCACGATGGTTGTGCTCCTCGGCAGATGGGCGGAACCCTCACTGATGACCCTATCGAGCGGTTCTAAACATGCGCCCGGGGATCTCTGCATGCCGTTCTGTACGTCTCCGACCGGATCGGTCGTTCAACGTCGACTGTGACGACCCGCACCGTTGTCGGGTCCGCCGGGCAGCCAAAACGACGACGCGTAGTGTGTGGGGCGGTGTGTGGACCCCGGGACGGGGTCCGGGCCGACCCGACCTCCCCCTGCCGACGCCGGAAGGTGGCAATCCGTGAGCATGATCACCGAGCGCCCCGTCAGCAACTCTGCCGGGCAGCCGCCGGTGCGCACGGTGGGGGAGGCGTCGGCGACCGGCCGGCGGGACGTCCGGGCGGTGGTGTCGGCGTACGTGGCGCTGACCAAGCCGCGGATCGTCGAGCTGCTGCTGGTCACCACCGTGCCGGCGATGATGCTCGCCGACGGGGGCATGCCGTCGCTCTGGCTGGTCGCCGTGGTGCTGGTCGGCGGCTCGCTCGCCGCCGGCGCGGCCAGCGTCCTCAACTGCTACATCGACCGGGACATCGACCAGCTGATGCGGCGCACCAAGCGCCGTCCGCTGCCGGCGCACACCGTGGCGCCCCGCAACGCGCTCGTCTTCGGGCTGGTGCTGGCGGTGATCTCGGTCGCCCTGATGGCCGCCGCCACCAACTGGCTGGCGGCCGGGCTGACCCTGGCGGCGATCGCCTACTACGACCTCGTCTACACGCTCTGGCTGAAGCGGACCACCGCCGCCAACACCTTCTGGGGCGGGGCGTGCGGGGCGGCGCCGGTGCTGATCGGCTGGGCCGCGGTCACCGGCTCGCTGGCCCCCGCCGCGTGGGGCCTGTTCGCCGTGGTCTTCTTCTGGCAGATGCCGCACTTCTACGCGCTGGCCATCAAGTACAAGGCCGACTACGCCCGGGCCGGCATCCCGATGCTGCCGGTGGTGGCCTCGGTGCGCCGGGTCAACGCCGAGATCATCATCTTCTCCTGGCTGACCCTGCTCTCCTCGCTGGCCGTCTGGCCGCTGGGGATGAGCCCGATCTACGGGGTCACCGCGCTGGTGGTGGGCGGCATCTTCGTGGTCGAGGCGCACAAGCTCTGCCGGCGGGCGGCCCGCGGTGAGGCGGTCAAGCCGATGCGGCTGTTCCACTGGTCGACCACGTACCTCACGATCCTCTTCGCGGCCGTCGCGCTCGACGCGCTGATCTGACCTGTCCGACCCACTCCGGGCAGTCACCGGGGTGGATGGCTTTACGCAGGTCGCAGATTTCATCAGAATTTTTTTCGCCCTGAGTCCGGGGGGCTCAAGCCGGACAGACTGTGACTATCCGCCCCGCCCGATTCGCCCGGACTTACCGGACATGTCCGGGCGAATCACCTGTGGTCTTCCTTAAACCCGTAGGTAATTGGCATCACAAATTGTTCATGCTTCTCGCACATGTGGGTGGAAGTCTGCTTAGGCTTCGCGTCATGGCAGATGGTTCCGATACGACGCTGACGGCTCAGCAGGCCGCCCCCGAGCAGGCCCCCAACGGTCTGGTTTCGGGCATCAAGTCGTTCGCCGCCGGGCACGGCGGCGCGAAGGCGGTCATCGAGTACGTCGGCAAGCGCGGTGCACGGATCGTCCTCGTGGGTGAGGACGGGGCGTGGGCCGACCAGTTCGCGGACGGCACCGACGTCGCGCGGCAGGCCTGCGCCAAGGCGGGAGTCACCGTTGAGAACGCCTGGGAGCGTGAACTGATGGACCAGATGCGTCCGAGCAACGACCTCTGGCGGTCGATGGCACGCCGCACGATGGCCCGTTGACAGATAAATTGATCGATCACCACCAGTCGGCCCGGGGGGAACCCCGGGTCGCTCTCGTCACCTGCACCGAACTGTCGGATCTCGACCCGGACGACCGGCTCGTGCTCGCGCCGCTGGCCGCCCGGGGGATCGCCGCCGAGGCGGTGGTCTGGGACGACCCGGCCGTCGACTGGCCCGCGTACGACCTGGCCGTGCTCCGCTCGCCCTGGGACTACGCGCTGCGCCGCGACGAGTTCGTCGCCTGGGCCCGGACCGTGCCGGCCCTGGCCAATTCGGCCGAGGTGGTCCGCTGGAACACCGACAAGCGCTACCTGGCCGAGCTCTCCGCCGCCGGCGTGCCCACCGTGCCCACCGCGTGGGTGGCGCCCGGGGAGGGCTGGGTGGCCGCGCGGTCCGGCGAGTACGTCGTCAAGCCCGCGGTGAGCGCCGGCAGCCAGGACACCGGCCGGTACGACCTGGCCGACCCGGAGCACCGCGCCCTGGCCGTCGCGCACGTCCGGCGGCTCTCCGACGCGGGCCGGCTGACCATGGTGCAGCCCTACCTGCACGCGGTCGACACGGCCGGCGAGACGGCACTGCTCTTCCTGGCCGGTCCGGACGGGCTCCGGTTCAGCCACGCGATCCGCAAGGGCCCCATGCTGACCGGCCCGGACCTGGGCGTCGAGGGGCTCTACAAGGTCGAGGAGATCAGCGCCCGGACGGCCGCCCCCGCGCAGTTGGCGGTCGCGGAGCAGGCCCTCGCCGCGGTGCCCGGCGGCACCGGGCAGCTGCTCTACGCCCGGGTGGACCTCATCCCTGGTCCGGACGGGGCGCCCGTCCTGGTCGAGCTGGAGCTCACCGAGCCCTCGCTCTTCATCGGCTACGCCGACGGCGCCCCCGACCGCCTGGCCGACGCGATCGTCACCCACCTGGCCGGTCCGGCCTGACCGCATCCGTTCCCGTCCCGCGACCGGCGGGGCGGGCTCAGGCGGCGGCGGTGACCGGCTCGGCGGCCGGCACGGTGTCCGCGGCGGGCGGGACGGCCCGACGCTCGCGGGTCGACCAGAGCACCCCGAGGGTGGCCAGCAGGACCAGGCAGGAGCCGAGCATGTGCGCGGCGACCAGCGCCGCCGGCAGCTGGGTGAAGTACTGCACGAAGCCGATCAGGCCCTGCCCGAGCTCCACCGCGACCAGCACGACGGCGGCCCGGGCGGCCCGGGTCGCGCCGACCGCCCGGAAGGCGAAGATCAGCGCCACGGAGAGGCCGATCAGCAGGAAGACGCCGTCGGCGTGCACCTGGGAGATCGCCTCGGGGTCCAGGCCGTTGCGGGCGGCGCCCTGGTCGCCGGCGTGCGGGCCGCTGCCGGTCACCCAGGTGCCGACCACCAGCACGGCCGCGCCGACCAGCGTGGTGAGCAGGGCGAGGGCGCGCAGCGGGGCGGGCACGGCGGGGGTCGTCGGCCCGTCCGGCTCGACGGTGCGCCGCCAGAGGGCGTACGCGGCGGCGATGACCACCATCGAGGCGAGGAAGTGCAGCCCGACCACCCACGGGTTGAGGTTGGTCAGCACGGTGAACCCGCCGATCACCGCCTGCGCGGGGATGCCCAGGAAGACCGCGACGGCCAGCGGCAGCAGCCCGCGCGGGCGGGGGCGCCGGGCCAGCACGGCGAGCAGCACGGCGAGCGCGATGATCCCGACCGCGAAGGTGAGCAGTCGGTTGCCGAACTCGATCACCCCGTGCGCGCCCATCTCGGCCGTGGTGACGTACGACCCGTCGGTGCACCGGGGCCAGGTGGGGCAGCCGAGGCCGGATGCGGTGAGCCGCACGGCCCCGCCGGTGACCACGATCGCGACGTTCGCGATGATCGAGGCGTACGCGAGGCGGCGCAGCAGCGAGGCGGAGACCGGGAACCGGACGGAAGGCTTCACGGAGCGAATCCTACGCACCGTAGTTGACCCCGATCGGGCGACTCGGCCGGGCCGGTGGTCGGGATCACCGGGACCCGGGTTTGCGAGCCTCCGACGAATTACGTAACGTTGGCGTTGTGAAAAACGCGGCGGAGCTCTCCGAGCACCTGCCGGCGACCGCACCGGTCGCCGGTGCGGCCGCGTCCGATCTTTCCACCCGGGACCGGGTCACCCAGCTCCTGCTGGAGCGGGGGGCGACCACCGCCGCGCAGCTGGGTTCGGCGCTCGGGCTCAGCCCGGCGGCGATCCGCCGGCACCTCGACGCGATGCTCGCCGACGGCGACGTCGTCGCCCGCGAGCAGACGGTGCGGGGCAGCCGCGGTCGGGGTCGCCCGGCCAAGGTGTTCCTGCTGACCGACGCCGCCCGGGTCCGCTGCGGCACCCACCACTACGACAACATCGCCACCGCCGCGCTGCGCTGGATCGCCAGCAACGGCGGCCCGGAGGCGGTGGACGCGTTCGCCGCCGACCAGGTCGCCGCCCTGGAGGACCGCTGCCGGGCCGCGATGGAGGACGCCGGCGACGATCCCCTCGCGCGGGCGGAGGCGCTCGCCGAGGCGCTCACCGCCGAGGGTTACGCTGCCAACGCGTCCACGATCGCCTCCGGCGGCCAGCTCTGCCAGCACCACTGCCCGGTGGCGCACGTGGCCGCCGAGTTCCCCCAGCTGTGCGAGGCCGAGACCGCGGTGATCTCCCGTCTGGTCGGCACCCACGTGCAGCGCCTGGCCACCATCGCGCACGGCGACGGGGTGTGCACCACGCACATCCCGACCCAGCCGCGTGCCCAGTCCGGTAACACCGTCACCACTGTGAGGACAGATAAATGACCGAGCAGATCGTCCAGCCCCTGACCCAGGAGGAGCAGCTCGCCGCCCTCGGTCGCTACGAGTACGGCTGGTCCGACTCCGACGCCGCCGGGGCTGTCGCCCAGCGTGGCCTCAACGAGGCGGTGGTGCGGGACATCTCGGCGAAGAAGAACGAGCCGGCCTGGATGCTCGACCTGCGCCTGAAGGGCCTGCGGTTGTTCGGCCGCAAGCCGATGCCGGCCTGGGGCGCGGACCTCACCGGGATCGACTTCGACAACATCAAGTACTTCGTCCGGTCCACCGAGAAGCAGGCCGCCAGCTGGGAGGACCTGCCCGAGGACATCAAGAACACCTACGACCGGCTGGGCATCCCCGAGGCGGAGAAGCAGCGGCTGGTCGCCGGTGTCGCGGCACAGTACGAGTCCGAGGTCGTCTACCACAAGATCCGTGAGGACCTCGAGGAGCAGGGTGTCATCTTCCTGGACACCGACACCGCGCTGCGCGAGCACGAGGACGTCTTCAAGGAGTACTTCGGCACGGTCATCCCGGTCGGCGACAACAAGTTCGCCGCGCTGAACACCTCCGTCTGGTCCGGTGGCTCGTTCATCTACGTGCCGAAGGGCGTGCACGTGGAGATCCCGCTGCAGGCCTACTTCCGGATCAACACGGAGAACATGGGCCAGTTCGAGCGGACGCTGATCATCGTCGACGAGGGTGCGTACGTGCACTACGTCGAGGGCTGCACCGCGCCGCTGTACTCCTCCGACTCGCTGCACAGCGCGGTCGTGGAGATCATCGTCAAGAAGAACGCGCGCTGCCGCTACACGACCATCCAGAACTGGTCGAACAACGTCTACAACCTGGTCACCAAGCGCGCCGTCTGCCACGAGGGCGCGACCATGGAGTGGGTCGACGGCAACATCGGCTCCAAGGTCACCATGAAGTACCCGGCGGTCTACATGACCGGCGAGCACGCCAAGGGCGAGGTGCTCTCGGTGGCCATGGCCGGCGAGGGCCAGCACCAGGACGCGGGCGCCAAGATGGTGCACGCCGCGCCGCACACCTCCTCCACCATCATCTCCAAGTCGATCGCCCGGGGCGGCGGCCGCACGTCCTACCGCGGCCTGGTGCAGGTGCTGGAGGGCTCGCACAGCAGCCGGAGCACGGTCAAGTGCGACGCGCTGCTGGTCGACACCATCTCCCGCTCGGACACCTACCCGTACGTCGACATCCGCGAGGACGACGTGTCGATGGGGCACGAGGCCACCGTCTCCAAGATCAGCGACGACCAGCTCTTCTACCTGATGAGCCGGGGCCTGAGCGAGGACGAGGCGATGGCGATGATCGTGCGCGGCTTCATCGAGCCGATCGCCAAGGAGCTCCCGATGGAGTACGCCCTGGAGCTCAACCGCCTGATCGAGCTCCAGATGGAGGGCGCGGTCGGCTGACGCCGTCCACGTTGCGGCGGGCCGTGCCTGGCCCGGCCCGCCCTCCGGTTTAACTGACACCGTCGTCGTAGAACACAAGGAAGAGATGACTACCCAGGCTTCCGCGCCGCCCAGCACCAAGTCGCAGGCGCTCCGCTCGTACGACGTCGCCGACTTCCCGGCCCTGACGGGCCTGGAGGAGGAGTGGCGTTTCACCCCGCTCAAGCGCCTGCGCGGCCTGGTCGGCGGGGCGCCGGCCGCGACCGGCACGGTCCGGCACGAGTACGGCGACCTGCCCGAGGGCGTCACCGTCTCCCGGATCGGCACGGACGACCCGCGGGTGGGCAGCGTGCTCACCCCGGTCGACCGGGTCAGCGCGCTCGCCTACGGCGGCGCCGCGGACGCGCTGCTGGTCCAGGTGGATCCCTCGGCCGTGGTTGCGGCGCCGGTGAGCCTGCGGGTGGTCGGCGACGGCGCCGAGGGCGTGGCGTTCGGGCACACCTTCGTCGAGGTGGGCCGGTTCGCCGAGGTGACCGTGGTGCTGGAGCACGCGGGCTCCGCGACCCTCGCGGACAACGTCGAGGTGGCGGTGGCCGAGGGCGCGAAGCTGACCCTGGTCACCATCGCCGACTGGGCGGACGACGCGGTCCAGGCGCAGCACCTGAAGGTCAAGCTGGGCCGGGACGCCAAGGTGATCCACGTCCAGGTCAGCCTCGGCGGCGACCTGGTCCGGCAGTACACCAGCGTGGAGTACGCCGACCGGGGCGGCGAGGCCGAGCTGTACGGCGTCTACTTCGCCGACGCGGGCCAGCACCTGGAGCACCGCCAGCTGGTCGACCACGCCGTGCCGGACTGCCGCAGCTACGTCGGCTACCGGGGCGCCCTGCAGGGCGAGAGCGCGCACACCGTCTGGGTGGGTGACGTGCTGATCCGCGCCGAGGCGACCGGCACCGACACGTACGAGATCAACCGGAACCTGCTGCTCACCGACGGCGCCCGGGCGGACTCCGTGCCGAACCTGGAGATCGAGACCGGCGAGATCGCCGGCGCCGGCCACGCGAGCGCGACCGGCCGCTTCGACGACGAGCAGCTCTTCTACCTGATGGCCCGGGGCATCCCGGCGGGCGAGGCCCGCCGCCTGGTGGTCCGCGGCTTCTTCGCCGAGCTGATCAACAAGATCCCGGTCGAGGAGCTGCGCGAGCGGCTCGGCGACGCGATCGAGGCGCGACTGGCCAAGGCCGGCGCCTGATGATCAAGATCTGCTCGACCGAGGACGTGTCGAAGGGCACCGCGATCAGCGCCGACGTGGACGGCACCCAGATCGCCATCGTGCACGGCGAGGACGACAACTTCTACGCCGTGTACGACGAGTGCTCGCACGCCGCGGTGGCCCTCTCCGAGGGCGAGGTCGACGGGTGCACGCTGGAATGCTGGCTGCACGGATCCCGTTTCGACCTTAGGACGGGTGAGCCCACCGGGCTGCCCGCGACCGAACCCGTTCCCGTCTATCCCGTCGAAGTCCGCGACGGCGACATCTACGTCAGCCTGACGCCGAGCAATGGAGTGACCCGATAATGAGCACCCTGGAGATCCGCGACCTGAAGGTGTCGGTCAAGCTGCCCGAGGGTGAGCTCAAGCCGATCCTGGCCGGTGTCGACCTGACCGTGAAGTCGGGGGAGACCCACGCGATCATGGGCCCGAACGGCTCCGGCAAGTCCACCCTGGCGTACTCGATCGCCGGCCACCCCAAGTACGAGATCACCAGCGGCTCGGTGACCCTCGACGGCGAGGACGTGCTGGCCATGTCCGTCGACGAGCGGGCCCGCGCCGGCCTCTTCCTGGCCATGCAGTACCCGGTCGAGGTCCCCGGCGTCTCGGTCGCCAACTTCCTGCGTACCGCCAAGACCGCCATCGACGGCGAGGCCCCGAAGCTGCGCACCTGGGGCGGCGAGCTGCGCGGCGCCATGGAGCGCCTCCAGATGGACCCGGCGTTCGCCCAGCGCAACGTCAACGAGGGTTTCTCCGGCGGTGAGAAGAAGCGGCACGAGATCGTGCAGCTGGAGCTGCTCAAGCCGAAGATGGCGATCCTCGACGAGACCGACTCCGGCCTCGACGTGGACGCGCTGCGCGTGGTCAGCGAGGGCGTCAACCGGGTCCGCGACACCGGCGACACCGGCCTGCTGCTGATCACCCACTACACCCGGATCCTGCGCTACATCAAGCCCGACTACGTGCACGTCTTCGTCGCCGGCCGGATCGTCGAGCAGGGCGGCCCGGAGCTGGCCGACAAGCTCGAGGAAGAGGGCTACGAGCGGTACGTCGCCGGAGCCGGCGCCGCGCGGGCCTGACACGAACGACAGGGGCCGCTGAGATGACCACCATCGCCATCCCCGAGGGGATGCCGCAGTACGACGACGTGCCGCGTTTCGACGTGGCCGCGGTGCGCGCCGACTTCCCGATCCTCGACCGGGAGATCAACGGGCACCGGCTGGTCTATCTCGACAGCGCCAACACCTCGCACAAGCCGCGGCAGGTGCTCGACGTGCTCGCCGAGCACTACGCGATGCACAACGCCAACGTGTCGCGCTCGGTGCACACGCTGGGCACCGAGGCGACCGAGGCGTACGAGGGGGCGCGGGCGAAGATCGCCGCGTTCATCAACGCGCCGAGCGTGGACGAGGTGGTGTTCACCAAGAACTCCACCGAGGCGATCAACATCGTGGCGTACGCGTTCTCCAACGCCACGCTGCGGCCCGACGCCGACCCGCGGTTCCGGCTGGGGCCGGGCGACGAGATCGTGATCTCCGAGATGGAGCACCACTCGAACATCGTCCCGTGGCAGTTGCTCTGCGAGCGGACCGGCGCGACCCTGCGCTGGTTCCCGGTCACCGAGCAGGGCCGGCTCGACGAGTCCGGGCTGGCGGAGCTGGTCACCGAGCGGACGAAGATCGTCTCGCTGGTGCACACCTCCAACATCCTCGGCACGGTCAACGCCACCTCGCGGATCACCCAGCGGGTCCGTGAGGTGGGCGCGCTGCTGCTGCTCGACTGCTCGCAGTCGGTGCCGCACATGCCGATGGACGTGGTCGACTACGACGCCGACTTCATCGTCTTCACCGGTCACAAGATGTGCGGCCCGACCGGCGTCGGCGTGCTCTGGGGCCGGGGCGAGCTGCTCGCCGCGATGCCCCCGGTGCTCGGCGGCGGCTCGATGATCGAGACGGTCACCATGGCCCGGTCCACCTTCGCGGCGCCGCCGGCCCGGTTCGAGGCGGGCACCCCGCCGATCGCCGAGGCGGTCGCGCTCGGCGCGGCGGTGGACTACCTCAGCGGGATCGGGATGCGCGCCATCCAGTGGCACGAGAAGGAGCTGACCGCGTACGCGCTGGACGCCCTCGCCACGGTGCCCGGGCTGCGGATCTTCGGCCCGAACGTGCCGGTCGGCCGGGGCGGGACGATCTCGTTCGCGCTCGGCGACATCCACCCGCACGACGTGGGGCAGGTCCTCGACTCGCTCGGCGTGCAGGTGCGGGTGGGGCACCACTGCGCGAAGCCGGTGTGCACCCGGTTCGGCGTTCCGGCCATGACGCGGGCGTCGTTCTACCTGTACACCACCACGGCGGAGATCGACGCGCTGGTGGCGGGTCTCGAGCAGGTGCGGAAGGTGTTCGACTGATGCAGCTCGACCAGCTCTACCAGGAGATCATCCTGGACCACTACAAGCACCCGCACGGCCGTGGCCTGCGGGACGCGGCGGACGCGGACGCCCGGGTCGGCGAGGCGCATCACGTCAACCCGACCTGCGGTGACGAGATCACCGTACGGGTGGCCACCGACGGCAAGGTGTTCACCGACATCTCGTACGACGGCATGGGCTGCTCGATCAGCCAGGCGTCGGCGAGCGTGCTGCACGAGCTGCTGCGCGGCCGGGCCGCGGACGACGCGGCCACGGTGCACGAGGCGTTCGTCGAGTTGATGTCCGGACGTGGCCAGGTCACGCCGGACGAAGAGGTGCTCGGAGACGGGGTGGCGTTCGCGGGTGTCGCGCGCTACCCGGCCCGGGTGAAGTGCGCGCTGCTGTCGTGGATGGCGTTCAAGGATGCCGCGGCACGCGCCGGCGTGGGCGTGAGCCCTACGGAGGTGAAGGCATGAGTTCTGAGGAGATCACCGGCACGGCGGCCGGCGCTGTGGCGGAGGCCGGCGCGGCTCCCGCGGCGACGGGCGGCAAGGCGGCCCTCGCCGACATCGAGGAGGCGATGAAGGACGTCGTCGACCCCGAGCTGGGCATCAACGTGGTCGACCTCGGCCTCGTGTACGGCGTGCACGTCGACGACGACAACGTGGCCACGCTGGACATGACGCTGACCTCGGCGGCGTGCCCGCTGACCGACGTGATCGAGGACCAGGCCCGGCAGGCGTTGACCACCGGCCCCGGCGGGGGACTGGTCAACGACATCCGGATCAACTGGGTCTGGCTGCCGCCATGGGGTCCGGACAAGATCACCGATGAGGGTCGGGACCAGCTCCGTTCCCTCGGCTTCAACGTCTGACCCGACTGCGGTCGGTCCTCATCGAGCGCGGTGCCCCCGGGGGCACCGCGCTCGACGCGTTCCCGGACCTGCCGGCGGGGCGGATGCCCGCCCACCAGCCATGATCCTTTGCGGTTCCCGGGTCTGACACGCCGGGTGGAAGGACCGAGGACGTCAGACGATCTTGTCGGGCCCCCGGAGGCCCCGCCTCGGTTCCCGGCGGGGGCGGCCCCGGCCGTCGGCGCGAAATCCGCTTCCGCCGCCCCTCCGGCGCGGCCACAATGACCCGGTGACCGATCTCCGCATCCGCCCAGCTGTCCCCGCCCACGCCGTCGTCGACGCGGGGCGACAGCAGCCGGCGGCTGCCGGGAGGTGGTCCGGGCCCGCCCGCCATGGGTGACGCCCTCCTCGCCGGCCTGCTCGCCGGCTACGGCGTCGCCATCCCGGTCGGCGCCATCGCGATCCTCATCCTCGGGCTCAGCGCCCGTACCTCGTTCCGGGTCGGGGCGGCCGCGGCGCTCGCGGTGGCCACCGCCGACGGGCTCTACGCGGCCGTCGCGACGATCGGCGGCGCGGGACTGGCCGGCGTCATCGCCCCGGTCGCCGGGCCGCTGCGGGTGGCCGCCGCGCTGGTGCTGCTCGGCCTCGCCGCCCACGGGCTGCGCTCCGCCTGGCGGGCCCGCCGGCCGGACGCCCGACCCGCACCGGCCCGCGCCGGCAACGGGCTCACCACCCCGGGCCGGGCCTTCGTCGGCGTACTCGGGCTGACCCTGCTCAATCCGACCACCGTGCTCTACTTCGCGGCGCTGGTGCTCGGCCGGCGGGACGCGGCCGACCCGGACGCCACCACCGCGGCGCTCTTCGTGGCGGGCGCGTTCCTCGCCTCGGCGAGCTGGCAACTGCTCGTCGCGGGCGGCGGCACGTTGGTCGGCCGGGCCCTGGCCGGACCCCGTGGCCGGCTGGTCACCGGCCTGGTCTCCAGTGCGCTCATCGCCGCCCTCGCGGTGGCCACCCTGCTGCCCGGCTGATCGGGGGCCGGGGGCACGGATCCGCTGCCCGGCCGATCGGGGGGCCGGGAGCGCGTATCTGCTGTCCGGCTGATAAGGGGCCGGGGGCACGGACGGTGCCGGCCGTGCCGTACGGTCGGGCGGTGACCAGCCGACCCGCAGCCGGGGGCGGCCGGTGGGTCGAGGTCGACCCGGCCCGCGTCGCCCGCTGGGTCGAGGGCTTCGCCGACCGGCACGGCCCGCCCACCACCAGCATCGAGGGGTACGGCCTGCTGCTCGCCGCCCCGGACGGCGCGACCGCCGAGCTGCACACCCCGCCCGGCGCTTCGGCGAGCGCCGACGTACCCGGGTTCGTGGCGGCCGTCAGCGCGCCCCGGCGGCTCGGCCTGCTGCTGGCCCGCAAGGGCGCGGTGGCGGTCGGCGTCGCCGCTGGGACCGACCTGGTGGTCTCCAAGGTGGACACCCGGTACGTGCAGGGGCGCACCGCCGCGGGTGGCTGGTCGCAGCAGCGGTTCGCCCGGCGGCGGGACAACCAGGCGAAGGCGGCCCTGGGCGACGCGGTGGAGCTGGCCGTGCGGCTGTTGCTGCCGGAGGCGGCGATCCTGAGCGCCCTGGTCTGCGGCGGGGACCGTCGCGCGGTGGACACCGTCCTGGCCGAGCGTCGGCTCGCGCCGCTGGCCGCGCTGCGCGCCGAGCGGCTCCTCGACGTGCCGGAACCCCGGCACGCGGTGCTGGTCGGCGCGATCGCCGCGGCCCGCGCGGTGCGGATCCTGGTCCGCGACCCGGCACCCGACCGCGCCGGCTGACCTCAGCGGTTGGCGGCGGTGTCCGCGGCGGCCGCATCCGGCCGAGGAACCAGAGGCGACAGTCGCGCCCCATAAGAGCAGTTTCCGCGCAAAATATGCAGTGTTGTACGCCCGGCGAGGGAGTATGAGCAGTGGAGTTTCTCGTTGACATGGTCACCACGGTGCCGGACGGCACGTCAGTCGATGAGGTCGCCGAGATGCGCGAGCGGGAGGCGGCGCGGTCGGCTGAGCTGGCCGCGCAGGGCAGTCTCCTGCGGCTGTGGCGGCCGCCGCTGGGGCCGGGCGAGTGGCGTACGTGGGGACTTTTCCGTGCGGACGATGGGGATCAGCTGGAAATGGTCCTCGCGTCGATGCCGCTGCGCGAGTGGCGGCACGACTCCGTCACGCCGTTGTCACCGCACCCGAACGACCCGGCTCAGCCGGCCCGGTAAGCCCGGAACGGGTCGCCCGACGGGATCCACGCCATGCCGGTGTCGAGACCGAGCGTGCCGACGTCGCGCGTCAGCCTTCCCCACCCTCCGCACACTCTCATCCGCCCAACAGCACGGGAGACCACCATGACCAACACCGAGGCGCAGATTCTGCGTACCGTCCTCGACCGGTGGAGGTCCGCCGTCAATGCTCACGACCCTGATCGCGTCGCGTCGTACTTCACCGACGACGCGATCTTCCAAGGCCTGCATCCGTACACTGTCGGCCGCGACGGCGTCGCCGAGTATTACGCCGCCCAGCCCGTCGGCATGACCGCCGCGTACGACATCCGCGAGACCCGGCGACTCGCCGACGACCTGGTCCTCGGCTATCTGAGTGTCGACTTCGCCTTCACCGACCGGCCGGTCCTGACCGTCCACCTCAGCGTGATCGTGCGCCGGATCGGCGAGGCCTGGTTCATCAGCCACTACCAGGTGTCCCGGCTCGGGTGACCCGAGCCCCCGATGACCGAAGCCGTGGCCGGATGTCATGCATGTGGTGGCCTCACGGCGACCGTGGTGCCACCACGGAGGGACCCCGGCGCCGGGTCGCCCACCACGGCGCCGGGGTCCTGGTGCGGTCCGGTCGGCGTCAGAGGCTGCCGCCGAAGGTGTCGCAGGCCTTCGGGTCGCCGGTGGAGTAGCCCTTGGTGAACCACTGCTTGCGCTGTTCCGACGTGCCATGGGTGAACTCGTCCGGGTTCACCGGCCGGCCCGAGCGCTTGGAGATCGCGTCGTCGCCGATCTTCTCGGCGGTGTCGATCGCCTGCTGGATGTCCTGCTCGGTGATGCTCTTGAAGATCTTCTGTCCCTGCTCGTCCGAGGTGCCGGTGGCGTTCTTCGCCCAGGCGCCGGCGTAGCAGTCGGCCTGGAGCTCCAGCTTCACCGAGAGCGCGTTGGCGTTGTTCGGGTCACGCTGCTGCTGGCGGCGCATCTGCGCCTCGGTGCCGAGCAGGTCCTGCACGTGGTGGCCGTACTCGTGGGCCAGCACGTACGGCTGGGCGAACTCGCCCTCGGCGCCGAGCTGGTCGGCGAGGAGCTTGTAGAAGGTGAGGTCGATGTAGACCAGGTCGTCGGCCGGGCAGTAGAACGGGCCGACGCCCGAGTCGGCCTGGCCGCAGCCGGTGTTGACGCCCTGGCTGAAGAAGACGGTCTTGGACGCCTTGTACTGCTCGCCGAAGACCTCCGGCAGGGCCTTGGTCCAGTACGCCTGGATCGAGTTGACGTACAGGGTGTTGCGGCAGTCGAGCTGCTCCAGCGCGTCCTGTGCCGAGCATTTCTGCTGCAGCGAGGTGTTGTCGCCCTCCTGCGAGCCGCCGTCGTTCATCGCGTTCAGCCCGAAACCGCCACCGACCAGCGCGACGAGGACGGCGATGATGATGCCGACGATCCCACCACGTCCGCCGCCGATCGGGATCGGAATGCCCATCCCGCCGCCTCCGCCGGACCCTCGCCGGTCGTCCACCTGGCTGGTGTCGATCCGCGCGTTCTCGTTCAGCTCCATGTTGACCCCGATCACCGATTGATCCGTTTTTGGTGGTTGCGGTACCGGACCGGGTCCGGATGGCGAATTCCGTACCCGATGATCTTGCTCGGTAATCCGGGCGGGGCGCCACGGGCCGCCCGGTACACTTGGCGGGTGCTGCGCTGCGAAGGCTGAACCGCCCCGCGCCGACGGGAACATCTGACCCGTTGGCGCTTTCGCGTGCCCTGAGTCAGCCCTTCCGGATCCCCGAGAGCGAGTACTGCGAAATGATCACTGCCACCGGCCTGGAGCTGCGCGCCGGTTCCCGCATCCTGTTGTCCGACACCACCCTGCGGGTGCAGCCGGGCGACCGGATCGGCCTGGTCGGCCGCAACGGCGCCGGCAAGACCACCACGCTGAAGGTGCTGGCGGGGGAGGGGCAGCCGTACGGCGGGCAGATCGACCGGCGCAGCGCGATCGGCTACCTGCCCCAGGACCCGCGGACCGGCGACCTGGAGGTGACCGGGCGCGACCGGGTGCTCTCCGCCCGGGGCCTGGACGTGCTGATGGCCCAGATGAAGGAGATCGAGGAGAAGCTCGCCGACGACGCCAACGAGAAGCTGGTCCGCCGCTACGGCGCGCTGGAGGACCAGTTCGCGGCCCTCGGCGGGTACGCGGCCGAGGCCGAGGCGGCCCGGATCTGCGCCAACCTCGGCCTGCCGGACCGGGCCCTCGCCCAGACCATCGGCACCCTGTCGGGCGGCCAGCGCCGCCGCATCGAGCTGGCCCGGATCCTGTTCCGCGACGCCGGCGAGAACGGCGGCGGCATCCTCCTCCTCGACGAGCCCACCAACCACCTCGACGCCGACTCGATCACCTGGCTGCGCGGCTTCCTCGCCAACCACAAGGGCGGCCTGATCGTGATCTCCCACGATGGTGCGCTGCTGGAGTCGGTGGTCAACAAGGTCTGGTTCCTCGACGCCACCCGCTCGGTGGTCGACGGCTACAACCTGGGCTGGAAGGCGTACCTGGAGGCCCGGGAGACCGACGAGCGGCGCCGCCGCCGGGAGCGGGCCAACGCCGAGAAGAAGGCCGGCGCGCTGATGGCGCAGGCCGACAAGATGCGGGCCAAGGCCACCAAGACGGTCGCCGCGCAGAACATGGCGCGCCGCGCCGAGAAACTGATCTCCGGCCTCGAGGAGGTACGCCACGCCGACAAGGTGGCCAAGGTGCGCTTCCCCACCCCGGCCCCGTGCGGCAAGACCCCACTCACCGCGACCGGCCTGTCGAAGTCGTACGGGTCGTTGGAGATCTTCACCGACGTCAACGTGGCGGTGGACCGCGGCTCCCGGGTGGCCATCCTCGGCCTCAACGGCGCAGGCAAGACCACCCTGCTGCGGATGCTCGGCGGCCTCCTCAAGCCGGACACCGGCGAGGTGCACGCCGGGCACGGGCTGCGGCTGGGCTACTACGCCCAGGAGCACGAGACGCTGGACGTGGACCGGACGATCCTGGAGCACATGCGTAGCGCCGCCAGCGACCAGACCGACACGGACCTGCGCAAGATCCTCGGCGCGTTCCTCTTCTCCGGGGAGGACGTCGACAAGCCCGCCGGGGTGCTCTCCGGCGGGGAGAAGACCCGGCTGGCGCTGGCCACCCTGGTCTGCTCCGGCGCGAACGTGCTGCTGCTCGACGAGCCGACGAACAACCTCGACCCGGTCAGCCGCGAGCAGGTGCTCGACGCGATCGCCCGCTACCCCGGCGCGATCGTGCTGGTCACCCACGACCCCGGCGCGGTCCTGGCGCTCAAGCCCGACCGGGCGATCCTGCTCCCCGACGGCGACGAGGACGCCTGGAGCGACGACCTCCTCGAACTGGTCGAGCTGGCCTGACGGCACCGAGGTCGACCCGGGCTGAGCCACCGACCCGGGTCGACTGGCTGACGAGTCAGCCGGCCAGCTCGGCGAGGCGGGTCAGGACGCCGGAGGTGACCAGGATCGTCGCGCCGATCGCGACGAAGACCGCAGGCACCAGCCAGCGGCCGGCGCGACCGACCAGCCGGACCACCCGGGGATGGCCGCCCAGCAGAGCGGCGACCGCGCACCAGACGGCGACCAGGGCGGCGAAGACCAGCAGCCACACCAGCCCGGTCGCCGGGTCCAGGGAGCGGAACACCGGCACGTAGACCGCGACGTTGTCGGCGCCGTTGGCGATGGTCACCCCGGCGACGCCGAGCAGGCTGCCGACCACGGCCGGCGGCCCGTCGTCGGCGGAGCGGCTGAGCACGGCGCGGATCCCCAGCCCGATCGGCAGCAGGCCGAGCAGGCCGGTCCACGGGTCGGGGACGACCAGCAGGCCGGCGGCGACGACCACCGCGACGGCGACCAGCGCCCCGATGCCCAGGTACTGACCGGCCACGATGTGCCAGGGGCGGGGTCGGCCGGCGTGCCGGGCCGCCACGAAGAACACGGTGAGCACCACGATGTCGTCGATGTTGGTGGCGGCGAAGACGGCCGCCGCGGCGGCCGCTGCGGCGAGCGGGTCGGTCACCGGGGCAGCGTACGGGCCGGCGCACCATGATCGTTCGGACGGCCGGCCCTGGCGGGACGGTCGGGCGGCGCGGTGTCAGCCGGTCAGAAGGATCACTCTATCGGGAAGCTGACATTGCATAGCGTGTCGGTTGGCGAAGAGTTGATATCTGGCGCATGATCGTTCGAGGCGGTCTAATAGGTGGGACCGTATCCGAACCGCACAGTCTGGGACGTGAGGAATCAGCATGGCAGCCACTGGCACAGCCACCAGCACTGAGAAGGGTCGCCGGATCGTCGGGGCCGAGCGTCAGACGCTCGCCAAGGACCTGGTAAAGCGGTACACCTCTGGGGAGAGCATCCGTGCGCTGGCGGCCTCGACCGGCCGTTCCTACGGGTTCATCCACCGGGTGCTCACCGAGTCCGGGGTGCAGCTGCGGCAGCGCGGCGGCGCCCGGCGCCGCAAGAAGGCGTGACCCGCCCGCCAGCGTCGTCCATCAGCGCCGTGCCCCGGGCAGTCCGGTGACCGCCGAGACGACCGGGGTGCGACTCGACTGCGACGGGCCGGTCGCGACGGTGACGTTGTGCCGGCCCGACGTGCTCAACGCCCAGACCCCGGCGATGTGGCGCGCGATGAGCGACTTCTCCCGGGAGCTGCCCGGCGACGTCCGCGTCGTCGTCGTCCGCGGCGAGGGGCGGGCCTTCTCCGCCGGCCTCGACCTGTCGGTGGCCGGCGCCTCCGGGCCCGGCTCCTTCGCCGAGCTGTCCACCCTGCCCGAGCAGGAGTGCGCCGACCGGATCGCCGAGTTCCAGGCCGGTTTCACCTGGCTGCACCGCCCCGACGTGATCTCGGTGGCCGCCGTGCAGGGGCACGCCATCGGTGCCGGCTTCCAGCTCGCCCTCGCCTGCGACCTGCGGGTGCTCGCCGAGGACGCCAAGCTCTCCATGGCCGAGGTGACCCTCGGTCTCGTCCCCGACCTCGCCGGCACGAAGCGCCTGGTGGAGCTGGTCGGCTACGCCCGCGCGCTGGAGATCTGCGCCACCGGCCGCCGGATGGACGCCGCCGAGGCCGACCGGATCGGGCTCGCCAACCTCGTCGTGCCGACCGCCGAGCTGGACGGCGCGGTGCGGGATCTGACCGCCGGCCTGCTGGCCGGCAACCGGGACGCGGTGGTCGAGATCAAGGCGCTGGTCGCCGGCGCCGGTGGTCGTACCCACGCCGAGCAGCAGCGTGCCGAGCGGGAGGCGCAGACCCGCCGCCTGCGTGACCTCGCCGGGCGGGGAGAATAGTAAGGACCGTTAGGGAAGATCCGGGTTACTCGCGAGGTTGTCGTAGTCGTCGGGAGAATTGACCCGACGGTCCAGGCTGCCCACGACCCGGAGGTGACGAGTGTCCAGTCCGATGCACGGCGGGGGCATGGCGGGCTGGAGCATGCTCCGGTCGATGCGCAGCCAGGATGAGGTGACCGCGCACCAGCTCAAGCGCGGCACCGCCAAGCGGATCGTCGCCTTCGCCCAGCCGTACCGGCGCGACATTGTGGTCTTCCTGGTCACCGTGGTGATCGCCGCGGTCATCGGGGTGGCGACCCCGGTGCTCGCCGGTGACGTGATCAACGCGATCAACCGCGGCGGCGCCGAGGCCGGCTCGGTGGTCGTCCGGCTCGCCGTGGTCATCGCCGTGCTGGCCGTCGCCGACGCGCTCTTCTCCCTGGCCCAGCGCTGGTACTCCGCCCGGATCGGCGAGGGGATCATCCTCGACCTGCGCACCCGGGTCTACGACCACGTGCAGCGGATGCCGTTGCAGTTCTTCACCCGGACGCAGACCGGCGCTCTGGTCAGCCGGCTCAACAACGACGTGCTGGGGGCCCAGCGGGCCTTCACCTCGACCCTGTCCGGCGTGGTCAGCAACGTCATCCAGCTGGTGCTCACCGCCGGCGTGATGTTCACCCTGTCCTGGCAGATCACCACGCTCTCGCTGATCCTGCTGCCGATCTTCATCATCCCGGCCCGCCGGGTCGGCAAGCGGCTCGCCGAGATCACCCGCGAGTCGTACAACCTCGATGCCAAGATGAACGCGACGATGACCGAGCGGTTCGGCGTGGCCGGGGCGCTGCTGGTCAAGCTCTTCGGCTCGCCCGAGCTGGAGGCGCGCCGCTTCGCCGGCCGGGCCGAGCGGGTCCGCGACATCGGCATCCAGTCCGCCATGTACTCGCGGACCTTCTTCGTCGCGATGCTGCTGGTGGCATCCCTGGCCCAGGCGCTCACCTACGGGCTCGGCGGCTGGCTGGCGGTCACCGGTGGGGTCAGCGCCGGCACCGTCGTCACCCTCGCGCTGCTGCTCACCCGCCTCTACGGGCCGCTGACCGCGCTCTCCAACGTCCGGGTGGACGTGATGAGCGCGCTGGTCTCCTTCGACCGGGTCTTCGAGGTGCTCGACCTGCGCCCCGGCATCGAGGAGAAGCCGGACGCCGTGCCGGTGCCCCGGGGCAACGGCCGGGTGGAGTTCCGCGACGTACGGTTCCGCTACCCGAGCGCGGCCGAGGTGTCGCTGGCCTCCCTGGAGGAGGTCGCCACCCTGGACCGGACGATCAACGAGCCGGTGCTCAAGGGCGTCTCGTTCACCGTGGAGCCCGGGCAGATGGTCGCCCTGGTCGGCCCCTCCGGCGCCGGCAAGTCGACGCTCTCCATGCTGATCTCCCGGATCTACGACGTCAGCGACGGCCAAGTGCTGGTCGGCGGGGTCGACGTCCGGGACGCCACCCTCGCCTCGCTGCGCGACGAGATCGGCGTGGTCACCCAGGACTCGCACCTGTTCCACGAGACCATCGCGGAGAACCTGCGCTACGCCAAGCCGGACGCCACCGACGACGAGATCTGGGCCGCGCTCGCCGGCGCGCAGATCGCCGACCTGGTCCGCGCCCTGCCCGACGGGCTGGAGACCACGGTCGGGGAGCGGGGCTACCGCTTCTCCGGCGGCGAGAAGCAGCGCATCGCGATCGCCCGGCTGCTGCTCAAGGCGCCGTCGATCGTGATCCTCGACGAGGCCACCGCCCACCTGGACTCGGAGAGCGAGGCGGCCGTGCAGCGGGCGCTGTCGGTGGCCCTGACCGGGCGTACCGCGCTGGTGATCGCGCACCGGCTCTCCACCGTCCGGGCCGCCGATCAGATCCTCGTGCTGGACGAGGGGCGAATCGTGGAGCGGGGCCGGCACGACGAGCTGGTCGCCGTCGGCGGCCTCTACGCCGAGCTGTACCGCACCCAGTTCGCGGTCGCCGACTCGCCCACCCCGTACGTCGACGCCACCGGCCCCGAGCCGGTGATCACCATGCCGATGGCGACGTATGTGGCCGACGAGGCGATGCCGCCGGCCGCGGCGAACTGACCCGGCGGCGACGGCCACCGGCGATCAGCCGGCGGTCGTCGCCGCGCGCAGCTCGCCGAAGGCGGCACCGAGCGTCTCCGGGGTGAAGTGCGCGTTCAGACCGCTCGGGTTGGGCAGCACCCAGAGCCGCGCCCCGCCGAGCAGCTCGGGCTGCGGGCCGAAGGTCGCCTTCGGCCGGGCGAAGCCGATCCGGTACGCGGTCACCCCGACCACCGCCACCCACCGTGGCCGGTACCGCTCGACCTTCCCGGCGAGGATGTCCGCGCCGGCCAGCAGCTCCTCGGCGGTCAGCTCGTCGGCCCGGGCGCTGGCCCGGGCCACCATGTTGGTGATGCCGAGCCCCCAGCCGAGCAGCTCGCCCTGCTCACCGGGGTGCAGCTGGCGCGGGGTGAAGCCGCCGCGGTGCAGCGCCGGCCAGAACCGGTTGCCCGGCCGGGCGAAGTGGCAGCCGGTGGCGGCCGACCAGAGCCCCGGGTTGATCCCCACGAAGAGCACGTCCAGCCCGGGTGCGATCAGATCCGGGATGGTGCGGTCGGCGGCGGCCGCCAACTCCTCCCGCGTCGGCCGTGGACGGCAGGTGACGGACGGAGCCGTCGCCGCACCGCCCAGGAGCGGACCACGTGCCCGCCGACGCCCGCCGGACGCCTCCGCGGGGCCGCCGTGCGCCGGCGTCGTGCGGCGGTCGTCGGGCGTCGCCGGGTCGCCGTCGGCCGGTCCCCGCGCCGCCCTGCGCCCGCCCGTCACCGGTCTGCCGTCACAGGCCGCGCAGCGCGCCGCCGTCGACCGGCACGGTGATCCCGGTGACGTAGCCGGCGGCGGGGGAGAGCAGGAAGGCGGCGACCCGGCCGAACTCCGCCGGCTCGCCGATCCGGCGCAGCGGGATGCCGGCCTGCGCCTCGGCCAGGGCCCGCTCGGCGTCCCCGGTGGCGGCGAAGAGTTCCCGGTTCCGGTCCGTCATGATCCGCCCCGGCAGCAGGCCGACCACGCGGACGCCGCGCGGGCCGTACTCGTCGGCGATGTCCTTGGCCACCCCGGCCAGGCCGGGGCGCAGGCCGTTGGAGATGCCGAGGCCGGGCAGCGGCTCCCGGGCCGAGGTGGAGAGCACCAGGCCGATCGCGCCGCCGTCGGTGAGCGCGGCGGCGACCGTCCGGGCGGCGCGGACGCTGCCCAGGAAGACCGTCTCGAAGGACTCCCGCCACTGCTCGTCGGTCACCTGGGCGGCGGTGCCCCGGGGCGGCCCGCCCACCGAGACCAGCGCCCCGTCGAGGCGGCCGAACTGCTCCCGGGCGGCGGCGACCAGCCGCTGCGACGTCTCCGGGTCGCTCAGGTCGGCGGTCAGCCCGATCGCCCGCTCCGGGCCGCCGAGCGCCTCGACCGCCGCGGCCACCTGCTCCGGGGCGCGCGCCGAGATCACCACCCGGGCGCCGTCCGCGACGAGCTGTTCGGCGGTGGCGAAGCCGAGGCCACGGGAGGCGCCGGTGAGCACGTACACCCGGCCGGCCAGTCCGAGATCCATGGGGTCGATCCTGCCGTACCCGGGAGGACCGCGCGAACCGGGTCAGCGACGGGCGGGGCGCAGCAGGCGTACCCGACCGGCGAGCTGCACCACGACGGCACCGCCGGCCCGGCCCACGGCCGGGAGCCGGCGCGGCCGGGGGCCGCCGCGGCCGTCGTAGCGGGTGACGGCCTCGCGGGTGGCCAGCTCCTCCGCGCCGAGCGCCGGCAGCGTGCCGCGGTCGCGCAGCTCCCGGGCCAGGTCCCAGCCGTCGCGCAGCGACCCGTTCGTGGGGCGGCCCGCCGCCCAGTCGGCGAAGGTCGCCGGCCAGGTGGCGCCGAGGCCGGCGGCGAGCAGCGGCCAGTGCCGGGCCACGTCGCCGCCGCGCTTGCCCAGCAGCGCGCGACGCGCGGCGTCGACCGGCGCCGGGGCGAAGCCGGACGGCAGCGGTCCGCCCGCGACCAGCGTCGCGACCAGCTCCGCCTGCCGCGTCGCCAGGTCGCCGGCCGGGCCGGCACCGCCGGTCGGCGGCCCCCCGATCGGAGCGCGGACGGGCGGCCCGGGGCGGCGGTCGTCGGCCGCGCCGGTGACCGCCGTCGCGGGGGTGACCGCCGCGCCCGACGCGGTGTCGGGGCCGGTCACGTGACCACCGGGAAGCCGGCGGCGGTGGCGAGCGCGTCCAGCTCGCCGCGCAGCTCCGCCGCGGGCGGGTAGCGCCCGTCCCGCTCCAGCAGCAGGGCCGGCGGCCGGCGGCGGGCGCAGAGCTCGCCGACCAGGTCGAGCACCTCCGCGGGGATCGGGTCGGTGTGCGTGTCGTGGTAGAAGCCACCCTGCTCGGCGCCGCCCGCCACGTGCGCGTAGGCGACCCGGTCCAGCGGCAGCCGGTCGAGCAGCGCGAGCGGGTCCCTGCCCCGGTTGCGGGCGTTGGCGTGCACGTTGGCGACGTCGAGCAGCAGCAGGGCCCCGGTGGCGTCGAGGATCTCCGTCAGGAAGGCCGCCTCGTCCAGCTCGTCGTCCGGCCAGTCGAAGAGCGCGGCGATCGGCTCCAGCGCGATCGGCACCGGCAGCTCGGCCTGCGCCCGCCGGACGTTCGCCACCACCGCGGCGACCGCCTCCCGGCTGCGCGGCAGCGGCAGCAGGTGCCCGGCCTCCAGCCCGCCGGCCCGGACGAACGCGATGTGCTCGCTCACCAGCGGCGCGTCGACCAGCGCGGCCACCGAGGCGAGGTGGGCCACCCGGGCCGGATCGACCGGCTCGGTGCCGCCGAGGGAGAGCTTCACTCCGTGCGGTACGACGGTGACCCCGCGCCCGCGCAGCTCGGCGAGGCCGGGCGGCGGCGGCCCGGCCGGGGCGACCGTCTCGGCGACCACCTCGACGAAGCGCAGCCCCGGCAGGTCGGCCACGAAACCGGCGATCTCGGGCCGCCAGCCGATGCCCACCCCGGACGGCCCGGTCATCCGCCGCACCCGCCCCCGCCGCCGCAGCCGCCGCCGCCCCCGCAGGAGCTGCCACCGCCACAGGAGCTGCCGCCGCCGCACGAGCTGCTCGCGCCGGACGTGCCGGAGAGCGCCTGGCGCTGGATCTCGGCCTGCTCGGCGAAGCCCGGGTCCATCGTCCAGATGGTGGCGGTGCCGAAGAGCGCCACCCCCATCGCCGTGTCGGACGGTCCGTAGGTGGCGTACGCGGGCGCCGAGGCGGGCGCCAGGTGGGTGTGCCGGCGACGCAGCTCGCGCAGCGCCCGGTCGGCCGCGCGGGTCCGCCAGGGCACCCGGCCGAGCAGCAGGAAGGCGACGAAGAGGGGGACCAGGGTGAGCATCAGGAAGCCGGCCGGCCGGCCGTTCGACAGCCCCACGAAGAGCCGGATCCCGCCGAGCACGAGGAGGGCGGCGAGCAGCATCGGGCCGCGTCGGACGGCGGCCCGCCGGGCCGGGCCGAGCGCCAGGCCGCGCTCCTGGAGGCCGTCGCGGAGCTGGTCGAGCGCGCGGGTCACCCACTCGTCGCGGCGCAGCTCCCGGGCGAAGACGTGCCGGCCGGCGGCGTTGTAGATCGCCTGGTCGAGCGGGGTGACCCCGGCCGGCATCGAGGCGCCGGTGGTGAGCCGCCGGTCGGGTCGCACGCCCACCACGCCGCTGCGCCGCAGCCCGCCGAGCGCGGTCCAGACCGCGAGCTGGTCGCCCCCGTTGAGGTACGCGACCTGCTGCGGTCCGAGTTGCCCGTCGCCGACCGTGGGCGTACCGGCCAGGGCGCGGAAGCGGTGGACCAGGGTGCCGACGAGCACCACGGCCACGGCCAGGAGGTACCAGCGCAGGAATACCGGGCCGGGGATGCCCCAGGTGTCGCCCGGTGCGGCGAGGACGGACATGCTCTGCTCCTGTCGCCCGAGGGGAACGCAGGCCCCCATTGTGGAGCAGGCCCGCCAGGGCTGATCCCGCCCGCGGGCCGAGTTACCGGACCGAGATCCGGCGCCGCGGGCGGAGCCGGGCGGTCAGCGGCGGCGGACCGCCTCCTCGACCAGGTCCAGCACCGGCCCCAGGTCTCCGGCCGGGCGCCCCATCGCCAGGTGCAGCACCAGCCCGTCGTAGGCCAGCTCCAGGAACTGGGCCAGCACGTCGATCGGCACGTCCTCGCGGAGCACCCCGGCCTCCCGCTGGCGGACCAGGCGTTCCCGGGTGGCCTCGGCGATGGCCGCCGACCGTTCCGCCCAGCGCCGGGCGAAGGCCGGGTCGGTACGCAGCCGCCGGGAGACCTCCAGCTGGCTGCCCAGCCAGCCGGTGGTGTCCGGGGAGACCGCCCGGGCGAGCAGGTCCCGCATGACCTGGACCAGGCCGTTGCGGGCCACCGTCTCGACCATGACGGCGGCGTCGTCCTCGGCGACGGCCAGGAAGAGCGAGTCCTTGTCGCGGAAGTGGTGGAAGATGGCGCCCCGGGACAGCCCGGTGGCCTCCTCCAGCCGGCGGACGGTGGCGCCCTCGTATCCGTGCCGGGCGAAACACGCCCGCGCGGCGGCGAGGATCTCCTGCCGGCGCGCGTCGAGCTGGACCTGACTTACTCTGGGCACGGGACGATCGTGTCAGGTGCCCCGAGCCGATGCAAACCGTACGTACGGCTTGGGAGTGGGTTTCGCCGGAAACCTCCGGCCTCGGCGGTCCGGTTAGGATCGCCCCATGACGCCGCCCACCCCCCTCCCCGAGCACCCGCTGACCGTGGCGGCCGTCCAGGCCGAGCCGGTCCCCGGCGACGTCGCCGGAAACGCCGCCACCGCCGCCCGGCTGGTCGGCCGGGCGGCCGGCGCCCGGATCGTCGTGCTGTCGGAGCTGTTCCTGCCGGCGTACCACCCACCGACCCTGGCCGCCGACCCGGCCGGCACCGACGTGGCCGCCGGCCCGGACGGTCTGGTCGACGATCCGCGGCTCGATCCGCTGCGCGGGGCCGCCCGGGACGGCGGCGCCACCGTGGTGGTGGGCGCGGCCGTCCGGCACCCCGACGGGCGGCGGACCATCTCCTCGCTCGTCGTCGACGCCGCCGGCGTCGCCCGGTCGGCGTACGACAAGCAGCAGCTCTGGGGCGGCGAGCGCGACCTGTTCGACGCCGGCCGGCGCGGCGCCACGCTGCTGGTCGACGGCTGGCGGCTCGGGCTCGGCATCTGCTACGACGGATGCTTCCCCGAGCACGGCCGGGCCGCCGCCGCCGACGGCGCGCACGGCTACCTCTGCCCCAGCGGCTACCTGGCCGGCTCGGCGCACCGGCGCGACCTCTACTACGCCGCCCGCGCCCTGGACAACACGATGTACGTCGTCTTCGCCAACGCCGTCGGCGGCGCCGACCCGTGGCGATTCAACGGCGGAGCGGCGGTGTACGACCCGGAGGGCCGGCCGCTCGCCCGCGGCGCCGACGCGGAGGAGGACGTGCTGGTCGCGACCCTCGACCCCGGGGCGCTCGCGGCCACCCGGGCGGCGCACACCATGCTCGCCGACCGCCCTGCCGACCAGGGGCTGCCCCGAACGGTGCTGGCCGGCTGACCGACGGCGCAGGGTCGCCCGGCCCCTGTCGGCCGTGCACCTCGGTCCCGTAGGGTGCGCGAGTGCCGCTGCTCCTGCTGGACCTGGACAACACCCTGCTCGACCGGGCCGGGGCGTTCCGTACGTGGGGAGAGCGCTTCCTGGACAGCGTCGGCGCGCCGGCCGTCGACATCGACTGGCTGCTCTCCGTCGACGCCGACGGACTTACCGACCGGTGGGACGTCGCGGACGCCATCCGGAACCGGTACGGGTTGCGCATCCCCTCCATCGACCTGGTCGACGAGCTGCACGACGGGGTGGTGGCGAACACCCGGCTGGATCCGCTGGTCGCCTGCGCGCTGCGGATCGCCGACGACGCGGGCTGGGTGCCGGTGGTGGTCAGCAACGGCGCGGTACGCCAGCAGGACGCGAAGATCCGCCGCACCGGTCTGGACCGGTACGTCGCCGACTGGGTGATCTCCGAGGAGGCCGGGGTCAGCAAGCCCAACCCGAGGATCTTCGCCCTCGCCGCCCAGCGCGCGCGGATGCCGCTGCGCGGCGCCTGGGTGGTCGGGGACAGCCCGGAGGCGGACATCGGCGGGGCCGCCGCGGTCGGCCTGCCGAGCGTCTGGCTGCACCGCGGCCGGACCTGGTCGGACACCCGGTTCGCGCCCACCCGCACGGTGGACGGGCTGATCGCCGCGGTGGCCACCGTGCTCGCCGGCTGAGCCGGCGCGCGTCCCCGCCGGGGCCCGGTTAATCGGTTGACCCGGCGGCGGCCCGGCGGTGAGCATGGGAGCCGCGCGCAGGCGCAGCCGGGCGGTGCCCGGTCGAGGAGAGGAGGTCGGTAATGGCCGTCTTTGCAGGGTCGTTCCACCTGCCCTCACCAGCCTCGACCAAGGGATCACCGAACCCGTGCCTGAACACGACCTCCCGGCGCGCGAGCGCCGTGGCCGCGGCAAGAGCCGCTTCGACGACGACGAACCGTATTACCTGAAGCACGGCCGGCCCGCCGAGCCGGCCCTGACCGAGCCCGACGACGAGGCCGACCCCGAGGATCCCTGGTCCTCCTGGGACGGGGCCGTGCACGGGCCGGAGCCGCACCCCGAGTGGCTGGTCACCGAGCTGGCCGCGCGGGACACCGAACTCGGCGTGCTCAAGACCGGCAAGGAGGCAGACGTCCACCTGGTCCGCCGGGCCGTGCCGGAGACCGGCCGGTCCTGCCTGTTGGCGGCGAAACGCTACCGGGACGCCCAGCACCGGCTCTTCCACCGGGACGCCGGCTACCTGGAGGGGCGGCGGGTCCGCCGGTCCCGGGAGAACCGGGCGATGGCCGGGCGGACCGCGTTCGGCCGGCAGATGATCGCCGGGCAGTGGGCGGCGGCCGAGTTCGCGGCGCTGGCCCGGCTCTGGGAGATCGGCGCCGAGTCCGGGCGGATCGCCGTGCCGTACCCGGTGCAGTTGCTCGGCACCGAGCTGATGCTGGAGTTCGTCGGGGACGCCGCCGAGGGGCAGGCCGCGCCGCGGCTGGCTCAGCTCCGGCCCGAACCGGCCGAGCTGCGCGACCTGTGGGAGCAGCTCGTCGACGCGCTGGTCGTGCTCGCTCGCGCCGGGTACGCGCACGGCGACCTCTCGCCGTACAACCTGCTGGTGCACCGGGGGCGGCTGGTCATGATCGACCTGCCGCAGGTGGTCGACGTGGTGGCCAACCCGCAGGGGCCGGAGTTCCTCACCCGGGACGTCCGGGTGGTCGGCGCGTGGTTCGCCGCGCGGGGCCTGCCCGCCCCGGATGCCGACCCGGCCGCGCTGACCGAGCTGCTGCTGCGCGAGGCGGGCATCCGCTGAGCGGGCCGGGTCCCGGGCGGGGCGACCCGCCCGGGACCCGGGTTCACTGGAGGTAGCGCTCCACCTCCGGAACCGGGCGCTCGCCCTGGGCGTCCGGGTCGCCGTGCGCCTGCCGGGCCGCCCGGCGGCGGCGCAGCAGGTCCCAGCACTGGTCGAGGGATTCCTCCAGCGCCCGAAGCCGTTCCTTGGCCTCGTCATCGGTGCCGGACTCGTGCTCCTGCGCGGCCGAGCGCAGCCGGTGCTCCTCGTCGACCAGTTCGGAGATCCGGTTCAGGATGGTCTTGTCGTCCATGCCCCTGAGCCTGGCACAGGCCGTCCGGACACGCCCACGTTCTCCCCGCCGGCACGCCCCGAACCGGGCGGCGTCGACGTCCGGCGGTGTCCGTGGCGGGGTGCTCGGCCGTGGTGGCGGAAGGGTAGGTTGCCGGCAATGACCGTCGTCATCCGTGCCTTCCGGTCCGCCGACGCCCGCGCCGCCGCGGAGGTGCTCCGGGCCGGCGCGCCGTACCAGGTGGTCACGCCGGAGCTGCTCGGCTGGCAGGCCACCTCGGCGCCGGCGGCCGAGCGCCATGCCCTGCTCGTCGCCGAGTCCGCCGGGGAGCTGCTGGGGGTGGCGCGGACCGGGCTGCTCCACGAGAGTGCGGAGCCGGGGCTGGGCTTCGCCAACGTCGCTGTGCACCCGGATCGCCGCCGCCGGGGCGCCGGCGCGGCGCTGCTTTCCGCCGCCGAGGAGCGGCTCGCCGGGTTGGGCGTGCTGACCGCGTACGCCAAGGTGGCCGACGATCCGGCGGCGACCGCCCTGGCCGAGCGGCGCGGCTACCGGCGCGGCCGGCTGGCCCGGCTGCTCCACCTCGACCTGGCCGCGGCCGAGCTGCCGCGGGTCCCGGCGCCGTCCGGGGTCCGGCTCGCCTCGGCGGCGGAGCTGGCCGACCCGAGGGCTCTCTACGAGGCGGACCTCGACGTCTCGCGGGACGAGCCCGGCGAGGTGGGGATGGACGAGATCTCCTACGACGACTGGCAAGCCGCCTACTGGGGCCGGCCGGACCTGGACCGCTCACTGACCTCGGTGGCGCTGGTGGATGACGTGGTGGTGGCGTTCAGCTTCGCGCTGACCGACGGGCGGGACCGCTACCAGTCGGGCATGACCGGCACCCGGCGCGCGTACCGCGGCGTGGGCCTCGCGCGGCCGGTCAAGCTGACAGCCCTGCGCCGGGCGCGGCACGCCGGCTATCGGCACGCGGTGACCAGCAACGACGCCAACAACGAGGCGATGCTGGCCGTCAACCGCCGACTGGGCTACCGAGTGGTCGGTGGCGAGTGGCGGTACCGCAGGGAGTTGCGCCGCTGAGCTGTCCTGTCGGGATCCTGTATGGACTGTGAGACTTTCCACCGTGAAAATTCTTCATTCACCGTCTAGAGAAATTTGCTCGGGCGGTGTCATGCTTCCCCGGACCGTGACTCGGCACAGTCGTCCGACGACAAGCGGTTGTCTGAAGGGGGTCCGCAGCAGGTGGAAGCAGCAGCCACGCAGGCCGGTACCCGGCGAGCGGACTCGATGCCGTTACGTCGAATTCTGCCCGGCCTGCTCCGGGATCCGGCCCGGGCGCTCGTGGAATGCGGCGAGCGGTCCCGGGGAGAGGTCGTCCGGCTCAACCTCGGCTCGTTCCGGCCCTTCCTGGTCACCCACCCCGAGCACCTGCAACGGGTGCTGCGTGAGCGGTCCGACAACTACGTGCGCGCCGGGGACGGGCTCCAGTGGCGACCGCTCAAGCGGCTGTTCGGCGAGGGGATCCTGAGCGACGGACGACACTGGACGGACAGCCGCCACATCCTGCAACCCCTCTTCACCGCGCGGCGGATCGACTCGCTGGTGGACACCCTGGCCGAGGTGATCGCCGGCGCGGTCGCCGAGCTGGACGCGTCGGCCCGCTCCGGAAGCCCGGTCGACATGGGCGTCGAGCAGGCCCGGATCGTCTGCCGGGCCATCATGCAGGTCTTCTTCGCCGACAAGATCTCAGTGCCCGACGCCATGCGGATCATGGAGGCGCAGGACGTCATCGCCTGGTCGGTGATGCCCCGCATCGCCGTACCGTGGGCCCCGCTGGCCGTGCCGATGCCCGGTGACCGGAGCTTCCGTCGGGCCGTCCAGACCATCGACGACCTGCTACTGCCCATCGTCCGGGCCTCTCGGGAGACCGCCGAGGCGGACGGCGACGACGTCATCGCGACGCTCTGGCGCGGTCGTACGCCCGATGGCCGCCGGCTCGATGAGTGGCAGGTCCGCAACGACACCGTGGCCATGGTCGCCACCACCACCGAGACCACCATCAGCGTCCTCACCTGGCTCTGGCCGCACCTCGAGGCGGCTCCGCAGGTCGCCGCCCAGCTGAACGAGGAGATCGACCGCGTGATCGGCGACGGGCCGATCCGCGGCGCCCACCTCAAGGAGCTGCGGTACACCCGGCAGGTCCTGGACGAGTTGCTGCGGCTCTATCCGATCGGCTGGCTCTTCCCGCGGCTGGCGGTCGAAGAGGACGTGGTGGGCGGCGTCCGGATTCCCGCCGGGTCGACCATCGTGGTCAGTCCGCTGATCACCCACCGGATGTCGATGTTCTGGGACCGGCCGGAGGTCTTCGACCCCGACCGGTTCGCCCCGGAGCGGGTTCGAGGCCGGCACCGGTACGCGCACTTCCCGTTCGGCGGGGGCCCGCACCAGTGCCTCGGTATGCACCTGTTCTACCTGGAGGCGCTGCTGATCGTGGCCACCGTGCTGCGCCGCTACCGCTTCCGGCTGCGCCGGCCGGAGCTGCCCGGGATCAAGGTCGCCGCGGCGCTGCGCCCCCGGCAGCGGGTGGAGGTAACGCTCGAGCCGGCCCTGGGCGGGACCAATTGATCCCGTCCGCCCAGCTGACCGACGTGGTCTCGGAACAGATGCGGGTCGCGGCCGAGCAGGGCCGGACCTGGGCCCTGGCGGCGCGGGGGCAACGCGACCTCGCCGAGTTGGCGGCCGGGTACCCGGAACTCTTCCCGGCCCGGCCGTTCGACGCGGCGCTGTTCGGCAACGTCGCCGCGGCGATCGCCTTCGGCGCGCCCTGGTGCGATGCCGCGCGGCTGCGGGTCACCAACCGCGCCGTGCTCTGGTGTTTCGCGCTGGACTGGCTCGTGGACTACGTCGCCACCTCCCGTACGGAGATCGACCGGATCGCGGCCCGCTGCCTGGCGGTGGCCGACGGCGGCGTACCGGCCCCGGACGACCCGCTCGGCCGCCTCCTGGCGGAGTTGCGCGACGAGCTGGCCACCGTCGCGGCGTTCCCCGATCTGCGTCCCGTCTGGCGGGCCGAGCTGCGCAAGGTGCTCGACGCCATGGCCCGGGAGTGGGACTGGAAGCAGGCCTCCGGTGTGGACGGCGCCCCGGCCGCGCTGCCGAGCCTCGACGACTACCTGGACAACGCCGACAACCTGGCCTGCACCGTGGTCAACGTCGCCCATTGGATCTACTCCGGCGACCCGGACACCCTCGCTCACCTCGACCCGCTCATCGAGGCCAGCGCCGAGGTCCAGCGCATCCTGCGCCTCGTCAACGATCTGGGCACGTACGAGCGGGACCTGCGATGGGGGGACCTCAACGCCCTGCTGCTGGTCGACCGGAGCCAGGTGGAACGCCGCATTGACGAGCTGGTCGCGCGGGCGGGGGAGCTGCTGGCACCGCTGGAGCGGAGCTGCCCCGAGCAGGCCCGCTACCTGGCCCGGCAGATCGGCTTCAGCAGCGGGTTCTACCGCTCCGCCGACTTCTGGGGAGCACTGTGACCAGCATGCCGTGGGTCGACGCCCGCCAGGACGACAGCCGCCCCGCCCTTGCTGACCCGCCGGACCGCAGCGCGGCGGACGGCGTGCTCACCGACCTGCTCCGGCAGCCCGCCGGGCAGCTCACCCCCTCGGTGTACGAGACCGGCCGGCTGGTCACCCTCGCGCCCCGGCTGCCCGGCCACGACCGGCGGCTGCGCTACCTGCTCGACTGTCAGCGCACCGACGGCGGCTGGGGCGCGCCGGAGGGGTACGCACTGGTGCCCACGCTGAGCGCGGTCGAGGCCCTGCTGAGCACCCTCGCCGCCGGCCGACCGGCCGGGGTGCCCCGGGACGAGCTGCGCGCCGCCGCCGGGCGTGGCGTGGCCGCGCTCTCGGGTTGGCTCGGTACCACCCGGCGGATGTCGGTGCCGGACACCCCCGCCGCCGACCTGATCGTGCCGACCCTCGTCGAGGCGGTGAACGGGCACCTGCACAGCCTCGACGACCAGCCAGACTCCCGGTGGCTGCCCACGACGGCGCCCCTGTCGCTGCCCGCCGGCATGGACCGCCGGCGGTTGGACGCCCTGCGGGGACTGCTCGCCACCGGTCGACCCGTGCCGCAGAAGTTGCTGCACGCCCTGGAGGTGCTGGGGCCCGCCGCGCGGCGCCGCGCGGACGTCGTACCGGTCGCGGGCGCGGTCGGCGCGTCGCCCGCGGCCACGGCCGCCTGGCTCGGCGAGCCGGGCGGCACGACCGAACCGAGCCTGGCCTACCTGGAGGACGCGGTCCGGCGGCACGACGGGCCGGTGCCCTGCTGCACCCCGATCTCCGTCTTCGAGCGGTCCTGGGTGCTGGCCAACCTGGCCCGGGCGGGCCTGCGCGCCCGTCCGGCGCCCAGCCTGGTCGCCGAGCTGACCGCGGCGCTCGGGCCGGAGGGCACGCCGACCGGACCCGGGCTGCCGGCCGACGCCGACACCACCTCCGTCACGCTGTACGCCCTCGCCCGGGCCGGCCATCCGGTGCACCCGGCCAGCCTGATTCGCTACGAGCAGGACGGTCACTTCTGCACCTGGCCGGGGGAGGATGGCCGGTCGGTCACCACCAACGCGCACGTGCTCGAGGCGCTCGGCTGGCACGCTGGCCGGAGCACCGCCGACGGTGATCCGGAGGCCCGTCGACTGCTCCGCCTCGCCCGCTGGCTGCGGGAGCAGCAGCACCCTGACGGCCGCTGGTGCGACCGCTGGCACGCCTCGCCGTACTACGCCACCTCGTGCGTGGTCATGGCGCTGGACCGGTACGCCCCAGCCGCGGTCGCGGCGGAGGCGGTGGACCGGGCCGTCGACTGGGTGGTCGGCACCCAACGCGCCGACGGGTCGTGGGGCCGCTGGTCGGGCAGCCGGGAGGAGACCGCGTACGCGCTGCACGTGCTGCTCGGCGTCAGCCGGCCGGTGCGGCCCGGGGTGGCCGAGTCGGCCCGGCGGGGCGTGGCCTACCTGTCCGCGACGGCCGGCCGGCAGGACGACCCACCACTGTGGCACGACAAGGACCTCTATGCTCCGGTCCTCATCGTCCGCTCGGCCGTCGTCGCCGCTCAGCATCTCGCCGCCGCCCGGCCTGAGCTGGTCGGGCCGGCGCCGACCGGCCGCCGGACACTATCGTCATGATCAGGAACGCTTGAGTGACATCCGCGACACTGCTAGCGTGCGCCGGGGTCGATGCGTGTAGGTCGCGGCACGCCGACTCTCGATCCGCACGGGCCACGCCAGGGACGGTGTAATGCGTTTCCGCAGTTCGAACCTGCGTACCAAGGTTGTCGCCCTGCTCGCTTCCCTGGTCGCGCTCTGGTCCTTCACCGCGTGGGTGACCGTACGGGACGGGATCAACCTGCTCGGCGTGCAGGCGCTGGACAGCAGGGTCTTCGATCCCACGGAGCCACTGCTGCTCCAGCTTCAGCTGGAGCGCCGGACGTCGCTGAGCTACCTCGGCCGCTCCGGCGACGAACGGCAGTCCGAGCTGGCGCAGGTACGGCAGCGCACCGACCAGTTGACCACGGAGTTCGCGGAGTCCACGGGGACCTGGCAGGTCGGTCTCTTCGGCGCGGACAAGCTGAACCAGCGGATCGACGAGCTGATCACCGGGCTGGGTGAGCTCCCCGCGACCCGGGCCGCCGTCGACAGCAAGAGCATCGACCGGGCAGGCGCGGGTGCCGCCTTCACCGGGCTGATTGAGGGGATCTACCGGGTCTACGACGCGCTGGGCAACCTCGACGACGAGCAGGTGGCCGAGGACACTGCTGCGCTGATCGGCCTGAACCGGGCCCGTGAGTTGCTGTCCCAGGAGGACGCGCTGCTCGCCGGCGTGCTGGCGGCCGGCCGGATCACCCCCGCCGAGCAGGCGCAGTTCGCCCAGGTGGTGGGTGCCCGACGGTTCACCGCCGGCCAGTCCATCGTCCGGCTCCCGGCCGCCGATCAGGACCGCTACGAGCGGATGCTGGCCGGTCCGACGTACGTCCGGCTGGCCGGCCTGGAGAGCCGGGTCATGCAGGGCGCCGACAACAGGGTGCCGGTGACCGCCGCCGCCTGGGAGGGCACGATCGGGTCCGCGCTCAGCGAGATCGGTCAGGTGGTGCTCGCCGGCGGCGACGACGTGGTGCAGCGGGCAACGCCGGTCGCGGTCGGCGTCATCGTCCGGATGGTGCTGGCGGCCGGCCTCGGCCTGCTCGCCGTCATCGCGTCCATCGTGGTGTCGATCACCACCGCCCGCGCGTTGGTCCAGCAGCTCGAACGGCTGCGTGAGGCCGCGTTCCGGCTGGCGAACGAGCGGTTGCCCGGCGTGGTGGAGCGGCTCGGCCGGGGCGAGGAGGTCGACGTCGATCGGGAGGCGCCCCCGTTGCAGTTCGGCGACGACGAGATCGGTCAGGTGGGCAAGGCCTTCAACGTCGTGCAGGAGACCGCGATCCGGACCGCCGTCGAGCAGGCCGAGCTGCGCCGCAGCGTCCGCGAGGTGTTCCTCAGCCTGGCCCGGCGCACCCAGGCCCTGGTGCACCGCCAGCTCACCCTGCTCGACGCGATGGAACGCCGCGAGCACGACGCCGAGGAGCTGGAGGACCTGTTCCGGGTGGACCACCTGGCCACCCGGATGCGGCGCAACGCCGAGAACCTGATCGTCCTCTCCGGCTCCACCCCGGGCCGGGCCTGGCGCCGCAACGTGCCGATGGTCGACGTGGTCCGCGGCGCGGTGGCCGAGGTCGAGGACTACACCCGGGTGAACGTGCTGCCGCTGGGCCCGGTGTCGCTCGCCGGCCGGGCCGTCGGTGACGTCATCCACCTGCTGGCCGAGCTGATCGAGAACGGACTGTCGTTCTCGCCCCCGCACACCACCGTCGAGGTGCGCGGCCAGGTGGTGGCCAACGGGTTCGCCATCGAGATCGAGGACCGGGGCCTCGGCATGAACGAGGAGGACCTCGCCGCCGCCAACCACCGGATCGTCGACCGGTCCGAACTGAACCTGGCCAACGCCGCCCGGCTCGGCCTCTACGTGGTCAGCCGGCTCACCGGCCGGCACGGCGTGCGGGTGCAGCTCAAGGAGTCCGCGTACGGCGGGACGACGGCGGTGGTGCTCATCCCGCTCGACCTGGTCACCGACGACGGCCCCGATCCGACCACCTCCGGCGGGTTCCGGGCCGGCACGGGGACCGGTCGGCCACTCATGGCGGGCGCCGGGAGCGGACGGTCCGAGCCGGCCGGCGAGCAGCCCACCACCCCGGTGGCGCTGGCCGAGCCGACCCGGCCGACCACGCCGGACGCCGGGCACCGGGAGGACGCCGCGGACGACGTGCCGGCCGGCACGGACCCGGTACCCGACCGCGAAGCGGTGGCCGCGCCGGACGAGCCGCCGGTTACGGAGACGGGGCTGCCGACCCGGCGGCGGACCGGGCAGCCGGGGCTGGACGATCCGACCTTCCCGGCCGGCCTGCCGGTGACGGTCGGACGGTCCACCGGGGACGGTGCCGTCGCCCCGGCGGCCGACGCCGCGCCGGACGGGGCCGCCGGCCCGGCGGAACCCGCCCGGACCGACTCCGGGCTGCCGGTGCGGGTACGGCAGGCGAGCATCGTGCCGGAGCTGCGTGACGAACCGTCCCCTTCGGACGCTGACGAGGACGACGACGCGGTACGGCCGCCGGAGCAGGTGCGCCGGATGATGAGCTCCTACCAGAGCGGCACCCGACGCGGCCGGACCGACGCGGCACGGCTGCTCGGCGGGGTGACGCGCGGGCCCGAGAGCGGGCCGAACACCGGGGACGAGCAGGCGACCTGAGGACGACGTCGGTCCGGCGGCACCCGATGCGGCCGGTACGACGGAGCGAGCACGGCGAAACCAGCCGGGGGAGAAGAGGACGACGAGTGGCGCAGAAGACGGCTTCGAGCGCGGACCTGACGTGGCTGCTGGATGATCTGGTCGGCCGGGTGAAGCAGGCGGAACACGCCGTGGCGCTCTCCACCGACGGCCTGCTGATGGCCTCCTCACAGGGGCTGAGTCGGGACGACGGTGAGCACCTGGCGGCGATGGCGGCCGGCATCCAGAGCCTGGCCCGGGGCGCGGGCAAGCGGTTCGGCGGTGGTCAGGTGCAGCAGACCATCATCGAGATGCAGTCGTCGTTCCTGTTCGTCACGGCGGCCGGTCGCAACGCCTGCCTGGCGGTGCTGGCCTCCGAGGACGCCGACGTGGGCCTGATCGCGTACGAGATGGCGATGCTGGTCACCCGGGTCGGGAGGTTCGTCGCCTCGCCGACGCGGACACCCGAGCAGCCGAGCGGCGAGACCCCGACGCGATGACCGTGCAGGGGGACTCCGCGGAGCACGAGTGGGTGGACGACCACGCGGGCCCGGTGGTGCGCCCGTACGCGGTCACGCGGGGCCGGGCTCGTCCGGTCACCGGCACGTTCGACCTGATCTCCCTGGTGACGGCGACCCGGGCCGACGTGGGCGCGGAGTCGGGGCTGGGCCCCGAGCACGTGGCCATCGTCGGCCTCTGCCAGCGGATGCAGTCCGTGGCGGAGGTCGCCGCCCACCTCGACCTGCCGGTGGGCACCGTCCGGGTCCTCCTCGGTGACCTGGTGGCCCGCAGCCTGGTGCAGGTCCGTGAGCCGCGCGCCACCACCGCCGGCCTTCCCGACGACAGCGTTTTCGAGGCGGTTATCAATGGACTTCGGGCCCTCTGAGCGGCCGGCGGGAGCGGCGCCGCTGCCCACCGCGATCAAGATCCTGATCGCCGGTGGTTTCGGGGTGGGCAAGACCACCATGGTCGGCGCGGTCAGCGAGACCCGACCGCTGCGGACGGAGGAGGTGCTGACCGAGACCGGGGTGGGGATCGACGACCTCTCCGGCGTGGAGCAGAAGGGCACCACCACCGTCGCGATGGACTTCGGTCGGATCACGATCAGCGACGACCTGGTGCTCTACGTCTTCGGCACCCCGGGACAGGACCGGTTCTGGTTCGTCTGGGATGAGCTGGCGCTGGGCGCCATCGGCGCGGTGGTGCTCGCCGACACCCGGCGGCTGGCCGACTGCTTCCCCTCGATCGACTACTTCGAGGGGCGGGGGACGCCGTTCGTGGTGGCGGTGAACTGCTTCGAGGGCGCCAAGGGGTACCGGCTGGACGAGGTGCAGGTGGCGCTCAACCTCGACCCCGGGGTGCCGGTGGTGCTCTGCGACGCCCGGCAGCGGGAGTCGAGCAAGGAGGTGCTCATCACGCTGCTGGAGCACGCCATGAAGACCCGCGAGGCCCGCCGCCGGGCCGCCGGCGACTGACCTCCCGGACGTCGAAGGGCCCCTCCCCGCGATCGCGGGAAGGGGCCCTTTTCGCTGGTACGTCAGCTGGCGATCATGCGACGCAGCACGTACTGCAGGATGCCGCCGTGCCGGTAGTAGTCCGCCTCACCGGGGGTGTCGATCCGGACCACGGCGTCGAACTCCACGCCGGTGTCGGTGGTGACCTTCACCGTGCGCGGGGTGTCGCCGTCGTTCAGCGCGGTGACGCCGCTGATGGAGAAGGTCTCCGTGCCGGTGAGCCCCAGCGACTCGGCGTTCGTGTCGACCGGGAACTGCAGCGGCAGGACGCCCATGCCGATCAGGTTCGAGCGGTGGATCCGCTCGTACGACTCGGCGATGACCGCCCGGACGCCGAGCAGCATGGTGCCCTTGGCCGCCCAGTCGCGGGACGAGCCGGAGCCGTACTCCTTGCCGGCCAGGATGACCAGCGGGATGCCGGCCTCCTGGTACGCCATGGAGGCGTCGTAGATCGAGGCCTGCTCGCCGGTCAGGTGGTTGACCGTGAAGCCACCTTCAGGGAGCGCAGCTCCCGCAGCGGAACCGGCGCCCGGCATCCGCAACTGATTGCGCAGCCGGATGTTGGCGAAGGTGCCCCGGATCATCACCTCGTGGTTGCCCCGGCGGGAGCCGTACGAGTTGAACTCGTGGCGCGGCACGCCGTGCTCGGCGAGGTACTTGCCGGCGGGGGAGTCGGCCTTGATCGAGCCGGCCGGGGAGATGTGGTCGGTGGTGACCGAGTCGCCCAGCTTGGCCAGCACCCGGGCGCCGGCGATGTCGACGACCGGCTTCGGCTCCCGCTCCATGCCCTCGAAGTACGGGGGCTTGCGGACGTAGGTGGAGCCGCCATCCCAGGCGAAGGTGTCGCCGGTCGGGGTGGGCAGCGACTGCCACCGCTCGTCGCCGGCGAAGACGTCGGCGTACGCGGCGCTGAACCCGGTGGCGCCGATCGCCTGGGCGATGACGTCCTGGATCTCGGCGCTGTTCGGCCAGATGTCGCGCAGGAAGACCGGGTTGCCCTGGCTGTCCTCGCCGAGCGGCTCGTTGGCCAGGTCGATGTCCATCGTGCCGGCGAGCGCGTACGCGACCACCAGCGGCGGGGACGCCAGGTAGTTCATCTTGACGTCCGGGTTGATCCGGCCCTCGAAGTTGCGGTTGCCCGACAGCACCGAGACGACGGCGAGGTCGCCCTCGTTGACCGCGGCGGAGACCTCCTCCGGCAGCGGGCCGGAGTTGCCGATGCAGGTGGTGCAGCCGTAGCCGACCAGGTTGAAGCCGAGCTTGTCCAGGTACGGCGTGAGGCCGGCGCGGTCGTAGTAGTCCATGACGACCTTGGAGCCCGGCGCCAGGGTGGTCTTCACCCACGGCTTGCGGGTCAGGCCCTTGTCGACCGCGTTGCGGGCGAGCAGCGCGGCGCCGATCATGACCTGCGGGTTGGAGGTGTTGGTGCAGGAGGTGATCGCGGCGATCACCACGGCGCCGTGGTCCAGCTCGTACTCGACGCCGTCGGCGCCGGTCACCCGGATCGGGTTGGTCGCCCGCCCGCCGGAGCCGGCCGCGGCGGTCTCCAGGTCGCGCGGCTCGTCGGCCGGGTCGCTGAACTCGTTGGCCGGCGGGTCGCTGGCCGGGAAGGACTCGGCGCTGGCCTCGTCGGCCGGGCCGTTCGCGCCTCGGGGCAGCTGCTCGCGGGACACGCTCGGCTTGAGCTCCCTCTCGACGCCGGCGACCTCCTCGGCGACGTAGTCGGTCAGCGCGGAGCGGAACAGGGTCTTGGCGCTGCCCAGCGGCACCCGGTCCTGCGGGCGCCGCGGGCCGGCCAGGGACGGCTCGATGGTGCCCAGGTCGAGCTCCAGGCGCTCCGAGTACTCCGGCTCGTGGTCCGGGTCGTGCCAGAGGCCCTGCTCCTTGGCGTACGCCTCGACGAGCGCGACCTGCTGCGGGTCGCGGCCGGTCAGCTCCAGGTAGCGGACGGTCTCGGCGTCGATCGGGAAGATCGCGACGGTGGAGCCGTACTCCGGGGACATGTTGCCGATGGTGGCCCGGTTGGCCAGCGGTACGGCGCTCACACCGGGGCCGTAGAACTCGACGAACTTGCCGACCACGCCGTGCTTGCGCAGCATCTCGGTGATGGTGAGCACCAGGTCGGTGGCGGTGGTGCCGGCCGGCATCTCGCCGGAGAGCTTGAAGCCGACGACCCGCGGGATCAGCATGCTGACCGGCTGGCCGAGCATCGCGGCCTCGGCCTCGATGCCGCCGACGCCCCAGCCCAGCACGCCCAGGCCGTTGACCATGGTGGTGTGCGAGTCGGTGCCGACCACGGTGTCCGGGTAGGCCTGGCCGTTGCGCTCCATGATCGTGCGGGCCAGGTACTCGATGTTGACCTGGTGCACGATGCCGGTGCCCGGCGGGACGACCTTGAACTCGTTGAACGCGGTCTGGCCCCAGCGCAGGAACTGGTAGCGCTCCTTGTTGCGCTCGTACTCCAGCTCGACGTTGCGCGCGAAGGCGTCCTCGCGGCCGAAGAGGTCGGCGATGACGGAGTGGTCGATGACCAGCTCGGCCGGCGCGAGCGGGTTGACCTTGGTGGCGTCGCCGCCGAGGTCGCGGACGGCCTCCCGCATGGTGGCCAGGTCCACGACGCAGGGCACGCCGGTGAAGTCCTGCATGAGCACCCGCGCCGGGGTGAACTGGATCTCCACGCTCGGGTTGGCGGTGGGGTCCCAGCCGCCGAGCTCGCGAATGTGGTCGGCGGTGATGTTCGCGCCGTCCTCGGTCCGCAGCAGGTTCTCCAGCAGGATCTTCAAGCTGTAGGGCAGCCGGTCGTGGCCCTCCACCTTGCCGATCTTGAAAATCTCGTAGCTCGCGTCTCCGACGCGTAGCTGGGTCTTCGCACCGAAGGTGTCGAGGCTCGCCACGTCGTACTCCTTCACACCAGCGACCGTGAATAGTCCTGAGCAGTCTGTCGCACCGACCGGGGTGACGCCCCAGTTAGGTGACACTTACCGCCGATTCTCGCTTTCAACAAAACCGTACGTCCGTCTTGCTATTGATGCAACCTCATGCCAGGGTTCGGGACAGGGAGGTGCCACCATGATCCATCACGTCCTGCTCGCCTGCCCACCCGGCTCCGAGGCCGCGTCCCGGGCGTTCTACGCCGGCCTGCTCGGCATGACCGAGAAGCCCAAGCCGCCGGCCCTCGCCGCCCGCGGTGGCTTCGGCATGCGCCGCTTCCACACCCACGACCCGCACGGCAACCGGCTCGAACTCCTCGCCCCGATCTCCTGACCAACCGCCCCGGCCGGGCCGTCGGCTGGCACCCGGCCGGGTGGTGCCGGGGGTGAGCGGACGGCCGGCCCGCCGGACCGGAGGTAGGGTTCGAGGCCGGACCGGAAGGGGTGGCGGTGGTAGACGTACAGCACTGGCTCACCGCGCTGCCGCCGGGCGTGGTCTACCTGATCGTCGCCGCGGTGATCGGCGTCGAGAGCATGGGCGTGCCGCTGCCCGGCGAGATCGTCCTGGTCAGCTCCGCTCTGCTCGCCGCGGCCGGCGTGGTCGAGCCGGAGTGGGTGGCTACCGCCGCGGCGGCCGGCGCCATCATCGGCGACTCAGTCGGGTACGCGGTGGGCCGCCGGGGCGGTCGTCCGCTGCTGGCCCGGCTGGGCCGGCGCTTCCCCCGACATCTCGGCCCCGCGCAGCTCGCCCGCGCCGAGCAGAGCTTCGCCCGGCACGGCGTCTGGGCGGTCTTCTTCGGCCGCTTCGTGGCGCTGCTGCGGATCCTCGCCGGCCCGCTGGCGGGCGCGCTGCACGTGCCGTACCGCCGGTTCCTGGTGGCGAACGCGGCCGGCGGCCTGGTCTGGGCCTTCGGCACCACCTACCTGCTCTTCACCGTGGGCCGGGCGGCCGAGCACTGGCTCAAGGACATCTCCTGGGCGGGGCTGGTCATCGCGATCCTCGCCGGGCTCGGCAGCACCTGGTGGCTGCGCCGCCGGGCCCACCGGCTCGACCCGGCGGAGGCGGCCGACGAGGCCGAGCCGGTCCGCGCCGGCAGCGAGCGCTGACCCGCTCCCCGGCGCGCGCATACCCGGACACGACGAAAGGGCCGGCCCCCATCGGGGGTCGGCCCTTTCGCGTGTGGTGCTGGTGGGTCAGGAGGCGGTGTAGCCGCGGGTGGCGATCCAGTCGGCGAGGTTGTCGACGCTCATCCGGTAGGAGGCCATGTTCGGGTCGGCCGAGTCGGCGATCGTCACGGTGTGGCCGCCGTCGCGGTAGCCCACGACGCTGATGTAGTGGCCGCCCTCGAAGGAGTGGGTGTTGCCGTCGGTGTCGACGGCGGTGCCGGCGATGTTGGCGACCACGGCCCGGCCGTTGTCCACGGTGTGGACGATGTCGGCGCGCAGGGTGTCGGTCTGCTTGTCGTCGGCCTTGGCGTCGCGGATTTCGACGCTGTGGTAGACGTCCTTACCGGTTTCCTTGTTCAGGACCGGGGTGATGTCGTTGACGCTGTTGGTGCCGGCCTCGGTGGTGCCCATCTCCTTGGCCATGGCGTCGACGTCGATGGCCTTGCCCTGCACGGACAGGGCGTTGCGGGTCGCGGCGGGGCCGCAGTAGTAGAAGTTCGGCTGCGCCTCGTAGCGGACGTTGAGTTCCCGCTCACCGCCGTGCTTACGGTCGGTCTGCACCTGCGCGGCGGGCTTGGCCTCGGCGGCGTGGGCGGCGATCGCGGGGCCGGCGATGCCACCGGCGGTGGCGGCGAGGCCGGCAGCGGTCAGCGCGGTCTTACGGATCAGATCGGTACGCATGATGGCGTGCTCCTCTGCTCGGGGGTACACGACACACCGCAGGGGGGTGCGGTGGTGTCGCGTGAAAGGGGGGGAAAGTCTTGGGGGATCTGCCCGGCGGCTGGGCCTGCTCGGGTGTCCCGGGGATGTAACCACCCGGGCCGGCGACGCATTCCACCAGGCTCACGGGCTTCCCGGGCCGCGGGGGCCGGGGTTCCAGGGGGATGTAACCGTCCCGGCCGGCCGGGTGTTCCCACGGCCGCGGCTCCGGGCTCTACCACCCGCGGGTCCCGCGGTGGTATGCCATGTTCAACGACCCGGCCCCGGCCGCCATTCCACCGCCGGGGTGGCCCGGCCCACTGGACGGCCCGCCACAAACCGGACAGCCGGCGCAGGCCGTCCCCAGCGAAACCCGACACCCCGCCCATGGCGCCCACGAGCGCCCACCGACCCCCCGCGCGCGTCGGGTCTCGACGGGCCAGGATCCGCGCACCTTGCGGGAAACGGCTGCCTCCCGGCGCTGGCCGCACTTCTCACAGGTTTGTGCGGATCTTGGGGGCGTGCGCGGGGCGCGGGGGCTGGTCAGGGGGCGGTCAGGCGGGTCCAACTGCCCGCACGACCAACCGTGTGGACAGGATTCGGTATCTGCCACCATGTCGGTCATGGAGATCTGGCACAACCCGGCCTGCTCGAAGTGCGCCACCGCGCGGGCGACCCTCGACGAGGCGCGGGTGCCGTACCGGCTGCGGGCGTACCTGGAACAGCCGCCGAGCGCGGCCGAGCTGACCGAGGTGCTGCGCCGGCTCGGTGCCCGCGCGTGGGACATCTGTCGGACCGGTGAGCCGGCCGCGGTCGCCCAGGGCATTGCCGACTGGCCGCGCGACGACGCCGAGGAGCCCCGCTGGATCGCGGCGATGGTCGCTCATCCGGAGCTGATCCAGCGCCCGATCCTGCTGCTGGACGACGGCGGCGCGCTCGTTGGTCGTACCGCCGAGGCGCTCGACCTGGCGGCGCGCCGGACGGCCCGCGACGGCGGGTGAGCGGCGCGGGTGCCGGGTCAGGGCCGGTCGTCGGCCGGCGTCGCGGCCCCCGCGGCCTTCGCGTGCCGCTCGCGCAGCCGGTCCCGGATCTCCTCCGGGGTGTACGCCCGCCGCCGCCGCTCCGCCCGGGCGATGACCACCCCGGACGCCGCGACGCCGGCGAGGCCGGCCAGTCCGAGCACCTTCCACCACCGCATTCGTTGCCGCATCCGCTTAGGGTAGTCGTCCATGAGCATCAGCCTGGACGAGGCCGTGGAGCTGACGCGGACCGGTGACGTGTGGGTGTTCCGGGGCCGCAGCGTTCCCGATCGCGCGATCCAGTTCACCACCAACAGCCCGGTGAACCACGTCGGCATGGCGGTGGTGCTCGACGACATGCCGCCGCTGATGTGGCACGCCGAGCTGGGCCGTTCCCTGCCCGACATGTGGACCGGCACCCACCAGCGCGGCGTGCAGCTGCACGACCTGCGGGACGCGGTCTGCGTATGGGCGAACCGGTACGGGCAGCGCGGCTGGCTGCGCCAGCTCGAACCGCCGGCCGACGCCGCGATGGAGGAGGCGGTGCTGCGGACCGTCGCCCGCCTCGACGGCACCCCCTTCCCGTCCACCGCGCAGCTCGCCTGGCGCTGGGCGCGGGGGCGGGTGCCCAACGTGCGCCGCCGGACGCCCTCCATCACCGACGGTGGGGGTGTGCCGGTACGCGACCGGGCGCTGGAGACGGCGTACTGCGCCGAGGTGGTGGCCGTGACGTACGAGGCGATGGGGCTGCTGCCCGCCGGCCGCCGTCCGAACTGGTACGACCCGGGGCGGTTCTGGAGCGGCGACGACCTCGACCTCACCGGCGGCGCCCAGCTCGGCGCCGAGATCGAGGTACGCATCCCGCCGCGCTGAGCAGGTTTGACGCGCCGCGTGCGCGGCAATTGAGACCGGCGTGAAGGCCTCGACGGATCTCGACACGCTCACCGACTTCTTCGACCGGTACGGCGTGGCGCTGACCGCCGGCGACGTGTCCGCCATCGCCGGTTGCTACGCCCTGCCCGGGATGGTGGTGGCGGACACCTACAGCTTCTCGTTCACCTCGCCGGCCGCGGTGGCGCTCTCCTTCGTCGGCGCGGCGCCGGACTACCAGGAGCGCGAACTCGTCGCGGCGAACGCGCAGTTCGAGGACGTGCAGCAGATCTCCGCGCTGCTCACCGAGGTGGCGGTGCGGTGGGAGTTCCTGGACAGTCAGGGCCGGGCGGTGCCGGGCGAGCGGTACCGCTACCTGCTGCGGGCCACCGAGGGCGGCCCGGCCATCTGCACCGTCATCCGCACGGCCTGACGCGTGGATGACCAGATGCGGTCAGGACCGGGCGGTTGGCACCCAGAACCGGAGCCTGCCGGCCCGCTCGTCCTCCAGCACGCCGCCGTTGCGCTCGATGACCAGCCGCGAGGCCGCGTTCTCCACGTCGCAGGTGACCAGCGCCGGGTCGATGCCGAGCGCGTGGGTCACCGGCAGCGCCGCGCGCAGCATGGCGGTCGCGTGGCCCCGCCGACGGGCGCTGGCGCGTACGTCGTAGCCGATGTGGCCGCCCGCCTCGAGCAGGAACGGGGTGAGCCGGTGCCGGACGGCGATCCGGCCGAGGTACTCGTCGCCGTCGGCCCACCAGAGCGTCGTGGCGGGCACCCAACCCGCTGCGCGGGGCGTCTCCTCCAGCTCCTGCGCGCGCAGCTCGGCGACGTACCGGGCGAACCCCGGCGCGGTGTGCCACGTGCCGCCGTGCTGCCGGATCTCGCTGCCGACCATGGTGTGGTCCTGCCGGTCGCCGCGGCCCTCGGCGCGGAATTCGGCCATCGCGGCGAGGAAGCTGGCGCGCAGCCGTTCGGTGGGCGGGATCAACGCGGGCATGGTCGTGAGTAGACCCGAACCGCCGGTCGCCGGCCACCCGTTTTCCGAGTCCCGCCGACCGGACGGTCGGATCGGGGTAGGCGGGACGCGCCAGCCGGGTCCGGCTGGCTACGCTGGCGCGTCGGCTCCGACAAGGGGGGACCTGATGAGCATCGAACAGGGCGAGCAGGCGGGGTCGTCGTCCGCGCAGAGGGTGCTGACGTCGGTGCCCTGGGTCGTGGTGCTGCTGGGCGTCAGCCTGCTGACCGTCCTGCTGCTCGTGGCCCTGTTCACCCTGCGCGGGCCGGAGCAGCAGTCGGCGGTGCCGCGGCCGGCCCCGCCGATCTACCTGCCCACCATGGGTGCGATGACGACGTCCGCCGCGCCATCCGACGCTCCGCTGGTCGCCGTCGACGCCACCCCCTCGCCGAGCGCCTCCGCCAGTGGCACCCCGTCGCCCCGGGCCAGCTCGGCCCGGCCGTCCGCGTTGGCGTCCGCCGGGGGCGCCGCGCCGCGGAGCGGCACGCTGTCCGCGCGTTATCAGGCCACGGCGAGTGAGCGGGACTACTTCGAGGCCCAGCTGACGGTCAGCAACGGCTCCGCCCGGAGTCAGGAGTGGCGGGTGGAGCTCCTCTTCACCGGCAACGTGAAGAGCCTCCAGGCGTCCTCCGGCTCGGGGCTCTCGGTGACCTCCCAGGGCAACGGTGCGTTCGTGCTGCGCGGCACCGGCCCGCTCGGCGCCGGGCAGAGCGCCGTCGTGCAGATGCGGTTCAGCCGTACGGGCAGCGGTGACCGGCCGGGTGTGTGCACCGTCAACGGCACGGCCTGCGTCATCGGCTGACCGCACGCGGCGGCCGTACCACGACGCCGAGCCCACGGCCCGCCCGCCGCGACGATCCCGCCGCCGGGCCTGCCGCCCACCACCACCTCCGCCGCCGCACGGTGGTGCCCGGCCGGTACGGGGTGGTGGACACCTTCGAGGGCGGCTTCATCGGCGGAAACGGCTCGTCACGTCCTGGGTGGACGGGGCGGCACCGGTACGACGCGCCCGGCGAGTTGCACCGTCGACGGCGCCGGCTGCGCCGGTCGATGAGCCCTCTGCGGGCGGCGTGTCGGCGGCCCGGCGGTCACCATGGGCGACGGTCGCGCTGCGCCACGGCTACGCCGTGTTTCGCAAGATGGCTGCTTTGTTGCGACGCGGTTTGCAAGCTATTGCAGAATGTTTCGGCAAGAGCTAGCGTGCGGGCGAATCAGCGACCAGAGGAAGGCCGTCGATGAAACCCCCGCCGATGTCCCGCAAGGCACTGCTCGCCTTGGTCTCCACCCTCACCCTCGCCCTCGTCGGCACGCCGGTCGCCGTTCACCAGCTGGGCGCCGACGCCACCGACCGGTCCGCCGGCACGGACCTCCTCGCTGCCGCCGGCGCCGCACAGTGGCGCCAGGAGCCGTCCGCCGAGGCCCTCCTCAAGGCCAGCACCAACACCGCGAAGAACGACCAGTTCTACTTCGTCCTGCCGGACCGCTTCGCCAACGGCGACAAGCGCAACGACACCGGCGGCCTCAGCGGTGACCGGCTGAGCACCGGGCTCGACCCGAAGGACAAGGGCTTCTACCACGGCGGTGACCTCAAGGGCGTCATCAACAAGCTCGACTACATCCAGGGGCTCGGCACGACGGCCATCTGGCTCGCCCCGATCTTCAAGAACCGGCCCGTGCAGGGCACCGGCGCGGACGTCTCCGCCGGCTACCACGGCTACTGGATCACCGACTTCACCCAGGTCGACCCGCACTTCGGCACGAACGAGGAGCTGAAGAAGCTGGTCACGCTCGCGCACCAGCGCGGCATCAAGGTCTACCTCGACGTCATCGTCAACCACACCGCCGACGTCATCAAGTACGCCGAGGACAAGTACGCCTACGTCGACAAGAAGACCGCGCCGTACCAGGACTCCCAGGGGCGGGCCTTCGAGGACCGCAACTACGCCGACGGCACCCGGGACTTCCCGCAGGTGAACCTGAAGTCGTTCCCGTACACCCCGACCTTCGCCACCGCCGCCGACGCGAAGGCGAAGGTCCCGGCGTGGCTGAACGACCCGACCATGTACCACAACCGCGGTGACTCGACCTTCGCCGGCGAGAACAGCGAGTACGGCGACTTCTTCGGCCTGGACGACCTGTGGACCGAGCGCCCCGAGGTGGTGCGCGGGCTGACCAAGGTCTACGGCGACTGGATCGGCAGCACCGGCGTCGACGGTTTCCGGCTGGACACCGTCAAGCACACCAACCTCGACTTCTGGCCGCAGTTCAGCCAGGGCATCAAGCGGGCCGCCGAGAAGGCCGGCAAGAAGGACTTCTTCATGTTCGGCGAGGTCTACAGCGCTGACCAGGAGATCGAGTCGACGTACGTCCGGCAGGGCGGCCTGCCCGCCACGCTCGACTTCTCCTTCCAGGAGGCCGCCCGGGGCTACACCGCCGCCGACGGCTCCGCCAAGGCGCTCGCCGACCTCTACGCCCGGGACGACCTCTACGCCGCCCGGGACACCGACGCCAACCGGCTGACCACCTTCCTCGGCAACCACGACATGGGCCGGATCGGCTCGTTCATCGCCGCGACCGGCGGCGACGACGCCAGCCAGCTCCGCCGCGACCGGCTCGCCCACCAGCTGATGTTCCTCACCCGCGGGCAGCCCGTCGTCTACTCCGGCGACGAGCAGGGCTTCACCGGCCCGGGCGGGGACAAGGACGCCCGGCAGGACATGTTCGCCAGCAGCACGGCGGACTACCTCGACGACGACCTGATCGGCACCACCCGCACCCACGCCAGCGACCAGTACGACAAGAGCCACCCGCTGTACCGCACCATCGCCGAGCTGGGCAAGCTGCGGCAGGCCCACCCGGCCCTGCGCGACGGCATCCAGGTCACCCGGTACGCGGCCGACGGCCCCGGCGTCTTCGCCTTCTCCCGGATCCTGCCGAAGGACCGCACCGAGTACGTCGTCGCGGTCAACAACGCCGCCACCGCGCGGACTGTCTCCGTGGACACCTGGTCGGCCGGCGCCACCTTCACCGGCATCTACGGCGACACCGCCACCCCGACCGCCGGCGCCGACGGCAAGCTGTCCGTCACCGTGCCGCCGATGTCGACGGTGGTCTACCGGGCCGGCACGCCGATCCCGCAGGCCGACGCCGCCCCGGGCATCACCATCACCGAGCCGGGCGACGCTCCGGTCGCCACCAAGGCCGCCGTCACCGCCCAGGTCACCGGCGACCCGCTCGCCACGGTCACCTTCGCCGCCCGGGTCCCCGGCGGCAAGTGGACCCTGCTGGGCAGCGCGCACAAGGCCCCGTACACCGTCCACCATGACCTGACCGGGCTGGCCGGCGGCACGAAGGTCGAGTACAAGGCCGTGGTCCGCGACGGCAAGGGCCGGGTCGCGAGCGCCCGCTCCACCGGTGTCGTCGGCACCCCGGCGCAGAGCGCGTCGCGGGACTGGGCGGTGGTGCACTACCAGCGCCCGGCCGGCGGGTACGACGACTGGGGCCTCTACACCTGGGGCGACATCGACCCGGCGTACGCCACCGAGTGGCCCAAAGGGCAGCCGTTCGCGGGTGAGGACTCGTTCGGCCGGTTCGCCTGGGTCAAGCTGAAGCCGGGCGCCAGGTCTGTCGGCTTCCTCGTGGTCGACAAGAACGGCAACAAGGACGTCGGCAACGACCGCACCATCGACGTGACGCAGACCGGCGAGGTCTGGGTCAAGCAGGGCGACACCGCGCTCTACCCGACCCGGCAGGCGGCCACCGGCGAGCCCGACCCGGCCGTCGACCAGAGCACCGCGGTCATCCACTGGCGCAAGGCGGACAACAACTACGACGGCTGGGGCCTGCACCTCTGGGACGGCGCGGCCAACCCCACCGACTGGGGCAGCCCGCTCAAGCCGGAGAAGATCGACTCGTTCGGCGCGGTCTTCCGGGTGCCGCTCGCGTCCGGGGCCACCGGGCTGAGCTACATCGTCCACAACGGCGACACCAAGGATCAGCCCGACGACCAGCGGCTCGACTTCGCCGCCGCCGGGCACGAGGTCTGGCTGCTCGCCGGCGTCAAGGGCCGGCTGCTGCCGTCCACCTCCTCCGGCGTCGCCAAGGACGTCGACATCACCAAGCAGAAGGCGCAGTGGATCGACCGGTCCACCGTGGCCTGGCAGACCGGGCCGACCGACGGCAAGCGGTACGCCCTGGTGGCCGCCCCGACCGGTGGGCTGAGCATCGCCGACGGCGAGCTGGCCGGGACGTACACCACGCTGCCGCTGCGGGCGCAGCGCAACGGGCTCACCGAGGCCCAGCGGCAGGCCTACCCCCAGCTGTGGGCCTACCACGCCTTCAGCCTCGACACCGATGACCTGGCCAAGGTGCCGGCGGCGCTGCGTGGGCAGCTCGTGGTGACCGAGCGGGACGCCGAGGGCAAGCTGCTCGGCGCGACCGGCGTGCAGGTCCCGGGCGTGCTCGACGACGTCTACCGGGCCGCCACCACCGCGAAGCTCGGCCCGACCTTCGCCGGCAAGGTCCCCACCCTCGCCGTCTGGGCGCCCACCGCCCGGAAGGTCGCGTTGCAGCTCTTCGACTCGCCGACGGCCGAGCCGAAGACCGTGTCGATGAGCCGCAACGACCGCACCGGCGTCTGGTCGGTGCGCGGCACGAAGGGCTGGACCGGGAAGTACTACCGCTACCAGGTCGAGGCCTGGCAGCCGGCGGCGCAGAAGGTGGTCACCGCCGCGGTGACCGACCCGTACTCGGTGGCCCTGGCGCCGGACTCGACGCACAGCCAGATCGTCGACCTGACCGACCCGGCGCTGGCCCCGGCCGGCTGGGCGGCGCTGCGCAAGCCGGCGGCGGTGCCGTCGTCGAAGGCGCAGATCCAGGAGCTGTCGGTCCGCGACTTCTCCATCGCCGACGCCAGCGTGCCGGCCGAGCGGCGGGGCACCTACCTCGCCTTCACGGACCCGAACACGACCGGCATGAAGCACCTCAGGGCGCTCGGCGACGCGGGGGTCAACTACCTGCACCTGCTGCCGGCGTTCGACTTCGCCACCATCCCCGAGAAGCGGGCCGACCAGCAGCAGCCGGCCTGCGACCTGGCCGCGCTGCCGCCGGACTCCGACCAGCAGCAGAAGTGCGTCGCCGCGGTGGCGGAGAAGGACGGCTTCAACTGGGGGTACGACCCGCTGCACTACACCGTGCCGGAGGGCGGCTACGCCGTCGACCCGGCCGGGGCGAAGCGGACCACCGAGTTCCGGCAGATGGTCGCGGGGATCAACCAGGCCGGCCTGCGCGTGGTGATGGACGTCGTCTACAACCACACCTCGGCCGCCGGCACCGACCCGAAGTCGGTGCTCGACCAGGTGGTGCCGGGCTACTACCACCGGCTGCTGGAGGACGGCAGCGTCGCCAACTCGACCTGCTGCGCCAACACCGCCCCCGAGCACGCCATGATGGGCAAGCTGGTGGTGGACTCCCTGGTCACCTGGGCCAAGCAGTACAAGGTGGACGGCTTCCGGTTCGACCTGATGGGTCACCACCCGAAGGCGAACATCGTGGCCGTGCGGGCCGCGCTGGACAAGCTCACCGTGGCGCGCGACGGCGTGGACGGGAAGAAGATCCTGCTCTACGGCGAGGGCTGGAACTTCGGCGAGGTCGCCAACGACGCCCGGTTCGTGCAGGCCACCCAGGCCAACATGGCCGGCACCGGGATCGGCACCTTCAACGACCGGCTCCGCGACGCGGTGCGCGGCGGCGGCCCGTTCGACGGCAATCCGCGGATCCAGGGCTTCGCCTCCGGCCTGTACACCGACCCGAACGGCGACGACGTCAACGGGTCCGCGGCCGAGCAGAAGGCCCGACTGTTGCACTCCCAGGACCAGATCAAGGTCGGGCTGACCGGCAACCTCGCCGGCTACCGGTTCACCGACTCGTCCGGTCGCCAGGTCACCGGGGCGCAGGTGGACTACAACGGTTCGCCGGCCGGCTACACCGCCGCGCCGGGCGAGGCGGTCACCTACGTCGACGCGCACGACAACGAGATCCTGTACGACGCGCTGGCGTACAAGCTGCCGCAGGGCACCTCGGCGCAGGACCGGGCCCGGATGCAGGTGCTCGCCCTGGCGACCACCGCCCTCGGGCAGGGGACGGGCTTCGTGACGGCCGGCTCGGAGCGGCTGCGCTCCAAGTCGCTGGACCGCAACTCGTTCAACTCCGGTGACTGGTTCAACCAGATCCGTTGGGACTGCGCCCAGGGCAACGGCTTCGGCGCCGGTCTCCCGCCGGCGCAGGACAACCAGGACAAGTGGCCGTACGCGAAGCCGCTGCTGGCCGATCCCAAGCTGGTGCCGGACTGCGCGGCGATCAACCTGGCCGACGCCCGGTACGCGGAGCTGCTGAGGATCCGGGCGTCCTCGCCGGTGTTCGGACTGGCCACCGCCGACCAGGTGCAGAAGCGGGTGGCCTTCCCGCTCTCCGGCGGCAAGGAGACCCCGGGCGTGCTCACCATGACGCTGGACGCCCGCGGGCTGGGCGGGAAATGGAGGTCGGTGACCGTGGTCTTCAACGCCACCCCGGAGGCGGCGGAGCAGACGGTGACCGGCCTGCGCGGGGCGAACGTGGCGCTGCACCCGGTGTTGGCGAACTCGGCTGACCCGGTGCTCCGGACGGCCTCGTTCGACAGGGCGAGCGGCACGTTCACCGTGCCGGCCCGCAGCGTGGCGGTCTTCGTCCAGGAGTAGTTCGCGCGGGTCGGCCCCCTGCCACCGAGGTGGCAGGGGGCCGACTTCTTCCTGTGTCCGCTGAAGCGCTCAGTTGAAGCAGTCTTCGACGGTCTTGGCGCAGTTGGTGGGGTCGTTGTCGGTGATGGTGGAGTCGTCGTCGAGTTTGACCTTGCCGTCGTTGTTGAAGATGCCGCCGGCGATCTTGTTGCGCCTGTCGCCGTTGTCGGCCTTGTTCTCCTTGACCTTGGTGTCGGTCAGGGTGACCTTGCCTTCGTTGTTGTAGATGCCGCCGCCGTTCTTGCCGGCGAAGTTCTCCTTGATCTTGGTGTCGCGCAGGGCCAGGCGGGCCTCGAAGTCCTCGTCGTCGTTGTCGTTGTCCTTGTGGTTGGACGAGGCGTTCGGGGCGGTCATGTTGTCGCCGTTGTGGTCCTCTTCGACGGGTTCGCCGTTGAAGATGCCGCCGCCGAAGCGGCCCGCGCTGTTCTCGAGGATCTCGCTGTCGGTGACGGTGGCCGAGCCGCGCTTTTCCTCGTCCTTGTCCTTGTCCTTGCCGTTGCCGTTGCCGTTGTAGAGGACGGCGTCGTGTTCCTTCTCTTCGCTGTTGACGTTGTAGATGCCGCCGCCGTCCTTGTGGGCCTTGTTCTTCTCGATGGTGCTGTTCTTGACCGTCAGGACGGTGTCGATGGCGGCGATGCCGCCGCCGTTCTTGCCGGCGTTGTTGTTCTTGATGATGGTCCAGCTGATGTCGACGAAGCCGTCGTTGCTGAACAGGCCGCCGCCGTTCTTGTCGGCGGTGTTGCCCTCGATGAGGGTCTTTTCGATCTCCACGGTGCCGGCCTTGCGGTCGTCGCGGTCGTCGTCGTGGTCGCCGTCGTGGCGGCTGCCGTTGACGCGGTCTCCCTTGTCGTGCTTCTTCTTCTCGCCGTGGCCGTTGGCGATGCCGCCGCCGTTCTCGCCGGCGGTGTTGTTGGTGATGCGGGACTCGCCGCCCTTACCGTCGCGGGACCCCTCGACCTCGAGGACACCGGCGTTGAAGATGGCGCCGCCGTCGTCGCCGGCGTGGTTGTTGTCGAGCGTGCTGCTCTCGATCTCGACCCGGCCGAAGTTGGCGATCGCGCCGCCGTTGTCCTCGGCGCTGTTGAGGGTGAACTTGGTGTTCACCAGGTGGGCCTTGCCACCTCGCTCGACCAGCAGACCACCGCCGTCGCCCTCGTGCTCCTCGCGGTCCCTGCCGTCCTTGTCGTGCTTGCCATCCTTGTCGTGCTTGCCGTGCTCCTTGCCGTCCTTGCCGTCCTTGTCGTGCTTGCCGTGCTCCTTGCTGTCCTTGTGGTCCTTGCTGTCCTTCGGGTCCTTGCTGTCCTTGCTGTCCCAGCCGTCCTTGCTGTCCTTGCTGTCCTCGTGGTCCTTGCCGTCCTCGTGGTCCTTGCCGTCCTCGTGGTCCCTGCCGTCCTTGCGGTCGCGCTCGGCGGCGGCGCCGTTCTTGACGGCGACGTCCTTCAGCGTCAGGTCACCACCTTCGGCGACCCGGAAGATCCGGAAGCCGTCCCTGGAGTCCCGCTTGATCGTCGAGCCATTACCCTCGATCTTGATCTCTTCCTTGATCGTGGGCAGGCCCGCCCCGGACTTCTTGTCGAACTCGTCCAGCTCGTAGGTGCAGTCGCGGGCCAGCTTCAACGTGCCGCCCTCGTCCCGGTTGGCCAGTTCGAGGGCCTCGATCAGATCATCGTCGTCACAGTCCACCTCCCGAACCTCATCGCGTTCGTCCTTGTCCTTGTCCTTGTCCCGGTCCTTGTCCTTGTCCCGGTCCTTGCCCTCGTGGTCCTTGCCCTTGTCGTCCCGGTCCTTGTCGTCCCGGTCCTTGTCCTTGTCCCGGTCCTTGCCGTCGTCGCTGACCAGTTGGGCGGTCGACCACTTCACGTCGGTCAGCCGATGGGCGCCGGTGACGCCGGTGGTGGCGTAGGCGACGCCCGCGAGGCTGATTGCTCCCGTGAGGCCCGCAACGCCGGTAACCAGCCAGAGTCCGCGGCGGCGGAACGGGGACTTCGTCTCGCGGGTGACGTCATCGTTATCGCGAAGGTAGTTGGACATCTGAGCTCTCTGCCCTCTCCTCGTACCAGACCAGGTCGCTTCGCCCTTGCGAGGCGACCTTCGCTACAAATCGGTTGTAGCTGCTGAAGAACACCGTATGGGAATCTTCCTCACTATGCGTGCGTATCCGAAAAAACCCCGCATTAGGTATGCCCGGCGCGGACGGCAGGAGTGCGGACGCCCGGGCCGGGCTTGGTATGACCGGTGCTCAGAACGTGGCTAGTGGCGGAAAGCTCGCGGATGCCGCCAGGACCTGGCTGGTGGCGGAAAGCTCGCACGGGCGCGGAGGACGTGGTTGGTGGCGGGAAGCTCGCGGCGGCCGCCGGGGAGGGTCAACGGTGATGGTCGGGGACGGCCCGCCCGTACCACTCGGTAGATGGCCGGAGGTCCCTCTCCGCCGTGCGGCGGAGAGGGACCTCCGGCGTTATGTGGTGGTGCAGTCGTTCAGTTGAAGCAGTCTTCGACGGTCTTGGCGCAGTTGGTGGGGTCGTTGTCGGTGATGGTGGAGTCGTCGTCGAGTTTGACCTTGCCGTCGTTGTTGAAGATGCCGCCGGCGATCTTGTTGCGCCTGTCGCCGTTGTCGGCCTTGTTCTCCTTGACCTTGGTGTCGGTCAGGGTGACCTTGCCTTCGTTGTTGTAGATGCCGCCGCCGTTCTTGCCGGCGAAGTTCTCCTTGATCTTGGTGTCGCGCAGGGCCAGGCGGGCCTCGAAGTCCTCGTCGTCGTTGTCGTTGTCCTTGTGGTTGGACGAGGCGTTCGGGGCGGTCATGTTGTCGCCGTTGTGGTCCTCTTCGACGGGTTCGCCGTTGAAGATGCCGCCGCCGAAGCGGCCCGCGCTGTTCTCGAGGATCTCGCTGTCGGTGACGGTGGCCGAGCCGCGCTTTTCCTCGTCCTTGTCCTTGTCCTTGCCGTTGCCGTTGCCGTTGTAGAGGACGGCGTCGTGTTCCTTCTCTTCGCTGTTGACGTTGTAGATGCCGCCGCCGTCCTTGTGGGCCTTGTTCTTCTCGATGGTGCTGTTCTTGACCGTCAGGACGGTGTCGATGGCGGCGATGCCGCCGCCGTTCTTGCCGGCGTTGTTGTTCTTGATGATGGTCCAGCTGATGTCGACGAAGCCGTCGTTGCTGAACAGGCCGCCGCCGTTCTTGTCGGCGGTGTTGCCCTCGATGAGGGTCTTTTCGATCTCCACGGTGCCGGCCTTGCGGTCGTCGCGGTCGTCGTCGTGGTCGCCGTCGTGGCGGCTGCCGTTGACGCGGTCTCCCTTGTCGTGCTTCTTCTTCTCGCCGTGGCCGTTGGCGATGCCGCCGCCGTTCTCGCCGGCGGTGTTGTTGGTGATGCGGGACTCGCCGCCCTTACCGTCGCGGGACCCCTCGACCTCGAGGACACCGGCGTTGAAGATGGCGCCGCCGTCGTCGCCGGCGTGGTTGTTGTCGAGCGTGCTGCTCTCGATCTCGACCCGGCCGAAGTTGGCGATCGCGCCGCCGTTGTCCTCGGCGCTGTTGAGGGTGAACTTGGTGTTCACCAGGTGGGCCTTGCCACCTCGCTCGACCAGCAGACCACCGCCGTCGCCCTCGTGCTCCTCGCGGTCCCTGCCGTCCTTGTCGTGCTTGCCATCCTTGTCGTGCTTGTCGTGCTTGTCGTGCTTGTCGTGCTCCTTGCCGTGCTCCTTGCTGCCCTTGGGGTCCTTGCTGTCCTTGTGGTCCTTGGGGTCCTTGCCGTCCTCGTGGTCCTTGCCGTCCCAGCCGTCCTTGTGGTCCTTGTGGTCCTTGCGGTCGCGCTCGGCGGCGGCGCCGTTCTTGACGGCGACGTCCTTCAGGGTCAGGTCACCACCGTCGGCGACCCGGAAGATCCGGAAGCCGTCCCTGGAGTCCCGCTTGATCGTCGAGCCATTACCCTCGATCTTGATCTCTTCCTTGATCGTGGGCAGGCCCGCCCCGGACTTCTTGTCGAACTCGTCCAGCTCGTAGGTGCAGTCGCGGGCCAGCTTCAACGTGCCGCCCTCGTCCCGGTTGGCCAGCTCGAGGGCCTCGATCAGATCATCGTCGTCACAGTCCACCTCCCGAACCTCATCGCGCTCGTCCTTGTCCTTGTCCTTGTCCCGGTCCTTGCCCTCGTCGTCCAGGTCCCTGCGGTCGTCGCTGACCTTCTGCTGGGCCGTGGCGGCCTGCCTGTCCGACACGCGGTCCGTCTTGTCGGACTTGTTGTCACGAGCGGCGAGGCCGCCCAGCGCCGCCAGCCCGACGACGCCGGTCAGCCCGGCCACGCCGGTGGCGACCCAGAGCGCCCGCCGCCTGTTCGTCGGCGGGGGCATCGGAGCCCCGCCGTCGGAAGTCGTTACGTCGTTGGACATCAGAGCCTTCCGCCCTTTCGTGTATCAGACGGGTCGTACCGCTTAAGGCGGGGCGACCAGCTACAAATCGGTTTGCAGCCTCTGATCATCACCGTATGAGAAGGATCCTCGCGACGCGGACTTATCCGAGAAACCCCCGCATTTCCCCCAGATCGGGCGACAGGGTTATCCGGCGCGCAGGTGGTTCGGAAGGGCGCTGAGCGCGCAAACGCCGACGGGCCCCGCCACCGGTGTCGAAACGACGGAAAACGTCGCAGACGCCGGCGGCGGGGCCCGCCGCTGTGGTCGTACGGCCGGGGTCAGCCCGGCAGGCGAGGCCCGGCCTCGCGCTGCTCGGCCAGCCAGGTCTCCACCTCGTCGGAGCGGCGCGGCAGCCCGGCCGAGAGGTTCACCGCGCCGGTCGCGGTGACCAGGATGTCGTCCTCGATCCGGATCCCGATGCCGCGCAGCTCCTCCGGGATCAGCTCGTCCTCCGGCTGGAAGTAGAGCCCCGGCTCGACGGTGAGCACATAGCCCTCGCCCAGGGCGCCGTCCCGGTAGTTCTCCTTGCGGGCGTTCGAGCAGTCGTGCACGTCGATGCCGAGCATGTGGCTGGTGCCGTGCAGCGTCCACCGGCGGTAGACCGTCGAGGCCGGGTCCATCGCCTCGTCCACGCTCACCGGCAGCAGCCCGAGGCCGGACAGCGCCTCGGCGAGGACCCGCATCGCGGTCAGGTGGACGTCCTTGAACGCCACGCCGGGCTTGATCACGTCGATGCCGGCCTGCTGCGCGGCGTACACGGCGTCGTAGACCTGCCGCTGGAGCGGGGTGAACCGGCCGTCGACCGGCAGCACCCGGGTGACGTCGGCGGTGTAGAGGTTGCGGTTCTCCACGCCCATGTCCATCAGCAGCAGCTCGCCCGGGCGGGTGGCGCCGTGGTTGTGCACCCAGTGCAGGATCGTGGCGTGCTCGCCGGCGCCGACGATCGAGCCGTAGCCGACGTCGTTGCCGTCGTGCCGGGCGCGCAGCGCGAAGATCCCCTCCAGCAGCCGCTCGGAGACACCGCGGTCGGCCGGCAGCGCCCGGGCCACGTCCTCGAAGCCGCGGACGGTGGCGTCGCACGCCTCCTGGAGCTGGGCGATCTCCCACTCGTCCTTGACCAGCTTCAGCTCGGAGATGGCGATGGCCAGCTCCCGGTCGCGGGCCGGCTGGCCCTCCGCGCGGGCACCGTCGAACGGGCGCACGGCCGCGTCCACCCGGGCGTCGAAACCACGCAAGGCCCGGGTACGCCCCGGCGCGCAGTCGGCCAGCGCCGCGTCCAGCTCGGTCAGGTCGGCGGTCGGCAGCCCCAGCTCGGTCGACTTCTCACCGAGGGTGTGTCGCCGGCCCACCCAGAGCTCGCCGTGCCGGCTGCGGAAGAACTCGTCGGTCTTCCGGGACGACCGGGGCCGCATGAACAGCGTGCCGTCGTGCCCGGAGCCGTTCGGCCGCAGCACCAGCACGCTGTCCGGGTCGTGGTCGCCGGTCAGGTACGCGAAGTCGCTGCCCGGCCGGAACGGGTGGTCGGTGTCGTTGGCGCGTACCTTCTCGCCGCCGGTGGGGATGACCAGGGTCTCGCCGGGGAAGGCCGCGGAGAGCGCGGCCCGCCGCTTGGCGTAGTTGGGCACCTCCGGCCGTGGGCCGATCGGCAGCTCAGTGTCCCGCCAGCCCTGCCGCATGAACGTCAGGAACGCCTCGGGGAAGTCCGGGTCGTGCGATTCCGTACCGTCCGCCGGCTTGCCCTGCTGCGCCCGCTCCTCGGCCATGATCCGCCTCCTTGCGCCTCGTCGCTGGTCCAGACGGTACCGCGCGGACCGGGGTGGGAAGAGCCTGCGGTGCCGCGACGTCCGCTCCGGGCGCGTGGAAAGATGACCACCATGTGCGGACTCCTGGCCTTCTTCAGCGCGCGCGGCGACGCCGCCGCCCACCGCGACAACATCGCCGGAGCACTGGAGTGCCTGCACCACCGCGGCCCGGACGAGACCGGGGTCGAGGTGGTCGGCGACGCCTCCGGCCGGTACGCGGACGGGGTGTTCGCGCACAAGCGTCTGGCGATCATCGACGTGGCGCTCAGCCACGAGCCGCTGCCCTACGCGGACGGGCGCTACCTGCTCACCTTCAACGGCGAGATCTACAACTACATCGAGCTGCGCGACGAGCTGATCCGGGACTTCGGGGCCCAGTTCGCCACCAACGGCGACGGCGAGGTGATCGTCGCCGGCTACCACTACTGGGGCGAGCAGGTGCTCACCCGGCTGCGGGGCATGTTCGCCTTCGTCATCTGGGACCGGCAGGAGCGGCGGGCGTTCGGCGCCCGGGACTACTTCGGCATCAAGCCGCTGCACTACCTGGAGACCGCCGACGGCCTCTACCTCGCCTCCGAGAAGAAGGCGCTGCTGCCGTTCGCGCAGTCGGCGTACGCCGGCGACGCGGGGATCGACGCGGCCAACCTGAGCCACTACCTGACCCTGCAGTACGTCCCTGAGCCGGGCACCCTGCACAAGGGGATCAACCGGATCGGGTCGGGGGAGTACCTCACCTGGACGCCGGGCGGCCGGATCGAGGTGCGCCGGTGGTACCGGCCGGTGTTCCGGCCGGCACCGGTCTCCGACGAGCAGAAGCTCTACCACGAGATCCGCGAGACGCTGCGGGAGAGCGTCCGGATGCACATGCGTTCGGACGTGCCGGTCGGCTCGTTCCTCTCCAGCGGCATCGACTCCACCGCGGTGGTCGCGCTGGCCCGCGAGTTCAACCCCAACATCCTCACCTTCACCGTCGGCTACGACGTCCCGGGCTACTCCGAGATCGACGTCGCCCAGGAGTCGGCCCGGCACCTCGACGTGACCACCATCCCGACCAAGATCGGGCCGCAGGACATGATCGACGCGCTGCCGAAGATCGTCTGGCACCTGGACGACCCGGTGGCCGACCCGGCCCTGGTCCCGCTCTACTTCGTGGCGAAGAAGGCCGCCGAGCACGTCACCGTGGTCCTCTCCGGCGAGGGCGCGGACGAGTTCTTCGGCGGCTACACGATCTACCGGGAGCCGCTCTCCCTCGGCACGGTCAACGGCCTGCCCGGCGGCGTGCAGAAGGGGCTGCGGGCGGTCTCCAAGGCCATCCCGCAGGGGGTCAAGGGCAAGAGCTTCCTGGAGCGCGGCACCACCCCGATCGAGCAGCGCTACTACGGCAACGCCCGGATGTTCACCGAGGAGGAGAAGCAGCACCTGCTGCGCCGCTACGACCCCTCGGTCCGCTACACCGACGTCACCGCGCCGATCTACGCCGAGTGCACCGAGCTGGACGACGTCACCAAGATGCAGTACGTCGACCTCTACACCTGGCTGCGCGGCGACATCCTGGTCAAGGCCGACCGGATCTCCATGGCGCACTCGCTGGAGGTGCGGGTGCCCTTCCTCGACCGCGAGGTCTTCAACGTCGCGGCCGGCATCCCGGTGGACCTGAAGCTCCCGCCCCGCTCCGACGCCACCAAGTACGCCATGCGCCAGGCGCTGCAGGGCGTGGTGCCGCCGGCCATCGTCAACCGGAAGAAGCTGGGCTTCCCGACCCCGACCCGGGTCTGGCTGCGCGGCGAGATGTACGAGTGGGCCCGGCACGTGCTGGCCACCTCCGGCGCCGGCGACCTGGTCGACCTGTCGTACGCGATGCGGCTGCTGGAGGAGCACAAGCGGGAGGAGGCCGACCACTCCCGCAAGGTGTGGACCGTGCTGATCTTCTGCATCTGGCACGCCATCTTCGTCGCCAAGACCCTCGACCCGGGCATCCAGCGCAACCAGTCCGCCCTCCTCACCAAGCCCGTCGTGGGCAGCATGGTCCGCTGACCGCCGGCCCCGCCGGGGCCGTCGCTGTCGATCAAGAGGTTGGCGTCCGCCGGGGTTCGCTCCGGGGACGCAAACCTCTTGACCGTTTCAGGACGGGGTCAGCGGCCGGAGCAGGTGACCGTGGGGAGGGTGTTGGTGCCCGTCCGGCTCGCGGTGAAGGACCGGTCTGCCCTCGCGTCGGCTCAGTCCCGGCGCCGGTGGCGCGGCAGCCCCCCGCAACCCGTCCGGCAGCGCCATCCCACCACGCGCCGGCACCCGACGCAGTAGTCGAACGTCGATGTCTCAGTATCGCTGCACGAGATGCTCCCGACCGGCGGGCGGATCGTAGGGCTCCGGCCAGAAATCCGTGATGGCCTGGATCAGGCCGGACTCGTCGAGGTCGAAGAACGTCGTCGCCGGGGTGGGCGTGCCGTCGACGGTGACGGTGATCAAGGTGGCCGCCCGTCGCCCGTCGCCCACGGCACGCACCACGGAAACGTGCCAGTCACCGGGATACTCCTGATTGAACCGCAGATAGGCGGCCCGACCGTGGATCCGTTCCCGGGTCTGCGGCAGGTCGTAGACCATGTCGTCGGCAAGCAGCGTGCCGAACCGTTCCCAGTCCCGGGCTTCGCACGCGGCCCAGTAGGCCAATACCGTGGCTTCGGCGCTCATCATGCCGGGCACTGTGCCAGCCTGGTGCGACAAGATCGGACGGTGGAGGGGACATGGGTTACGCGGTGGTGCTCGGCGAGGCGCTGGTCGACCTGCTCGACGCCGAATACGAGGGGCAGCCCGTCTACCGACAGGCGATCGGCGGCGGCCCGCTCAACGTGGCCGTGGCGGTGGCCCGGCTCGGCGGGGACGTCCAGTTCGTCGGGTCGCTCGGCGACGACGCGCTCGCCGACCGGATCCGCGCCTTCCTGCGCGCCGCCGGGGTCGGGCTGGCCGGCACGGTGACCGTACCGGCGCCGACCGCCCTGGCCGTGGCCACCTTCGCCGGCCCCGAACCGGACTTCCGCTTCTACGGCGAGCCGCGGTCGTACGCGCTGCTCACCGCCGACCACCTGGACGTGGCGCTGGTCGAGGGCGCCGACGTGCTCTACTGCGGATCGGTCGTGCTGCTCGACCCGCCGGTGCGCGCCGCGGCGCGTCGGGCCTGGTCGATCGCCGGCGCGCTGCGGGTGTTCGACCCGAACGTCCGGCTCCGACTGCTGGGCAGGCCGGGGGCCCTCGCGCGGCTGCGGGAGGTGGTGGCCGAGTTCGCCGCCAGCGCGCACCTGGTCAAGCTCAGCACCGCCGACGCCGAGGTGCTCTACCCCGGTGAGCCGGTCGAGGGGGTCGCCGCGTACCTGCGCGAGTTGGGCGCGGGGACCGTCGTGGTCACCCTCGGCGCGGCCGGGGCGCTGGTCGCCGCCGGCCCCGACGTGGTACGGATTCCTGCGCCGAAGGTCCGGGCGGTGGACGCCACCGGCGCCGGCGACTCGGTGATGGGCGCGCTCATCGCCGACCTGCTCGTCGACGGCGAGCCCGCGGACCCGGCCGGCTGGCAGCAGCGGGTGGCCTTCGCCCTGCGGGTGGCCGCGCTGGTCTGCGAGTCTTCCGGCGGGGCCGTCGCCATGCCCACCCGCGCCGAGGTGTCGCGGCGGTTCACCGACTGAGGCTCGTGGCCGGCCGCTTCGCTCTGGCACATTCCGGCGCGTGGCGGTCACCCAGCAACTCGTCCGACTCGCCGGCGAGGAGGTGGCGGCGTGCCGATCGTCGGTCGCCGAGCTCGACCGGCTCTGTTCCTTTCGGATGCGTCCCCCGTCGGATGGGCCGGGGCCGGGGCCGGGTGGGGTGGGGTGGGGTTAGAGGGTGCCGTTCAGGTCGGCGTAGCCGCGGCGGGCGGCGATCAGGCCGGGGCGGGCGCCGAATGGGGACTCCGCGGCCACCCGCTCGGGCGGGGCGCTGCCGGTGTGGCCGGCGCGGATCATCCAGGCCTGCTCGACGAGCTGGGCGTGCTGAGCGCGGACGAACTCGACGTCGACCGGGTCGCCGTGCCCGGGCACCACCACCGTCGCGGGGGTGGTGAGCCGGAGCAGGTCGGCGACCGCGTCCGGCCACTGCAGCGGGTACGACTCCTCGAAGGCCGGCGGCCCGCTCTGCTCGACCAGGTCGCCGGCGACCAGCACGTCCGCGTCGGGCACGTGGACCACCAGGTCGGCGTCGGTGTGCCCGTGCCCCGGGTGGCGCAGCACCACGCGCCGCCCGCCGACGTCCAGCACCGTCTCGGTGTGCACGGTGTGCGTCGGGGCCAGCAGCACCGTGTCGGCCAGCTCGGCGGCGAGCGCCGGCCGCTCCTCGCGGATCTCCTCGTACGCGGCCCGGCGCAGCTGGTCGGGGCGCTCGCGCTGCGCCGCGGCGGCCAGCTCGTGCGCGTACACCGGCCGGGGCGGGTCGGCGGCCAGCGTGGCGTTGCCGAAGCAGTGGTCGAAGTGGTGGTGGGTGTTGACCACGATCCACGGGTGCGGGGTGACCGCCCGGGCCGCGGCGGCCAGGTCGCGCGCCTGGCCCGCGGTGGAGAGGGTGTCCACCAGCAGCGCCGCGCCGTCGCCCACCACCAGCGTGACGTTGACCTGGAGCAGCGGCTCCCGCAGCACGTGGACGCCGTCGGCGACCTCGACGAAGCGGCCGTTCATGACGCCCGCGAGGCGCGCTCGACGAAGCGTTGCCGGTCGACCAGCACCCGCTCGACCCGTGCCTCGGCGACGGTCTCCCCGCCGTCGGCGACCGTCACCTCGAAGAGCAGCCGTCGACCGTCGACCGTGGCGAGGCGGGCCTGCGCGACCACCGTCCGGCCGACCGGCGTGGGAACCCGGTGGTCCAGCTCGACCCGCAGCCCGACGGTGGTCTGCCCGGCCGGCATCCGGGTGGCGGTCGCGGCCACGGTCGCCGCCTCGGCCAGGGCCAGCACCCGGGGGGTGCCGAGCACCGGCACGTCCCCGGAGCCCACCGCCTGCGCGGTGTCGGCGTCGGTGACGGTCAGCTCGACCCGGGCGGTCAGGCCCGGCGCGAAGGAGGGCTCCGGCGGCTCGTGCATGGTCCCAGCGTAGGTGCTCGCCCACCGCCCGCGTCACGCCGGGCGACAACCGGTGGATCCCGGCGCGCCCGTCGTCGCGGCCGGCCGGGCCGGTCCCGGCGGGTACCACCGACGCGGTCGACGGCGCCGGTCCCGGCGACCGCCGTCGGCGGGTACCACCGGCGTGATCGGTCGGGCCGGTGCCGGCGCCGCGGGCGGGCGCTGCCGGCGCGGGTGGTGGGGCCGGTCGCCGCCCGGTCCGCGCGACGGGCGGTGGTCGGCGTCGGTCCGCCCGCCGCCCGCCGTTAACCTTGACCGCGATGGCCGTCGTGACAGATCCCCAGCCCCCCGCCCGGACCGGTCCGGCCGCGTCGCCCGACGGCGGGCGGCGCCGCGTCGTCGCCATGGCTGTCTGGGCGGTGGCGTTCGTGGCCGGTTGGTTCGCCATCGGCCTGCCCACCGACCCGGCGTACGCGTTCGTCTGGATCTGGGCGGCCACCGTCGCCTGGAACTCCTCCCGGCCGTGGCGCAGTCACCTGCGGTTCGCCCGGGACTGGGTACCGGTGGTGCTGCTGCTCGCCGCGTACAACCTCTCCCGGGGGTTCGCGGACAACGGGGCGACGCCGCACGCGATGGAGTTGATCGTCGCCGACCGGTTCCTGCTCGGCTGGGCCACCGGTGGCGAGGTCCCCACCGTCTGGTTGCAGCAGCACCTCTACCGGCCCGACGTGCACTGGTGGGACGTGCTGGTCAGCTGGGTCTACTTCTCTCACTTCGTGGTGACCCTGGCCGCCGCCGCGGTGCTCTGGCTGCGGGACCGGACGCGCTGGGCGGCGTACATGCGGCGGTGGGGGTTCCTCTGCGCCGCCGGGCTGGTCACCTACTTCGTCTACCCGGCCGCGCCGCCCTGGTGGGCCGCGCAGAACGGCCTGCTCACCGAGGTCGCCCGGATCTCCACCCGGGGCTGGAAGGCGTTCGGCATGCACGGCGCGGGCAACCTGCTCAACGCCGGCCAGATCGCCGCCAACCCGGTGGCCGCGATGCCCTCCCTGCACACCGCGTTCGCCCTCTTCGTGGTGCTGTTCTTCCTGGGCGCCACCCGGCGGCGCTGGTGGCCGCTGCTGCTGGCGTACCCGCTGGCGATGACGTTCACCCTGGTCTACAGCGGCGAGCACTACATGATCGACGTGCTGGTCGGCTGGGCGTACGTCGGGATCACCTTCCTCGTCGTCGGCCTGGCCGAACGCTGGTGGGCGACCCGGCGCGCGCGGAGCGTGCCCGCGTCGGCGGAGCCGGCGGCGGTCACGGACGGCCCCGCGGCGGATCGGGCGACCCCCGCCGCCGGCCCGCAGGTGGGACGGGACGCGGCCGCCGACTCCGCGCCGGTACCGGCCGACCGCTGACGGGTCGCCGTCGGCCCGGTCAGGAGAGTGGGTCGCCGCCGGCGCGGCGGGCGGCGTGCGCCCGCGCGGTCAGCTCCGCCGCCAGCTGCCAGGCCTCGGCCACGTCCCGGTCGTGCGCGGCCGCACCGGCCCCGCCGGCCGTGTCCGCGTGCACGGTGGCCAACCGCAGCCGCCGCTGCGCCGGCCCCTGCGTCACCCGCACGCTCTGGATCCGGGCGTACGGGACGATCGCCAACCGCCGGGTGAGCAGGCCGGAGCGGGCGGCGAAGACGCGCTCGTCGAGGCCCGCCCCGATCGCCGACCGGCTCAGCGGGCGCAGCCAGCGGGCCCGCCGCGGCGGCCGGGTCAGCGGCAGCGCGGTGAGGCGTACGCCGGGCAGCACCTCCGCCACCACCAGCTCGCCGGTGCGCAGGTCGCCGACGGGGAGCAGCCGGTCGGGGCGGTTCCGGTCGTCCGGTTCGGCGGCCGAGTAGCCGGCCACCTCCAGCCGCAGCCGCAGCCAGCCCTTCATCCGCCAGAGCAGCGGCCAGGTCACCCCGACGGTCTGCACCCGGTGCAGCGGCACCGTCTGCGCCCGGGTCTCCAGCAGGCCGTTGCGGATGCGCAGCGTGTCGCCGTCCCGGTCCAGCCGGAAGGCCCAGTCGTCGAGCACCCGGCGGACGGGTTGCAGCAGCACGCCCGCCATCGCGGTCAGCGTGCTGGCGACCGCGATGAAGGACCAGGAACCCGCCGAGAGGAACTGCGCCACCACGAAGGCCACGCCGAACGGGAGCAGGAACGCCTGCGGGGTGAGCAGCTGGCTGACCAGCAGGTCCGTGTTGCGTACCGTGTGCAGCCGGCGCCCGGCCGGCGCCGGCGCGGCGGCCGGGCCGGCGGTGGGCGCGACGGCCTCCGGCGTGCGGCCGGCGACGGCGAGCAGGCGCTGGCGCAGCGCGGCCGCCTCGGCCACCCCCAGGTACGCCAGCGGCGCCTCGGTCTTGCCCCCGCCGACCACCTCCAGGCGCAGCTCCGCCAGCCCGGTGAGCTGGGCCAGCAGCGGCCGGACCACCTCGACGGCCTGCAACCGTTCCAGCGGGATGGCCCGGGTACGCCGCCAGATCAGCCCCTCGTGCACCCGCAGCTCCCGGCCCACGATGTGGTAGCCGGTGTTGTACCAGCTGATCACGGCCAGCACGGTGGCGCCGAGGGCGAGCACCGCGGCCATCGCGGCGAACCAGCCGAAGCCCACCCGGGAGAGCGTGGACCAGGAGAGGCCGGCGATCACCACCACCAGCGACTTGGCGCCGTGCAGCGCGGGACTCAACGGGTGCAGCCGCTGCCGGGGCTCCTCGCCGGGCGGGGGAGCGACGCCGGGCACCCCGGGCCAGCCCTGCCCGGCGGTCCCGGGCGCTGGCGCCCCGGAGTGCGGCGCGACCGGCCAGTGGGCCGGGACGGCGTGTGGCCCGGTCGGCCAGTACGGCTGGGCCGGGCCGGGGGCGGCGGCGTGTGGCCCGGTCGGCCAGTACGGCTGGGCCGGGCCGGGGGCGCCGACCTGCGGTCCGGGCGGCTGGGCCGCGCCCGGTCGCGGGGCCGTCGGCCAGGGCGGCTGGGCGGGGTCGTGGGCGGCGGGTCGTGGCGCGTGCGGCGAGGGGGGCCGGTCCGGGCCGGCGGGTGGCGGGACCGGTTCGGGGCCGTGGGGTGGCGGTGCGTCGGGCCGCGGGTCGGCCGAACCGTCGCTCACAGGCCCTCCGCCCGGTCCTCGCCGAGCGCGGTCAGCCGGTCGCGCAGCCGGGAGGCCTCCGCCGGCCGCAGGCCGGGCACCCGCGCGTCGCTCGCCGCCGCGGCCGTGTGCAGCTGCACGGTGGCCAGGTCGAACGCCCGCTCCAGCGGGCCGGCGCTGACGTCGACGAACTGCATCCGCGAGTACGGGACGATGGAGAGCCGCCGGACCAGCAGCCCGTGCCGGACCAGCAGGTCGTGCTCCCGCTCGGCGTACCCCCAGGCCTGCACCGCGCGGACGATGGTGGCCACCCGCCAACCGGCCAGCAGGACGACCACGCCGAGGGCGGCGCCGAAGAGCCAGTGCCCGCTGAACGCCCAGCCGAGGCCGAGCCCGATCAGCAGGACGGCCAGCAGCACGCCGAGCCGGATCAGCTCCACCCAGATCAGGTCGCGGGAGATCGGCTGCCAGCGGACGGTGTCCGGCCACGGCTCCAGCGGGCCGGCCGGGGCCGACGGCGGCCCGGCGAGGTCGTCACCGTTCACCGGGGTGATCCGCTGCGCTCACTCACCCTTCGAGCGTAGGCGATCCGGCCACCGCCGCCACCTCGCGCAGGAAGCCACGCGCGTCGAGAAACGCGCCGAGCGATTCCCGGTGCTCGGGACAGGCGAGCCAGGTCTTGCGCCGGTCGGGGTCGTGCAGGCGGGGATTGTTCCAGCGCAGCGCCCAGGCGGCGGGATTGCGACATCCGCGGGCCGAGCAGATCGGCGCCTCGTCGGCAGGGCGGGGAGTGGTCATCCGGGCCAGTCTAGGCCGCGCACCGGGAAGTTTTAGCGCCGGGCGGCCACGGGGGGAGCCGCCCGGCGACGGGGTGAATCGTACACACGCCGTACCCCTTCCTGTCCACCCGTGTTCAGCGTTTTCCGGGCCACGGGACGGCGCGGCGAAAATCGTCCTCTCCCACCCTCGGCTCTCAGCCGGGCATGACAGTCTTGATACGCACCACGCCGCGACGACCGATCATGCTGTGGAGGACCGGTGGCCCAGCCGACCACGCCCGACGCACCGACCCCGACCGAGGCCCTGCCGGACGGGCCGCCGGTCGGCACGACCCCCGCCGAGGACGCCACCCTGCTGGAACGCGCCCTGTTCGAGATCAAGCGGGTGATCGTCGGTCAGGACCGGATGGTCGAGCGGATGTTCGTCGCCCTGCTGTCCCGGGGACACTGCCTGCTCGAGGGGGTGCCCGGGGTGGCGAAGACCCTCGCCGTGGAGACCCTCGCCCAGGTGGTGGGTGGTTCCTTCGCCCGGGTCCAGTTCACCCCCGACCTGGTCCCCGCCGACATCATGGGCACCCGGATCTACCGCCAGTCCAGCGAGAAGTTCGACGTCGAGCTGGGCCCGGTCTTCGTGAACTTCCTGCTCGCCGACGAGATCAACCGGGCGCCGGCCAAGGTGCAGTCGGCGCTGCTGGAGGTGATGAGCGAGCGCCAGGTGTCGATCGGCGGCGAGACCCACCGGGTGCCCGACCCGTTCCTGGTGATGGCGACGCAGAACCCGATCGAGCAGGAAGGCGTCTACCCCCTCCCGGAGGCGCAGCGCGACCGCTTCCTGATGAAGATCGTGGTGGGCTACCCGACCGACGCCGAGGAGCGGGAGATCGTCTACCGGATGGGCGTCGCCCCGCCCGAGCCGACGCCCATCTTCAGCACCCCCGACCTGATCGCCCTCCAGCGCAAGGCCGACCAGGTCTTCGTGCACAACGCGCTGGTCGACTACGCGGTCCGGCTGGTGCTGGCCACCCGCGCCCCGGGCGAGCACGGCATGCCGGACGTCGCGCAGCTCATCCAGTACGGCGCCAGCCCGCGCGCCTCGCTCGGGCTGGTCCGGGCCACCCGGGCGCTGGCGCTGCTGCGCGGCAGGGACTACGCCCTGCCGCAGGACGTGCAGGACATCGCCCCGGACATCCTGCGCCACCGGCTGGTGCTCAGCTACGACGCGCTCGCCGACGACGTCCCCGCCGACCACGTCGTGCACCGGGTGATGTCCACCATCCCGCTGCCCGCCGTCGCGCCCCGGCAGCAGGCCACCCCGCCGCCACCGGGCGCCCCGGCCGGTGCGGGCTGGCCCGGGCAGCGGCCGTGACCCCACCCACCCACCTGCCGGCCGGGGCCGGCGCGGAGCGCAGCGGCGCGGTGCTGTCCCGCCTGCAGCTGCTGGTCACCCGCAAGCTCGACGGCCTGCTCCAGGGCGACTACGCCGGGCTGCTGCCCGGGCCGGGCAGCGAGGCGGGGGAGTCCCGCGAGTACCGCCCCGGCGACGACGTCCGCCGGATGGACTGGCCGGTCACCGCGCGGACCACGATGCCGCACGTCCGGCGTACGGTGGCCGACCGGGAGCTGGAGACCTGGCTGGCGGTGGACCTCTCGGCGAGCCTGGACTTCGGTACCGGCCAATGGCTCAAGCGCGACGTGGTGGTCGCCGCGGCGGCCGCCCTGACTCACCTGACGGTGCGCGGCGGCAACCGGATCGGGGCGGTGGTCGGCACCGGCGCCCCGGTGCCCGCGCGGACCGGCCGGTGGCGGGGCGCGCCCCCGGCGACCGGGCCGGGGACCCTGCTCCGGCTGCCCGCCCGGGCCGGCCGCAAGGAGGCGCAGGGCCTGCTCCGGGCGATCGCCGGGGCCGAGATCCAGCCCGGGCGCAGCGACCTCGGCGCGCTGGTCGACATGCTCAACCGGCCGCCGCGCCGCCGCGGTGTGGCGGTGGTCATCTCCGACTTCCTGGCACCGCCGCAGCAGTGGGGCCGGCCGATCCGTAAGCTGCGGGTCCGGCACGACGTGCTGGCGATCGAGGTGGTGGACCCGCGCGAGCTGGAGCTGCCCGACGTGGGGGTGCTGCCCGTGGTCGACCCGGAGACGGGGGAGCTGCACGAGGTGCAGACCGCCGATCCGCGGCTGCGCCGCCGGTACGCCGACGCGGCCGCCGCCCAGCGGGCGGCGATCGCCGCCGAGCTGCGCGCCGCGGGCGCGGCCCACCTGCGGCTGCGTACGGACCGAGACTGGCTGCTGGACATGGTGCGTTTCGTGGCCGCGCAGCGGCACGCCCGCACCCGAGGGACGACACGATGATCCGTTTTCTGCAACCGTGGTGGCTGCTGGCCGTGCTGCCGGTGCTCGCCCTGGCCGCCGCGTACGTCTGGCGGCAGCTGCACCGCCGGGCGTACGCGATGCGGTTCACCAACGTGGACCTGCTGCGGACCCTCGCGCCGAAGGGGCTGGGCTGGCGGCGGCACGCGGCGGCCACCGCGTTCCTGCTCTGCCTGCTCGTGCTCGCCACCGCGCTGGCCCGGCCGGCGATGGACACCAAGGAGCCCCTGGAACGGGCCACCGTGATGCTCGCCATCGACGTGTCGCTCTCCATGCAGGCCGACGACGTGGCGCCGAACCGGCTGGAGGCGGCCCAGGAGGCGGCCAAGCAGTTCGTCGGCGAACTGCCGGAGAACTACAACCTCGGGCTGGTCTCCTTCGCCAAGTCGGCGAACGTGCTGGTCTCGCCGACCAAGGACCGGGAGGCGGTGACCACCGCCATCGACGGGCTGGTGCTGGCCGAGTCGACGGCCACCGGGGAGGCGGTCTTCACCTGCCTGGAGGCCATCCGTTCGGTGCCGTCCGACGGCGCGGCGGGCATCCCGCCGGCCCGGATCGTGCTGCTCTCCGACGGGTACCGCACGTCGGGGCGGTCGGTGGAGGAGGCCGCGGCGGCGGCCCAGGCGGCGAACGTCCCGGTCTCCACGATCGCCTTCGGCACCGACTCGGGGCAGGTGGAGATCGGCGGCCAGCCGCAGCGGGTGCCGGTGGACCGGATGGCCCTCGCGCAGCTCGCGGAGACCACCGAGGGCTACTTCTACGAGGCCGCCTCGGTCAGCGAGCTCAAGCAGGTCTACCAGGACATGGGGAGCTCGATCGGGTTCCGGACCGAGCCGCGCGAGATCACCCAGTGGTACGCGGGGATCGCGCTGCTGCTGGCCCTCTGCGCGGGTGCGCTGAGCCTGCTCTGGTCGTCGCGCCTGCTCTGAGCGGGCGCGACGGCCGGCGGCACGGCGGCGGGACGACCGTGGTCGGTCGCCCTGACCGGCCGGCGGTGGTCAGTGACCGCCGCCGGCCAGGACGAAGAGGACGGCCACCCAGACGGCGGCGAGGGTGAAGCCCAGCGGGGCGACGTAACGGCTCATGGACAGGCTCCGGTGGCGGCTGGACGGTCCGCGACGGGACCGCAGGGGCAGGCAGGACGCGCACACGAAGTCGTGACCGGGGGGCTCCTCCGCGGCCGGCCCCGGGTCGGGGCGGCGCAGCACGCTCACCCCGGCCGGGGCCGAGGGTCACGCGGGGGGAGCGGGAGCTGGGTCAGCTCACCTGACTGAGTCGTGGCTCAGCGGGGCTGACGTTCGGCCCGGCCACGACTGGGAGGATCGCTATCTCGCACAGCGATCACCTCCTGCGGTCGGCGGAGCCCGGAAGGCGGGCGATCGACCGCCCGCAAACGTGGATCATCGTACACCCGGCGCGCCGGCGCGCCGCACTCGGCCGACCGGCCCCCACCCACCCCACCGGAGGGTCCATCCGGCTCCGGTCCGACGTGCCGCCGGTCAGCCGCCCCGCGGGCTACTCGCCGGCGGCCACCAGACCCGTCTCGTACGCGACGACCACCGCCTGGGCGCGGTCGCGGAGCTGGAGCTTCGCCAGGATCCGCCCGACGTGGGTCTTCACGGTCTGCTCGGCGACCACCAGGTCGGCGGCGATCTCCGCGTTGGAGCGGCCCCGGGCGATCAGGCGCAGCACCTCGGTCTCCCGGGGGGTCAGCCCGGCCAGGTCGGTCGGGCGGGGCCGGCGGTGCCCGGGACGGGCGGCGAACTCGGCGATCAGCCGGCGGGTCACGGTCGGGGCGAGCAGCGCGTCCCCGGCCGCCACCACCCGGACCGCGTGCACCAGGTCGGCGGCGGGGGCGTCCTTGAGCAGGAAGCCGCTCGCCCCGGCGCGCAGCGCCTCGTAGACGTAGTCGTCCAGGTCGAAGGTGGTCAGGATGAGCACCCGGGGCCGGTCGGCCCGGCGGTCACCGAGCAGCTGGCGGGTCGCCGCGAGCCCGTCCAGCACCGGCATCCGGACGTCCATCAGCACCACGTCCGGGTCGAGCCGGCGGGTCGCCTCGACCGCCGCCGCACCGTCGGCGGCGTCGCCCACCACGAGCAGGTCCGGCTGGGCGGCCAGCAGCGCGCCGAAGCCCTGCCGGACCATCGCCTGGTCGTCGGCGATCAGCACCCGGATCATCCGTCCCCGCCCTCCCCGTCGTACGGCAGCAGCGCGTCGACGACGTACCCTCCGCCGTCGGCCGGCCCGGCGGCGAACGTACCGCCCAGCGCGAGGGCCCGTTCGCGCATCCCGGTCAGCCCGTGCCCGGCGCACCGCTCCACCGTCGACGGATCGTCGCCGGCGGTGTTCTCGACCCGTACCGCCAGGGCGTGCGGCCCCGGACGGACGCTGACCCGCACCGCCGCCCCCGCCGCGTGCCGGGCCGCGTTCGCCAGCCCCTCCTGGACGATCCGGTAGGCGGCCAGCCCGACCGGCGCGGGCGTCCCGCCGGCCGGCGCGGGGGCGTCCAGGGTGACCGCCAGGCCGGCCCGGCGGGCGGCGTCCACCATCGCCGGGAGGTCCGCCAGGCCGGGCTGCGGCGCGGTCTCCGGACCGGTGGACTCGCTGCGCAGCACGCCCAGCAGGCGGCGCATGTCGGTCAGCGCCGCCCGGGCCGAGCCCGCGATGGCGGCGAACTCGGCGCGGGCGCCGTCCGCCACCTCGGTGACGCGGTACGGCGCGGTCTCCGCCTGCACGGCGATCATCGACATGTGGTGGGCCACCACGTCGTGCAGCTCGCGGGCGATCCGGGTGCGCTCCTCCAGCACCGCCCGCCGCTCCCGTTCCCGCTCGCTGAGCGCGGTCTGCGCGGCCAGCGCCCGCCGGGAGAGCCGGTTGCCGCGCACCAGGTCGCCGAGGACCAGCAGCATCAGGACCGGCACCACGACGTCGATCCGGTGGTCCGGGTCGACCAGCGCGACCACCGGCACCATGGTGAGCAGACCCACCCAGACCAGCACCGGCCGGTCCACCCGGGTCGCCACCACCGCCAGCACCAGCAGCGACCCGAGCGCCAGCACCGGGTTCCACGGCCAGGCCGCGCCGGCCGGCGCGTTGAAGGTGCAGGTCGCCAGCCCCAGCACGGTGAGCCGCCAGGCCAGCAGGGGACGCCGGGGCAGGACGAGCAGCGGCGCGACCGTCAGCCCCGCGAACAGGAATGGCACGACGCCCGGCAGATGCCGGCCGGTCTCCGTGGCCAGGGCGACGGCGAAGAGACCGACCACCGCGAGCAGGCCCACCGGACCCGCGTACGCGGCCAGCCGCGGCCAGCGGTCCAGCGGTGGCCGGACGGGCGCGACGTCCGGCCCGGCGACGGCCCGCCGCAGCGCCTCCCACCAGCTCCCGACCCGGGCTCTCTCCATCAGCCGCAGCGTACGGACCGGCCGCCGCGACGTCGTCCCGCCACGGGACGAGTCCGCCCGTCACACCCCGGTGTGACCTGGTCGCGTTAGCGCTTACCTACCGGTAACCCCTAGGCTCCGACCGACGCAGAGATCAGCTGAGCAGAGGGGGACCCGTGGCCCGTACCGTGCTGGTGACCGGCGGAAACCGGGGGATCGGCCTGGCCATCGCGCAGGCCTTCGCCAAGCAGGGCGACCGGGTGGCGGTCACCCACCGCAGCGGTGAGGCGCCCGCTGGGCTGTTCGGCGTCAAGTGCGACGTCACCGACTATGCCTCCGTCGACGCCGCCTTCAGCACCGTCGAGGCCGAGCTGGGCCCGGTCGAGGTGCTGGTCGCCAACGCCGGCATCACCGACGACACGCTGCTGATGCGGATGTCCGAGGAGCAGTTCACCGGAGTGCTGGACACCAACCTGACCGGCGCGTTCCGCTGCGCCAAGCGGGCCTCGGCCAAGATGCTCCGGGCGAAGTGGGGCCGGATGATCTTCATCTCCTCGGTGGTCGGCCTCTACGGCAGCGCCGGCCAGGTCAACTACGCGGCCAGCAAGGCCGGCCTGGTGGGCGTCGCCCGCTCCATCACCCGCGAGCTGGGCAGCCGCAACATCACCGCGAACGTGGTCGCGCCCGGCTTCATCGCCACCGACATGACCGCCGCCCTGCCCGAGGAGCGCCGCGCCGAGTACCGCAAGGCCATCCCGGCCGGCCGGTTCGCCGAGCCGGACGAGGTGGCCGGCGTGGTCGCCTGGCTGGCCTCGGACGCGGCCGGCTACATCTCCGGCGCCGTCATCCCGGTCGACGGCGGCCTGGGCATGGGCCACTGAGCCACCCGTCCCGAGAAGAACGCACGGAGGAACCTCTCGATGTCTGGACTGCTCGCCGGTAAGCGGCTGCTCGTCACCGGCGTCATCACCGACGCCTCGATCGCCTTCTCGGTGGCGAAGCTCGCCCAGGAGAACGGCGCTCAGGTCGTGCTCACCGGCTTCGGCCGGCTCTCCCTGGTCGAGCGGATCGCCAAGCGGCTGCCCGAGCCGGCCCCGGTGATCGAGCTCGACGTGACCAACGCGGAGCACCTCGCCGGCCTCGCCGACAAGGTCCGGGAGCACGTGGACGGCCTGGACGGGGTGGTGCACTCGATCGGCTTCGCCCCGCAGAGCTGCCTCGGCGGCGGCTTCCTCGACGCCCCCTGGGAGGACGTGGCGACCGCGTTGCAGGTCTCCACGTACTCCTACAAGTCCCTGGCGATGGCGGCGCTGCCGCTGATGTCCGCGGGCGGCGCGGTGGTCGGCCTCACCTTCGACGCCACCAAGGCCTGGCCGGTCTACGACTGGATGGGCGTGGCCAAGGCCGGGCTGGAGTCCGCCTCCCGCTACCTGGCGCTGCACCTGGGCAAGCAGGGCATCCGCAGCAACCTGGTCGCGGCCGGCCCGCTGCGGACCATCGCCGCCAAGTCCATCCCGGGCTTCGACCAGTTCGAGGACGCCTGGACCGAGCGCGCACCGCTCGGCTGGAGCCTCACCGACCAGGAGCCCGCCGCCCGGGCCTGCCTGGCGCTGCTGTCGGACTGGTTCCCGGCCACCACCGGTGAGATCGTCCACGTCGACGGCGGCTACCACGCGATCGGCGCCTGAGGCGGCTCCGAAACCCGACCGTCCGGGGTCGTCGTCGGGTCGTCACGGCCGTCGGGGGAGAATGGCGCCATGGCGTACGACGCGTTGGTGCTGGTCTCCTTCGGCGGTCCGGAGCGGCCCGAGGACGTGGTGCCCTTCCTCCAGAACGTCACCCGGGGGCGGGGCGTGCCGCCCGAGCGGCTGGCGGAGGTCGCCGAGCACTACCTGCACTTCGGCGGCGTCTCCCCGATCAACCAGCAGTGCCGGGAGCTGCTCGCCGCGATCCGGGCGGACTTCGCGGCGAACGGCGTCGACCTGCCGGTCTACTGGGGCAACCGGAACTGGGACCCGATGCTCGCCGACACCGTGGCGCAGATGCGCGACGACGGGGTCGAGCGGGCGCTGGCCTTCGTCACCAGCGCGTACGGCGGCTACTCGTCCTGCCGGCAGTACCAGGAGGACATCGCCGCCGCCCGGGCCGCCGTCGGCGCGGACGCCCCGGTGATCGAGAAGCTGCGGCAGTTCTGGGACCACCCCGGCTTCGTCGAGCCGCACGCCGACGCGGTGCGTACCGCGCTGGCCCAGCTCGATCCGGCGCAGCGGGACACCACCCGACTGGTCTTCACCGCGCACTCCGTTCCGACGTCGATGGCCGCCACCGCCGGCCCGAACGGCGGCCGGTACACCGCGCAGCTGGCGGAGACCGCCCGGCTGGTGCACGCGGCCGCCGCGCCGGACCTGCCGTACGACCTGGTCTGGCAGAGCCGGTCCGGCCCGCCGCAGGTGCCGTGGCTGGAGCCCGACATCAACGACCACCTGGCCAGCCTCGCCGCGTTCGGCGTCACCGGCGTGGTGGTCAGCCCGATCGGCTTCGTCTCCGACCACCTCGAGGTGGTCTGGGACCTCGACACCGAGGCGCTGGAGACGGCCAAGCAGCTCGGCCTGGACTTCGTCCGGGCCGGCACCCCGGGCACCGACCCGCGCTTCGTGGCGATGGTCCGCGAGCTGGTCACCGAGCGGACGGCGCCGGACGGGGAGCGGCTGCGCCGCCGCCTCGGCGAGCTGCCGATGTGGGACACCTGCCCGACGCCGTGCTGCGTCCCTGCCGCCCGGCGCCCGTGAGCCCGACCGACCCCTACACCCCCTTGGGACGACGACTGATGCATGACCGCAAGCCGGTGCAGAGCTGGCTCACCGACATGGACGGCGTGCTGGTGCACGAGGGCCAGCCGGTGCCCGGAGCACCCGAGTTCATCAAGCGGCTCCGTGCCTCCGGCAAGCCGTTCCTGGTGCTCACCAACAACTCGATCTACACCCCGCGCGACCTCCAGGCCCGGCTGGTCCGGATGGGGCTGGACGTGCCGGAGGAGGCGATCTGGTCGTCGGCGTTGGCCACCGCCCAGTTCCTGGCCGACCAGCGGCCGGGTGGCACCGCGTACGTGATCGGGGAGGCCGGGCTGACCACCGCGCTGCACGCGGTGGGGTACGTGCTCAGCGACTTCGCGCCCGACTACGTGGTGCTGGGGGAGACCCGCACCTACAGCTTCGAGGCGATCACCAAGGCGGTCCGGCTGATCAACGACGGGGCCCGGTTCATCTGCACCAACCCGGACGCGACCGGCCCCTCGGTGGAGGGCGCCCTGCCGGCGGCCGGCTCGGTGGCGGCGATGATCTCCAAGGCGACCGGGGTGGATCCCTACTTCGTGGGCAAGCCCAACCCGATGATGATGCGTTCGGCGTTGAACACCATCGAGGCGCACTCGGAGAGCACCGCGATGATCGGCGACCGGATGGACACCGACATCCTCTGCGGGCTGGAGGCGGGGCTGGAGACGATCCTGGTGCTGACCGGGATCAGCAGCCGCGCCGAGGCGGAGCGTTACCCGTACCGGCCGTCCCGGATCGTCGACTCCGTGGCCGACCTGATCGACGAGATCTGAGCCCGCGCCCCGGCGGCTGCGCCCTCAGGGGCGCAGCGGGGCGTTGCAGGCGGCGACCAGGGCCTGCCGGCAGGCGGTGGTGAGCGGGCGCAGCGCGGCGTCGCGCTGCTGGGCCTCGTAGTTGTTGATCGCTCCGCCCGGCGCGCTGTGCCCGGCGAGGGCGAGCACCCGGTCCAGGACCGCGGCCCGGGCGAAGAGTCGCCGGGCCCGCGGGTCGAAGCCCGGTGGCAGGTCGGTGGCGCCGTCGGGGCGGCGCAGCGCGGCGAGCGCCCCGGCCAGCTCCGGCCGCCACTGGGCGACGTCGAGGCGGGTCAGCGCGGCCGTGGTCTCCGCGAGCGCGGCGGCCAGCTCCGCCTCCGCCTCGGCCGCGCCGGGCGCGGTGAGCGACGCCGCCGGCGCGTTGGGGGGCAACGGGTACACCCGCCAGAGCACCGTCTCCCAGGTCATCCCGGAGCCCGAGGTGTGGCTGCGCACCTGCGGGATCAGCCCGAGCCCGCCGGCGACCACCGCCTCCGCGGCGAGCAGCGCCGCGCCGGCGAAGTCACCGGGGCCGGGCAGGCCGCGTGGGTCGCCGGGCGCGGGCAGCACCAGCCTGATCTCGTCGGGGGAGAGCTTGGCCAGGGTGGGCAGCGCGTCCCGCAGCGGGACGTCGGTCCAGGTGCCGGGGGCGTCCGCGACCAGGTGCTCCTCGTCGCCGGCGATGGAGTCGGCGACCTCGTCGAAGGGCACCAGGCCGGCGCGCCAGGCGCGCACCCAGGCAACGAACCGGCTGGACCGGCGCGGAGCCAGGGTGGCCGCGCCCGTGGCGGGGAGGGACATGCGGAAAGGGTACGTGCTCGCCGCCGCCCCTGTCTCGACTGCCGCTCCGGCCGCGTAGCCTGCCCCGAACTGCCTTCTTCGCCCCTTTTTGCGGGCCCGCGGCGTCCGCCGTCCGGGCGGGCCGGCGTCGCGGCGGCGCGTCGGCGGGCGGCGCGCCGGACCGCCGGTTAGCGTGATCCACATGGCGGGGCGATACGGCGAGGACGTGCTGGCGGGGGACTGGCGACGGCGGAAGGTCACCCCCGAGGTGGACGCCGAGCCGGACCTGGTGGTCGAGGACGCCGACTCCGGTTTCTGCGGCGCGGTGGTCGGCTTCGAGGCCGGCGCGGTGGTGCTGGAGGACCGGCACGGCCGGCGGCGCAACTTCCCGCTGCTGCCGGCGGCCTTCCTGCTCGACGGCCGGCCGGTGACGCTGCGCCGGCCGACCCGCGCCCCCGTGCCGGCGGCCCGACGGCGTACCGCCTCCGGCTCGATCGCGGTCGACAACGTCCGCGCGCAGGTCGCGAAGGCGAGCCGGATCTGGGTCGAGGGCGTGCACGACGCCGCGCTGGTGGAGCGGATCTGGGGCGACGACCTGCGGATCGAGGGCGTGGTGGTGGAGCCGCTGGACGGCATCGACGCCCTCGACGCCGAGGTCCGCGCCTTCGCCCCCGGCCCGGGCCGGCGGCTCGGCGTGCTCGTCGACCACCTGGTGGCCGGCTCCAAGGAGAGCCGGATCGTGGCGGCGGTGACCTCGCCGCACGTGCTGGTCACCGGCCACCCGTACGTCGACGTGTGGCAGGCGGTCAAGCCGGCGGCGCTCGGCATCCGGGCCTGGCCGGTGGTGCCGCCCGGACGGCCCTGGAAGGAGGGCGTCTGCGCGGCCCTCGGAGTGGCCGAGCCGGCCGAGATGTGGCGGCGCATCCTGTCCCGGGTCGACAGCTTCGCGGACGTGGAGACGCCGCTGATCAACGCGATGGAGCGGTTGATCGACTTCGTGACCGAGCCTTTGTAGTCGTCGGTCGGCTCCTTGCCGCTTGCCGCTTGTCGCGGTTCAGGGCCGGGGGCCGCCGTGCCCGGCTCCGCGCGGTCAGGCTTGATCCCTCCGCCGGGCACGGCGGCCCCGGGCCCCGTCGTGGGCGGGCTGCGCGGTCCGGTTGCGGAGGGGGTGTCCTTCGTAGCGGTGGCGCACCGACCCCGCCCGCCGGCCGGCCAGGTCCGAGCCCGGCCCGGTCCGAGCCCGGCCGGGTCGGGGCGGCGTGGTGGGTCAGGGTTCCTGGTCGGGAGTGCGGGTGAAGACGAAGGTGGCGATGTCGAGGGCGACCGCCCGGCCTGCCTCGTCCCGGACGACGGTGAGGATCTCGCCGTCCTGGCCGCCGGAGCGACCCCGCCAGCGGTCCGGGCCCTCCGGGGTGAACCGGAGCACCGGCTGACCGACCGGGCCGGCCAGCAGGTTGCCGGTGCCGTCGGGGCGGACCTCGTACTCGGTGCCCATCCACCACCAGCGGCCGGTGAGCTCGGCGATGTCGGCCGGGGGCGGCGCGGCGGCCGGGCGCCACGGCGGCACCGCGGCGGGCTCGGCGTCCAGCACGAGGGTGAGGATCTGCCGGGCCAGCCCGACGATGTGGTGCCCGCCGCGCAGGCCGTACGAGTTGGCGAAGTCGACCACGGCGGTGCGGCTGGGCCGGTGGACCGCCAGCCCGGCGATGTACCCGGGCATCGAGCCGCCGTGGCCCAGGTACACCCGGTCGCCGACCCGGTAGAGCTCCACGCCGAGGCCGTGCCCGCCGGTCCACGAGTCCAGGTCGCTGATCACCACCGGGGCGCACATCGCGGCCAGCGTCTCCGGGGCGAGCACCTCCGGCGCCGGGTCGGCCAGGAACGCGGCCCAGCGGGCCAGGTCCTCGACGGTGGACCAGAGCTGACCGGCGGGGGCCATCGCCCCGGTGTCGGTACGCGGCTCCTCCCGCAGGGTGTCGTGCCAGGGGTGCACGACGTAGCCCCGGGCGTACGGCTCGGTGGCGTGGTAGGTGGTCCGGCGCATGCCGAGCGGTTCGAGGATCCGCTCGCGGAGCAGGTCGTACCAGGGCGTGCCGGTGACCCGCTCCAGCACCCCGCCGAGCAGCCCGTACGCCAGGTTGGAGTAGTGGTAGACGTGGTGCGGCGGGTAGGCGATCTTGTCCGGGGTCAGCCCGGCGACGAGGGTGGCCAGGTCGATCCCCTCGGTCCGCTCCCACCAGGAGCCCTCCGGCTCCCGCTGCAGGCCGCTGGCGTGCCCGAGCAGCTGGCGCAGGGTGAGCGCGCCGACCGGGGTGCCGGGCAGGTGCCGCTCCAGCGGGTCGTCCAGGGCGAGTCGGCCGGCGTCCTGCTGCTGCATCACCAGCACCGCGGTCATCGTCTTGCTGATCGAGCCGATCCGGTACTGCTGGTCGGCGTCCGGCCGTGGGTGCTCGCCGGCGACCGCGAGGTGCGCGAGGGCCCCGTCCCGGACCACCCCGACGGCGAGCGAGGGCGCCCGCCCCTCCGCCTGGGCCCGGCTGACGAGGGCGTCGACCTGTCGGGCGGTGTCGGGCAGCAGGGGCACGGCGGTTCTCCTCGCTCGGCGGGGCATCGGGTGCCGCAGAGCTTACTGATCATCACGGGACGCCGGTGCGTGCTTCGACGTGTCACGATTGCTACGTGGACGCCGTGGTGTGGATCGTGTTGGGTGTGGTGCTGGCGGTCGCCGAGATCTTCACGACGACGCTCTTCCTGATCATGTTCGCTGCCGGGGCGTTCGCCGCCGCCGGGGCGGCCGCGCTCGGTGCCCCCGTGGCGCTGCAGGCGTTGGTCTTCGCGGTGGTCTCCGCGCTCTCGGTGGCGGTGGTCCGGCCGGTCATCTGGCGGCACGCCCGGTCGGCGCTGGAGAGCGGCGACCAGCCGTTCGGCGTGGAGGCGATCGAGGGCTCCACCGCGCTGGTGCTGGAGCGGGTGGACGCCGAGCACGGCATGGTCAAGATCGACGGCGAGTTGTGGAGCGCCCGCTCGTACGACGTGACGCAGAGTTTCGCCCCCGGTGAGCGGGTGCAGGTGATCAAGGTCCGGGGCGCCACCGCCCTGGTCTGGCAGGACGACATTTCCCACCCCGGTGAGCTTCCCGAAGCGAAAAGGTGAACGGTATGGACTTTGCATTGGTGCTGTTGGCCGCCGTGGCGTTGATCGTCGTGGTGACGCTGATCAAGGCGGTGCGGATCGTGCCGCAGCAGCGCCAGGACGTGGTCGAACGGCTCGGCAAGTACAAGCGCACCCTGAACCCGGGCCTCAATCTGCTGGTCCCCTTCATCGACGCGGTCCGCACCAAGGTGGACATGCGGGAGCAGGTGGTCAGCTTCCCGCCGCAGCCGGTGATCACCTCGGACAACCTGGTCGTCTCGATCGACACGGTGCTCTACTTCAAGGTGGTCGACGCGGTCCGGGCGACCTACGAGATCTCGAGCTTCCTCCAGGCCATCGAGCAGCTCACCGTCACCACGCTGCGGAACGTGATCGGTTCGCTGGACCTGGAGCGCGCGCTGACCAGCCGGGACGAGATCAACCGGCACCTCTCCGGGGTGCTGGACGAGACCACCGGCCGGTGGGGCATCAAGGTCACCCGGGTCGAGATCAAGGCGATCGAGCCGCCGGCGAGCATCCGCGACTCGATGGAGAAGCAGATGCGCGCCGAGCGGGACCGGCGGGCGGCGATCCTCACGGCCGAGGGGCACAAGCAGTCGCAGATCCTCACCGCCGAGGGTGAGAAGCAGTCCGCCGTGCTCCGCGCCGACGGTGACCGGCAGGCCCGGATCCTCCAGGCGGAGGGCCAGGCGAAGGCGATCCGGACGGTCTTCGACGCGATCCACCAGGCCAACCCGAGCCAGAAGGTGCTCGCCTACCAGTACCTCCAGGCGCTGCCGCAGATCGCCAACGGCACCGCCAACAAGGTCTGGATCATCCCGGCCGAGCTGACCAAGGCTCTTGAGGGGATGGGCGGCGCGCTGGGCGGTCTGAGCCAGATGGTGGGTGACCTCCCGGCGCCGGAAGCGGCCGACCACGCGAGCCAGGTCGAGCGCGAGGCCGCCGAGGCGGCGCAGGCCGCCGCCGCCGCGGCCCAGCGGATCCACGACGAGGTACGCGTCGCCGAGGCGCAGGCCACCGGCGGTGCGAAGCCGCAGGGGCTGCCCGCGCCGGAGCCGGTCTCCCCGGACAGCCTGCTCAACGACCCGTCGGACCAGCGCGAGCGGGGCTGATCCGGCCGCCGTCCGAGCCGGGCGGCAAATGCGAGAAACACTCATGCGGCGCCCCGGCGCCTGCCACGATCGGTCTGAGGACGGGTGGTGAGCAGGAGCCGGGGCGCCGTACGCGTCCCGCGCCGCCCGCAGGCGGAGCGAGGTGACGCATGAAGGATCCGGCGAACAGCTTGTGGTCCAGGGAGCCGGTCCCCGGCGACCACGATCCCGCCGGTCCGCTGGGCAGCCGGCGTACCGGGGGCGGGTTCGGGGTGCTGCCGTTCGTCTCCGACCCCGGGCCGGCCGCCCCGGCCACCAACGCGAGCTGGGCCTGGTCGGTACGGCGGTTCGCCCGCGCGGCGGTCTGGCTGCTGCCCGCGTACGCGATCCTCTACGGCGCGGTGGCGATGGCCAGCGACGGCGGCGTGGGCAACGACCCCTACCCGGCCGACGGCCGGGCGCTCTACCTGGTGGGCTGGGTGGCCGCGGTCTGGCTCGGCCTGCTCGCCCTGCTGGCCCTGACCGGCCTGCTCGCCGCCACCCGCTGCCGCCGGGTCGCCGCGGCCGGCCTGCTGGTCAGCATCGCCGGCACCGTGCTGTTGCTGCCGTTCGCCGGGCTGGCCGAGGAGACGCCGGTCTTCGGCACCACCGCGCGGAGCCTGGTCCTCTTCGGGGCCACCTGTTACAGCCTGGGATGGTTCCTCACCGGGTGGTCGGTCGCCCGGTCCGGGATGTTCAGCTACGGCGACGGGGTCATGCTGATGATCGCCGCCCCGCTGCTCGGCCTCGGCGGCGCGCTGATCGGCTCGTTGCAGACCTTCGGCGCGCTCTTCGTGCTGGTCGCCGGCATCGGCATCGGCTACCGCTCGGGCCGGCTGGTGCCCGCCGCCATCGCCCGGGACGCCGCCACCGCCAGCGTCGCCACCCCGACGGCGCCCGGATCCTCCCCGAACGGCCCCCTCGCCACCTGATGACCCGCCCGTAGCTGGGAAGTCGCCGTGAGGTAACTGACAGTTGCCTGGCGGGGTGGCCGGTTGGCGGCTTTCGCGGTAATCCTGGGGTGCATGCCGTCACCCCGGTCGCCGCTGTCGCGGCTCTTCACCGTGCTCCTCGCCGGCGCCCTCGCCGGGCTCGTCCTCGCGGTCGCCGCGCTGCCCAGCGGCCTGCTCGGCGGGCAGGTCGCCAAGGCGGCCCTCGGGGCGTACGTGGAGCTGCCCGACGCGCTGCGCACCCCCGCGCAGCCCCAGCGCTCCTACCTCTACGCCAACGACGGCAAGACCCTGATCACCACGTTCTACGACGTCAACCGCACCGACGTGCCGCTGGCCGAGATCGCCCCGGTGATGCGGCAGGCGATCGTCGCGGCCGAGGACCGGCGCTTCTACTCCCACGGCGGCGCCGACCTGCGCGGCATCGCCCGCGCGCTGGTCGCCAACGTCCGCGGCGGCGGCACCGAGCAGGGCGGCTCCACGCTGACCATGCAGTACGTCCGCAACGTGCTCAAGACCGACCCCACCCGCACGGCCGAGGAGCGGCAGGCCGCCACCGAGCAGACCGTCGGGCGCAAGCTCCAGGAGATCCGGTACGCCTCCGCGGTGGAGAAGTCCCTCAGCAAGGACGAGATCCTCAACCGCTACCTGAACATCGCCTACTTCGGCTCCGGGGCGTACGGCGTCGCGGCGGCCAGCCAGCGCTACTTCGGCAAGGCGCCGGCCGATCTGACCCTGGGCGAGGCGGCCCTGCTCGCCGGGCTGGTGCAGTCGCCGGACGAGTACAGCCCGATCGACGGCGACAAGGCCCGGGCGCTGGAGCGCCGGGCGTACGTGCTCGACGCCATGGCCGAGACCGGCGCGATCAGCGAGGCGCAGGCCGCCGCGGCCAAGGCGGAGCCGCTCACGCTGCACCCGACCGCCCAGCCCAACGGCTGCACCGCGGTCGCCCAGGGGCACGACGACTGGGGCTTCTTCTGCGGCTACCTCCGCCAGTGGTGGCTGACCCAGCCCGCCTTCGGCAACACCGTGAAGGAGCGCGAGCAGGCGCTGCGGCGCGGCGGCTACACCGTGGTCACCTCGCTGGACCCCAAGGTCCAGCAGACCGCGCAGCAGCAGGCCACCGGCGTCTACGGGTACGACAACAAGCGCGCCCTGCCGATCGCGGCGGTCGAGCCGGGCACCGGCCGGGTGCTCGCCATGGCGGTGAACCGGCACTACAGCCTGGACGAGAACCCCGCCGGGCAGGCCAACCGCCCGAACACCGTCAACCCGCTGATCTCCGGCGGCGCCAGCGTCGACGGCTACCAGGCCGGCTCCACCTTCAAACTCTTCACCATCCTCGCCGCGCTGGAGGCCGGCAAGACCCTCTCGACCGGCTTCGACGCCCCCAGCAAGCTGCCCACCCGGTACGCCGCCGAGGGCGAGGGCGCCTGCGACGGCAAGTGGTGCCCGGCCAACGCCAACCCGGAGTGGATGGACGGGTACCGGATGATGTGGGACGGCTTCGGCCGCTCCGTGAACACCTACTTCGTCTGGCTGGCCGAGCAGGTCGGGCCGGCGAAGGCGGTCGAGATGGCGCAGCGGCTCGGGATCAAGTTCCGGGCCGACTCCGACGCCGCATTCGCCAGGGACGACGCGGAGAACTGGGGTGCGTTCACCCTCGGCGTGGCCGCCACCACCCCGCTCGACCTGGCCAACGCGTACGCCACCGTGGCCGCCGAGGGGACGTACTGCACCCCGCTGCCGGTGGTCTCGGTGACCGCCGCGAACGGCGAGAAGGTGGCCGTCGGCCAGCCGTCCTGCAAGAAGGTGCTGGAGCCCGACGTGGCCCGGGCGGCCACCGACGCGGCCCGCTGCCCGGTCGGCCAGCAGTCGGCGTACGGGCAGTGCAACGGTGGCACCGCGACCTCGGTCGACCGGATCGTCGGCCGGCCGGTGGCCGGCAAGACGGGCAGCTCGGAGCGGAACGCCACCGAGACGTTCGTCGGCTTCACCCCGCAGGTGGCCGTCGCCGGCATCGCCGCCAACCCGGACGACTCGACCGACCTGGTCGGCGCGCCGGTGCAGGCGAAGGTGATCGACGCGGTGGCCCGGGTGATCAAGACCACGGTCAGCGGCCAGCCGGTGCAGGACTTCACCGCGCCGAGCCGCGAGCTGGCCGGCGACCCGCAGCGGCCGAAGCCGCAGCCGACCCCGCGGCCCGAGCAGCCGCGGCAGCAGCAGGACCGGGGCATCCCCTCGGACCTCCTGCGCTGGCTGCAGAACCGCCGCGGCTGAGCCGACGGCACCGGGCCGGGTCCTAGTGCCCCGGCCCGCCGTGCGGGGGCCGGTACGGGCCGACGCGGAACATGCCGGTCATGTCGTCGTGCACGGCGTACCCGAAGCGGCGGTAGAGGCCGACCGACTCCCCGGCGGCGAAGAGCCCGACGAACGTCCGGGGCGAGGCCCGGGCGGCGATCCACTCCTCCAGCCGGCCCAGGATCGCCGCGCCGACCCCGCGCCGCTGCCGCTCCGGCCGCACCGCGAGGTCCTGCAGGTAGTAGTAGATCGCCCCGTCGCCGACCAGCCGCCCGATCCCGATCACCCGGTTGCCCTCGACCGCGACCACTCCGTGCAGCGAGGCGGCCAGCGAGGCCGGGATCGCCGCCGGGTCGTACGCGTCGGTCCAGCCGACGGCGGAGGTGACGGCGACGAACTCCTCGACGGTGGGCAGCCGGTCCACCAGGCGGTACTCCATGATCGACAATCTAGTCCGGCGGGCGCGCGGTCAGCCCCGGACCAGGGGTGACACCACCCGGTCCAGCGCCGCCGCCACCTCGTCCGGGTCGCCGTCCCCGTCGACCACCACGACCGTCCCGAACTCGGGCAGCGCCCGGTACGCGGCGTCCAGCGCGCGCAGGTGCGCCAACTCTTCGGTGTCGATGCCCCGGGCCGTTACCCGGTCCCGCGCCACCGCCGGCGAGGTGGCCAGGAAGCAGACCACGGTCGGCCGGGGGAAGAGCGCGTACGCGGCCCGGACCGCCCGTCCGCCGCGGTCGCCGCGGGCCGCCATGATCACGTACTGGCACCAGGTCCAGCGGTCCAGCACCGCCGTGCGGCCGGTCAGCCGGGACCACAGCAGCGTCCGGCTCATCGCCAGCGCGCGAACCGTCGCCTCCAGGGCCGGATAGAGGGTACGGCCGAAGAGCGCCACCCCGTCACGCCGGCCGAGGGTCCGGGCGAGCCGGTTCCACAGCGGGCGCCCGCCGGCGTTCTCGAAGTAGCTCGCCGGGGTGCCGCCGGCGGTGAGCCGGCGCGTCAACGCCCGCGCCTGGGTGCTCTTGCCCGAGCCGTCGACGCCGACCAGGGCGATCATCAGGGGACCGGCCACGGGTCCGGACGGTACCGGGGTGGCGCAACCCCGGCGGCCCGCGCCCCGACGGCCGGCGCCGCCGCCGCCCGGAGAACCCGACGGAAAAAATCCGCGCGGGCTGTCGGATCCGGCCGGGCGGCTCCGACCCACCGGTGACCGCGCCCGCCGGGGGCGCGGCCGATCGAGGAGAACACCATGGGCAAGATCATCTACTGGGTGCACCAGTCCGTCGACGGCTGCATCGAGGGGCCGAACGGCGAGTTCGACTGGCCCGTGATGGGGAAGGAGCTCTCCGCGTACTCCCTGGAGCAGAGCGAACGGGCCGGCGCGTTCGTCTACGGGCGCAAGGTCTGGGAAATGATGTCGTACTGGTGGCCGCGGGCCGAGTCGATGTCCGACGCGCACGGTCGGGCGTTCGCGCCGATCTGGCGGCGTACCCCGAAGATCGTCCTGTCCCGCACCCTCGAAACGGCCGACCACGGGGCCCGGGTCATCGGCGCCGACCTGGTCGAGCAGGTCGCCGCCCTCAAGGCGGAGCCGGGCGGGGACCTCCTGCTCACCGGCGGCTCGGGTGCCGCCGCGGCGCTGACCGACCACGGTCTGATCGACGAGTACCAGGTCATCGTGCACCCGGTCGCCCTCGGCGGCGGCAAGCCGGTCTTCCCGCCCAAGGACCGGCTCGCCCTGCGCCTGGTCGGATCCCGCAGCTTCGACGGCGCGAGCGTGCTGCTGCGCTACGAACGAGCCAGCTGACCAGCGGCGCCCGCCGCGCTCATCCGCTCCGCGACGCGGCCGGTGGCCGGGGCGGTGCGGGGCGTCCGGCAGAATCGTCGGGTGCCCGTCCACGAGATCACCGACCCCGACGACGACCGGATCGCCGACTACCGCGCGCTGACCGACGTCGAGCTGCGTACCCGCTGGGAGCCCCCGCACGGCCTGTTCATCGCCGAGGGGGAGCTGGTGCTGCGGCGGGCGCTGCGGGCCGGCTATCCGGCCCGGTCGTACCTGGTCGACGCGAAGCGGGCCGACCAGCTCGCCGACCTCGACACCGGCGACGCCCCGGTCTACGCGGCCACCCAGGAGGTGCTCCAGCGGGCCACCGGCTTCCACGTGCACCGGGGCGTGCTCGCCTCGTTCCACCGCAAGCCGCTGCCGAGCGCGGCCGAGGTGCTGGCCGGCGCCCGGCGGGCGGTCATCCTGGAGGACGTCAACAACCACACCAACCTCGGCGCGATCTTCCGGGCCGTGGCCGCCCTCGGCGTGGACGCGGTGCTGCTCTCCCCGTCCTGCGCCGACCCGCTCTACCGGCGCAGCGTCCGGGTCAGCATGGGCGAGGTCTTCGCCGTCCCGTACGCGAAGCTGGAGCCCTGGCCGGACGCGTTGGCGCAGGTCCGGGCGGCCGGCTTCACGGTGCTGGCGATGACGCCCGCGCCGGACGCGGTGCCGATCCAGCGGCTGGACGCGGCGCAGCGCGCCCGCGCGGCCCTGCTGATGGGGGCCGAGGGGGCCGGCCTGACCCGGGCCGCCATGGAGGCCAGCGACGTCCGCGTGGTGATCCCGATGCGGCGCGGCGTCGACTCGCTCAACGTCGCCGCCGCCACCGCCGTGGCCTGCTGGGAGCTGGGCCGCGACGACCCGCTCTGAGCCCCCACGGCCGGCGTCCGGATCGGTAGGGTCCCGCGCATGAACCCGGTCGCGGCACGTCGTGGCGTGGTGTGGAGCGCCCACGGGGTCGGCGTCGGAGGCGCCGGGTGCCTGTCGTGGGCGTTCAGCGTTCCGGGGTTCGCGGTGCTGATCGCGATGGCCGCCGTCGCCATTCTCGGCGTCGCGGTCGTGCTGTGGACGGTCGGGGCGCAGCTGTCGCACAGCGCCGGCCGGACCTGGCCGTGGTGGCTGCCCCTCGCGCCGGCGATGGCGGTCGTCATGCTCGTCCTGCTGGTCACGGGCGTGCCGCTGCGGGCCCGCTGGGCGCTGAGCCGGGACGCGTTCGAGGCCGTCGTGGCGGAGCTGCCCGAGCGCTCGCCAGCCACCGGATTCGACCCGGTGCCGGTGCCGACCACGGTGGGCAGCTACCGGATCACCCGGGCCTACCTGGTGTCCGGCGGAGTCGTCTTCTACGAGGAGAACGGCGCGTTTTTCGACGACGCCGGCTTCGCCTACCTGCCGGACGGTCCCACCCCGTCGCTCGGGAACGGGTCATTTGAGTCCCCGGTCTTCCGGCCGCTCGGCGGCGGCTGGTACCGCTGGACGGCGAGCTGGTGAACCACGGCCGAGCGGCTGTTCGGGATCAGGGGTGACGCAGGGTAGCGTGTCGGCCGTGTTCCCTACCGTCCGTGAGGTTCTCGCGCTCGACCCGGTCCGCCACGGCGCCCCGCGCCTGGTCGCCGGGGAAGCGGGGCTGGACCGGCCGGTCCGCTGGGTGCACGTGGCCGAGGTGCCGGACATCGCCACCCTGCTCAACGGGCGGGAGTTGGTGCTCACCACCGGGATCGGGCTTCCGGCCGACGACGCCGGGCTGCGCGCCTTCATCGGCGCCCTGGCCGACGTCGGCGTCTCCGGGCTGGTGGTCGAGCTGGGTCGCCGCTACGTCAGCGGGGTGCCCCGGGTGATGGCGGCGGCCGCCGAGCGGCGCGGGCTGCCGCTGGTGGAGCTGCGGCGGGCCACCCCGTTCGTCCGGATCACCGAGGCGGTGCACGCGCTGATCGTGGACGCCCAGCTCACCGAGCTGCGCGCGACGGAGGAGATCCACCAGCGGTTCACCGAGCTCTCCGTCGAGGGCGCTGACGCGGCCGAGGTGGTTCGGCAGGCGGCCGAGCTGGCCGGCAGCCCCGTGGTGCTGGAGAACCTGTCCCGGCAGGTGCTGGCGTACGACCCGGCGGGGGAGAGCGCCGAGCTGCTGCTGGACGGCTGGGAGCAGCACTCCCGGCGGATCCGGCCGGACGGGCGCACCGCGTACGACCTGGACAGCGGCTGGCTCGTCACCACCGTCGGCGCCCGGGGTCAGGACTGGGGGCGGCTGCTGCTGCGCTGGCCGAGCGGCGACCTCGCCGCCGCCGGCACGCCGGCCGGCGACGGCTCGCCACCGACCCGGCTGACCATCCTCGTCGAGCGGGCCGCGTCGACGCTGGCGCTGGGCAGGCTGATCCGACGCGACGCCGAGGGGCTGGAACGGCAGATCCACCGCACCCTGCTCACCGCGCTGCTCGACCACTCCCGACCGGTGGACGAGGTGGGGCTGCGGGCCCGCGCGCTCGGCGTGGTGCTGGAGCGTCGGCACCTGGTCGGCGTGGTGGTCCGGCACCGGTCCGACGACCCCGACGGCGGACCGCAGGCCGGCCCGGCCCGGCTGCGGGACCTGGCCGAGGCGGTCGGGCAGGCGCTGCGCGAGGCCAAGCTCACGGCGCTGACCAGCGCCATGGACGATCAGGCCGTCGGCGCGCTGCTCGCGCTGCCGGAGGCCGAGGCGGAGGAGCGGGCGCTCGCCGCGTTCGCCGCCGCGCTGCGGCGGGTACGCCTCGATCCCCGGCCGGCGCCGGGCACCCCCGCTGCGGTGATCGTGGCCGCCGGTTCCGGGGTGTCCAGCCTGCGCGAGGCGCGCCGCTCGCTGGTGGAGGCGCGGCAGATCGCCGACGCCGCCCGCCGGGACCGCCGGGAGCTGCCCGTCTTCAGGCTGCCGCACGTCGGCCTGGCCGGCCTGCTGCACCTGCTGCGGGACGAGCCGCGGTTGCAGACCTTCGTCGAGCGGGAGCTCGGCGGCCTGCTGGCCTACGACGCCCAGCATCCCCGCGAGCAGCTCCTCGGCACCCTGCGGGCGTACCTGGAGCAGGGCCGGAACAAGTCCGCGGCGGCCGCGGCGGCGCACCTGTCCCGGCCCGCGTTCTACGAGCGGCTGGCCCGGATCGGCCGGATCCTCGACGTCGACCTGGACTCCGTCGACGCCTGCCTGTCCCTGCATGTCGCCCTGCTCGCCCTGGACGCGGTGCGCGACACCTGAGTCGTCCCGCCCGACCGGTGGGGGCGCGTCAGAAGGGGATGCGGGCCTGGCGGAGCGCGGTCAGGACGGCTGCGTCGCCGGAGACGAGTTCCAGGTCGACGTTGTCGTCGCGGCCTGCCAGGGCGCGCAGGTAGGCGACCGCGTCGGCGCGGACGACGGCCACGAGCTCGCCCGAGCCGATCAGCCACGTGCCCCCGGCCGGGCCGGTGAGTTCCAGCGCGACCGGTGCCGCCGACCACTGGAGCGCGAGATCCCGCATGACCTGCGCGACGATGTGCCGATCGTGCTCGGCGATGACGAAGAGTTTGCCGGTGGCCCGGGCCAGGTCCGCCCGGTGCATCCACAGGTCCCGGTTGAGGATGACGTCGAGCAGGTAGGCGACGCGGACGCGCGGCACCCCCGGCATCCCCAGGCTCATCCTGGCCCGGCGCAGGAGCGCGGGCCTGCGCCGACGGGCCCGTACCGCCTGCGGCCACAACACCGCGAACCGCTCGACCAGCTCCGGCCCCCGGTCCGACCGGTGCTCGTCGACCCCGACGGCCGTGTGGGCGTCGACGGGGATCTTGCCGCGGCGGTGGAGGCGTCCCACGAGTTCCCGGCGCAGCATGGTGCGCAGTCGGAGCGCGTCCTCGGCCTGGGCGACGAGGTGGGAGACCGTCGTGCGGACGTCCCATTCGGTGGCGTCGGTACGGCGTTGCCAGTCGTCGTCCCGAAGCTGCCGGAGCAGGGCCAGGGTCGCCCGCCCCTCGGCCTCGCCGACCGCCGCCGCCTGGTCGCGGTCAGCCTGCCGCTGCTCTGCGGCCACGACGAGGGACTGGGTCATCGGACTCACCGTGCCTTCCGGACGCCGGCGGACGGACCTCTCCAGTGTCGTCGAGATCGACCAGATGAGGTGGCGGTTCGGCCAGCTCCGGCCGGTCCTCCTCAGGTGAGGGCGGTGAGGGCCTTGGCGTAGGCGGCGGGGACGAAGTTCGGGCCGCCCGGGGTGAAGACGTCCGACGTGGCGGCGGCCGACCAGGCGGTGTCGGGGAGCGCGTCGACCAGGGCGCGGACCACCGGGGCGTCGCGCCACTGCTCCTGCTGGGCGAGGAGGCTCAGCGCCACCACCGACTCCTCGACCTCGCCCACGCACTCGAACGGCTTGTGCCCGTCCACGCCGAGCAGCTCCCGGTAGCCGGGGACCTGGGTCTCGTCGGCCAGCAGGTCGCCGCCGAAGATGTGGGTGATCCGCTCGCGCGACATGAACGGCGCCATGGCCAGGAAGACGAACCGGCACTTCGGGCAGTTCCGGCACCAGCGCTCGCTCGCGTCGCGCAGCTTGAACGCCGCGTTGCAGCTGGTCACCACGTCGTCGTACCGCTCGATCTCGGCGAAGAGCCGGGCGATGTGCAGCTCGGAGAGCGAGCGCAGCAGGGAGAAGTACGGCTCGGTGAGCCCGGCGTGCTCGGCCAGCGCGGCCCGCAGCAGCCCTTCCGCCTCGACGCCCTTGGACCACTGGTGGTTGATCTCGTGACCGTTCCAGACCAGGTTCGGGTCGGAGGCGGAGCGCTCGTTGGACATCACCACCGGGCCGAGCCCGTGCAGCACCGCGGTGGCGACCGCGATCAGCGAGTTGATCGCGGTGACCGGGATGTGCCCGTTCAGCGCGCCGGCCGCGTTGAGGTCGAACAGCACCGGGTCGATCCGGCGGCGGGCGGCCAGCGGAGGCAGATCGGAGGCCTGGTTGACCGCGATGATGACGTGGTTCGGGTTGACCGAGAAGGGCACCGGGTCGAAACCGGCGCGGCGCAGCGCCTCCAGACTGACGATGGAGTCCTTGCCGCCGCCGACCGCGGAGAGCGGCCGGCGGTCCGAGTCGTCGTACACCCGGGGTGGGCCGACCTCGCCGGCCGGCACCTCGGGGCGCAGCTCGAGCACGTGCGGCAGCCGGTTGCGGTACGCGTACTCGGCGAGGCCCTTGGTGTAGACGGCGGTGACCAGCTCGGCGGCGGCCGCGCCCAGCGGCGTCGGCAGCACCAGCCGGTGCGGCGCGGCGGCCTTGTAGTAGCTGACCCCGGCGACCACGTGCAGCAGCTCGAGGACCCGGTTGAGGGTGGCCGCGGTCGCGTCCGACACCGGCTCGGCCGGCAGCGGGAGTGTGATCACCTCGGTGAACCGCTGCTCGCCGTGGGGGCCGGTGAGGGCGTAGTCGAACAACGCCTCGCCGGTGGCGAAGTCGATCGAGTAGGACGGGAAGGTGAAGGCGTCCATCCGCCGGAGCTGCTCGTTGGGCACACGCCATACTAGGCCCTGGTTCGTCCGGCCGTGTCCGGCTGCGCCGGACCCTGCCCGCCGATCGCCGTCGAAACCCCCGAGGAGAGCCCGTGCGCCTGTCTGACCTGCGCGGACGTACCGTCGCCGTCTGGGGCGCCGGCCGGGAGGGCCGGGCGGCGGTGACCGCGATCGCCGCGCACGGCCCCGCCGGCCTGGTCGTCGTGGACGACAGCGCCAACTTCCTCACGCTGCCCTGGGAGGGGCCGCTCGCCGAGGCCGCGCCCCTGGTCACCGGCGAGGAGGGCTTCGACCGGCTGGCCGCCGCCGACGTGGTGGTCCGCTCGCCGGGGGTGCCGAACACCCACCCCTGGATGGTCGAGCTGCGCCGCCGTAGCGTGCCCGTCACCCAGGGCAGCGCGCTGTGGATGGCCGACCACGCCGACCGCACGGTCGGGGTGACCGGGAGCAAGGGCAAGAGCACCACGTCGAGCCTGATCAGTCACCTGCTGACCGCGATGGACCGGCCCAACGTCTTCGGCGGCAACATCGGTGTGCCGCTGCTCGACCTGCCCGAGGCCGAGCTGTACGTGCTGGAGCTCTCCAGCTACCAGTGCGCCGACCTGACCGACTCGCCCCGGGTGGCCGTGGTCACCGCCCTCTTCCCCGAGCACCTGGACGCGCACGGCGGCGAGCGGGAGTACTACCAGGACAAGCTCAACCTGCTCGCGCACGGCCCGCGGACGGTCGTGGTCAACGGCGCCGACCCTCGGCTCGCCCTGGAGCTGGGCGACCGCGCGGCCGTCCGCGCCGGCTCGCCGGACGCCACCTCCGTCGCCAACGGCCCGGACGGCACGCCCTGGTTCCACCTGCGGGACCAGCCGCTCTTCCCGCGGGCGGTGCTGCCCCTGGTCGGCCGGCACAACGAGGGCAACCTGTGCGTGGCGCTCGCCGTGCTCGACGCGCTCGGCGTCGACGTGGTCGCCCGGAAGGACTCCCTCGCGCTGGCGGTCGCCGAGTTCCAGGGGCTCGCCCACCGGCTCACCGAGATCCCGGACCCGTCCGGCCTCACCTTCGTCGACGACACCCTCGCCACCAGCCCGTACGCGGCGATGCACGCGATCGACGCGTACGAGGGCCGGCCGCTCACGGTGATCGTCGGCGGCACCGACCGGGGCCTGGACTACACCCCGCTGCGGGACCACCTGGCCGAGCGGGAGATCACCGTGATCGGCATCCCGGACAGCGGTCCCCGGATCGTGGCGGCGCTCGCCGGGCTGCCGGCGGTGCGCACCGAACTCGCCGACGACCTGGTCGCCGCGGTGGGGCTGTCCCGCAAGCTCACCCCGGCCGGCGGGGTGGTGCTGCTCTCCCCGGCGGCCCCGAGCTACGGCCGGTTCCGCAACTTCGAGCACCGCTCCGAGGTCTTCGCCCAGGCGGTCGCCGACACCGCCCGCTGAGCCCGCGACCGACGGCTGCCCGCACGGACGGTCCCTCGGCCCTGGGAGCCGCCCGCACCGGCGAGTAGGCTGTGGATCATGGCAGTGCTGGTGCAGGTGGACCCGGAGCAGTTGGTCGTCCGGTTGACCGGGGCGGACCGGCTCTGGGCGCTCACCGCGGGCGTGGCCGTGCCGACCGCCTCGGTCACCGGCGTGCGGACGGTGGGCCGCGCCGAGGCGTACCGCCGGGGCGCCGGCTGGCGACTGCCCGGCACCTTCTGGCCCGGCCTGATCATGGCCGGCAGCTACGTCTCCCGTTCCCACGGTCGGTCCTTCTGGTGCGTGCACCGCGCCGACGAGGTGCTGCTGGTCGACCTGGAGGGACCGGCCTACGACCGGTTGATCCTCGAGGTGGACCAGCCGGCGGAGGTGTCGCGGGCGATCGCCCGCGCCCGGTTCCGCTGAGCCGGACGGGTCAGGCCGGCGTCAGCGTGGCGTGCAGGGCGCGCAGGGACCGGATCGCCGAGCGGATCTCCTGGAGGTAGCGCCCGGGGGTGAGGGTGGGTTCCGGCACCCGGGCCAGCCCGGTCAGCGCCGGGTCGACGCCGACCGTGTCGATCCGGCAGCCGTACGGCACGGTCAGGGTGCGCAGCGCGTCGCAGTGCTGGAACGGCACGTAGATCGGCGCCGTCACCATCAGCACCGGGTCGCCGGCGCGCAGCCGGACGTGCTCCGCCCAGAACCGCTGGGTGTCGGCGGTGTGCGCCCGCCGCCGCTCCGGCTCGCTGGACGGCGCGGCGAGCACCCGCACCGGCGGCGATCCGGCCGGGCGGTAGGTCCGCGAGGACCAGGAGTGGTGCGGGTGGGCGGCGTCGTGGCCGTCCTCCTCGGCGGGCGCGGCGAGCCCGAACGCGGCCCGGACCCCGGCGTCGAGCGCGTCGACCTCGGTGGCGCAGCCGGTCACCCCGGCGTCGGCCAGGACCTGCCGCTCGGGCCCGGTCAGCGGCCGGAAGCTGCCGAGCACGGCCACCTCACCGGTCACCGCCGGGCCGGTGCGCAGCAGGTGGGCGGCGTACCCGACCCGCCGCAGGCAGGCGTGGGCCAGGCCGCCGAGCACCAGCAGGTGGGCGTACCGGGGCAGGGGTGGAGGCAGCGCCCGGACCAGGCCGAGCGCGGCGGCCGAGTCCAGGATCAGGCCCACCGTGCCGAGGTCGAAGGCGGGTTCGCGGGCGTCGGGGCGTTCCCGGCCGTCGCGGAAGTCCCAGTGGCGGGCCGAGAAGTCGTCCAGCCCGGCCAGCACCTCGGTCAGGTTCCCGGCCGGCCAGTCGCCGCCGAAGCGCCCGACCAGGTCACGCAGCGGGGGCGACTCCACCCAGGTCCGTACGCCGGCCGCCAGCTCCGCGCCGCTGGTCCCGGCCGGCAGCGCCACCTCCACTGTCCGCACCGGCCGGATGCTACCGGCGCGGCGCGGTCACGTCGGTGCACCGGCCCGCTGCTGCGGAATGAGTGGTCGACCAGCGCGATGACGGACGGAAAGGTAAGTGCCGATCACGCCGCACCCTGGAAACCGCAGCACGCAGGTTGACGCGCTGTCAGGCGCGCACCGTCGCTGCGCTACACAGTGACAGTTGTCCCTGCCGCCGCCCGGTGAAAGCGTGCGAGGACACCAACCGCCTGAAGGGTGCCACCATGACCTCCGACGACCTGCTGGCCCGGCACCGGGCCGTGCTCCCGTCCTGGATGCCGCTCTACTACGACGAGCCGATCGAGCTGGTCTCCGGCTCGGGTCGCCGGGTGACCGACGCGCAGGGGCGCAGCTACCTGGACTTCTTCGGCGGGGTGCTGACCAACATGGTCGGTTACGACATCCCGGAGATCCGGGAGGCGGTGCAGCGGCAGCTCGCCACCGGCATCGTGCACAGCTCGACGCTCTACCTGATCCGGCAGCAGGTCGAGCTGGCCGAGAAGGTCGCCCGGGTCTCCGGCATCCCCGACGCCCGGGTGTTCTTCACCAACTCCGGCACCGAGGCCAACGAGGCGGCGCTGCTGGTCGCCACCAACTACCGCCGCTCGCACCAGATCCTCGCCGTGCGCAACAGCTACCACGGCCGGTCGTACGCGGCGATGGGCGTCACCGGCAACCGGAGCTGGTCGGCCAGCGCGCTCAACCCGCTCCAGGTGGCCTGGCTGCACTCCGGCGAGCGGGTCCGCGGCCTGCTCGCCCGGCTCGGCTCCGACGAGCAGGTCGACGCGGCGGTGGAGGACCTGCGCGAGGTGCTCGCCACCCAGACCGCCGGTGACGTGGCCTGCCTGATCGCCGAGCCGATCCAGGGCGTCGGCGGCTTCGTGCACGCCCCGGACGGGCTCTTCGCCGCGTGGAAGAAGGTGCTCGACGAGTCCGGCATCCTGTTCATCTCCGACGAGGTGCAGACCGGCTGGGGCCGGACCGGGGAGCACTTCTGGGGCTACCAGGCGCACGGCGTCACCCCGGACCTGCTCACCTTCGCCAAGGGCATCGGCAACGGCTTCGCCCTGGCCGGCGTGGTCGGCCGGGCCGACGTGCTGGAGTCGGTGCCGGCGATCAGCTTCTCCACCTTCGGCGGCAACCCGATCTCCACCGCCGCCGGCAACGCCGTCCTCGACTACCTGCTCGACCACGACCTCCAGGCCAACGCGGCCCGCGTCGGCGCGATCCTCGCCGACGGCCTGCGGTCCGCGGTGGGCGGCCTCGACTGCGTCGCCGAGGTACGCGGCAAGGGGCTGATGCTCGGCGTCGAGTTCGTCCGCCCGGGCACCATCGAGCCGGACCCGGCGATGACGGTCCGGGTCTTCGAGGCGTGCCGGGCCGGCGGGCTGCTCGCCGGCAAGGGTGGCCTCTACGGCAACGTGCTGCGGATGGGCCCGCCGCTGACGCTGACCGAGGACGAGGCCCGCGAGGGCCTCGCCATCCTGGTCGACGCGATCCGCTCCTCGGCCGAGGTGGCCTAGTGAGCGCGAGGAGTGAGCCGGGTCTGCGAGCCCCGCAGTCGCGAACGGAAGGTGACTCAGTGAGCGCGAGGAGCGAGCCGGTTCTGCGAGCCCCGCAGTCGCGAACGGAAGGTGACTCAATGACCATCGGGCACTTCATCGACGGCAAGCGGGTGAACGGCAGCTCCGAGCGGCGGGCCGACGTCTTCGACCCGGCCACCGGCCGGCGTACCGGTCAGGTGGAGCTGGCCTGCGCCGCGGACGTCGCGCGCGCAATGGAGGCCGCCGAGCGGGCCGCGCGGGCCTGGCGGGACGCCTCCCTGGCCAAGCGGACGGCCGTGCTCTTCGCCTTCCGCGAGCTGGTCAACGCCCGGCGCGAGCGGCTCGCCGAGGTGGTCACCGCCGAGCACGGCAAGGTGCTCGCGGACGCCGCCGGCGAGGTGCAGCGCGGCCTGGAGGTGATCGAGTACGCCTGCGGCATCCCCTCGGCGCTGCGCGGCGGCTTCAGCGAGAACGTCTCCACCGAGATCGACTCGTACAGCCTGCGCCAGCCGCTCGGGGTGGTCGCGGTGATCTCGCCGTTCAACTTCCCGGTGATGGTGCCGCTGTGGTTCGTGCCGGTGGCGGTCGCCTGCGGCAACGCGGTGGTGCTCAAGCCGAGCGAGAAGGACCCGAGCGCGGCGCTGTTGCTGGCCGAGTGGTTCGCCGAGGCGGGCCTGCCCGACGGCGTGCTGAACGTGGTCAACGGTGACAAGGAGGCGGTCGACGCGCTGCTCGACCACCCCGGCGTGAAGGCGGTCTCGTTCGTCGGCTCCACCCCGGTCGCCCGGTACGTGCACCAGCGCGGTTCGCTGGCCGGCAAGCGGGTGCAGGCGCTCGGCGGCGCGAAGAACCACATGGTGGTGCTCCCCGACGCCGACCTGGACCTGGCCGCCGACGCGGCGGTCAACGCCGGCTTCGGCTCGGCGGGGGAGCGGTGCATGGCGATCTCCGCCCTGGTCGCGGTCGAGCCGGTCGCCGACGCGCTGGTCGCGAAGATCGCCGAGCGGATGGCCGGCCTGCGCACCGGGGACGGCCGGCGCGGCTGCGACATGGGCCCGCTGGTCACCGCCGCGCACGCGGCGAAGGTCCGCTCCTACGTGGAGTCCGGGATCGCGGCCGGCGCGGTGCCGGTGGTCGACGGCCGGGACGTCACCCCGGACGGCGAGGCGGACGGGTTCTGGCTGGGACCGACCCTCTTCGACCACGTCACCCCACACATGTCGATCTACACCGAGGAGATCTTCGGCCCGGTGCTCAGCGTCGTCCGGGTCGGCTCGTACGACGAGGCGGTCGACCTGGTCAACGCCAACCCGTACGGCAACGGCACGGCGATCTTCACCAACGACGGCGGCGCCGCGCGGCGCTACCAGCACGAGGTGGAGGTCGGCATGGTCGGGATCAACGTGCCGATCCCGGTGCCGATGGCGTACTACTCCTTCGGCGGCTGGAAGGCCTCGCTCTTCGGTGACCTGCACGCGCACGGCGCCGACGGGGTCGCCTTCTTCACCCGGGGCAAGGTGGTCACCAGCCGCTGGCTCGACCCGCGTCACGGCGGGGTCAACCTCGGCTTCCCCACCCAGACCTGAGCAGCCGCAGCACCCCCGCCCCGGCCAGGTACGCCACCAGCGCCGGGGCGGGCAGCCCCAGCGGCTCCGGGGCGGCCTTGCGGGTCAGGCTGTTCAGCAGCAGCCCGGCGACCACGCCCGCGTACCCGGCCACCACGAGCACGGTCCGGACAGTCGGCGTGCGACGGGTGCCCTCGGTGCCGGGCGCGCGGGTGTCGGGCCGGGCCGGGGCGGGTCGGCGGGTGCGGGCCTCGATCGGGCCGAAGACGGCGACGAGCACCGCCAGCACCACGGCCAGGGCGAGCAGCCAGGGCACCCGCCACGCCCACCAGGCCGCCGAGCCGACCCGGGGGGTGGGCAGCACGCCGACGGCGTCCAGCAGTCCGACCAGCAGCACGGCGGCGGTCAGGTGCCAGAGGAAGACGGTCAGCACCACCGAGTTCACCGCGATCACCACCTGCCACGGGCGGCTCCGGCGCAGCCAGCGGCGCGCCGGGGCCTGGAGCAGCAGGATCAGCCCGAGCTGGGCGGTGGCCACGGCGAGCAGCGCCAGGCTCGGCGGGGCGGTGTTGTCCAGCCGCTCGCCGGGCACGTTGAGCATCACCACCGGATACGGCCCGACGATCGTGAGCAGCACCAGCGCGACCAGCCCGCCGGCCAGCAGGACCGCCCCGGCCCGGCGCGAGGTGGGCAGCCGCCGGCGGCGCGGCGTGTCCGGGGAGCGGGCGTCGTACCAGGCGAAGCCGAGCTGATGCACGGCCAGCCAGCCGAAGAGGTAGTTCCCGGTCGCCAGGCCGGCCGGGCCGAGCAGCCGGCCCAGGTCGCCGAGCGCCACGAGGCCGACCAGCACCAGCGGCACGACCAGCCCGAAGCGACGGTGCAGCGCGTACATCGGCGGGGTCAGCGGGACGACGATCAGGTAGGCGACCAGGAACCAGAGCGGGATGGTGGCGAACCAGACCACGGTGCGGATCTCGGTGGCGTCGGCGCCGCGCAGCCGGGCGACCGCCGCGCCGATCGCCAGCACCACCAGCAGGGCGGTGGTCGGGCGGACCAGCCGGGCGCTGCGGTCGACCAGCCAGCCGGTGGCCTCGCCGCCCCGGGCGCGGCGGGCGGTCAGCGAGGCGGCGTTGGCGTACCCGCCGACCAGGAAGAAGACCGGCATCACCTGGGCCACCCAGGTCAGCGGCCAGGCCCAGGGCAGGTCGCCCAGGGCGGAGTGGCCGGTGGGCCGGCCGGCCCGGTCGTACCCGATGACGGTCACACCCCAGTGACCGGTGACGACCATGGTGATGGCGAGTCCCCGGAGCAGGTCGACGTAGCGCTCCCGCCCCGCCGGCGTGCGCTCGGCGAGCTGCCGCAGGCGGCGCATGGGCCCAGGCTATGCCAGCCGGCGTTGGCCGGTGGTGATAACGGTTCGGTCGTCGGGTCTTGTGGTCCGCGCCCCACTGTCGTAGAAATTCTTCAGCAAGATTATGCGAAATGAAGACAAGCAACACACGACACCCCCGTGCCTCGACGTCGCGGCCGCCATCCCCCAGCCCGGCGGCCCGCCCGTACCCGAACCGAGGAGATGTGATGAACAGGCGTGACATCCTGCGGCGCAGCGCCGCCGCCGGTCTGCTGGCCACCCCCGCCGCCGGCCTGCTCGCCGGCTGCGCCACCTCCGGCGGCGACGACAAGTCCGATGCCGGCACCTACAAGGGGACCAAGAGCGAGCAGAACCCGCTCGGGGTCAAGGACGACGCCCCGCTCGAGGTGGTGATCTTCAACGGCGGCTTCGGCGAGGAGTACGCCAAGAGCCATGAGGCCATGTACAAGGAGAAGTACCCCAAGGCCGAGATCAAGCACTCCGCGACGCAGGAGATCAACAAGACCCTCCAGCCGCGCTTCGTCGACGGCACCCCACCCGACGTGGTGAACAACTCCGGCGCCGGCCAGATCGACCCCAACGGCCTGGTCTCCCAGAACGCCCTCGCCGACCTGGGCGAGCTGCTCGCCGCCCCGAGCCTCGACATCCCGGGCAAGACCGTCAAGGACACCCTGCTGCCCGGCGCCGTCGACGTCGGCTCGTACGACGGCAAGTTCCTGGTGATGAACTACACCTACACCGTGTACGGCATCTGGCACTCCACCAAGCTCTTCACCGAGCGCAACTGGCAGTACGCGAAGACCTGGGACGAGCACATCGCGCTCTGCAAGCAGATCAAGGCCGCCGGCATCGCCCCCTGGACGTACGCGGGCATCCACCCGCGCTACATGAGCTGGCCGCTGATCTCCACCGCGATCAAGCTCGGCGGCCCCTCGGTCGCCCTGGCGATCGACAACCTGGAGCCGAACGCCTGGAAGTCCGACGCGATGAAGACCGCGGCCGACGCCTGGTACCAGATCGTCAAGGACAAGTACATCCTGGAGGGCTCGCCCGGCCTGGACCACAAGCAGTCGCAGACCGCGTGGTGCCAGGGCAAGGCGGCCTTCATCTCCTGCGGCTCCTGGCTGGAGAGCGAGCAGAAGGACGTCACCCCGGCCGGGTTCAACATGACCGTCGCCCCGACGCCGAGCCTGGGCAGCGGCGACAAGCTGCCCTTCGAGGCGATCCGCGGCACCGCCGGCGAGCCGTTCATCGTGCCGGCCAAGGCGAAGAACGTGGCCGGCGGCCTGGAGTACTTCCGGACCATGCTCTCCAAGAAGGGCGCGCAGGACTTCACGAAGAAGGTCGCCAGCCTCACCGTGGTGGCTGGAACCACCGAGGGCGTCGAGTTGCCGTTCGGGCTGACCAGCGTGGTCAAGGCGCTGGAGGCGTCCGGGTCCAACGGCTTCAACTGGGTCTACAACAACTACTACCGCAAGCTGGAGCGCAACCTCGTCGACGCCGCCTGCGGCGAGTTCTTCAGCGGCCGGTCCACCCCGGCGGAGTTCCTCGACCAGTGCCAGAAGGGCGCCGACTCGATCGCCCAGGACAGCTCGATCAAGAAGTACAAGCGGGCCGCGTGACGTCCCCGGTGGGGGCGGGCCGTCCCGCCCCCACCGACCGAAACCAGGGAGGGTCGCCCCGGTGCGACATGGCAGATACCCGCTGATCGTCAGCTTCCTGCTGCCGCCGCTGGTGCTGTACGGCATCTTCGTGCTCTCGCCGTACCTCCAGGCCTTTCAGATCTCGACCACCGACTGGCTGGGGTACTCCGCGCAGGCCGACCCGGTCGGCCTGGCCAACTTCCGCACCCTGCTGCACGACGGTTACGTCTGGAACGCGTTGAAGAACAACGCGATCCTGCTCGCCCTGGTGCCGGTGCTGACCATCGCGCTCGGCCTCTTCTTCGCCACCATGCTCACCATGGGCGGCCGCAAGGGCCGGGCCGGGGTCTCCGGGGTCCGCGGCACCTCGGTCTACCGACTGGTCTACTTCTTCCCGCAGGTGCTCTCGGTGGTGATCATCGCGCTGCTCTGGAAGGAGATCTACCACCCCAACAGCGGCCTGCTCAACGGCGCGCTGCGGGCCCTGGGCCTGCCCGCCCCGACCTGGCTGGGCGACCCCCGGTTCGCCTTCTGGTGCGTGCTCGCGGTGATGGTCTGGAGCAACGTCGGCTTCTACGTGGTGCTCTTCGGGGCGGCCATGCAGGCCATCCCGCGCGACATCTACGAGGCGGTGCTGCTCGACGGCGCGTCCCGGGCGGTGATGCTGCGGAAGATCACCATCCCGCTGCTCTGGGACACCGTGCAGGTGGCCTGGATCTACCTGGCCATCGCCGCGCTGGACGGCTTCATCCTGGTCCAGTTGATGACCAACGGCGGCCCGAACTTCTCCTCCGACGTGATCGGCAACCGGATGTACGACACCGCCTTCGGCAGCGAGACCAAGTTCGGGTACGCCTCGGCGATCGGCGTGGTGATGTTCTTCCTGACCCTCTCGGTGGCGGTGCTGGCGCTGCGGGCCGCCCGGCGCGATCGGATCGAGCACTCGTGACCACAGTGGAAGAGACGACGCCGGCGGTGGCCCCGCCCCGGTCGGCCGACCGGCCGCTGCGGCGGGAACTGGGCGTGGCGAACGCCTTCTCGCACACCTTCCTGCTGCTCTGGGCGGCGATGACCGTGCTGCCGCTGGCCTGGATGTTCCTGAGCTCGCTCAAGAGCAACAGCGAGATCCTGGCCGACCCGTGGGGGCTGCCCGGCGAGCTGCGCCTGGACAACTGGGCCCGGGCCTGGACGAAGGCGCACATCGGCCAGTACTTCCTGAACAGCGCGGTGGTGGTGGCCGGCTCGCTGACCTTGACCATGCTGCTCGGCGCGGCCGCCGCGTACGTCTTCGCCCGGTACGAGTTCCGCGGCCGCCAGGTGGTCTACTACCTGTTCGTGGGCGGGATGATGTTCCCGGTCTTCCTGGCCCTGGTGCCGCTCTTCTTCGTGGTGCGCAACGCCGGGCTCTTCGGCACCTGGACCGGCCTGATCCTGGTCTACGCGGCGTACTCGCTGCCGTTCACCGTCTTCTTCCTGACCGCGTTCTTCCGGACCCTGCCGACCTCGGTGGCCGAGGCCGCGCTGATCGACGGCTGCGGTCACTTCCGGCTCTTTTTCCGGGTGATGCTGCCGATGGCGCGACCGGGACTGATCAGTGTCGCCATCTTCAATTTCCTCAGCCACTGGAATCAGTTCCTGCTGCCGCAGGTGTTGATGCAGGGCGACGAGTCGAAGTGGATGCTCGCCCAGGGGTTGAACGCGCTCGCCGTCAACCAGGGCTACGCCGGCGACTACGCACAGCTCTTCGCCGGCCTGACCATCGCCGTGCTCCCGGTGCTGGTGGTGTACGTGACGTTCCAGCGGCAGATCCAGGCCGGGCTCACCGCGGGCCAGCTCAAGTGAGGTGTCGCCCGCCACAGGAAACGGGGCAGCGGGGTCTCCGGGTGCTCCTCTATGGTGGGTCGGCACATTAACCGGATTGACGGGGATCACATGTTTGAACTTGTCTACGAAATCCTGCTGATGCTCGGCGGCATCGCGATGATCGTCACCGGTCTCGCAATCCGCGAGCAGGGCACGGGCTCCCGGATCCTGAACGTCGTCGTGGGCCTCGCCTTCTTCTGCTACGGCTTCTACCTGATGTTCCTCGCTCCCGTGGGCAGTAGGTACACGATCTTCTTCTACGCCTTCATCCTGCCGATCCTGCTGATCGTCCGGGCCGTGAAGGCGCGCAAGGAGGCCAGGGACGAGGCCGGCGCGCCCCAGTTCGCCGCCCAGGGCCACCCGGGCCAGCCCGCGCAGGGTTGGTCGGCGCCGCAGGGCCAGCCCGGCCCGTACGGCCACGCGCCGCAGGGGCAGCCCGGCCACCCGGCCCCGCAGGGCCAGTACGACGCGGCCCCGCAGGCCCAGCACGGCCAGGCGCCGCAGGGGCAGCCCGGCTACCCGGCGCCGCAGGGGCAGCCCGGCTACCCGGCGCCGCAGGGGCAGTACGGCCACCCGCAGGGCCAGCAGGGCTATCCGACCAGCTGACCGCGGATCTCGGAGCAGGCCGGTCGGCGGCGTCGGCCGGCCTTCTCTCGACTTGACCCGTAGGAAATCTCCTACCTATTGTGGCGGCATGACAGTGACCCATGTGCAGCTGGTCTCCGTGCCGGTGAGCGACCAGGACCGGGCCCGTGACTTCTACGTCGACACCCTCGGCTTCGACCTGATCTGGGACAACCCGATGGGCCCCGGCGGCCGGTGGGTGCAGGTCGCGCCGAAGGGGGCGGCGACCGCGCTGACGCTGGTCACCTGGTTCCCCACCATGCCGCCGGGCTCGCTCAAGGGCCTGGTGCTGGAGACCGACGACCTCGACGGCGACGTGGCCGCGCTGCGCGCCCGGGGCGTGGACTTCGCCGACGGCGGGATCCAGACCGCGCCCTGGGGCCGGTACGTCACCTTCGACGACCCCGACGGCAACGGCATCGTGCTCCAGGCCACCCGTGTCTGAGGGGGACGTCTTCGCCGCGCTGGCCAACCCCACCCGGCGGGAGCTGCTCCGGCTGCTGCTGGAGCGGGGCGAGCAGCCGGTGCAGCGGCTCGCCGACCACTTCGACATGCGCCGCCCCAGCCTCTCCGAGCACCTGAAGGTGCTCAAGGACGCCGGGCTGGTGGTGGAGCAGCCGCTCGGCCGGCAACGGTTCTACTCGCTGCGCCCCGAGCCGTTGCGGGAGGTCGCCGACTGGCTCGGCCCGTACGAGCGGTTCTGGCGCGCCCGCCTCGCCGACCTGCGCGACGTGCTGGACGGGCTGCCCGATGACTGACCGGGCGACCATCGCCGTGGATCAGTTCCTGGCCCACTCGCCGGCCAAGGTCTGGCGAGCCCTGACCGATTCTGATCTGTTGTCCCGCTGGCTGATGCCGAACGACTTCCGCCCCGTACCGGGTCACCGCTTCACCTTCCGCACCGAGCCGCGGCCCGGCCAGGGCTTCGACGGGGTGGTGCACTGCGAGGTGCTGGAGCTCGACCCGCCGCGCCGGCTGAGCTGGGCCTGGCGCGGCGGCCGGCTGGACACCGTGGTCACCTGGACCCTCGCCCCCGAGGGGCGGGGCACCCGACTCTTCCTCGAGCACGCCGGCTTCGACCCGGACGACCCGGTGCAGCGCCGCACTTTCACCCTGCTCGACGGCGGCTGGCGCAGCCACGTCTGGCGCCGGCTCGAGGCGGCGCTGACCGCCGTCGACTAGCAGCTCGCCGGACGGGGTGCGCTGCGTCCTGCCCCGGCGCGGGAGCGTCGCCGACCCCGCATCGCAGCCCGACGGCGTCCGCAGCCGACCGCGGCCCCGGACGACCCGCGCCGGTCCCCGGCAGGGCCGTCAGGCCGGCGGCGGGACCAGCACCGCGTGCAGCGCGGTCGGATCCGACACCTCGGGCAGGTCAAGGGCGGCGAGCCAGGCCGCCGCGGCGGCGCCGTCGCCGGCCGTGCGCAGCGGCGCGTCCGGCCAACGGCGGGCCAGTTCGGCGCGGGCCGCCGCGGCGAGCGGGGTGTCGCCGGTGAGCAGCCCGCCGCCGACCACCAACGGGTCGCTCACCCCGGCCGGCCGGATCCGGGTCACGCTCTCGGCGAGCAGCGCGGCGGCCTCGGCGACGAGGTCGAGGCCGGCCGGCTCACCGTCGGCCGCGGCCGCCACCACCAGCGGGGCGAGCCGGGCCAGCTCCACCGGCGGGCGGCGGGTCACCGCCTGCACCACCGCCTCGGCGGTCGCCCGGGGGCGGGCCGCCACCTCGGCGGTGCCGGTCAGCTCGGCGAGCACGCGGGTGGCGAGGACGCCCGGCGGGCGGGCCCGGTCCAGGTCGGTCAGCAGCCGCCGGACCGCCTCCCGGCCGAGCCAGAAGCCGGAGCCGGCGTCGCCGAGCAGCCAGCCGTGCCCGTCCGCGGTGCGGTCCAGGCGCAGGTCGCGTACCTGGGCGGCGATCGCGCCGGTCCCGGCGATCAGCACGGTGCCGTCCGGGACGGCGGTGCCCGAGGCGTACGCGACGAGGGCGTCGCCGTGCACCGCGTACGGGCAGCGCAGGCCGGCGTCGTGCCAGGCGCGGTCGAACGCCGCCCGGCCCGCCGGGTCGGCGAGCAGCCGGCCCGCGCCGGCCAGCCCGATCGCGCCGGCGCGCACCCGGGACGGGTCCACCTCGGCGAGCGCCGCGCGCAGCGCGGCCGACAGCTCGGCCGCCGCCCGGTCGGCGCCGTGACTGGTCGGGTTGCCGCCGCCGGCCCGGCCGGAGCCGAGGCGTACGCCGTCGAGGCTCAGCGCGGCCGCCCGGGTGGACGTACCTCCGACGTCGAGACCGACCACGACGATGCCGGACATCCGGTGGGCCTCCCTGGGGTCGCTGCTGGCGGCCTTCATGCTGGTCGGCCCGGCTCCCCGAGGCAAGATTGGCGAGCGCGTCGGGCGCTGTGCGCCAGGTAACAGTTTGAAAACTTCGCCCACGGCCTTGACACGGAGGGCCCTTCAGTAAGAACTTTTACCACTAACAGTTAACACTCTTTTCCGAAAGGCGTCCCATGGTTGATCACGAGGTGGACACCCCCGCGTTGCACCTGCACGCGGTGGTCGACGCCGACGCGGTCGACCGGCCGAGCGCGGTGGCCGTCTCCGCGGACGGGGTGCTGGCCAGGGTCCGGGCCGGGGCGGGGGAGCTGACGGGGGCGTTGCGCCGGGTCGCTGAGCACGTGCTCAGCGATCCGGAGGCGGCGGCCCGGGCCACCATCGTGGAGCTGGCCGAGCGCAGCGGCACCTCACCGGCGACCATCACCCGGTTCTGCCGGGCGATGGGCTTCGAGGGCTACGCCGACCTGCGACTCGGCATCGCCTCGGAGACCGGCCGGGCCCGGTCGGCGGGCTGGACGGTCGACATCGGACGAGAGATTCAGCCCAGCGACCCGCTGACCCGGGTGCTGGACCAGATCATGGCCGCCGACACCCGGGCCATGCACGACACGGCCGCGCTGCTCGACCTCGCCGAGGTGGAGCGGGCCGCGGTGGCCATCGCCGGGGCGAGCCGGGTGAACATCTTCGGCGCCAGCGGCAGCGCCCTGGTCGGCGAGGAGATGCAGTTCAGCCTGCACCGCATCGGGGTGGCCGCGTGGGCCTGGAGCGACGTGCACGAGGGCCTGGCCAGCGCCGCGCTGCTGGGCGCCGGGGACGTCGCGCTCGGCATCTCGCACACCGGGCAGACCCGGGAGACCATCGAGATGCTCGCCGAGGCGGGCAGCCGGGGCGCCACCACCGTCGCACTGACCGGCTTCCCCCGCTCGCCGCTCGCCGAGCTCGCCGACATCGTGCTGGTCACGGCCAGCCAGGCCACCACCTTCCGACCGGACGCGCTCTCCGCCCGGCATCCCCAGCTCGTCGTCCTCGACCTGCTCTACATCGCGGTGGCGCAGCGGACCCACGACCGCGCCCACGCGGCCTTCCGGCGTACCGCCCAGGCCGTCGACGGGCACAAGGCCGCGAAGGGGGCCGCCTCATGATCAGCGCACAGCGGTACGCGGACGCCGTCCGCCCGATGCTCGACCGCCTGGTCGACACCCAGGCCGAGGCGGTCGACCGGGCGGCCGACCTGATCGCCGCCGGGCTGCGGGCCGGCGGGGTCCTCCAGGGCTTCGGCGCGGGGCACTCCGAGGCGTTCGCAGCCGAGCTGGTCGCCCGGGCCGGCGGGCTGGTCCCCACCAACCGGCTCTCCCTGCACGACCTGGTGCTGCACGGCGACGCGCCCCGCGACGTGCTCGCCGACCCCAAGCTGGAACGCGACCCGGCCGTCGCGCACCAGCTCTACGCGCTCGCGGCCCCGCACCCGCGGGACGTGTTCGTGGTCGCCTCCCAGTCCGGCATCAACGGCTCGGTCGTCGAGCTGGCGACGCTGGTCAAGGAGCACGGCCATCCGCTGATCGCGGTCACCTCGGTCGAGCACACCGCTCGGGTCGCCCCGCGGCACCCGTCCGGGCACCGGCTCGCCGACCTCGCCGACGTCGTGCTGGACAACGGCGCGCCGTACGGCGATGCACTGCTGCCGCTCGAGGGCGGCGGCGCGGTCTGTGCGGTCTCCTCGGTCACCGCGGCGCTGCTGGCGCAGCTGCTGACCGCCGAGGTCGTACGACGGTTCCACCAGGCCGGGGAGGTACCCCCTATCTACCTCTCCGCCAACGTCCCCGGTGGGGACGAGCACAACCTCGCCCTCGAGTCGCGGTACGCCGGGCGCCTCCGGCGGACCGCCTGACCCGGACACCACAAGGAGAGACAGAGATGTCGATTACCCCCGAGAACCTCGGCGACCTCAGCCGCCGGACCCTGCTGCGGCGGGCCGCCGCGGCCGGCCTGCTCGCCACCCCGGCCGCCGGCCTGCTCAGCGCCTGCGCCGGCAGCGAGCCGAGCAAGTCCGACGACACCGGCGCCGCCAAGAGCAAGGACAACCCGTTCGGCGTGAAGGACGGCAGCGCCGTCAAGGTGGTCATCTTCAACGGCGGCCTCGGTGACCAGTGGGCCAAGGAAGACAAGGTCGTCTTCAACGCCAAGCACCCGAACATCACGGTCAACATGAGCTCCACCCAGAAGATCAAGACCGAAGAGCAGCCGAAGATGGCGACCCAGCCGAGCGACCTGGTGATGAACTCGGGCGCGGACAGCATGGACCGCAGCACCCTGATCAACGAGGGCGCGATCGAGCCGCTCGACGACCTGCTCACCGCGCCGGCGTGGGACGGCGAGGGCACGGTGGCCGACACGCTGCTGCCGGGCACGGTCGGCGACGGCACCCAGAACGGGAAGTTCTACGTCGTGAACGTGGCGTACACGGTGTGGGGCAACTGGTACAACGCGGCCCTGTTCAAGAAGGAGGGTTGGCAGGCGCCCACGACCTGGGACGAATTCTTCGCCCTGGCCCCGAAGATCAAGGCGAAGGGCATGGCGCCCTACGTCCACGACGCCGTGCACGGCTACTACCCGCGCTGGGCGCTCATGGCGAGCATCTGGAAGGCGGTCGGCAAGCAGGCCGTCATCGACATCGACAACCTGAAGGACAACGCCTGGAAGGCCGACGGCATCGTCGCGGCGCTGGAGCCGTGGGAGAAGCTGGTCAAGGACCGGCTGCTGCTGCCGGGCAAGCTCGACCACACCCAGTCGCAGCAGGCCTGGCTCGACGGCAAGGCCGCGTTCATCCAGGTCGGCACCTGGCTGAAGAACGAGATGTCCGCCACCATCCCGCCGGGATTCGAGCTGACCCTCTCCGACTACTGGTCGAAGCCGGGCGACAAGGCGGCCAAGGACGTGTACGCCGGATCCGGCGAGGGCTTCGTGGTGCCGAGCAAGGCGCCGAACAAGGAAGCCGCCAAGGAGTTCCTGCGGGCGATCCTGTCCAAGGCCGGCTCGGCGAAGTTCGCGGAGCTGACCAAGTCGCTGGCCTCCACCAAGGGCTCCGGCGACAACGTGCAGGACACGGCGCTGGCGTCCGCGAACACGCTGATGAAGAACGCCACCTCGGACCTGATCTCGGTCAAGTTCCCGGACTTCTACGCCGACCTGGACAAGGAGAGCCAGAACCTGTCCGAGGAGCTGATGGCCGGCCGGCTCACCGCGCAGCAGTTTGTGGACAAGATGCAGGCGGCCGCGGACAAGGTCGCCAAGGACTCCTCGATCAAGAAGCAGACCCGCACGGCCTGACCGACCCCGATCAGTTAGAGAAGTGAGTGACCATGCGGCATGGTGTTGCGCGTTTCGTCACGGGTTTCCTGGCCCTGCCGGTTGCGCTGTACCTCTTCTACGTGGTGTGGCCCTTCGTGCAGGCGGCGGGTTACTCGCTGACCGACTGGGGTGGGTACTCGGACTCCCAGCACTTCGTCGGTCTTGACAACTACGTCCGGCTGCTGTCGGACGAGTTGATCAGGAAGGCCTTCTGGCACAACGTGTTCTTCCTGGTCACCGTGCCGCTGTTCACGATCGCGCTGGCCCTGTTCCTCGCGTTCCTGCTCAACGTGGGCGGACGCGAGGACAGGGCCGGCATCCGGGGCGTGTTCGGCTCCGCTCTCTACAAGGTCATCTTCTTCTTCCCGCAGGTGCTGTCGCTGGTGGTCATCGCCGTGATGTGGCAGCAGATCTACCGGACCGACAGCCAGGGCCTGATCAACGGCCTGCTCATCAAGATCGGGCTGGTCGACGCGGAGAACCCGCTCGCCTTCACCGCCGACCCGGAGCCGTTCCTCGGCGTGCCGGCGGTGCTCTGGTGGCTGCTGCTCATCGCGGTGTGGAGCGGCGCCGGCTTCTACATGGTGCTCTTCTCCGCGGCCATGCAGTCGATCCCGAAGGACATCTACGAGGCGGCGATCCTCGACGGGGCCAGCCGGTTCCACACGTTCTTCCGGGTCACCCTGCCGCTGCTCCGGGACACCATCTCGGTCGCCTGGGTCTACCTGGGCTTCATCGCCCTGGACATGTACGCCCTGGTCTTCGTCATGACGCCGAGCCAGGGCGGCCCGAACCACGCCAGCGAGATCTTCGCCTCGGTGATCCAGTTCAACGCGTTCCAGAAAGGCCAGTTCGGCTACGCCTGCGCGATCGCCGTGGCGCTGGCCATCTTCACCATCCTGCTGGCCGCCCTCCAGCTGAGGATTACCCGTCGTGACCGGATCGAGTTCTGAGGAGGCCTGGACGATGAGCACGGTGACCCACACCTCCGGCCAGAGGCGACCCGATGCGGTGCCGCCGGCCGGTCCGGCAACGGGCCGACGGGCGGGAGCCGCCGCCTACAGCATCGGCGGCCGGATATTCAACGGCTTCTCGCACCTGTTTCTCGCGGTGTGGGCGGTCATGGTGGTCTACCCGCTGTTCTGGGTGGTGATGTCCGCACTCAAGACCGACTCGGAGGTGATCCGCGAGCCGCTGTCGCTGATCCCTGAGTCGCTGCAGTGGGACAACTTCGCCCGGGCTTGGACGGCCGGGATCGACAGCTTCTTCCTGAACACGCTGCTCGTGCTCGTCTTCAGCGTGACCCTGACGATGCTGCTGGGCTCGATGGCGGCGTACGCGCTGGCCCGCTACGAGTTCCGGGGCAACCGGCTGATCTACTGGATGTTCCTGTCGGGGCTGACTCTGCCGGTCTACCTCGCCGCGGTGCCACTGTTCAAGGGCGTCTACAACATGAACGTGGTGTTTCCGCTGCTCGGCCCGAACAAGCACGCCACGCTGATTCTGGTCTATGTGGCCTGGTCGCTGTCGTTCACCGTCTTCTTCATGCACTCGTTCTTCCGGACGCTGCCGCACTCGATCGCCGAGGCGGCGATGGTCGACGGCGCCTCGCACACCCGGTCGTTCTTCAGCGTCATGCTGCCGATGGCCAAGCCGGGCCTGATCAGCATTGGCATCTTCAACGTGCTCGGCCAGTGGAACCAGTGGTACCTGCCGACCCTGCTCATGCAGTCGGTGTCCGGTGAGCCGAAGCACCAGGTGATCGCCCAGGGGCTGATCGAGCTCTCGGTCAACCAGGGCTACAAGTCCGACTGGTCCGGCCTCTTCGCCGGGGTCACCATGGCGATGCTCCCGGTGCTGATCGTGTACATCGTCTTCCAGCGCCAGGTCCAGTCCGGCCTGACGGCCGGCGTCGGGAAGTAACCCGCCGCCGCGGGGGCGCGGCTGCACGCGGAGAGTGGCCATTCCGGCAGGGACGGCCACTCTCGGTGTGCAAGGGAGCGTTCCGGCGACGGCGCGGGGTGGACTGTCGCAGGGGCGGGGCAGAATCGCGTTCGTGCTGGTGGCGGTGGTGGCGGACGAGCGGGACGGGGGAGTGCTGCGACCCCTCGACGCCGCCGGCCGGCCCGTGGGGCCGGCGGAGCCGGTGGCCGACCTCGCCGCCGCGGTGGCCGCCCGGGAGGCCGCCGAGCGCCCGCGCTGGGTCTGGGCCGCCGGGTCGGGGGTCTATCCCGCGCTGCTGCGCGCCGGGGTCCGGCTGGAGCGCTGCCACGACGTGGAGCTGACCGAGGCGCTGCTGCTCGGGCACGCCGGCCGGTGGGGCGAGCCCCGGTCGCTCGCCGCGGCCTGGGCGCGGCTGACCGGCGCGCCGGTCCCGCCCGACCCGGCGCCGCGGGCGCCGGAGCCGCCGGGCCACGGGCAGGGCGCGCTCTTCGACGCGCCGTCCGGTCCGCCGGGCCCGGGCATCGAGGCGCTGACCCGGGTGTACGCCGACCAGCTCGCCCGGATCGCCGCGACCGAGCACCCCGGCCGGTTCCGCCTGCTCGTGGCGGCCGAGTCGGCGGGCGCCCTGATCGCCACCGAGATGGGGGCGGCCGGGCTGCCGTGGCGGGTCGAGGTGCACGACGCGATCCTCGCCGAGCTGCTGGGGGAGGCCTCCCCGGTGGGTGGGCCGCCCCGCCGGCTGGCCGAGCTGGCCGCCCTGATCGCCGAGGCGTTCGGCGTACGGCAGCTGCACACGGACTCCCCTGCGGAGCTGCTGAAGGCGTTCGCCCGGGCCGGCGTGGAGCTGCCGAACACCCGGGCCTGGGTGCTGCGCGGGGTGGAGCACCCGGCGGTGCCGCTGGTCCTGGAGTACAAGGAGCTCTACCGGATCTGGACGGCGCACGGCTGGGCGTGGCGGGACGCCTGGGTCTCCGGCGGCCGCTTCCACGCGGAGTACGTGCCGGGCGGCGTGGTCTCCGGCCGGTGGGCCACCCGGGGCGGCGGGGCGCTGCAGATCCCGAAGGTGATCCGGCGGGCGGTGGTGGCCGATCCCGGCTGGACCTTCGTCGTGGCCGACGCGGGCCAGTTGGAGCCGCGGGTGCTGGCCGCGGTCTCCGGGGACGCCCGGCTCGCGGCGGCCGGTGGGGCCGGCGACCTCTACGCCGCGCTCGCCCGGGACGCCTTCGCCGGTGACCGGGCCCGGGCGAAGGTGGCCCTGCTCGGCGCGATGTACGGGCAGACCGGCGGAGCGGCGGTGCCCGCCCTGGCGGTGCTCAAGCGGAGCTATCCGACGGCGTTCGGCTACGTCGAGGCGGCGGCGCGGACCGGCGAGGCCAATGGGCTGGTGCGCTCCTGGCTCGGGCGGACCTGCCCGCCGGGCTCGGTCGGCTTCGCCGACGGCGACGAGGCGGATCCGGACGCCGGGGCGGACCCGCAGGGGCCCCGGGCCCGCGCCGCCCGCTCCCGGGGCCGGTTCACCCGCAACTTCGTCATCCAGGCGACGGCCGCCGAGTGGGCCTCGACGCTGCTGGCCACGTTGCGGACGGCGCTGGCCGGCACGAGGGCGGAGCTGGTCTTCTTCCAGCACGACGAGGTGATCGTGCACTGCCCGGCCGGGCAGGCCGACGCGGTGGCGGAGGCGGTTACCGCCGCGGGCGCGCGGGCCGCGGCGCTGCTCTTCGGCGACACCCCGGTCCGCTTCCCGCTGGACCTGTCCATCGTCGACTGCTACGCCGACGCGGCATAGTCGGGCAATTTTCCCTTTTGCCCCGCCACCCCGCCCCGGGGGCGCTCGTTGGGCCCGTTGTGCGTACGACGGGACGGACCGGACGCGGGTGCGCCGGTGCCGTCCCCACGGTCGAGGGGGCGCAGCTGAACCGGATCGCAGGAATGATCATCGCAGCGGGCGGGGGACGTCGCATCGGCGGACCCGAGGCGCTGCTGCACCAGGGGGAGAAACCCCTGGTGAACCGGATGATCCACACGATGGTCGAGGCGGGCTGCGAGCAGGTCGTGGTCGTCCTGGGCGCGGCGGCCGACCAGGTCCGCGAGACGACGGACCTGACCGGAGCCACCGTGGTGGTCAACCGGGCGTGGGGGACCGGCGTCGGTTCCTCCATCCGCGCCGGACTGGCGGCCCTGACCGACGAGGGGATTGAGGCGGTCGTCGTGGTGCCCGTGGACATGCCGGGGCTGACCGCCAAAGCGGTCCGGCGGGTCGCCGCGCTGCCGTACCCCGACGTGCTGGTCTGCGCGACCTACGACGGGCTGCGCGGCTACCCGATGCTCTTCGGCCGCCGGCATTGGGCCGGCATCGCCACCCTGGCCAGCGCCGACGTCGGCGCCCGGCCCTACCTGCTGGCGCACAAGGACCAGATCGTCGACATCTCGTGTGAATCGGTGGCCGACGGCAGCCGGGTGGACAGCCCCGAGCTGATGGCGCTGTACGGGCTCACCGTGCCCGAGCAGCGGGTGGGCGCCTGACCTCAGGCGCGCGGCGCCCTCCGGCGGGCCCGCCACCCCGACTCAGGTCAGGTCGAACAGGGCCGCCGCGCTGCCCCAGCAGACCGCCCGCAGCCAGTCGTCGCCGAGTCCCAGCTCGGCCAGGCCGGTGAGCTGCTCGGCGTACGGGTAGGGGATGTTCGGGAAGTCGCTGCCGAGCAGCACCTTGCCGGCCAGCCCCAGCTCGCGCAGCCGGGGCAGTTCCCCGCCCGGGAACGGCATGAACCGGTCGAAGAACGAGGTGAACGCCATCGTGGTGTCCAGCCGCACCCGCTCGTGCTTCTCCGCCAGGTCGAGGAACGCGGCGTAGTCGGGCGCGCCCAGGTGGGCCACGACCGCGGTCAGCCCCGGATGCCGGGCGAGCAGCGCGGCGAACGGCTCCGGGCCGGTGTGCGCGGTGCCGACGGGCGCGTGCCCGGCATGCACCACCACCGGTACGCCCGCGTCGGCGAGCAGCCCCCACACCGCGTCCAGCGCCGGGTCGGTGGGGAGGAACCCACCGACCTGGACGTGCACCTTGAACACCCGGGCGCCGGCGTCGAGCGCCTCGGCGACGTAGCGGACGGCCGCCGGCTCCGGGTAGAAGGTCGCCGAGGGCAGGCAGCCGGGGGTGGCGCGGGCGAACTCCAGCGTCCACCGGTTCAGCGCCTCCGCCATGCCGGGCCGGTGCGGGTACGCCAGCGCGGTGAACGCCCGTACGCCGAGCCGGCGCAGGTGCGCCACCCGCTCCGCGTCGCCCCACCGGTACCGGATCGGCCACTCGGTGCAGACCAGCGGCCCGGCCGCGTCGAAGTACGCCCAGACCTTGCGCAGCAGTCGGGGCGGCAGGAAGTGCACGTGCACGTCGGCGAGCCCGGGCAGGCCGAGCCGGCGCCAGAACGCCGGCACGGTGGCGTCCTCGGCCGGCGGCCGACCCGGGTCGGCCGGGGTGTCCTCGATCTCCGTCACACCTCGATGTTGAACCGGTGCAGAACCGACGGCGCGACCAGCCCCACCGCGGCGAGCACCGCCAGGACGGTCAGCGCGGCGCGCAGCACGATCACCTCGGCCTTGCTGCCGGTGCGCAGCGCGATGCTGTTGGGCAGGCCGACCATCATCCACATCCGGCGTCTGATCGGGATCGGCCAGAGGATCGGCACCCCGGCCCGGGTGATCATGTCGCCGAGGATGTGCACGAAACAGCCCACCCCGACGGCCAACCCGATCAGCGGGTAGCCCCGGTCGCCCGGCAGGTTGGCGAAGGTGAACCAGGCGGCGGCCGCCGAGGCCAGCGTCACGATCACCCAGCCGGCCCGCTCGGCCCACTCGTCGAAGAGGCCGCGCAGCGCCAGCCCGATCATGAAGAACAGGATGCTGACCACCGCCCACTTGCCGTAGTGGGCGCAGAGCGCCGTGGTGCCCCAGCCGACCAGCCCGGTGAACGGGAGGGTGTGGGTCAGCGTGCGGTGACCGTTGTTGCGGCGCGGGTCCTTGCTGAGCTTGGTGGCGTAGTAGACGCCGAGCGAGATCTTCTCCATCACCTCGGCGATGAAGAGGCTGAACACGCCGAAGGTCCGGGCCACGGTCGCCCCGCCCTGATTCCGGGTCACCTTGCCGGAGAGGTCGAGGTCGGGGAAGAGCGCCCCGCCCGCGCAGACCGCGGTCCCGACCGCGAGCGCCAGCGGCGTCTGGTGGTAGTCGGCGAACTGGTCCAGGGCCCAGGACCCGGTCAGCCAAACCGCCGCGCCGGACAGCGCGTGGGACGGTCCCATCATGTCGACTCGCCCTCCCCAGAGATCTTGATCGACAAAACTACGCCACTGTAATCAGCCGGGTCGCCGAGGGGCATCACCCGGACGGTCCACTGGGGAGGGGGATCAGGGACCGGGCCGGAAGCTCTGCCGGATCATCAGGAAGTATGTTGCGTTGACCTGCCAGTCGAACTCCTTCGTCAGCCATGAGACGGTGTACGCGCGGCCCGGCGCGACGGCCAGCACCAGCCGGGCGCTGTGCACCTTGTCGCCGGCCCCGGTGACCCAGCCGCACTCCCAGAGCGCGCCGGCCCGGAACATGTCGATCGGCCCGATCTCGACCCGCCGGTAGTCGGCGAGCAACCCGTCGCCGGTCAGCCGCCGCTCCTCCGCCCGCCAGTACGCCACCGGGTCGGCCGGCGCCGCCGTCGCGCCCACGCTCAGCAGCCGCGACCCCCCGGGTTCCCGCAAGCAGGTCACCCCGCCGTCGGTCCAGCGCAGCCAGTTCACCGGCGCGGCGATCCGGAACCCGGACGGGTCGACGTACCAGGTCCAGTCGGGGATCAGGCCGAAGCGCTCGCCGGTCGGGGCCGGCGCGGAGCGGACCGGGGTGGCCCCGGCCGGCGGGGGAGCGGCGCAGGCGAAGGCCGCCGGCCGGGCCGCCGGGCTGCCGCCGCCCACCCCGGGGGCCGGCGGCCGGTCGTCCGGGCCGCCCAGCGCCAGCACCGTGCCCGCCGCGGCGAGCAGGGCGACGGCCGCCCCGAGCGCGGCCCACCGCTGCCGCCGGCGCCGGACCGCCGGCCGGGGCGGCCCCGGACGGTCCGCCGTCCGCCGTGCCGCGTCCGCGCCCTCCGTCGCCCCGGGTGGCTCGCCCGGGGTGGTCGCCGCCGCGCGTAGCAGCGGCTCCACCTCGGCGGCGGTCAGCCGGCGCCACGGCTCGCGCTGCAACAGCCCCTCCAGCGCCGGCCGCAGCGGGCCGGCCCGGCGGATCGGGTCGGGCGGATCGGTGGCCAGCGCGCTCAGCGTCGCCATCGCGCTGCCCCGGGCGTACGGGGACTGCCCCTCCACCGCCGCGTAGAGCGTCGCGCCGAGCGACCACAGGTCGGTACGCGGGTCGGAGATCCCGTCCCGGGCCCGCTCTGGCGCGACGAACTGCGGTGAGCCGAGCACCAGCCCCGGCCCGGTCATCGCCCCGTCCCCGCCGACGAAGGTGGCCAGCCCGAAGTCGGTCAGCACCACGCGGCCGTCGTGGGCGACCAGCACGTTGTGTGGCTTGACGTCACGGTGCAGCACCCCGGCGGCGTGCGCGGCGCGCAGCGCGGCCAGCACCGCCAGCCCGATCTCGGCGGCCCGCCGGGGCGGGAACGGGCCGTCGGTGTTCAGCAGCTCCTGTATCGAGCGGGACGGCACGTACTCCATGACGATCCAGGGGCTGCCCCGGTCGTGCACCACGTCGTAGATGCGGACCACGTTGGGGTGGTTCAGCCGGGCGGCGGTCCGCGCCTCGCGCAGCGTCCGCAGCCGCAGCTCGTCCCGTTCCGGCTCGGTCAGCCAGGCGGGTGGGACGACCTCCTTCACCGCGACGTCCCGGTGCAGCATCTCGTCGCGCGCCAGCCAGACCCGGCCCATCCCGCCGGACCCCACCTGGTCGAGCAGCCGGTAGCGCCCGGCGACCAGCAACTGCAGCACGTCGGCGCCCCCTCGGCCACTCCCGTACACGATAGCCAGCGGCCGATGATTTCTCATCCGGGGCGGGCGCCGGTGGCGGTCAGCCCGCCGAGTGGGTCGGGCGGCCCGACCGGAAGCTCTGCCGGACGCGGGTCAGGTCGGCGCCGGCCGCGCCCCGGTCACCGTCCACGGTGGTCCATCCGAGCGTCAGGGCGGCGCCGGGTCAGCTGGCGGCCCCGGTCAGCAGATTTCCGTCCGGGATGGCGACGACGGGTCGGCCACCGGCCAGCAGGGCGGCGGCCCGCCGGGCCTGGAACGCCCCGTGCTCGCGGCGGGCGACCGCGTAGCTGGTCGCGGTGTGCGCGGCGATGGTCGACCAGCCGTACCGCTCGGCGACCATGGTGCGGGCGCGGCGGGCGATCCGGCGGGCGAAGACCTCGTCGCCGAGGAGCTGGCCGACCGCGCCGGCGAGCGCGCCGGGGTCGCTGTGCGGGAAGGTCACCCCGGTGACGCCGGGCTCGACGATCTCGGCCAGCCCGCCGGTGCTCGCCACCGCGAGGGGCGCCCCGGCGGCGGCCGCCTCCAGCGCGATCATGCCGAACGGCTCGTAGAGGCTGGGGATCACGGTCGCGTCGGTGGCGGCGAGCACCGCCGGCAGCTGGGTGGCGTCCATGAAGCCGGCGAAGCGCACCGTGTCGCCGAGGTGCAGCCGCCGCGCCTCGGCGAGCAGCTCGTCCCGGTACGGCCCGTCGCCGGCGATGACCACCCGCAGCCCCGGGTGCCGGTCCCGCAGATACGGCACCGCGTGCACCAGGTGCTGCACGCCCTTCTCGTAGACCAGCCGGCCGGCGTACCCGACCAGCGGGCCGTCCCCGGCGTAGCGGGCCCGGGCGGAGGCGACGGTCCGCGGGCGGGCGCGCCAGGCCCGGTGGTCGACCCCGTTGGGGACCACGTCGATCCGCCCGGTCGGCACGTCGAAGAGCCGGGCCACCTGGTCCCGCATGTAGCCGGAGCAGGCGATCACCCGGGCCGACGCGTTGCTGAGCCAGTGCTCGACGCCGTGGATGGTGCGGTTCATCTCCTCCGGCAGCCAGCCCTGGTGCCGACCGGCCTCGGTGGCGTGGATGGTGGTGACCAGCGGCAGGTCGAGGTGTTCGGCGAGGGTGACCGCGGTGTGCGCGACCAGCCAGTCGTGGGCGTGGATCACGTCGTACGCGCCGGACTCGGCGGCGCGCAGCGCCGCCCGGGTGAGCGTGTGGTTGAACGCCATCGTCCAGGCCAGCAGCGAGCCGGTGGCGAGCGGGAAGGTGACCGGGTCCGCGGCGGCGCGGAGGACTCGGACGCCGTCGGCGTACTCCTCCAGCGGGGCGCCCTCGGCGTGCCGGGTGACGACGGTGACCTCGTGGCCGGCGGCGGCCAGGGCGACGGAGAGGGCGTGCACGTGACGGCCGAGTCCACCGACGAGCACGGGTGGGTACTCCCAGGAGAGGATCAGCACCCGCTGGTGCCGGGCGGGGTGGATGTCGATCACGTCGGCGTCAGGTGACATGGGCCCCCCTTTGAGTTGTCCCCGGACCGCGCGGCGGTCGGCACCACAGCGGGTGTCCGCCGTCTCGCGTGGGTCGGGGCCAATCCTGCCGAGCGGTCGATAACCAGCGGAGACGTGGTGGTTGCCGGTGTGTAACGCGTGCCTATCCGGCCCGCCGGACGCGCAGCAGCTCGGCGACCGACCACGCCTGGAACGGGCAGCCGGTCGCGGCGTGCGGGGCGAGCGCCTCGGCCGTCTCACTCACCGATCCCAGGCCGTACTCCGCCAGGTGGCCCTCGAGTCCCACCAGGAGGTCATCGGTGGGCAGTCCGGCCCGCCGGTACGCGTCGACGAGCGGCCCGATCAGCCACGGCCAGACGGTGCCCTGGTGGTAGGCCCCGTCCCGCTCCGCCGGACCGCCCCGGTGCCGGCCGACGAAGCCCGGCGAGTCGGGGGAGAGGCTGCGCGGCCCGAGCGGGGTGAACAGCCCGGCGGTGATCCGGCGTAGCGTCGCCTCGTCCGGTTCGAGCGGGGCGTACGGCAGCGACCAGGCGAGCAGCTGGTTGGGGCGGAGCAGGTCGTCGTCGTGGTGCGGGGCCCCGCCCAGCGGGTACGCCGGGGCTGGCGCGTCCACCACGTCGTGCAGCCAGCCCACCGGCGCCGGGAACCGCTTCCGGAACGCCGTGCTCGCCTTCGTGTGCAGCCCCCACAGCGCGGTGGCGTCCCGGCCGGTCAGCTCGGTCAGCTCGGCCAGGCCGGCCAGCCCGTTCACCCAGAGCGCATTGACCTCCACCGGCTTGCCGGTACGCGGCGTCACCGGCACCCCGTAGACCCGGGCGTCCATCCAGGTGAGCGCGGTGTCCGGCGGGCCGCCCTGGGTGAGCAGCCCGTCGGCCGGGTCGACCGCGATGCCGTACCGGGTGCCGGCCAGGTGCGCCTCGATGACGGCGTGCAGCGCGGGCAGCAGTTCGTCGCCGAGGTCGGTGTCGCCGGTGACGGTGACGTGCCGGCTCACCGCGTGCAGGAACCACAGCGTCGCGTCGACGGTGTTGTACTCCACCCGGCCGGTGTCGGCGGTGTTCGACAGCATCCCCTCCGACAGCGTCGCCGCGTACGCCCGCAGCAGCTCCCGGCCCTCGTCGGCACGGTTGGTGCGGAGCAGGAGCCCCTCGTAGGAGGTCATGGTGTCCCGCGACCAGGCGCCGAACCACGGGTAGCCGGCGACCACGTCCGGGCCGGCGGCGGTCCGCACCACGAACGCGTCGGCGGCCAGGGCGAGGGTCGCCTCCACTGGGTCGGCCGGCTTCGCCGCGGCCACCACGTCCCGGTTGCGCCGCCGGGCCGCCTCGACCAGCGCGGTCGCCGCGGGCGGCTCGTCGGCCAGGTCGTCGGCCCAGGCCAGCACCGACACCGTGTCGCCCGGGCGCTCCAGCGCCCCGGCGAAGCGGCCCGCGTACCAGAGGTCCTCGTCCGGGTTGAGCCCGCGGGCCGCCTCCTCGCGGTGCCGCACGCCCAGCCACCACTGCCCCTCGGGCGTCCAGTCCGGTCCGGCCAGCCGGTACGCCCCCTCGACCACCGCCCCGCCGGCGGCCGGCTCCATCCGGGGCGTCGGCCCGTCGGCCCGCCGCTCGCCGTGCGCGTCCCGCCAGGTGCATGCCGCCGCCAGGTCCAGCCGGACCGGGCCGCCCGACACCAGCCGGTGCACCACCGCCACGCAGGACCGGCCGTGCGCCATGGCGATCTCCCGCTCGATCACCACGTCGCCGATCCGCCAGCGCCAGCGCGGCACCCCGTCGACCAGGGCGAACTGCTCCAGCAGTTCGAAGCCGCGCGGGTCGACGGCACCGGAGGACCACTCGTGCGCGCCGAGGCGCACCCGGGCCCCGGACGGCAGGGTGACCGCCGGGTCCAGGCCGACCAGGCCCATCCGGCGGGTTGCCGGCGTTTCCCCGGCGACCACCAGCAGCCCGTGGTATCGGCGGGTGCGCAGCCCGCTCACCGTGCCCATGGCGTAGCCGCCCCGGCCGTCCGGGACCAGCCATTCCCGGGTCGCCCCGGTGTTCAGCTCCCCGCAGACCTGCGGCCCGAAACGAATGTCGATCAACTTTCCTCCACCGGCGGCGAGGTGCTACACGCCACGACGACAATGGCCGCTGTGGTGATGTACCCCGGCGGCGTCGAAGATGTGCAGGTGATCACTGACCGTCCGACCTCCGCTGCCCCCGACCCCGAGCGGCACCGGCTCGCCCAGGCCGATGCCGGGGAGCAGGACTGGCGCGCATGGGGTCCCTATCTGTCCGAGCGGGCGTGGGGGACGGTACGGGAGGACTACAGCGAACACGGCACGGCGTGGGACTACTTCCCCCACGATCACGCGCGGTCCCGAGCCTACCGGTGGAACGAGGACGGCATGGCGGGCGTCTGCGACGACCGGCAGACGTTCTGCTTCGCGCTCGCCCTCTGGAACGGGAAGGACCCGATCCTCAAGGAGCGGATGTTCGGCCTCGGCGGCGACGGCGGCAACCACGGCGAGGACGTGAAGGAGTACTGGTGGTACGAGGACTCCACCCCCACCCACTCCTTCATGCGCTGGCGCTACCACTACCCGCAGGCCGCCTTCCCGTACGACGAGCTGGTCGCGGTCAACGCGCTGCGCGGCCGGGACGACACCGAGTACGAGCTGGTCGACACGGGGATCTTCGACGACGACCGGTACTGGGCGGTAACCGTCGACTACGCCAAGGCGTCCCCGACCGACATGTGCATCCTGGTGACGGTCGCCAACCGGGGTGACCGGGCCGAGCGGCTGCACGTGCTGCCCACCCTCTGGTTCCGCAACACCTGGGCGTGGGGGCTGCCCGGCGGCGACCGGGTGCCGAAGCTGGTCGGCGAGGATGCCCGGCTGGTCGGCGAGCACTGGGTGCTCGGCCAGATCGTGCTGGAGGGCGACGGCGCGCCGACCCCGCTGCTCTGCGACAACGACACCAACGCCGAGCGGCTCTGGGGGCTGCCGGGCCGGTCGGCGTACCCGAAGGACGGGATCAGCGACCACGTCGTGGCCGGCGCGGCCACGGTCAACCCGGACCGGGAGGGGACGAAGGGGTCGCTGCACTACGTCCTCGACGTGCCGGCCGGCGGGCAGCGGCAGATCCGGCTGCGGCTGACCCGGACGGCCCCGCCGCCGGCGAGCACCCCGCCGCCGCCGGCCGATCTCGGCGACGACTTCGACAGCGTGCTCTGGGCCCGGCGCGCCGAGGCGAACCGGTTCTTCACCGGCGTCATCCCGGAAGGGGCCAGCGCCGACGAGGCCCTGGTGGCCCGGCAGGCCATCGCCGGGCTGCTGTGGGGCAAGCAGTTCTACCACTTCGACGTCAAGCGCTGGCTGGAGGGCGATCCGGGTTCACCGCCGCCCCCGCCGGGCCGCCGGCACGGCCGCAACAGCCACTGGTGGCACATGACCAGCTTCGACGTGATCTCCATGCCGGACCCCTGGGAATACCCCTGGTACGCGGCCTGGGACCTGGCCTTCCACTGCGTCACCATGGCCCGGGTCGACCCCGGCTTCGCCAAGGAGCAGCTGCTGCTCCTGCTCCGGGAGTGGTACCTGCACCCCAACGGGCAGATCCCGGCGTACGAGTGGGCGTTCGGCGACGTGAACCCGCCGGTGCACGCCTGGGCGGCGCTGAAGGTCTTCGAGATCGACGGTTCCCGGGACCACGAGTTCCTCGCCCGGGTGATGCACAAGCTGCTGCTCAACTTCACCTGGTGGGTCAACCGCAAGGACACCGGCGGCAACAACGTCTTCGAGGGCGGCTTCCTCGGGCTGGACAACGTCGGCCCGTTCGACCGCTCGGCCGCGCTGCCGGTGGCCGGGGTGCTCGAACAGTCCGACGGCACCGGCTGGATGGCCATGTACGCGCTCAACCTGCTCGACATGGCGATCGTGCTCGCCGAGCACGACCGGGCGTACGTGGACACCGCGACGAAGTTCTTCGAGCACTTCGCCTACATCGCCGCGGCCGCGTACGACCAGGGGCTCTGGGACGACGAGGACGCCTTCTTCTACGACGTGCTGCGGCTGGCCGACGGCAGCCAGGTGCCGCTGAAGGTCCGCTCGGTGGTCGGGCTGCTGCCGCTCGCCGCGACCACCCGGCTCACCGCGCGGACCCTGCACCGGCTGCCCGAGCTGGGCGCCCGGCTGCGCTGGTTCCTCACCAACCGCCCCGAGTACGCCGACGTGATCGGCGCCCGTCGGCTCGGCCCGGACGGCCGCCAGCAGCGGCTGCTCTCCATGGTCGGCCCGGACCAGGTGGTCCGGCTGCTCGCCCGGATGCTGGACACCGACGAGTTCCTCTCCGAATACGGTCTGCGTACGCTCTCCCGCGCCCACCTGGACAAGCCGTTCTCGGTCACGCTGGGCGGGCAGGAGTTCTGCGTCGGCTACGAGCCGGCCGAGTCCACCAGCGGGCTGTTCGGCGGCAACTCCAACTGGCGCGGCCCGATCTGGATGCCGACGAACTTCCTGCTGATCAGCGCGTTGCGCGACTACGCCGCCTTCTTCGGCGACGACCTGCAGGTCGAGTACCCGACCCGGTCCGGGGTGAAGCGCACCCTGGACGAGATCGCCGACGACCTGTCCGCCCGGCTGATCTCCCTCTTCACCCGGGACGACTGGGGCCGGCGGCCCATCTACGGCGCCGCCCAGCTCTTCCAGACCCACCCCGACTGGCGGGACCTGATCTGCTTCCCCGAGTACTTCCACGGCGACAACGGCGCCGGGCTCGGCGCCTGGCACCAGACCGGCTGGACCGCGCTGGTAGCCGACCTGATCCTGACCCTGCGTCGCTGATCCGCCGGACCGGCCCCGGGGCGCGGCGGCCGGAAGGATCGACCGCCGCGCCCGTGCCGGCACGGGTCAGGGCAACGGGAAGAAGGCGATCTTGCCGTGGTACTCACCGGCGACGGTGCTGGTGTCGCTACCGATCCAGAGTCCCCGCTCGGTGGCGTACAGCTCGGCGGTGCCGACCCCGCGTTCCTTGGTCGGGTTCCACGCGAGCGCCTTGCCCGTGGTGGGGTGGATCGCCCCGATCCCGGGCCGGGACACCGCGCCCGCCCCCGCCGAGTTGCGGCCGTACGGGTTGTCCAGCCAGCGCTGGTGCCCGCCGACGTAGACCGCCGGGCCGGTGATGGCCACCGAGAGCAGGGTGTCGCCGCCGGTGTAGTTCACCCAGGTCGGCTGCTTGCCGGAGGTCTCGGTCCCGAACTCCCACCGGGCTGCCGCGTCGCAGAGCAGGCCGGTGTACGTGTAGCCGGTCGTCACCACGGCGAACCAGGTCCCGTCGGGCGAAATGTCCACCCCCCGCATGTAGGTGGGCGTTCCGCCCGAGCACGTGGGTTGGTACCGGGTGGTCGACCAGCCGGAGAGGGTCGCCCCCGTGGAGCTCAGCCCTGCCACCGCGAGCTGGTGCCGGGCCTGGCCGGCGACCGTGCTGAAGTTCCCCACGAAGATCAGCCGGCTGCCGTCGGCGGAGACGTCGAGCGCCTCCACCTTGACCGGGGCGGTGACGCCGGTCGTGGTGGTGCGCGGGCCGTCGAGCCGCAGGTTCACCGATGAGTCGGCGGCCCCGGAACCCGCGTTCAGCGCCGCCAGACCGCGCCGGGTCACCCCGCCCACCGTCTGGAACGCCCCGCCGAGGATGAGCCGGGCGCCGACCAGCCGCATGTCGTTGACCTGCCCGTTGAGCGCGGCCGGGGCGAAGCCGGCGACCCGGGCCCCGGTGGCCGCGTCGACCCGGGCGACCCGCGGGGCGGCCACGCCGTTGACCGAGGTGAACGACCCGCCGATGTAGAGCGACCGGCCGTCCGCCGCGGCGGCGAGGGCCTTGACGGTGCTGTTGACCACCGGCCGGAAGGTGGTGTCGATCCGGCCGGTGGTGGCGTCGAAGGCCACCAGCCGGGGCATCGCCAGGTCCGTGGTGCTGCCCGCGTTGCGGACCTTGGTGAAGGAACCGGCCATGTAGACCCGGTTGCCGATCTGGATGATCCGGTAAACCGTGCCGTCGAGCGCGTGCGGCGTCCAGTTCGCCGGGTCGGCGCTGACCACGGTGGCGTGTGCGGCGTTGACCGCGAGGGCCGGGGTCGCGGGAAGGGCGCTGCCCGCCGCGACGAGGGCGGCCAGCAGTCCGGCGGCCGCGCTCCGGCGACGCCGCTTCCGTCCGCTCGGTCGGGCCCGGGTCGTACGTGGATGATCGCGAGAGGTCGTCATCGCCGAAGCATCACCCGGCGACTCCGGTACGCGCAGTCGGGTGGCCGCCGCCGGTACGTCGGCGTTCGGTCAGTCCGCACCGGCCGTCCGGCCGCCACCGGAGGACATAACCGGATGTCCCGGTCCGCCGGGCGCAGTAGCGTGTCCCCGGTCCGGACACGGAAGGGGAACGCGATGCCGCAGTGCCGGGAGGCGACGGTGCTCATCTTCGACGCCGACGACACGCTCTGGGAGAACAACGTCCTCTTCGAGCGGGTGATCGACGACTTCCTCGCCTGGCTGGACCATCCCACGCTGGACCGTACCGAGATCCGGGCCATCCTCGACGACATCGAGCGGGCCAACGCCGTGGCGCACGGCTACGGCAGCAAGGTCTTCCTGCGCAGCCTGGGGGAGTGCCTGGAGCGGCTGCGCGCGCGGCCGGCCACTGAGCGGGAGCGCCGGGAGCTGGACGAGCTGGCCGCGGCGCTGGTCGGGCACACCGTCGAGCTGATGCCCGGGGTCGCGGAGACGCTGGACGACCTCGCCACCCGCCACGAGTTGCTGCTGCTCACCAAGGGGGAGCAGGAAGAGCAGCAGCGCAAGCTGGACGCCTCGGGCCTGCTGCGCCACTTCCGCGCCGCGCACATCGTCCGGGAGAAGGACGTCGAGACGTACCGGTGGCTCGCCGCCGAGCACGCGTTCGACCCGGCCGGTGCCTGGATGATCGGGAACTCCCCGCGGTCGGACATCCTGCCGGCCCGGGCCGCCGGCCTGAACGCGGTCTTCATCCCGAACGAGAACACCTGGGTGCTGGAGCACGACGAGCTGGACCCGACCGACGCCGGGGTGGTCCGGCTGGCCGCTTTCCCCGACCTGCTCCGGCACTTCTGATCCGCCGGTAATGTCCCAGCCGTGCCGCTGACGTTCCCCTCGCACCTGGCTCCGGTGCTGCCGCTGAAGCTGTGGCGCCCGCACTGGTTCGACGGGGTGGCGCTGGCCACCGGGGCGGTGTCGCCGGACGTCGGCTACCTGTTCAGCGGCACCCGGTACGACCTCGGGCTGCGGACCCACACGCTGGGCGGGCTGCTCTGGTGGTGCCTGCCGGTCGCGCTCGGCTACGCCTGGATCGTCCGCCGGACGATCGCCGGGATCGCGGTGCACCTGCCCGGCGACCGTGCCTTCGCCTGGCGGGACCATGCCGCCCTCGGCGGCGTCCGGCATCCATGGCAGGTCACCGTCTGCTCGGCGCTGATCGGCGCGGCCAGCCACGTCGCCTGGGACCGGGTCACCCACACCGACCGCTGGCTGCGCGCCCTGGGCGTCGACTGGCACGCGCTCACCGGCATGGACTGGTGGTTCTTCGGCGACCTGCTCAGCACGGTGGGCGGCGCCGTCGTCGTGGTCGGCCTGGCGCTGCGCGCCGCCCGCCGGCATGAGATCTTTGACGGCGTGCGACCGCCGACGCCACCGCCGCGGCCCACGGTCTTCTGGGGGATGGCGCTGATCGTCACGGCCGCCGGCGCGGCGGTGCTGCCGGCGCTGCCGTACGCGACGGTGCCGGCCCCGGGCGGGGTGCGGCTGCTGCATCTGGGTGCGCTCGCGCTGATCGCCGGCGCCGTGGCGGCCGGCCGGTCCGAGGCGCGACGGGTGGGCGGGCGGACCGGCCGCTCCGAGGAGAAACAGCGCCACTCCGGCTGACCCTGTTACGCCGACATGCCGTATTTCCACGTTGGTATCAATCACATTCTCCCGGGTCCGCAAAAGCTTGTTCGACCTGCGGCGGGATGCCTAACCTGGGCCCGCGTTCACGGCTCTTCGGGGTGAGTCGGGGGCGCGCCGAAGTCCGGTAGTTGGGCACCGTGGAGCTGAGTGCATGCGGGCCGGCTCGCCGTGTTGAGCCCGGCGTTGGCGGCGTGCCACGCCTGCCGCGCTCGCAACGGCGAATTCCGCTACCACGCCGGACGGCTGGGGGTCAGGACCGGGGAGTTGCGGACCCGGTCCTGACCCATCCCCACCGGTCGCCGGCCGGCTCCTCGCACTGCTCGGCGTGTCCCCCGACGCCCCGGCGCGGGTGGATCGGGCCGCCGCCCAGCTCGGCGTCTCCGCGCACCGGGTACGACGGGCGCTGGAGGACCTGGCCGACGCGCACCTGGTGCAGTGGGAGGGGCCCGGCGGCTGTCGCCTGCCGGCGCTGGTCCGCGAGTACGCGGCGGAGCTGGCGGCCGTGCCGGCCGCCCCGGGGCACCCGTTGACCGGCTCGCGGGTCGACCCGATGGCCGCCTGACGTCGACGATCCCGCCGACACGGCACGAACGGCTCTGTCCAGGGTGCCCAGCCCGGCGGGAGACTGAGCCATGACACCTCAGCGCGTACCACTGCTCGCCAGCCTGGTCGTGCTGCTCGTGGCGGCCTGCGCGACCGACCGCGACGGCGCGACGTCCGCACCCTCGACGGCGCCCGCGCCCGGCGCGTCCACCGCCGCCACCGCGCCGGGCACCACCCCGCCGTCCGACACCACCCCGCCGCCGACCAGCGCGGCGCCGAGCCAGTCCGTCGGCGACTGGCGGGTGACGTACGGCTGGGCGGTGCCCACCGCGCCCGCCCAGGTGACGCACACCGTCCGGGTGCCGGTCACCCCGGCGCCGGGGGAGCCGCTGCCCGTCCTGGTCGAGGTGGGGGTCGGCGACCACCCGGCCGAGGGCTTCAGCCGGATCACCTTCGCCTTCCGCGGCCCCACCCCCGGCTACCAGGTCGGCTACGTCGACCGGGTGGAGTCCGACGGCAGCGGCACCCCGGTCGACCTCCCGGGAGACGCGTTCCTCTCCGTCCGCTTCCACCCCGCCCAGGGGCACGACAGCAGCGGCCGGAGCACGGTGAGCGCGCCCGCGCGGACCATCGGCTACCCCACGCTGCGCGGCTGGGCCCCCGCCGGTGACTTCGAGGGGTACCTCAGCTTCGGGCTGGGCCTGCGGACCACGAGCGGCCCGCTGCCGGTGCGGCTGGGGGAGTCCACCCGCCCGGACGGCACGCACGTCGTCTCGGTCGACGTGCGCCGCAGCTGAGGTGCGCGGGAGGTGAGCCGCACGGAACCGACCGGCGCCGACCCGGGGGCCGGCGCGGTCGGTCAGGCGTGCCTCAGGAGGTCTCGCCCCGGACGATCGCCACGGCGACCCGACAGAACTCGTCCATGTCGGGGTTGAAGCCGGCGGCGATGTCCGGGTGCAGGCCGGCGCGGGTCTCGTCGAGCAGCCGGCGGCAGACCTCCTCGACCGGCTCGCCGGCGTAGCTGGACCGGACCCGGTCGATGGCCGCGTGCAGGGCCGAGGTCAGCTGATCCTCCAGCGGGCCGCGCAGCTTCTGCTGCACTGCATCGAGCCCGCTCGGGTCGAGCGTGACATGTGGCTCCGACATCGGCGCTCCCTTCATCGGCGTCCGCGGTACCCCACCGCGGCCGTCGGTCAAACCACGGTGGGTACGGCGGCCACCCGGACCTGGTACGAGAAGTCCTCCGCCGGCTCCTCGACGTAGGACAGCCGGCGGATCTGCCGGTCGTCGTCGTAGAGGGCGACGTCGACCAGGACGCCGAGGTGGGCCAGCCCGATGTTGGCCACCCGCTTCTTGTCCTGCAGCACCGCGCAGACCCCGCCCAGCAGGGTGCTGGCGTCGGAGGTGCGGTGCCCGGGCGGGCAGCGCAGGGTCAGGTCCACCTCGATCGGCCCGGCGAGCGGGGTCCAGCCGGTGCGCTGGGCGGCTTCGCAGGCCGCCTGGAGCAGGGCGCGGACCCGGGTCGCCTGCCGGTGCCCGGCGGCGAAGATGGACAGGGCCTCGGTCTTGACCGGGGGCAGGCCGCTCACCTCGAACGTCAGGGCGAGAGCGCGGGTGTCCTGCACGACAACCTCCTCGTTGGGGACGATCCTGCCCAACCGGTGACGCGGCAGAGGGGGGTTCCCGCGATTACCAACCGATCGGACGGGTCGGGGGTCGGCCGGAGGCGTATCGACTTCGACGGCGACGCGCTGGCTGCGGAGCTACCGAAACGCTAGTGCACCGGGCGCACGCTGGGTAGTCTCGCCGTTCACTGGGTGGGACGGGCAGGGAAGGCGCAGAACTCGTTGCCCTCCGGGTCGGCCAGCACCCACCAGTCGACCTCCGCGTCCGGCTCCCGGACCAGCCGGGCGCCGGCGGCCAGCAGCGCCGCCGGGTCCGCGTCGGCGAGGCGCAGGTCCAGGCGCACCCGGGTCTTGCCGGTACGCGGCTCGGGCACCCGGTTGACCCAGATCGACTCCGGTCCGGCCCCGCCGGGGCGGAGGTCCATCCGGGCGTCACCGTCACCGGTGTCGACCACCTCGCCGTCGAGGATCCGGGCCCAGAACCCGGCCAGCGCCGGGGCGTCGGCGGCGTCCATGCAGAGATCCTTGAAGCGCGCGATCATCCGGCCATCATGCCGCCCCCGACCGACACCGGCCCGCCGCGCCGCCAGGGGAGGGGTCAGTGGCGGGCGCGCTTGATCTCGTGGAAGGACGGCAGCCGCATCAGTGGCAGCAGCGAATCCCAGACGGTCAGGGCGTCGTCGGTGCCGGGCACCTCGGTGAGGATCGGGCCGTGGATGCCCCGCTCCGCGCCCGGAACCATCAGCACCGGCGAGCCGACGTCCGGGCCCGCCGAGGCGTACGACAGGGCGTGCGACTCGCGTACCGCCCGGTCCCAGCGCTCGTCGTCGAGGGCCGGCGCGGCCGCGGTGAGGCCGGCCGCCTCGACGGCCGCGGTCACGATCTTGTCGCCGAGCGGGTTGTCGCCGTCGTGGGTGCGGGCGCCCAGTTCCGCGTAGAAGCGGCCGGCGTCGTCGTGGCGGCCCTCGGCGCGCAGCGCCTCCACCAGCCGGAGGGCCCGGCCTGAGGCGGCCATCGCGTCGGCGTACTCGGGGGCGATCCGGCCCTCGTTGAGGATGGCCAGGCTGAACGCCCGCCACTCGACGCGCAGCCCCCGGGCCTCGGCGACGGCGACCAGCCAGCGGGAGGTGCGCCAGGTCCACGGGCAGGCGGGATCGAAGAAGAGGGTGGCGTCCATCCGCCGAGCGTAAGGGCCGTCCGGCCGGCGCGCAGGGTGGTGATCCCGCCCACCCGAGGTCATGTCTTTCCCGTTCCGTGACGCTCAGGTTTCGCAGCGTCGCAGGTCGGGCACTGTTGGCGCACGAAACGCCCGGGGCCGAGTGGATTTGCCGCAACCAGCGCCCGGCCGTGTCGCCGTGCGCCGGGGCACGGGTGCCTTACCCCGGCTCTCGCCGAAGAAAGGGGGAGGGCGATGACGACAGACCCCGACGAGGCCGCGGACCGGCGGCGGCCACGATTCCGCGCGGCGGCCGCAGCCGCCGCGCTGATGTTGGTGGCGCCGCTGGCGGCCTGCGGGTCCGGCGGCGCCGGCGGTACGCCGACGATCAACCTGTACTACCCGCCGGAACAGAACCTGCAAAAGGTCGTCGACGACTGCAACGCGCAGGCGCAGGGGCGCTACGAGATCGTCTACCGGGTGCTGCCCCGGGAGGCTGACGAGCAGCGGGTGCAGATGGTGCGCCGGCTGGCCGCGCAGGACAGCGGGATGGACGTGCTCGGCCTCGACGTGACCTGGACGCAGGAGTTCGCCAGCGCGCACTGGATCCGGGAGTGGACCGGTCAGGACAAGGCGGAGGCGGAGCAGGGCACCCTCACCGGCCCGCTGGACACCGCCCGGTACGAGGGCAAGCTCTACGCCGCGCCGAAGAATACCAACGTCCAGCTCCTGTGGTACCGCACCGACCTGGTGCAGCAGCCACCGAAGACCTGGGACGAGATGATCTCCGCCGCCCAGCAGCTCAAGCAGCAGGGCAAGCCGTACCAGGTGCTCACCATGGGCGCCCAGTACGAGGGGCTGGTCGTCCTCTACAACACCCTCGCCGAGAGCGCCGGCGGGAAGATCCTCAGCGACGACGGCAAGCAGGCCGTGATGGACGCCGGCACCGTCAAGGCGCTCGACCAGCTGAAGAAGTTCGCCACGTCGGGCGTGACGTCGCCGTCGTTCACCAACGCCAAGGAGGACCCGGTCCGGCTGGAGTTCCAGTCCGGCACGGGCGCCTTCCAGGTCAACTGGCCCTTCGTCTATCCGGCGATGCAGGAGGCGAACCCGGACCTGGCGAAGAAGGTCAAGTGGGCCCGGGTTCCCGGCATCGACGCGAACACCCCGAGCAAGGTCACCATCGGCGGCGTCAACATGGCCGTCAGCACCTACTCCAAGCACCCGACGGAGTCGTTCGAGGCGGCCCGGTGCATCCGCAACGCGAAGAACCAGAAGTTCTCGGCGGTCAACGACGGCGTGCCGCCCACCATCGAGCAGGTCTACGACGACCCGGAGATGGAGAAGGCGTACCCGATGAAGGAGACCATCCTGGAGGAGCTGAAGGAGCCGGCGGTCCGTCCGCTGACCCCCGCCTACCAGAGCATCTCCACGGTCATGTCGGCGATCCTGTCGCCGCCGTCGGGCATCCGGCCCCAGCAGACCGCGAACGAGCTGCGGGACGCCATCGCCGACGCCCTCGAATCGAAGGGGGTCCTGCCGTGAACCGGCGAATCCACCGCGACCACCGACCGGAGGTGACGGCATGAGCAGCAACGCCACCCCCGCCGGTGCGGAGGTCACCACCGAGGCCGAACGGTCCACCGGCCGGCACTCGGCAGTGCCCGCCCAGCGGGCCAACCGACGGGCCAAGGCACCGCTGAGCGAGAACAAGCGGGCCGAGCGCCGGCTCGGCTGGGTGCTCTGCGCGCCGGCCGCGCTGGTCATGGTGCTGGTCACCGCCTACCCGATCCTCTACTCGGTCTGGCTGTCGCTGCAGCGCTTCGACCTGCGCTTCCCCGACCAGCGCGAGTTCATCGGGCTGGAGAACTACGCCACCGTGCTGACCAACCAGTTCTGGTGGACCGCGTTCGGGATCACCGCGCTGATCACCGTGGTCACGGTCGCGGTCGAGCTGGTGCTCGGCATGGGGCTCGCGCTGATCATGCACCGCACGCTGGTCGGCCGGGGCATCGTCCGCACCGCGGCGCTGATCCCGTACGGCATCGTCACGGTCGTCGCCGCCTTCTCCTGGCGGTACGCCTGGACCCCCGGCACCGGCTACCTGGCGAACGTCTTCGACGGCAGCGCGCCGCTGACCGAGCGGGCCAGCTCGTTGGCGATCATCATGCTGGCGGAGATCTGGAAGACCACGCCGTTCATGGCGCTGCTGCTGATGGCCGGCCTGGCCCTGGTCCCGGAGGACCTGCTCAAGGCGGCCTCCACCGACGGCGCGACCTCCTGGCAGCGGTTCACCAAGGTGATGCTGCCGGTGATGAAGCCGGCGATCCTGGTCGCCCTGCTGTTCCGCACGCTGGACGCGTTCCGGGTCTTCGACAACATCTTCGTGCTCACCGCGGGCGGCAACGAGACCTCGTCGGTGTCGATGCTCGCCTACAACAACCTGATCCGGGGTCTGAATCTCGGCATCGGCTCCACGATGTCGGTGCTGATCTTCATCACGGTGGCGATCATCGCCTTCGTCTTCGTGAAGCTGTTCGGTACCGCTGCCCCCGGCAGCGACGACGGGGAGAGGCGCTGAGATGGCTGTCGAAACCACCACGCGGGCGAAGCTGCGCTGGGGTCTGCTGGACGTGATCGTCGTCGTCTTCGCGCTGATCCCGGTGCTCTGGATCGCCTCGCTGTCGTTCAAGACCCCGGCCACCATCACCGACGGGAAGTTCTGGCCCCGGGAGTGGACGCTGGACAACTACCGGACGATCTTCGACACCGACCAGTTCGTCCGGGCCCTGGCCAACTCGATCGGCATCGCGCTGATCGCCACCCTGATCGCCGTGGTGCTCGGCGCGATGGCCGCGTACGCGATCTCCCGACTGGACTTCCCCGGCAAGAAGCTGCTGGTCGGGGTCTCCCTGCTGATCGCGATGTTCCCCCAGGTGTCGCTGGTGTCGCCGCTGTTCGAGATCGAGCGTCAGCTCGGCCTCTTCGACACCTGGCCGGGGCTGATCCTGCCGTACATCACCTTCGCCCTGCCGCTGGCGATCTACACGCTGTCGGCGTTCTTCAAGCAGATCCCGTGGGACCTGGAGAAGGCGGCGAAGATGGACGGCGCCACCCAGGGTCAGGCATTCCGGCGGGTCATCGCCCCGCTGGCCGCGCCGGGGTTGTTCACCACGGCGATCCTGGTCTTCATCTTCTGCTGGAACGACTTCCTCTTCGCCATCACGCTCACCTCGACCGAGCGGGCCCGCACGGTGCCGGTGGCGCTGTCGTTCTTCACCGGCGAGTCGCAGTTCGAGGACCCGACCGGGGCGATCTGCGCGGCCGCCGTGGTGATCACCATTCCGATCATCCTGTTCGTGCTCTTCTTCCAGCGCCGCATCGTCTCCGGCCTGACCTCCGGCGCAGTCAAGGGATAGGTGGTAGTCATGTCTGACATCGTGCTGGACAAGGTGAGCAAGCGGTTCCCGGACGGGACCGTCGCGGTGCAGGACGTCGACCTGGAGATCGCCGACGGCGAGTTCGTGATCCTGGTCGGCCCGTCGGGCTGCGGAAAGTCCACCACCCTCAACATGATCGCCGGGCTGGAGGACATCAGCTCCGGCGAGCTGCGGATCGCGGGGGAGCGGGTCAACGACAAGGCGCCCCGCGACCGGGACATCGCCATGGTGTTCCAGTCGTACGCGCTCTACCCGAACATGACCGTCCGGGAGAACATGGCCTTCCCGCTGCGCCTGGCGAAGCTGGACAAGGCCACCATCGACGCCAAGGTCGACGAGGCGGCCAAGGTCCTGGAGCTGACCCCGCTGCTGGACCGCAAGCCGGCCAACCTCTCCGGCGGCCAGCGCCAGCGGGTGGCGATGGGCCGGGCGATCGTCCGGCAGCCCAAGGCCTTCCTGATGGACGAGCCGCTGTCCAACCTCGACGCCAAGCTGCGGGTGCAGATGCGCACGGTGGTGTCCCGGCTGCAGAAGCAGCTCGGCACCACCACCGTCTACGTCACCCACGACCAGACCGAGGCGATGACCCTCGGCGACCGGGTGGTCATCATGCGGGGCGGGGCGGTGCAGCAGGTCGGCCCGCCGCAGGAGCTCTACGACCACCCGCGCAACCTCTTCGTCGCCGGCTTCATCGGCTCGCCATCGATGAACTTCCTGCACGCCGCCGTGGAGGACGGTCGGCTGCGGACCGCGCTGGGCGACGTGTCGATTGGCGAGCGGGTGCGCCGGGAGCTCGACGGCGCCGACGCCCCGCGCGAGTTGATCCTCGGTATCCGCCCCGAGCACTTCGAGGACGCCGAGCTGATCGACGAGGAGACCCGCCGCCGGGGCATGGAGTTCGAGGCGCCGGTGGACATCGTCGAGTCGATGGGCTCGGACAAGTACGTCTACTTCACCGTCGAGGGGGAGCGGGCCACCGCCGCCGAGCTGGAGGAGTTGGCCGCCGACGCGGGGGCGGCGGACTTCGCCGGCGCCGGGTCCAGCCTGGTCACCCGCCTCTCCGCCGAGTCGGCGGTGCGGGAGGGGGAGAACCGGCGGGTCTGGTTCAACCTCGACAAGATCCACCTGTTCGACCCGTCCACCGGCCGGAACCTGACCCTGCACGAGGGCCGGGCGGCGGGCGCGCTCGCCGACTGACCGACGCGAACGGGGGCCGGTGACAGCAGCCGCCGGCCCCCGTTCGCATCGAGAGGGCCAGGGGTTCAATCCCCCCAGTTCCACCCCAGGTCAAAGGCCGTTTCCCGTGGCGGGAGACGGCCTTTTCCGATCTTGTACAGCAGTGGAGCACAGCAACCACAGCGAGTAGTCCCGGGCACCCTTGCACCCACCTCGGTTATCCGTTGTCGCCATGGGTATTCCCTTCTGTGGGTATCCCAGGCCACAAGAAGCTCCCCTTGCTGACGCCCACCCTCGGCGGCGCTGAGCCGTACGGTACGAGACGCTTCCTCATGGCCGAGGGCCGGGACGCTGGGTGGGTAGGAAACCATCGGGCGCCAGGTGCGCTAGCTGGCAGGCGACTGTCCGGTCGATGTCGGCGCTCCGAGGAGTTGATGACGCGACGGCACCGGACACGGCTACCTCTCGATAAACCTCGGTGGTGTCAGGCGCTGCGGGGCGGCGGGGCCGAAGACGGTGACCCACGGCACGCGTCGTACGTTGCGGTGCCGGCTCCTCTGCTGGCCCCGGTCGCGTTGGTGCGCACGGCGCTGGTCGTCGCGGCTGCCGTCGCCGCTGGTTGGCTCGTGGGTTGGCTCATCGGCGTAGCCATCAAGAAGGCGGCGAGGGAGCCCTACCGGTCGTTGTTGATGCCGACCTATCGCGCCTGCCGCCGCCTGACGATTCTCATCCTGGTACTCGCTGCGCTGTACTTCACACTGCAATACACCGGCCTGCCCAATGATTGGTTGCCCCACGGCCGTAACGCGCTGCGCCTGGTATTGGTCCTTGCATTTGCTTGGCTGGTGGCCAAGGCGCTGCGCGTCACCGAGGCAGGCGCCCTGCTACAACTCCCCCCGCACAGCAAGGATCCGTCCATCCGGCGGACCCGCAACGAGATCCGGCTGCTTCGCAAACTGGCCGGGGCCATCGTCGCAGTGCTGGCGATCGGCTGGGTCCTGACAACCTTCGACACCCTGCGGGCATTCGGCATATCCCTGCTGACATCCGCGGCAGTCCTCGGCGTCGTCGTCGGCCTCGCCGCCCGGAACACGCTCGGCAACGTCCTCGCCGGACTCCAGGTGGTTGTCGCCCACGCCATGCAGGAAGACGACGTCGTCGTGGTGAACGACGAGTGGGGCCGCGTCGAGGAGGTGAACCTCACCCACGTCGTCGTGCGGATGTGGGACGAACGGCGGCTAACCGTGCCCACCACCTTCTTCACCGAACGCGCTTTCCAAAACTTGACCCGACACGACGCGCGGGTGATCAGCGAAGTCACCCTGCACTTGGACTTCACGGCCGAACTGAACGAGTTGCGCAGCGAGGCGCTACGCCTCTTGGAGGCGAACCCGCTGTGGGAACGCGACAACAAATGGCAACTACAGATGGTCGACATAACACCGCAAACAGTCGCCGTCAAGCTACGCGCCTGGGCCGCAGACTCACCCAGCGCCTGGAACCTCGCCTGCGAAATGCGGGAGGCCCTCACCACGTACGTCCGGGACCAACACCCGCAATGGTTCCCACGCACCCGGGGCGAGTATCACCCGTAATACCCTCGCCCGGGACGGCCGCAGGTCGGCTGCGGCAGCAGCGCCGAGCCGGGTAGTGCGGAGGCGCACTCCGGTGGCAAGCCGCTGTGGCGGGGATCCGCAAGCTCCACGGCCGCGAGGTTCCACCGTTACGGTCCGTCGCAGCCGGTGCTGCACAGCCGGCTGCCGGCCGCCTGGCTGCCGGACACTGACGCATCGCGTCGAGGTTGGCGTGAGCGTAGACCTTGAGTGTGATCTCTTCCGCGGCGCACCGGCGCCCCGCGCGGCCGCCACGCGATGACGAGCAGCGGCTGCGGGCCCGGCTGCGCCACATCTCGGTCGCGCATCCGCAGTGGGGTTGGCGCAAGGCCCACGCGATCGCCGTGAGGGAGGGGCTGGTGACCAATAGGAAGCGCACCCGCCGGCTGTGGCTCGCCGAGGGCCTCGAACGCCCGCCGCGGGTGCGCAAGAAGCGCCGGATCGGCTCGGCGCGGCATCAACGCCTGCACGCGACGCGGCCGGATCAGTTGTGGGCGCTCGATTTCCAGGTCGGCGTCACCGCGGAGGGTCGGCAGGCCCGGTTCCTCAACGTCATTGACGAGTACACCCGCGAGGCTCTGGCCCCTCGGGCGGCCCGCTCGTTCACCGCGGATGCCACCGTCGCCGTACTCGACGAACTAATCACCGGCCCGGGCCGACGCCCGGAGCACATCCGCATGGACAACGGCCCCGAACTGACCGCGCACGCGCTGGTCGACTGGTGCCGATACAGCGGCGTCGACGCGGCCTACATCGACCCGGCATCGCCGTGGCAGAACGGGGTCTGCGAGTCGTTCAACGGCCGCTAACACCTACAGGCCCCACGGCTCGCTGCATGGGCTCCCGGAAGCCTTCCGACAGCGGTGGATCACCAACCGGCAACCAACGCTCTCATAGCCGGTGGCCGGCCCACCCCTCGAGGCGATCAAGTGAACAGCTCTCGGAATCCCTCCCGCCATGACGGGTACTCCAGGTTCAGCCCCAACTCAGACTTGGCCTTGGCGTTGCTGGCCGCGCGGAGCTGGGTGCCGTAGTACACGGCTTGAACGCCGATCTGTTCCTCGGCCTCCTCCTCAGATACGCGCCGCGGCGGAGGGGCGTCCAGGATTTCGGCCAGGTACGGCAGCCACTCAGCCTGGGGGGCGGGCTCGTCGCCCACGACGTTGTAGATGCCGGGGCTTGCCCTGTCGACCGCTTGCACGGTGGCCGACACCGCGTCGCGGACGTGAACAAACGGATACCGGCCGGCGCCCTCGCCGACAATCGGCACGTCGCCCGACTTGACCCCCGTTGCCCATTCTCCACCCGGCCCGATCGCGGTGCCTTCACCGTAGAGAAAGCCATATCGAAGGACGACGCCTTCGATCCCCGGCGTGCCCAACACCAGTGTCTCGGCCGCGATGTTCGCCTGTATGTGGCTTCGGATCGGCTCCGGGGCTTCCAGGTACAGGGGTGACGACTCGTCCGTGGGGCCCGATCCGACCGGCTGGGTCATGAAGCTGGCGCTCTGCGCAACAACCCGACGGGTGCCGGCTTCACGAGCCGCCGTCATCAGCGTCTTCGTGCCCTCGCTCCGCAACCGGTTGGTCACTGCCAGCCACTTCGCGTAGTTACGAGACGGCGCGGAGAGCGCCGTGATCTGGTTGATGATCACCTCAGGTTCGGCCTCGAGGATCGCCTGACGCACCGCAGCATCGTCCAGCCCGTCCATCAATGCCGGCCGCGCCCCGAGTGCCTCGATGACCGAGAAGTTCTCGCTCCGGTGGGTGCTGGCCGTGACCTCGTGGCCCAGGTCCACCAGCGCCTCGACGAGGGGCCGACCCAAGACCCCCGTTCCCCCCGCGACGAAAATCCGCACTGTCGTCTCCTTGCTATAACGAGCAGCTCTGCCCGGGCTGTTGCAGCAAACAGGTTCACCACCTACCGTGCCGCGGCCTGCTCGTCGCTCGGCGGTCGACGAAAGACTGCACCGCCGATCGCCTGCCAACACGTCCCAGTCCGACTCATCGTGACCCGCAGCTCTGGTTGACCGCGAACCAATCGGTCAAGCTCGTCGAGATGTCGATACTGAGCGAACCGCGAGATGAGGACCACGCACTGGACGCCCCAGGTGCGATCCTGAGCCATCACGCCTGCGACGCCCGGAGGTCGTCACGGCACATCAGCTCGAGCGCGGCCCCCGGGTCCGCGGGACGGGTGATGCGACGCCCCGCAGTACACCCAACTTGTCCAACGTCGCCTCGGCGAGCTGCGTGTGACACCCTACTGGCGGTGCAGGTCCTGGCCGAGGACTGGCGCATCAAGTACAACACCTACAGACCCCACGGCTCGCTGGATGGGCTCACCCCGGAAGCCTTCCGACAGCGGTGGATCAACAACCGGGGCAAACCAACGCCCTCATAGCCGGCGGACCACAAACCGGGGCCCAGTCACGATCGTTCACGCCGGCTGCTTGAGTGCATCCAGCACCTCCAACAAGGCAGACGGTCCAGGGTCATCGCGTACTCGGTCCTCTGCGTGTTCTTGGTCGTTCACACAGAGACTCACGCGATGACCCGCCTCTATGCCGGCGGCACGCCGAAAGCGGTCAGCTTCTACACCACCCGGCGGGACTCAACCGCGTGGTGGGCGACGGACGAGTCGACCTGTACGCCGGATTCTGCAAGGTGGGGCGACAGGTCGGTGCGTGCGGTCGGCCGCTACTGGGCCGGGCCTTGCACCGACAACGCAAGACCTCGCCCAGCCCGGCAGGCCGATCCGCCCGATTGGGGACTGTGGATTTAACGGTGTTTCCGGCCTGACCCGCCGGGCGTGGTGCCTGGCGAGGAAGGTGCCGTGATGACCGCGACACTGAACGATGTGACCCCACGGAAGAGGAAGCCTGAGCCGTCGGCGGAGGAGCAGGCCGCTGCCGAGCTGGTCCGGCTGGCCAAGGAACAGGGCTTGTCGCTGACCGGCCCGGACGGGCTGCTCAAGCAGTTGACCAAGACGGTGCTCGAGACTGCGCTGAACGAGGAGATGACCGAGCACCTGGGCTATGAGAAGTACGATCCGGCCGGCGCCGGGTCGGGCAACATCCGCAACGGCACCCGGTCCAAGACGGTGCTGACCGAGGCGACTGGTCATGTCGAGATCGACGTGCCACGTGATCGGGCCGGCACGTTCGAACCGCAGATCGTCCGCAAGCGGCAGCGCCGGTTGTCCGGGGTCGACGAGGTCGTGTTGTCGCTGTATGCCAAGGGGCTGACGACCGGGGAGATCTCGGCGCACTTCGCCGAGATCTACGGGGCGTCGGTGTCGAAGGAGACGATCTCCCGGATCACCGACAAGGTCATCGAGGAGATGACCGACTGGTCGCACCGGCCCTTGGACGAGATCTACGCCGCGGTGTTCATCGACGCCATCGTGGTCAAGGTCCGCGACGGGCAGGTCGCCAACCGGCCGTTCTACGCCGCGATCGGGGTCACCCTCGACGGGGACAAGGACATCCTCGGGCTGTGGGCCGGCGCCGGTGGTGAGGGCGCCAAGTTCTGGATGGGCGTGCTGACCGACCTGCGCAACCGAGGCGTCAAGGACGTGTTCTTCCTGGTCTGCGACGGCCTCAAAGGGCTGCCGGAGGTGGTCACCAACGTGTGGCCCCAGACCGTCGTGCAAACCTGCGTGATCCATCTGATCCGCAACACGTTCCGGCTGACCTCCCGCAAGTACTGGGACGAGCTGAAACGCGACATCAAGCCGATCTACACCGCGGTCAACGCCACCGCGGCCCGGGCAGCGTTCGACGACCTCGCGGACAAGTGGGGTGGACGGTATCCGGCGGTGATCCGGTTGTGGGACAACGCCTGGGCCGAGTTCATCCCGTTCCTGGACTACGACGTGGAGATCCGGCGGGTGATCTGCTCGACCAACGCGATCGAGTCGTTGAACGCCCGCTACCGCCGGGCGGTCAAGGCCCGCGGCCACTTCCCGAACGAGCAGGCGGCGCTAAAGTGCCTGTATCTCGTGACCCGGTCCCTGGACCCGACCGGAACCGGCAGGACCCGATGGACGATGCGCTGGAAACCCGCGTTGAACGCCTTCGCCATCACCTTCAGCGACCGCTTCCCGGCCGCTGAGACCTACTAGAAGATCGCCGGAAACACCGTTAGCGAGATAGTCCCCCCGATTGCAGATGATCGAGGCTTTGCCAGAGGGGTTCAGGGTTCGAGTCCCTGGCGGCCCACCAGCGCAAGCACCTCTGAGGCGGAAGGCATCAGGTGCGGGCCAAGGTGTCGTGCACTGCCGGCCCCGCACCGGATTTCAGCGCTAGTGCCGTGTCCACAAACGTTGGCCGGGTTGTTCGGGGTTGGGGAAATGTCGTAGGTGTGGTGTTGGCTTCGGTTCGTGCCTCGTCGTCGGGATCCCGCCGCCCCGCGGGGTCGTGCATCGCACCGCGGGCGTCGCGTTGCGGGTGACGCCCGGGCAGCGGCGCCGTTGTTTCGGGCTGCTGCGCTCGGCCGGTGATGTATGGGCGTGCGTGTTGGAGGTCAACGGGTGGCGGCGCCGCCGCCGGGACGTACCCCTGTCTGGTTATCAGGAGTTGTGTCGGGAGTTGGCGGCGTCGGGGCCGGGCACGTTCGCCGAGCTGGATTCCACGGGGGCGCGGTCGGTGTTGCGCCGGTTTTCGGATGCGTGGTTCGCGGCGGCGAAGCGTCGGAGCGCGGGTGACGTGTCGGCGCGGTTCCCGCGTCGGCGGCGGGGGTTGGTACCGGTGCGCTGGTATCACGGCACGTTCACCCTGGACGGGCGTCGGGTGCGGATCCGGACCGCGAAGGGCACGTCGGCGTTGTGGGTGCGTCTGGCGCGGGAGGTGCCGTATCCGGTCGAGCAGGTCCGGTCGGTCACCCTGCTGTGTGAGGGTGGCCGGCTGTTCCTGGACGTGACCGCTGAGGTGCCGGTGGCGGTCTACCCGCCCGGTGAGCAACGGGACCCCGGCAGGGTGGCGGGGGTGGACCTGGGGATCATCCACCCGTATGCGCTGGCCGGCCCGGACGGGGAGGGGTTGCTGGTGTCGGGGCGGGCGATCCGCGCCGAGCACCGCATGCACCTGGCCGACACCAAATCCCGCCGCCGCGCCGTCTCACGCCGGGCACCGAAGCCGGGCCAGATGGGATCCCGGCGGTGGCGGCAGTACCGGCGTCGGGTCCGCCTGGTGGAGGGCCGGCACCGGCGGCGGGTGCGGCAGGCCCAGCACGAGGCCGCCCGCAACGTGATCTCGTGGGCGGTGGATCAGCGTGTCGGTGTGTTGCACGTCGGCGACCCCCGTGGGGTGTTGGACCTTCCTGCGGGGCGGCGGCACAACCTGCGGTTGCGGCAGTGGCAGATCGGCCGGCTCCTGCAGGTCCTCACTGACAAGGCCACCCTCGCCGGTATCAGTGTTCGGCTGGTCGACGAGCGTGACACGTCGTCGACCTGCCCCGCCTGCCGAATGCGGGTATCGAAGCCTCGTGGGCGGACGTTGTCCTGCCCGCACTGCGCATTTTCCGGGCACCGCGACCTCGTTGCGGCGGCCAGCATCGCCACCCGTGTTCCGGGCGGCGGATCCACCACCCCGGCAGCTGTTGTGCTGCCGGAGGTGGTCACGCACCGTCGAGCCGGTCGGCATCTGCCCGGTGCCGGCCGGTCCCGACGTGACCCCCGCCGCCCAGCCTGGGCGGCGCGAGGATCAGTTGGCCCGCGGAGGCCCGCCCCACCACCCGGTGGGGAGTCGCTCGCCCAACAGGCGAGGATCCACAACACCCACCGCAAACCCGGTGAACGTTAGTGGACACCGCACTAGCTGTACTGGCCGGGGACGTTGGTTGAGAACCGCGCCCAGCTGTTTCTATCGTCGGCAACTGCAACGGAGCTGCGGGGTCGAGACTTACGAGGCCAACCGCTCACCTGCGTTGCGACCTGATCTTGCGAGTTCGACCCCGCCGTCTGACTGGTTGATCTCCGACCACACTGCATCGAGGGAAAGGCCGAGGACGTCGGCGATCGCAGCGATGGTCGGGAAGGCAGGGGTGGCTACGCGACCGGACTCGATCTTCCGAAGAGTCTCCGGCGAGACACCTGCGTCCAGCGCGGTACCGAGCATCGAACGCTCCCCCCTGGCTCGACGCAGGAGGGCGCCGAGGCGCTGTCCGCGCTCGACCTCTGCGGGAGTGAGCGGCAACCTAACCATGGCTCCGATTCTAGTACCGGGATAATATGGCCGGGATACTTATTGGCTGTACGAGTTAGGCGCCGCATGATCGAGATCCTGAACCTCCTCACCGAACTGCCACGAGCGAAGGACGCAGGCGCCCTGGTCGCTGGCATATTGCGGACCCTGGAGAGCCGCAGCACAGTCGGTACAAACCTTCGAGACATCAACCGGTGGGCCCAGGCCATGATCACCGAGGCCGGAGCGCAGTCCTGCTACGTCGACTACGAGCCATCCTTCGGACGCGGGCCATTCGGCCACTACATCTGCACGTCAGTCAACGACGCCGTGCTCCACGGACTGCCATACGACTACACGCTTGCCAATGGCGACCTGCTGACGCTCGACCTCGCTGTCTCCAAAGGCGGAGTTGTCGCTGACTCCGCCATCAGCTTCATTGTGGGCGACTCGAAGCCCCCGGAGAGCGTCGCGATGATCAGCGCGACCGAGCGCGCATTGAGCGCAGGGATAGCCGCGGCCGGACCGGGGGCTCGCATCGGTGACATCTCCCATGCCATTGGCGCGGTCCTCAGCGAGGCGGGATATCCGATCAACACCGAGTTCGGCGGTCATGGCGTCGGATCGACGATGCACCAGGACCCGCACGTCCCAAACACGGGGCGGCCCGGTCGCGGATACAGGCTGCGCCCTGGGCTGCTGCTGGCATTGGAGCCATGGGTCATGGCGGACACCGCCGAGCTCGTCACCGATGCCGATGGCTGGACACTCCGAAGCGCGACAGGCTGCCGGACAGCGCACAGTGAGCACACGATCGCTATCACCAACGACGGAGGCGAAGTTCTCACCTTGCCGAAGCAGGCACAACCGTGAGGTGACAGCCATCCGCGTTCCCCGCTCCCAGCAGTTCGCCTTACCCGGGCCACTACCTCAAGCAGTGTGACCAGGACCGGCATCTGCTCGACACGCGGCAGGTGGCCGAGGTGCTGTGGCACTTCCTGCCGCACGCCAACGGGTCGCTGGACGTCCCGCAGGATCTGCTGGGCTGCCTGCGCCGCAACCGGATCCCGTTCAAGCTCTACTCGTCGAACGGTTCCTTCTGGCCCTGATCCCTTCCGTGTGGGGCCCGGTGGCGACACCGGGCCCCCTTACCCGATAGTGAGAGTCATGAGCCGGTTGCGACGCTCCCGCCCTGCCTATGCGGTCGACGGTGTCGAGCCGCAGCGCAGCAGCACCGGCTGGGACATCTTCCCCGGCGAGGCTGTGGCCCGGCTGCCCGCGGTGACCGAGGCCGCCGCGCGCCTGCCGCAGGACCCCGCGCTGGAGGATCTGCCGGACTATCTGTCGGTCGCCACGAAAGACGGCCGGGAGTGGACCTGCAGCTTCGACGACGGGATGCTGTCCGTCTTCGACCTGTCCTATCCCGGCAGCGACGTCTTCGAGCAGGTGCTGACGGCCGCGCCGTGGACCGAGTCGGTCGAACGCGTCGACCGCGAGGTCTTCCTGTTCACCACGACCGGGGTGCTCACCGCCGACGTGGTGCTGGCGCACTGCGTCGACGTCTGCGGCGAGGTCTTCCGCAACCTCGGCGATTCGCCGCCGGCTTAGCTTAGCGACCGCCACCACACCTTAGGCGCCTCCGTCGACCTCGTTACGCTGCTGGACGCCGCGGGTCGACAACGCCTCGAGAGCCGGGATTGACGACAGCCAAGGGACCGTTGTTTCCAGTGCCCTGGCCCAAAGAGCCGGACGGAGTGTCTGGGAAGGCAAGGAGTGAAGGCGCAGGTCAGCGTCGCCACTGCCGAGACGAGACAGGCGAGTAGACGCAGACACTTGGCGTACAGCAGCCAAGTACAGCAACCCACCTGACCGCAAGCGGCTATGCCGATCCGTTGCGTGCCGGCCTACGTCGCATCCGCCTTCACCGGACCGCTCTGCCATGAGCTAGGGGTCAAGGGGTCGAAGGTTCGAATCCCGCCGTTCCCACCAAGGTCCGAGGGATATCCGATCGATGGATACGCCGTCTTGTCGTTGAACGGCTGTTCAGGCGAGGCATGGCCGCCCGGCAAGGCACCGAGCACTTGCTGCTGCCCGCTGCCCCAGCCCACCACGCAACCGGCGCCCGCCGATACGGCGTAGACGATGGCGTGCCGGGGTGCCGGGTCCGTTGGCCCGGCTGGTCGTACGACGATGTCGGTGAAGCCGGCGGCGGTGAGCGTCTGGCGGATCTGATCGGCGATCTGCTCAGGGTTGTCCGTGGCCGGAACATCCGCCGGCGGGCCTGCTCCGCCAGGCACTCATGCGTGGCCGGCTGGGCACAGTCAGACGTCATCCGGCCGATCGCCGCGAAACGGAGACGTGAACAAGGGTGTCTTCGCGCTGACGCCGATCCACTCCCACGACTCCAGGCCGCGTCGGAGCTGTTCCTCGGTGAAGTTCCTGATCAATTCCACGTCGGCTTCCAACCCCAGAACAGTCACGGTGGCGAGCCGCCAACGCCCCGGGACAGGCCCAGCTACCGACTCGACGATCCGTCGAGCCGTGACCGCCGGAGACCGCCCCGTCACCGCGTGGGCGGGCGGTCCAGCAGCTTGTCGAGCCGGACGGGCAGGTCCCGGACCCGTACCCCGGTCGCGTGGTACACGGCGTTGGCGACCGCCGCGGCGCTGCCCACGATGCCGATCTCGCCGATCCCCTTCACCCCGGCCGGGTTCAGCTCGGAGTCCTCCTCCGGCAGCCAGTACGCCTCGATCCGCTCCACGTCCGCGCAGACGCTGACGTGGTACATGGCGAAGTCGTGGTTGACCCAGTCGCCGTACCGCTCGTCGAGCAGGCCCTCCTCGTGCAGCGCCATCGACAGCCCCATCGTCATGCCGCCGATGAGCTGGCTGCGGGCGGTGGTCGGGTTCACCACCCGCCCGGCGGTGAAGACGCCGAGCATCCGCCCCACCCGGATCTCGCCGGTGTCAGCGTCCACCCGCACCTGCACGAAGTGGGCGCCGTACGCGTAGCGGGGCCGGGCGGGTTGCGCGCGGACCTCGTCGGCGGTGCTCACCTCGACGGTCAGTCCCTCGGCCGGCACCGCACCGCCGGGAGCCCCGCGGATCCGTTCGCGCAGCGCCTCGCCGGCGCGGATGACCGCCCAGCTCCACGAGGCGGTGCCCATCGAGCCGCCGGCCACGCCCGCCGGGGGCAGGTCGCTGTCGCCGACCCGGATCACCACCCGGTCGACGGGTACGCCCAGCGCGTCGGCGGCCACCTGCCACAGCGCCGTCCGGGCGCCGGTGCCGATGTCGGTCGCGTTGATCCGTACCTCGAAGGTGCCGTCCGGCGCGGCGGTGGCCGCCGCCGCGGCCGCCGTGGACCGGGCCGGGTAGCTGGCGCCCGCCACCCCGGTGCCGACCAGCCACCGCCCGTCGCGCCGGACCCCCGGCGTCGGGTCCCGGTCGGCCCAGCCGAACCGGCGCGCCCCCTCGCGCAGGCAGGCGGCCAGGTTCCGGCTGCTGAACGGCTGCCCGGTGCCGGGATCGACGGCCGGGTCGTTCCGGATCCGCAGCTCGACCGGGTCGACGCCGCACGCCGTCGCCAGCTCGTCCATCGCGGACTCCAGCGCGTACGCGCCCGGGCACTCGCCCGGCGCGCGCATCCAGAACGGGGTCGGCACGTCCAGCCCGACCAGCCGGTGGGTGGTGCGCCGGTGCCGGCCGGCGTACATGCTGCGGGTGTAGACGGCGGTCTGCTCGGCGAACTCGGTCAGTGTCGAGGTCTGGCTGATCGCGTCGTGGCAGACCGCGGCGATCCGGCCGTCGGCGTCGGCGCCGAGCCGGACCCGTTGGATGGTCGGGGTTCGGTAGCCGATCGGACCGAAGAGCTGCTGCCGGGTCAGGGCCAGCCGGACGGGCCGGTCCACCTGCCGGGCGGCCAGCGCGGCGAGCACCACGGCCGCCTTGGCGGACCCCTTGCTGCCGAAGCCGCCGCCGACGTGCTCGGCGACCACCCGGACCGCCTCCCGGGGCAGCCCGAACAGCTCGGCCAGGGTCGCCTGCACCGGGGAGGAGCCCTGGTTGGAGTCCTGCACGAGCAGCCGCCCGTCCTGCCAGCGGGCGGTGGTGGCGTGCGGCTCCATCGGGTTGTTGTGGTAGGCCGGGGTCCGGTAGGTGGCGTCGACGCGGACCTCGGCCGCCGCGAATCCGGCGTCGAAGTCGCCCTCGGTGGTGTCCGTCGGATAGCTCGGGTTGACCTTCTCCGGCCGGTACAGCCCGGGGTGGTGTTCCGAGAGCACGGTGCTGTGCGGCTCGGTGTCGTAGTCGATCCGGACGAGCCGGGCCGCCTCCCGGGCGGCCTCGATGGTCTCCGCCACCACGACGGCGATGAACTGCCCCCGGTAGTGCACGGCCGGCTCCTGGAGCAGGAACAGGTCCGCGTCCACCCCGGGTGTCAGCCGGGGCGCGTTGCCGTGGTGCAGCACGTCGAGCACCCCGGGCAGGGCCAGCGCGGGAGCCGGGTCGACCCGGACGATCCGGCCGCGGGCCGCGGTCGCCGGCACGGACCAGCCGTACGTGACGTCCTCGACCGGGTACTCGACCGCGTACCGGGCCGCCCCGGTGACCTTGTCCCGGCCCTCCAGCCGGGGGTGTTCCCGGCCGACCGCGCCGACCGGTGGCGCGCTCACGGCCGCACCGACCCGGCCAGCCCGGTCAGCGCGCGGACGGTGATGTTGCGGATCAGCGGCACCTTGAACCCGTTGTGCCGCAACGGCCGGGCCGCGGCGAGCTCGGCGTTCGCGGCCTGGGCGGCCAGCTCGGCGGTGAACGGCCGGCCGCGCAGCAGCTCCTCCGCCCGGTACGCCCGCCACGGCCGGTGGGCGACCGCGCCGTACGCCAGCCGGACGTCCCGGACCACGTCGCCGTCCAGGTCGAGCGCCGCCGCCACCGAGCCGGCCGCGAACGCGAACGCGGCCCGGTCGCGCACCTTCAGGTACTCCGACCGCCGGGCGAACGGCAGGGGCCGGACCCGTACCGCGGTGATCAGCGCGCCGCGGGGGAGGGTGGTCTCCCGTTCGGGGTGGTCGCCGGGGGTCCGGTGCAGCTCGGTGAGCGGCACCTCCCGGGGGCCGGCCGGCTCGCGTACCTCCACCACGGCGTCCAGCGCGACCAGGGCGACCGCCAGGTCCGACGGGTGGGTCGCCACGCAGCGCTCGGACCAGCCGAGGATGGCCAGCTCGCGGTTCTGTCCGTGCAGCGCCGCGCAGCCGGCGCCGGGCTCCCGCTTGTTGCACGCCTTCGTGGTGTCCTGGAAGTAGCCGCACCGGGTGTGTTGCAGCAGGTTGCCGGCGGTGGTGGCCATGTTGCGCAGCTGCCCGGAGGCGCCGGCGAGCAGGGCCCGGGCGAGCAGCGGGTAGTCCCGCCGCACCAGTGGGTGCGCGGCGAGGTCGCTGTTGCGGGTGGTGGCGCCGATCCGCAACCCGCCGTCCGGTCCCGGTTCCACCGTGTCCAGCGGCAGCCCGCTGACGTCCACCAGCAGACCGGGCCGTTGCACGCCGAGCTTCATCAGGTCCACCAGGTTGGTCCCGCCGCCGAGGTACGCCGCCTCCGGGTCCGCGTCGAGCAGCGCGACCGCCTCCGTGACGTCGACGGGCCGGTGGTAGCGGAAGGCTCTCACCGGGACGCCGCCGCCGCGCGGATCGCGGTCACGATGTTCGGGTACGCGGCGCAGCGGCACAGGTTGCCGCTCATCCGTTCCCGCACCTCCGCGTCGGTCAGCTCCACCGGCGCGGTCAGGTCGTCGGCCACCGCGCTGGGCCAGTCCCTGGCCACCTCGTCGAGCATGCCGCGGGCGGAACAGAGCTGGCCGGGGGTGCAGTAGCCGCACTGGAAGGCGTCGTGGGCGACGAAGGCGGCCTGGAGCGGGGAGAGCTCGTCCGGTCCGGCGAGTCCCTCCACGGTGGTCACCTTCCGACCGTCCAGGGTGACCGCGAGGATCAGGCAGCTCTTCACCCGCCGGCCGTCGAGCAGCACCGTGCACGAGCCGCACTGGCCGTGGTCGCAGCCCTTCTTGCTGCCGGTCAGGCCGAGTTGTTCCCGCACCGCGTCCAGCAGGGTGGTCCGGTTGTCCAGCGTCAGGTCGTGGCCGACACCGTTGACGGTGAGGGCGACCCGGGACGACCATCCGCCGTCCGCCGGTTTCCCGCTCTCCCGCCCGCTGCGCACCCGGTCAGACTACCGTTGTCCGTACTATTAGCGGACAAATCCGGGCTAATGCCCGGCCGGTGTGATCGGCGGAGCGGCATGCGCGAGGTGCTGGGCGCGGCGCACGGCTGGTCCCGGCAGGGCGTCCCGTTCGGACTCACCACGGTGGTGGCCAGCAGCGCGGGCGGCCTGACCGCGCCGGGCGACCTGCTGGCCGTGGACCCCGCCGGCGAGGTGCGCGGCGGCATCCCGGCCGGCTGCGTGGAGGCCGCGGTGCTCGAGGCGGCCGACGGAGACCTTGCGGACCGGCCGCACCCGGCTGGCGCGGTACGCCGTCGGCGGGGACGGGCCCTGGCCGGCCCGGCCCGGGTGCGCCGGGATCCTGGAGGTGCTGCTGCGGCGGGTGACGCCGGGCGGCGCGACCGCGCGGGCGCTCGCCGCCCTCGCCGGCCGCGGTCCGGCCGCCGTGGCCACCGTCGTCGGCGGCCCGGCGCCCTTCGCCGCCCAACTGACCGTCGGGCCGGCCGGTACGGAGGGCGGCCTCGGCGACCCGGCGCTGGACGAATGGGTCGTCGACCGGGCCGCCGAGCTGCTGACCGACGGTGGCACGGTGGTGCTCCGGCGGGGCGACCGGCCGGTGCGGGTGCTGATCCAGGCGGCGCCGGTCGCGCCCCGGATGCTGCTGTTCGGCGCCACCGCCGTCGCCGCGGCGCTCAGCCGGATCGGCGTCGGCCAGGGCTACACCGTCACCGTCTGCGACCCGCGGCCGACGTTCACCACCACCGGGCGGTTCCCCGACGCGCACGAGGTGCAGCGGGCCTGGCCGCACCGGTTGCTGGCCGCCACCCCGGTGCGCCCCGACACGGTGCTCTGCCTGCTCGGCCACGACCCGCGCTCCGAGATCCCGCTGCTGCGGGCGGCGCTCGACACCCCGGCCGGCTACATCGGCGTGCTCGGCAGCCGGGGCGCGCACGCGGCCCGGCTCGCCCGGCTGCGCTCGGACGGGGTGCCGGCGACGCAGCTCGACCGCCTGGTGGCGCCGGCCGGGCTGGACCTCGGCGGGCGTACCCCGGTGGAGACCGCGCTGGCGATCGCGGCGGAGGTGGTGGCCCGGCGGCACGGCGGCACCGGCCGGGCGCTGCGCGGGCCGAAGGGCCCGATCCACCGCGCCCCGGACCGGGCCCGCCAGCCCGTGGGGTCGCCGCGGTGACCGTCGCCGGGCTGCTGCTCGCCGCCGGGGCGGGCGCCGGTTCGGCCGGCCCAAGGCGCTGGTCGAGCTGGACGGCGAGCCGCTCGTCCGGCGCGCGGTGCGGCTGTTGCGGGCCGGCGGCTGCGCGCCGGTGCACGCCGTCGTCGGCGCGGGCGCGGATGCACTGCCCGAGCTTCGCGGGGCCGTGCCGGTCGTCAACCCGCACTGGCGGAACGGGCTGGGCGGCTCGCTGCGCCGCGGCCTGGCGTCGCTGCCCGGGCACGTCCGCGCCGCCGGCGCGCCCGTCGCCGCCGCCGGCTACGCCGGGCGGATCGGGCATCCGGTGCTGCTCGGCCGCGCCGTGTGGCCGCTGCTCGACCGGTACGCCACCGGGGACCGGGGCGCCCGCGACCTGCTGCGGGCCCGCCCCGACCTGGTCACCGTGGTGCCGTGCGACGGCCTCGGGTCACCCCTGGACGTGGACACCCCGGGCGACCTGGCCCGGCACGCGGCAGCCGGTCACCAGGAGTGACGAACGGGCCGGCCGAGGAAGCGGGCGTAGCCGTCCAGCGCCGCCTCGACCCGGGTCCGCAGCCCGCCGTCGAACGGGACCAGCGGGTGCACGGTGACCGTGGCCCGGGTCTTGCTGAGGGTGCGCTTCCAGGTGCCCACCACCCGGCCGGCGCGGACGACCGTGGACTGGAAGACCCCGTTGCCGCCGGGGATGACCGCCTGCCGGTCCGCCGGGTCGAGCATCAGGGTCCGGTCCTTGAAGCCGAGCAGGTATTCGTCGAACCCGGGCAGCACGTGCAGGTCGTCGACCGGTCCGCGCGGCGCGTCGAGCAGCGCCGCGTCGACGACCGCCTCGGTGTCGTCGACCCGGACGGTGGCCAGGGCGTCGCCGGCCACCGCGATGCCCCGCCGGGCGTCGGCGGCGGTCAGCCCGGTCCAACCGGCGAAGTCCTGCCGGGTGGTGGGGCCGTGGCTGCGGAAGTACCGCAGCGCCAGGATGCCCAGCGCCTCGTCGCGCTCCGGCCGGTGCGGGTCGGGCGCCCACTCGTCGAGCAGGGCGAACGTCTGCTCCGCGCCGACGTGCGGGGCGATGCAGGTGACGCCGCGCTGGCTGGCGTACCAGAGCAGGTGGTAGCCGCGCTGCCCGGCGGTGTCGATCCCGGCGGCGGCGAGGGTGGCGAGGCACTGGGCGCGGGTGAGCCGGCCGCCGCCGGCCAGCGCGGCGCCCAGCACGTCGGCCGCCCGGTCGGCCTCGGCCTCGGTCAGCCCCAGGACCGCCCGCCGGGCCGCCGCGCCGGCCAGCGCCCGGACGCCGGTCACCGCCAGCATCCAGCGGGCGTCCCGCGGCGGTACGAGGTGGACCGTGCCGCGCATCGGCCAGGTGCGCAGCGCCTCCCGGCGCTCCAGCGCCGCCTGCACGTCGGCGAGGGTGCGCCCCGGGAGGCGGACGCCGAGCGACCACATGCCGCTCGCGGCGTCCTGGGCCTGCATGGCGCCGAACCACTCGACCACCTCGGCCACGTCGTCCGGCCGGGTGGTCGGGTGCGGGCGCAGCAACAGGCTGGTCATCCGCAGGGCCAAGGCTTCCGGGCCGGTGAGCCGCACGTCCACGGGCCGCCTTCCGTCGGTGGTGGCGGCCAGCATAGGCGGCCGGTCCGACATGCCCGGCGGGTTAGGGTGGGCGACGTGCTCCGACAGGTCACCGGGATCCGGTACGTCACCCCGCTGCGTGAGGGCGGCTCGCTGCCCGGCGTGGTGGAGGCCGACGACCTCGGCACCTACGTGGCGAAGTTCCGTGGCGCGGGGCAGGGGCCGAAGGCGCTGGTGGCCGAGGTGATCTGCGGTGAGCTGGCCCGCCGGCTCGGGCTGGCCGTGCCGCGGCTGGTGGTGCTCACCATCGACCCCGTCATCGGCCGGGCCGAGCCGGACCAGGAGGTGCAGGAGCTGCTGCGCAACAGCGGCGGGGCGAACCTGGGGATGGATTTCCTGCCCGGCGCGCTCGGCTACGACCCGGTCGCCCACCCGGTCGACGCCGCGCTGGCCTCCCGGGTGCTCTGGTTCGACGCGTACACCGAGAACGTCGACCGGAGCTGGCGCAACCCCAACCTGCTGATGTGGCACCGGCAGCTGTGGCTGATCGACCACGGCGCCACCCTCTACTTCCACCACAACTGGCCGCGCGCCGAGGCCGCCGTGCACCGGGCCTACCGGGCCGACGACCACGTGCTCGCGCCGTACGCCACCCGGCTGGCCGAGGCGGACGCCGAGCTGGCCCCGCGGATCGGCCGGGAGCTGCTCACCGAGGTCCTGGCGCAGGTACCCGGAGAGTGGCTGGCCGGCCCGGACTTCGACACGCCCGACGCCGCCCGGGCGGCGTACGTGGACCACCTAACCCGGCGGGTCGCGCGGACCGACGCCTGGCTGCCCGCTGGGAGCGCGGCATGAGAGAGCCCTTCGAGTACGCGGTGATCCGGCTGGTGCCCCGGGTGGAGCGCGGCGAGCAGATCAACGTGGGCGTGATCCTCTACTGCCAGGCCCGCGACTTCCTCGGCGCGCGTACCCATCTGGACGCCGACCGGGCGCGTGCCCTGGCCCCCGACGTGGACCTGGACGCGGTGGCGGCGGCGCTGGGCTCCTGGGACCGGACCTGCGGCGGCGACGGGCCGGCGCGGACGATGAAGCGGGGGGAGCGGTTCCGCTGGCTGGCCGCCCCGCGGAGCACGATGATCCAGGCCGGCCCGGTGCACACCGGGCTGACGGCCGATCCGGCGGCGGAGCTCGACCGGCTGATGGCGGCCCTGGTCCGCTGACCCCTGATCGCGCTACGCCAGCCTCGTTGCCGGCGGAGCGCGATCCCCCGTTCAGGTTCGCCGGTGTGGGGCGGCGGCGGGGTTCCGCCGACACCGGTGCGAACAGGATCCCCGGCGGGCGGAGCGCCGGCACCGTTGCGGATCGGAACTTGCAGAAATCTTGAGCAGCCGCAAGCTATCGACCCCGACGACTGTCGTCAACGACCGTTTGGCGCCGCATGCAACGGGTAGTCGCCGGAGCTGATCCGATTTGAGGAGGGAACGTCTGATGGATGGTCGGACCAAGGTCGCGGTGATCTACTACAGCGCGACCGGCATCACCTACCAGATGGCGCAGTCAGCGGTCGAGGCCGCCGGCGATGCCGGGGCCGAGGTGCGCCTGCGCAAGGTACGTGAGCTGGCGCCCGACGAGGCGATCCGCTCCAACTCCGGCTGGCAGGCGCACCACCTGGAGACCCAGGACGTGATGGAGGCGCAGCTCGACGACCTCTCCTGGGCTGACGTGGTCATCTTCGGCTCGCCCACCCGCTACGGCATGGTCGCCGCGCAGCTCAAGCAGTTCATCGACACCACTGGCCCGCTCTGGGCCCAGGGCGCGCTGGCCAACAAGGTGTACTCGGGCTTCTGCTCGACGGCCACCTCGCACGGCGGCCAGGAGTCCACCCTGCTGGCCCTCTTCAACGTCTTCTACCACTGGGGTGGCGTCGTGGTGACCCCCGGCTACACCGACCCCAGCCAGTTCGTCGCGGGCAACCCGTACGGCGCCTCGCACACCAGCAACAACGGCGAGACCGCGCCCGACGACATCGCGCGCAACGCGACCGCACTGACCGCCCGACGCGCGGTGCAGATAAGCACGGCGCTGAAGAAGGGCCTGGCCGGCTGACCCCGGCCGGTGGCGACCGGTGGTCGAACGGGGGCTCTCGACCCGTCCGGACCACCGGTCGCCCTCAGCCCTACCCCCGATCGGCCGGACCATGCCCGGTCAGGGCCGGATTGGCGAGCAGATGCCCGAGCAGGTCGGCCAGCACGGCCAGGCCGTCCCGGCTGAGCACCGACTCCGGGTGGAACTGCACCCCGGCGAAGCCCGGCCCGCGCAGCGCGTGCACCGCACCGTCCGCCGGGTCCCGGGACAGCTCCACCGGCCCGTACGCGCTGGCCACCCGGTCGGCGTCGGCGCGCGCGGTGAAGGTGGAGTAGAAACCCACCCGGCGGGTCGCGCCGAAGACCGCCACGTCCCGCTGCAGCCCCTGGTAGGGCGCCTCCCGCCGGTGCAGCGGCAGCCCGAGCAGCCCGGAGAGCAGCTGATGCCCGAGGCAGACCGCCAGCGTGGGCCGGCCGGACTCCAGCAGGCCCACCAGCAGCGCCCGCATCGCCGCCATCTTCGGCGCGGAGAGATCGCCCGGGTCACCCGGCCCGGGACCGACCACCACCAGGTCGTACCCGTCCACCGGGCCGGGTTCCCGCCAGTCGCGGCGGTCGACCCGCAGGCCGAGCGCGCCGAGCTGGTGGGCGAGCATGCCGGTGAAGGTGTCCTCCCCGTCCACGATCAGCGCCCGCAGCCCGGCGAGCCCGGCCAGCGCGGACGCGCCGGGCGTCCGCTGGTCGAGCCAGAACCGGGCCAGCGGGGCGTTGCGGGCGGCGAGCGCGGCGCGGACCTCCGGGTCGTCGGCGTACGACTGTTCCGGGTCGCGGCGCGGCGTCAGACGCGCCGAGCCGGAATGGTCGTACCGGATCTCCGGGCGGGGGCCGGGCTCCGGCGCGTCCGGGCCGAGGCCGAGCGCGGCCAGCACCCCGGCCGCCTTCGCGTGCGTCTCCGCCACCTCGCCCGCGGCGGTGGAGTGCCGCACCAGGGTCGCCCCGACCGGCACCCGCAGCTCGCCGGCGGGGGAGAGCTCCGCGGTCCGGATCAGGATCGGCGCGTCGAGGGTCTGCCGGCCGCCGTCGTCCCGGCCGAGCAGCGCGAGGACGCCGGCGTAGTAGCGGCGGCCGGTCCGCTCGTGCCGGGCGATCACCCGGCAGGCGTTCTCCATCGGGCTGCCGGTGACCGTCGGGGCGAACATCGTCTCCCGCAGCACCTCCCGGACGTCCCGCGAGCCGCGCCCCGCGAGCAGGTACTCGGTGTGCGCGAGGTGCGCCATCTCCCTCAGGTACGGCCCGACCACCTGGCCGCCGTGCTCGGCGACGGTGGCCATCATCTTCAGCTCCTCGTCGAGCACCATGTACAGCTCCTCGACCTCCTTCGGGTCGTGCAGGAACCGCAGCAGGGCGTCGCGGTCGGCCGCCGCGCCGGTGTGCCGGAACGTGCCGCTGATCGGGTTCATCATCACGAGGCCGTCGTCGACGCTGACGTGCCGTTCCGGGCTGGCCCCGACCAGGATCCGGGAGCCGGTGTGCACCACGAACGTCCAGTACGCGCCGCGCTCGCGCAGCAGCAGCCGGCGCAGCGCGGCCAGCGCCGCCACCAGCGGCGACCCCTGCACGGTGGCCCGCATGGTGCGGTGGATGACGAAGTTGGCGCCCTCGCCGCGGCCGATCTCGTCGGCGAGCACCCGGCCGACGGTCGCGGCGTACTCGTCGTCGGCGATGTCGAAGCCGGCCCCGGTGCTTCGCACCGGGCGGTCGGGCAGGACGTCGAGCGCCTCGGCCAGCCCGATCCGGTGCCGTGCGGAGATCACCAGGCACTCCAGCGGCACGCCGTCGTCGACGCAGGCGAAGCCGCGCTCGCCGATCTGCCGGTACGGGACCAGGGCCAGCGTGCGCGGGCCGGGCGGGCCGTCCGGCAGCGGGATGTCGGCGAGCCGGTCGGCGGTGCGTACCGTGCCGGTGAAGAGCTCGAGGTGGTCGGCGCCCTCGCGGCGGACGAGCGCGAACGGGCCGGGGTCGACGCCGTCGGCGACGGCGGCGAGCAGGTCGTGCGGGCGGGTCATCGGGGTCTCCTCGGGCCGGGAGCCGCCGGCGGGGCGGCCCGGGATGCCGGGGAGAGACCGGCGGCCGCCTCGTCGGGCGGCCGCGTGGGAAAGCTACGCGCGGGGGTGGGCCGCCGGGTCGGCGGGCCACCAGCAGGACAGGTGCGCGGGCATGGCGATCACTGTACGCGACCGGACGGTCCCCGGGAACCCGATCGCCGCGTCCCGGCCGAGTCGGGATCTTGGCTTCACCACCCGCCCCGCCGGGTAGGTTGACCGGCGATGAACATTCTCGCTCTCGACCTGGGCACCTCCTCCGTACGCGGACTCGTGCTGGACGCGGACGCCACCCCGCGGCCCGGCGCGCTGGCCCGGCGGAAGGTGCACCTGGCCACCGGCGAGGACGGCACCGGCACCCTGGACGGCCGCCGCTATCTCGCCTGCCTGGCGGAGTGCCTGGACGAGCTGGCCGACGCCGGCCACCTGCGGGACATCGAGCTGGTGACGCCCTGCGCGCAGTGGCACTCGGTGGTCCCGCTGGACGCCGACGGCGAACCGCTCGGGCCGGTGCTGACCTGGATGGACACCCGGCCGGCGCCGTCCGCGGGCGCCGCCGGTCCGGCCGACCCGGACGCCTTCCACCAGCGCACCGGCACCTGGTGGCACCGCGGTTACTGGTCGGTGCGGCTGCCCTGGCTGCGGGAGCAGGCGGCCACCCCGGTCGCCCGCTTCGCCGGCCTGGCCGAGTACGTCCTCGGGGCGCTGCTCGCCGAGGCGCCGATGTCCATCTCGATGGCCTCCGGGACCGGACTGCTCGACCTGTGCCGGCTGGACTGGGACGCGGAGGCCTGCGAGCTGGCCGGCGTACGCCCCGGCGAGCTGCCCGCGTTGGCCCCGACGGGGTGGCTCGGCCGGCTGCGTCCCGAGCACGCCCGGCGCTGGCCGCAGCTGGCTGGGGCCCGGTGGACCGCGCCGGTGGGCGACGGCGCGGCGTCCAACGTGGGCTCCGGCTGCGTCGACCCGTCCCGGGCCGCGGTCACCGTGGGCACCTCGGCCGCGGTACGCATCATCCAGCCGGTGCCGGCCGGCGCGGAGCTGCCGCCGCTGCCCTACCAGCTCTGGCGGTACCGGGTCGACCACGAGCACGTGGTGACCGGAACGGCGTACTCCAGCGGCGGGAACCTCTTCGCCTGGGCCAAGCGGGAGCTGCGGCTGCCCGAAGGCGCCGAGCTGGAGGCGGCGCTGTCCCGAGTGCCGGCGGACGGCCGGGTGCTGGCCAATCCGCGCTTCGGCGGTGACCGCCCGCCGGGCCTGGCGCCGGCCGGCTCCGGTGAGCTGCTCGGGCTCAGCTTCGGCGCCACCGCCGTCGACCTCCTCGCCGGCCTGATGACGGGCCTGTGCCGGCTGGTCGCCGAGGACCTGACGGTGCTGGAGTCCGGTGTGGTGAAGCCGGCCGAGGTGGTGCTCGGCGGGGGAGCGATGGCCGCTTCGGCGTGGTGGCGGGCGGCGTTCGTCGCCGCGCTGGCGCCACGGCCGGTGCGGCACCAGCGGCATCCGGAGATCGGGGCGACCGGCGCCGCGCTCCTGGCGCTGGGGCGGGTCGCCGACGGAGCTCGCGTGGGTGGCATCGGCCGGACGGACGAGGTGGACGCGCCGAACACCGTAGCCGGTGCCCGGCCGGGCTGACCTTCCTGATTGACCGGCCGGTCAGGCCGTTGACACCGTACGTCGGCCTGGTTGGATGGACTGCGCTCCCCGAGTTGGTGGAGGCGAGGGACCGAGGAGGCATGTGTGGGCGCAGGTCCCGACCCCGATCGGGGCGCGGTCTCGAACCACCGCCGGAACCGGTTCGACGTCCGGGTCGTGCCGCACCGCCGCCGTTCGGCCCTGCGGCTGCGGGACTGGCGGATGCGCACCAAGCTCGCCACCGTGCTGATCATCCCCTCGGTGGCGTTCCTGGTCCTGGCCGGAGTGCAGACCCGGGCGCTGGTCGGGCAGACCACCACCCTCAGCGCCTTCGCCCAGCAGGTCGGCATCGGCCGGCAGATCACCGCCGCGGTGGACCGGCTCCAGCAGGAGCGGGACCGGACCGCGGGCGAGCTGGCCGCGCTGCACAAGTCCGCCGGCGGCGCCGCACGGGACGCCGCAATCGCCGTGCTGAAACCGCTGCAGACCGCCTCCGACCAGGCCATGGCCGACCTGCGCGGGGCGGCCGACCCGCTCGCCGACGCCGACGCCGCCTGGCGGGTCGCCTACTCCGAGGCGCTCGAGGCATACGACCAGGTCATCTACATTCGGGCCACGGTGCCGCCGGCGGTGCTCAGCAGCGACACCATCCTGAGCAACTACCACCGGGCCATCGACGCCCTGCTCAACCTGCTGGCTGAGCCCTCGCCCGGCGACGACCAGCGGGCGCTCACCGACGCGGTGCTGCGCTACGTCCAGCTCTCCCGGGTCAAGGAGCTCTCCTCACGGATCCGTGGGCAGCTCTACGCCGTCGCCCGCGCCGGCCGGTACGAGCTGGACGACCAGATGACCCTGACCGACCTGCGGGCCCAGCAGCTGACCGCCCTGAGCGCGTTCCGGGTCGTCGCGACCGCGGACCAGGTTCGCCGGTACGACCAGACCTCCGTGAACCCGGGGTTCGTTTTGGCCACCAAGCTGGAGGAGACGACCCTGCCCGGCGCCGCCGCCGAACCGGCGGTGCTGCTCGCGCCAGAGTGGTGGATTGTCAGCGAGCAGCGTCAGGACCTGCTGCACCGGCTCGAGAACGAGGTCCTCGACGACACCGTACGCCGGGCCGACGACGCCAGCTCGGGGCAGCTGCGGGACACCCTGCTGGTGGTCGGCGGCATCGTCGCCGTGCTGCTGGTCGCCGTGCTGATCTCGCTGCTGATCGGTCGCTCCATCGCCCGGTCCATGCGGCTGCTGCGCAGCCAGGCGTTGCGGATCGCGCAGGTCGAGCTGCCCGACGCCCTCGACCGGCTGCGCGCCGTGGACAGCCCGGTGACCGGGATCGACGTGCACCCGGCGGTGGTCCGCTCGCTGGACGAGATCGGCGAGCTGGCCGAGGCGTTCGTGGCGGTGCACCGCAGCGCGGTCAGCGTCGCCGTCGAGCAGGCGCTGATGCGCCGCAACGTCAACGCGATGTTCGTCAACCTCGCCCGGCGCAGCCAGGTGCTGGTCGAGCGGCAGCTCGAACTCCTCGACGACCTGGAACGCGAGGAGAGCGACCCGGAGCAGCTGGAGAACCTGTTCAAGCTGGACCACCTGGCCGCCCGCATGCGCCGTAACGACGAGAGCCTGCTGGTGCTGGCCGGCACGGAGTCCACCCGGCGGTGGACCCGCCCGGTCGGCCTCGTGGCGGTGCTGCTCGCCGCCGGTGCCGAGATCGAGCAGTACCAGCGGGTCCGCCACTCCTCGACCGGGGACCTGCACGTGGTCGGGCACGCCGTCGGCGACCTGGTGCACCTCTTCGCCGAGCTGCTGGAGAACGCGACCGCGTTCTCCCGCCCGGACACCCTCGTCCGGGTCACCGCCCGGCCCGAGGGCCTCGGGGCGCTGGTGGAGATCGCCGACCAGGGGCTCGGGATGAGCCCGAGCGCGCTGGCGGAGGCGAACGCGCTGCTGGCCGAGCCGCCGGCGGCCGACGTCGCGGCCTCCGAGCGAATGGGTCTGTTCGTGGTCAGCCACCTGGGCGCCCGGCACCGCGTGCAGATCCGGTTGCAGGGCGGTCAGGACGGCCTGGTCGCCCAGGTCCGGATCCCCGCCGAGCTGCTCGCGCCGGCGTCCGCTCCCGAGCTGGACGCACCGGCCTGGCCCCGGATGCTGACCACCGAGGTCCGCGCGGCCACCCGGCCGGCCACCCCGCGCGCCGTGCCGGTGCCGCGCCGGTCCGAGCAGCTGGCGGAGGTGCCGGTGGCGGGTCGCCGGCCGGAGGCCCCGACGGAGCTGCCCGTGGCGGGCCGGCGGCCGGAGCCGCCGGCGGCGCCGCCGCAGAACCGGCAGGTGCCGATCCGGGCCGAGAACGTGCTCACCCCGGCCGCGGCGGCCGGCGGTGGCTGGTTCTCCCGGCAGGGGCCGTCGTCGTCGACGCTCGGCGTAACACCGCCGCCGGCCGAGACGCCGGTGACCGGAGGGACCAACGAGCGGGGCCTGCCGGTACGGGTGCCGATGGCGCAGCTGGCCGCGGTCACCCGCTCCGCCCGTCCCGACGAGCCCGCCCCACGGCACGAGCCCGACCCGGACGCGGTCGGCGGCATGCTCTCCCGCTTCTACGGCGGGGTGCGGCGGGCCGAGGCCGAGGAGACCAGAGTGTTGATCATGCCGCCCGTCGGCGATCGCAGTGAAGGGGTGGGCAGCAGTTCCGCCGCGGACCGAGCCCGCCGGGCGGTCGAAGTCGCTACCGGGGACGAGCCAGCGTGAGGACAAGGCAGGCGTACCGCTTCGCGTTGGACCTGACGCCCCGACAGGAGCGGGTGGTGCTGGCTCACGCGGGGGCGGCGCGGGTGGCGCACAACTGGGCGCTTGCTCGGGTCAAGGCGGTCATGGACCAGCGGGTCGTCGAGCGCACGTACGGCATCCCCGACGAGCACCTCACCCCCACGATCGGCTGGTCTCTGCCGGCGCTGCGCAGGGCGTGGAACGCGGTGAAGGCGGATGTGGCGCCGTGGTGGGCCGAGTGTTCGAAGGAGGCGTTCAACACCGGTCTGGACGCGCTGGCCAGGGCGTTGACGAACTGGTCCGATTCCAGCACCGGTAAGCGCGCCGGACGCCGGGTGGGGTTCCCGCGGTTCAAGTCCCGGCGCCGCTCGACCCCGTCGGTGCGGTTCACCACCGGGGCTATCCGCGTCGAACCGGACCGCAAGCATGTGGTGTTGCCCCGGCTCGGCCGGTTGAAGCTGCACGAGTCCGCCCGCAAACTCGCCCGCCGGCTTGAGGCGGGCACCGCTCGGATCGTGTCGGCGGCGGTGCGCCGCGACGGGGGCCGCTGGTTCGTGGCGTTCTGCGTCGAAGTCGACCGCGCTGAACGCGCGCCGGCGCAGCCACAGGCCACGGTCGGCGTGGATGTTGGGGTCACCAACCTCGCCGTGCTGTCCACCGGCGAGATGGTGCCCAACCCGCGCCACTTGGATGGCGCGGCCCGCAGGATGCGGCGTCTCGCCCGGCGCGCCTCTCGCCGGGTCGGCCCTGACCGGCGCACCGGGCAACGTCCGTCCAAGCGGTGGGAGCGGGCCAACGCCCGGCTCGGCCGGGCGCATGCCCGGGTCGCTCATCGGCGCCGCCACGGCCTGCACAAGCTCACCACCCGGCTCGCCCGCGAGTACGCCACCATCGTGGTCGAAGACCTCAATGTCGCCGGGATGCTGCGCAACCGGCGGCTGGCCCGGCGCATCGCCGACGCCGGATTCGCCGAGTTGCGCCGGCAACTGGCCTACAAGACCGGATGGAACGGCGGCCGACTGGTCGTGGCCGATCGCTGGTATCCGTCCTCAAAAACCTGCTCGGGTTGCGGCGCGGTGAAAACCAAGCTGACCCTGTCCGAGCGGACCTACAACTGCACCGTGTGCGGCCTGACCCTCGACCGGGACCTCAACGCCGCACGTAACCTTGCCGCATTCGCGGCTGAGGTGACCACCGCCGGGAGTGGCCCGGTGGCCGGACGTGGAGCCGACCATAAGACCCGCCAAGGCAGGCCGGTGGCCGTGAAGCGTCAACCCGGCATCGCTTTAGCGAGCAAGACCGGGACCGTCCCACCGCAAGGCGGGACATCCAATCACATGCTCACCAAAGCATCATGAGAGGAAACGGGACAACAATGATTACGTTGAGCCAGGAGGCGCGTGACCTGAGCTGGCTGGTGAACGCGTTCGCCGAACGGGTCCCCGGGGTGGCGCACGCGGTGGTGGTCTCCTCCGACGGGCTGCTGGTGGCGATCTCCGCCCACCTGCCCCGCGACCACGCCGACAAGCTGGCCGCGGTGACCTCGGGGCTGATGAGCATCACCGCGGGCGCCGCCCAGATGTTCGACGGCGACATCGTCAAGCAGACCGTCGTGGAGATGGGGCGCGGGTACTTCCTCGTCATGCAGATCCGGGACGGCTCGATCCTGGCCACCCTGGCCGCCGCCGAGGCCGACATCGGCGTGGTCGGCTACGAGATGGCGCGGTTGGCGAAGCAGGCCGGCGAGATGCTCACCCCCGCGCTGCGGGCGGAGCTGCAGCAGGCCCTGCCCCGCTGACCGGGGCGACCGGGCCGGGGCGTCCGCCCCGGCTGGGTCGTCGTCGCGACGCTCAGAGGCCGTTGTCGCGGATCATCGTGCGGTACCAGTGGGCGCCGCGCTTGAGCACCCGGCGCTGCGTCGGGTAGTAGACGTAGCCGGGTCAGGATGTCGTACATCCCCTCGGGGTGGATCTGCTGCCAGTCCGCCTCCGAGGTGGGCCAGCGGTGGGTGGTGTCGCCGGTGGCGGTGACGTAGATGGGCGTGTAGTGCTGCACCGCGAGCAGGTCCACCGGGCTGGCGATGACGTCGAGGTCGCCGTCGCGGATCCCGGAGACCATCCGGCTGCCCGCGCCGAGGTCGGCCAGCACATCCTGCGGGTACCCGCCCTTGAGGACGGAGTCGAGGTAGAGGCGGTTCTCGTGACCGTCGTATAGCCGGGTCGCCGCGGCCGCCTCGGGGCTGTCGTCGGCCGGGTAGCAGGGGTGCAGGTTGAGCGCCGGGCCGATCCGGCCGGCCTGGCCGGTGGCCCGCAGCGCCTGTACGGCCAGGCCGTGCGCGAGCTGGAGGTGGTGGGTGACCAGGTACGCGGCCTCCGGGGCCTGCCGGCCCGGCGCGTGGTGCCCCCACAGGTAGCCGTTCTGCACCACGGTCTTCGGCTCGTTGATGGTGAGCCAGACCGGGACCCGGTCGCCGAGGGCGCGGAAGACCGCGTCGGCGTACTCGGCGCGCCGTCGGCCTGGATCCGCGGCCAGGAGATGGAGAACCGGTAGCTGCGCAGCCCGAGGTCGGCCATCAGGTCGTCGCGGCAGCGGTGGTAGTGGTCGGCGGCGACGTCGCCGGTGTCGCTGTTGCGGGTCCGGCCCGGGGTGTGGCTGAGGGTGTCCCAGACGGACTCGCCCCGACCGTCTTCCTTCGCCGCCCCCTCGATCTGGTCCGCCGACGTGGCCGCGCCCCAGCCGAAGCCCGCCGGGAAGCGGAGCGGTCCGCGCGGGCCGGAACTGCTCTCCCGGTCCGGCTTCAGGGTGCCAAGGGCATGCGGGGCCGAGCCGGCCTTCAACTACCACCGGTTCTGGGCACAGGCGGACGTCGCCATGGCGGACGCCGACTACGGGAACCTGTTCCCCAGCGGGTGACGAACTCCTCCGGACGGGCGGCCGGCCCCGCCCGTCCGCAGGCCGCCCGGGCCCTGGGGGAATTTGAGAGGCCCGGTCGGCGGACGGCCTGATTCCCACGGTCAGGCCGGGTGGGCCGGCCGTCCGGCCGACGCGGCGGACCGGCCGGCCCACCACTCCATCCGGAGACGAGATTGCCGCGAAAAAGCCCGGGAAAATCCGTACTCCACGGGATCACACGGCGGCGGTGGACGGAGTAACGTACATCACCGGAGAGGCCGCTCCCCCCGTGGCGGCCTCTCTTTCACATTCCCGGGCCCGGTGCTCCCGACCCCTGGCGCCGCTCGGACGCCGCAGCTCCGGCGGGCACCGCCCGGTCTTCCGCGGCACCGCGCCCGGACTACGGGACGGCGGCCGTGGTACGCCGCAGTCTCGCCGCGCGCCGACCCGTGCCGGCCGTTACGGTGTGCGGGTGCGGGAGACGGCGAGGGGTTGGACGGCGGTCTGGTTGGTCGTGCTGGCCCTGGTGCAGGCGGCCGCCTTCCTCGTGGTGTGGCGCTTCGCCCTGCACACCGAGGTCGGCCAGTGGCTCGACACGGTGGCGCTCACCGGCAACCGGATCGGCCAGGAGCGGATCGACGGGCCGGTGGACCGGATCCTCAACGCCATGTCGGTGGTGTCCCTGCTGGTGGCCACCGCGGTGATCGGCTTCATCGCGCTGATCCGGGGCCGCAAGGCCCTCGCGGTCACGGCCACCCTGCTGATCGCCGGCGCGAACGTCAGCACCCAGCTGCTCAAGTACGTCCTCACCCGGCCGGACTTCGGCGTCGACCCGGAGCGCGCGGCGGCCGGCAACAGCATGCCCAGCGGACACACCGCCATCGCGGCGTCGGTCGCGGTGGCGCTGATCCTCGTGCTGCCCCGCAAGGTCCGGGTGCTCGGCGCGTTCCTCGGCGTCGGCTACGCGGCCGCCGCGGGGGTGGCCACCCTCTCCGCCGGCTGGCACCGGCCCAGCGACGCCGTGGCGGCGTTCCTCGTGGTCGGGGTCTGGGCCGCGCTGGCCGGCCTGGTCCTGCTGTTCTTCCAGCGGGAACGGGCGCAGGTGTCGTCGGCCGACTCGCACCGGGTCGCTGCCGCGGTGCTCGGGATCAGCGGAGGGCTCGCGGTCGTCGGGTGCGGGCTCGCCCTGTCGTGGCTGCTCGACCTCCGCGACGTCCCGGCGGCCGAACTCGGCCGCCGGCCGCTCTTCGTCGCGTACACGGGCAGCGCGGCCGGCATCGCCGGGACGATGGCCATGGTGGCCGCGCTGGTCCTCGCGGTGGTGCACCGCCTGGTGCCCCGCTACAAGGGCTAACTGCGGTAGTAGGTGCCGACCATCGTGCCGCTGGCGATCTCCTTGTCGGTGAGCGCGCGGTGCACGTCGGTCGCCTGGGGCGCCTCGGGCAGGTCCAGCGGTCGCTCCAGCGCGTAGAGGCGGAAGAAGTACCGGTGCGGGTCCTCGTGCAGCGGTGGATGCGGGCCGCCCCACCCGGCCGTGCCGAAGCCGTTGGGCCACTCGCGGCCCCCTTCGGGCACCGCGCCCTCGGCGACCCCGCCGGACCCGGGCGAGATCCCGGTAACCAGCCAGTGCAGGAAAGGAGCCTTCCCGGCGTCCGGGTCCTCGACGATCAGGACCAGCTCCTCGGTCGCATCCGGAACCTGGGACCACTCCAGCGGTGGCGAGACGTTTTCGCCCTCCCGGGCGAAGCGTCCCGGTAGCTGGTCGTGGTCATTGAACGCGGTGCTGCGCAGCATGATGCCGGCCATCTCGGCGCCCCCTCTCGTCCGGTCGTCGGCGGGTACCCGGCCCGGTGGCGGCGAAACGGCCGTGGCACGGTAGGGCCGACGGGTCACCGGCAGGTCGGGGAGGAACGGGTGGACGGGGTGCGGACGGCGTTCCGGGACGAGTGCGCGCGGCTGGAGGAGGTGCTGCGCGGGCTGGCCGGCACCGACCTCGACCGGCTGACCCCCTGCCCGCCCTGGCGGGTACGGGACCTCGTCGCGCACGTCCGGACCGGCGCCGGCCGGCTGGTCGACATGCTCGCCACACCCGCCCCGGACCGGGCGGAGGTGGACGCCGCCGGCTACTTCGGGGCCGCCAAGTTCACCCCCGAGGTGGACAGCGCCCGGATCGACAGCGCCCGGCGCGAGGCGCGGGAACTGGCCGGCGTCCCGGAGGTGGCGGCGGACTTCGCGCGGGCCTGGCGGGCGACCGACGCGGCCGTCGCCGCGCAGCCGGCGGGGCGGCTGGTCCGCACCCGGCACGGCGACGCGATGACGCTCACCGAGTTCCTGCGGACCCGGGTGGTGGAGGTCGGCGTGCACGGCCTGGACCTGGCCGAGGCGCTGGACCGGCGGCCCTGGCTGACCCCGACGGCCGCCGCGGTGGTGGCCCACCTGCTGACCGGTGGCCGGCCCGTCCCGGCCGGGCTCGACTGGGACCCGCTGACGACGATCCGCAAGGCCACCGGCCGGTCCGACCTGACCGACCGGGAGCGCACGCTGGTCGACGAGTCCGGCCTCCGCTGGCTCTCCTTCGGCGGCTGACCCCGGCGCGGTCCGGCGTCGTGACCGACTCCGGGGCCGCCGGCCTGGCGAGGTCCGGCGGGCCGGGTCAGTCGCCGGTGCGGGCGGCCGGGACGTGCGGTGCGGTGCGGCGCAGGTGGTCCAGGACGATCGGGTCGATCCGGCCGGGCACCAGCCGCTCCTCGAGGTTCTCCACCCCGGCCCAGGAGGCGAGCGCGTCGTCCAGGCCTGCCGCGCCCACCGGGTGGCCGACCGCCGCGAGCAGGCCGGCGACCTCGTCGGCGAGCGGCCCGGCCAGGTCCCGCAGGGTGGCCGGGTCGGGCCTGCCGAAGAGCATGGTGTGCGTGTCGAGCAGCCGCCCCAGCTCGGTCACCGGGTCGGGATGGTCGTCCACCCGCAGGTCGACCAGGGTGTCGCCGGTGCCGGCGTACCCGCCGTGGCGCTCCACCACCAGCAGCCCGGCGCTCTGCCGGCCGCGCCGGTCGCCGCCGGCCCGGTCCCCGGCGTGCAGCGCGGCGAGCAGCCGCTGCGGGAACGGCAGGCCGGTGCCGGCCAGCCAGGCGTCCCGGACCGCGTCGATGACGTGCGGCCCGGCGAGGATGTTGCCCTGCGCGGCCCAGCCGTCGCCGGCCTGGCCGCCGGCCCACGGGTGGCAGCGCGGCCCGGTCCAGGTCGCGCCGTCGCCGGTCGCCCCGACCACGCCGAGCTGTCGGTCGTCCCGGCCCGGGTCGGCGGCGACCAGGCCGGCCACCACGTCCGCGGCGGCCACGCCGGTGCGCAGCAGCGCCAACCCCTGCGGCCGGTACGCGAGGTTGACGTGCGCCTGGGTGGCGACGGCGCCCACCTCCGCCTCGGCGGCCGGCACCAGCGCGCCGGCGGCGAGGAACTTGCTGGCCACGGCGACGCCGTGCAGGCGGCCGTCGGCGGACCGGGCGACGATCGAGAAGGTCACCCGCGGATGGTAGCGCCGCGACGCCGCGCCGGCGTCCCGCGGAAGCGCCGGGACGAGAGTTCCAGGAAGTCGCGCGCTCGGGGTTCTTCGCCGGCAGCAGGCCGCTCGGACCTTCGCCCGTCATGGTCGGCATTCCCCGCCGTCGCTCCACCCCACGTTGCAGTCGTAACACTCTTTCCGGGCGTAACCGCCGGTATCGCCGGGATCCCCGCCGGTACGACCGTTCTGGATCTTGCTCGGGGCGACGGCGAGCGGGCACGATCGACCGGTGACGAATCGATGGGGCATGACGGTGCCGCTGAGCGGCATCCCGCTCGCCGACCACGCCGCGGTCTACGCGGCCCTCGACCAGGCCGGCTTCACCGACGTCTGGTCGTCGGAGGTGGCCGGCGCCGACGCGTTCACCCCGCTGGCGCTCGCCGCGGCCTGGCAGCCGGGGCTGCGGCTCGGCACCGCGATCACCCCGGTCTTCACCCGGGGACCCGGGCTGCTGGCGATGACCGCAGCCGCCCTCGCCGAGACCGCCCCCGGCCGCTTCGCCCTCGGCATCGGCGCCTCCTCGCCGGTGCTGGTGCGGGACTGGAACGCGGTCCGCTTCGACGAGCCGTTCCGGCGGACCCGGGACGTGCTGCGGTTCCTCCGCGCCGCGCTGCGCGGGGAAACCGTCGACGAGGTCTACGACACGTTCACCGTCCGCCGGTTCACCCTGGAACGCCCGCCGGCCGTCCCGCCACCGGTGCTGCTGGCCGCGCTGCGCCCCGGCATGCTCCGCCTCGCCGCCGCCGAGGCCGACGGGGTGATCCTCAACTGGCTCGCCGCCGACGACGTGCCCCGGGCCCTCGCCGAACTCGGCGACCGCCGGCCGGGCTTCGAGGTCGTCGCCCGGATCTTCGTCTGCCCCACCGAGGACGCCGCGCACGCCCGCGCGCTGGGCCGCCGGCTGATCACCGGCTACCTCACCGTCCCCGCGTACGCCGCCTTCCACCGCTGGCTCGGCCGGGAGGCGACGCTCGGTCCGATGTGGGCGGCGTGGGCGGCCGGGGACCGGCGGGGCGCCGCGGCGGCCGTGCCCGACGAGGTGGTCGACGCGCTGGTGCTGCACGGCTCGCCCGAGCACTGCGCGGCGCAGGTCCGCCACTACGCCGACGCCGGGGTGGACGTACCGGTGATGGGACTGCTGCCCACCCCGGAGCTGGCCGCCGGCGGCGCGGCGGCGCTGGCCACACTGATCCCCCGACTGGGCGTCACCGACGCGGACCGGAGCTGAAATGAACCTCACCGATCGGGTGGCCGTGATCACCGGCGGGGCCGGCGGCATCGGGTCCGCGCTGGCCCGCCGCTTCGTCGCCGAGGGCGCCGCCGCCGTCGTCCTCGCCGACCTGGACGCCGACGCGGCCCGCGCGGTCGCCGCGGAGATCGGCCCGGTCGCGCACGCCGTCGGCCTGGACGTCACCGACGAGGAGCAGGTCCGCGCGCTGGTGGAGGAGACCGAGCGGCGGTACGGGCGGATCGACCTGTTCTGCGCCAACGCCGGCGTGGCCACCGGCGGGGGAGTGGAGGCCCCCGACGCCGACTGGGACCGGGCCTGGCGGGTGAACGTCCTCGCCCACGTCTACACCGCCCGGGCCGTGCTCCCGGCGATGCTGCGCCGCGGCTCGGGGCACCTGCTGCTCACCTGCTCGGCGGCGGGTCTGCTCACCGCGGTCGGCGACGCCCCGTACAGCGCGACCAAGCACGCCGCGGTCGGCTTCGCCGAATGGCTCGCCATCACCTACCGGGACGCCGGCATCCGGGTCAGCGCGCTCTGCCCGCAGGGCGTGGACACCCCGATGCTCGCCGGCGGCCTCGCCGCCGGTCACCTCGGCGCCCGGGTCATCGCCGCCTCCGGGGCGGTGCTCACCCCCGACCAGGTCGCCGACGCGACCATCGCCGGGCTGGCCGAGGAGCGGTTCCTGATCCTGCCCCACCCGGAGGTCGCCGACTACGCCCGGCGGCGCGCCGAGGACCCGGACGGCTGGCAGGCCGGCCTGCGCAAGCTGGTCCGCAAGCTGCGCGGCTGAACCGTCCACGCCCGTCGGTCAGATCGACCCGGTACCACCGCCGACGTCGCCGGGCGGGCCGCCCATGAAACTGGACCAGTTGTCGGCGGGGCGGGCGCTCTCCGTGTCGGAGAGACCGGGGCCGGCGCGGCGGGCGGTGCGGCGCAGCCCCCGCGCCGCCCTCCTGGCCGCGGCCAGTTTCTGCTCGCGGGTGAGTGTGCGACGGCGACGAGCGCGCCGCGTCCAGCCGACCATGACCAGCGGGGCGCCGGTGAGGAGGGCGATGACCGCCCAGAGGGGACCGGGCATGCCCCGACGGTAGGGCCCGGCGGCAAATGTCAGCGGCGCCAGCGCAGCGGGCCCGGGTGCACCGTCCACAGCAGCCGCCGCCACCGCGGCCGCGCGGACCGCAGCGCCGAGACATACCCGTCGGCGACCGCCGCCGCGCGGTCCGCCTGCTCCGGTGTCGGCGTGCCCGACGCGAAGGCCGCCTGGTTGAGCAGCCCGGCGAGTTCGTCCACGTTGTCGGGCGGGACGGCCTCGGCCCGGGTGTCCGCGCCGCGGGTCCGCGTCGGATCGGGAGTCAGTGCCGCCCGGGCCGCCGCGAGGGTCCGCCCGGCCGCCTCGGCCACCTCGCCGGCGGACAGGTCGCCGCCGACCGGGTGGCCGGCCAGCCGCAGCCCGTCGGTCACCTCCCGCCACGCGCCGGCGATGCGCCCACCGGGGTCACCCCGCCCCAGCCGGGCCCGGGTCAGGTTCCGGCGCAGCGCGGCGAGGGTCAGCAGCACCAGCCCGACCAGCAGCACCAGGCTGCCCGCGCCCCCGCCCACCAGGACCGGGGCGGAGAGCCCGGACCGGTCGCCCGCCGGGCCGGACGGGGCCTCGGCCGGGGGCGTCGCGGTCGGCTCCACGGTCGGCTCCGGCACCTCTGACGGGGGCGGGTCGTCCGGGGTGGGGCGGAAGTCCTCCTCCACCGGGCGCGGCTCCTCGTCCGGCTGCGGCAGCGGGTCGAACGGCACCCAGCCGACCCCCTCGAAGAGCACCTCCGGCCAGGCGAACGCGTCCGCGGCGCGGACCGGACCGTCCCCCCGGGGTTCGAAGCCCACCACCACCCGGGTGGGCAGCCCGGCCAGCCGACCCAGCACCGCGAACGCCGCCGCGAACTGCTCCGAGGTGCCCCGCTGCCCGCCGCCGTTGCGCGGTCCGAAGAGGAAGAACGCCAGGTTCGGGTACGCGTGCCCGCTCGGCGCGTCCGCGGTGACCCGGTAGTGCTCGGCGAGGAACTGTTCGATCGCGGCGGCCCGCGCGTACGGGGCGCCGTTGGACTCGGCGAGCTGGGCGGCGAGCCGGCGCGCCTGCTCCGGCGCCCCGTCGGCCACCCGCAGCACCCGGGACACCGCGTCACCCGCCGGCACGTTCGCCGTGGCCAGCAGGTTCCCGTCGGGGCGCTCCCGGAGCGAGGTGACCGTGTAGCGCAGCCCGGGAGCCAGCCCCTCCGGCCGGATCAGCGTCCCGGTCGCCGGGTCGTACGCCACCCGGGCGCCGGTGATCTCCCGGGGCGTGGCGACCGCCGGCAGCAGCCGCCCGGTCAGGTCGGCCACGGTGATCTCCTGGCGGACCGTGTCGGTGGCACCGCCCGGAGCCGGCTCCACCGCCGGCAGGATCCGGCCGGCGTTGCGGTAGGTGGCCCCGACCCGCCAGGTCACCCCGTCGTAGTCACTGAGCACGGCGAGCCGGATCCGGGCCGCCCCCGACCCCGATCCGCCCGCCTCGGTGCGGACCTCCAGCAGCCGCTGGTCCGGGTTCAACGCCCAGCCGGAGATCCGGATCAGCGGGTTCTCGTCCAGCGACTCGACCTGCGGCGGTTCGACGTACCGGCGCGGGTCCACCGGGCGCTCGTCCACCTGACCGGCCACCAGCGGGGCGAGCAGGGCGGCGAGCCCGACGACCACCGCCACCCCCGCCGCGCCGGCCGCGAACAGCCGGACCCGGACCGCGGCGCGGACCGCCGGAGCGAGCCCCGCCGACGGGTCGGCGGTCGCCGGCCCGTCCCGCCGCGACGGCGCCGCCAGGCCCACCGCGGCGACCGCCGCGAACGCCACCGTCGGCCAGATCGCCGGCTGCGCGTTCGGACCCACCACGTACAGCGCGCCCGCATAGAGCAGGGCCGGCGGCAGGTAGCCGAGCAGCACCCGGCCGGCCCGCAGCGCCACCTCCGCGCCGGCCAGCCCCGCCAGCCACGCGGCGACCAGCGGCAGCAGCACCGTGTCCGGCGCCGGTTCGACCGGGATCATCGCGGTCAGCAGCCGGGGGATCGCGTTGCGGGCGGCGTCCGCGGTCACCGCGCCCAGGCTTCCCGGCAGGTCGGCGTGCGCGACGGCCAACCGCAGCGCCAGCGCCGTCCACCCGGCCAGGGCGAGCACCGACAGCGGTGCGACCAGCCAGGACGGCAGCCGCCGGGCGGCCACGCTGACCAGCACCGAGCCGACCGCCGCGCCGACCATCAGCCGGGTCAGCAGCGGCCCCGCGTACACCCGGTCGAGCACCACGCCGGCCAGGGCGATCATGGTGATCAGCGCCAGCGGCGCCGGCACGGCGGCAAGCAGCCGCACCACGGCCTCGCCGCGCCGCTCCTGCCCTGGCGGCGGTCCGGCCGGCGCGTCCGCGTCGCGCGGCGGCGCCAGGCTCACCACCGGCGGACCGTTGCGGGTGAGTGCTCGTAAGCGCTCACGCAGCCCTGCCTTGCGGCGGGGCGGTCCCGGCCTTACCCGTTTTCGCGGGGCCGGGTTGACGTTTCACAGCCACCGGCCCGCCGTGGCGGGTCTTACGGTCGGCTCCACGTCCAGCCGCCGGGCCACTCCCGGCGGTGTCGACCTCAGCCGCGAGCGCGGCGAGGTTCCGTGCGGCGTTGAGGTCCCGGTCGAGGACCAGACCGCAGCTGGTGCAGGTGTAGGTGCGCTCAGACAGAGCCAGCTTGGTTTTCACCGCGCCACAGCCCGAGCAGGTTTTCGAGGACGGATACCAGCGGTCGGCCACTACGAACCGGCCGCCGTTCCATCCGGTCTTGTAGGCCAGTTGCCGACGCAGTTCGGCGAACCCGGCGTCGGCGATGCGCCGGGCCAGTCGCCGGTTGCGTAGCATCCCGGCGACGTTGAGGTCTTCCACCACGACCGTGCCGTACTGGCGGGCCAATCGGGTGGTGAGCTTGTGCAGGCCGTCGCGGCGCAGGTTCGCCACCCGGGCGTGAGCGCGGGTCATCTGGCGGCGCGCCCGCTCCCACCGGTTCGACGGCCGCTGCCCGGTACGTCGGTCCGGGCCGACCCGGCGCGACATCCGACGGGCGAGGCGTCGCATCCGCCGCCCCGCGGTGTCGAGGTGGCGCGGGTTGGGCACCAGCTCACCGGTCGACAGCACCGCGAGGTGCGTGACGCCCACATCCACGCCGACCGTCGAGAACGGGCGAGTCGGGACACGGTCAGCGCGCTGCACCTCGCAGGTGAACGACACGTACCAGCGTCCGCCGTCACGGCGCACCGTCGCGGACAGGATCCGCGCCGCGCCCGCCTCGACGCGGCGGGCCAGCTTGCGAGTCGACTCGTGGGTCTTCAACCGACCCAACCGGGGCAGCACCACATGCTTGCGGTCCGCCTCCACCCGAATCGCGCCGGTGGTGAACCGGACACTCGGCGTGCTCCGGCGGCGGGACTTGAACCGGGGGAACCCCACCGGCCGCCCCGCCCGCTTACCCGCACGTGAATCAGCCCAGTTCTTCAACGCCCGAGCCAGGGCGTCCAAGCCGGTGTTGAACGCCTCCTTGGAACACTCGGCCCACCACGGCGCGACGTCGACCTTCGCCCGATTCCACGCCTTACGCAGCGCGGGCAGCGACCAACCGACCGCCGGCGTCAGGTCAGCGTCGGCAACCCCGTAGCTTCGCTCGGCGGCGCGCTGGTCCATCACGGCCTTGACCCGCGCGAGCGCCCAGTTGTGCGCCACCCGCGCCGCACCAGCGTGCGCCAGCACTGCCCGCTCCTGCGACGGCGTCAGGTCCAGGGCGAAACGGTACGCCTGCATCGTCTTCACGCCGGCTCATCCTGGGCGGTGGCGGCTTCGACCGCGCGGCGCACCCGATCCGCGGCGGCCCTGCGGCCGTAGAGGCGGGCGCACAGCGAAGTCAGGATCTCCGTGACGTCGCGCACGAGGTCGTCGTCAACCTCAGCCGGATCGACCACGAGCAGGCGGCGGCCCTGCGCGGCGAGTGCCGCCTCGACGTACTCGGCGCCGAAGCGGGCGAACCGATCGCGGTGCTCGACCACGATCGTCGTCACACCCGGGTCGCGCAGCAGGGCGAGGAACTCCCTGCGGTGACCGTTGACCGCGGAGCCAACCTCTGTCACCACCCGGGACACCGCGAGGCTCTGGCCGGTGGCCCACGCGGTCACCCGAGCCACCTGGCGATCCAGGTCGGCGCGCTGGTCCGCAGACGACACCCGGGCATACACCACCGTCACTCCACCACCGACCGCAGTCGGCAGGGGGTTACCGATCACGATCAGTCGGCCGACCCGGTAAGCGGGAACAGGCAGCTTCCCCGCCTCGTACCAGCGACGCGCCGTCACATACGAGATGCCCTGGGAAGCCGCCCACTCCTTCAAATTCACGGGAAGACTATAGCACGCCAATGAGCGCTAAAGCTCATCACATCCCCGAGCTGCTGGCAACCCCGTCCCACTCGGCGGCGAACTCCGCGCCGTCCGCCGCGTCCACCACCAGCAGGCCGGCCGCGCCGGCCGGAGTCGGCTCCGCCGCCCCGAGGACCCCCACCAGCACCGACGGGTACGCCCCGCGCAGCGCGCCGACCTGCCCCAGGTCCCCGCGGCCACCCGGCCCGGTGAGGAAGACCAGGGTGTCGCCGAGCCGCTCCTGCCGCAGCCGGCTCATCGCGGTCCGCAGCACGTCGTCCCCGGCGTCGGCCAGCTCCACCGCGGCGAGCCGGTCCAGCGGCCCACCGGCGCCGGCCGGATCCCCGTCGGCGGGTACGACCAGCAGCAGGCTCACCGGCAGGTCCTCCCGGACCGCGGCGGCGACCACCGACGCTGCCGCCTCGCAGCCGGACTCGAAGGACTCGGCCACCCCGTCGACCCGCTCCGGGTGCGCGGCCGCCCGGTTGTCCAGCACCACCACGATCCGGGGCAGGCTGGTGTCCACGTTCTCCCGGACCATCAGCTCGCCGACGCGGGCGCTGGTCCGCCAGTGCACCCGGCGCAGCTCGTCGCCGACCACGTACTCCCGCAGCGAGTCGAAGGTGATCGAACCGTGCGGAACGCTGTCGGTGCGGCCGTCGAGGCTGCGCCCGGCTCCGGTCGGCACCGCGCGCAGCGGATGGATACGCGGGTGCACCCAGACCGGCACCGTCCCCCCGTACGGGCGGGCCAACGCGACCAGCCCGAGCGGGTCGCGCCGGGTCACCCGTAGCGGACCGACCGGCACCACGCCCCGCCGGCGGGTCGGCACGTCGTAGCGGACCGTGGTGTCCCGGCCGGGACGCAGCCGCAGCAGCGGCACCGGCACCAGCGCCGCGCCGCAGCGGTCCTCGGCGACCAGGTTCGCCGCCCGCAGCCGCCCGGTGTTGCGCACGGTCAGCGTCATGCTGGCCGGCTCACCGCGGGCCACCCGGTCCGGGTCGGCGCTGCGCTCCACCGCCAGCCGGGGCCGCCACGCGGCGGTGACCAGCCCGTACCCGACGGCGACGGCGGCCGCCGCGCCGAGCACGGTCAGCTCCGGGTACGCGTACCGGAAGCCGACGCCGAGCAGCGCGACGGCGGCGGCGAGCAACCCGATACCGCGGGCGGTGATCCCCACGTCTCAGCCGTGCACCGGGGCGGGCTGGCCGGACGGCAGCGGCACCGGCACCGAGGCGGCGGCCTGGCGCAGCACCTCGGCGGCGGTCACCCCGCGCACCTGCGCGTCCGGGGTGAGCAGCAGCCGGTGCGCGAACACCGGCTCGACCAGGGCCTTGAGGTCCTCCGGCATGATCCAGCCCCGCCCGTCGATCAGCGCGTACGCGCACGCCGCCCGGGTCAGCGCGATGACGCCCCGGGGGCTGACCCCGACCCGCACCTGCGGGTGGCCGCGGGTGGCCGCGGCCAGCCGCACCGCGTACGCGTAGAGCGGCTCGGCGATGTGCACCCGGAGGGCCATCCGCACCATCTCGCCGACGGTGGCGGTGTCGGTGACCGGGCTGAGCGAGTCGGGGGAGCGGACGGTGGCTCCGCGCAGCACCTCGATCTCGACGGCCTCGTCCGGGTAGCCGACCGACAGCTTCACCAGGAACCGGTCGAGCTGGGCCTCGGGCAGCCGGTAGGTGCCGTCCATCTCGACCGGGTTCTGGGTGGCCACCACCAGGAACGGCTGCGGCACCGGATGCCGGACGCCGTCCACGGTGACGGTCCGCTCCTCCATCACCTCCAGCAGCGCCGACTGGGTCTTCGGCGACGCCCGGTTGATCTCGTCGGCGATGACGATGTTGGCGAAGACCGGACCCGGGTGGAACTCGAAACCGCGGGTGGCCTGGTTGAAGATCGTCACCCCGGAGACGTCCGAGGGGAGCAGGTCCGGGGTGAACTGGATGCGCCGCCACTGCCCCTTGACCGTGGCCGCGATCGCCCGGGCCAGGGTGGTCTTGCCGACCCCCGGCACGTCCTCGAGGAGGACGTGCCCCTGGGCGAACAGCGCGGTCAGCGCCAGCCGGACCACCTGCGGCTTGCCCAGCACGACCGCGTTGACGTTCTCGGCCAGCCGGGCGGCGAGGGCGGCGAAGCCCTGCACCTCCGCCTGGCTGAGCGGTTCGGGGGTGTTCACGCGCGGGTGCTCCTCGGCTGGGTGGCGCGGTCAGCAGGTGGGCAGGACGTTGATGTTGTCGCCGCCCTCCAGGTTGAGCCAGGCCCACGGGATGTAGTTCCGTCCCGAGTAGTCGACCTGCACCCACCAGGTGCTCTGCTTCTGGTTGTTGTAGATCCAGGAGTCGACGTTCCCGCCCTGCTGCTTGCAGTACGCCTTCAGCCGGGTGCCGGGCCTCGCCCAGCCGACCTGCTTGGCGTTGAGCTGCTGCGGCACCGAGAAGATCTCGTTGCCGTTGCGGCCGTCGACGTCCGCGTCGCAGTAGGTCCGCTGATCCCCGGAGGGCCCGTTGTTGCAGGTCGCGATGCCGTACAGCGGGTCGGTGGACTGCGCGCGGGTGGCGGTGCCCTTGCCGGCCGCGTTGCTCGCGGTCACCGTCAGCGTGTACGCCGTTCCCGGCGTCAGCCCGGTCACTCGCAGGCTGGAGCAGCTTCCGCTGGCGCTCTGCCCGCCGGTGGCGGCCGAGCAGGTGGCGTTGCCGCCGCCCGCGTCCACGGTGAACGTCACGGTCACCGAGGTCGCGTCGGCCGACGAGCCGGTCACCGTGATCCGGGGCGTGGCCACCGTCCGCGCCGTCGTCGACGCCTCCGCGCCGGGCCCGGCCTCGTTGACCGCCTTCACCTTCACCGTGACGTTCTGCCCGTCGCCGAGCCCACTGACCGTGGTCCGCACGTCGGTCACCTCACTGGTCTTCCCGCCGACGTCCACCAGGTACTTCGTGACCGGGCGGCCGTTCTCCACCGCCGGCGACCACTGCACCGCGATCGTGCCGGGCTGGTCGGCCACCGTGCTGGCCCGCAGGTCGGCCGGCGCGGCGGGGGCGGTGAACGGCACCACCGTGTTGCTGACCGGGGAGGCCGCCGAACCGGCGCCCTTGTCGTTCACCGACACCACGGTGAACGCGTACTGGGTGCCGTACTCCAGCTCACCGGCGGGGATCACCAGCTCCGTCTTCGTCGACTCGCCGGCCGGGGCGGTGGCGCCGGCCGAGGCGGCGGTGACCGCGTACCGGGCGATGGTGTTGCCCTGGCCGTTGGCCGCGGGCCACTTCACCAGCACCGTGCCGTCGGGGCGGGCCTCGGCGGTCACGCTGGCCGGCGGGTCGGGCACGGCCGCGGTCGGGGTGACCGGGTTGCTCTTCCGGGCCGGCCCGTCGCCCTTGGCGTTGACCGCGTGCACCGAGAACGTGTACGTCTCGCCGTTGGTCAGCCCGGTGATCTCCACCGCGCGCTGGTTGGCGCCCACCTCGTGGCGCTGGTCGGCGCCCTCCACCACGTACTTGCTGATGTCGGCGCCGTTCGCGGCGGCCGGCCGCCAGCTCACCCGGGCCGAGGCGTTGCCGGCGGCGGCGGTGACGGCGCGCGGCGCGCTCGGCTTGCCCACCCGGGGCTTCTTCGGCGGGGGCGGCGGCGGGGGCGCCGGCGGCGGGTCGCCGCCGAGCACGTCGTTGGCGTACTTGTTGACCTCGCGGACCTGGTTCTTGTCGTCGACCACCCGGGCGGTCGGGGAGTTGGGCGCGTTGATGAAGAGGTGGTTCTCCCGCACCTCCAGCTCCAGCGGGCCGCTCGTCCCGGAGCCCTTGATGGTGTCCACCAGCTTGCCGTCGGCGCCGAACGAGTAGACCGTGCCGGTCGCCTCGTCCGCGCAGTAGAAGCGGTTCGCCCAGGCAACCGCCGGGCTCAGCCGGTCGCCGGCGCCCGGGACGGTGAACTTCCGCACCTCGCTGTCGCCGCGGACCACGTGCACCCGCCGCTCGCCGGCCACGGTGACCGGCACCTGGGGCCCGCTGGTCCGCTCGGGCAGGGCGCCCGGGGAGGTCATCGTCAGGTCCGCCCGCCGGGTCTGGCCACCCTGGACCGTCACCAGCGACGCGGAGGTGCGATCGAGCACCGCGACGCCCTCGTCCAGAGCGGAGAGCGCCAGCTCGTGGCTGGGCTCGGCCACGTCGTACGTCTGGACCTGCTTCGGGCTGAGCCCGGCGCCCGCCGGCAGTGCGGCGCCGGGTGTGGCGGGCAGCTCCGCGGCGGTGATCGACGAGACGGTCCCCTCGCTGGGCACCGCGATCCACAACCGACCCTCGCCGTCGAACGACCCGCCGGTGATGCCCGGCGGGTAGCGCACCGGCTCGCCGACCGGCGTCAGCGAGCGCGGGTCGAGCTGCCGGACGATGCCCTGCACCGCGTCCACGACGAACGCGGCGTCCTCGTGCAGCGCGACGTTCACGCCGAAGCCGGGGGTGGTCGGGGTGGTCGCGGTGATCTGGAGCGTGGCCAGGTCCAGTGAGCTGACCTGGCCGGTGTTCAGGTCGCGCAGGATCAGCAGCCGGTCGGTCTGGGTGACCTGCATCTGGTGCCGGCGGGCGCCGGGAACCTCGACCCGGGTGTCGACCCGCGCGGTGACCCCGTTGACCCGGGCCATCTCGCTGCGGGTGGTGCTCCACAGCCAGGAGCTCCCGTCGTAGTTGGCGACCGCGTTGTCGGCGGCGCCGAGCCCGAGGACGGTCAGCCCCATGGCGACCAGCAGCGCCGCCACGGTGCCGATGGTGACCAGCCCACCCCGCATCCGGGAACGGGGTCGGGGCGTGTCCGCCCCGGTGCTCGCGACGTCCTCGATGGTGGCCACTGCCGGCTGCCTCCCCGTGTCGGTGCGGGGAGACGCGCCAGGCGGCGACGACCCTCCCCAGAGCCGGGAGCCATCATATGGGCCGCCCCGACGCGGGGGAACCCGCACCGTCCCGCTGTGGACACCCAGCGTGTTGCAGGTGGACGGTCGGTCAGCCCGGCGGGGTGGCGCGTTCGCGGTCGGTGCAGACCTGACCCGAGGTGGCGAACGTGTCCGTCGAGTAGACCGCCAGCACGGTGAAGCAGTAGTCCAGCTTCCCGTTGAGCCCGTTGACCGTGTAGCTGGTCTGCCCCGGGTCCACCGTGGCCATCACCCCCAGCTTCTGGCCCGCCCGGCCGCCGGTCACCATGAACGGCACGCCGCCGCCGGTCGGGTCCGTCCAGGTGATGGTGATCGTGGTGGTGTCGTCGCGCAGCCGCAGGTCACCCGGGGGCGCGCCGGTCGCCACCGGCTTCGCCCGCGTCGGCCCGGGCGCGGGCGCCGGTGCCGCGTCGCGGTTGAGCACCACCGCGCCCACGCCGATCGCGGCGGCCACGGCCACCACCACCGCGCCCGTCGCCACGGCGATCACCGTGCGGTTGCGGCCGCGCGGCTCGGCCTCCTCTACCTTGGGGTACGCGGGCGGCTGGTGGAACGGCGCCGGCACCGCGGGCCACGCCCCCTGCGCCGGGTACGCCTCCGTCCCGGGCGCCGGGTCGGCCTGCCGGGGCTCGGGGAACTCCAGCAGGTCGTCGTAGACCGGCAGCGGTGCCGGGCCGGCGGACTCGGTCGCCGGAGCGGGCCCGGGCAGCGGATGGGGCTCCGGTTCGTCGACGTCCTCCTCGGCCGGCGCGTCGAGCCCCACGTCGGCCGGCCGGTCGAGCGGCTGCGGCGGTGCGGCGCTGCTCCACGGCGGCGCGGTCAACCCCCACGGCGGTACGGGCGACGCGCTGACCGGGGCCACGGCCGGTGGCCCGCTCACCGGCGGCGGGCCCAGCGGGTGACCCGCCCCGCCCGGGTACGGGTTTGCCAGGTCGACGCCGGGTGTGCCGCTCACCGGGTACGCCGGGTGCCCCGGCGGGCCGCTGACCGGGTAGTCCGGTTGCCCCGAAGGCCCACTCACGGGGTACCCGGGTGTCGGTGGTGCGCTCAGCGGCGGCATCGGCATCGGCGGGGCGCTGACGGGTGCGGCGGCGACCGACGGGGCCGGCGGCGTGCCGGGCGGTGGAGACGGCGCGGTCGCTGCGGCCCCGTCCGCCTCCTCCCGCAGCAGCGGCGCGATTTGCTGCACCTGCACCGTCGGCTTGGTCCATCCGGGCGCCGGGGTGATCGGCGGTTGCTGGTTGGTCCCGAGGCCGGCGGCCTCCGTTGCGGCGGGCCGACTCGGCGCGGACGGCGCCGGGACGGGAGCGGCGACACCCGGCGCGGGCAGGACCGGCGCGGTCGGCATGCCGGGTGCGGGTGGGGCGGGGGCTGGTGCCGGGATGACCGGGGCTGGCGGTAGGGGAGCCGGTGGCGAGGAGGTCGGCATCGGGGACACGGACGGGGCCCAGGTGGGCGCCGCAGCGGTGCCGGTCGGTGGTGCCGACGCCGGCGTGGAGTCGGGTGCCGGGCGGGGCACCGGGGTCGGCGCAGGCGGGGCTGACGCGGGTGCCGGAATGACCGGGGGTGGCGGCAGAGGGGCGGCGGGGACGGGCGGCGCGGAGGCGGGCGCCGCGCTGGCCGGTGACGGCGCGGCGATGACCGGGGGCGGCGGCAGCGACGCCGCTGATCCGGCGGCCGGTGGCGGCGCCCACTCCGATGACGCCGGGTACGGGTGCGCCGGCGCCGAGACGGGCCGGGCCGGCTGCGGCGCCCCGGGCTGAGGCGGCCCGGGCTGCGGCGCCCACTCCGATCCGGGGACGGCCGGCGCGGGCGGGGCCGACCGCGGCGCGCCGGGGACCGGCGGGGCCAGCGGGGCCAGTGGTGCGGCTACGGCCGGCAGCGTCATCGTCGGCCCGGAGAGCGCTGCCGGATCGGGGAGCGGGCCGCCGGCGGCGGGAGCGGCGGCGGAGCCGCCGAGGTAGCTGCGGGCCGCGCGTACCGCGGGGTGGTCGGGGCCGAGCACCGCGGGCCCGGCGGTGGCGACGCGGGTGTAGTTGCGGCGGGCCTCGTGCCGGTTGCCCAGTTCCTCCGCGACCCCGGCCAGGTCGAAGCTGAGCGCCAGCATCAGCGGGTCGGCGTCCCCACGGTGGCGCTCGCCGGCCGCGTACGCCTCCTCCAGGACCCGGCGGGCCGCGGCCGGGTCGTCCGCCTCCCGGTGCAGCCGGGCCAGCAGGTGGGCGCTGCCCAGCACCTCGGGGTGGTCCTCCCCGTACGCCGGTCGGGCCGCCGCGATCGCGTCGGTGAGCAGGCGGCGGGCGCTGGCCAGGTCACCGGCGGAGCGCAGGGTGAGGGCCTGGTGCTGGGCGGCGGTCAGAGGGGAGGGGTGGGACACGTCAGCAATGCTGCCGGTAATCGGCGGTTGGACGCTACCCGCCCCGACGCATCCTGGGGCCAGGCCGCCGGTGAGACCCCCCGGTCCGACGCCGTGAGCTGCGAAAACCTCCGTTGCCGGAGCGTGGCGGGCGGCGATGTGCATGATCCATCCGAGCCGTGTACAGTAATGCCCCGTGCGGCCCACCTGGGCGGCTGACAGGTGACCAGGTCACCGCGGCCGACAGGGTAGGCTGGACGAGCAGGTCCGGGTGGCGGAATGGCAGACGCGCTAGCTTGAGGTGCTAGTGCCCGTATAGGGCGTGGGGGTTCAAGTCCCCCCTCGGACACGACCCATAACCCCACGGTGCGCGCTGAGATCAGCTTCAGCGCGCACCGTTTGTGTGTCCGGGTGGTAAGTCAGCCGAAGCCCGAGCTGCCGGTAGACCTCGGCCTTGTCGTCCGGGTCGGCGTCGCGGAGCACGGTGACGTTGGCGGTGCCTGGATGGGGCGACCCCTGTTTGGTGGTGGCCTGTTCTGCTGGGCGTCAGCGTGGACTAGCAATGCTCTGGAGAGCACTTCTTTCACACCGAAGAGGTCACTGGTTCGATCCCAGTATCGCCCACCATCAATATATACAGCTAGGAAGCCCGTCACCGGAACCCCCGGTAACGGGCTTCTCCGCTGTTGCCCCTTAAATTGGGAGCAGTTTGGGAGCAGGGGCGTTGATGGCGCCGGATCGAGGTCTCCAACCGGCCTCGTGCGAGAGGCCGGGCGGGTACCTGGCGGGCGTTCTGGTCGACGACGATCTTCACTGGCGGCAAGATCGGGAACGCGACCCCTCAAGGCGCCCCTGGCTCAGATGTGGACTCGCGCTGGATTGACAAGGAGTCGCCGCGGGGGAGGTGCGTCCAGTCACCCTCCGCGTTTGTCTGGGCAGGTAAGCGCGGCGGGCATCCTCGATTACCGGCGTCGGCGCTGGCCCTGCCGCACCTCTATGGCCACATCGGACCCGCCGATTCCGCTATCAAGTGGCGACAGTGTGTCCAGCTGAAGGCATTGAACCCGAGTGGCGTACGACCGGCCTGACCGGCCCGCGCGGCTGGCAAACCTGGCCGAGAGGGTACGGCAGGCCGCGCCAGGCCGGACCATTGGCCGCTGCTCTCAGCCGGTTCCACGATCGCGGGCAACGCGGTGGAGGCGGCCAGGTAGAGCCTGAGCGGGGCCCGCTGCGGCGCTGGCCCGGGCTGGAGGACGCGGCCGAGGCGAGAAGGGGAGTCTGCTGCGGCTGCCTGAGCCATCTGGAACAACGCCCCGGACCCCGTGAGGTCCGGGGCGTCCCGCGTCCACCGCTAGCCGTTCTCCTTCACGTAGACCCCGGCGCCGGGCAGCGATTCCGTCAGTCCCTGCATCTTCAGGATCAGAAACACGCGGTCCGCGACGAAGCTGGACACCTCGTACTGCTCGCACAACTCGGCGCGGCTCGGCAGGCGTGAGCCAGGCGGAAACTCCCCGGACTTGATCCGGTTCGTCATATCTTCGGCTACGCGCTGGTAGGTGTACTGCGGTGGCACTGGTGGTTCCCTCCGGTCGGCACCTCCTACTCAATCACCCATGGTGAGTCCTTGACTAGCAATGGCTAACCATGGCAGGTTCGTTGCCAGGTCCCTCCGGTCGGCAACCTACGGGACCTCGGATAGCGGTCCGGGCACCTGATCGGGGATCGGTGCCCGGACCTGCTCGCCCCTGGAGGTCTGACCGTGCCCATTGATGACGGACCGATCACGCCGGCCCTGGTTCTCTGGACGGCCAAGCGGGTGATCACGGCGCACTCCGAGCCGCCCAACCCGCACCGGGCTACTGGCCGCTGCATGCAGTGCCGGGACAACGGGTGCGACATGCTGAGTTGGGCGATCGGCGTGCTCAAGGCGCACCGGCGGGATCCCCCCGCCCCGCACTCCCCCTAACTTCGAAGAGCCGTCAAACCGAGGCGATACGGTTGTGGCACCCCACAGGCCTCCGCGAGTCGGGTCCGGTCACTTCGTTACCGCTCGGCCGTTTCACGTTCGTTCCTGACCCCCGTATGCACTGCCGAGCCACCCTTTCAGGTGACTTGTTCGTAGAGGATGCCGTGTTTGCTGCGCATGAGGGTTTCGATCGACGCGGCGAGGTTGGTGTCATGCACCAGCAGTCCCAGCTCGATGTTGGTGTTTTCGGCGCTGTAGGAGAAGTTCGCGCTGGTTAGCAGCGTTATCGCACGGTCGACGACGATGAACTTGGCGTGGCTGACCAGCGGATGGTGGCCCCCGGGTAGGGTCAGCGTCCGGAGTACGGTCGCCTTCGGCAGGTGGGCTGCGACGGCCGCCGGGGAGCCGGCGTGGGCGTCGAGGTACACCCTGACGCTCAGGCCGGGGCGCACTGCGGCGTTCTTCAGGGCAGTCCACTGCCTGAGTGCGGGGTGAAGTTGAAGCTTGAGCAGACGATCGACATGCGTGCGTCGTCGATGATGCGTTGAGCTTCGCTGGTGAGGCGGCCGGTCGTGGCCTCGACGCCGGGCATTGTCCAGACGGGGGTGATGGCGGTCCGGACCGATCGTGCGCCGGCGATGGCCCGTAGCACGGCGACCGTGTCGTCCCGGTGCTCCGGGCCGAGTTCGGCTGCGGCGAGCAGGCGTTTCACCTCACTGCGGCGGGCAGCGTGCACCTCTTTCAACGCTTGGCCAGTGGTGCCGCCGGCTTGTAGCACGGTGGCGAGTCGTTGTGCCTCGTAGGCGGTCAGGAAGGCGCCGAGGGCAGCGTAGGGGTCAGTAGACATCGATGGTGCCGAAGAAGCCGGGGACCCGTTCGTCATCGATGGTGGGCAGGGTGAGCATGAACCGCCGATCGAGGAACCGGTTGGCGCGTTCGCAGGAGGTCTCCGAGGCGAAGCAGCAGCAGTGGCAGGCCGCGCCGTGCAGGAAATCTTCGCCGTGCCGTGGCGTGCGTTGGCCGCAGACGGGGTCGGATGAGCAGCGGGCTGCTCTGCGCAGTGCGTCGAACAGGAGTCCGTGGAGTCGTTCCGGCTGGCTGAGCGCGACCAGGCCGCCGAGGGTTCCCTCGCTGTCGGAGGCCGTGGTGCAGATGAGCAGTCCAGCGGCAGCGGGCCGGTCGGGGGTGGCGGGCCAGGCGTAGAGGCGTTCGCTGAGGCTGGCAGCACCGTACCCGCAGGACATCGCCATCTCGCGGATGAGGATGTGCGCCAGGCTGTGGATCAGCCAGTAGCGCGGGGCGGGGAACCGGGTGTCGGGGTCGATCTGGGCGGCGGTGGCGGAGAAGCGTCGGGAGAAGTTATGCCGGTGGGCTTCGCGGTGCGCCCGCCACAGACCGCTGGGCAGGATCTGCGATTCCCAGGCGGCGACGGCGTTCTCGTCCAGTTGCAAGAAGATGCCCTCGCCGCGGTCCTCGGTGGCCGGCACCCAGGTGGGGCGGCCGTCCCGGGCGAGCTTGACGAGCCTGCTCGCGAGGTCGTTGACCCGGTCCATCTCGTCGATGCGGGTGAAGCCGATCACCGCGTTGACCTTCTTCATCCGATTCACGGCGATGACCCGGTGCACCTGCTTCGGGAGGTCGGCGGCGGTGGGCATCTCGGTGACCATCAGCCCGCTGCCGTCCTGCTGCTGCGCGAACAGGCTCGGCTTCTGTAGGTAGTCCCACTCCGGCACGAGCAGCTCGACCGGGTCCCACTGGCGTAGCTTCTCCTGGCGCTCCTCCTCTGACGGTGGCGGGGCGAGGGCCTCGGCTGCCGCTGCGGTCAGCTCCTCGTCGGTGACTCCGGCGATGTCGCACTTGTGTGCGACGAGTAGCGAACGGAGCACCTTCGGCATGGTCGCGTAGTCGGTGAGTTCCTCCGGGGTCAGGTGCGTGCGGAGTTTCGTGGCGAGCGCGGTCTGGTCCTGCTCCGGCGTACGGGGCATGACGATGATCGACTGGGTGGAGGCGAACCAGAGGTTGGACGCGCCCATCATCATCAGCGAGGTGTCCAGCCCACACTTGGGGTCGAAGGCGTTCAGGTGCGGATGCCGACCCCGGCAGGTGGGCAGCTTCCGTTTGCCGGACTCGCCCTGCGCCTCGCTGATGCTGCGTCGCTGTTGGCAGCGCTCGCAGGTGATGACCGCGCCGGCTCCCTGACCGACGTTGCTGTCGCGCAGCTTCAGGTCCGGCTGCGGGGCCGCGGGACAGGCCTTACCACGGTGAACCCACAACGCGTACGGGAACTCGTCGAGGTGACCGTTGGCGCAGGCGAGCAGATAGCGGGCGGGTACCGCCGGGCTACGCCTAGCCTTGCCCTTCGCGGGAGCCTTGACCTTCCCCTTCGCGGTCCCCGCGAACGTGCGGCCGGGACAGCTGGCGTGTTCGAAGGTGGCCAGATCGGGCCGGTACGGATGGGTGTTGGTGTAGCTGAACCGCGACAGCGGCCCGAGATAGTCGCAGCCGGTGCACCGCAGCCACTGCGGGAACACTCGCGCCGGGATGCCGAGGTCGGAGCCCTCCTGTGACATCGCGCGGGCCTTCGGCTGCCACGGGAACGGCCGCAGATGCTGCACGCGCGACCCGAGGTGAAGCTGGACCACCTTGAGTAGCCGTGGTTCCTCGATCGTCGGCACGGTGGGCCGCCGCCGCCAGATCGGCTCCCAATCGTCGAGGCCGGCCGGCATGATCGAGAACTGCGGCAGGTCCATGATCGAGCCGACACCGTAGGTGTAGAGCAGCGACGACGGGCGAGCTGAACCGACCTTCGCCCGGTTCTTGACGTTCGCCTGCTCACTGTCGGCCAGCGGGTCCAACGGCTGCGCAGATTCGAAAATCATCTGCGTCGGGTCGTTGTCCGTCACGCGTCCTCTCCTTCGGGCAGCTCCCAGGACGGCGCGTCGTCGGGCTCGACGACGAACAGCCGCTCGGGTAGCGGGCTGACCAGCAGGTTGATCTCCGGCTGAACCTCCCGCATTGAGTGCGCGACGACGAACGGCGCGCGGTCCGGCTGCCCCTGGTGGGCTTTCGCGTTCTCCGGGCTGATCAGCAGCGGCAGGTAGCTGTCGTTGTCACCGGTGCGCTCGTACACCAGGGTCTTGCTCAGCTTCCCGGCGTACCTGCCCCGAGCGTTCCACTGGTCCAGCCGGTTGATCAGCCGTTGGTGCGCCTGCGCCATCAGATCGTCCAGCTGGGCAGCCGTCCGGATTCGGGCGTGGAGCCGATCGACCAGGGCGGCGAGGGCGTCCTGCTCGTCCCGGACCCGCCACGCGGCCCGTTCCGGAGACAGCCCGTCGGTGCGGTGCGCTTGCAGCACCCGGGCCGCGCTGACCAGCACCCCGTCGATTCCCCGGTCCAGAGCCGTCGGCGAGGACGGGGTGACCGACAGCGCCTCCACCTGCGCGTAGAACGTCTCGTGGTAGTGCCGGAACTGCTCTTATGGCACCTCAGCCGGGCCAGCCAGTTACTGAACCGGCAGCCCGCATGTCCCGTCCGGACGAAGTTGGCACCGTCCAAGCCGAAGTGTTGAGTGACATAGATACGTCGCCGGGAAGTGACACTGAAAGTCAGCAGATCTGACATCGGAACGTCAGCCGTGTGACATGACACGTCAGCCGTCTTCAGTCCGGCCGCGGCGGACCGTTCGGGGGAACATGCGCACGCCCCGAACTGCTTCCACCTCGCCGCCGACGCGTGCATCATGATGGACACGAGCCTGACGCGAACCGGTAGGTGTCGCACTGATGCGCCACCCATCCCTGCCGGTACTCCCGACATCGGTCTCCCACCGTCCCCACCACGCGCGCACCGACACGGGGTCGACGCCGACCGGGACGCAGTGAGCGTTGTCCTGCAGCCGACCGCTTGACCTCGAGCGTGGCGAGGACGCGCCAGGTGGCCCGAAACCGTCGGGCGCCTACCAGGGCGCGCAGCAGACGGAACCGGACGATGTCACTCGACAACCACCAGGTCCAGCCTCTCCGCTCGGGCCATCCCTTGCTTCTCCCCTGCGCCGTCCCGACCGCCGGGGCGTGGGCCTGCGCCGCCGCAGCATCGGACTGGGCCTGCTGCAGCTCGCCGCGCCACGGGAGGGATCGGCCCGGCTGCAGGGCGTCATCGAGCGGCGCACTTCCAAGATCGGAAAGGATGGCCGGTCGTGAGCGTCACGTCGTCCGTCATGGTTTAAGACCCAGTCAGCGCCGACGAGGTGTTCGACGCCGCCCGAGCAGCCGCCGATGTCCCGGACTCCGGACCATGGGATTCGATCCCGGTCGGCCCGGTGCACTTGCTGCAGACTCGGGAGTTGCAGGGCGCCACACACGAGCGGCGATACCAGGTTGCGGCCGCTACGACCGCAGCACCCTGATGGCGGCCAGCACGCGCCGGTTGACGTCCGGGTCCGGGGGCAGGCCGAGCTTGGCGAAGATCTGCGCGCACACGGACTCGACCGTCCGCTCGCGGATCCGCAGGCGCATCGCGATCGCGGCGTTGGAGCAGCCCTCGGCCATCAGCGCGAGCACCTCGCGCTCGCGGGCGGTGAGGCCGGCGGCGACCGAAGGCGGGCGGGCGGCGTCGAGCAGGCGCTGGACGATGGCGGGGTCGACCACGCAGCCGCCCGCGGCGACCCGCTGCACCGCGTCGGCGAGGACGGCAACGTCGGAGACCCGCTCCTTGAGCAGGTAGCCCAGGCCCGCAGGCTGGTCCGCCAGGAGCCGGGAGGCGTACCGCGGTGCGACGTACTGGCTGAGCACCAGCACCGCGGTCGCCGGGTGGCGGGCGCGGATCTCGCGGGCCGCGACGAGGCCCTCGTCGCGGTGGGTGGGTGGCATCCGGATGTCGACGACGGCGACGTCGGGGCCGGTGAGGGCGACCAGGCGCAGCAGCTCCGCGGCGTCGGCCGCCTCGCCACAGACCTGCATTCCCGCCTCGGCGAGCAGCCGCGCCAGCCCCGCGCGGACGATCATCACGTCGTCGGCCACGACTACGCGCACGGCAGGCTCACCACCACGGTCGTGCCGCCGCCGGGCGGGCTGTGCAGCCGCAGCTCGCCGCCCAGCGCACCGGCGCGGTCGGCGACCGCGGTGAGGCCGTCGCCGACCCGCGCACCGCCCGGGCCGTCGTCGGTGACGCGGACCGTGAGCCGGTCGCCGTCGTCCTCGACGCTCACCCTTGCCCCTCCGCCCGGTGCGTGCCGGGCGGCGTTGTCCAGCGCCTCGCCGACGGCGGCGAGCGCGGCCCGCTGCGCCGGCCAGCCGAGCGGCGCGCTGGACAGCGCGACGGCGAGGTCGGCCCGTGCCGTGCCCGGCGCACGGGCGACCAGGTCCTCGACGGCCGCCTCGAGCCCTTCGGCGGCGAGGACCGCCGCCAGCGACTCCGACGACTGCGCGCGCAGTGCCGCGAGCGCCTGCCGCACATGCTCCTCCGCCTCGACGAGAGCCGCGTCGAAAGCCGCGTCGCCGGAAAGTGCGCGGGCCGAGCGCAGCTGCATGGTGACGGCGACCAGCCGCTGCTGGGCGCCGTCGTGCAGGTCGCGCTCGATGCGCCGGCGCTCGGCGTCGGCGGCCTCGACGATGCGCCGCTGCGACGCCTGGACCTCGGCCAGCTGGTAGTTCACGGCCGCGCGCAATCGGGCGTTCTGCAGCGCCAGGCGGGCAGCGGGGGTGACCGCGGCGAGCGCGACGGCCGGCTCCACCCGCAGTCCGAGCACCAGCCGCACCGCGGGCGCGCCGCGATCGAGCAGCAGCGCGGCGGCTCTGCCGTCGTCCGGCACGGGCCGCCCGGCGCCGTCGAGCCAGACCGAGTCCGCGGTGTGGCCGGTGCCGTGCACGTCTCGCTGCCCGTCGGCCCCGGCGGGCAGCGCGAAGTGTACGGCGACGACGGGGTCACCCGGGTCGCCGCTCAGCTGGGACACGGCCCGCTGGACCCGCCGGCGCACGCGCCGCACGCGCAGCGCCTCCGCCCAGACCTCCGCCGGGGCGAGGAGGGCCGCACCGGTCATGAGCGCGCCCGCCGCGCCGGGCCGCCCGGCCAGCGGGGCGCCGACGGCCGCGACGGTCAGTGCCGCGGTGCCCGCACCCGCGAGCCGCACCGGCAACGGCCGCCGGGCCCCGACCGCCGCGACGGCGGCCGCGAGCGCCGTCGCCGTCACGAGGAGTGCCGTCTGCCGCGGTCCGACCACAGTGGAGAGCGGGACCGGCGCCGCGAGGCAGGAGCGGTCGCAGGCTGGGTCGAAGAACGGGTCGTAGGCGAGCACGTGCAGGACCAGGGCCACCCCGGCGAGCCCGCACGCGAGCCACCGCCGGCGACCGACGGGGTTCAGCAGCACCGCGACGCCTGCCAGCGCGAGTGGCGCCGCTGCCAGGAGCGCCGCCCGCGGGTACGGGCCCGGCGCCGGCCACGTGGCGAGTGCCGGCAGCAGCCAGCCGAGACCGATCAGCCCACTGCCGACCGAGGCGTCCCGGTCGATCATAGGAAGTAGCGTACGGCGGCGGGCGGCGGCACCCAACCGGGCTACCACGGTGGTGTGCGCGGGGCGCGGTTCGTAACGTCCGCTGCATAGAAAGACGTTCTGCGTGTCGATGACAGGACATGGCAAGGCCGCGCGGCTGGCGCTGCTGACGGCCGTACTCCTCGCCGGATGCTCAAGCGGCACCGGCAGCGCCTCCGAAACGGCGACGGCGAGCGCGACGGGCGCGCCCACGGGCGCCGCGCCGCCGTCCAGCGCCGCACCCGCCTCGCCCGCGGCCGCTCCCGCCACCACGGGTGCGCAGGTGCCGGCCGAGCGCTCCGCCCTGCCCGACGGCGTCTACCGCACGCAGCTGACGATCGACCACGCGAAGCAGCTCGGCCTCGACGACCCCGGCAACGCCGGGACGTGGACGCTCACGGTCAAGGCCGGCACCTTCAAGCTCGAGTGCGTGCCGACCAGCACGCCCGGCGTCGAGTGCGGCACGCACGACCCGCGGCTGCCCGCGGTGGTCGAGGTCGGCACGCTGCACGGCACCGGCAACACGGTCTGGTTCGTGCACGACCAGGAGCTGCTGGTGAAGCTCAGCGGCTGCGTCCGGCACTCGCCGAAGGTCGACGGCTGCGGACCCGAGGACGCGTACCATCTCGACTGGAAACGCGCCGGCAACGGCCTGCAGTTCAACAACTACGTCGGCCTCGGCGACCAGGCGGGCCTCCCGGAGCTGAGCGCATGGACGGTGCAGCCTTGGACGCGTATCGCGTGACGGGCCGGGCGCGGCCACCGAGCTACCACGGTGGTGTACGCGGGGCCGCGGTTCGTAACGTCCGTCGCATGACAGCACATCGCAGGGCAGCGCAGCTGGCGCTGCTGACGGCCGTACTCCTCGCCGGATGCTCAAGCGGCACCGGCAGCGCCTCCGAAACGGCGACGGCGAGCGCGACGGGCGCGCCCACGGGCGCCGCGCCGCCGTCCAGCGCCGCACCCGCCTCGCCCGCGGCCGCTCCGGCCACCACGGGTGCGCAGGTGCCGGCCGAGCGCTCCGCCCTGCCCGACGGTGTCTACCGCACGCAGCTGACGATCGACCACGCGAAGCAGCTCGGCCTCGACGACCCCGGCAACGCCGGGACGTGGACGCTCACGGTCAAGGCCGGCACCTTCAAGCTCGAGTGCGTGCCGACCAGCACGCCCGGCGTCGAGTGCGGCAACAAGGACCCGCGGCTGCCCGCCGTGGTCGAGGTCGGCACGCTGCGCGGCACAGGCAACACGGTCTGGTTCGTGCACGACCAGGAGCTGCTCGTGAAGCTCAGCGGCTGCGTCCCGGACTCGCAGAAGAGTGAGGGCTGCGGAACCCAGGACCCGTACCATTTCGACTGGAAACGCGCCGGCAACGGCCTGCAGTTCAACAACTACGTCGGCTTCGGCGGCGCGGCGGGATTCCCGGAGCTGAGCACATGGACGGTGCAGCCTTGGACGCGTATCGCGTGACGGCCCGGGCGTTCGCCTGGGCCGCCCTCACGGCCGCGGTCGCCGCCGGTCAGGGCTGCGACGCCGCCGGTGTCGCGGACAAGACCGGGAGCTCCGTGACGGTGCTGCGGTTCGCGACCATCGACACGCTCAACCCCAACGGCGAGCTGGTCGCGCCGGGCGTGTTCGTCGACGCCGTGGCGCGCCTGTCGGGCGGGCGGCTGCGCATCGACGTCGACAACCACTACGGCGACGGGGCGGCGGCGGCCGAGACGGACATGGTCACCGCCATGGCCGGCGGCAGGCTCGACGGCGGCTTCCCCGCGACGCGCGCCTTCGGCGCGGCCGGCCTGCACGGCCTGGATCCGGTCGGCGCTCCGTTCGTGCTCACGAGCTACGCCGCGCAACGGGCGCTCGCCTCCGGCCCCGGCACCGCGGTGCTGCTGGCGACCCTCGACGGCTCCGGCGTGGTGGGGCTGGGTCTCGCCGTCGGCCCGCTGCGCCGGCCGTGGTCGCTGTCGGCCCCGCTCACCGACGCGGGCAACTGGCGGGGCGTCCCGTTCCGGACGTTCCACGACACGGTGCAGGCCGACGCCGTCAGGGCTCTCGGCGGCGTGCCGGTCGACGCCAGCTACGGCTTTCCGGACCTGGTGCGCCAGGGCACCCTGCAGGCGGTCGAGACGGACGTCGCCCAGTACGCGCGCAACGGCTACGGCCCGCTGCTCCCCGTGCTCGCCGGCAATGTCGTGCTCTGGCCCAGGATGCCGGTGATCGCCATGAGCCGGCAGCGGTACCGCGCGCTGACCGCGCGGCAGCGCGACTGGCTGCGGTCGGCGGCGCAGGAAGCGGTGCGAGCCTCCGTCGACCACGCCTACGACGACTCGGCGATCGCGCTGCGGCTGTGCCGGCTCGGGGTACGCGTCGCCGAGGCGTCGCCGGAGCAGCTCGCCGAGCTGCGCCGGGCGGTGCAGCCCGTCGTCGATGCGCTCGCCGCCGGCCCGCTCACCGCGCCGTCGCTGGCGGAGGTGCGCCGGACGGCGTCGGCGGAGCCGGAGCCGGAGCCGGAGCCGTTGACGGTCCCGCCGGGCTGCCGTCTGCCGGGCTGACCGCGACGGTCGCCGTCACCACCGTGCCCCCGCCGGCCGGGCTCACCACGCTCAGCCGGCCGCCGTGCGCCGCCAGCCGGTCGGCCAGGCCCTGCAACCCGGAGCCGTGCGGGTCGGCGCCGCCGCGGCCGTCGTCGCCGACCTCGAGTACCAGCCGCCCGTCCGCGCGGCGCAGGCGGATCCAGGCGCGGCTCGCGCCGGCGTGCTTGGCGACGTTCGTGAGCGCCTCCGAGCACACGTAGAACAGCGCGGTCTCGGCGGTCGCGCCGGCCGCGAAGACCGGGTCGACGTCGACGGACACCGGCACCGGCGCGGCCGCCGCGAGCGCACCGACGGCGTCGCGCAGCCGCCCGGCCCCGAGCGCCGAGGGCGGCGCCCCGCCGACGATGCGGCGCACGTCGCTCGCCGCCGTGGCGATGAAGGCGACGGCGCCGTCGATGAGTGCTCGCACCTGCGCGCCCTCGCCGCCCGCGGCTCGGCCCTCCAGTGCGGCGGCGGCGCGGTCCAGGTCTGCGATGACATCGGTGCGCAGCGCGGCGGCGGCGCGGTCGCGTTCCCGGTCGGCCGCGGCCAGCAGCCGCCGCCGCGATGCCCGCAGCTCTTCGACCCTGCGCTCGTGCGCCTCGCGCAGCCGCTGGTTGGCGACCGTGAGCCCGACCGCGGTCCGCACCGCCGCCGCAGTGCCCGGGTCGGCCAGCGCCGACGCCGTGGACACGACCCGGGCGGCGGGGGCGCCGTCCAGCGGTACATCCAGCGCCTCCATTGCCGCCGAGGGCCGCTCGGCGCCGGTCAGCGGGTCGGCATAACACCGTGCCGCCGGGTCCCACACGTCGATGCGCAGGTCCGGGTCGCCCAGCAGTTCGGCGAGCACGATCCGCAGGCCGGGGACGCCGGTACCCGCGTCAGCCTGGGCCCCCAAGTGCTCCGTGGCGTGCACCGCCGCGTCGGCCAGCCGCTCCGGCGCCCTGGTCGCCGCGACGAACCCGGCGGCGACCGCCAGCAGCGCCGCCTCGTACGCGACCAGCGGCGGCACCGGCGAACGCTGCGGCGCCTGTCCGCCCCACCAGGCGAACAGCAGCACGGCCGCGAGCAGCGCGCCGGCCGCGGCCGGGAACGCCGCGCGCACCGGCCGCGGGCGGGCCCACGCGACGACCGCCACGGTGGCGAAGAGCGCGGCGACGCCGGCCTGCGGCACGAGCTGCAGGGCCGTGGCGGCGGCCGCCGCAACGAGCGGGAGCCTTGCCGCGCCACGGATCCGGCCCACCGGGAAGGCCAGCAACGCGCAGGCCAGCAGGCCCTGGTGCAGCGAACGCGCCTCGGCGAGGACCGACCCGGCCAGCCACGCGGCGCCGGTGCCGACCACGAGTAGCCGCTGGGCGGCGCTGCCGGCCGCGGCGAGCGCGGCCAACGCGAACGCCAGCCCGACGGCGACGTCCAGGCCGGCCGACAGCACCGCCGGAAGGTCCGCCGGCACGGAGGACGCGGCGGCCAGATCGGCGCGGACGGCCGCGACCGACAGCACGGCGACCGCGACGGCGACGGCCGCCGCCGCGCAGCCGGTGAGCCTCGCCGCCCGCACAGCACTATGATGCGCCCGCGGCCGCGGCCCGGCGGCACCGTGGCAGCACGGTACCGGGCACGGGCGCGCCGCCGCAGAGTCGGCGCATGACGATGCGCCGAACCGCCGCCGCAACCGCCCCGCTGCTGGCCGCCGCGTTGTTGGTGGCCGCGTGCACCGCTGCGCCGCCGCCAGGCGAGCGTCGATCCGCGCCGGCGGACGTCCCGGACTACCGGGGCGACCTGCGCCGGACCGGCCGGATGCCCGGGCCGGCGCCGCAGCCGCCGGTGCGGGTGCAGTGGCGGTACGCCGGGCCTGCCCCGGTCACCCTCCCGCCCGCGGTGGTGGCCGGCGCCGTGCTGGTGCCCGGCGACCGTTCCCTCGTCGCGCTGGACCTGGCCACCGGCGCCGCCGAGTGGTCGGTCGCGCTGGGCGCGCCGCTCTCCGGCCCGGTCGCGGTCGCGGGCGGAATAGCGTACGCCACCACGTCCGACGGCGTCACCCACGCCGTCGACCTGGGCGACCGCCGGGAGCGCTGGCGCTTCGCTGGTACGACCGACGGCGGGCAGGTGGGCGTCGTCGACGGCACGGTCTACCTCGGCACCCGCGCGCACGACCTCGTCGCGGTGGACGCTGCGGACGGCCGGAAGCGGTGGTCCGTCGCGATCGGGCACAACGCCTCCCGCGTCACGGTGGACGGCGCCCGGGCGTACGTCGGCGGCGAGGGCAGCGGCGTCCTGACCGCGGTCGACCTGGGCCTGCGGCGCGTGGCGTGGTCGTTCGACACCGGCGCCGACCGGCTCGTGACCCCGGTGGCCGAGGGGGACACCGTGTACGTGGCCGGCGTCGCCGCCGCGGCCCTCGCCGGGCGCGGCACCACGCTGTTCGCGCTGGACGCCGCGTCCGGCGCTGGCCGGTGGTCGTTCGCGCCGCCGGGCGACCCGCCGATGTCGTCGTTCGCCGTCGGCGACCGCGCGGTGTTCGCAGGCACCGACGAGACGCCGGGCACCCTGTTCGCCGTCGACCGCACCACGGGCGCGGTGACGTGGCAGCGGCCGGTTCCGGGCCCGGTCGACCGGCCCGCCCTCGTCGGCGGCGGGCTGTTCCTCGCCTCCGGCGGCGGCGGCCTGCTGGCGCTGGACGCGGCCACAGGCGCTCAACTCTGGTCGGCGCCGGTGGACGGCTACGCCGAGGGCGTGACCCTCACCGGTGGCCTGGCATTGGTGTCCGCCCGCACCGCGTCCGACGCGGCGGGCACCGTGACCGCGTTCGCCGGCGCGCAATGAGCGCGATCCGGCGCGCAATGCGCCGCCGCGCAGGTGACCGTCGACCTGAGGGCGGCGGTCGGTACCTCGGCGACGAGGAAACAAGGCGACCCGGACGGGTTCGCGCTGGTCATGTTCACCACCACCGGGACCGACCTGGAGGCCGTCCGGGCCCATTAGAGCCTGGTATAAGGGTTTCAGGTGTGTTAGTGGCGGGCGAGGCGACGGGTCATGACGATGATCATTGCCCATTGGACCATCGCGGCGTGGTGGTCGGGTAGCCGTTCGTAGTCTCGGACGGTGCGTCGGCACCGGTTGATCCAGGAGAACGTGCGCTCGACCGCCCACCTGCGGTGCAGGGGACGACGAACGTGGTCTGCCCGGCGAGCTTCGCGACGATCTGCACGTCAGGGTGAGGTGGGCGGCGGCCCAGCCGACGAGCCGGCCGGCGTAGCCGCTGTCGGCCCAGGTCAGGCCGATGGTGGGGAAGCAGGCGCGTAGCGCCCACAGCAGCGGCCGGGCGGCGTCGCGGTCCTGGACGTTTGCGCCGGTGACCAGGATCGCGAGCAGTAGTCCGCAGGTGTCGACGGCGATGTGGCGTTTGCGGCCGTTGACCTTCTTCCCCGCGTCATAGCCACGCCCGGGCCGGCCGACGGTCTCCGCGCCCAGCACCGACTGGGAGTCGACCAGCGCGGCCGTCGGCTGCCGGTTTCCGGCCCTCGACCTGTTCGCGGACCTGTTCCCGCAGGCTGTTGTGCATGCGGTTCAGGGTCCCGTCGCGGGTCCAGGTCGTGAAGTAGTGGTAGACGAGCTCGTGGTGCGGGAAGTCGGCAGGCAGCGCGTCCCACTGGCGGCCGGTCCGGTCTAGGTAGCGGATCGCGTCCACGACGTCCCGCCGGGGGTAGGTGATCGGCCGGCCGCGTCCGGTCCCGGCCGGCACGTGCGGAGCCAGGACCTGCCATTCGGCATCCGAGGTGTCGGACGGATAGTGCCGTGGCCGGGCGGTGGGCAGGTGGTCGTCAACGGTAGCCGGGGTGGCGGATGCGGCGACGCCGGCGACAAGGTATACAGACAGGGTTGGGCCTTCGGGCGTGCTGGTTTAGTCACCTTGCTCGTATCCGAAGGCCCTTCCCTATGTCACGTCGCCGCGCCGGTGCCGTCACGATCGTCGATCTTCGCCAGGCCCGCCGGCCACCAGAACCCGTCATTTGCTTGGCTCTTAACACCTGCCGGATCTCGGACGTGCGACCGGTGAACGTGTCACCGATGGCCACGGCGGCGAGCCTCTCCCTGTTGCGGTCCCGTACCCACTCGTCGACGGTCTCCGCGTCGAGGCTCTCCAGCCACCGAAACTCATCGTCAGCGTTGTCGATCACCGTGTCCACCTGCACAGCTATTTCCGACGGCGTCCACATACGGTGGCCGTCAGCCGGGTAGCCGACACCACCTCCCGCGCCGGCACCGCCTGCTGAGCAACAGTCAGCCGGCCTTCCGCGCCACGCCGATCGGTTCGGACAGTGTCGACGAACCAGAGGGACTGGCCGGCCGGCGACGTCAACGGCAGTTGTCTGCCGTCCAGCCCCGGCCAGGTTGGGTCGGGGAGGGTGTGGGGTTTCAAAACTCGGTCGTGGTTCTGAGCTGGTGTTATGCGGCGCGGTCGTACTCGTTGGTCAACCCGCCGAGGACTGGTCGGCGCGCGATGTGTCGGCGGTCGGGGTTGACGACCGGCCGGGTGGATCGTGGGGGAGTGAGGCGCAGGGCCCGGTGGGGCCGCCGTCCGTTGTAGTGCGCGGCGTACGTCGTCAGGACGTGTCGCAAGTGTTGGGCGCCGAAGATGAGCATGCGGTCGGTGACCTCGCTGCGGACGGTGAGCACGAACCTTTCGGCGAAGGCGTTGGCTCGGGGGCACCGTGGTGGGATCTTGACGATGGTGATGCCGGCGTCGGCGAGGAGCGTGTCGAACGAGGCGGTGAACTGCCCGGCTCGGTCCCGGATCAGGAACCTGAACCGGTCGGTTTGCTCGCCCAGCTCCATCAGCAGGTTGCGCGCCTGTTGGGTGGTCCAGGGTCCGTCCGGGTTGGCGGTGACGCCGAGGATGTGCACGTAGCGGCTGCCGACCTCCAGGACGAAGAAGACATAGAGGCGGGTCAGGGTCACCGCGCAGTCGACGTGGAAGAAGTCGCAGCACAGCGTCGTGGACGCCTGGGCGCGTATGAACCGGCGCCAGGTCGTGTGATCGCGACGGACCGGTGCCGGCGGTATGCGCAGCCGCTTGAGGATCCGGCGGATCGTGGCGGCGCTGACCCGATAGCCCAAGCCAAGCAGCTCTCCCTGGATGCGGGTAGCCCCAGCCGGGGTTGTCCCGGGCTATTCGCACCACGAGGTCCACGATCGTCGAATCGACCGGTGGGCGGCCGAGGTGAGGGTAGGTCCAGTGTCGGGCCACCAGGCGGCGGTGCCATCGCAGCAGCGTTTCGGGAGTGACCAGCCGATGCCACCTCAGCGCTTTCGGAAGCTGCCGGGCCATGGCCGCCAAGACCGCCCGGTCGGTCCAGTTCAAGCGCGGCTTGGGGTTTGTGCGGCGCAGGATCGCGTTCTCGTGACGCAGGACGAGGATCTCCACATCCTTGACAGCGTCCGATCGAGCGAGCAGAACCAGCCACTGGATCAAGCGGCAGAACATCAGGTAGATCAAGGACACGGGCACGCCGCCGATGATGACCGACCTACCGGCTCCGCGCCGTACCCGCCCAGGTCAGCGACGACGACCGACTATTGAAACCCCACAGGGTGGTCAAAGTTCAGCCGGAACACGATGGTCAGGATTCAGGCGGCGTTGACAGCCTTGCCCAGAGTTGGCTCCAATCGGGACTCGGTGGTCATCATCAGGCCGTGGGCTAGCGCTTTGGGGCGAGCGAGACCACGTGGCCGACCATTGGGGCCTGCCCTTGCCGAAAACTCGTCCGAGTAGGTCAGGCGGCATGTCGGTACTCGTGGAGGATGCCGCCGAGACGATCGCGTCGTCGTATGTCGAGGCGGGTTATCTTGTTCGGATCGGCGACCCGCGCTGGCAACGGGTACAGCGCAGCGCGACGGCACAGCACAACCGGCCTCGTCCTCGCCGTCGACCGGCTGATTCTGGAGATCACCCGTGAGGTGCGGGACCTCCCGTCCCAATGCTCGCAGCGCACCCGGCTGTCACGAGAGCGCGGGAGCTGCTCGACCCGGACAACACGCGCAAGTGGACTCTCAACGAACTGGCTCGCGACGTGGGCCTCGCCCGGGGTATCTCGCCACGCTCTTCGCACGGGAGATCGGCATGACCCCACATCGATATCTCAACGAGCGACGGCTGCACCAAGCCCGGCACCTGCTCACCACGACCGACCTGTCGGTCACCGCCATCGGGCTGGCCTGCGGCTACGGCTCGGGCCAGCATTTCGCCCGCGTGTTCCGGCAGCTCACCGGAACGACCCCACGTGAACACCGGCGGGCGGCGAGCCCGCCGCCCGCCGGTGACCCCGCTCAGGACCAGGCGGCTGAGTCCCGGAACGGGAAATGGCGTGCCGGGTCGAAGACCGGCACGGGCTGGTAGGAGTTGACACCGAGATCTCCGCGCAGCCACAGTGCACTCGGATACGGCTGCTCCTCGCCGAGGATTCGGGTAGAGGTGGGGATGTAGCGGAGAGTCAGCCCGCATCGGCGGTGCGGGCTGACGTTGGCGTTGCTTCCGTGGATGATGTTGGGGTGGTGCACCTCGACGTCGCCGGGGCGCAGCACGATGTCCACGGCGTCGGCCTCGTCCACGTCGCAGGCGATCTCGTGTCCGAGAACGTTGTCCACCTCGGTGTTCGGCCGCACCGCCGCGATCTCTCGGGTGTGGCTGCCGGGGACGACCCGGACGCAGCCGTTCTCGGGCGTCGAATGGTCGACCGCCAGCCACAGCGTCACGACCTCCATCGGCTCCAGCGGCCAGAAGGCGCTGTCCTGATGCCAGAGCACGGTCTGCCCGGTAAAGGGAGGCTTGCTGATGTAGTGCGAGGCGAACAGGGCGATGTTCGGGCCGATGAACATCTCGGCGATGTCGAGAAGCCGGTCATCGCTGATCAAGCGGATCCAAAATGGATCATCTCGAAGATAGATGTGGCCCAGCTGCTCGGTACGCACGTCGGGATGACGCTTCGCGAGCCAGTCGACGTGTGCGCTCGCCTCGGCGATGAGATCGGCGTCGATGACGTTCCGGAAGATGGAGTAGCCGTCGCGCTCGTACTGATCGAGCACTGACGCTCTGCCTACGCTGACGGTGGACATGGCGTTCCCTTCGGGCAAGGAGTTGTCCTGTGCGCACACCGTGCCACTCGCGGCCCCAGCCGGGATACGCTCTGTGCTCTCCAGAAGTTGTACCGTGTTGATGTGTCCTCAACGCAGCCGGAACGCGCGGAGCGGTTCGAAGACCACGCACTCGGGCGGCCATATCACGCCGCGCTCGTCGAGCTGAGGAGTCGTTCGCACCCGCACAGCCATCGTGATTATTACGAAATCATGGCCATCGTCGCCGGCGACGGCGAGCAACTCGTGTCACATGGTGGCGGCCCTCCGCGCCGGCAGCCGCTTCGTGGGGGCGACCTGCTGCTCGTCCGTCCGCGCGACCACCACACCATCATCGGTGGGCTGCACTTCTACAACATCGCATTCCCTGCGGCTGGCTGGAGGGCCTTCACCGGGCTCGCCGGAGCCGACCCCGCGGGCGGGTCCCTCCCGCCCCTGGTACACACCGGAGACGACCGCGGTGCCCAAACATGCGCCGCCGCTCTCGAACGGTTCCATGACGCGCCCCGGCAAACCGACCTCATCCGCTTCTGGTGCGAGGTCCTCGACCTGCTCACACACGGCGCCGATACGCCCGGACAGCCACTCGAGATCCCAGCGTGGCTCCTGACCGCAACTGCCGCCATGAGCCACGAAGAGCACCTGCGCGAGGGAGTCCCGCGATTGCGGGAACTGGCACACGTGAGCGACGGGCACCTGGCCCGCAGCATGCGCCGCTACTACGGGACCACACCGACCGAGTTCGTTGCCGACGCGCGCTTACGGCGCGCGGCCACGTTATTGGCCACGACGACACGCACGATTGCCGACATCGCCTACACCTGCGGCTTCACCAGCGCCAGCTACTTCACCCGGCGATTCCGTGATGCGCACGGCGCCTCGCCACGCCAGTTCCGCGTCGCGGCGCGAAACGCGTTCGTGCCCGCCTAGCCGGGCCTCACGAGGCCCGGCTAGGCCTTGCACTTGCCGAAACCTCGTCCGCGCAGGTCACGCAGCATGCTCGGACTCGTGGAGAACACCGCCGAGGCGATCGCGTCTTCGTATGTCGAGGCGGGTGATCTTGTCTGGGTCGGCGACCGGCGCGGGCAACGGGTGTAACGGTCGTGCGTTCCCGATGCCCTGGTGCGGGCGGTGCCCGTTGTAGAACTGCTCGTACTCGCGCAGGGCGTGGAGGAGATGCTGTTGGTTCCAGACGGCTGCGGTCAACAGTTCGCGTCGGCAGGTCTGTACCCAGCGCTCCATGATCGGGTTCATGCGCGGCATCCGGACGCCGCTGAGCACGACGTCGATGCCCGCGTCTGCCAGGAAGGCGTCGAACAGGGCCCGGAACTTCCCGTCACGGTCTGGATCAGGAACCTGGACACCTGGTCTCACCATAGGCAGCACGCCGCCACCGCTGGCGTCACGCCCAGGTAAGCCGTTCGCAGCAGCACGGCGGACCATCATGCCGTGCCGATCACCGGTGTGCGAGAGCCCCAACCCGCAATCGGGATCAGCACCCCGTCCACCCCGCGCACCGGCTCCAACCAGGGCGGGTGGAGTTTTCGGCAGGGGCAACCGTGGAGCGGCTCACGCGCAACGCAGGACCGCGCGGGGTCGTGCGCGGCGAGAAGATCCGCACCACGGTCGCCGATCCCGGCCAGGAACGCGCCGGCGACCTGGTCGCCCGGGATTTCACCGCGACCGCGCCCGACCGCGCCGTTTCCCGGCCGACCACAACCCCGCCCGGCGCCCATGCCGGCGCTGCCCGCACCCCGTCCGCCAGAGCACGCCTTGCCGGGAGCCCTTGCTCGGTATGGCTTGTGCGGACCGCTCCGGCTGGGTGACCGAACGCGGCTTACTGCGTGCGCTACGCTCGCCCCGGGCCACCCCATCGACATCCACCCGCACGACGGGATCCTGGTCATCGGTCCGCGAGGTGATAGGCCCACGTCGAGTCGAACAGCGGGCTGGGGTGCTACTACGCCTTGAGCGCACCGGAGAGCATGCCCCGGATGAACGCTCGCATCGTGATTGCCAGCACGACTACCAGCGGCAGCGCGGAGAGCACGTAGCCGGCCATCAGCTGGGGGTAGTCCACGTTGTACCGATCGCCGGTGAGGAACGCGAGCGCCACAGGCACGGGACGCTGCTCCTCGGAGCTGATCGTCACCAGCGGCCACAGGAACTGGTTCCACGTCCACAGCACGTTGAGCGTGACGAGGGTGGCCAGTGTCGGAAGACTCAGCGGCAGCACAACGTGCCAGAGCACGCGCAGGTCGCCGGAGCCGTCGAGCTTCGCCGCCTCGACCAGCTCCTGGGGAACAGCGCGAAAGAACGCGCGCAGCAGAAAGACCGACAGACCAACGGTTCCCGCGGTGTACGGCAGCACCAGGGCCCACTGCGTGTCGATGAGCCCGAGATCGCGGACGAGCACGAACATCGGCACGAAGGTGAGCACGGCCGGCACCATCATCGTGCAGATGGCGACGGTGTAGATGAGCTGTTGGCCGCGGAAGCGACGCCAGGCAAACGCGTACGCCGCCGGCACGCCACAGGCCAGAACGAGCGCGACGGTGGCCGTGCTGACCAGCACCGAGTTCCAGACCGAGGGCAGCACCTCACTCGCCGCAGCACGGTAGTTGTCGAGGTGCACGTGACGATCGGGCAGGAAGTAGTTGGTGGCGAACGCCGACTTCGTCTTCAGAGAAGAAATTGCGACGAAGACGATCGGGTAGAGCGATGCCCCGAACAACACGACGAGGATGAGTGCCCGCACGGCGCTGCCGGCGCTCGACCGCCACCGCTTCGGACCCATGGCTCAGTGCTCCTTTCGCCAGGGCCGAGCCGGCCCGAGCACCGTGAGGACGAAGATGACCACGAAGAGCACGACACCGATCGCGGCGGCGTAGCCGTACTGCCCGTAGCGGAAGGCGTTGTTGTAGAGCAGCAGGCCCGGTACCACGCTGGCGTCGGCCGGGCCGCCCTGAGTGAGCAGGAAAACGTTGTCGTAGTTCTGCAGGCCGAGGATGACCGAGAGGATGACGAGTAGCCGAGTCTGCCCGCGTAGCAGCGGCAGCTCAACGGACCAGAAGGTCCGCCAGCGGCCGGCGCCGTCCATGCGAGCCGCCTCGTAGAGGTCGTGCGGGATGGTCAGCAGGCCCGCCAGGTAGATCAGGGTGTTCGCGCCGTTGAGCCAGGGGAAGCCCACCAGGATCAGCGCGAACAGCACAAAATCCGTGTCGCCGAGCCAATTGTGGCCCAGCGAGTCGAGCCCGACCACGCCGACAAGCCGGTTGACCAACCCGTCCGGCTGCAAGAACTGGCTCCACACCAGGAAACTGACGACCGTTGGCACGACCGCCGGGACGAGCAGCAGGATGCGCAGCCAGTACTGGACCCGGTCGCTGCGCAGGTGGTGGATCAGCCAGGCCGTGCCCAGCGGCACCAGCACCGACTGCGCGACGAACGCTACGGTGAGCAGCCCGCCGTTGCGGATGGATCGCCAGAACAGCGGGTCTTCGGTGAACATCGTCCGGTAGTTGGCCAGGCCGACGAACTCGTCGATGTTCGCGCCGTTCCACTCCGTGAACGAGCGGTAGATGGCCTGGCCGAACGGGTAGAGGACGAAGACGCCAAGCACGGCCACGAGAGGCAGGACCAGAACGTACGGCAGGAGCGCGTGCGTCAGGCGTGTCGTTGCCGACTCGCGGCGCGCGGCACGCGGCGGCGACGCCGTCGCCGCGGGCGCCCGCCCTTCAAGAACCTGAGTCATCCCGTCGCCCTTCCCCGCCTGACGAAAGCCGGGTCCCGGCGGAGACGATTGCCTCCGCCGGAACCCGATTCTTGCTATCCGAGTTCGCGCTTGATGAAGCCCTGGTCTACCTGGGCAGCGGATACCTTGAGGTTCCGCTCGAGTGCATCCAGGTTGGACTTGGACCGCTGCGACAAGAATTGGTCGATGCTCGCCTTGCCGCTCCACAGACCCTGCCACTGGGCAATGAACTCGTCGAAGTCCTTCGTGTCGAAGGTGGGTGGCATCCCGAATCCGTACAGCGGGATCTCCGCGAACTTCGCCGTCGTGTCGACCTTCGTGAACGAGGCGGGGTACTGCACGCCGACGATCTCGGCCGGGTCACCGGCGGTCGTCCCGCTGTCGCCCTTGGTCGCCCACATCCTGCTCGCCTGGTCCGGGCTCGTGATGAACTGCAGGAAGTCCACGGCGAGTGCGCTCTGCTTGGTGGCCGCCGGGATCATCCAACCGTTGCGCGTGCCGGCCAGCGGGTTGGTGCCACCTGCGGTGAGGCCGGGGAAGTCGGTCGGAGTGATCGAGGGGAAGTTGGTCGCCCCGATCTCGAACTGCTTGTCCGTCGCCAGCCCACCGATCTTCGTCAGGATGCCCGGAATCGCGAAGGTGCCGGTGAGGTCCTGCACGCTGGCGCCGGAGACGAACTTGTCCTCGACCTCCGCGCCCTTGGCGGCGACCGCATTGGGGTTGAGGTGCGGCTTGAGCTGCAGCATCAGCTCCACTGCGCGGCGGTACTCCGCCGACTTGGCCGGGTCGATGACACCCTTGCGGAAGGCGACGTACAGCTCGTCCGGGGTGTACGACTCGCCCGCCACCGAGGCGGCTTTCGCATGGTCGTACTTCCACCCGTCGGCGTGCCGCAGGTTGATCTGCTCGCTCTTGGGCCGGTAGAGCGCCTGCAGCATGGTGGTCAGCAGCCACCACGTCTGGGCGTCGTCGTTCTTGATGGCGGTGTAGAGGGGCGCCTGGCCGCTCGCCTTGAGTTTGTCGTTCGCCGCGATCCAGTCCTGCCAGGTGGCCGGCGGCGTCGTGATGCCGGCCTTCTCGTATGCCTTCTTGTTGTAGGTGAGGCCGACCCAAACCGCGGACCACGGCACCATGACGGCCTTGCCACTATCCATCGTCGACTCCACCGAACCCGGGCGGAAGCCGTCACGCCAGGTGCCGGTGCCGCCGTACGAATTCGCCTTGCCGAGCGCACCGGTCAGGTCGGTCGCTAATCCGCGCCCGCCGAGCCCCTGCACCATCGGTGGCTCGACCAGGACGAGGTCGGCTGCGGTGCGGGAGACGAGCCGGGTCTCGAGGGCGTCCTTGTAACCGTCGTACGGCGCCATCTCGATCTTGATGTCGACGCCAGCGTGCTTGGCCTCGTAGTCCTTGGCCGCAGCCTCGAGCTGCGCCTTCCAGTTGGACGTGCCATCGAAGGCGAGCACCCGCAGGTCGCCGGAGAGATTGCCGGCCGCCTTGTCACCGTCGTCGCTGCCGCAGGCAGCCGTCAGTATGAAGAGGCTGGCAGCCACGCCTGCGGCCGCCAGTCGTCGGGTATATCCGCGCAACCGTTCCTCCTCGAATGAAGGTCCGCCGAGCGAGCTTGCCCGGCGGTCCTGTCGCTCGGCGGGCGCTGGGGGCCTTGCTTGGTGAGGCCTCGCCGGGGTGGGTGCGGCAAAGGCTAGGGCGGTATAGATAACGTTGTCAACGGATGCGCTGAAACCTGGTCGTTGCGACGTCGAGAACCCGGAGCCGGAATCCTAACGCCGGTGGTGGTTGCGAGCGGCCCAGCCACTAGCCACCGGCACCGGAGCCCGAGCCGGCTCTCGTGCTGGCCCTTGCGGCGCGTGGGCCAGGTGTGCGCGCGCCGGCGCCCGTGGCGGGCGCGCGTCGGCCGGCCGTCTCCGACCCGTAGCGCACGAGCGTCGTGGGGATGACGACCTGCTGCGGAGTGCGCCGTCCATCGAGGCGTTCGAGCAGCAGTTGGGCCGCCCGCCGGCCCGCCTCGGCGGCGTCGTACGAGACCAGCGCGAGCGGTTGCGCGAACAGGCCCGCCGTCTCGATGTCATCGAACCCCGAGACATCCGCCGCGCCGCCGCGCCGCTGCAGCTCGGCGAGCACACCCACGGTCATTCGGTTGTTGCAGGCGAAGAACGCGGTCGGCGGGTCGCCACCGTCCAACAGCTGAGCTGTCGCGGCGGCGGCGTCCGCCGGAGTGAGCGGGCCGAGGCAGACCAAGTCCTCGGGGTACGGGACGCCCGCGCGTGCCAGCGCCGAACGGAAGCCGGCGAGACGCTGGCGCATCGTCCAGACTTTCGCCTCGTGGCCTAGCACGGCGATCCTGTGGTGGCCGCGATCGAGCAGGTAGTCCGTGGCGGCGATGGCGCCGCCAAGGTTGTCCACCAACACGGTGTCCGCGATGAGGCCGGTCGCCGGCCGGTCGAGGAAGACGACTTGCAAGCCCATCTCGATCTCGGCCTGGAGGAAGCTGTGGTCCAGGGCCGTCGGCACGATGATCATGCCTTCGACTCGTCGTTGACACAGCTCGAGCACGAGCCCGCGCTCCCGCTCAGGATCCTCCTCACTGCTGGCCGTCATGAGCACGAAATCCCGGTCGCGTGTCAGCTGCTCGACGCCGCGGGCGACCGAGCTGTAGAACGGGTTGCCAAGATCCTCGATGACCAGCCCCACACTCGCAGTGGATCGACCGGCGCGCAGGTCACGAGCCATCGCGTTACGGCGGAAGCCCAGCTTGGCGACGGCCTGGAAGACTCGGTCGACCAGCTCGGGACTCACCCCCGATTCGCCGTTGACCACCCGCGAGACCGTCTTGAGACCGACGCCAGCCTCCCGTGCGACGTCCACCATCGTCGGCCGTCGACTCCTCATGCGCCGCCTCCATGGCATTCGTACGTTGTCACGCTAGCGCTCGCCCATGATTGCACGCGGCTGCGGACCGTCGCTGCTGCCGAACGTTCCGTCGTCGACACCGCAGCGGCCCACGCAGGCTGTGTTTCCGCGTCACGCACTGCGGCCTCTGGCGCGGAGTTTGACTCTAGATAACGTTGTCAGTATTCGGCTACTCTAACCGTTAGATCGCGATCTATGTCACGACCCCGAAGATGCCGCGCCAGGACGAACGCTCCATTCGCTGCGCACGACTGGGGCGCCACGTGTGCGTGGCCCGTCCCCAATCGTGAAGGAGGAACGACATTGATGTCGCGGTTTCATCGACCGCTGCGCACGTTGTGCGCGGTGCTCGCCGCCGTGGTCCTTGCCGCGGTCGGATACGCCGGCCAGGCAAGCGCCAGCGACAGCCCGTACCCCGCGACCATCTCCGCACTGTACGACCGAAATGAGGCGTTCCTGAAGGTCGACAAACAGTGGGTGATGGGCGAACCGTTCAACATGCACTTCATCTCCACGGTCACCACCGGCGGAGAGATCCGGGCGTACTACATCAAGAACAAGCCCGACGGCACGTTCGCGACCGCCCTCGCGACGTCCACCGACGGTGTCAACTGGTCCGACCACGGCATCGTGCTCGACACCGGGCCGTCCGGCTCCTGGGACGACCGGATCGCGAGCTTCCCTGGCGTGGCGTACGTGAATGGCACGTTCTACCTCGTGTACGAGGGAGCTGGCTTCAGCCCCGCCAACCCGGGTGACATCGGCCTGGCGACGTCGACCGACGGGGTCACCTTCACGAAGGTCGGACGGATCCTCACGCACAACCCGTCTGGGTGGGAGTCGGCGAACATCGGTACGCCGAACCTGTGGTACGAGAACAGTACCTGGCACCTCTACTACCACAGGTACGACGGCACGGACGTGCGCGTCGGCTTCGCCAGCGGAACGAGCCTCACCTCGCTCTCGAAGAGTGGTAGCAACCCGGTGCTGAGCACTGGCCCGGGCGGTTCGTGGGACGCCGGCACGATCGGCAAACGGGACATCGTCAAGGAGGGCTCGTACTACTACATGGTCTACGAGGGCAGCACTGACGCCCCCTTTGAGACCGCCCAGTGGTCGAGCGGACTCGCCCGGGCATCGAGCCCGTCCGGCCCCTGGACGAAGTACCGGCAGAACCCGGTGCTCGCTCCAGAGAGCGGGTTCGGTAACGACGGGCCGGCATTCCTCAGCCTCGGCGGGGAGCGGTGGGTGTACTACCGCAGCATCGGCCAGTTCGGCAGCGTTACCCGTCGTGCCAAGGTCTCCAACGAGACCAACGGCGGGTGGGGGCTGATGTTCGAAACCGAGTCGATGCCGTACCACCAGGTGGGTCGCCCCGACGGCGACGGCTGGTCGGCGAACACGTCCGACGGGCCGGGGTTTCTCGCGTATGGGCCGTACAACAACAACGTCGTGCCCGACTGGAACACCGGCGTGGTCAAGCTCGCGATCGACAACGTTACGGCCGGCAACGACCTCGTGGCGACGATCGATGTATACGACGCGACGGCGGGCCAGATCATCGCTCTGCGGCAGATCTTCCGGCACGACTTTCAACAGGCCAGCCACTATGAGTTCATGATCGTGCCGTTCGCGTGGGAGGGCCGTGCGGGCCATACGTTCGAGATCCGGACGTTCACGCACGGCACCGCATACCTGCGGCAGGACCGCCAAGGCACCGACTAGTTCCTCCGTGATCAGAGCGTCCATCATGCCGTCCTGACGACAGGGGGACGCTCTGATCACGAGGCGGAGCGGGGCCTAGACAACGTTGTCGGAGCGGGTTACGGTGACCGCCCAAGAGCCAGCAGCGGACGGCAGGAGGCGCGACGGTGAAACAGCTCGACGTCGTGGAACGGCGCGGGTGGGAGGTCGTCCGGCTCGGCTCTGATCTGCTGTCCGCCGAGGTCCTGCCCGGCAAGGGTGGCGATGTCCTGTCGCTGCAGTGGCTTGGCACGGCCACCGAGTTGCTGTGGCAGTCGCCATGGGGGCTGCGCGCTCGCGGCGCCGTCACCACGAGCGAGGACGACGTGGCCCGACTGATCGAGGCGTACCCGGGCGGCTGGCAGACCGTTTTCCCGAACGGCGGCGACGCGGTCACCGAACACGGCGTCGCCTGGGGCATGCACGGCGAGGCTTGGCTGACACCGTTCGACTGGACGCCCGTAAACGACGCCGGTGGCGGCTGCGGCGTCGAGATGCGCGCCCGGCTCGTACGCAGCCCATTCGAGATCGTCAAGCGGGTCGTCCTGGACGCTGCCCGGTTGAGCGTCAGCGAAACCATCACGAACGTCGGCTGCGAACCCATTGAGGCGATGTGGAGCCAGCACCCTGCCTTCGGGGCGCCGCTGATCGGGCCCGACACGCTCGTCGAGACGACCGCCGGCACGTTCGTGGTCGATGACCAGCGCGACACGCCGAGTGCCGACCTCGCTCTCGGCGTCCGCGCCACGTGGCCCCACGTCCCCGGCCGGGGCGGCGGGACCGTCGACCTGACCCGCATCCCGGCACCCGACGCGGGCGTCGATCGGATGGGCTACCTCACCGACTTCACCCGCGGTCACGCGGCGATCCGCAACTCGCGCCTGGGTCTCGCCGTCGAGCTGGACTGGGACGCGGCGACCCTGCCGCACGCCTGGTACTGGCTGGAGGCGGGGGGCAGTGCGGGCTTCCCGTGGTATCGCAGCGCCTATGTGCTGGCAATCGAGCCGGCAACGAGCTTCCCCGGCCGGGGCATCGCCGCCGTACGGGCCAACACGGGCACCCAGATCCTCTTCGCCCCCGGCGAGACACGGACCGCGTCCGTCGCCGTCACCGTGGCGGAGCCGGCGTGAGCAGGCAACTGTGGCAGATCGGCGACCCGGCTGCCGGCCCACGCCAGTTCGCCGACCACTGGTACGCCGGCACCGACGCGCGACCGTCGCCGTACTCGCCAGTGGACAGACCGGACCCGGCCGAGCGAGGTCCCGTCTTCGAGATCGGCCGCAGCGACGCCTCGACGCACTGGCCGGCGGTGCAGCCGGGCCCACTTGACGCCGGACACGGCTGGCGGCCCGCGGACGCGACGATCCGGTTCGACGCTCCGGCCGGCTCGGAGGAACTCTGGCATGACCTGCACCTGCACGCGCTGGCCAGCCACGGCCCCTGCCCGGATCTCATCGTCACGGTCAACGGCCGGCGCGGTCTGGTGCTGCTCGACCCGGTACGCGACGACCGGGCCCACGCGCCGATGCCGCCGTCGCCGATTTCGGGGCCGATCGACCGGGTCGTTCCGCTGCGGCCCGGGCTCATCCGGGCCGGCCGGAACGAGATCATCCTGACCACGCACTGCCCGGAGGAGGTCGAGCCCGACCTCACGAAGACGCAGCCGCACCTGCCGCACCTGGGCGTGTGGTTCGGTAGCGCACTGTCCTGGCGGGGACTCTCGCTCGCGGCCGGCACCACACCGGCCGAGCCGACGTTGCGGCTTCGCCCCACCCCGCTGTACGTCGAACGCGACGGCGACCTCTTCGAGCTGGTCGACCTGGACCTGACAGCCCCGCACGGGTTCGCCGTGGGCACCGCCGCCCTGCGGGTCGGCTCGCACGAGCTGGCGTCTCCTGTGGCCGGCGTCGACTTCGGCGACGCCCGGATCAGGTTCGCGGTGCCGGCCCGCTCCGACACAGAGACCGAGACCGACGCCCACGCCGCGCTCGACCTCGACGGCCGCCGCGTCGAGCTGCCCCGGACGCCGTTCCGCCCCGCACGGCGCTGGACGCTGCATCTGATCCCTCACGTGCACCTGGACATCGGGTACACCGACAACCAGGCGAAGGTCATCGAGCTGCACAACCGCAACATCGATCGGGTGACCGGCATCCTGCGCCGCACACCCGACTATGCGTTCACGGTCGACGGCAGCATGATCCTGGAGACCTTCCTGCGGTCCCGTACCGAGGCGCCCACAACCGCGGCACTCGAGGCGATCCGCGCAGGTCAGGTCGGCGTCAACGCGTTCTACGCCCTGTTCCTCGCCGGCGTGGCGAGCCTCGAGGAGTGTTATCGAGCGGCCTACCTCGCCGCCCAGCTCGGCCGTGACCTGGGCCTTCCGATACGCACGGCCAACCTCACCGACGTACCGTCGTACCCACAGGCGATCCCGTCGATCGTCTCCGCGCTGGGGCTGACCGGCTTCTTCGGCATCGCCAACCACACCCGCGGCGGGAACCCGGATAGCGACACCCTGCACCTGCTCTCGCCGGTTCGCTGGCGCGGCCCGGACGGCGCCGAGGTGGTCGCGTACTTCTCCGACTCGTACTCGCAACTGCGCTTCATGTGCGCGGACCCGCCGTCGCTCGCGGGCATGTCCGCGTCGCTTCCGCGCTACGCGGCCCGTTACGACCGACCCGACTATGCCCCGCACGACCTGCCGATCGTCGGCACGCACGCCGACAACGAGGACGTGGCCGACGGTTACGCCGATCTGGTCGGGCGATGGAATGCCCGGTACGCCTATCCCAGACTGCGCTTCAGCACCATCGCCGACTACCTCGATGCCATTCGCCCGCTCGCAGACCGGCTGCCGGTGCTCGAGGGCGACGGCGGCAGCTACTGGGAGGACGGCGTCGGCACGCAGGCCGCGGCGATCGCCCGCTATCGCCGCGCGCAAGCCCTCATGCCCGCGGCCGAGGCAATGTCCGCGCTGGTCGCGACGGCAGATCCGACGGTACGCCCAGACGTGTCCACCCTCGACGAGGGCTGGCGCCGGTTGCTGCTCGGCTGCGAGCACACCTGGACCGCGGCCCATGCGACCATCCGCCCGCACTCGGCAGATGTGATCGACCAGCGCGACTGGAAGATCGGCCAAATTGACGAAGGGCTGCGCATCGCGACCGACGAGGCCCGGCGAGCACTGTCCCAACTGGCCGAGCTCGTGCCGACGGAGGGCCCGGCGCTGGTGGTCGCGAACCCGGCCAGCTTCGCGCGGAACGTTGAGATCGAGGTGGAGTTGGCCGCCGACGAGCGCGTCGAGACGCTCGATGGCACCGCGCTACCCGCGATCCGGCTCGGCTCTGCGCCCGGGGTCGTCCGGGTGCGCACCGGCCCGCTGCCCGGCTTCGGTTATGCGACGTACGCCGTGCGTCGTGACACTGCGCCATCCCGTGAGGCCACCGCCCGCTCCGTGCCGTCCTCTCTGGATACACCGCGCTACCGGGTCGCATTCGACCCGGACACCGGCCGGCCGACCAGTCTGCGGCATCACCGACTCGACCGGGAGCTGCTCGACCCGAGCCATGGCTGGGCGCTCGGCGACGTGCTACACGTGACCGGTGGCGGCACCGCCAGCGGGCGTGGGCTGGGCGACGAAGCTACCTCCCTCAACGACATCGACCCGGCACTGCCCTCACCACAGCTGACGGTCAACGCGGCGGCGATGCAGGCCGAGGGCGCCCGCCGTCTGCCCTGGGGCTGGGAGATCAGCGCGGTCGGCGCTGCGCCGAGCCTGCCCGTGGTGCGTACGACGCTGCGACTGCACGACGACACCGACCGCATTGACCTCACCGTCACCCTGGTCAAGGAGGCCGAGCTGGCGAAGGAGTCGGTGTACGTCGCGTTCCCGTTCGCCGTGCCCGACCCGATCGTGCGGTACGACCGGCAGCAGGGCTGGGTCGACCCCGTCCGCGATCACCAGCCCGGCGCGTGCAATGAGTGGTTCACGGCCCAGGACGCCGTCACTGTCGCCGGCCCAGACCTCTGCGTGGCCTGGGCAAGCGCCGACGCGCCGCTGTTCACCCTCGGCGACATCGTGCGTGGTCGCTGGCCACGCACCGCCACCCCGAGCGGCATGGTCCTCTCCTGGGTCATGAACAACTACTGGTGGACAAACACGCCGGCCAGCCAGGACGGCACAGTCATCCTGCGATACGCGTTCACCCCGCTGTCCACGTACGACCCGGTTGCCGCCTGGCGACTGGGCCGCGACCTGCGCGCGCCGATGTTGACCAACCTGGTCACGTGGCTGGACAAGGGTGCTAGCACACCACGACGGCCCGCCGCCGGCACCCTTCTCGACGCCGCCCTGCCATCCAACGTGGATGCCTCGGTCTTCGCCGGTCGCCGGGCGAGCGGCATCGTGGTCCGGCTCCGCGAGCTCGCCGGTACCGCCGCCACCGCGTCGGTCCGGCACCCGCACACCGGCCCAGGAGCCGTCGCGCTGCGCTGCACCGCGACCGAAGAACCGGTCGAGTCGCTACCCGTCCGTGCGGACGGCACCGTAGTCGTCACCCTGCGCCCGTACGAAGTCGTCACCGTCGCGCTGAAGGAGCCGGCGTGAACTACCGCCTCAACCGCCTGTTCAACCCCGCCTCTGGCCGCTGCCTGGACGTGGCCGTGGACCACGGCTTCTTCGGCGAGCCGTCGTTCCTCACCGGCATCGAGGACATGCCCGCGGCGATCGAGACCCTCGTGGCTGCCGCACCGGACGCCATCCAGCTGACGCCCGGGCTGGCGCCCCTGCTGCAGTCGCGGCGATGTCGACCCGGATGCGCCGGCCTGGTGGCCGCGCGCGCGAAGACCGGCACGCAGATACGGGTCGAGCCGGGTGAGTCTCGAAGCAGCGCACTCACCCTCACGGTGACCGCCGACGGAAACGGACGTCGCGACTGATTGAAAGGTGCCATGTCCGCCCACCGACTGGTCCGGTGACCACTTTCCAGGGCGGTCGTGGACGGGGGATAACCGCCGAACGACGAGGAGGACGGCATGGGTGAACGGATGGAGGATGGCGACATGGTGTACGCCAGCGACCTTGCCGGCAAGGTAGCGGTCGTGGTGGGCGGGTCTACCGGCATCGGCGCCGCGACTGCGCTGCGGCTAGCGAGCGCCGGCGCGGCGGTCGTCATCGGCGGGCACGAGGCCGATGATGTGAAGGCTGTCGTGGACCGGCTGGGCGCCCAGGGGGCCGTGGTGGACGGCGACGTGGGCGACGTGCGCAACGATGACGACATGGCCCGGTTGTGCGCTACCGCAGCGGACCGGTTCGGCGGGCTGGACGTGTTGGTGTACTGCGCGGGCATCCAGCGGTACGGCACCGTCGTAGACACCACCGCCTCCGGGTTCGACGAGGTCATCGCCGTTAACCTACGCGGCCTGTACCTCGCCGCGCACCACGCCGTACCCAGGATGCGGGAGCGGGGGGGCGGCGCCATCGTCGCCGTCGCCTCCGTGCAGGCCCACGCGACCCAGAAGGGGGTAGCGGCGTACTCCGCCAGCAAGGGCGGCATCGTCGCACTGACCCGGGCGATGGCCATCGACCACGCGGCCGACTGCATCCGGGTGAATGTGGTGTCACCGGGTTCTGTCGACACGCCGATGCTTCGTCGTTCGGCCCGGCAGTTCGGCAACGGCCGCGCCGAAGATGACGTCCTGCGGGATTGGGGGGCCAGCCACCCGCTGGGCCGGGTCGCCCGCGCCGACGAGGTGGCCGAGGTCATCGCGTTCCTGGCCGGTCCGCGGGCCAGCTTCGTCACCGGCGCGGAGATCCGGGTCGACGGAGGACTGCTCGCCAACCTGGCCGTAGCGCTGCCCGAATGACGATGGGGCTGGAAGTGACAGTAGACGAGCCGGTGGCCGGGTCGAGCCGGACCTTCAACACCTTCGGACGGGAGTCATGACCACTGACGTACGGATCCATTTCGACGGTCTGTTCACCGAACCGCGGTTGGACCACGCGGAGGGTGTGGCAGTAGCCCCGGACGGGACGGTGTGGTGCGGCGGCGAGCAAGGCCAGATCTACCGCCTGGCAGACGGCCGGTTTGAGCAGGTCGCGTCGACAGGCGGGTTCTGTCTCGGCCTGGCGTTGGACGCCGCGGGACACGTCTTCGTGTGCGACGCGGCCCACGCGGCGGTGATGCGGTTGGACACGGTCACTGGCCAGGTCGACACGTTCGCTGACGGCGTGCCGGGCCACCGCTTCGTCAACCCCAACTATCCGGTGTTCGACACGGCCGGGCGACTGTACGTGTCCGACAGCGGCACGCCGCACGTACCCGGCCCCGGCATCGCCCGCCTCGAGCCGGACGGCGGTGACGTGCTGTGGCATCGCGGGCCGTTCGACTTCGCCAACGGGCTGGCCCTGTCCGCGGACGGCCGCACCCTGTACGTGGCCGAGACCTGGGGTCACCGCGTCACGGCGATCGACATCACCGCCGACGGTGCGCCCGGTGCGCGACGCGTCCTCGCGCGGCTGGGCGAGGCGCTGCCCGACGGGCTTGCGCTGGACACCGACGGCAACCTCTACGTCGCCTGCTACGAGCCCAGCCAGATCCTGGTCGTCGCCCCCGGCGGCGCCGTGTCGGTCCTGGCGCGGGACCCGGGCGCCCACGAGTTGTGCCACCCCACCAACGTGGCATTCCTCGGCAGCACCCTGATCGCGGCCAACCTCGGCCGCTGGCATCTGTCCGCCATCCAGACCGGGGCAACCGGGCTCCCACTGGGCCCGTTCCGTGACAAAGGGACACGGCCATGAGCATGCGCATCGCCCTCGGCCACATCGACACCTACGACGACCGCACCGCCGCGTTCGCCCGACAGCTCGGCTTGACCAGCGTGCAGCTGCACGCCCCCAGCAACCTCCCAAGTGACGCCGGCTACTGGACCTACCCAGACCTGCGGGCGCTACAGGACCGCTGCGCACGCGACGGCCTGACCATCGAAGGGCTGGAGAACGTCCCGGCAGCCCACTTCGACAAGATCCAGCGCGGCGCCGCAGGGCGGGACGAGCAGATCGAAAACTACCAGCGCACGATCCGTAACATGGCCCGGGCCGGGATCTTCCTGCTCGGCTACCACTTCATCACGACCTACGTGTGGCGTACCGACATGCGGGCCGTCGGCCGGGGCGGCGCCCGCGTCACCGCGTTCGACCTCGCCGACGTTGGTGCCGGCAACGCCCTGGCAAGCTACAAGCTGACACCCAGCGAGCCGATCGAACCGCCGATCACCGCCGAGCAGATGTGGGCGAACTACCAGTACTTTCTCGATGCCGTGCTACCAGTCGCCGAAGAGGCCGGCGTGCGGCTCGCCCTGCACCCCGACGACCCGCCGGTCGACGCCCCGCTCGGTGGCGCCGCGCGCATCTTCATCACCCCGGCCGCCCTCAAGGAGGGCCACCGGCGGGCCAACGGCAGCCCGGCGTGGGGCCTCAACCTCTGCCTCGGCACGGTATCCGAGATGGACGGGCACCGCAGCGTCGACGAGGTGATTGACTTCTTCGGTCGTGCGAACGCGATCAGCTACGTCCACTTTCGCGACGTGAACGGCACCGTGCCCGCATTCACGGAGTGCTTCCTCGGCGAGGGGAACCTCGACCCGGCCGCCGTGATGGCCCGACTCGCGTCGGTCGGCTTCGACGGCTTCATCATCGACGACCATACCCCGGCGATGACCGACGATCTCGACACGTGGGGCGATACCTCCTCCGCCGCCTATTGCAGCCGCGGGCGGGCTCACGCGATCGGCTACCTTCAGGGCATCCTCACCGCCTGCGGACGGATGCGCGCCGGACGGGAGAGCTGATGAAGCTGATGCGGGTGGGCCCGGCCGGCCACGAACGCCCGGTGCTCGTCGGTGAGGGCGGCCGGCACCATGACCTGACGCCGATTACGGCGGACCTGGACAGCAGGTTCTTCGCCACGGGCGGTGTGGCGCGGGTTCGCGCCGCCTACCAGTCGGGCCGGCTGCCGGAGGTGGACGTCTCCGGCCTGCGTGTCGGAGCCCCGGTGGCGCGGCCGGGCGTCGTGCTGTGCATCGGGATGAACTACGCCGCGCACGCGGCCGAGTCCGGCGCCGCCCCTCCAGCCGAACCGGTCATCTTCTACAAGGCACCCAACACCGTTGTGGGGCCGTACGACGACGTGGTGATCCCGCGCGGTTCGACGCGAACCGACTGGGAGGTGGAGCTGGCCGTTGTGATCGGCGCTCGCGCCCGCTACCTCGACACACCCGATGATGCGCTGACCTGCGTGGCCGGGTATGCCACATCGAACGACGTGTCCGAGCGGGAATTCCAGCTTGACCGCTCCGGCGGGCAATGGTCCAAGGGCAAGAGCTGCGAGACGTTCAACCCGCTCGGACCGTGGCTGGTCACCCCCGACGAGGTCGGGGACCCGCAGGACCTTCCGCTGCGCAGCTGGGTCAACGGCGAGCCGCGCCAGGATTCCTCCACCAAGGACATGGTGTTCGGGGTGGCGCACCTGGTGTGGCACCTGTCCCAGTTCACCGTGCTGGAGCCAGGCGATGTGATCAACACCGGGACGCCGCAGGGGGTGGCGCTGTCGGGCCGCTTCGGCTACTTACGCCCGGGTGATGTCGTCGAGGTCGAGGTGGCCGGCCTGGGCCGGCAACGCAACACCTGCCGGCAGGCGTGACCACGATGAGCTCGCCACGATCCACCTCGTCGCCTGCGTTTCCTGGCCTCCGCAGAGGTCGGCGGGTCGGACGCGAGGAACCCCGCCCCGGTACCGGTCCGCACACCCGCGGCGGGCGTCGGGCTGCACAGGCGCATCGCGCGCCTGCGCGACCTTTCGTCGACGCGGTGGTGATGGCGACGGCCACTGCGTCGCGCCGGCCGCGCCCGAATGCTCCGCCGGGATCATCTCCGAGGCGCTCGACCGCTTCCGAGATCCATATAACGCCGCGTGGCGATGACCGACACCTCACCGAACCAACGATAGGAGGCCATTAGGTGGGCACAATGGATGGTCTGGTGGCGGTTGTCACCGGCGGCGCATCGGGCATCGGGGCCGCGTGCGTGCGCCGGTGCGTGGATGCCGGCGCGCGGGTGGCCGCGCTGGACCTGACCGCGGGCGACCGGACCGACGACCGAGTGCTGCCCGTGCACGCCGACGTGGCCGACGCCGCGTCTGTCGACGCGGCGCTCGCCCAAGTCGACGCGGCGTTCGGCGGCGTGGACATCGTGGTCAACAACGCGGGCGTCAGCGCCGTCGGCGGTGTCGACGCCAACGACGACGCCGAATGGCATCGGGTGCTCGACATCAACGTCGTCGGGGTCGCCCGGGTCAGCCGGGCGGCCCTGCCGTACCTGCGCCGCAGCCGCCATGCGGCCATCGTGAACATTTCCTCGGTCGTCGCGCGGGCGGGCCTGCCCAACCGGGTCCTGTACTCGGCGACCAAGGGCGCCGTACACGCGATGACGCTGGCCATGGCCGCCGACCTGATCGGCGACGGCATCCGCGTCAACTGCGTGTGCCCCGGCACTGTCGACACCCCGTGGGTCGCCCGGCTGCTCGCCACGTCCGCGGACCCCGACGGGGAGCGGCGCCGGCTGGAGGCGCGGCAGCCGACGGGCCGGCTTGTCACGGCCGAGGAGGTGGCCGACGCCGTGCACTACCTGGCGTCGCCGGCGGCCGCTGCCACGACCGGCTCCGCGCTGGCCGTCGACGGCGGCATGCACGGGCTACGCCTCCCGAGGTGATGGACGAGGGCAGGGGTGTCTGCTCGCGAGCGGCGTTTAGCAAAGCGTGGGTTGGCGGTCTCGGCGGGCCGCGGTGATCCCGCGCTCGGCCGATCTGGCCTCGGTCGGGCCGGTGCGGGTCGTGCTGGAGGCGGTCCCGCTCGGCGAGGCGGCGGACCCGGCCAGGCCTACACCACTCATCCCTCGCGGCCGAGTAGGAACTCACTGGTCAGGTCGAGCTGGCGTGGGGTTTCGGTTCGTGTCCCCCCTCGGACACAAACCGAATCCCAACGGTGCGTGGCAAGATCCACATTTGCCCGCACCGTTTGCGTTTCTGGGTCGTAGGTGAGGCGTAGGCCGAGGGCGCGGTAGACCTCCAGCTTGTGTTCGGGCTCGGCGTCTCGTAGCGCGGTGACGATGGCGCCGAGTTCTTCAACGATGGCGATGATCTCCTCTTCGGTGAGGTGGTCGGTGGCGTCCGGTGCCTCGGCGGCCAGCATGGTCCGCTCGTGGTGCTCGGCGCGTTGCCGTTCGGCCTGTGTTTCGGCGATCCATCCGGCGATGACAGCCGGGTCTGCTCCGGCTTCCAGGGCCGCTCGGTAGCGGGCCAGTTTCGCGTCGCACTCGGCCAGTGTCGGCCCGACTGGCGCCACGGTCGTGACGACGGGCACGTCGGCAGCGGCTTGTTCGAGGAGCTTTGTGATTGTGTGGCGGCGCTGCAGTGGTCCGAGTTCCCCCGCCAGCCACGTGTCCAGCGGCTTGATCAAGGTTTCGTCGCGTGGCCGAGCGCAACGTCGTTGACGTCGAGCAGGACTTTGCCGGTGCGCTGCTTGTTCCAGGTTTGCCGGCCCGTGTATCGCGGGTTGGTCAGGATGACCCGGACCGCGCTCTTGGGCCACGCCAGCCCGCCGCGATGCCGGTTGCGGGTGCGGTCGTATGCCGAGGGGCACGGGATGTCATCCCGGGTGAGGGCTTCGGCGATGGCGAACATGCCGTAGCCGCCGAGGTACATGGCGAAGATGCGCCGCACGACGGGCGAGGTCTGCGGGTCAGGGGTAAGCCCACGCAGGCGCTTGCCGTCGGCCGCCTTCGCCGGGTTCGGGTGCGGCCCGAGATCCTTGAGCATGTACCCGTACGGTGGGCGACCACCGAGGTACCTGCCCTCCAGCAGGGTCTGCGAAGCCATCGCGGTGCGAACCCGAACCTTGACGCGGTTGCGTTCGCCTTTGCTCATCCCGCCGAAGACAGACATGACCAGGTCATGGGCTACTTCGTCGTCCGAACGGCGATTGCCTGCGCGATCAGCACTGCGCTAAGGACGTCTCGTAACCCGGCGTCTGTCCTCTGAGGAGGATCACAGAAGATGTCGTGGTGCAGGTGATCACCTCAGCCCGGCCGGAGTGGATCTTCCCGTTCACCGGTCTGCAGCCCGCCCAGTTCCGCCGGCTGGTCCGGCTGGTCGCCGAGCGTGGCGGGGACGCCATCGCTGACGGCCGGCCAGGCCGGCAGTGGCCCCTCGACCTGCCCGACCGGGTGCTGCTGGTCGCCGCGTACTGGCGCACCAACCTGACTATGCGCCAGATCGGTCCGCTGTTTGGCGTCTCGCACTCCGCCGCGCACCGGGTCATCGACACCCTCGGACCTTTGCTGGCCCTGGCCCCGGTCCGCCGGCGACCGGTCGACCAGATCGCCATCGTTGACGGCACCCTCATCCCCATCCGGGACCACCGCCTGGCCGCGCCGAGCAAGAACTACCGCTACTCGACCAACCTGCAGGTCGCCATCGACGCCAGCACCCGCCTCGTCATCGCCCTCGGCGACCCGCAACCCGGCAACCGCAACGACACCATCGTCTACCGCACCAGCGGCATCGACCAGAAGCTAGCCGGCAGGCCGGTCATGGCCGACGGCGCCTACCGCGGCAACCCCGACGTGATCATCCCCTACCGCAAGCCACGCGACGGCAGCCCGCTGCCGGCCTGGAAGCAGGAGCTGAATGACCAGCACCGCACCGTCCGCGCCCAGGTCGAACACGCCCTGGCCCGCATGAAGACCTGGAAAATCCTGCGTGACTACCGCCGCGCTGCCAGCACATTGACCGACACCGCTTCCGCCATCGCCCACCTGCACAACATCGCCCTCACCGGGTGAGCACCAGTGCGGCCACGGGCAACGCCTTCACCGAGTTACGAGACGTCCTTTTAGAGGCCGAGTTGGACCGGATGCGTCGGCGTGCCTGTGGTGAGAAGCGCCGTCAACGGTGTGGCGAGGTCGCGGGGCGAAAACAGCTCACGGCCGGCGTAGCTGACGATCTCCGAGAGCTGCCACCAGCGGAACGCGGCCAGGTTCTCGGCGGCGAGTTGGTCGTCGGTCAGCTCGCCGCGGGGCTGGAAGTGGCTCGCGCGGATGAGGAAGTAGTCATTGGTGAAGCCGTCGAAGCCGGGCGCGTGGTCGGCGGCGACGATTTCCTGGTGCCAGACGTGCGGTGGGTCCACGGTGATCGTGAGACCTGTCTCCTCGCGAAGTTCGCGACGCAAGGCCGTCAGCGGGTCCTCGCCGGGTTCGATGCCGCCGCCTGGTGCCGTCCACACGGCCTTCGCGTGGCCCGGCACTGCTGGGTGAGGGAAGACGAACCGGCACAACAGTATGCGGTCGTCCTCGTCGAGCACGATCGCACGGACGGACCGGCGCAGGTTCGGCGTCATGGTTCGTCGGACGCGGCGGCGGGGCGAACGATGATCGACATATCCGGAGACTATCAGCCCCTTACTCGGTCTTTATGGCTCGCCGTTGGCGCTGTGCTGGCCAACCTTGTTTCCCTGTCCCAGTTGTGGTTCGGCGATGCGGCGGTCGGCGAAGCGGTTGTTCTCGCGGGCGGCGGCCAGTTTGTCGGCGAGGCTTCGGACCTCGGTTTCCTGATCGCGCACGGTGCGTTTGAGGGCGAGGTTCTCACTGGTCATACGGATCCAGTCCGGCCGAGGCTACGGATCAGATGGCTGTTTGCCAGCCGCGTGCGGATGCATCTCGCGAAGCCAAGCGAGATCAGTGCCCTTGCGCTCCGCTGCGTCCCACAGTTGACGAGCATCGCGACCCAGCGCCCAGCGGCGCACGCACGGCGCGCAGTCAACGACCACGGTGGCCCGCACGGCCAAGCCGACCGTGGCGCGAGGCGTCGAGTACCAGATCAAGCCATCCGTGCCGGGCACGGTCCGATCAGCCATGTCTTAGATCATGCGTGCCGGGTCTGACACGCCTGACCCGCTGGACAAGATCAGGGCTCCTCCGTCCCAGTTTGACGCGCGCCTCGGTAGGGAAGTTTCGCGGACACCTCAATGAAGGAGGCTGTATGGAGACGTCCGCTAGCGTCGGGCGCAGTTATCGACAGCCGACACGTCCATGCGTGGCGGTGCGTGCTGCAGCGCCAACCGCGAGGGGGCGAGCCTAATGGCTCGCGTCGGTCGCTACGGGATCCCAGGGTTCGTGTGGTTCCTTATCTGGCTCGTCGTCTGCATCTTGATCGTCATCCTGTTAGCCCTGCTCATTCACCACTTCGGAGGCGCCTCTCTTTCGCTCAAGCTCGGCCACTTCTACCTGAACATCGGGGTCACCTGACCTGCCAGATCGTCGACACTCCGGCGCCGGTACCGCACCAGGTTTGTTCGCCGTCACCTTCGGCGACGGCTAACACGGCTTGAAGTGCCATGCTGCATCGGCGTACGGCTCGGGATCCGCCGTGGCGGAGTCGGTAGGGATTCCGGCAGCTGAGACTCGAATCCCACGGGCAACCCTCTGACCAGGGCTTCCTGTCCGGTGACCTCTTCGGCGGGGCTCGAAGAGGTCACCGGAGCACCTAGACTTGTGTGATCTTCAAGGTCTTGGCGATCGTCATCGGCGGTGGGGCAATGGTTCGTGTCGCCCCTCGGACACCAAATTGCAGCATCCATGCTGTGTTTCGCGTACTGGTGGTCAAGCACGCTTGACCACGCCAATCTCAGCGCAGCTACTCCCTCGATCGCCCCTGCCTCGATCGGGAGCGATTGTCGTGGCTGATCGTTCCGTGGCTCCCGTCATCCCTCCCGTGAGGCTGGCGGACCGGGAGCCGGGCCACCGTCGGCCACGTGGTGAAGCCCCTCGCCGCCCGCCGTTGCCCCTGCCGGTCCTGCCGACGCCACGCGCCGGCACGATGGTGTACGGCCTGGCTGCCATCGACAGCAGTGGCCGCATCGCCGACCGTGCGGTCATCCGTACCCTCGGATGGAATCCGGGCACACGGCTGCACATCCGCGAGGGCTCCGGAGTGATCGTCGTCCGGCTGGATGGGCAGGGCGTCTTCACCGTCACCGGCCAAGGCCATCTCCACCTGCCGGCGGCTGTCCGGCACTGGTGCGGGCTCACCGCCGGCGACCGGCTGCTGCTGGCCGCCAACCCCGCTGACGGCCTACTGGTGGTGCACCCTCCTGCCGCCCTGGACGCGATGGTCGTGGCGGTTCACGCAGATCTGCTGGGCGGTGGTCAGGCATGAGCGACACCACCGTGGGCCGGGCGGAGCTGGATGCCGCGCGGTTGTTGCTGGCGCGGATGGGGATCTCGCCGGCTGACCTTGTCGAGGCGGCCTCGGAGCGTCCACCCGCACCGACGTTCGCCGAGTACGTTCCGGTGGTAGCGGCAGCGGTCAGCGACGGTACCCGGCGGGCCTACGGCTCGTACTGGACGCGGGTCCTGGAGCAGTGGGAACAGCGACGGCTCGATGAGCCGACACCGTCGGAGATCGAGCAGCTCGCCGAGTACACCAAGACGCACGTGGTGGCCCGGCGTAACGCACGGGGTGGGCGAAGTGCGGCGGAGCATCTGATCGCCGCGTTGCGATGCCTGTACAAGCGGGCCGTCGCCGACGGGTACATCGCCGCGGCGGACAACCCCGCCCTTAAGGTGGCCAAGCCGCGGCGCCTGCCCAGCACCAGACGAGCGGTAGCGGACACCAGGCTGGCAGAGATCAACGCCGTCGCCGCCAGCACGGGCGACGACCCTGCGCTGGACAGCCTGCTGCTGCGGCTGCACACCGAGACGGCGTGCCGCCGGGGCGGTGCGCTTGCCCTACGGCCGATCGACCTAGACCCGGACCAGTGCCTGATCCTGCTACGCGAGAAGGGCGACACAGTGCGATGGCAGCCGGTGTCACCCACGCTGATGAGGCATCTACAGCAGCATGCCGAGGAACGCCAGGCGACGGGAACGGGTCAGCTGCTGCGTTACCGCAACGGGCAGCCGATCACCTACCGGCGCTACGACCACATGTGGGTACGCATCGGTGAGCACCTGCCGTGGGTCTACGTGCAGCAGATCAGCACCCACTGGCTGCGGCACACGACGCTGACGTGGGTCGAGCGGAACTTCGGCTACGCTGTGGCCCGCGCGTACGCCGGTCACTCCGACAGCGGCAGTGACGTTGGCACCACCACTACGTACGTCCGGGCGAGTCTGCAGGAGGTCGCCGCCGCTCTGGCGGCGTTAACCAACGAGCCTCATCCCCTCGCTTGAGCTGGAACCGACCGCGGGTGGGCCTGGGTGGTTACGTTCAGGCCCACCTGCGGGAGCTACTTCGTAACAGCGCCGATGTCTTGCAGGATGGGCCGGCGCTTCCTGCCGGCTGCGCCTGCGACGCAGCCGCTCCAGGCGGCTGCGGTATTGGCTAACCTATTCGCTTGGGGTGCCTTCGCGGGCTTCCTGCTCGTCGTCGACGCCTTTCTCGGCGACCGGGTTCGAGTCCATGGCGGCAGGGTCCTGCTCACGGCCCAAGAGGTGCTTCGAAACAAGCCTCCATGGGTCGAGCTTCCAGAGCCCGACGCCAGCTGCCGCGACGACGGCGCTCGCAGCGACGCCGATCGCCACGCCCTTCTTTACGCCGGCAGCTTCGCCGATGGCTCGGCCGATCTCTTCGCCGATGGCGAGGCCCTCTCCCACGCCCGTGTGGTGGCCAGCGCCCCACGCCGCGTTGCCCATGCCAGTCTCCTCCCGCGTTGCCCATGAATCGCAGCGAAGCCTAGCCGCGGGCTGCCACCTGTTCATCAGTTCTCGACGGGGCCAGCTCGTCGCGGGGCTCCGCGTCGGCCAGGTCGTCGAGCACGGTTGACTCGGCCGCCTGGTCCTCAGCGGCCAGCCACGGCAGCGAGCGACCTGTTGGGGGCTGGTTGGCCGGCCCAGACACTCGGTCGCAACGAGGTACTGCACGAATCCATGATCGCATCCGCCCGTACCGCTGTTTGCACCTACTCATTTGCCGCTGTTCGGGCGTGGTACAGGCCTGTCCGTACTTTCGGCGGCAGGCCACCCGAATTCGATTGGTGCGCTGCGAGGCCATGCCGACCGTGGTGGCGAGCAGCGTGCGGGATGCGGACTGCGCGGCGACCGCGCGGACAACCACAGCTCGGAACCTCTATCGAGCGCCCACGCAAGCTGGCACCGCTCGGCCCTGACATGAGATGCCCAACGCGGCGGTGCTGCATCGGACCGAACCTGCACGACCGGTAGGGGCGCGTATTCGACTGTGGCGGGTTCTCCGACTGGCCCGGGGTCAGGGTGACGGCGTGTGTCGCCAGCGGCGTACTGGCTCCAGGTTCCGCCGGCGTTGGAGACCTGCCGGGTGGCGGTGGTTTGGTGGAAGCCGAGAGCGTCTGCGACGACCGGGGCGGGGGCCTGCAGGACGAGTTGGCGTAGCGCGGCGACGCGGGCTTCCGTGATGGGGAAGCCGAGGTTGCGCAGCCGGTTGTGCAGCGTCTGGTAGGCGATGGGCTGTCCGGCGAGCCGGCCGGGGAACAGTAGAGCCGGCGGTGGCCCGGCGGCGGCGGCGAGCTGCCGTAGGAGCGTGGCGAAGGGCTCGGGGACGGGGGCGGGTGGGTCGCCGAGGTGGATGAGCAGTTCGCCGTCGTGTGAGGTGACGTGGTTGGTGGTGAGGTGCTGGATGCGGCTGAGGGGTTGGGCGTAGAGCAGCAGCAGGCAGGCGGCGGTGCGGGTGCCGACGTCGGCGTGCTTGTCGACGGCGAACCGACGCAGCAGGGCCAGGCGGCGCTGCTGCGTGATGACGACGCCAGGTTTGAAGGTCAGCCGAGTGGTGAGCCGCTTGTTGATCGTGCTGACGGTGATCCGACCGCCGCGCTCCGAGGGCCACAACGCTGGCGAGCCCGCCTCGGGCATCAGTGGCCGGACCTCGGTGGTCCACTGCTGGAGGATGTCTGTGGTCCAGTCCCAGACGGTCAGCACGCTGCGCGGTTTAAGCGGCGAGCCCTTGCGTGCCTTGCCGTAGCGCACCCGACAGATCCCGAAGTCGCCGAACTCGCGGGCGTGAGGGTTGGCACCGAAGTCGACCAGGTCGAGCATGGTCACCTCCCGACGGCGCAGCCAGTGGACACTCAAGATCGATAAACTGATCTTGTCTTCCCGGCCGATCAGCGATTGACGTCAACGCGCTCCCAGCACTCTAGGACGACGGCGGTCTCTTCTTCAGTACGAGTCGTCTCGAAGTGGAACTGGTCCTACATGCGACCGGATGACCGTGAGCCGCGGCCGGTGGGTGAGGACGTTCGTCCAGGCGGAACCAGCTGATGCTCGCCAATAAATCGACGGACACGTAGATCTTCAGTCGCTAGAGTTGGAGCTGTTGCGGAACCGTCTGCCTGGGAATTGAGGAGCACTGATGTCTAATTCATCGGCTGGAGCTTCCATTCGCCCCTTGGCGACCGCAGTCGCAGGCTTGTAACGCCGCGCGTGTAGCGAGCTCAGCCCACATCCCGGTCGCCGGGGCGAGGTGACACGTGTCACCAGCCCTTGGCGCTTTTCGGCGCCTCCGTTCGCCTTTCCGGGAGCTCTGCTGTGTCCGCTCGTCGTTCCTCGATCCACCGTGTCCTTGTCTTTCTCCAACGCCTGATCACTTTTCCGTTCGGCAGGAGAACTCGACGGCTCAGGTCAGCTCCGGCTGCTCCAAACCTTGCTGACGAGACCGTCAGCCGCAATGTTCGCCTGCTGCGTTGGTTCAACTTCCTCGGCGACTTCCGCATGTACGGGCCAATCATGGTCATCTACTTCGCGCAGGTCACCGGCTCGTACACAGCCGCCGCAAGCCTGCTGGCGCTGAAAATGCTGTCCTCCGCGGCGTTCGAAGTCCCCACCGGCGTGCTCTCCGACCGGCTCGGGCGTCGCGGCACGATGATCGCCGGTGCCGTCGTCATGGTGGCCGCCCACCTCGTGTACGCCGGCGCTTCCGGCTACGGCCTCCTCCTGGCAGCTGTTGTGCTGGAGGGATTGGCGGCCTCACTGTGGAGCGGCAACAACGACGCGCTTCTGTACGACACTCTGCTCGGAGCCGACCGGGAGGAGGAGTTCCCCCGGCACTCGGGCCGTGTGAACTCGATGTTCCAGCTCGCGCTCGCGCTGGCGGCAGCCATAGGTGGCGTGGTCGCCGGCGCGTGGTCGCTGCGTGCGGTGGTCGTGCTGTCGGTCGTGCCGCAGGTGCTGTGCGTGCTCGTCGCCTTGCGGGTCCGGGAACCGCGGGTGCACGGCCCGCTGGAATCGAACGTGCTGGTGCATCTCGGATCGGCCCTGCGCGGCATCCGCCGTAATCCGGTGCTCCGCCGGATGACTCTGGTGTCGGCGCTTCGTTACAGCAGCGAAAGCGCGGCTCAGTTGTCGCCTGTTTTCGTGGCAGGGCTGTGGCCGCTCTGGGCGCTGGGCGCGTGGCGCACCTTCGGCCATGGCGTGGCCTTCGTCGGCTTCCGCGTCAGTGGTTGGGTGATCGGCCGGGTGGGAGCGGCCCGCACTCTGCTGTTCGGTGAGCTGCTCGACAACGTGGCGAACTTCGTGGCGCTGGTCAAGCCGACGGTATTTTCGCCCGTGCTACTTGGGTCACCGGCCTACGGCATGTCGACAATCGCCCAGCAGACGTTGCTGCAGCGCGAGTTCACCGATCGGGAACGCGCGACGATGGGTTCGCTCGGGTCGCTGCTCGGCCGCGTGCTGTACGCGCTCGTCGCCGTGGGGGTCGGCCAGGTGGCAGACCGTTGGGGCATCGTCGCGGCGTTGCTCGCGATCCAGGCAGTGGTCCTGGTCGCACTTCCGCTCGCCTGGTCGGTGCACGCACACGCTCTCCGACCGTCCACTTGCCCCGACGCCCCTTTGGCCGGAACGACGCCAGGAGAGACGGCATGAGCGCCTTCTCAGCCCCGGCGAGGCCTGCGGTAGACGTCAGAGTGCTGCAGGGCGAAATCGAGTCGGGGTTCGGCCTCCGCTGCTCGGTTCCCTTCATTTTCACCGTTCGGCTTCGATCTCGGCGTCGAACACCCCGAACGGGATGACCTCGGCATCCGAGCGGTCGGGCTCGTCGACGGCCGCCGCAACCGCGGGTTCGGGCAGGGCCGGGCGGTGGCTGATCTCCCGGCGCGGGTCCGTGCGGTGATCCGGGTGCTGGCCCGGTTCGGGCCGTGCTCGGCTCGAGTGAGCAACTCGTCGAGGACCCGGGCGACGTCGGTTTCGGTGGCACCCGTGCCAGCCAGCCGGCGGGCGTGACGCCAGGTGAAGTCGGCGAACGGCGCGGACACCATCGGCAGGTGCGTCCAGGCGGCGGTGATCCAGCCGTCCGGGGTGCGCAAATGGACCTGGGAGACGTCGTAGGGGTCGTAGTGAACCTCCCACCGGTCCCGCTTGGCGATCACCCCGGAGTGCTGGTGCCGGTAAGGGCCGAGCTCGGCGGTGTTATAGGTGCTGTTGCCGATCTGGATGCCCTCGTCGGTGATGCGCCGCCACTCGACCGGCAGCACACCAACCCGGTCCCTCGGCCCGAAGGCCGGAACCGCCATGACACGCCCACAGGCGAAGCGCCCGTTGCGCAGCGGCAGAGCCCAGTACTGCCCTGCTCGGAGATGCCGGTTGGATCTCGGCGCGAACGGGTAGCGGCTCGGGTCTGTCATCAGCGCATTATGGCGGTCGCCAGTACAGCCATCCGTACAGCCAAGCCGGCGGACGGACACGAATGAGGGGCGGCGATAACCGACACGACGAGCAGGCCAACCGCGCTAGCCGACGCCGGCCGACAGCAGTCTTTATCTTTGCAAGACCGAGGTCACCTATGATCCGGTGACCACACCGGAGGAGGCCAGATGGAGCAATGGCGCTTCGTGGCCGCCGTCATGATGAGCATGACTGTGGGCCTCGTAGGTATCGCCCTGGCTACCAACTTTCGTGGCGTGACGGAGTGGCACGTGCGGCGGTCAATGACCACCGCGAGCGTTCTACGGCGAGTTCCGCCGTGGCGCTGGCTACCAGATGTCCAGTACGACAAGCGTCTGGCGCGCTTCGTCCTGCTGGAACGGGTGATTGGCGTGATCTTCGCTGCGGTCGGCGTCATGTTCTTGATCGTTTTTGCCTACGGCATATTGTCCGGTGAGCCGATGTGACTGGGTCCCGGTGAAGTGGTCCACCTGTTGTGAGAGCCCGATGCCCCATGATGGGGTTGGGAGGGATCATCACGATGGGTACCCGACGGCGGCACACGCCGGAGCAGATCATTCGCAAGCTTCGGGAGGGCGAGAAGCTGATCGGGCAGGGTTCCGTCTTGCCCGAGGTGTGTAAGCAGCTGGAGGTTTCCGAGGCGACCTGGCATCGGTGGGTGGCGCAGTACGGCGGGATGAAAGCCGATGACGCCAAACGGCTGAAGGACCTGGAGCGGGAGAACGCCCGGCTGAAGAAGATCGTCGCTGAGCAGCTGTTGGACATCGACATGCTCAAGGAGCTGAACCGGGGAAACTGGTGAGTCCGGAGCGCCGCCGCCGCGCCGTGACCGTGTTGCAGCAGCGCTTCGGAGTGTCCCAACGACGTGCGTGTCGGCTGGTCGGGCAGCACCGGTCGGCGCAACGCCGGCCGGCGCCGGCTCGTCGTGACGCTGATGAGGTGCTTCGGGCGCGGCTGCGGCAGATCTCCGCGCAGTATCCGCGGTGGGGGTGGCGTAAGGCCCACGCGATCGCCGCCCGCGAGGGCCTGGTGGTCAACCGGAAACGCACCCGCCGGCTGTGGCTCGACGAGGGCCTGAAACGCCCGCCCAGGGTGCGCAAGAAGCGGCGGGCCGGACCGGGCCGTCATCAGCGGATGCGCGCGACCCGGCCGGATCAGATGTGGGCGTTGGACTTCCAGGTCGACGTCACCGCCAACGGCAGGCAGGTGCGGTTCCTCAACATCGTCGACGAGTACACCCGCCAAGCCCTGGCCACCCGCGCGGCCCGCTCCTTCACCGCGGACGCCACGGTCGCTGTCCTCGACGAGTTGATCGCACGGTTGGGCAGACGGCCGGAGCACATCCGCATGGACAACGGTCCCGAGCTGACCGCCCACACGCTGACCGACTGGTGCCGTTACACCGGCGTCGACCCCGCCTACATCGACCCCGCATCACCGTGGCAGAACGGGATCTGCGAATCGTTCAACGGCCGATTCCGCGACGAATTCCTCACCTGCGAACAGTTCGACACCCTGCTGGAGGTTCAGGTACTGGCCGAGGACTGGCGCATCGAGTACAACACCTACAGACCCCACGGCTCGCTCGCCTGGCTCACCCCAGACGCCTACCGCCAGCAGTGGATCACCAACCGGCAACCAACGCTCTCATAGCCGGTGGACCACCAACCGGGGCCCAGTCAGATGCCTTCGAGCCGATGAGGTAGCCGCCGCGGGCGTCCGGATCTGGCAGGCGAGCGGTCCGCATCCAGTCCGCAAGAGGTCGGCGGACGGCGGGGGAGTGGTGTGAGATGTCGAGAGGCATTTCCGCTGCTAGACCCCCATGCGCCCAGGTCGTCGGCGCTGACAATTTGACCTCGTAATGCGTAAGTCGGCGGGACAAGTGCCCAGCGAAGTAGGTTGTGTCGCGTGAATGATCCGGTCGCTGCGGCCGAGCTCGTCCGTGACCTCATCGGCCGGAGGCTGCTCGCGGTGAGCGAGGCGCGTTACTGGCACGAGGGACAGCGCGACGACGACGCGGCAAGCCTGCTGGACTTCTGGCTGCACTTCGAGGGCAAGCCGGCGTTGATGGCTCACGGCCGCGGCGAGCACCTTAGCTTGGAACGTGTCGACCCCTACCCGTCGTACGAGATGCAGGAGTGCGGCGAGACGAGAGTGGGCCCCGCACGGGAGCCGGACCTGCTGGCCTCGTTTGTTGGGCAGCGACTGCTCGATGCTTCTCTCATCCACGGCTACACAACAGAGCTATCGGTCGGCGGTCTCCGAATGCGGTTCGAACACGACGACCTGGTGGTGGCTTCGCTTGGTGATCAGTGGGTGGTCCGGCGAGGAACGGTCCCGAGCGACCTCCGCCGGTACCTCACTGGCGGGCCATGGCTTGGCGGCGCCGAGGATCGACAGCAACGGTGACAGCAACCTGGCCGCACGAGGACGCCCGCTAGAGGACGAGTGCGGACAATCGTCCGAGGTCGCAAACGAGGACAGACGACGCGGGACGACCCGCACAGAGCTTGTAAGCGAGAAGTCGCACCGGCAGCGACCGCCACGCCGAGTCAGCAGAGAGTCAGCAAACCGCTCGCCGCGCAACGATGACGGCTGGAAGGGGTGGCACGGCCCCGGTGCGTGAGAGCAGGAGACGACGTCGGTTGACACCAGCCGGCAACGCCGACCAGGCTCCCCCCGACGGGGGTCCTTCCGAGTAGAGGCGGAGGGCTTACAGACGACCGCGGACGCGTCGAGTTCCCGGAAAATGATCAACGGACGCGGGCGCGCAGGACGAAGCTCACGGCGATTATTCCCAGACTCAGGGCAATGTAGAGGATCACCAGAGCTCGGCCGCGCCGTCGCTGCCGCACCGGTTCCGAGCCGGTCCGGTCGGAGTTGCGGGCAACGGCGGAGGCCAACCGCTCGAAACCGGCTACCTCCCCGGCTGGCGTCAACCAACTTGTTTCCTCCACCTCCGGCAACGGCGGCGGATCGGAGACGTCATGTGTCTCGTACCGAGGTTCGATCCGCGGCGGCAGCTGGCGGAACCGGTTGTCCATGCCACCACTGTCGCAGACGCCGCCAAGGCAACCCCGGGTCAAGGGCTATCGCCGTACAGCACGGAAGTACAGCCGCGAGCCGGACTTGAAACCCCAGACCGGCCGGCCGAGGCTCCCCACCTTTGTACCGAGCGGTCAAGTGACCGACTCGCCGGCAATCCGTAGGTGCAGGACCGGTATGCGCGGCTGAGGCTCTGGCCACTCTCGGAAGAAGCAAGGAGCAGCGAACGTGCCACCTGCGGTCGACGGGTCACGACAGTGGACGAGGTCGTAGCCGAGCTGAGAGGCGCGGAACGACAACCGATGGCAGCAGACAATGCACGGCAGCCGCGTTCGGGACGAAAGGGTCAGGACCACCGGAGGCGCCCCTGCCGTGAAGAGACGGCGGTCTTGCCCGAGGTGCGCTCATCCACGTCAGCAGGGCCCCGCCAAGGCGGGGCCCTGCTGAGCTTGTGTGATGTAGTTACCGGCCGCGCCTAGGCGCTTGCACGAGGTCGGGGTCGACGCCGGCCTCGCGGAGCAGCTCTCGCAGGCGCTGCTTGACGTCGACCGTGGCGTCCAGGGACTTCAGTACCGACACGGTCTGGCGTCGCAGTCGGCTCCAGTATCTGGCTACGCCAGTGACTGGGCCCCGGTTGGTGGTCCACCGGCTATGAGAGCGTTGGTTGCCGGTTGGTGATCCACTGCTGGCGGTAGGCGTCTGGGGTGAGCCAGGCGAGCGAGCCGTGGGGTCTGTAGGTGTTGTACTCGATGCGCCAGTCCTCGGCCAGTACCTGAACCTCCAGCAGGGTGTCGAACTGTTCGCAGGTGAGGAATTCGTCGCGGAATCGGCCGTTGAACGATTCGCAGATCCCGTTCTGCCACGGTGATGCGGGGTCGATGTAGGCGGGGTCGACGCCGGTGTAACGGCACCAGTCGGTCAGCGTGTGGGCGGTCAGCTCGGGACCGTTGTCCATGCGGATGTGCTCCGGCCGTCTGCCCAACCGTGCGATCAACTCGTCGAGGACAGCGACCGTGGCGTCCGCGGTGAAGGAGCGGGCCGCGCGGGTGGCCAGGGCTTGGCGGGTGTACTCGTCGACGATGTTGAGGAACCGCACCTGCCTGCCGTTGGCGGTGACGTCGACCTGGAAGTCCAACGCCCACATCTGATCCGGCCGGGTCGCGCGCATCCGCTGATGACGGCCCGGTCCGGCCCGCCGCTTCTTGCGCACCCTGGGCGGGCGTTTCAGGCCCTCGTCGAGCCACAGCCGGCGGGTGCGTTTCCGGTTGACCACCAGGCCCTCGCGGGCGGCGATCGCGTGGGCCTTACGCCACCCCCACCGCGGATACTGCGCGGAGATCTGCCGCAGCCGCGCCCGAAGCACCTCATCAGCGTCACGACGAGCCGGCGCCGGCCGGCGTTGCGCCGACCGGTGCTGCCCGACCAGCCGACACGCACGTCGTTGGGACACTCCGAAGCGCTGCTGCAACACGGTCACGGCGCGGCGGCGGCGCTCCGGACTCACCAGTTTCCCCGGTTCAGCTCCTTGAGCATGTCGATGTCCAACAGCTGCTCAGCGACGATCTTCTTCAGCCGGGCGTTCTCCCGCTCCAGGTCCTTCAGCCGTTTGGCGTCATCGGCTTTCATCCCGCCGTACTGCGCCACCCACCGATGCCAGGTCGCCTCGGAAACCTCCAGCTGCTTACACACCTCGGGCAAGACGGAACCCTGCCCGATCAGCTTCTCGCCCTCCCGAAGCTTGCGAATGATCTGCTCCGGCGTGTGCCGCCGTCGGGTACCCATCGTGATGATCCCTCCCAACCCCATCATGGGGCATCGGGCTCTCACAACAGGTGGACCACTTCACCGGGACCCAGTCACCAGCGCCAGTCCGGTGAAACCGGACTGTATGTAGGGTTTGTTGCTGACGATGAGGCCGAGGTCAACGCCGCGTACGCTGCAGCGATTGAGGCGGGCGGAACGAGCGAGGGCGAGCCAGCGATACGCGCGTACTTCGGCCCGAACTACTACGCAGCCAACATCGCTGACTTCGACGGCAACCACCTGGAAATAGTTCACAAGAGCTTCAACCCGCCAAGCCATCAGCATCTCGTGTAGACGGCGTCGAAGGCATCGCGGTGCTCACCGGAACACGGCCAGCGTCCAAGAACCTCATTCACTAGATGGGTGGCCAGCACGGGAGGTGCAACGCTACCGGCAGAGCAATAGCCGTAGTGTTCGGCGACCCACACCCGACCGAATCCGAACTCTGCGGCTCGTTGCGCGGTCGAGACCACTGCCTGAAGACCCTCACGCGCACACGCGCCCTCCAGCACCAGAGCCAGCTCCAGCACCGACAGCGGCGGCAGCGGCACGCGCGGGCAGCTCGTCCAGCAGTGAAATGTCGCCGTGGTGCGCGTTCATATCCGAATTGCTATCACGGTGCAGCTGGAGGAGGTCACGTCTGATCGAGGTTCCGCTGCCGCCACGGCCAGGGTGCAGGTCTGGCATTGAATGAGACAGCCGGCGGCAAGACGGTTGCCGTCCGCGCGTTGGCTGGGTCGCTGCGCCACGGCCCGTCGTGCCGGAACGTGCTGCACCGCAGCCGGGTGGTGCTCGGGATGGCGTAGCGCCGGTACCGCAAGGCTCACCCGCGCCTTGAGGTCATTGCCACGGTGTCCACCAGTGCGTACCGCCGACGCCACCGACCGTGCCGGCCCCGTCGTCGCGCACCTCCAGCCGAACAGCAGCCGGCTGCCAATAGTCGAGGATCAGTGCGGCGCGGGCCGCCCGGGCGTGCTTGCGGACGTTGGCGAGCCCTTCCTGGGCCGCCCCGAACAGCGGCTCCTCCGCCTCCGCGAGCAGCGGCCGGACCCAGCCAACGACATCCACCTCGATCGGTACGCCGGCGGCCGACGTCTCGTCGGCCACCCCGCGCAACGCCTCCGGCAGCGGCACCGCCGGCTGTGGCTCGCGCAGGCGCTCACTGGCCGACCCAGCTGTCAAGATCGCCGGCGTGTGGCGCTATGTGCATGGAAAATCGACATGTGTGCGGCATTCGGTAGGTGGTGGAGCAAGGACGCGGCTTGTGATGTCACGAACGGGCCTCGCGACCCGGCATGCGGGTAGTGACCTCCTGCAGCGTCCAGCCGTTTCCGTCCGGGTCCTGGAATGAGGCGTACGAGTTGTAGCTCTCACGTTCGGGGTCGGGGCCGGGTTGGCGTGCCTCGGGCCAGAAAGCGCTGCCGGGGCCGTGGTAGACCTCGGTGATGTCGACGCCCCGCTGAGCCAGCTCCTCCCGTGTGGCCACGATGTCGGAGGTCACCAGCTCTAGGTGCCGCATCGACCCCGGTGCAGCGGCTATCGGCAGGCCTTTGCCGAACACGATGGACGTATGGCCGGCACCAGTCGGGGTCAGTTGCACGACGCGGACGTCGTCGCCGACCTCGATGTCTAAGTCCAGTCGCCAGCCCAGGCGATCCCGGTAGAACTCCAGCGCCCTGTCGACATCCGACACGGGGATCGTGACCACCTCAAGATTGACGTCCATCGTACCCACTCCTTGTTCGTCCTGTCTGCGGTGTTCTGTCCCGACGGCGGGAACCCTTTGGTCCTGGCCCCGGGCCACCCGGGCTCCCGCCGGCCATCAGTCACCAAGGCCGGATCAACGCCCCTGTGATCGAGGACCGGGAGGGGCTACTGCCGCCGCTGTTCCTACCGCCGGACGGTACCCCCGATTGGGCCATGTCACGGGAGGATCCGGAGGTTGTGCTGGTCGGATGTCCGTCGCGAGGGTCCGTGGCCCGCTGCCGGTGACGAGTGGTTCGAGTATCGTCCGGCAGGCGGGACAGCGTTGCTTCGTTACGGTCCACGCCACAAGCACCTGGCTGAGTGACATGCATCAATGTGCTGCTCGTGGTCGAGGTTGCCGATGAAACCACGATCCAAGATCTCAATGTCAAGGCGAAGTGTGAGCTGCCCCGGGTTTCGTAGCGGCCGGTTTGCGTGTTTTCAGGCGGCGGTCGGACGGTCAGTGAGCGGTATCAACGAGGTTGCTCGCGAGATGGGCGCCAGCGCCGCTGCGGTGGCCCTGGCCTGGGGTGCAGGGCCATGCCGGGAACGCCTCCACCCCGAGGGGTGCGCGCCGGAGGGACCAGTTCGAGGCCAACCTGCGCGCGCCGGACGTGAAACCCATCGCCGACCCACCGCGCCGGCTTGGTGATCAACGGTAGCGATTTGCCAGGGCGCGACCGGAGATCTCCGCGACGTCGCCGCTGCGTTCGATGACCAGTGGCTCATCCCGCACGATGAGCTCAACCCGCACGCTGTGCCCCGGACTGTCGATGACCTGCCGAAGGTGAGGCGTCGGCTTTTGCCAGTTTCGAGCCGTGATGCCTGCTTCGTCCGGTTAGGGTAAGTCCCCGGGTGAGATGTGGTGGGAGGGACGGGTGGACTCGTACCCTGCGGTGGAGGCCCACGGCTTGATCGGCGATCTGCAGACCGCGGCGTTGGTGGCGATGGATGGGACGCTGGACTGGTTCTGCGCCCCTCGGTTCGACTCGCCGAGCCTGTTCGGGGGCCTGCTCGATCGGCACAAGGGTGGGCACTTCCAGGTGTCGCCGGAGGGCGTCGAGTACGTGAGCAAGCAGTTGTACCTGCCGGGCACGGCGATCCTGATCACCCGGTTTCTCAGCGCGGACGGCGTGGGTGAGCTCGTGGATTTCATGCCCGTCGCGGGGGATGAGGCGACCGACCGCCACCGTTTGGTGCGGATGCTGCGGATGGTCCGAGGCACGATGCGGTTCCGTGTCGATTGCCAACCCCGCTTCAACTATGGGCGGGATCCGCACGAGCTCGATCGCTACCCCGAGGGGCACGTCTTCCGCAGCCCTTCGCTCTCCCTCGCCGTGAGCACCGTTCGATACCCCGAACGCCCGCCCGACGAGCAGGAAATGCGGCCTACCGGGGAGGGCGGCTTGCGGGCGATCGCCACGCTGCGGGAGGGCGAGGCCGGGGCTGTGGTTATGGAAACAGGAGTGTCACTTGACCGGCCGCGTTTTTACACACCGGGCGAGGTGCAGCAGTTGCTGGAGCAGACCCGTGACTTCTGGCGGCGTTGGCTGGCCCGCTCCCGCTACATCGGCCGGTGGCGGGAGATGGTTGAGCGGTCGGCGATCACGCTCAAGCTCCTGACGTACGCGCCGACCGGCGCGTTGATCGCCGCCCCCACCGTCGGGCTGCCCGAGCAGATCGGCGGCCAGCGCAACTGGGACTACCGCTACACCTGGATCCGCGACGCGTCGATCACCGTGCACGCCCTGCTCTGCCTGGGCTTCACCGACGAAGCGTGGCGGTACATGGACTGGCTCAACGATCGAGTCCAGGAAGTCAAGGACCGGCAGGCGTCGCTGCAGATCATGTACCGCGTCGACGGCTCACCCGATCTCAGCGAGGAGACGCTCGACCACCTCGAGGGTTACCGTGGGTCAGCGCCCGTGCGGGTGGGCAACGGCGCGGCGAACCAGCTGCAAATGGACATCTACGGCGAGGCACTCAACGCCCTTCACGAGGCCGACAGCCATGGTCTGCAGATCTATCGCCACGGGTGGCTGAGCACCGTACGCATGATGGACTGGCTCTGCGAGCACTGGGACCGGCCCGAAGACGGGATCTGGGAAACCCGTGGCGGCCGCCAGGACTTCACCTACGGGCGCGTGATGTCGTGGGTGGCCCTCGACCGGGCTGTCCGCCTCGCTCATCGACGCGGACTACCGGCCGACACCGACCGGTGGGCATGTACCCGGAACCAGATCTACGAACAGATCATGACGCGCGGGTTTCACCCCGGCCGGCGTGCCTTCGTGCAGCATTACGCGACCGACGTCCTGGACGCGGCTCTGCTCGCCATGCCGTCGGTCGGAATCATCGCGCCGACGGACCCCATGTGGCAGTCCACGCTGCGGGCCATGGACGCGGAGCTCGTGTCCGACAGCCTGGTCTACCGGTACGACCCGGCCGCCTCGCCCGACGGCCTTCCCGGCCAGGAGAGCACCTTCACCATGTGCACCTTTTGGTACGTCCGGGCCCTCGCCGAGTCCGGACGGCTCGACGACGCCACGCTGACCTTGGAGAAGATGCTCACCTACAGCAGTCCACTCGGCCTCTACTCAGAGGAGATCGCACCCACCGGCGAGCAGACCGGCAACTTCCCGCAGGCGTTCAGCCACCTCTCCCTGATCGGCACGGCCGTGGACCTCGACCGACTGCTCGACGCCCGGGCTTGAGCCGACGTAGCGATGTCCCGGCGGGGACCGCTGATCACCAGTACAGAGGGACTGTGCAAGCTCAGAGGGGTCGCGCGATGGTGTCGATTAAAACTAGGGCTAAGGAACCGACGTAGGCTCTGACGTGAGGAACGGAGCGGGCCGGACGCTGGCTCGGGATCCGCGCCAGTACGAGGGGCGCCGATGCCCCTATGTTTGTCAAGCCGTTCGGGGGCACTCGGTGGTGGGATTGAGCTGTCGGATCAGGTTGTAGATTTCGCGTGCGACGTAGCGTTTGACGCAGCGGATGGCTTCGCGGCGGGTGAGGCCTTGGGCGGCGCGTCGGTCGAGGTAGTCGCGGGTGCGTTGGTCGCAGCGTGATCGGGTCAGGGCGATGCGGTAGAGGGCGGCGTTGGCGCGGCGGTCACCGCCGCGGTTGAGGCGGCGTCGGCGGGTTTTGCCCGAGGACGCCTCGATGGGGCTGACGCCGCACAGGGCGGCGAAGGATGCTTCGTTGTTCATCCGGTCGGGGTTGTCGCCGGCGGTGATGAGGAGAGCGGCGGCGCTGTCAGGACCGACGCCTTTGCGTTGCAGCAGGTGCGGGGCGTGGGCGTCGATGACCGCGGTGATCTGTAGCTCCAGTTCACGGGCTTCCCGGGTGAGGACCTGGATGCGCCTGGCCAGGCGGCGCAGGGTGTAGGCGGTGGCGGTGGACACGTCACGTGGCGGCGTGTCGGGCAGGCTGGCGCAGTATCGGATCAGGGCCGTGCCGGTCAGGCCGGTCAGGGTTTCGCGTAGTGCCGGTTCGGCGCCGACGATGACGGCCTTGAGCTGGTTGACCGCCTGGGTCCGGGACTTGACCGCGGATGTTCTGGCGAGTTTGAACATGCGCAGCATTTCCACCGGCCCGTCAGCGGTCTTGGCCGTGGTGTTCGCGCGGCCGGACAAGACGGCGTGGGCGGCTGCGGTGGCGTCGACAGCGTCGGTTTTTCCCTGGCGGCGCCGGGCGGCCCGGTCCGGTCGGTTGACCTCCACGACGGTGATGTTCTGCCGGCGGAGGTGTCGGGTCAGCGCCGACCCGTAGGAGCCGGTGCCTTCCACCCCGGCACGACACAACACGCCGAAGCCACGCGCCCAGGCCAGCAACTGCCGGTAGCCGGCCGTGGTAGTCGGGAACGCGGCGCTGGCTACCAGCACGCCGAGCACGGTGATGACCGCGGCGACGTGGGAGTCCTTGTGGGTGTCGACACCGAGGATGATCTCCTCATCGCGCGGGTGGCTCTGGCTGCTCTCATCCGGGTGCGGCATGCTGGGCATCGGTGGTTCGTCTCCTGACCGGCTCGGGTGGCGGATGGCCGTCGCCGGGCCGGCAGGGCGGTCAGAACTGTGACGGTGCCCTTGTTGCAGCAAGGCCCCTATCGGGACACGCCCCACCGGTCCGGCGACAGCTTGTACTCCCAGAACCGACAGCCGACAGATCGGCGCCAAGGCATCAACCGAGCCAGTTGCGTTGCGGGTCAGACCGCGGCCCCGGGAGAACGGCTCCACAATCCCAGAGCCGCAAACCGAGACTCACAGTTGCGTTGTCGCTCAACGCAACAGAGCCTCGGCTGCTGCCGTCATCTGGGTGTCAGTCGTAGTTCGTCGTGAACGACGATCATGGATGTTTGGTCGACGTCGCCCCTTGGACACCAGCAGAACGACGCAGGCATTGGGCCGCTGACCTGGTATTACTCAGGGCGGCGGCCTTCATCGTTTCTCGGGCAAGATCCGCCCTGGGAACACCGTGGGAATACGGGCTCGGAGTTGCGTCGTCCGCGCCAGCGGGCGGCGCGATCTTGTGCCCGGCGGGCGAGACGGTTGCGGTCCCACTGTTGCGCACACAGGCGCGTCGGCGGCAGAGCCCGCAGACACCGGGTCGAGGCCGCCACGTTCACGTGGAGGAACCGTGGCGTCAGTCGAGAAGTGGACGACGAAGGACGGCAAGAGCACCCGGTGGCGGGTGAAGTGGCGGGAGGGCGGCCGCCGCGAGAACGGGTTCGACAGCCACACGTTCGACTACCAGGCGGACGCGAAGCGGTTCAAGACGCTCGTCGACGCGGCCGGGCAGCAGATGCCGCCGCCGGAGCAACTGGTGGCCCACGGCTTCGCCCAGCTCGTGCCCGCCGGCGTGGCCGCCCCGGCGCCGGAGCCGGTGCAGGAGAAGCTGACGTTCCGCGCGTACGCCGAGGACTGGCTGGGCCAGCTGGTGTAGCCGCACCCGGAGACGGTGCGCAAGTACCGGGAGCGGCTGGAGAAGCACGTGTTCCCGCGGCTCGGCGAGCGGCCGATCGCCGAGATCACCCGGCGGGAGATGCGCGAGTGGCAGCAGGACCCGCGCGACGCCGGCCTGTCGGCGAAGACGATCGCCAACATCCGGGGCGAGAGCGTGGTGCCGATCTTCAAGGCGGCGTGCCGGCCGGGCGAGGACGAGGAGCCCGCCGTGCGGACGTACAACCCGACGGACGGGCTGCCGCTGCCGGAGGGCCCGCGCGCCGAGCGGGACATCCTGGAGAGCCCCGCCGAGGCGACGCTGTTCCTGGCGGCGGCCTACGAGGTCGACCCGGAGGCGGCGGACCTCCTGTTGTGCAAGCTGTCGACCGGCCTGCGCTGGGGTGAGGTGTCGGCGCTGCCGCCCCGGGCGGTGAACGTCGCCCGCCGTAGCAGCTGACCAGCGAAGAGGATGACGCTCGCCGGTATCGCCAACATGAGGACGGCCAGCAACTCCACGACCCGCTCCCAACGCTTACGTTCGCGTCGCCTACTCCTCAACGCTGCTCCTTCGGGCGTCACCCGACCTTGGTCAGCCTAGCGATCCGCGATCATCCTGAGCGGTGTTGTGCCACGGTGGTGTCGAACCAGTTCCGCAGGTCTTCTGCGGTCGGGGGTGTAGGCGGATGTGCGGGGTCGGGATTGCGTGCGTGGTAGACCTTCCCGGCGAGTGGCATCAGCGACGTGATCGGCTCGACGTCGTGGCCGCGCCCGGCCAGTATCGGCTGACCTTCGTGCAGGTACCCACGGTGCTGGCCGTGCGCCACCTGCCAGGTCAGGTCCGGCACCGCGCGGCGCAGGCACTCCGCCGCGTAGAAGGAGACCGCGTCGATCAGCGCGAGGGATTCGTCCGACCAGACGTGCGGGGCGAGGAGCAGGCTGCGTCCGTACCACATCGGGAAGACGGCGCCCTCCGGGCGGAGGAAGGCACTGCCGTTGGCGAGGAACACCTTCTCTTTAGGAGCGTCGGCGGGGCGGGGTTGGAGCCGACCGATGGCCCAGTTCCACAACGGGACCAGGCTGTCGCGGGAATAGTCGAGCCGGAGTGGGCTGCCGGTCGCCGCGGCGTGGTCGCGCAGCCAGGTGAGCCGGTCGTCCCCGGCGGCTAGGTAGCGCAGTAGGTAGTCCTCATCGGACCCCGCCGGCGTGCCAGTTTCCACCGCGGCCGATGGTTTGCCGTTCTCGGTTGGCGAGATCAGGTCGAGCACCTCGTCGAGCGAGGCTCCGGTGACATCGCCTTCCTCAACGATGAGCCGGCCGCCGCTGGCTTCCGCTAGTTCCCGGAGCACCTCGACGATCCGCGCTGCCTCGTCCCGGTATGCGCTGGCCGGGCGGCTTGGGAAGCTGTCCCAGACCTCGACCTCCAGCTGCCCGACTCCGGTCTCGCCGGGGTAGACGAACCATTGGGTGCTGATGCGCTCGCCGTCCCAGAACAACTCGGCATACTCCCCGGCGGGGACCCGGGTGTGGAGATCTGGATCTTCGCCGAGCAGCCTGCTGAGCAGGGCGACCAGCGTCGCCCTGCTCAGCTCGGTCCCGGACGGGACCACGCCCATGGTCAGGCTCACTGGGCTAACTTATAGGGTGAATGGTGTAAGGAATGTTGTTGCGCTTCAAGCATTCAAACAGGTTCTCGGCGATGCCGATGCTGTGGAAGCGGTCGTGTGCGATGAAGTGCCAGTGCACGCCCTTGATAAGGGGTCTGCCGTTGGTTCCATCCTGCTTGTGCACCGCCCTGCCCGCATCGGTGAGCATCCACGCGTCCTTGCGACACTCGTCGAGCATGCTGCTCCACGTGGGGACACCGGTCTTGACCTCGTGCAGGATAAGTCCACCGTCGCTCGGATCCACCTCGGCGCAGTCGGCCTTGCGCTTGATTGATCCCGGTCTTGGGAAGCCTGTCGTGAGTACCTCGTGCTGCGGCAAGCAGTTACCGTTCAGGATGATGTCTCTCAGGGCATTCCTCGCCGGCCGTGGCGTTACGCTGGGGCGGGACCGAAACGCCGTCGTTCTTGTGGAGAGGGTGGCGCATAGCGTCCGCGATCGTCTCCCAATCGGTGCGGTCTCCTCGGGTCAGTCTGCGGATGTCGGCGCGGCTGAACCGGAACGCGGAGATACTGAAAGCGCCGCTCTCGCCGACGAGGAAGGAGTAGGTCTCGCCGAGGATCAGCTCGAGCGCCAGGTCCTTGACGAAGTCGGGGATCTTGTCGTAGCGGGTGACAAACCGCAGGGTCTCCCGCAGACGGTGGACGTACTTCGCCACGAATCGGGCCGCCTTGCCCGGGATCGCGACGGCGTCGCCCACATAGGGCACGACCCCGAGAATGCTCAGCCCCGCACTGACCCAGTCGCCATGGATGACCCCGGCGATGGTGTCGCGCAGGTCGGCCAGGCCGCCGAGGATCCAGCCCACGACCGGGATGGCGCTCAGGCCGCCGGAGCACAGGTTTCCGGCGAGCCAGGCCATCGAGTCGCGCGGCGCGAAGTCCCCGGCGAACATCCCGAGCAGGAAGTCGCTGACGTATGTCCACTTGCCGGCTCAGCCTGGCTCCGCAACATGCGCAAGACAGGCCACGTGACATACAGCGGCCTTTATGGCGTCCAGACCCTTCCCGGCAGCAGGCAGCCCAGCGTCCGCGTCGTGCTTCCCCTGGCGCTGGGCTCGTTACAGGTCTTCCTCAAGCCCTCCGCCGGCCTGGACGGCAGCTTCCATCTGCATTCCCCGATCGGCAGGTTCGGCGCTAACGGCGCATATCTCGTGCTGGAGCGGTATGACGAAACGCTCAGCGCACGTCGTGTTCCGCTGAACGAACATTTCCACCTATATGTCGACGAGGACGGTGACGTGCGGGCCGATCACAGCCTCAAGCTTTGGAACATCCCCGCAGTGCGGCTGCACTATCGGATGCGGCGTCAGGCCTGAAGAAAACGCAACCGGCGGCCTCGCTCCGGCTCTCCGGTGGGCCCACGCGTACTAGTTTGCCGCTGGTCGTGCGGTCGTGCCGAGGAGAGTGCGTTCACTTCGTGGCCGGCCTGGTCGCTTCCGACCTCGGCGTGGTCCCTGGTTTAGTTGGTCAGTCGCCCGCTCGCTGGCCCACGACCAACGATCTCGCCGATGAGCGGATAGCCGGCTGCTACGAGTAGTTGGTGTCGCAAACGACTACATTGACACGGTCGGCCTGCGCGAAGCTGGGTCAGCTTGTCCGGGCCTGGTGGAAGGTGCGGCGGTAGGCGGCGGGTGTGGTCCGCACAGCCTGGTGGAACCGCCGCCGGAGGTTGACGGCTGACGAGAGACCGACTCGGTCTGCGATGGCCTCGACCGACAGATCGGTCTCCTCCAGCAGTGCGCGCGTGGCGGCAATGCGTTGCGCGAGGAGCCACTGGCCGGGGCTGGTACCGAGCTGGGTGGCGAACCTGCGGGTCAGCGTCCGGCCGGACATCTGCGCCTTGGCCGCTAGGTCGTTGATGGTCAGCGGCTCGTGTAGCCGGGCCGTGGCCCAGTCCAGCAGCGGCGCCAGGGAGTCGGGGACCGGCCCGGAGGTGGGCAGTTCGGCATACTGCCGCTGGCCGCCTTCTCGATGTGGCGGCATGACCATGTGCCGGGCGACGTGGGCCGCGTGCGCGGCGCCGTGGTCGGTTCGTACGACGTGCAGGCACAGGTCGATGCCGGCGCCGGCACCGGCGCTGCTGGCCACGTCGCCATGGTCGACGTAGAGCACGTCCGGGTCGACCTGGACGTTGGGAAACCGGGCCGTCAGGTCGGCGACGAGGGCCCAGTGCGTGGTCGCCCGGCGGCCATCGAGCAGGCCGGTCTGGGCCAGCGGGAAGACGCCGGAGCAGATGGTGATGATGCGTGTCCCGCGCCGGTGTGCCTGTTGCAGGGCACGCACGATGGCGGGTGGCGCCGGCTCCGGGTAGGTCTGCCAGCCGGGAATAACGATGGTGTCCGCACGGCGTAGTGCGGTGAGATCGTTTGTAACCAGCATGTCGAAGCCGGCGAGCGTCGCCAGCGGACCCGGCTTTTCCGCGCACACCTCGAATTGGTATGGCTCGGGCAGTCCGGGGCGGTGCAGGCCGAAGACCTCAGCGGCGCAGGCAAGCTCGAACGTCGACTGCGGCGCATGCGCGAGCGCTGCCACCCGATGGGCCATGGCTGGATAGTGCTCAAGAACGTCTTTCAGGACACTTGGCGGTGTGATCGGCTTCGCCGACCATGACGACATGACTCGCTTGTGGTCGCGGAACTTCGCGTTGTATTTCGTCGCCCGCGCGGTCTCGCTCGTCGGCGACGCGATGATGCCGGTCGCCACGGCGCTCGCCGTGGGTCCCGTCCACGGCACGTCCGGCGTGGGATTCGTGCTGGCCCTGTGGACGGCACCGTTCGTGCTGCTGGTGCTGTTCGGCGGGGTGTTGTCCGACCGGCTCGGGGCGCGGCCGATGATGGTCGGCGCCGACCTGGCCAGGATCGCGACGCAGTCGACAGTTGCGGTGTTGTTTTTCACCGGCACTCCGTCGTTGTGGCTGTTGATGGCCTGTTCGGCGCTGGCCGGCGCCGCCGCCGCGATGTTCCAACCTGGGGTCAACGGCATCGTTCCGCACGTTGCACGTGACCTCCAGCGAGCGAACGCGAGCATCAAAGTCGCCGACTCGGCGGCGCAGCTACTCGGTCCCGCGGTCGCCGGCATCCTCGTCGCCACGGTGGGCGCTGGCGCGGTCTACACCATCGACGCCGCCACGTTCGCCATGAGCGCCGCGTGCCTGCTGGCACTACGGATCCCTACGCACCTCGCGGTCGCCGCCGGCTCGTCGGTGGTGCGCGACCTGCGGGTGGGCTGGCGCGAGTTCCGGTCCCGCACGTGGATCTGGGTCGTCATCCTCGTCTGGGTGGCGTACGGGATCACAATGTTCGGGCCGATCATCCCGATCGGCTCGACGCTCGTCGGTGCCCGACTCGGCGACGCCGCGTACGGCTGGGTGGTCACCGGCTGGGGAGCCGGTGCCGTGGTCGGCGGCTTCGGTGCGATGCGGGTCAAGCCCACCCATCCGCTTCGCGCCGGCGCCGTGGCCATGTTCGGATGGGCGGTGCTTCCGCTCGCCGTTGTCGCCAGCGCACCGCTGTGGCTGCTGCTCACGGGTCACCTGATCGCGGGCGCGGCGTGGTCGTTCTGGTCGGTGATGTGGGCGACGAGCGTTCAGACCCACGTCCCGTCCAAGTTGCTCAACCGGGTCACCGCATACGAAGTTGCCGGCTCTGTTTCCGGCATCGCCGTCGGCCAGGCGCTCGCCGGACCGGCCACCCTCCTCGTCGGCGGCGCCGAGATCCTGGGTGTCTCCGCCGCGGTCTGCATAGTCGGCGCCGCTCTGCTACTGGCGGTACCGGCAGTGCGGAACCTGCGCCGGGATCCACCACCAATCGTGCCCCGGTACGTGACCTCGGTGGACACGGTCGTCGCGGAGGCCCCCCGGTGATCCGCAGCGTCCGACGTGTTGGCTGTTGCGGCCCGTGTCGTAGTGGAACGTCCGCTCTTGCCGCGATCCGCGCGCTACGCGGCGTCACGAAATGTTGACGCGGCCGCCATACGCACATGGCACCCCTCTGTGTCATCAAGAGGCGGCGAGGAGCGGTGTTCTAGGCTGGGTGTCGGCGGGTCCGGGAAGTGACTGTTCCGAAGTGTCGATCATGGGGATCGGGTCGGCCGCGCTGGATTGAAGAGTCGCCCCCACGTGTCCTCCCGGGCCCGTCCCGGCCTTCTTGGCGTCTTTGGCCATCTGCTTGTAGACGATGTCGGACAGCCGTCGCTTGAGTGCGCGCATGGCCTCCATCGGTGTTTTGCCGGCGGCGAGTTTGCGTCGGTAGTAGGCGCGGCCTTCGGTGTCGTGGCGTTCCAGGACGCGAAGTGTCCACGGGTGGCGAAGCGGCTGATGTCCGCGACGTCGCCGATCAGGCGGGCGGCGCCGGAGGGGCCGATGCCGTTGAGGTCCTGCAGGCTGCTGCCGGTGGTTGCGACGAGCTCGGTCAGTTCCTTGTCCGCGGCCTTGATCTTCTTGTCGACCTGGACCAGCTCGGTGATCAGCTCGGACGCGAGCCGGCGGCGGGTGCGGCCGACCAGATCACGAGGACGGATGGTGGCGAGCATCGTGCGGGCCTGCGGGGCGGACAGGAACTTCTTCGCTCCGCCGGGCAGCAGTTCCAGCAGCAGCTGGTGGATGCGGTTGAGCAGGTCGGTGCGGGCATGACCGAGACCGTCGCGGCGGTCGGCCAGCAGCCTCAACGCAACGGTCACATCGTCGACGGTGACCTGCCGCAAACCCTTGGCGCGCAGGGCTGCGACGGCGACGCTGTGGGCGTCGACCGGGTCGGTTTTGCGGCCCTGACCGGTGTCGAATACCCGGGCCCGGGCGGACAGTTTCGCGGGCACGTCCACCACGGTTTCGCCGTCGGCGACGAGGCGTTGAGCGATGTGCCGGCCGATGCCGTTGCAGCCCTCCACCGCCCAGACCCGGTCCTTGTGCTGCCGGCCGAGCTTGAGCATCGTCTGGTAGCCGTCGCGGTCGGTGGTGAACCGGCCCTGCGCGAGGATTTTCTCGCGGTCGTTGATGATCTCGATGGTCGCGGACCGCTTATGAGGATCCATGCCGATGATGACCTGTCCCACGCTCGTCCTCCTCGATCAGACCGGGGCTGAATCCGGCGAGGAGGGCAGCGCTACTTCGAGCTGGGCAGACCCCTGACTTGTCTAATAGGAACAGACGCGCGGGTCTGCAGCCCGTAGCGTCAGGGCGCCGGTTGGCATTGGCTCGCAGACCCCTTGCCGCCTTACCGGGTTGGCTTATCAAGAGCGTGCCACGGCCGGCCGGCGCCCGGCCGTGGTGTGGCGCGACAGAGGCGTGCACAAGGACTTCTTGAAGTCAGGCTGCCCACCACGGCGCATCTCCTGCCCGCCTGCTGAAGGGACTCCGCCTGCCGTGATCACGATTGGGATCGATCCGCACAAAGCCTCATTGACCGCCGTGGCGCTGGATGCCACCGGCCGGCAGTTGGCGGTCAGACGCGTGGCGGTCAACGCCGGCACCTACAAGACGTTGATGGGGTGGGCCGCCCGCTGGCCGCAGCGGCGGTTCGCCGTGGAAGGCGCCGCCGGTCTTGGCCGCGGCATCGCCCAACTGCTCGCCGGTGGCGGCGAAGACGTCGTCGACGTGCCGGCCACGCTCGCCGCTCGCGCCCGGCTGCTGGACACCGGCGGTGCCCGCAAGAGCGATCCCGCCGACGCCGCCAGCGTCGCGCACGCCGCCATGCGCCACAAGCGGTTGCGCGCGGTGGTCGCCGAGGACCACACCACCCAGCTGCGGCTGCTGGCCGAACGCCGTGACGACCTGGCCGGTGAACGCGTTCGCGTCCTCAACCGCCTGCACGTCCTGCTCCGCGACCTGATTCCCGGCGGAGCGCCCTCCGACCTGACCGCGGACAAAGCCAGCGCGCTGCTGCGCGGCGTCCGCCCGCTCACCGCCACCGACGCCTGCCGCCGCGAGCTCGCCCGCGACCTCCTCGCCGACTTGCGCCGCGTGGACCGTCAGCTAAGCGCCAACCAGGCCAAGACCAGCCAGACCCTGGCGGTCACCCGCTCGACACTCACCGAAATACACGGCGTCGGGCCCGTCGTGGCCGGGAAGATCCTCGGCCACGTCGGCGACATACACCGCTTCCCGACCATCGACCACTTCGCCAGCTACACCGGCACCAGCCCGCTTGACGCCTCCAGCGGAGACCGCCGCCGCCACCGGCTCAACACCACCGGCAACCGCCAACTCAACACCGCGCTCCACACCATCGCGGTATGCCAAGCCCGCGACCCCGGACCCGGGCGCGTCTACTACCTGCGCAAGATCGGCGAAGGTAAGACCCCCGCCGAGGCCCGACGCGCGCTCAAGCGACGGCTCGCCAACGTCGTCTATCGGCATCTCGCCAAAGATCAACAACGACGCCCTACGGTCAGCCCTTGACACACAGAGGCGCTCTTGAGCCTCTCCCCGCCACGGTGACCGGCAGGACGCATGCCATGAGTGAGCCACACCAAAACGCGGTGGGCAGCCGATGAGAGAGCGACCCCACCGGTCACCTCGACCAAGCCTGGCCGGGCCGCGGTCGTACCACCAGTAGATAAGTAGCCGATGAGAGTGCTCCGTGCGGCGCTATTGCAGAGCCTCTGCCCCATGCCTACACGTCAGGTTGGGGGGCGGCCGGAATACGGCAGAAAGGGGCCGCGGGGGCGATCGGCGCGTGGTCGACGCCCAGCTCGCCGACCCCGCCCCTCAGTGCTCGGCACCAGGACAAAAATGGGTGGCCTCGCCAGCCCGTCCCGCCCTACCTTCTAACTGGATCTTCTTCTCCGACCCACTCACAAGAGGACTTCACCCCGCGTGACGCCGCCTGCTCTTTAGACCTGACACCTTCCCCGTGCATCGGTCGCCGACGTCGCCGTCGGCTCTCTTCCCATGCCTTCCGTCAGGTCTTCAGAGAGATCATGTCTATGCGTCCTCATATCGTGCTGTCCTGGACCCTTCGGCGCACGCACCTTCCCCTGCTCGCGTTCCGCTGCGTCCACTGCCATTCCGGCCTCGCCAGCACCGGCGACGGGAAGTTCCGCGTCAATGCCAACGGCAAACTCCTCGACATCTGGCTCCTCGTCGCCTGCGTTTCCTGCGACCGAACCAGCAAGATCACCGTTCACGATCGCGTCCCGGTCCGGTACCTGGATCCGATCCTTCTGGAGGGCTACTCCGGCAACTCCTCTGCCCTCGTCGCCCGCGTCCTTCTCGACCCGCTGATCGCCCGGCGCAACCGGTTCGCCCTGGAGTGGGACTCATGCTGGGAGCTGCTCGCCCCGTCCCCTCCCGAAAGCCCCTGGCCCGTCCAGGTTTCGGTCATCTTCGACGACCCCGTGGCCCCTTCGCCCCGAACGGCTCATCGCCCAGGGGCTGGGCATCAGCCGCGGGGAGATCGCTCGCCGCGTCAAGATCGGCATTCCGCTGAACCGCAGAACTCACAGGGACCTCTCGTTCGTCCTGCTATGAGCCGCCGCCGTGGGCCTGAGCCGGGGCGAGAGGCAAGGTGGCCCTGCCCCGGACTGCATCACGCGGCGGTCCGCGCGCGGTCGCTCATGACCGGGCGCGAACGAGGGTCAGGGCCGGCCCGATACCGGCGACGAAGGTGAACGCCCCGACTCCATCGTCGACGCTGACGGGGTCGGGCCACGGATCGGGGGTTGAGACGGACTGGCAGGCTCCGTTGATCGAGTAGTCGGAATTCACCTCATCAACGCCGTCAGAGTGACGCTCTGTCACGGGCCGAGACCTGCGCCATCCGCGCTGAGCATCCGCATCTGGCCGATGAGCGGAAACTCGGTCATTCCAGCAGCGAAGCGCTTGCCCCTCACGCGGCGTCATGCCACATAGTCGGTGGCGTGGAGGAGCACCTGACCGTGGGGCGTGTGGCGGAGTTGGCCGGCGTAAGCGTCCGCACACTGCATCACTATGACGAGATCGGCCTCCTGGAGCCGTCCACGCGGACCGCGGCTGGGCACCGGGCCTACTCCGCGGACGACGTGGAGCGACTCCGGGAGGTGCTCGCCTACCGGCGGCTCGGCTTCGGATTGCGGGAGATCGCGGAACTGGTTGACGATCCGGCTACCGACGCAGTCGCGCACCTGTGCCGGCTGCGCGGCCTGTTGATGGACCAGCGCGACCGCGCTGCTGCCATGGTGACGGCCATAGACAGGGAACTGGAGGCACGAGCAATGGGAATCAGGACGACGCCAGAGGAGCAACTGAAAGTGTTCGGCGCGCGGTTGTACGATGCCATCGGATCCGCTTACCCAGCGACGCGGCGCACTGAGCCACGGATCGCCGCGCGCATCTGGGATGCGCTTGGGGATGCACAAACGGTACTGAACGTCGGAGCCGGCACCGGCTCCTACGAACCCCCCGACCGCGACGTCACGGCGGTGGAACCTTCGGCGGTCATGCGGGCGCAGCGTCCCCCGGGCGCGGCGCCCTGCGTGGCCGCCGCTGCGGAGAGTCTGCCGTTCGAGGACCAGTCCTTCGACGCCGCGATGGCGGTCAGCACCGTTCATCACTGGCCGGACCCGGTCGCCGGGCTGCGTGAGCTGCGGCGTGTGGCCCGCCGCGTGGTGGTGTTCACGTACGACGCCGATGACACCGGCTGGCGTCAGCGGTTCTGGCTCACCCGCGACTACTTACCTGAGTTCGCAGACCTCCTCGTCGGCTGGCCGTCCCTGGCCGACCTAACCCGCGCGATCGGAGGACGCGCGGAGCCGGTGCTCGTCCCGTGGGACTGCGCTGACGGCTTCTTCGAGGCATACTGGCGCCGGCCTGAGGCGTACCTGGACGAACATGTACGCCGCGCGGTTTCGGTATGGACCAGAGTCGGACCGCAGGCCGAGCAACGGGCAGTCAGCACACTCCGCGAAGACCTTTCCTCAGGCCGGTGGGCCGAGCGCAACCGCGACCTCGTCGCCCTCGACACGGCAGAGCTCGGCCTCCGCCTGCTCGTAGCCTGAATTACCGTGCGCGAGAACGCCGCCAGAGAGCTGCACCGCGCAGCCATGGCTGCTGAGCAAGTGCGATTGCTCTCCCAGGTCACGACGTAGCGAGCCGAGGCGGTTCGGGCACCGCCACATTCGGAATCATGTTTTCCCAGTTCACGTGCTACAGGTGGACCGGATGTGGCAGAACCCGAACCGCTTTCGCGCTGTTCAGAGGCCGGTCGTGACGCTGTCAGCCGTTCGCCGACACACCCCCTGACCCGCTCAGCTCGCGTCACCCCCCGCAGCGCCGCCTGACTGATCCGATCCGCGAGCAGCACCGGCGGCGCGCCGATCGAACGCGAGATGTCCGACCAGACCTGCGCTAGCGGTTGGCGGTCGGTGCGGTAATAATTCGGGAGCCGGAGGGGGCTGATCGATGACCGACATGGACGAGAGCACTTTCGAGGCTGAGCTCGTCGAGGAGGACGCCGCGCGTGACATTGCGAAGGCGGTCAGCGCTCGGCATTCGATCGCTCGCAGGTACGTCATGCGAGTCCGCCGTCGGAATCCGGATGCAACGCCCGCCGAAGTGATCCGACTGCTCGAGCGGCAGTACGTCACCGCCATCAGCGCCGCGGGTGCCGTCATCGCCGCCGGTGCGATAGTGGCCGATGTCGGGATCGCGCTGATTCCCGTCGCTGGGGCCGCTGCGGCCGGTGCCAAGAGCGCGGGACAGCAGGCAGCGAAGAAGGCGGGTAAGGAGGCTGCGAAGGTCGTCGCTAAGGAAGCCGCGAAGGCGGCAGCCAAGAACGTAGCGCTCGGCGCCGCGACGACGGGAGCTCGGCGAGTCGCGGCGCTTCTCCCTGCGGGCGACGAGCAGCTCCAGTTCGAGATCACGGCGATCTTCGGGCTCGCCATCGCTGACATCCACAACATGGACCTCGACAAAGAGCAAGCTCACGCCCTGGTCTACGGACTGTCGAACGAGCGCGTCAGCCAGCAGCAGATCGCGACGATGGCAACTGACCTCGCAAGTATGTCGACGGGGGGTGCCGTTGGCGTCGGACACGCGATTGCTGCCGGTCGGAGCGATTGGTCGCACTGGGCGAACACACTTGCGGACATGCTCCCTGGTGGCGCGGCGCAGAGCCTCGTTCGCACCATCCAGACGGGCCAGCTAGACACCGTGCGCCTGAACTTGAATGGGAAGCAGCAGGCGGCGATCGAATACGGAGTCGGAGCCCTGGCAGGAGGGGTCACGCGCTTCCTATTCGGTCGGGAGGTGGTTGACGCTGCCCGGGTCGCATTCGCTGATGCTCCGGACGAGTTCCCGGCACATTTGGCCATTCCAGTGAAGTCGAAGCCCGAGGACGATGACGTCGAGGCTGAACCGAACCGAGCGCTCGCGGCCCTGGAAGACGCAGCGAAGGCGACGGGAAATTGGATCTCCGACGCCGCCAATGTAGCGGGTGCTGGCGTGGCGGCCGCGGCGGGCGCTGTGGCGCGTCCGTTCAGAAGCGCCGACCTGGACGGCGACGGCATCCCGGATGCGCCGCAGGCACTGACCGCGGTGAAGGGTGTGGGCGGAGCGATCGCCGGTGCAGCCGGCGCGGTCGGGGGTGCAGCCGCTTCGCTGTTCAAGACCAAGAAGCTGGGACGCCATGCTCCTGGTGCCGACCAACGTCAGATCGAGGACACGTCGGCCGGTGCCGAGGAGTAGGCGGCGTGGGTGCTGTGCCGTCCGGCATGTTGAAAGCCATTCCCGTGTGCGCTCATGCCGCCGACCGCGCGTCACTGAGCGCAGCCGTTGTCCACGGGTAGCGGCCCGCGGACGTGCCGATGAGCGGATGCTGACCCCTCCGACTGTATCGACGGACCCAGACGGCTATCCGAATCGGTCAGCGAGCTTCGTCAGCTTCGTGACGTACGCCGGCCAGTCATAGTCGTGGGGGATGTTGGTGTTCTCCCGCTGCCAGCCGATCGATCCGTCGTGCTGCTCGCGCATCAGGTCGGCGTGCCCGGCGTGACGGGCGAGGTCGCAGGTCACGTGGACGATGATCCTTTGCAGCGTCACGGCCTGTCCACCTGGCCGCCACCACGACACCTGCCCCGGCGCGTCGAGCGGTAACTGTTCGATCGTCTGATCCGCGAACACCCCGACACGGCGATACAGGTCGATCAACCCATCCTTCGTCTCGTCCTCGCGCGCGTACCAGTCTGCCTGCGGGTCCTCCTCGAACGCCTGCATGGGGACCAGTTCCTCAGGCGTCGGGAATTCGCGCCCGAATGTGGGCCCGAAGTAGCCGGCTTCGACATTGAGGCAATGCTTGATGACGCCCAGCAGGTTGTTGCCGGTCGCGGTGCGGGGCAGTCTGGCTTCGCGTTCGCTCAGCCCGTCGAGCTTCCAGATCAGGTCTTCGCGAGTCGCCTGGAGGTAGTGGTGCAGCGCAGCCTTCGCATCGCCCAGATCAGCCATGCCTGCCAGTCTTCCTTATGCGCCCGAGCCATCGTACGAGGTGTCGCCTGCAGGATCAGCGCCCGGCTGGACGGGTCGGCATCCTCATTTGCCGCGATCCGGGCGGCAGCCGCCGCCCCGCGTCAGGAGTGCTGGAAGACCTCGGCAAGGATTGGCACCAGGCGGTCCTTCACTGCGGCGGCGTGCGGCAACGGGATAGGTGCGCTGTCGCGGCCGGTGCGCGCGCCCAGGTCGGCCAGGATGTACAGCATCCGCAGAGTGCGCATCGTGTTGGACCGGTACACCGGGGTCTGCCCGCGACGAGGTGAAACGAAGTCCTCGTGGATCGGGCCCAGCCACCGGACGGCCTGGTCACTGGTGAGCTCGGCGCGGGTCAGGGTAAGCGCGATCGCCCGCGCGAGCCGGTCGTCCTCCTGCTCGGCATACAGGTACTCGGTGCGTGTCAGTAGCCGCGCCGCGGCCAGCTCCAACATGGCGGTCGGGTCGACACGCGGATGCCGGCCGAACGCGGCCAGCAGGTCGGCGCCGTGAGCCACCGCGTGCAACCAGGCCAGCTTGTCGTCATACCCGCGCAAGTCGGTCTCGGCCAGGTACCAGCGGCGGAACGCCTCCTGCCACGCCGGCTCGAAGTCACCCTTGCTGACGATCATGTCCAGAACCAGCGGGGCGAAGGTACGCGCCTCGATCTGCTGGTCAGCGAACCGGGCTGCCATCTGGTCACCCAGCCACCGGCGCCGCACACGATCGATGACATCACGGGCGATCCAGGTACGCAGCACCACGTACGGTGAACCGTCGCGTACCTCCGGGTCAGGGTCACGCAGAGATTTGGCTAGATCAGCGACGAGCTCATCGAGGTCAGCCGTCGCCGGCAAAGCGAAGTCCGTATCGCATACGTGGTCCCAGTCGATCAACTGGGCAGCCTAGGCCATCGCATGATGTACGACCTGCCGGGTACCGTCCACGACCGCCCCGACTTCCGCCCGGTCGTGGCCAGCAACAGCAACGGTGCGCCGAACATCTTGCCGCCGATCTTCCCTCCGCTGCGCCGGTCCAGCCACCCGGCCGTGCGCAGAAACCCTCGCTCAAGCCGAATCCCCAGACCGTTCCGCCATGGTCACTATCCACCAGGCAAGGGTCGGTGGATGCCCGGTCAGGCCGCCAAACGCGCGCTCTATGCCCTGACAACGGGCGGCCCCGACGATCCGGCCAGCGGGGCGCGAGTCAGGCGCTGCCCGGGGGCGGGTGGGAGCACTATCGTTCTGGCGTGCACATCCGTTTTGACGTCCCAGCCGATCCCGCCTACCCGGGCCGCGTGGCCGCTGCGCTCAGCAGTGTTCGGCTGCGCAAGTACGGTTATATCGGCGCAGTACTGGCGGCGGTCGGGGCGATCGGTTTCGCCGTCTCGCGGGGGTTCGCGTGGGGCGACCAGATCTCGCCGCTGTGCATGGCGATGGTCGTGGGTGGCCTGCTGTCGATGCTGTACTCGCCGTGGGTGCGGTTGCGCGCCCGGCGCCGCTCCAGTCGCTACGCTGTCGAGGGCGCCTACGACATCACCGACGACAACATCATGATGCGCAGCGGCTCGGAGTCCGGCGGCATCGCCTGGGACGGGGTCGCCCAGGTAAGGCACACCCCTGAGTTCTGGATCGTGTACGTCGGCCGGATGCCGGCGACCGTGATCCCACGCCGCTTGATGTCCGCCGAGGACGCCGAGACGTTGCGAGCCTATATGGCCAAACGTGGGCTGCTCCAGCGTCGGTGAACTCATTTGCCGCGAAGCGCTCGTCACGGAAGGTAACCGGATCGCGGGTGCCTGCATCCGGACGTGCCGAGATCCGGGTGTCGAGTGCCCGATAGGGAACGGCCGACGGGCCGCCCCGGCGCTGATCTTTACCGGCTCGTGCTGTTGACCATCGATCAGTGGTCAAGTTGGCGATGGCCGTACCGCGGCGTCACCGGACCGTTGGCACCATGGGTCATCGGCCTCCGGCTCGTTGGAGCGCGCGCAGCCGTTCGCCGCGCAGGCCGACGCAGTCGTGGGCCCAGAAGACGTCGGAGTAGACAAGGGTGCCGTGCATCCAGTCCTCGTACGCCGACAGCCGGGCGACCTGGTACGCGCCCGGCGGGTACCGCAGCGTCGGCGGCCGGAAGCCCAGCCGCTCGGCGTCGTCGAAGCCACGCGCACCGTAGTAGCCGGACGCGCCCTCCAAGAACACCAGCGGTATGCCCTGGGCGTCGGCGGCGGACAATGCGTGGCCGATCAACGCGGTGCCGATCCCGGATCGCTGGAACTCCGGCAGGACGCCCAGCGGCGACAGTGCGTACACGGCCACCAACCGCTCCGGCGCGTCCAACCGGCAACCGCTGAGCATCACGTGCCCGACGACCCGATCGCCTTCCGAGTCGTCGACGGTGGCCACCAGTGACAGTGGTGGCAACGGCGCTCGGGCGGTCCGCAGGTCGTCAACCAGGCCCGGCACCCGGTCTGGATGGCCGAACGCGCGGGCGTGAACTTCCCGCACCGCCGCGTGATCGTGTTCCTGCTCCAGTCGCACGTCATGTCCCGTCACGGCCGCAAGGTTAGCCGTAACGCCGCCGCGTAGTCGGGGATTTCTGTCCGGCCTCAAGGGTCATGGTGGTGCATCAATGCCGCACAGAGGGACGGTGATCGGCAGCTGACCGTGCTCGGCGTCCGGATCTGCCGCTGATCGCCGCTCGTGCCGATGTGAGTGCGTCGTCGAGGCAGCGTGGCGCTGCTTCCCCGGTCAGTTCGGAAGGTGGCCGGAAAATTTCTGTGGCTCGCCGGCGAGGGCCGAGGAGAGCGCGGGCGCTGAATACCAGATCCTCCGCTTGCGCGGAGTTCCCGAATCGAACGGAATAGCAGGAAGCGCCCGCATGGCCTCGGCCGTCGCCGCTTACGCAGGGATCAGCTCACTGAGCCGATCGAGAGTATATGCCTCCGACCCATCCGGTAGTTCCTCAGGCGCCTCGATGCCGATGAACGTGATCGGCTCGTCCGGCAACCGGCCGTTCCACGTCATTACCTCGGCCCGCGCACGCCAACGGTCGACAAGGTAGGACACGGTGAGGTAACGCCTCTCCATCAGTGCTCGTACCCGGTCGGCCGTGGTGAACGTGTTCTCCTCCACCCGATTGAATGACGGCGTACCCCGGAGGTACAGGTGCAGCCACACCGCCTGCCAGCCACGCTCGCCCTTGGCGAACACCATCGGCAGCGCGACCCGGCCCTGGCCGCGCAGGTGCGAACGCGCCCGCACGGTCCGTGCGTCGAACGGGGCGCCGAGCTGGTCCCGTGTGCGGGTCTGGTACCCGAACATCGACTCGGCGACCTCGTCGAACGACTCGCCCGCATAGATGTTGACCTGCGGAACCACATAGTGCCCGCGAACTGTCAGGGGCACGTCGATGAACTCAGTCGCACCGTTCGTTGCGTCGGTGACGTCACCGGAATGCACCACACCGTCGTGGTGGTAGTTCGTCCAAGACACCTGGCCTGCACCGTGGAACTCGTCATCGAGCAGCAGCACCGACAGGTCGTAGTCGGTGCGACGACTGGTCTGACGCCAGTATGTGAAGAAGCGCAGCAGCTCACCGGACACCGACGCCCGCGAGCCCCTCGGCAGGACCGAGAAACCGCCTTCGGCCGCCTTGCCGGACAGCGGCAGTGCAACGTCGAGCACCTCCGGGTCCACCACCAGCGGTCGTTCCGGCTCCGGCAGCCGGGCGCTGATCTCGGCGTCGAGCAGCGACGACAGCTCGGCCACCAGTTCGGCCGGCAGCGGTGGCCGCTCGTCGGGACCGACCCACGCGTTGCGCGAGCGGCTCGCGTACATCCGGGCGGACGCGGGCGACAGCCGGTTGTCGACATGCTCCCGCAGCGAGAGGAGCACTCGGCCCGACGCCGAGCCGAGCGCACCGGTGACTGCTTCGACGACAGCGGTTCGCTCCGACGGCGACGCCAGCCGCAGCAGCCGGTCCGCAGATCGCAGGAGCAGGCCCGGCGCGGCCGACAGCACCGATGCGGCCGGGCCGATGGCTCCGGCGCGGATCGCCGCCTCCGCGCGGCCGGCGAGGTTGGGTACCCGCCGCTCGCCACGCGCGACCGCGAACACCTCCTGCGCGTGCGGCCACTGGTCGTACTCGTGCGGGTGCAGCCGTTCCCCGAGGCGCTTCCACCGCTCCGCGTAGCGCACGACGTCCCCGAGCTTGTCCGGGCTTGCACCGACGACCTTGTTCAGGGCGGCCAGCAGCATCCGCCGCTCCGGGCGCCGGAAGGCACGGAATCGCGTGGGTGTCACGAGCGAGGCGTCCCCGCCGGAGACCTGGCAGGCAAGGCGCAGCACGTCGGTCGTCGTGTCCACGCCGACCAGCGGCCGGCCGAGGACGAGCCGGATCCCGTTGAGCACGGCACGGTTCTCCCGTACCGGGATATCGGCCGGCTGCGCGCCGTCCACGCAGGCGACTGCGAGCTCACTGAGGATCGCGAGGTCCGCCTCGCCATGCGGCGTCGAGCTACCGGCCAGGGCCAGATAGAGCCGCGCCGCCTCCACGTCGGCGGCGTCGCCGAGACGCAGCAAGGTCACCCGGTCACCGGCTGTGGTGATCAGGTCGTCGTGCGCGGCCAACAGCTCGGCATGGGTGTGCTGGTAGGTCCCGTAAGTCGGCAGGTCCAGCAGGTTTACCCCGCCCGAGGCGACGGCGTCCCGCAGCTGCGCGTCGGTCGCCGTGCCCCCGCCGATGAGTACGGCCGCCCGTAGCCGGTCCGTCCAGAACTCGATCGTGTCCGGCACGTCGTCCGGGAAGCCGATGAAATAGGCGTTGTGCTGGACATGGTCGCCGACCAGCTCGCGCACCGCCGAGACGACCGTGGCGGCGAGGTCCATCGCCGGCGCGGGGTCCAGGGTGCCGATGTGCTCCAGCAGAGCCCGCGACGCCGAGAACCCGACATCGAGCAGTGCCGCGTCCAGTTGCCGGGCCACCGGCGTGCCGTCGCCAGCCGCGCCATTGCTGGCCGGCACGCGCAGTGTTTTCTGGATGATCAGATTCTCGAGCACGTGGTCCTCCCTTCCGGTCGACTCTGGCAGTTGCCGGCCTGCGGCCGGGGCACAGTGGGTCGCCGGGGACTCGAACCCCGAACCCTTCGATCCAACTAGGAGAAGGAAGCGCTCCCGTGACCGCACAGGCGGAGAGCGGACGCGCTACTCAGTCGAATGCTCTATCCAGTTGAGCTAGCGACCCAGATGTCGATCATCGCACCGGCCGGGCCGACATGGCTATCCGGTTTCGAAGTCACTGCCGGACACGACGGACATGGAGTGCCGCTCCCCGGCGGTGACGGCCCGCAAGCCCGTCAACATGGAGGACTTCTACAGCTGAGGGCCGCTCCGAGGCGTACTCATTTGCCGCATTGCGCGTTCGACCAGGCTGTCGCAGCGCCCGACTCCGACGGATCAGTTGAGGCTCGGCGGATCTTTCGGCCGGACAAGCCGGAAGGCGAGGTGGGTGGCGATCGGGCCGTTAGCAACTCCCGTTCGCTCAAGGTCGAGCCGTGTGAGCTCAGGGTGGTCGAAGAGGCGGGAGGGACGCGCGTACCGGGTCAAGCGCGCCGGCGCACTTCGATACGGGCACTGGGCCAATAAAGCAGCGGTTGACATCAACGGGGGCGGCCGTGGCCGGACACGCTCGCACGGATGTCGCCATCAGGCCGGACGCAGCGGCCGTCAGCGGACACTCCGACTCTTGCCAGAAGCGCCTTGTAAGCGAGATGTCGCCGGTTCGATCCCGGCCGGGGGCTCCAACTCCACCAGGCGTTTCGGGGCAACGGCTCCCGCGAGGCGGCCGGATGCCAGCAACGCTGACAGCAGCCGGGGTCATGACAGCCGCCCGTGGAGCTTGCCGAGCGCCTGACGCATCGCGTCGAGCGGGACCAGGGGAGGGACCAGCTTTGCCGGGCCGCCAGCGGATGACCGGCAGGCCCGTTGGTTCGGTCGCCACGTCACTGGCCGTGGGTGTGCTATCGCTCGTAGCCGTGCTGTGTACCGGGATCGTGGCCGTGCCGGTGTCGTGGGCTGTTCTCAAGCAGGCCGAGGCAAATCGAGGTGAGGCGACGCCGGACGCGGCGGTGAGCGTGTACGTGCTCCAGATGAGCAGCGGGGAGGAGATCGGCCTGTCGCGGGTGGCTCGCCGGTAGCCGTCACGACGAGCTGTTGCGGCAGTGGCGTCAGTATCGCGGCGAGATGGAACGCGGCAACGTGCCGTCGAAGCTTGAGACGGTGGGACCGATTGACGTCGAGGGCCAGGGCGACGGCCGGGCGACGGTGACTGTCCAGGTCCACGCGATCTGGTGGAACGAACAGGTCAACCTCAGCGGCGCAGCCCACCCGTGGCGGTTCGAGACGCGGCGAGACGCCGGCGGCTGGCGGGTGTGCGCAGCGGACCTGCCGCCATGGTGCGATGTGCACGTCCGGGCGGATGGCTGCGGTTGAGGCTGGCGGTTGGCACATACGAGTTGCCTCCGCCTTCGGTGGCGCGACAGATTGCGGATCTCCAGCATCCGATCTTCACCGATACACGTTGATTTCGTCGGAGGGCCGATGGATTCACGGAGGTGAGACGTGCTCAGCTGGCTTCGGGGTGTGCTGCGCGAGACCGTGCCGCGAAAAGGCCGAGATGTGTACGAGCGGCTCCGCACGTACCTCATCGTCGCGGTGCAGGCGGGGCTGGCGGCCGAACTGTCCTGGTTCATCACGCGCGACGTGCTGGACAATGCACAGCCCTCGTTCGCGCCCGCCGTCGCGGTCGGCGCGATCGCGGGAGCCATCGGTAATCGGATCAGGCGAACGCTGGACATCATTGGCGGCGTGATCGTCGGGGCGGTGGTCGCGCACTTGATCACACGGGCCATCGGGGTAGGGCCGGTACAAACCGGCGTGGTCGTGGCAGTGGCCATCTCGATGGCCGTCCTGTTTCGGTATCCGTCCGGCGCGGGCTTCCGTTCGACGGCGGCGACGGCATAGATTCGAATTCCGGTGTCGAGGCCACGGGTGTCAGGCGGGAGGGACGCGATGCGGATCGGCGAGCTAGCGGCCCGGACCGGGGTGAGTGCCCGGTCGATCCGGTACTACGAAGAGCAAGGACTGCTCGTGTCGACGCGTACGGCGAGCGGCCAGCGGATCTTCTCGGAGGCGGCGCTCGAGCGGGTCCGGCTGATTCAGCGGCTGTTCGACGCGGGCCTGAGCAGCAAGCGCATGTATGAGCTGCTGCCCTGCATGACGAATCCGGACATCCGCACGTCGTGGTTGACCGACCGGCTCCGCGAGGAGCGCGACCGCATGGCCGCGGACATGGCCCAGCTCGCCCATACGGTCTCGGCGCTGGACCGCATCGTCGACGACATGACGGTCGACGAGCCGGCCGGCGGACCTGCGGCACGCGCCGCGGCCTGAAACCGACGCTGCCGCGGGCTTGCCCCTGACACTGGTGTCAACTCCTACCGTGAGGGCATGACAGCAATCCTCACCTCTCACCCGGTCGTCGACCTGGCGCTGGCGCCGCTGCTGGAGCCGGTCACGTTCGCCGGTCTGCCGTTGGCCTCCCGGTTCGTCATGGCGCCGATGACTCGGTTCCACTCGCCGGGCGGGGTGCCGGCGCCCGAGGTGGCCGCGTACTACCGCCGCCGGGCCGAGCACGGTGTCGGGCTCCTCGTCACCGAGGGAGTCTGGGTCGGCCATCCCACCGCAGGCCACGAGGACACGGTGCCGCGGATGACCGCGGGTGCCGCCGAGGCAAGCTGGCGGCGTGTGGTCGACGAGGTGCACGCCGTGGGCGGTCGGATTGCCGCGCAGCTGTGGCACCTGGGCAGCCTGCGCGAGCCGGTTGACGGGCTGGCGGCGTGGACGCCGTCGGGGGTGCGTGAGCCGGGCCGCCCGGCAAGCCGCGCGATGACGGTCGCCGACATCGACGAGCTGCTGGAGTCGTACGCCGAGGCGGCCCGGGTGGCGGCCAGGGCCGGGTTCGACGCGGTCGAGATCCACGCCGCGCACGGCTACCTGCTGGACGAGTTCCTGTGGCCGTTCACCAACCGGCGCACCGACGCGTTCGGCGGCTCGCCGGCGCGGCGGGCGGCGTTCCCGGCCGCGGTCGTGCGCGCCGTCCGCGCGCAATTCCCTGCGGACCGGCCGCTGATCGTGCGGTTCTCGCAGTTCAAGGAGCGGCGGTTCGACGCCCGAATCGCGGAGACCCCCGCCGAGCTGGACGCGATCCTGACCGCGTTCGCCGAGGCCGGCGCGAGCGCGCTGCACGCGTCTCAGCGGCGATTCTGGCAGCCGGCGTTCCCCGGCTCCGGACTGAACCTCGCCGGCTGGGCTAAGCGGCTCACCGGCCTGCCAACGATCACGGTGGGCTCGGTCGGCCTGACCCGCGACTTCCTGCGGCCCGGTGGCCCCGAGTCGGTCTCCGGCCTGGTCCAGCGGGTGGCGGCCGGCGAGTTCGACCTCGTCGCGCTCGGCCGGATCCTGCTGGGCAACCCCGCCTGGGTCACCCACGCCGCCGCAGGACGGCTCGACGACATCGTCGACTACCGCAAGTCCCACGAGGACACGTATCATTGATCTACTAGGCCGTGTTTCATAGGCGGGGTTGACCGTGCGGGAATCGGCCCGCCGTCACGGCATCGACCTGCCCTATAGGGGACATCAGTTGTTGACATCAACGGTGGCGGTCGAGGCCGGACAACCGCGTACAGGTGTCGGCTCTAACGCGAACCTGGTGAACATCAGCGGATGCCACGACTGTTGCCGGATGCGCCTTACAAGCGAGGGGTCGAGCGGCGGACGACTCGCTCGTCGCCCGACCCCTCGGGTTGTGCGCGATCAACGATGGCAGGCCACCTTTGCCCCTAACGAAGCCTGGACGCTGGTTAGGCCCGGTTTGGTGCCCGAACCGACCCCCACGCAGACCAGGGAGGCCGCTCTATTGCGGTGGTGGATGCCCCGTGTTGATCGCCGTCAAGGGTTAGCGGAGTGGTCCGACATGATCGGGACGCGGTGCCCGGGCCAAGCGTCGCCTGGCAATATGGGGCACACAGGGGGCACAAGACACCGTCAAACGTCGTCAAGCAGCGAGCGACTACGGCAGCCCGAAACGTCGTGTGAGCAGGTGTCCGGCAGTGGTTCCGCTGGTTGGATGATTGGTGTCTCTCAGTTCCGCTTCAACGTCGGACGGTCCAGGGGCTACAAGCCGACGAGGAACAGCAGACCGGCCGCGACGAGGCCGACTTCGACGAGTCGGACGAAGGGGCGGTCGCTGATCCGGTTCACGGTGCGTTTGCCGGCCCAGGCTCCAGCGAGAGTGGCGGGGTGAGTGTTACGCCGAGCAGGAGGACCTGGGGGTCGAGTAGGGAGCCGGCTCCGTAGGCGATGAGCTTGGTGAGGTGCATGGTCAGCGCGCATGCTGCTGCGGTTCTGATGTAGGCGTCGCGGACCAGGCCGTAGGCGAGAAAGAACGGTGCCGTGAGCGGGCCGACGGAGCCGAGGAGGGCGGAGCCGAGCCCGGAGGCAGCCCCGACCCCGACGAACGCGCGGGGTGAGGGTTTGCGCGGGTGAGGGGCACCCTTGCTGTCGCGGCGATCCGAATGGCTGTGATGACCCGGCGTTCTACAGCGCCGAGATCGAGACGGGCGCGCGTTCGGCGCGGCTGAGGGCACGCAGCACGTTGGTCGCGCCGTGCCGGCGTAATGCGATCCGGGAGAGCACATCGACGACGGTCTCGATGGCCTGGGCGGGTAGTTCGGGTGCCGGAACGCCGACGCTGTAGGCGAGATCGTCGCAGTGGACGACGACTTCCAGGAGCCGACTCGTCACGAAGTCGTCCAGGCTGATCGACCACGCTCCCCAGGTTGGACGGCGCACCGGCCGAGAAGGCGCGGTCGGCAGCACGGCTCGTAGCTCTTCCACGGTGGCTTCGACGCGGGCAGCCAGCGCCGCCGGGCCATCCGCGGCGTCCTGTTCGCCACTGGTGCGGATGAGGACGTTGAACGGATCATCGAGGTCTGATCCGATCCAGCTCACCCGCGCGTAGTACTCGTGGAGTGGGATGACCTTCTCGGTGGGCACCGGTTCGGCGAGCACCTTGGGGATGAAGAAGATCTGCCCGGCCAGATGTCCGGCCAGCCCTCGAACGCTCAGCTTCGCCAACGCGCTCGGCTCATGCCACGCAGTGGCTACCTGCGGGGCAGCGAGCAGCTTCGCCGCCGACGCTGCCGCACTGAGGTAGAGCTCTCTGATCTGCGCCATGTCAAAGCCCCTCGGGTTAGTGGTGCATGCCTGTGTCCGGCAACGTCAACAGCAAGATCCCGGAGGGCATTCCGCCTCGCCGTCCCTGACTGGCCGCCGGCTTCCCGCCGAGTCGCGATTGCCCATGTCGGCGGCGTGGGTTGACCGGATTTGCCGTAGCGGCCACACGTCGGTGGGTCGTGGATCCACTGAGCCCTTTTCATCGAGATCATGCTGATCACGGGGGTGCCGGGGGGCCCGGAGATCGATGAAGGCGAGGCGGGCGAAGGCGGCGGCGTGAGCCTGCCCGTCGTCCAGGGGCTGGGCGGTGTGGTCGTGCACGCGGGACGTCGCCGCCGCAGTGGTGACCGACCAGGAGTGCGCCCGCCGGCGCTGGCGGGGCGTGTACGAGGCCGGCGGCATGACCTAGCCGAAGCTGAGCCGCGCGCTCGACGGCGACGTGCCGCCGATGTGGTGGGACGGGGACGTGATCCTCGCCGACCGCACCGAGGCCGGCGACGGGCTCATGACGATCGAGCCTGACGAGCGCGGGCTGTACGTGGTGATGGGCCGGATCTGGACCTGGGAGGAGGTCCCGGTCGACGCCGCCGACGCGGTGCATGGGTGACGGTCGGACCGTAGCCGTATAGCTGGGGGCGGTGCGACGCGCCGGCCCCCTTCGCTTGGGCAAGATCGACCTTGTTCCCGGCGGGAACATCACCGGGAACAGTGGGCCGCGACGGGCTACAAGGGGCCACGAGTAGACACAAGCTGCCGGCCTGAAGCCCGCTCGGTTATCCCCGCAGTGCGGAGGTGAAGATGGCGGGCAGCGCGCTCCAGCGGGGCCGGGCCGCGAACGCGGTGAGTCTGCGGCCGGTTGTCGCGGCGGTGCGGTTGGTGACGAACCACGGCGGTTTCGGGGTGAGGCTGAACTCGCCGGTCATGACCGAGCGCGGCAGCGGCCGGAACGGGCCGTACACCACGGTCCGCTCGGGACGGTGCAGCAGCAGCGAGTTGTGCACCACGCCGCGGCCGCTCTGGACGTCGTCGAGCGGATGGCCAGGGAACGCGCCCCAGGTGGCGCGCGGAGTCAGGTAACCCACGCCGGTCCAGGCGTTGACGCCGATGGTGCCGTAGCGCAACCGGGCGATGCTCTCGCGCAGGTGCGCGCCCAGTTGCCGCCGGGTGCGGTTGTCAATGATCAGGTTGGCGCCCAGGGTGCCGTGCATGCGCTCGTTGGCCACATCGACCGCGGCGTTGAGGAACTCCACACCGGTGCCGGGTAGTTCGGCCACGCCGAGGACCGGTCCGAAGTACTCGGTGCCGAACGCGGACTCGGTGCCGTCGGCGAGGTCGAGGTTCCACAGCAGGGTGCGCTCGGCGGTCCCGCCGACGCCGTCGAAGCCCGGATGCTCCTGCCGGGCGCCGGCCACCCGCGCGTCGCAGCCGGGATACCAGGCGGGACGGGCAGGTGCAGCCGCGAACGCGGCACGCAACGCGGTGAAGAACTCCTGCTTCTGCGGCCAGTCCTTGCTGACGATGACGACCTGGGCGGCGATGCAGTTGAAGCCGCTGTTGTGCAGGCGGTGGGTGGCGATGTGCTCGGCCTGAAAGCGGATGTCGGCCGCAGACCAGCGGCCCGGCACCACGATCGTCGGCGACACCCCACCGAGTTCGCTGGTGATCGGCTTGGTCAGGCGTGGGGTGCCCGCCGCCTTCGCCGTGGCGCCCGCCGCGCCCGCACCCCAGACGATAGCGTCGTGGGTGGCCTCGCTGCCGGTGATGTGTACGGCGTCGACGCTCTCGTGGGTCACCAGGTGGTCGCCGACCTTGGCGTCGCCGGTGACGATGCGCAGGTAGCCGCGGTCGATGAACGGCGCGAAGACTGCCTCGAACACCGGCAGCAGCGCGTCGGTGACTGGGTTGAGCTTGAGCAGGACCACCTGGTTGTGGGCATAGAGCTGGTAGAGCACGTCCAGCGGCGGGATCGAGGTGATGTTGCCCGCGCCCATGACCACCGCGACACCGGCGGTCTGCTCGGGCGTTCGCAGGCCCAGGCCTGCCTGTTCCTGCGTCTCCTGCGCGGTGACGCCCGGCTCCATCCACACCTCGGCCCGGAAACCGCTGAGCAGCAACCGGTCGAACATGTGGTGCGGCAGCACGTCGATGGCGACCCGGCCACCGGGCGCGGTCCCGACCGGGTATCCGGCCAGCAGATTCCGGCCCTCCGCCAAGCGGGCCAGGGAGTCGGCCAGGGCCTCGGCGTAACCGAGCACCGCCCATGGGCCACTGATCCATTCCTCACCCAGCAGGGGCGAACCGGCCGGCAACTGCTTGATCTCCCCGGCGACGCGTACCCACTCCTCGGCCTGGGCGGCGACGTTGGCATGCATCTGCAGCAGCAGGTTGCGGCGGGACGCGAGCGACTCGGCGGCCCAGCCGCGCTCCCCGTCACGCAGCGCCGCGATCAGCTGATCCAGCTGCGCGATGGTGGCGGTGCTGATACTCATCGGGCGACGTCCTTTTCGAAATCGGTTCTGCGGGGGGTATGGGATGGAAAGGCCGCCTTCCGCCATGACCTGACTCATGGCAGGCGGCGGTGTTCAGCAGGCCGGCTCAGCCGGTGGTGTATGGCGCGACGAGGTCGGCGGGCGCCTCGACCTCACGCTTGAGGATCTTGCCGGTGGGGGTTTTCGGCAGCTCGTCGACGATCCACACGTGCCGCGGGTACTTGTACGCCGCGGCCTGCGCCTTGACGTGCTCGCGCAGCTCGTCGGGGGTGGCGGTGGCGCCGTCCTTCAGCGCGATCGCGGCGCAGACCTCCTCGCCCAGCTCCGGGTGCGGGATGCCGATGACGGCCACCTCGCGCACGGCCGGGTGCTCGTAGAGCAGCTCCTCGATCTCGCGCGGGTACACGTTGTACCCACCACGGATGATCATGTCCTTCTTGCGGTCGACGATGAAGAAGTAGCCCTCGTCGTCCATGCGGGCCAGGTCACCGGAGCGGAACCAGCCGTCGGCGTCGATCACCTCGGCGGTCGCGTCGGGGCGGCGCCAGTAGCCCTTCATGACGTTGTGGCCCCGGATGACGATCTCGCCGACGCCGTTCTCGACGTCGCGAAGCGCCATCTCCACGCCGGCGATGGCGGTGCCGATCGAGCCGGGCTTGCGCTCGCGGTCGGCGTGGTTGAACGACGCGATCGGCGAGGTCTCCGACAGCCCGTAGCCCTCCAGGATGATGCAGCCGAACTCGGCCTCGAACGCGCGAATGACCTCCACCGGCAGCGCCGCCCCGCCCGATGCGCACATCCGCAGGCTGCTCACGTCGAACTTCGCCCGTTCCGGGTGGGCCAGCAGCGCGACGTACATGGTCGGCACGCCCTGGAAGATCGTGACACGGTGGTGGTGGACGGTGTCGAGCACGGCGTGGGCGTCGAAGCGCCGCACCAGGGCCAGGCAGGCACCTGCCGTGATCGCCGTGTTGAGGCCGCAGCCCTGGCCGAACGAGTGGAACAGCGGCAGCGCCCCCAGCACGATGTCCTGGGCGGTCAGCGAGAACAGGTCGACCGCGATCTGGGCGTTGCGGGTCAGGTTGGCGTGGGTCAGCTCGGCGCCCTTGGGGGTGCCGGTCGTACCCGAGGTGTAGAGGATGACGGCGGTTTCGGTCGCGTCGCGCTCGACGATCCCGGTCTCCGGCGTGGTCCCGGCCAGCAGAGTCTCGAACTCTCCCGGCGTCACCAGCAGGCACTCCGTGCCGGCGGTGGCCGCGCCGGCCGTGGCGTCCTCGGCGAACCCGTGCCAGGCCAGCACCAGCTTCGCCTGCGAGTCGCCGAGGTAGAACGCCACCTCACGCGCCTTGAGCAGCACGTTCATCGGCACCACGACGGCACCGGCGCGCAGGATGCCGTAGTAGGCGGCGGCGAACTGCGGCACGTTGGGCAGCATGATGCCGACCCGGTCACCCGGCTGCACGCCGCGGTCGCGCAGCAGCCCGGCCACCCGGGCGCTGGCCTCGTCGAGCTGCGCATACGTCAGCACCATGTCGCCGAACCGGATGGCCGGGGCGGCGCCGTCGCGGGCGACCGAGGCGGCCAGATTCCGGGCGAGGTTGGCCATAACCAGGTCTCCCTGTCGTGTGTTGTCGGCCGGGGTGTCCAGGGCCGTGATGGTCATGAAGGCGCGCCTTCCGAGGCCTCGACGACCTGAGTGCCGGCCCGGGCGGCTGCGCGGGCAGCGGCCCGGGCCGCGCGTCGGGCTGCCAGTTCCTCGGCCTCGCGGCGCTCGAGGCGGGGGACGTAGGTGAAGACGTAGCTGGTGGCCAGCACGGCGAACCCGAGGACGATGAGCAGCGGCACCGGGTTGATGTCTGGACCGACGCTGACACTGGCGAGTAGGCCGAGGAGCCCGAAGAGCCCGGTGCAGCCCAGCGCAACGAACGCACCGCCGCGCATCCGGAACGGGCGCGCCTGGTCGGGGTCTCGACGGCGCAGTCGCCACACGACGTAGCCGGCCGCAGCGTAGATCATCATCTCCAGCGCCGCGCAGACCGAGACCATGACGAAGAACGACCCGGTGAGGGCGACCACGCCTGCCAGGACCAGGGAGCTACCACCGAGAAGGTAGACCGGGAGCACCGGCACGGCCCGGTCGTTGAGCCGGGCGAGCGCACGGGGCAGCTTGCCTTCGCGAGCGACAGCGTAGATGAACCGGGACATGGTGACGAAGCCGCCGTTGAACGTATTCACCGCCGTGAGCGCCGTGATGGCCAGCATTACCAGCATTCCGACGTGGCCCAGCGCAGCCTCTGCGACCAGGAGCTGCGGGTACGCCGTGCCGAGCTGCTCGCCGTTGAGGGTCAGGCCCATCGCGACGGCGAAAACCGCCTGGCTGACCGCGAGGACCAGCACCGAGACCAGCATGGCCCGCTGGATCGTCTTGGGCTTGGTCACCTCTTCGGCGTTGGTGGTGACCCACTCGAAGCCGGTGTAGAGGAAGATGCCCAGGATCAGCGCCTGCAGCGGGGAGCTGCTCGAGCCGGCGCCGGGGTGCGCCACCGGCCCGTGGTTGACGATGGCGGCCACGCCGATCGCCACCGTGCCCACCACGACGATGCTGGTGACGATCTTCTCCGCCACTCCGGCGAGCTTGATGCCGCGCAGGTTCAGCCACGTGGCGAGGACCAGGAGCACGGTGACATAGACCATCGCCACGAGGTGGCCGTTGTCGAAGGCGTAGGCCAGCGCCTCGCCGATGATGTAGGCGTCCGCGCCGATGACCAGGACGATCGCGGTCATGTAGGTCAGCGTGATGATCAGCGCGACCCGGTCGTTCATGGCACGGCCCATCCAGAGCCGGATACCGGCGGCGGTCGGATAAAGGCCGTTGAGCTCGGAGAACAAGCCGCGTACCCCGAGGATCAGCACGCCACCGGCCAGGACCGCGATCCAGGACAGCGGGCCGCTGATGTAGGTGAGCAGCGCGGCCATGCCCAGGAAGTTGATGGCCGCGAAGGCCAGGCCGGTGGAGATCGCCGAGGCGCCACCGAGGGAGAGGGAGCGGCTGAGCTGGGGTGGCTCGGTCGCAGTCAGGTCGGCCATGAGTGTGTGCTCCTACTGTCCGAGGAAGATGAACATGGCCATCGCGTCCAGACGCATCACGTCGTCCGCTCGGCCCTGGGTCTTGATGGCGCCCTGCATGTAGTTCGACACGGGGTTGGCGTCCCCCCAGAAGATCTCGGCCAGGTCCATGCTGCCGCCGCGGACGACAAGGTCCGGGACGCCTTCGAGACCCTGGACGATGGGCTGGGCGATGCCCTTGATCACGTGGAAGGTGAACGCGGCATCGGGAAGGTCGGTTGCCTGGATGTGGATCCGGCAGGTCCACGACGCGAGCGTCTTCTTCGATCGAGGGCTGGCGTTGGCCTTGTCGACGTACTCGACCAGGGCCTCGTGCAGCTCCTCGGCCGAGACGGCGTCGCGGCTCACGTCGGCGCTCATCGGGCCACCTCCGCCGTGGCGGCGATCTCGGCGAGCACGGCCTCGGCGGTCGCGAGACCCGAGCTGACCGCGCCGTCCATGTAGCCGTTCCACTTGGTGGCGCACTCGGTGCCGGCCCAGTGGATCGGGCCGATGGGCTCGCGAAGCGCCGGGCCGAGGGTGGACCAGGTGCCCGGCGACATCATGCCGACGTAGCATCCGCGCGCCCACTCGTCGTCGAGCCAGGACTTCTCGTACACCGCGACCGGGTTGCGTGCCTGCTCGCCGTAGTAGGTGACCAGGTCCTCGATCACGGTGGCTCGTCGCTCGTCGGCGGGCATCCGCAGCGCTCGGCGGGCCGCAGCGGCGTCGATGAAGCACACCAGGACCCCCTCGGGTCGATCCGGGTGGGTCTGGTCCAAGGTGGTGCAGACCAGCCGGTTGTCGCCGACCATGTGGCCGGACAGACCGTCGGCGCGCCAGAACGGCGTCTCGTAGACCACGCTCATCTTGATCGTCGAGGCCATGAACGAGCGCTGGGTCAGCTGGTCGCGGAGGCCGGGCAGCGCCGGAGCGTAGCGGATCCGTCCAGCCAGCGTGGGTGGGATCGCCACGATCACGCGGCGGGCGTGCAGTGCCCCGTGCTCGTGGTGCACGGTGACACCGTCGGCGTCGTGGTCGATGCGGTGCACCGGACTGTTCAGCCGCACCCGGTCACCCAGCAGTCCGGCCAGGCGCTGGGAGACCTGCATCGACCCGTGGGTGAGGCGGTTCTCCTGGGCGCTGTTGATGATGCCGATCATCTTCTCCAGGCCACCGCCGGATGAGATGTAGAACAGCGCGTGCAGCAGGGAGATCTCGCCAGGCTCGGCCGGGAAGATGGCCCGCGTCAAGGTACGCAGCCACACCTTGGCACCGTCGCAGTAGGGCTGGCTGCCGATCCAGGTCTCCACCGTCATCGCGTCCAGCTCTGCCGCACGGGGGTGCTCCCACGGCGCGGCCGTGTCAACCTCCATCGCCGCGCTCGTCAGCTCAACCATCGCGTCCATCAGGTCCGCGGCGATGATCGGATCACCGGTGGGAATGGCACCGTGGTAGCGCAGCAGCCTCCCGTCGGCCAGTTGCAGGTTGTCGCCGTCGGCGTACTGGGTGAACGTCTCCAGACCGAACTCCGCGATCAGCGCGTACATGTGGTCCTGGGTGGGTCCCACCCACTGACCGCCGTACTCCACCAGCAGGCCGTCCCCCTCGGTCTGGGACAAGGTACGGCCACCGACACGGTCGCGCGCCTCCAGGACAACCACGTCGACGCCCGCGTCGTGCAGCTTGCGCGCCGTGGACAGTCCGGCCAGGCCGGCACCGACCACTACAACGCCGGTGTCAAAGTCTGTGGACAAGGATGACCTCCGAAGTTGAACGCTTGACTCAGTCAAGCGTTCAAGGAATGTAGAGTGATCTCGGTAACACCGTCAAGAGGTCCGCAAGAATGCGTGCACGACACCGAACGGGAGGGCACCTGTGGGTCGGATGAGCGCCGAGGCTCGACGGGAACAGCTGGTGGAAGCGGCCATCGAAGTCATGTCCCGCGAAGGGCTCGAGCGCGCGACAACCCGCAGGATCGCGCAGCAGGCCGGGACGGCTCAGGGCGCGATGCACTACGCGTTCCGCGACAAGAACGAACTGCTCACCGCGGTGGTCGGTGCCGTGACCGTCCAGGTCGAACAGGTACTCCGCGACGCGGTCGACCCCGCCCGCGGACTCGCCGCCGCCATCGACGACGGCTTACGCGCCTTCTGGCGCTTCGTCGTCGGCGACGACGGGCTGCAGCTGATGCAGTACGAGCTGGCGATCTTTTGCTGCCGCACCCCTGGCTACGAATGGCTCGCTGCATGGCAGTACACCCGCTACGCCGCGGCCGTGCAAGAAGTCTTCCAGGCCGCAATCGATCACGAACCCGGGCCGCAGGAAGTCGACCTCCCCGGACTATGCCGGTTCGTGGTGGCCGCGGTCGACGGTTTGATCCTCCAGTACGAGGTCCACCACGACATCGATCAATCCGAGCGGGACCTCAGCAACGTCATCCGCTGCGCGGTCATCCTCGCGGGGCTCACTCCGCCAGGCTGAGGCACCAGCAGCAACATTCACACACAAACCAGTGCGGTGTGTGCGGTGTCGGGCGAAGCCGCCGGGGCTGCCGTCGACGTGCAGCCGGCCCGTGAAGATCCCGGCGAGTCCGGACTCTGGCCCGGCCTTCGCGTCGTGCACCGCACCGAGCTGCGGCCGTGTGCCTACCGCCGATTGACGTGACCCATGTTGGCAGCCGGCGGCGAATCCCTGCGCCGGGACCGACATCGCCATCGGTCCCGGCGCTTTCGGTCAGCCCACCTTGGGTGTGGCGCGGGAGATGAGCGCGGCGAAGTCGACACCGCTCGGCAGCGTGCCGTACGCCTGGCCGTGGTCGCCGCCGAGCCGGGAGGCGCAGAAGGCGTCGGCGACGGCGGGATGGCCGTGCCGCACCAGCAGCGAGCCCTGCAGGACCAGTGCCAGCCGTTCGACGACGCGGCGGGCCCGCAGTTCGAGGTCGCCGTGGTCGGCCAGCTCGGCCTGCACCTGGCGTACCGCGGCGTCGAGCCGCGCGTCGGCGCCGGCGGCGGCGGTCACCTCGGCCCGGAACGCCTCCATCACCTGGGGTTCCTTGGTGAGAGCGCGCAGTACGTCCAGCGCGGCGACGTTGCCGGAGCCCTCCCAGATCGAGTTCAGGGGCGACTCGCGGAACAGCCGCGGCATGCCTGACTCCTCGACATAGCCGTTGCCGCCCAGGCATTCGAGCGCCTCGGCCGCATGCGCCGGCCAGCGCTTGCAGACCCAGTACTTGCCGACCGCGAGGGCGAGCCGTTTGAATGCCGTCTCGCTGGCGTCCCCGCGCGCGGATCGGTCGGTCGCTCCGGCGAGCCGCATCATGAGGACGGTGGCGGCCTCGGACTCGACCGCGAGGTCGGCGAGCACGTTGCGCATCAGCGGCTGGTCGACCAGGTACCCACCGAAGGCCTGCCGGTGGGCGGCGTGGTGGGCCGCGGTGATCACGCCTTGGCGCATCCCGGCCGCCGCGCCGATGACGCAGTCGAGGCGGGTGAGGTTGACCATGTCGATGATGGTGCGCACGCCACGGCCCTCGTCTCCGACGCGCCAGGCCACCGCGTGCTCGTACTCGACCTCCGACGAGGCGTTGGACCGGTTGCCGGGTTTGTCCTTCAGGCGCATCAGCCGCATCGGGTTGCGCGTGCCGTCCGGCAGGACGCGCGGGACCAGGAAGCAGGTGAGCCCGCCCGGTGCCTGGGCGAGGGTGAGGAAGATGTCGCACATCGGCGCCGAGGTGAACCACTTGTGCCCGAGGAGCCGGTAGGTGCCGTCCGGCTCGGGGTGGGCGGTGGTGGTGTTGCCGCGCACGTCCGAGCCGCCTTGCTTCTCCGTCATCGACATGCCGGCCAGCAGCCCCTGCTTGGCCAGCGGCGGACGCAGCCCGAAGTCGTACGTCCTGGCCGTGAGGAGCGGCTCGTACTGCGCGGCCAGGTCGGGGTTGTGCCGTAGCGCCGGCACCGCGGCGTAGGTCATCGAGATCGGGCAGCCGTGGCCGGCGTCGGGGCGCCACGTGTAGAACTTTGCGGCCCGGGCCACATGCGCGCCGGCCCGGTCGTCCGCCCACGGCGCGGCGTGCAGGCCGTGCGCGACCGCCGTGCGCATCAGCTCGTGCCAGGCCGGGTGGAACTCCACCTCATCGATCCGGTGGCCGTAGCGGTCGTGGGTGCGCAGCACCGGCGGGTGTTCGTTCGCCAGCCGCCCGTAATCGATCGCCTGCTCGGTGCCGCCGATCCTGCCGAGCTCGTGCAGCTCGGCGGCGGCCCAGCCGGCGCCCTCCCGCTCAAGGCCGTCGAGCAGTGCCGGGTCGTCCGCCGCGTCGTAGCCGGCCAGCGGGGGAACCTGGTTGAGGACCTCGTGTGTCGTCACGGCGATACTCCAAGCGCGCGGTGGATGAACGTGATCAGGCTGGGGATGGTGCTCGGCCCGGCGACCCCGGCGGCCAGCGGACCGACCATGGCCTCGGCCAGGGCGCCGACCAACGCGGTGGCGGTCAGCTCGGGATCCTGCGGGGGAAGTTCACCGTTCGTCACACCCTCCGCGACGTAGCCGGCGATCAGTTCGGCGTACGCGCGGCGGAAGACGAGCCGCTCGGCGTCGACCGCCGGGTCGACCGGCTCGGCGAGCAGGGCGTACGCCAACCGCGGGGACTGGAGCGCGCGACCGGAGAACGTCTCGATGACGGCTGACACCCGCTCGGCGATGGTGGTCTCCAGCGCCGCGGCGCGCGCGACGGCGTCGACTTCGCGCTGCGAGGCCGTGCGGAAAACCTCGGCGAACAGGTCCGCCTTGGTGGGGAAGTGGCGGTAGACGCTGCCGGTCGCCATGCCGGCCCGCTCGGCGACGGCGGCGACCGAGCAGCCGGCGTACCCGTGCTCGGCCATGATCTCCAGCGCGGCGGCGATGATCCGCTCCCGCGAGGCGCTCAGTCGCGCTTTCATCCGCTCGGTGCTCCGGTAGACCACGCAAGGATTGAACCACCATTCAATCCTTGGCGGCAAGGGCGCTGTCGCCTGGCCGCACGATCGTGACCCGCAGCTGTAGGTTGCGGGTGGCGAGGATGTGGTCGATGAACTCGCCTCGGCCCGGGCGGCAACCACAGGTTGAGGGGGTCTGCTCGCCCCTCAACCTGCTTGTCTCCGATCTGGTCAGCGCCCGGCACCATGGCGGGCGCCGGCGTCGGGCCGTAGCGTCGCCGTTTCAGCGGTGCTGTCGGATGCGATCCCAGGTGCTCGGCGGCTCCAGCCCTACGCCGGTGCGAAGCGCGGTGGCGACCGGCGTGCCCTCGCCGGCGACCGCACTGACCCGGCCGTGTTCGGCCTCGGCCGGCAGCCGTGTCGGTACGGCCGGGATGTCGACGTCCAGCCGTACCCGCATGCCGGGCCAGCCCACGACGGTCAGGTCCTTCGCGGCGTTGATCGTCGTTCCGGTGCCGAGCGGCCCTCGCACGGTGGCGACCTGATCGCCGGCCCGGACGATCGGATGCTCCGTGATCGCGGCGGCGGCGGTGCGGACCAGCGGACGGGTCGCCCGGAACACCCGGTCCAGCTGCACCGGGGTGTTGGCGCCGGGCTGCCCCAGGACGGCGCCCACGATGGTGATTCTCCGGCCGCCGACCTTGACGACGGCGGCGAAGACGAGACATCCGCCGGCCTCGTCGGTGGACCCGGTCTTGATCCCCACGACGCCGTCCCGGCCGACCAGGGAGTTGTAGTTCCGCACGGTGCCGGCGACCGGCAGGGTGGCCTTCTTCTGCGCCACGATCTCCGCGAACGCCGGCAGTTGCATCGCCTTGCGGGCCAGGATCACCTGGTCGACCGCGGTGCTCACGGTGTCCGGGTCGAGCCCGGACGGATCGGTGTAGTGGGTGTCGGTCATGCCGAGCGCGGCGGCGGTGCGGTTCATCTTGGCGACGAATGCCTCGACGCTGCCGGCGTCCCAGGCGGCGAGGATCCGCGCCATGTTGTTCGCCGACGGGAGCAGCACCGCCTGGAGCGCCTGGCGCTCGGTGAAGACCGCGCCCGCGACGACCGCCACGAGGGACTCGCCGCGCGCCAGCTCCCTCGGGTACGCCGCGGCCTGCTCCGCGCTGACGGTGAGCTTCGGTCCGTGCTCGCCCCGGTCGAGGGGATGCTCGGTCAGGATGACGTACGCCGTCATCACCTTGGTCACGCTCGCGATCGGCACCGGGTTGCTCCCGCCCGACGTGCCGAGCGAGCCCAGCCCTTCGACCGAGAGGGCGGCCTGCCCGGTCTCCGGCCACGGCACCGCCGGGGCCGTGCCGGGGATGATCGTCGACGCGGGCAACGTCTGCGTGACCGTCGGCGCGGGCAGCGGGCGGCGCAGCGGCTCGATCGCGACCAGCGCGGTGCCGCCCAGGAGCAGGGTCAGCAGGCCAGTGAACAGCACCCGGAGGCCGCGTGTGCGACGCCGGGCCGGCGGTTGTGGCGGGACCGGTTCGATCACCTGGGTCGTCGCAGTGTCGAACATCCTGATATCTCCCCCGTGTGGCACGCCGGCCTGCTCCACTGCGCAGCCCGTGCGCTGATGTCGGTATCACTGACGTCGGTGCTGCAGGTGAGCCGGTACCGCGCGCGAAGTAGTGCATTGTCGCACCGCTGCCAGCTCTCCAGTCACGTTCGGTAGCCAACAGCAGGGCGTGTGAGGGTGCCGCGAGGGATTTCACTAACGCTGCGCTAACAACGCCCGTGCATACTTGGCGGTCGGTAGGTCGGTCCGGTCGGTCGAGGAGGTGGCGGGGTGCGGGTCCTGGTCGTGGACGACGAGGAGTTGATGGCCGACGCCGTCGCCGAGGGGCTGCGGCAGGAGGCCATCGCCGTCGACGTCGCCTACGACGGGGCGGCGGCGCTGGAGAAGCTCGCGGTCAACGCGTACGACGTGATGGTCCTGGACCGCGACCTGCCGCGGGTGCACGGCGACGAGGTGTGCCGCCAGGTCGTGGCGCAGGGCCTGGACGTGCGGGTGCTGATGCTCACGGTGTCGGTGACGGTGGCCGAGCGGGTCGCCGGGCTCAGCCTCGGCGCCGACGACTACCTGCCCAAGCCGTTCGCGTTCGCCGAGCTGGTGGCGCGGGTGCGGGCGCTGGGCCGCCGGGCCCGCCCGGCGACGCCGCCGGTGCTGGAGCGGGCCGGGATCCGGCTCGACCCGCACCACCGGGAGACGTACCGCGACGGCCGCTACGTGGGCCTGTCCCGCCGCGAGTTCGCGGTCCTGGAGGAGCTGCTGCGGGCCGAGGGTGCGGTGGTGTCGGCCGAGACGCTGCTGGAGAAGGTCTGGGACGAGCACATGGACCCGTTCACCACCATCGTCCGGGTCACCATCAGCGGCCTGCGCCGCAAGCTGGGCGAGCCGCAGCCGATCGAGACGGTGACCGCCGTCGGCTATCGGATCCGCTGATGGGCGAGTGGCGCGGCAATCTGCGGGTACGCCTGACCGTCGTGTTCAGTCTCGTGTTCGCCCTGGCGGGCGGCTCGGTGCTGGCGGGCACGCTGATCCTGGTCGACAACAGCATGGAGTACAGCCTGAACGTCGCGTACGAGGAGAAGTACGCGGCGCTCCCGCCGGAGGAACAGGCGGTCGCGGGCGAGCACATCGGGCAGAGCTTCGCCTCCAAGCAGACGATCATGGACTCGATGCAGTCCAACCTGCTGTTCAAGGGCGGCCTGACGCTGCTGGCGATGTGGCTGGTCGCCACCGCCGCGGGCTGGTTCGTGACCGGGCGGCTGCTGCGCCCGCTCAGCATGATCACCGCGACCGCGCACCGGATCGCCGGGCGCACCCTGCACAAGCGCATCGACCTGGACGCCCCGCCGGGCGAGGTGAAGAGCCTCGCCGACTCGTTCGACAGCATGCTCGACCGCCTCGACGAGGCCTTCGCGGGCCAGGGCCGGTTCATCGCCAACGCGGCCCACGAGCTGAAGACCCCGATCGCACTCAACCGCACCCTGGTCGAGGTGGCGATGAGCCGCCCCGACAGCCCGCCGCAGGTGCGCCAGCTCGGCGAGAACCTGCTCGCCGTCAACCAGCGCCACGAGCGGCTCATCGACGCCCTGCTGACGCTCGCGCGCGCCGAGGACGCGGTTACCGAGCGCCGCCAGGTCGACGTCGCGGAGCTGGCGACCATCGCCGCCGACACGACCGAGGCCCTGGCCGGGCGGCTGGCCGTGCAGATCGGCCGCGAGCTGGCCCCGGCGCCGGTGACGGGCGACCCGATCCTGCTGGAGCAGATGATCCGCAACCTGATCGACAACGCGACGCGCTACAACGTCGAGGGCGGCTGGGTGCGGGTGCAGACCGTCGCCCGGCCCCGCCACGCCGAGATCGTGGTGAGCAACACCGGCGCGGTGATCTCGTCGTACGAGGTGCCCACGCTGTTCGAACCGTTCCGGCGGCTCACCGACCGGGTCGGCTCGTCGCGCGGCAGCGGCCTCGGGCTGTCCATCGTGCGTGCGGTCGCGCAGGCCCACCGCGGCGACGCAGTGGCGGTGCCCCGTCCCGGCGGCGGCCTGGTCGTCCGGGTGATCCTGCCCCGCTCCGCCCACCCCCTCGTCGAACCGGTGATCGTCGCCCCGGCACTGCCCGAGCCCCACGACGCGCCCCACCCCTGACCCGCCCCGTCGCGGCGGGCCGCGCCGTGTGGTGGGAGGGTGTCAGCGCAGGACCGGGCCGCCGGCGAGGACGGCTCGGTGGAGTGTGCGAACGGCGAGGTGGCCGTGTTCGTCGAGGAACTCGGGGCGGATCGTGGCGGCGATGGCTTCAGCCGTCACCTTGGCGGGACGGCACGGGTTGTCGGGGTCGCCGAGGAGCGGGCTCCGGGTTCCGGGTCGACGTAGACCGCCGTGCACGGTTAGGTCGCCGTCGACGACGTAGACGGTGTCCTCGTCCTCGCCGGGTCCGTTGCCCAGGGCCAGCGGCCCGTCGACGGTGAGGTCCCCGGCATGGACGTGGAAGCGCTCGGGCTCGTCGCCGAACAGGTCCGTCAGGTGGACGCTGTCGTAGCTCGCTTCGCCGAGGTCGTAGCGCTGCGCCGCCTGCGCCAGGGGCACGGGTTCCCATGCGTCCGGCATGCCGTCGAAAAACATGAGGGGACGGTAGAGCCCACCTCATGTTCTCCGATCCACGGCCTTGGCGAAGCGGTCAGACGAGGCCCAGGCCGAGGGTGAGGGTGCCCGCGGCCAGGGCCGCGGCGCCGTACTGCACCGGCAGGTTGTGCGGAGTGTTGGCCATGCTGACGGCCTCGACCAGCACCTGGCCGGAGCCGTTGGCGTAGCGGGTGCGGGACCAGCCCGACTGCGGGGTGTCCGTCGAGGTCGGCGTCCGGCTCAGACCGTGCACGTCGGTCCACTGCTTCGATCGCCTCGCCGAAGTTGACGTACGACAGGACCTCGTCGTTGACGCCGTGCCACAGCTGCATCCGCGGCCGCGCGCCCGGGTAGCCGGGGTAGGCGTTGCGCACCAGGTCGCCCCACTGCTTCAGGGCCTTGACGACCTGCCCCTGGGCGCAGGCGCTGTTCCAGCTCTCCGGCAGTCGGATGAAGCCGCCCACCCGGGTGGACGGTCGATGCTCCCGATCGGGGAGTGTAGTGGCGACGGTGAATGTGTGTCAGCGCCGCGTCGGCGAGCGGTAGCGCCACAACGGCGTGCGGCCGATGTCGACCCGCAATGTGGCAGTGCCTCGGTGAGCAGCCGCAAGCTGCGGCGCGGGCGGGGTTATCCGGCGGCGGCGCGGTCGCCGGGTGCGGGCAGTTGAGCGACTTCGTCCGGGATGTGGTGGGTGCCGATGCGCTTGCGGAACACCCAGTAGGTCCAGCCCTGGTAGAGCAGCACGATCGGGGTGAAGACCAGGGCCACCCAGGCCATGATCTTGAGGGTGTATGGCGTGGACGACGCGTTGGCCACGGTCAGGCTGTTGGCGGCCGGTTCCACGGTCGACGGGAGTACGAACGGGTAGAGGTCGGCGAACAGCGACGCCACGGCCAGGGCGATCGCTGCGGCGGTGCCCGCGAACGCCCAGCCCTCGCGGCGGCCCTCGGGATCGGTGCGCGCCGGCGGCGACCCCGATCGGGACGCCGCCGGCCGGTCGGCTCAGACGCCCGCCAGCGCTTCCGTCGGCGTGAGCCGGGCGGCTCGCACGGCGGGGTAAAGTCCCGCGACCGCGCCGATCAGCAGCGTCGAGGCGAACCCGCCCGCCGTCGCCCACAGCGGCACCACGGCCGGCCAGTCCTGCGTGGCCGCGTACCCGCCGGTCACCACGACGCCGATCAGGATGCCGCCGAGGCCGCCGAGCGCTGACAGCAGCAGCGACTCCACCAGGAACTGCAGCAGGATCTGGCCGCGGGTGGCCCCGAGCGCCCGGCGCAGGCCGATTTCCGACCGGCGTTCGAGTACCGAGATGACCATCGTGTTCGTGACGCCGATCCCGCCGACCAGGAGCGCCACCGCGCCGAGGCCCAGCAGCAGGCCGCTGAACGTGTTCTCGGTGATCGTCTTGGCGGCCAGCGCGTCGGACGGCCGCGAGACCAGGACCTCGCTGGGCGCCGTCGGTTTCACGGTGCGCGGAAGGGCCTTGCGCACCTCGACCACCGCGTCCTCCGCCGTACGCGTGTAGACGGTCGTCGCGTGCCCGTCGAAGCCGAGGTAGGCCGTCGCGGCCGACCAGCCGACGAGCACGGCGCGGTCCAGCTCCTCGGCCAGCGGCGCCGGCCGCAGCACGCCCACCACGGTGAAGCGTTGCTTGCCGAGCACGATCTGCGGCTGTGCCGCGGCGTCGTCGATGCCGAGCCGCTGCGCCGCGGTCCAGCCCAGCACGGCGGTGGGGAAGTCGGCGGTGGGCTGGCTCAGCCAGCGCCCGCTGACCGGGCTGAGCCCGACCGTTTCCGGCAGGTCGAGGCGGCCCGCGTACACGGCGAGGCTGCCGGTCTGCGCGGGGTGGACGTGCTCGTTGCGGTACGCGTGCACGTTGGGCAGCCGTCCGACCGCCGACACCGCCTCCACCGACGCGATTCTTGCGATCATGGGGATCGCCTCGTCCGGTAGATGCGTCGGCTTGTCGTCCAACGATCTGCCCGGCTCGACAGTCAGCAGGTTGGTGCCCAGTTCGTCCAGCTGCCGGTCCAGTTCGGCCTGGCTGGAGCTGGAGATGCCGACCACGGCGATCATCGCGGCGATGCCGATCGCGATACCGAGCGCGGACAGGAACACCCGCAGTCGGCGCGATCGCAGCCCGGCCGCGCCGGCCCGCAGCACATCGCCCGGCGACAGCCGCCCGGGGCGGGGTGGGGCGCTCACCGGGCCGCCCCGATCCGCGCGGCGAAAGGCACCACGCCGGGTTCGCGCTCGTCGCGCACGATGAGCCCGTCGGAGACCTCGACCCGCCGCGGCAGCCGTGCCGCCAACTCCCGGTCGTGGGTGATGACCACGACGGTGGTGCCGGCCGCGTTCAGCTCCGTCAGCAAACCCAGCACGGTCTCGCCGGAGGCGGAGTCGAGGTTGCCGGTGGGCTCGTCGGCCAGCAGCAGCGGCGGATCGCCGATCAGCGCCCGGGCGATCGCCACCCGCTGCCGTTCACCGCCGGACAGCTCGTGCGGACGGTGGTGCAGCCGGTGGCTAAGGCCCACCCGTTCCAACGCGGCGTCGGCCCGCCGCAGCCGCTCCCGGGCGGCCACGCTCGAGTAGAGCAGGCCGTCGGCCACCGCCGCCCGCACCGCAACGCCCGGGGTCAGGTGGAACTGCTGGAAGACGAAGCCGATCGTGGCGGCCCGAAGGCCGGACAGCTGCCGGTCGGACAGGGCCGCCACGTCGTGTCCGCCGATGCGGACCCGGCCGCTGGTGGGGCGGTCCAGGGTGCCGATCAGGTTGAGGAGGCTGGACTTGCCCGATCCGGAACGCCCGACGACGGCGACCGCCTCGCCGTATGCGATGTCGAGGCTGACCCCGCGTACGGCCCGTACCCCGCCGGGGTAGGTCTTGGTGACGTCCGTCAGCTCGACCACGTTCACTGCGCGACCCCCACGGTGACGCCCTCGGCGATGCCGTCGCCGCTGATCTCGACCTTGCCGCCGGCGAACAGCCCCGTCTGCACGGGCACGACCCGGCTGGTGGCGCCGTCACGCAGTTCCACGCCGTAGCCGCGCTCGCCGATGGCGAGCAGCGCCTGGATCGGCACGACGAGCACGTCGGTGTGCTCGGCGGTGACGAAGCGGACCGTCACCGGCCCGGGCTCCGGCTCGGCGGTGGCTTTCAGGACCAGCTGCACGGTCACCTTGGGCTCCCCCTGACCCGGCGGCGGATCCTCGGGCGTGCCGCCGGCGGGTGTCACCACGCCGAGCACGGTCGCCTCCACCGGTGCGCCGTCGGGCAGCGTGACGGTGGCCTTGGCGCCCTTCTTGGCCAGGTCGGGTTCGGTGGCCGGCACCTTCGCGGTGACGACGTGGGTGGTCGGGCTGGCGGTGAGGATGTCACCGGCGGCCGGCGCCCCGAGCCGGGCCGTCTGGGTGGCGACCCGCAGCGGACCGGATGCGACGATCACGTCCGTCGGCGCCACGGTGCCCGTGACGGGCAGTCCCAGGTCTTTCTGCCACCGCTTGACGGCGGCCGCGGTCGACGCGGAGTAGGAGGTGTCGGCCTCGAAGCCGGTGTACTTCAGCGCGACCAGGTTCGCCTCGAGCTGGGCGACGTCCGGGCCTTTGACCCCGTCGGCAAGGACCCGGTAGAACGGCAGCCCGCCGTAGAGCAGCACGATCGGGTTGTTGTCCGCACGCAGCAGCGGCTGTCCGCGCCGCACCGTGCTGCCGGCCGCCGCGAGCCAGGTCAGGGTGCCGGCCGCCTTGGACGTGACCGCCGACGGCTGGCCGTAGCCGATCTCGCCCTCGACGACCGTGGCCGCCGTGATCGTGGACCGCGTCACCTTGACCGTGTCGACCGCGGGAGCGCCGACGGGGCTGTCGTCCCCGCCCCCGGTGATGACCCCGGCGGACATCGCCGCCGCCGCGGCGACCACCGCGGCGGCGACGACACCGAAAAGCACACGGCGCCATCGGCCGCTCATCCGACGCCCGGCCCGTCGCTGGCCCCGGGATTGCAGATCGCCATCGCCGCCTTGTACGCCGGTTGCGCCATCCGGGCTTTGATTTCCTCTTTCTCACGTCGCGCGGTGGCCGCGTCGATCGGGGCGGGGTCGGGATCAGGATCGGGGTAGTCCGGCACGCCGTTGTCGCGCATGCACGCCGCGATCGCCCGGCCCGCGCGCAGTTGCTCCTCGGTCGGCTTGCGGGGCGTGTCCTTTACCGGGGGGTCCAGCGCGGGCCACTTCTCGAAGCACTCGTCCAGGTCGGGAGTCAGCGTGTCCGGCCAGCCCGAGAATTCCATCATCAGGTTGTCGTGACCGAGGTAGCGGACCTCCGTCAGGCCCTTCTCGTTCAGGCACGTCGCGAGGTTCTGCTTCTGCTTGTCGTACGCGTCCCACAGACCGGCGGTGCCGGAGTCCGCCTCGCCGGTGGTCTCCGACTGGCCCGGCCCGCACGCCGTCAACACCGCCACCAGCAACGGCGCGCACGCCGCCAGTGCCGCGTACCGGACGCCACGCCCCGAACGCCGGCCCACACGTCTGCCGTCGATCGGCATCTACTTCTCCTTTAGAGCTGGGTTTCGCATCGCGTACGACGCGCCCGTTCCAGCGGGAACGTCGCCGCCATGCCTGTGCTGGACGCCGGAGGGATTCACCGGCCGTCTCGGTACACAGTCCACCAGAGGTGGTGTTACGGGGCGGTGAGCAGAATTCCACACATCCCGCTAACATAATCCGAAGTAGATTTATATACTGATTCTTCGGGTGTGGGCGTGGGTTCACGCCCGCGGGGCGTCACTGCGGGGCAGGATCACGCGCACGGCCAGGCCGCCGTCGGGACGGGGGATGGCCAGCGCGTCGCCGCCGTGGGCCTGGGCGACCGCACGCACGATGGACAGGCCCAGACCGCTGCCCCTGGCCGAACCCACCCGGTCGGTGAGCCGGCGGAACGGCTCGAACAGCGCCGGCACCTCGTGCGGCGAGATCAGCGCGCCCGTATTGGTCACGACGATCTCGGCCTGCCGGACCTCGGGCAGGGTCTGCACCCACACGAAGCCGTGCGGGTGGTTGTAGCGGACCGCGTTGCCGACCAGGTTGCGGATCAACTGCTCCAGCAGGATCGGGTCGCCGACCACCGGCGCCGCCGCGAGTTGCGCCTGGACCTGCACCCGCTGCTCCGCGGCCGCCTTCGCGGTGACGTCGAGCGCATACCCCGCCAGTTGCGCCAGGTCGACCGGCCGCCGGTCGGTGACGGCCACCTCTGCCCTGGCCAGGGTGAGCAGCGAGTCGATCAGCCGTTCGTGGCGCTGGTTGACGGCGAGCAGGTTCTCGCCGAGCTGGCGCAGCTGCGGCAGGCTGTCGGGGCGGCTCATCGCCACCTCGACCAGGGTGCGGTTGAGTGCGATCGGGGTCTTCAGCTCGTGCGCGGCGTTGGCGATGAACCGCCCCTGCCCGGCGAACGCCTCGTCGAGCCGGTCCAGCATGCTGTCGAACGAGTCGGCCAGGCTCTTCACCTCACCCGGAGGCGCGTCCAGGTCGATGCGCTTGTGCAGGGTACGCCCGGCGATCCGGTGCGCCGTCTCGGTGATCATGTTGAGGGGGCGCAGCAGTCGCCCCGACAGCCACCAGGCCACCGCGGTCGCCGCCACGCATACCGCCAGCACGGTCAACCTCCCTTGGCCAGGAGGTTGTCACGCATCGAGTCCATGATGATCTGCTTGGAGACCTCGTCGGCGGCCATGTTGTACTTCTCCCACTTGCGTGTGAAGGCCACCGACAGGCTGTAGTCCATGCTGTTCTGAACCAGGATCAGCACGCCGCCGAGCACCACGCTGCCCGCGAACAGGAACATCAGCCCGACCATGAGGGTATGGCGCACCCGCAGGCTGCCGTGCCAGGAACCGTTCATGGCAACCGGTAACCCCTGCGGTCACCGTCTCGATGAGCTGCGGCTCCCCGAGCTTGCGGCGCAGGCCGCCGATGGTGACGCAGACGATGGTGGTGAGCGGGTCCATGTTCTCGTCCCACACCTTCTCCAGCAGGGTCTCCGCGGACACGACCGCCCCGTCGGCGCGCAGCAGCTCCTCCAGCACCGCGACCTCCTCGCGGGCCAGGTGGACGTAGCGGCCGTCGCGGTAGGTCTCGCGGTGGCGCGGGTCGAGCCGGACGCCCGAACGCTCCAGCACCGGTGGCACCGGCAGGCGGGACCGGCGTCCCAGCGCCCGCACCCGGGCCACCAGCTCGGCGAACGCGAACGGTTTGGCCAGGTGGTCGTCGGCCCCCATGCTCAGCCCGGCAACCCGGTCGGCGTCGGAGACGAAGACGCTGAGCATCAGCACCCGCACGCCGGTGCCGGCCGCCACGACCCTGCGGCAGACCTCGTCACCGTGCACCCGGGGCAGGCCCAGGATCAACACGTCGTAGCCGTTGACGGCGAGCTTGTCCAGCGCCTCGGCCCCGTCGTGCGCGATGTCCACCGCGAACGCCTCCTGCCGCAGACCCTCAGCGACGGCCGCGGCCATCAGCTCCTCGTTGTCCACCACCAGCAGCCGCATACACCCTCCTCGCCAGACTGCCCTGCGCAAGTATCCGGAGGTCGCGTTAGCCGGCGGTGAACGATTCCGCTCACGCGCCGCTAACATGCCGGAAGCCGCGCGCGCTGGCCGACTACCGGCAGCGGGCTGAAAGCGTTGACTCGAAAATGTGAGTGATGTGCTGGTCAGGCTGTTGCGGGGATGATCGCGACGAGGTAGCCGAGGCGCTCGCGTTGGGCGATAGCTCATGCACCTCCGGCACGTACTCCGGAAAGCGCCACCGGTGCGGGTTCAACAGTCCATGGATTGAGCTGCGCGGTCGGCATGCCTCCTGAGTCCGCCAGCGTGCGACCGCAGCCGGGAGCGACCTTTTCCCTAGCCATGTAGCGACTGGGGAACTGACCGCCGGACGCTGAACCGCAGATCGTTTGCCAGTATCGACGCCAGTGCTCGTGCAAGCTCTGCCTCGCGGGCCGCCAGCCCATCGAGTGCGACAGCGACCTCGCGTCGCATCGCTGGCCGTCGACGGGGGAACACTCGTCATCGGGATCGAGGAGAACCGGGACAGCGGGCGGGCAGTCGGCCTCACACCGGTCGAGCTGGCGGGGCAGGTCGAGCGGATCCAGCAGGTGTGCCGGGGTCGGATCGACCCACCGCTCGCCTTCACCGCGACCGACCTGGTCAACCCCGACGACCCCGCGACCGGCCTGATCGTCATCGACGTTCCGCCCAGCCCGTTCGCGCCGCACCAGGTCGACGGGCGGTACGTCGGCCGAGCGGACCGGACCGTGAGGGCGCTGTCGGACCCTGAGGTGGTCCGGCTGCACCGCCTGCGCGACGTAACCGAGGACAGCATCCTCGATGACCTGGACAGGGCGCGCCGCAGCGCCGCGGCGCTTGATCTCGGGCCGTCGACACTGACGGTGGCGATCGCGCCTATCCCCGTGATCCGGCACGAGCTGGTGCGCGACGAGCTGGCCGACGGCAACAGGTGGCTCGGCGAGGTGACCAATGCGGCGCAAGACCGCGTGAGGCGCATCGGCGACGACAGCCCCCTCGCGCCCTTGGTCATGCAGAACGCCAGCTTCCCGTTCAGCAGCCGCAACGGATACGCCACCCCGAACGGTTACGTGTTCAGGTACAACAGCCGCGAGGACTCGTACGCCTTCCTCGAGGTGGCGGAATCCGGCGCCGTCTCACTCGTCGTACGTGACGTCACCGCCGCGGCCGCGATCGGCAGGGACCGACCTGAGTACGAGAAGGTCATCAACCAGTACGAGGCGGCCACCTTCACGGCCCTCGCCCTCGCCGTGTTTGCCGAGGTAGCGGAGCGCAGCGGCTTCCGAGGCATCGTCGGCGTCGGTCTCCGCCTGGACGGCATGCTCACCGTCACGCCGATGCGCGAACAATCGCACCGGATCTGGGACCGGCCCGTCCCGTACCCCGACGACCACTACCAGCGCGTCACCAGCGCCACCAGCGTCGAACTCGACGGCGACCTGACGGCGGTCATGGACCGGCTGTACGGCCGGCTACTGCGGCCCCTGGGCCTCGATGACATGCTGCGCCAGCGGCCGACCGAGTCGTAGGCCATGCGGGTTCGATACTTCGAGGGCCGGCTCGCCCACCTGCTCGCCGCCCAGCGGTGTGTCAGCATCGTCGCCCGGTTCACCGAGGGCGGCCCGAAGCCGGTAGGCCTGGCCATCGACCCGGCGCCGCCTGGTGGCGTGTCGGTCGTCGTGCAGATGGTGGGTGCCGCACCGACGACCGCCGCAACCTCAGCAGCAGACAAGCCCGAGACATGGCCAGGCAGCGACGCCGAGGTAGAGCACGTTGCCGTGCCCCGCGCGCCCGAGTCCGCCGCCGAATGGGCCGAAGCCATCGCCGCCGTCGTGAACAGCGCGGCGGCGGCCGTCACCGCCGACCGCAAGGTCGCCGGCCCGCCGCCCCCGGCGCCCGGATCCTCCTCCGGGCCGGGCACTTCCCCGGCGCCTACGACCACGACAAGTACCGCAACGGTCAGTTGGAGGTTGACATGCGCGGCGTGAAGCTCCGGGTGGCGCTCGCCACGTAGAGCGGCACCACAGGCAGGAACGCCACCCCGATGCCGAGTGCCAGCAACACGCCCCAGCCGCAGATGACGACCGCGGCGACGATGTCGGCAATCCCGGCCAGCCGGTCGGAACGCCTGGCCAGCACTGGAGCCGTCGCCGCGAGGACTGGCACACCGAGTAGGTAGCTTGCCGCTGGCCCAGAATCCTGCACGGTCCATGGGGTGAGAACGGCGGCGACCAGCACGGTGATCACCAGACCAGCCAGGCGGACGAGCCGTTTGGCGGCCGCGGGCCGGCGAATCAGCAGCAGGAGACCGACCGCCAGGACAGCCGCGAAAGCGCCCGCCGTCACGAAACTGGTCATGGCCCCCGCCATGCAGCTCACGATAGCGCCGTTTGGAGCGGTGGCGCGCCGCTGTCAGACAGCAAGTCCACCACGTCCACCGCGCGTCGCCTTTCGGATAGCAGAAATCCGACGAGCTGCGCTTGGATGGACTCGACGATGCGGCGCGCCGGGGCAGCGTGCTGTCGTTCCCCGCAGGTGTCGGCAACCCGTCACCGCTGCTGCTGTTTCGGCCCAGTGACTAGCAGCAATGCGTCAGGCAACGTGTGTGGATGACCACGAGCTTGGCCGTTCTAGTCATCATCAGTGTTGCGATCGGGTTTCTGGCCGGCCGGGCTTACCAGGTCGCTCACCGGGCCTGGGCGGACTACAAGAAGACCAAGGCGCTCGTGCCCGAGCTGCTGAAGGCGTTTTGGGCGGCCGTGCGGGCGGCTATCGTGATCCTTGCCGTGGCCTCCGCGTGGATGGTTGGGTCCGCATGGGCGGCAAGCAACTCGACCGAGGGTCCCTCGCCGTCGCCGTCGCCGTCATCGCCAGCTCCATCACCCAAACGGTAGAGCGCGGCGCCGTCGCCGACCTGACTGCGAGCGGCAGCCGACGCTGGTGCTGCGCTGGCTGTGGGGCAGGGAGGGGGCTAGCGAGCCGAGCGGCGTGACGGTCGAGGGCGCTGGAAACCAACTCGGGACTGCGGAGCGAGCGGGTAGCAGCAGCCGAGCGGACTGGTGATGGGCGATTCACCGGCGAGGTGAGGGCGGCGCGGCATGTAGACGGCCGCACCGCCCTCACTCGTCATCGCTAGAAGGCGCGGACGACGGTGATGGTGACGTTGGGGCAATTGTTGGCCCAGCTGGTGAGGGCGTTCTTTTCGGTGGTGTCGACGGTGAGCCTGTAGGGCTCGTAAATTCGGTTCGGTGGCTGTGACGTGCGGTTTTGTGCGCGGTCCTGGGAACGTGGGCGGTGACGATCCAGACCATGTCAGACGGGCGGCTCGAGGCGGTTGGATCGTAGATCGGATGGAACCAGGCGGTGAGCCGGACCAGGTCGGGGGCGGCCGCCCAGGCCGCCTCGGCATCGATGATGGACAGCACGGCGGTTAGGTGCGCAGTGGTCCAGTAGTGCCGGTGCGGCTCCCGCCATCGCCGGAGTTGTTCTGCGCCAGCCTCGTCCACGGCGGCCTGGTCTGTCGCTCCGGCCGCCAGCGCCGTCACCCGTCACCGCTGCATCAATTGCCGCACGTGCTTGGAGTTTGCCTCGGGCACTCGGACCACAAGCCATGATTCAGCCGCGTTTCGGGCGGGTAGTCCCCGCCATGGCCGGCAAGCGGGACAAGCCACGCAGGGTGGACATTGATGGGGTGGCCATCGCCGCCTGGCCGGAGCGGGTCGGTGAAGCTCTGCGGCAGGTGCGCCAGCGGGCGCGGCCGACGATTCGCGACCGGTGGCACCGGGTGCGATTCAGCTTCACGGTAATCCTGCAGGTGGGGCTCGCTGCCACCCTGTCGTGGTTCATCGCGGCCGAGTTGTTGCAGGTGAGCCAGCCGGTCTTCGCCCCGATCGCCGCGCTGAGTACCCTCTTCTCCTCGATCGGCCAGCGGTTTCGCCGCACGGTCGAACTCATCGCGGGGACCGTGCTGGGCATCGGGATCGGCGACGGTCTGATCATTCTTATCGGCAAAGGGTCGTGGCAGGTCGGACTGATCGTCATCCTGTCGATGGGCATTGCCATTTTCGTCGGTGGCAGCCCCTCCGTGGTGAGCAACGCCGCTGCCACCGGCATCCTGCTCGCGACGCTCGGGGGGACCGAGGGCAACATTCAATTCCGGGTCATCGAGGCGGTGATCGGCGGTGCCACCGCGCTGCTCGTCTCGACGGTGCTGCTGCCGTTCAACCCGTTGCGGGTGGTGAACCGGGCGGCCCGCCCGGCGCTTAACCGGCTGGCGGACGAGTTGACGCAGACCGCGGAAGCGCTCGAGAAGCGGGACGCCGGATGCGCTCAACGGACCCTGGACCGGCTACATGAGGTGGAGACGTTCATGGGGGAGCTGGAGAAGGCGCTGGAGGGTGGGCGGGAGACCGCCACCCTCTCTCCGGTCCGGTGGCGCCGCCGGGGCGCGCTAACCCAGTATGTGGAGAGCGCCGAATACCTCGACCACGCCGTAGCCAACAGCGGGACATTGGTGCGCCGGGCGGTCACCCTGATCGAGGACGAGGAGCCGACCCCCGCGTCGCTCCCGTCGGCGGTACGTGAACTCGCCGAGTCGATCCGGCGATTGCTCCAAGAACTCGGCCGCGGTGCGGATCCGGCGGGGTGCCGGGAATGCGCGCTGAACGCCGTCGCCGACGCCGGTCAAGCGTACGCCGACGGGGTCGGCTTCTCTGGCAGCGTGGTGGTGGCGCAGGTCCGGACGACGGCTAGTGATCTGCTCAGGGCCTCCGGGATCGAGCGTGGGGAGGCGTACCAGATGGTGCGCCAGGCGGTTACGCGGAAGGCCGGAGAGCGCGCGGAAGGCGCCATGCCCTAGCCGGCCGACACCGGCCAGCCGCCCACTCCACCCTCGCCAGCCGGCGCCCACTGAACCTGGGCAAGCGGTTCGCGCCGCAGGCCGACGGGACTCCGGCCGATGCCGACCTGGTCACTGTCACAGCTGACGGCAATAACCTGCGTTATGAGGGCGGGATGTTGCGTGCGGCGGTGGCGGGCTGGTTGCGGGGATGGTTGCTGACGCGTCCGGTCGGGGCGCTGCTGGGCCGTGACGCTGTACGGCGGCCACGGACCCGACGTGGAGCGGGTGACATCGGGGCTGGTGCGGGTGGTGGAGGCGGCCCCGGCTCGGGCGCCGCGGGCTCGGGTGGTGCTGGTGGATTACCTGACCGTGCTGGGTGAGGACACCCGGCCCGGGCCTGCCACGCCGTTCCAGGTCCACCAGATCGCCGGATTTCGGACCGCCTCGGCATGAGCGGCACGGCCAAAACTGACGCACCCTCACCGCCATCGCCGGCATGCTCACATCAGACAGCCAATGGCCCCGGTCACGTCTCCCCGGCGTACGTCCCGGGATCGCTGCCTGGCGATCCCGGGACGGTACGTCAGACGCCGGCGGGCTCGCGATCCCTGGCCGGTGTGTTGCGCGGTAGCAACCTCACCAGCGACGGGCCGGCCGCGAGCAGGACGGCGAGGGCCAGCACGACGAGGGCGATGGGGTGTGAGAGGACGATCAGCAGGTCACCGTCACCGAGGGCGGAGGTCTGGGTGAGCGCCTTCTCGAAGAGGGGCCCGATGACCAGGCCGAGGACGAGGGGTGCCATCGGCAGGTCGTAGAGCTTCATGAAGTATCCGGCGACGCCCGCGACGAAGACGATCCAGACACTGAACATGTTGTTGTCGATCGAGTACGCCCCGACGAAGCTCGTGAACAAGATGATCGGGTAGAGGTACGCGTACGGGATTCGCAGCATCTGGGCGAAGATCGGGGCCATCGGCAGGTTGAGCACCAGGAGCATCACGTTGCCGATGAAGAAGGAGACCAGCAGCCCCCACACCAGCGTCGGCTGGCTCTGGAAGAGCAGCGGGCCGGGCTGTAGGCCGTACATGGTGAACGCACCCAGCAGGACGGCCGTCGTACCGCCGCCCGGGATGCCGAGGGTGAGCGTCGGCACGAAGTTCGCGTTGGCCGCCGCGTTGTTGGCGCTCTCCGGCGAGGCCACACCTTCGATGGCTCCCTGACCGAGCTGGCTTCGGTTCCGGGAGACCCGCTTCTCGACGCCGTAGGCGATGAAGGAGGCGAGGGTTGAACCGGAGCCGGGCAGGCAGCCGAGGAGGAACCCCAGGACGCTGCCGCGCCCGATCGGGCCGATACTGCGCCGCAGTTCGCTCCTGGTGATGAGCAGTTCCCGGAAGCGGGTCCGGATCGGCGCGGCCGCACCGACTCGGATCTGGTACATGACCTCGCCGACGGCGAACAGCCCGATCATGACTTCGACGAACGGCACCCCGCTGAGTAGGTTGACGTTGTCGAAGGTGAACCGTGCCGTGCCGGTTGCGGCGTCCATGCCGACGGTCGCCAGCAGCAGCCCGGCCGAGGCCATCGCGAAGCCGCGGATCCGGGACTCGCCGGAGAAGCTGACGATGGTCGCCAGGCCGAGGATCATGATCGACAGGTTCTCGACGGGGCCGAACTTCAGCGCGAAGTTCGCGAACGGCGGGGCGAGCACCATCAGCAGGACCAGGGAGAAGATGGCGGCCACGAAGGACCCGATGGCGGCGATGGACAGCGCCGCGCCGGCCCTCCCACGCCTGGCCATCTGATAGCCGTCGAGGGTTGTCACGACGCTCGACGCCTCGCCGGGGGTGGAGATGAGCACCGAGGTGATGGTCCCGCCGTACTGGGCCCCGTAGTAGATGCCGGCGAGCATGATGAGGGCGGTCACCGGCTCGAAGTCCAGGGTCAGCGGCAGGAGCACCGCCACGCCGGTGGTGGAGCCCAGCCCCGGCAGCAACCCGATCACTGTGCCCGCGAGGACCCCGACGAAGCACCAGAGCAGGTTCTGGGGCGTCAGCGCGGTCTGAAACCCGAGAATGACGTTGTCGATCACCGCTCAGCCTTCCGTTCCCAGCCCGAGCAGCCCACCGGGCAGGGGGATCTCGAGGAACAGCCCGAACACGCCGTAGATCAGGCCGGTGGCGGCCGCCGCGATCACGGCTGATTTCAGCAGCGGCTGTCGTTCGATCCAGGTGGAGATCACGAATACCAGGGCACCGAACGCGGCGAGGAAACCCACCACCTGCACGAGCGGGATCGCACCGAGGGTCAGCCCGAAGACCTTCCAGAGGTTGTGGATCCGCTCCCGCCTGGTGCGCCCGCTGATGTCGACGTCGTCGTCCGTACCGTTGTCCACCGAGTCGATGTCCACCGGGTCGATGTCCTCGACAAGGTGCGGCTCGACGCCCTCCGCAGGCCCGCCCGGAGGATGGCTGCGCTCGCCGTGCACGCATCGCAGGGCGAGCCAGCCGCAGAGGACCGCCGTCAGGCCGCCAGCGACGAGCGGCAGGAAGCCGGGACCGACGCGGCCGCCGTCGACGAACACGCCGTAGAAGGCGCCGGACACCGCGGCGGCGAGGCCGACCAGGGCGAGCACGGCGTACACGGTCGCCTCGCCGTTGTCGCGGATTCGGACCAGCGTGCTCACTTGCCCAGGGCCTTGCTGAGCATGTCGTTGTTCTCGTTCAGGTATGTGGTGAAGTCGTCACCGAACAGGGCGTTGGGCTGCAGGTAGTTGCTGGCGATGTACTGCTTCGCCTTGTCGGACTCGACGAACTTCTTACTCGCGTCGATCCAGAACGTCCTGGCGCCGTCGCTGATCCCGCCCGGAGCGATCAGGCCACGGAACTGGGCGTACGCGACGTCGACCCCTTGCTCCTTCGCCGTCGGGATGTCCTTCAGCTCGGGGTACTCGTACCGCTTCTCCGCGAACGCGCAGAGCGCCTTGAGCTTCCCGGCCTTGAGCTGCTCGACGACCTCCCCGGGGTTGAGGGACGCGACCTGGATCTGGTTGCCCAGCAGCGCCGCGAGCAGTTCCTCGCCCGACTCGAACGGGACCCGGTCGAACTTCGCGCCGGTGGCCTGCTCGGTCAGCGTGAAGACCACGTTGTCCAGGCTGGTCGCACCGGAGACGCCCGCGATGACGCGCCCGGCCTTGCTGGCGTTCACGGCATCCGCGCACGTCTTCCACGGCGAGCCGGTCGGTACGACGGCGAGGGTGAAGTCGTCACCGACCTTCATGATCGGGGTGAACTTGGTGTAGTCGAAGCCCACCTTGGTGTTGAGCGGCAGGGCCAGCAGCGCGGTCTCGCTGGGCAGCAGATAGTTCGGGTTACCGGTCTTGCTCAGGAAGTACGAGTAGCCGACCGCGCCCGAGCCGCCGTCGCGGTTCTCCGTGTTGATTTTCAGGCCGGGGGCGACTGCCTCCAGACCCGCCGCGATGGACCGGCCGGACATGTCGCTGCCGCCGCCCGCGCCGAACGGGACGACCATGGTGACGTTGCCCTTGGGCTTGAAGGTTTCCGCGTCGCCGCCGGCCGACGTCTTCCCGTTGGCGGCGCCGCAGGCTGTCAAGAGGAGGACCGACGCGGCCGCGACCGCGGTGAGCAGCACATTGTTGCGCTTCATGACGACCCTTTCGTTGGTGGTGGTGGTGGTGGTGGTGGTGGTGGTGGTGGTGGTGGTGGTGGTGGAGGTGGTGGTTGAGCCTGGTGTTCGTGGACGAATGGGGTGCCGCGGCGACGGTCCCGGCGCGGGTCAGCGCGGAACGGTCGCCGCCGCTACCTCGCCGGCCTCCTGGGCCACGTCCGCCGCGATGCGTAGCAGGTGCAGGTATCCGTTGACGTCCCAGGCGCTGCGCCCGACAAACAGCCCAGTGACGCCGGGGGTGTGCAGCAGGTCCCGCGCGTTCGCCGTGCTAACCGACCCCCCGTACAGCAGGGCGGTCATCACGCCGCCGTACTCCGCGTCAAGGGCCTGGGTGACTTCTGCGATCTCGTCGATGGCGGGTTCCCGGCCCTTCTCTCCGATCGCCCAGACGGGTTCGTAGGCGAGCAGGACGCGGGATCCGCCGGGCACCCCGTCCAGGGCGGCGGCGACCTGCGAGAGCACGTGCTCACGCGCGCCTCCGGCCGCCCGCACCTCGGCGGGCTCGCCCACACAGACCAGCGCAGTCAGGCCGTGGCGAAGAACCGCCCGTACCTTCCAGTTGACGGTCCGGTCGGTCTCGCCGAAGTGCTCGCGCCGTTCCGAGTGCCCGATCTCGACGAGTGTCGCGCCCGCATCGGCGACCTGCGGCACCGACACCTCGCCGGTCCACGCGCCGACGTCCTCCCAGTGGGCGTTCTGAGCGCCGACGACGAACGGGGAATCCGGCCCCAACGCGTCGCGGACCACGGAGATCGCGGTCGCCGGCGGAACGACGAACGGCTGCACACGGGGCCATCCGCCGGCTGCCGCCCCGATCCGGAGCCGACTGGCGAACGCGATGGCCTCGGTCTGCGTCTTGGTCATCTTCCAGCTGGTGCCGATCCACAGGACCACGGTCAGTCACCCTCGTACGAGCAGATGGCCGCGACCTTGGCCGCGGAGGCGGAGGCGGGGTCGAAGGAGTAGGTGAGCCACTCCCGGGCGAGGCGGCGGGCCAACTCAAGCCCGATGACGCGTTGGCCGAAGGTCAGTACCTGAGCATTGTTGGACAGGATCGCTCGTTCGACCGAGAACGAATCGTGCGCCGTGACGGCCCGGACTCCGGGCACCTTGTTCGCGGCGATGGCCACACCCAGTCCGGTGCCGCACACGAGCAGGGCGCGGTCGGCCGCTCCCTCGGCGATCAGCCGCGCGGCGGCCACCGCCACGTGCGGGTAAGCGGTGTCCTCGCCCGAGGCGACGCCCACGTCGACGACCTCGCGCACCCGCGGGTTGTGGGCCAGGTCGGCCTTGAGTGCCTCCTTGTAGCTGAAGCCGGCGCTATCGGCGCCGACGACGATCCGAAGAGTCATGACTGCTCCCGGGACTGGTCGGTGGGGAAGTGGATGCCAAGAGCGCTGACGATCAGGGCGAAGGACACCGCCCCCGCGTCGGGCGTGCCGATGCTGCGGTCCCCGTGGGTGCGCGCGCGGCCGAGACGCGCGGGGACGCCGGCGGTGGCCTCGGCCGCCTCCGTCGCCGCCTCCGCGGCGGCCGACCACGCGGCGGCCAAGGGTGTTCCCGCCGCGGTCCGGGCCTGGAGCACCTCTACGAACGGCATGGCCGCGTCGACCAGCGTCTTGTCGCCGGGCTTGGCGCCGCCGAGCCGCACGACGGTGTCGACGGCCGCTCTGCTGGCCCGGACGATGTCGTCCGGCGTCGGGATGTTCTCGTCGTCCAGAGCGCGGGCGGCGGCGGTGAGGCCGGCACCCCACAGGGCGCCGGAGGTGCCGCCGGCCCGTTCGGACCAGGCCTCGGCGGCGTGCACCAGCAGCCCCCGCACACCCGCCCGTGCGCTGACCGCCTCCGCCGCCGCCTGCGCCGCGGCCGCACTGCCGCGCGCCATACCCATGCCGTGGTCTCCGTCGCCGGCCACCGCGTCGATCTCGCCGAGGCGGGCCTCGTGCTGGGCCACGACATCCCGGACATGGGCCAGGGCGCCCGCGACCCAGGCGGCACAGGCGCGCGAGGCGGGTGAACCCGGCTGAATGCGCCGTCCAGCCGGGGCGGCCGCGAGGATCCGGCGGGGCTGCTCGTAGACGACCGGGCCGCGGTGGAAGGCGGGGGTGTCCGCCGGGGCAGTCCAGTACCTTTCGAGGTCGTCGTCGAGGAAGGTGACGGTCAGCGAAAGGCCGGACATGTTCAGGCTGGTGACCTGCTCTCCGACCGTCGGCCGGACCACGGTCAGGCCGGCCTTCGCGAGTCGATGGGCGACCCGCCGGTAGACGATGAACAGCTCCTCGTACTTGACCGATCCGAGCCCGTTGACCAGCACCGCCACGCGGCCGTCCGGCTGGCTGGTTCCGGCCTCGTCGAGGATCTCGCCGGCCAGCAGATCCGCCAGCTCGTCGGCGCCGAGAAGTGGCTGCTCGCCGATCCCCGGTTCGCCGTGGATGCCCAACCCGATCGCCATCTGCCCCGGTTCGACCGTGAAGAGCGCACGCCCCGCACCGGGAAGGCTGCAACCGTCGAAGGCGACCCCGAACGAGAAGGTGGCGTCGTTGGCGCGGCGGCCGATCGCCTCCACCGCATCCAGGTCCAACCCCTCCTCCGCCGCGGCGCAAGCGACCTTGAAAACGATGAGGTCACCCGCTACACCCCGGCGTTGGTCGCGTTTCTGCCGCGGCGCCGAGGCGATGTCATCCGTCACGGCGAGCGTACGGACGTCGACGCCCTCGGCGCGCAGCCGTTCCGCGGCCTGCCCGAAGTGCAGGACGTCGCCGGCGTAGTTGCCGAAGCCGAGGACGACGCCGCCGCCGGCATCGGCGGCCCGGGCCACCGAGTACACCTGACTCGCCGCCGGCGACGCGAAGGTGTTGCCGCAGACGGCACCGTGCGCGAAGCCGGGACCGACCCAGCCGGCGAAGGCGGGATAGTGGCCGGAACCGCCACCCAGCACGACGGCGACCTGGCCCGCCGGGGTAGCCGAGGCGCGTACCACCCCGCCGTGCACGGGGAGGACGTGACCGCTGTGCGCGGCGACGAATCCTTCGAGCGCCTCCCCGGCGAAGTTCGGGGCCGCGTTGACCAGGCGGGTCATCGCCGGGCTCCGAGCTTCGCCCGAAGGATGCCCCGCAGGTAGTCACGGTTACGGGCCGACACGCTCAGCCCGTCGCCCCCGTAGTGCTCCACGCAGATGGGGCCCTGGAACCCCGCCTGCAGGGCGATCTCGATGGCGCGCCGGTAGCTGATGAGGCCCGACTCGGCGGGGGCGGGGACCGTGAAGTACGCGCCGGTCGCCGGGTCATGGTCGCGGTAGTAGTTCTTGATGTGCCAGTAGTTGGCGTAGGGGAGGGTCTTCAGGTGCATCTCTTCCCAGTCCTCGATGGGCCGGTGCAGCCGGATGAGGTTGCCGATGTCCGGGTTCAGGCCGACGTTCGGCAGATCGATGGCGCGGACCAGCGCGACGGCATCGTCCGCCGTGCCCAGCAGGGTGTCCTCGTAGATCTCGAGCGAGAGCTGGATGCCGAAACCTGCCGCGTGCCGCCCGATGCGGGAGAAGCGCTCGACGGCACGGTCGAAGCTGGCCTCGTCGCGCTCCTGGTCGGCCCCGGGCTGGGTCCAGAACCACTCCGCATCCCGCTGCCACGCGGTCAGGGGCCGATGCAGCCCCAGGCAGACCACTCCCGTGCCGATGCCCGCCGCGGCTTCGACCGTACGCAGCGCGTAGTCGACATTGGTTTCGCCGTGCTCCGGGTCAAGGATGCTGCGCCGGACGACCGAGATCGCGCTCACCCCGAGGTCTGCGTCCTTGAGCGTGCGGACCAGGTCCTCGCGTTGGCCGTCGGTGAGGTCGCCGGGACGCAGCCAGGTGTCGGTGAGGTCGACGTGGTCGAACCCGCAGGCGGTGACCTCGGCGAAGACCCTGGCCCATTCGATCGGGCCGGCGTCCGCGACGTTGGTGCCATCGCCGGTACGCCCTGGGAACTGGATCAGGGCAGCGCCGATGGGCCACTGCTCCGCCGTCCAAACCATGCGTTGTCTCCGATCGCGGGTGCCGGGTCGTTGCCACGCGGTTGCTGCGTGGTTTCCGTATCGTTGCCGATAGATCCTGTAGGATCCACGATCGTGCGGGCTATGTCCAGAGATTCGGACGGTAGGATCTCAACCACCATGACAACGTCGATGACTTCCGATGGCGCCCAGCTCGGGCCGGACCAGAGTCGGCCCGTCGAGCGGCGCGCCCTGCGAGATGGCGTCTACGACGCGATCCTCGAACTTCTCCTAGAGGGCCGGGTCAAACCGGGCGCCTCCCTGAGCATCGACGCCCTCGCCCGGCAGCTTGGCGTCTCACCCACGCCGGTGCGAGAGGCGATGGTGCAGCTGGAGCACACGGGCCTGGTCACCCGGGCCGCCCTCAAGGGCTACCGGGTGGCTCCGCCGCTGTCGGCGGAGCGCATGTCCGAGCTCGTCGACGCGCGCACCATCCTCGAGATCGCCGCCGTGCGTGGCGCGGTACCAATAACCGGCGCGGCGCTGCTGGAGCTGAAGGCCGCGCACTCCGACCACGTGCTCGCGGCCGACTACGTCAAGCGCGTACGGGCCGGAAACGACGAGCAGAGCTGGTCGGTCATCCGCCGGTACTACACCGCGGACTGGGCGTTCCATCGGGTGATCCTCAACCACTGCGGCAACCAGTACCTACTGCAGTTGGCGGAGTTCCTCTCGCCGCAGGTGCATCGACTGCGGCAGTCACTCGGTCACGGCCTCACGGACGTGGACCAGGCCGTGGCCGAGCACGGCGACATCCTCGAGGCGATCGCTTCGGGGGACAACGACCGGGCAGAGAACGCCATGCGGGCCCACCTCATGGGCGTACGCGCACGCTCGCTCGCCGAGAGCTGACCGATCCGGGCAGCGGGAGAAGCTTCTTGACGCGCCATGACGGGGCAGTAGATCCTATAGGAAACAGGGTGCTGTTCGGCTCCGGACACCCCGAGAGAGGACTCGCAATGCCCCACACCGCCGCCGAGGTTCTACCCCGGATCGCCCTGACCATGGGGGATCCCGCCGGCATCGGGCCTGAACTTGCCGCCCGGCTCCTCGCCACGCCCGAAAACCTGCACAAGGCCGAGGTCTACGTCCTGACCGACGCCACCGAACTCAAGGCGGTCGCCGCCGAGCTCGGTGTCGACGTTCCGGTGGCCGACGAACCGATTCCAGGCCACGCCGTCCTCGTCGGCAGCGGCCTGTCCGGTCCGCCCGTGCAACTCAGGACCGTCAGCAAGGCCGCCGGCGAACGCGTCATGGCCGACCTGCTCAAGGCGCTCAACCTCTACCGCTCCGGCGTGGTCGACGCGATCATGTTCACGCCGCTGAACAAGGCCTCGCTGCATCTGGCCGGCATGCACGAGGAGGACGAACTCCGCTGGTTCGCCAAGAACCTGGGCTACCAGGGCACCACCTCCGAGCTCAACTTCATACCCGGACTGGTCACCTCCCGGGTAACCTCACACGTCCCGCTCAAGGACGTCGCAGCGCGGATCAACGCCGACTCCGTCCTCGCCGCCATCCGCCTCCTCGACGACGTGCTCAAGGGATCAGGGATCCCCGCACCCCGCCTCGCCGTCTGCGCCCTCAACCCGCACGCCGGCGAGAACGGCAAGTTCGGCCGCGAGGAGATCGAGCACATCACCCCCGGGATCGAGGCCGCACGGGCACAGGGGATCGAAGCGACCGGGCCCTATCCGTGCGACACGGTCTTCATCAAGGCCAAGAACGGCGACTTCGACGGTGTGGTGACCATGTACCACGACCAGGGCCAGATCGCGATGAAGCTCATGGGCTTCGACCGGGGCGTCACCGTGCAGGGCGGCCTTCCCGTCCCGATCGCCACACCGTCGCACGGCACCGCATTCGAGATCGTCGGCAAAGGCGTCGCCTACCTCGGTCCCAGCCAGCACGCCTACGATCTGGCCGTCGCTCTCGGACGACGCAACCGGCAGAACCGACGATGACCACAACAGTCGGGGGCGCCGTTGCGTTATCGGATCGGCGGACGTGTTGAACCCGTGCCGGGTCCGCGGTCAGATCGCGTGGGCGAGTTCGGCGAACGCAGCGGCGACCCGCAGAGCGGGCGGGGTGTCGACGGCGAGTTCGTAGTGTCCGCGTCGGAGGTTCATCATGAACGCGTGTCCGGCGATGATTACCTGTGCTGTCTTGTCCGTTCGTAGCCCGCGCATCGGTCTCAACCGCTGTTTGAGCTGGCTGTGATCAGCCTCGATCGGATTGTTCGCGTACTGCTCGACGTGGTGCCACGCGGACGGCATCAGCTGGTCGAGCACGCGGGGTAGATCGCGGCACTCCCGCATCAAGCAATACCTCAAAGACGGCCGCGCCATGCGCATCGAAACCTGTACCGCTCGGAAACCTGATTCTGGTCCCTGAAGTGCGGTTTTGTGCGGGGCGGATCAACCGTCCCCGGGCATCGTGGCGGGCATGTTCCTGTCCTTCGGCTACCTGATCCTGTGTCAGATCCTGCGGCTGGTGGTGCAGTGCTTACGCGGCGAGCGGTCGAAGGACATCGAAGTCCTGGTGTTGCGTCATCAGGTCGCGGTGTTGCGCCGCCAGGTCGCACCGGCGGGAGACTCGCAGGGTTCCGTGGCGCTTCTTTCTGACAATGGGGAGCTTTCGCGGATTTGCTACTACGGTTGACCAACACCATTCACCTGTCTGGACGTGGATGGGTACTTGCTGTGTTGGCGGCCTTCATCGTCTGACGATGGTCACCGGCGTCGTCGGGTTGAGACGGCAGCGGTCCAACCGGAAGCGACCCTTGAGGACGGCGACCTCGGCGAGCCTCGAGCGGGTGGCGGCAGAGATCATGCAGCTCGAGAGCAAGATCGACGAGTTCGTCCGTGATCTGGGCCCTCGCCACCTGGCGACCATGGCGCTGCGGGACAGTCGAGATGAGGCGCGCGAGGTCATGGCCTCAATGCGGGCGAACGACGTTCGAGAGGCGAAGCCGACGCCCGTGCGCGTGGAGAGCGACGACCGAGGCGCCGACCTGCTGGCACTGCGGGCCATCGGAGCCATCACGCTGGCGCTGCCGACTGTGCTCCCCATCGGTCACGTCCTGACGACGTGGTCCCTCACCCTCATGCCATCTCTCAGCGCCGATGTCGATCTCGGGCTCCAGCGCCGCGGTGTACCAGGCACGCAGCCGCTCGGGGTCGGTGCTGGCGAGCAACATGCTGTCCAAGCTGGGTGATGCCGTCGTTTCCTCCTTCCCGCGCCCCCGGCTCGGGACGTCGCTGTTGTGGTGCTGTCACGTGTACGGACCACTCGCATCGTGAAAACCCATCGGTCGACCGAGTTGGGAGCCGGACCGTCGGCAAGATCCTTTGTGGAAGCGTTCCCACATTATGTTTCCGCAGGTCAGTGCCGATTTCGATGGGCTTTCGGGCAATCACTTGCGGGTGACCCCATTGTGTCCGGCATCACAGAGGCTTAACATTTGGCGAATCGAAGCGGTTCGACGATGCGGTTCGACGGCACGCCCGATCCATACCCAGGGGAGGGAGTGCGATGTCAGCGACACACCCCTATGCCTCCGGGTACGGGCGGCCGGCTCGGGGGAACCACAGGTGCCCGCAGGCTCTCGGGCGCGACCTGACGTGAGACTTCAGACCCCCTTGGAGGAACCCGATGTTCAAGAGAAGTAGGCGTGCGGCGCTGCTGGCGGCGCTCGCCGCGGGAAGCCTGGCGTTGACCGCCTGCGGCGGCGGTGACGACGGCTCGAGCGGCTCTGCCAAGGAGCTCAAGCTCTGGCACTACGAGGGCCCCGACAGCGCGATGGGCGTGGCGTGGAACCAGGCCATCAAGGAGTTCGAGGCCTCGCACCCCGGCGTGAAGGTCAAGTTCGAGGAGAAGGGCTTCGAGCAGATCCAGAAGACGGCGCCCATGGTCCTCAACTCCAAGGATGCTCCAGACATCATGGAGTACAACAAGGGCAACGCCACCGCGGGCCTGCTGGCCAAGCAGGGGCTGCTCACGGACCTGACGCCGCAGGTGACTAAGCGAGGCTGGGACAAGCTGCTCGGCCCGACCATTCAGACCACCGCCAAGTACGACGCGAAGGGCGTCATGGGCGGTGACAAGTGGTTCGGCATCCCGAACTACGCCGAGTACCTGCAGGTCTACTACAACAAGGACATGTTCGAGAAGAACAACGTCAAGGTCCCCACCACCTTCGACGAGTTCGTCACGGCGCTCGACACCTTCGCCAAGAAGGGGATCACCCCGCTCAGCAACGCGGGCGCGGAGTATATGGCGCAGCAGTACCTCTACCAGCTCGCGCTGACCAAGGCCGACCAGACCTGGGTCGACAACTTCGAGCGCTACACCGGCAAGGTCGACTTCCACGACGCAGCCTGGACCTACGGCGCGACCACCTTCGCCGACTGGGTGAAGAAGGGCTACATCGCCAAGAACTCGGTGAGCATCAAGGCCGAGGACGCGGGGACCACGTTCATCTCCGGCAAGTTTCCGATGATGTTCTCCGGCAGCTGGTGGTACGGCCGGTTCCAGAAGGAGATCAAGAACTTCGAGTGGGGCACCTTCCTGTGGCCCGACACCAACCTGACCCTCGGCTCGAGCGGCAACCTCTGGGTGGTTCCGCAGGGTTCCAAGAACAAGGACCTGGCCTACGACTTCATCGACATCACGATGAAGAAGGGCATCCAGAACACGCTCGGCAACAACGGCGGCGTGCCGGTGGCCGCCGATGAGGCGGACGTCACCGATGCCAAGAGCAAGGAACTGATCAAGAACTTCACCACCCTCACCGGTAAGAACGCCCTGGCGTACTACCCGGACTGGCCGGTGGCGGGCTTCTACGACACGTTCGTGGCGCAGACCCAGAAGCTCATCAACGGCAGCGCGACGCCCGACAAGGTCCTGACCGACCTGCAGAAGGCCTACGACAGCGGCCTGCCCAAGTGACGGCCGACTACTAGAGATCTGAGAAGCATCCTCGTGGGAGCAGTGCGCCCGCCTGCGCACTGCCCCTGCGAGGCGGCGAAAGGCCCTCTCGTGAAAGGCGCGGCATGACACGACCAGCGAGCGCGACACCGGCGTCGCCACCGGTGGCGGGGCGGCGTCCGCCACCCACGCCACCGAAGCCCCGCCGGACCGGGCGATCGCGTGATCGCGCGGCGTACTGGCTCTACCTGCTCCCCGGGCTGCTGCTGTTCGTCGGCGTCATCGGCGTGCCGTTCATCATGAACATCGGCATCAGCTTCACCGAGTGGCCGGGGATCGGTACTCCCAAGTGGACGGGCCTGGACAACTACAAGGCGCTGTTCTCGGACGGGGAGTTCTGGGCTTCCTTCCGCAACAACGCGGCGCTGATCATCGCGATGGCGATCATCCCGACGTGTATCGGGCTTGTGCTGGCGGCGGCGCTCACGGACTTCATCGGTAAGAAGTTCGGTCCGCGTACGGCCAGCGTGCTGCGCGCCTGCATCTACCTGCCGCAGCTGCTTCCCGTCGTGCTCGTCGGCATCGTGTGGAGCTGGCTTCTGGCTCCGGACAACGGCGCCGTCAACGAGATGTTCAAGGCCGTCGGCCTGGACTCACTCGCGCACGACTGGCTGGGTGACCCCATGACCGCCATATGGAGCGTGATGGTGGTCATGGTCTGGATCCAGATCGGCTTTCCGCTGGTCATCTTCATGTCGGGTCTTCAGCGGGTCGATCCCTCGCTCTACGAGGCGGCTGAGATCGACGGCGCGTCGTGGTGGCGGCGGTTCTGGCACATCACGATCCCGCAGATCCGGCCGGAGACCTTCGTGTGCCTGCTGTGGTGCACCATCGCCTCGCTGAAGGTCTTCGGGCACATCTACGTACTCACCAAGGGTGGGCCCGGCGGGGCGACGAACGTGCCGGCGTACTACTCGTTCCAGAACTTCTTTGACAAGACCGAAGTGGGCTATGGGTCGGCGATCGCCACCATTCTCACCCTGATCATCGTGGCGCTGACGGTCGTCTTCCTGCGCGTACAGAGCAAGGACCTGGGGGAGGAGCAGTGACCGCTACTTCGGTCGAACCACCAATCAAGGCGCCCAGCAGAGCGAGGCGACGGCGTGACCCGTCGAACTACGTCGTCCTGGCGGCGCTGATCGTGCTCGTCCTCGTGATGCTGATCCCCTTCGTGATCGTTGTCTTCAACGCGCTGAAGACCCCCGAGGAGTACTCAACGAACGGTCCGCTCGCCGTGCCCGATGGCATCCATCTGCAGGGCTTGAAGGACTTCTGGGAGCGCGTCGCTTTCGGCGAGAAGCTCCTCAACAGTGTCATCATCAGCGGCTCTGTCGCCGCCTTCGCGGTGATCCTGTCGGTTCTGAACGCCTACGCCCTCGGCATCGGCCGGATCAAGGGCCGGCTATGGATTCTCGTCCTGTTGCTCATGGCGAACACGCTGCCGCAGGAGGCGTTGGTCTACCCGCTTTACTACCTGTCGAAGCAAGTGGGCCTCTACGACACCCGCCTTAGCGTGATCATCATCTTCACCGTTATCCAGAGCGCCTTCGGGACCTATCTCCTGTCGTCGGTCCTCGGTTCCTTCCCGCGGGCGTTGCTCGAGGCGGCGCGGATGGACGGGGCGAGCACGTGGCAGGTGCTGTGGCGGATCGTCGTCCCGGTCACCCGCCCGACCGTCGCCGTGCTGCTGGTCTTCTTCTTCATCTGGACCTGGAACGAGTTCCTGATCCCGCTCGTGTTCCTGACTTCGAATGAGAACCAGACGGTCTCGGTTGCCCTGGGTGTTCTGCAGGGCCAGCGACTCATGGACGCCACGATGTCGAGCGCCTCGGCACTGCTCGGCATCATCCCGACGGTCATCTTCTTTCTGATCTTCCAGCGGACCCTGACCCGCGGCCTGACAGCGGGCGCGATCAAGTGAGCTCAGCCCCTTCGAGCGTGAGAGGTACTCCCCGTACATGAAGTTCACCGATGGCTACTGGCTGATGCGGGAGGGCGTGCATGCCGTCCACCCGGTCGAGGTTCTTGACGCGACGACCGGGCCCGGATCCCTGACGGTGCACGCGCCCGTCAAGCGGATCCAGCATCGAGGTGACCTGCTCGAGGGTCCGGTCGTCACGATCGCGTGCACGAGCCCCGTGCCGGAGGTCATCGGTGTCAGGATCACCCACTTTGCCGGAGAGGCGCGACGGCCAGAGTTCGAGCTGCAGGACGGGCCCGCCGAGGTGGAGATCTCGGTGGACGACGAGGCCGCTGTCCTCACCTCGGGTGAGTTGTCCGTACGGATCGACCGGGGCGACCAGTGGCGCGTCGACTTCCTGGCCGACGGTCGTACGCTCACCACGAGTGGGTCGACGGCCATGGCTGTCATCGACACCGACGACGGCAAGCACTACGTGCGGGAACAGCTGGATCTCGGCGTCGACCACCACGTCTACGGGCTGGGTGAACGCTTCGGGCCGCTGGTCAAGAACGGCCAGGTCGTCGATGTCTGGAACGCCGATGGCGGCACCGCCAGCGAGCAGGCATACAAGAACGTCCCGTTCTTCCTCACCAACGCCGGCTACGGCATCTTCGTCAACCACCCTGGGCATGTGTCCTTCGAGGTCGCCTCGGAGGCGGTATCGCGGGTGCAGTTCAGCGTCGAGGGCCAGTCGATGGAGTACTTCATCATCTACGGTCCGACGCCGAAGGAGATCCTGCGCAAGTACACCGCGCTGACCGGGCGTCCCGCGCGGCTGCCCGTGTGGTCGTACGGCCTGTGGCTGTCCACCTCGTTTACCACGTCGTACGACGAGACGACGGTGACCAGCTTCATTGACGGGATGGCCGAGCGGGATCTGCCGCTGTCGGTCTTCCACTTCGACTGTTTCTGGATGCGCGAGTTCAACTGGTGTGACTTCGAGTGGGATCCGAGGACCTTCCCCGACCCGCCCGGGATGCTCAGGCGGATGAAGGAGCGGGGACTGAAGATCAGCCTGTGGATCAACCCGTATATCGCGCAACGCTCGCCGCTGTTCGCGGACGGTCAGGCCAGGGGCTACCTGCTCAAGCGGCCCAATGGGGACGTGTGGCAGTGGGACCGGTGGCAGCCGGGCATGGCGGTGGTCGACTTCACCAACCCCGAGGCCCGGGAGTGGTACGCCTCGAAGCTGGACGCGCTGCTCGACATGGGCGTCGACTGTTTCAAGACCGACTTCGGCGAGCGCATCCCGACCGACGTGGTGTACTTCGATGGCTCCGATCCGGAGCGGATGCACAACTACTACACCTACCTCTACAACCAGACGGTGTTCGACCTCCTCCGTAAGCGCCGCGGAGAGGCCGAGGCGATCGTCTTCGCGCGTTCGGCCACAGCGGGCACCCAGCAATTCCCGGTCCACTGGGGCGGCGACTGCGAGTCCACCTTCAAGGCGATGGGTGAGAGCCTGCGCGGCGGCCTGTCGCTCGGGATGTCGGGTTTCGGCTACTGGAGCCACGACATCGGGGGCTTCGAGGGAACCCCTGACGCCGCCCTGTTCAAGCGGTGGATCACGTTCGGCCTGCTCTCCTCGCACAGCCGGCTGCACGGCAGCCACTCCTACCGGGTTCCGTGGCTGTTCGACGAGGACTCCGTCGACGTGCTCCGACTGTTCACCAAGCTGAAGCTGCGGCTCATGCCGTACATCACCGGAGCGGCGCGGCAGGCCTACACCGAGGGACTGCCGATCATGCGGGCGATGGTCGTCGAGTTCCCCGACGACCCGGCGTGCACGCATCTGGAGCGGCAGTACATGCTCGGCGACGATCTGCTCGTCGCACCCGTGTTCTCCGAGAGCGGTGAGGTCTCCTACTACGTGCCCGAGGGGACGTGGACGCACTACCTCACGGGGGAGCAGGTCGCCGGGCCACGGTGGGTCCGCGAACGTCATGGCTTCGACAGCGTGCCGCTGCTCGTACGACCCGGTGCGGTGCTTCCGGTCGGCGCGGTCGACGACCGGCCCGACTACGACTACGCCGACGGTGTCACGCTGCGTGTGTACGAGTTGCCCGACGGTGCCCATGTCGCGACCGAGATCCCGGCGCCGACCGGGGAGACCGCTGCGACGTTCATGACCTCCCGCGAGGCCGACGTCGTACGGGTCGAGGCGACCGGCGCCGCAACAGGCTGGCAGGTCCTCCTCGTCCATGTACGGTCGGTCGGGTCCGTCGAGGGGGGCATGGCCACCGAGCACGAACAGGGCGTACTCGTCCAGGCCGCAGAGGACACGCTTGTCGTCAGGGGGGTCGCATGAGCGCGAACACGAACACGGTCTTCCCGGAGGGCTTCCTGTCGGGCGCGGCCACTGCCGCGTACCAGATCGAGGGCGCGGTGGAGGAGGACGGCCGGACCGCGTCGATCTGGGACACGTTCAGTCATACGCCAGGCAAGGTGCTGGCCGGTGACACCGGCGACGTGGCGACCGACCATTATCGCCGGTGGCAGGAGGACGTCGAGGCGATGAGCGCCTTGGGCCTGGGCGCCTACTGGTTCTCGATCTCCTGGCCGAGGGTGCTGCCGCAGGCGGACGGGCGCGGCGACGGCACGGCCTCGCCGAGGGTGGGGTGTGACGACGTCGAGTTCGTCCAGCAGCCCGGGCCCTACACGGAGATGGGCTTGCCCATCGATGCGACCGGGGTGGAAGAGTTGCTGCTGCGGCTGCACCGCGACCACCCGGGGCTGCCATTGATGATCACTGAGAACGGCGCCGCGTTCGACGACCGGGTAACCCCGGAGGGACGGGTGCACGACGGTCGCCGGGTCGCATATCTGCATGACCATCTTGAGGCGCTCGGCCGGTCCATCGACGCCGGAGTGGGTGTACGAGGCTATTTCGCCTGGTCTCTGCTCGACAAGTTCGAGTGGGCGTACGGCTACTCAAAGCGTTTTGGCATCATCCATGCCGACTACGAGACGCAGCGGCGCACGTGGAAGGACAGCGCCTTCTGGTATCGGGACATCATCTCCGCCCATGCCATTGTGTCGGAGGTGTGACCCGTTTAATATTCAGTTAATCGAAACGCTTCAAATAGGGGTGGTTCGTGGTCAAGATCACTGACGTGGCGCGCCATGCTGGCGTGTCGCCGAGCACGGTCTCCTATGTGCTGAGCGGCAAGCGTTCCATCTCAGAGGAGACCCGGCGCCGGGTGGGGGAGAGCATCCGGGAGCTGGGCTACCGCCCGCACGCGGGGGCCCGCGCGCTGGCGAGCAATCGCTCGAACGTGCTCGCGTTGGTGATCCCGTTGCGTTCCGGTATCCACGTCCCGGTTGTGATGCAGTTCGCGGTCTCCGTGGTGACCACGGCCCGTCGGCACGATCATGACGTGCTGCTGCTCACCCAGGAGGAGGGCGAGGAAGGGCTGCGCCGGGTCGCCGGCAGTTCCCTGGTCGACGCGCTCATCGTGATGGACGTCCAGATGCGCGACGCGCGCATCCCGTTGCTGCGCACCTTGGACCGGCCCGCGGTGCTCATCGGCTTCCCCGCAGAATCCGCCGGGCTCACCTGCATAGACCTGGACTTCAAGGCGGCCGGTGAAGTCTGTGTCGACCATCTGGCCGATCTCGGGCACCGCTGCGTAGGGCTAATCGGTTCACCGTCCGAGGTCTACGAGCGGGAGACCGGGTTCGCGCAGCGGACCGCCGACGGTTTCATGGCCGCGGCCCGCCGCTATGGCCTCACCTCGACGCTGCACCCGTGCGAGGCGACTCCCGACGCCGCCCGTGCGATGGTCGCGACGCTGCTCGACGAGCACCCTGACCTGACCGGGGTGGTGGTGCACAACGAGCCGATCGTCGCACCGATCGTGGACGCGTTCCGGCGGGCCGGTCGGCGGGTTCCCGACGACCTGTCGGTGGTCGCCATCTGCCCCGACGAGCTGGCCGAGCACGCCGAGTTGCCGCTCACCTCGGTCGCCATCCCGGCCGAAGAGGTGGGGAAACGGGCCGTCGAACTGCTCATGGAAAAGCTGGACGGGCATGAGGTGCCGGAGGCAACGCTGCTGCCGCCACGCCTGACTCAACGCGCCAGCACCGCCCCGCACGTCGACGAAGTTTAAGGAGAACGGGACCTAATAATGTCCATTATTGAGCGGAATCGAAACGCTTCGACTCTTGCGCTGTTAACACACTTTGCCGATTGGTCGTCCGCATTAGATAACTGCTGAAGGCCAACAGGAATATCGGGCGATGGGCTCAACAGTTTCAGTGAAGTGCTTCACCTATCGAGGAGGACACAATGAAACCCACCCATCGGGCGGCCCGTTCACCGGGCCGATTCCGCAGATCACTGGTACCGACCATGATCACGGCCGTGCTGGCCCTGGGTCTGGCCGCCCCGGCGAACGCCCAGGAGAGCTACCCCTTCCAGAACCCGGATCTCTCGTTGAGCAAGCGGGTCGACGATCTCCTCGGGCGACTGACCCTGGATGAGAAGATCTCGCTGCTGCACCAATACCAGCCGGCCATCCCCAGGCTGGGCATCAAGGCCTTCAAGACGGGCACCGAAGCGTTGCACGGCGTCGCATGGACCAGCGACGCCTCCGGCAACCAACTGCTGGCCAAGGGCACGGTGTTCCCGCAGGCCATCGGGCTGGCCAGCACGTGGGACCCGGAGCTGATCAAGCAGGTCGGCCGGGCGACCGGTGTCGAGGCGCGCGGTTACCACGCCACCAACGATGAGCGGATGCTGTGGGGCCTGAACATGTGGGCCCCGGTCACCAACCTGCTGCGCGACCCCCGCTGGGGCCGCAACGAGGAGGGTTACTCCGAGGACCCGACGCTGACCGGCGCGATCGCCACCGCGTATGGCAAGGGCCTGCAGGGCGGCAATCCCAAGTACCTACTGACCGCGCCGACGCTCAAGCACTATCTGGCGTACAACAACGACGACGGCCCCGCCGGCTCGGGGCTGGACCGGGACACCACCGACTCGCAGGTGCCCGAGCGCGTGCTGAATGAATACGACCGGGAGGCGTTCCGGCCGACCCTGGCGGCCGACGCGGCGACCGGCGTGATGACCTCCTACAACCTGGTCAACGGGCGGCCCGCGACCGTCAGCGCGGACCTGAACACGGTGGTTCGCTCGTGGACCAAGAAGCCGCTGTTCCACGTTAGCGACGCCTACGCGCCCGGCGGTCTGAGCGAGTCGCAGAAGTACTACGCCAACGACACCGAGGCGTTCGCCGCCGTCGTCAAATCCGGCAACGACAGCTTTACCATCGGCAACGGCGACAACAGCAGGACGGTCAACGCGATCAAGAACGCGCTGGCGCAGGGGCTGCTCACCGAGGCCGACATCGACCCAGCGGTGCGCGACGTCCTCAGCATCCGGGTCCGGCTCGGCGAGTTCGACCCCGACGGCGGCCCGTACGCCAAGATCACCTCGTCGGTGATCGGCAACACCGCGCACAAGAAGCTGGCCCGGCAGACCGCCGCCGATGCACAGGTGCTGCTGAAGAACTCCGGCATCCTGCCCCTCGACGCGGCCAAGACCAAGAAGGTCGCCGTGGTCGGCCCGCTGGCCAAGGTCCTCTACCGGGACTGGTACTCCGCGGAGCTGCCGTACAAGGTCACCCCGGTGGACGGTATCAAGGAGCGGCTCGGCTCCTCCGGCACCGTGACCGACAGCGAGGGCGCCGACCGCATCGCGCTCAAGGACGTCGGTTCCGGTAAGTACGTCACTGCGGGGACCGGTGACGGCGGTGCGCTGCTCAAGGCGACTGCCGCCACGGCGGGCGCCACCGAGCAGTTCGACGTCTTCGACTGGGGCCAGGGCATCGTCACCCTACGCGCCGTCGCCAACGGCAAGTTCGTCGGGCGCTACAACTGGGGCTCCAACTTCGCCAACGATCAGTCTGAGCCCAACGGCTGGTTCGTCCAGCAGATCTTCAAGCTGGAGAAGCAGGACGACGGCAACTACCTGCTCCGCTACGCAGGCTACGAGAAGGCCTACGGCTGGGCCGATCCGTCGACCGTCTACGCGAAGGTCGCCGACGACGGCACCTTGCAGCTCGCCACCAAGGCGGACGCCACCAAGTTCTCCAAGGAGGTGGTCAGCAGCGGTGTCGATGAGGCGGTCAAGGCCGTGACGGGTGCCGACACAGCGGTGGTGGTGGTCGGCAGCAACCCGTGGATCAACGGCCGTGAGGACCACGACCGGACCACCATGGTGCTCGCGGAGGGCCAGGAGGAGCTCGTCAAGGCGGTGCGTAAGGCCAACCCGAACACGATTGTGGTGGTGGAGAACAGCTACCCGACCACCCTCAACTGGGAGCAGGCCAACGTTCCGGCGATCCTGTGGACCACGCACGCGGGGCCGGAGACCGGGCATGCACTGGCCGACGTGCTGTTCGGCGACGTCAACCCGTCCGGGCGGCTGACCCAAACCTGGTACAAGTCCGACGCCGACCTGCCGAGCATGTTCGACTACGACATCATCAAGTCCAACCGGACCTACCTCTACTACCAGGGCACCCCGCTCTACCCGTTCGGGTACGGCCTGTCGTACAGCACTTTCAGGTACGGCACGCCACGGCTCTCGGCCGGCCAGGTCGGTGCCGGCGGCACCGTCACGGTGAGCGTCGATGTCACCAACACCAGCAAGGTCGCCGGAGACGAGGTGGTCCAGCTCTACACCCACCAGCGGACCTCCCGCGACAAGCAGCCGGTCAAGCAGCTGCGCACCTTCGCCAAGGTGCACTTGGGCGCGGGCCAGACCAAGTCCGTGCAGCTCCGGCTGAAGGCGGCCGACCTGGCGCACTGGGACGTCACCCGCGGCAATTGGGTGGTGGAGTCGTCCTCCTATGACGTGCTCATCGGCTCCTCCTCCGCCGACATCCGCCAGCGGACGACGCTGCGGGTCAACGGTGAGAAGATCCCCGCCCGGGACCTGTCGAAGACGACCCAGGCGATTACATTCGACGACTACTCCGGGGCCAAGCTCGTCGACGAGTCCAAGGCGACCGGCACCGCAGTCGGCGGCGCCACCGGCGACTGGATCAAGTTCGCGGACGCCGACCTCGGCTCTGGACTGAAGGGCTTCAAAGCCCGGACGGCGAATGCCGACGCGGGCGACGGGTCGGTCCAGATCCGGCTCGACGGCGCGAACGGCCCGGTCGTCGGCACCGTGAGCGTGCCGTCCACCGGAGACAAGTACACCTACCGGGACGTCACCGCCGCGGTCACCGGAGCCACCGGCCGGCATGACGTCTACCTCGTGTTCAGCGGAGACCTCCGGCTGTGCACGTTCTCCTTCACCAAGTAGTCGCAGACCGGTGCCCCGCCCCCCCCGGGGTGGGGGCGGGGCACCCCCATCGGCCCATCGAGAACCCCTCATCCAGATTTTCATATCGAACCGGGGTCGGGGACCGACTGCGACGGCCACCTGGGGACTGCTGGCGGCCTGGGCGATCCACGACAGTGAAGAACTCGTCACGATGGGCGGCTGGCTGGCTGGCTGGCTGGACCGGGCCGGGCCGCGGCTGCGGGCCCGGTTCCCGCAGGTGCCCGAGCGGGTCTGGGACCAGGTGAGGGTCAGCCCGTCGCAGGCGCGCATCGCAATCGGCGCGATGGGTGCCGTGATGGCCGCCGCCGCAGCCAGCGGGGCTCGCACCGGTGGCCGCAGCCGCTTCTACCAACCCACCCTGGTCGGGTTCGGCTTACAAGCGGGCGGCCACGTCGCCCAAGCGGTGGTCACCCGCGGATACACTCCTGGTGTGGTGACTGCGCCGCTGGTCGCCGCCCCGTTCTCGCTGTGGGCGTGGCGGCGCTTACGCGCGTCCGGCGTGCCCCGCGATGGTCACGCTGCGGTAGTGGGCGCGGCCCTGCTGCTACCGATCACCGCCGCAGCCTGCCACGCCCTGGCCCGCATGCTGGCACCGCACAGGCCACGCTGAGGACGAGGACGCGACCATGCTGAAGATGAAGCAGCAATGTGAACGCTGCAACGGCGCCTTGCCCGCCACCGCCGAGGCATACGTGTGCAGCTACGAGTGCACGTACTGCCCCCGCTGCACCGAGGCGCTCACCGCCGCCTGCCCTAACTGCGCTGGAGAACTGGTCCGCCGCCCCCGCCGCACCACGGGCGCCGCCGCCATCGCCGTGCGCACCCCGGGCCGGATCGTCCGGCTACTGCGCCGATCCCAACGGACACGGTCCAGGCAACCTCACTGACCGGCGCTAGAAGGGCGAACGAGATAGCGGCGAATGAGAGGGCCATGACGCGCCGAGGGCGTTGTCATGCAGCACAAGAACGCAGAACCCCGGTACGAAGGTGGTTCCTTCCAAGATCAACCTCATAGGGGTTCTGCGTGGCCAACAGTGTCAAATACGCCGCCGCACTGTCCGTGCGCGAGGAGACGTTGCTGTTCCTGTCCAGTCTGCTGCACGCTGAGCGGCAGCGCCGGGGTACCCGCGCCAGCCGCCGAGCGTTGGGCTGCTTCGCCCACGCAGTGCTGGTGCTGCGCTGGTTCCTCGACGGCACCCGGGTCAAGCAGCTGGCGACGGACAACGCTATCGGCGTCTCGACCGCATACCGGTACCTGCACGAAGGCGTCGATGTGCTCGCCGAGCGCCGGCCCAACCTGCACGGCGCGCTGCTGGCGGTCAGGACCGCCGGCTACAGCCACGTCAACCTCGACGGCACACTGATCGAAACCGACCGGATCGCCACACCGGGCCCGACCCGAGGGGTAGGCCTGTGGTGGTCGGGCAAGCACCACCATCATGGCGGCAACATCCAAGTCGTCTCCGCCCCCGACGGCTGGCCACTGTGGACGTCCGACGTCCGTCCCGGCCGGGAGCACGACACCACGTGTCTCCGTCAGCACAACATCCTGCCCGTGATCGCCCTGGCCACGCCGGACCTGCCTGCCCTGGCCGACCTGGGTTATCAAGGCGAAGCAGGAACAGTCCGCGTCCCGATCAAGAAACCCGCCCAGGGTCAACTGTCCGACGACCAGAAGAGCGCCAACCTCATCCACGCCCACTTACGCTCTCAAGCTGAACGGGCGAACTCCCTGCTCAAGACCACCTTCAAAGCACTGCGCCGGGTCAGCCTGTGCCCGTGGCGCATCGGTGCCATTACCGCAGCGGCGCTCGTGCTACTTCACCAAGAACACGGCCGGGCTACGTGACCAATCACAGAACGCTACCCGCCGTTACGGGGAATGGCTCAGTGTGAGCCGGGTCCCAGCGCGAGGTGAGATCATAGGACGAACACGTGCCTAGTCGCTTGGCGTCCAGAGCGACGTGGGGATCTCACTAGGCGCGGAACGAGGAGACGTATGACCACTCCACGGCCGGCTCGGCATGCTTGGCAGCGGTTGCCCGGCAGGCGCCGGCTCAGCGTCGAGCAACTGTCCTCAGGAATCTACGGCGTCGTGGTCTCGTCGGCCACGATGGCCGCAGCCGGTGACAAACCTCTGGAGACCGTGGTGATCAGCGTTCTCACCACCGTCCTCGTCTACTGGATCGCCGAGCAGTACGCGAGGGGTCTGGCCCATCGCGCCACGGTCGGCCGCCTCACCGCATCTGACCTGCTGCATGGATTGCGGGAGCGTTACACCATGGTGGAGGCCACTTTCGTCCCGCTCCTCGTGGTCGTGGCTTTGGGAGCCTTGGGCGTGACGGCTCCCGTGGCGGTGACGGTAGGTCTTCTTGTCGCGGTCGGGGCCCTCGCCGCCGTCGGTATTCTCGCTGCTCGGAGGTCCGGACTGTCGGCCCTCGGCACCGCGCTCTCAGGGCTGATCGCAGCCACACTGGGCGTTGCCATTGTGGTGCTCAAGCTCGCACTCCATTGAGGCGCACTGGTCGCGAGGTCGCGGTGCCAGCGCAGGACGGTGTCCGGGCGCACCAGCAGCCGTAACCTACGCAGCACGTCTGCCGGGAGCCGGTGCAGCAGGGCCGCCGGGAACGCCCGATTGCTCGCGTCGAGCCGGACTTTCTGCTTGCCCAGTTGCCGCTGCAGCACCGTGATCTGATGGCGCAGCGAGCGACAGCCCGTGCAGCGGTACCGACCAGTCGACAGCCGCCAAGATCTCAGGGGCCGGGCAGCAGCTCCCACCTGCGCGGATGAGGATTTCGGCAAGGGCAATACCAGCGCAGCCACCGGTGCACCGCCTGCCGGGAGACGCCGAACCGGTCGGCCACCTCCGTCACGGCAAGCCCGACCTGAACCTCCAACACGGCCCGATACCGCAGTTCGGTCACGCTCATCTCCACCAGCACTCGGCGGGGCGTCACCCATCAAGTGAAGCCACCGTGTAACGCATCATCGGAGTCGGACAGCCGGCTGTGTGCAATGTCGGGTCTCAGGACCGTCTGCGGGTATTACCGGTACGGTGGCGGTGGTCATTGGTGTACCGGAGGAGGCGGCCGCCCGGCGGTGCAATCTGTCACTCCACTTCGTCGAGGCGTCGATAAGCGCTGCTGATACCGGAGATCCGCCTGCGGGCGGGCGAGCCGATCGTCGACAGCACGCCGTCGGCGATGACGCTCACCAGGCTCATCACCGCCGCGTAGCTGTCGAAGGCCAGGCCGGTCGAGATCGGGCAGTTGAGCCAGTAACGGGAATAGGCTGCATGTTCGCGGGCCGTGGGATCGGCGAGCAGCACCAGGTCGGCGCGGGTGGCTGCGGCCTCGGCCATGAAGGAGCCGAACCCGGCCGGGCGGCGGCGGAAGCCCACGACCACGATGAGGTCTCCGGCGGTGATGTCGGCGAGTTCCTCGCCGATGACCTGGCCGGGCAGCGGCGCCAGCCGCACGTCCGCTCGGGCGTGGGCGAGTTGCTGGCGAAGATGCATGGCGACCGGGTAGCTGTTGCGCCAGCCGACGACGGTGACCCTGCGGGCGGCGGCGAGGAGGTCGACCACGTCGGTGAGCGCAGGCTGCTGAAGCGCCTTGTGGATCGCGTCGGCCTGTTGGACCGCGTAGCCGGTGAGACTGGGCGGCACCTGCACCCGTCGGGGCTCGCCGGCGGACCGCAGCGCGCGGAGGTGTTCTCGTACCTCGTCGAAGTCGGCGAAGCCCAGGCTGCGGAACAGCCGGCTCATGGTGGCCTTGGATACCCCGGCCAGGGCGGCGAGTTCTGCGGCCCGGTAGGCCGTCAGATCGTCGAGGTGCTCGATCAGCGTATCGGCGGCGCGGCGTTCCTGGGGCGAGAGGTCGGCATGGTACTGCGCGATGCGCTCCTCGATTCTCACTGCCGCAGTCTCTCGCCGGCGATGGCCAACACCGCGTTCTCGAGGGCGTCGAGGCCGCGAGCGACGTCGATTTCGCGCACGTTCTCGGACGGATGGTGGCTGATGCCGTCGTGGCACCGGACGAACAGCATGCCCACGTCGGTGACGTGCCCGATCGCCATCGCGTCGTGACCGGCGGGGCTCCACAGACCGAGCGGCTCGGCGTCGCCCGTCGTCGCGATGCCGCTGGCAACCGCCGCCCGCAGCCACGTCGCGCACGGTGTTGCCGCCGCCCGATGTATCTCCAGCGCCTCGAACCGCAGGCCGCGAGCGGAGCAGATGTCCTGGATGCGGGCCCGGATCATGTCCCAGGCGGCGTCCCGGTCTTCGTCAGTGGCGGCCCGTAGGTCGAGGCTGAAGTCGGCGCGGCCGGGGACCACATTGACCGCACCGGGGGCGACCGCTATCCGACCGACGGTGGCGAGACAGCCGCAGGTGCGGGCGATGTGCTCCACGGCGGTGATCGCCTCGCTGGCGCCGACCAGGGCGTCCCGCCGGCGCGGGTACGGCGTACCCCCGGCGTGGCGTGCCTCGCCGAGGATGCTCAACGTGAAGCGCCGCGCCGCGGCGATCGTGGTGACGTAGCCGAGCGACCGGTCCGCCGCCTCCAGGTGGGGGCCTTGCTCGATGTGGGCCTCGAGATACCCGACCAACTCCTCCGGTGCGCGGGCGGCGTCGGCCACTCGCGTCGGGTCCAGCCCGAAGTCGGTGAAGGCGCGGTGGAGTGTGATGCCGTCGCGGTCGCGCAGGTCCCACCAGGCCTCATTCCACCGCCCGGCGACGGCGCGGCTTCCGAGTAGCGTCGTTCCGAACCGGGTGCCCTCCTCGTCACCGAAGCCGATCACTTCGAGGGCGAAGGGCAGCTCGCTTACCCGGTCACCGAGCCGCTCGGCCACCGCGACGGCCATCAGGACGCCGAGCATCCCGTCGTAGCTGCCGGCGTCGGGCACGGTGTCGAGGTGAGACCCCAGGAGCAACGCCGGCAGGTCGGGTGTGCGGCCCTCGCGGCGTCCGCACTGGTTGCCCGCCGCGTCCTGCCAGGTACGCAGTCCGGCCTGCGCCATCCACTGGGCCACCCGGCTGTTGACCTGCGCGTGCTCGCGGGACAGGTAGACGCGTTCGAGCCCGTCCGGACGGGCGGAGAAACGGTTGAGTTCGGCGCAGCGGGCGAGGAGGATTTCCGCGTCGGTCATCCGGCGTACACCTCCTGAGCCGCGCCGACGCCCCCGCCGGCCGTGACTTCTACACCGCGGGCGCGGAGCACCTGCTCGAGGGCGGCGAGGGTGAGCAGCACGGCATCCTTGCGAGCGTTGTAGCCCATCGTGCCGATCCGCCAGACCCGGCCGTGGAGCGGGCCGAAGGAGGTGCCGATCTCGATGCCGTAGTCGTTCAGCATGGCGGCCCGCGCCGCGTCGCCGTCGACTCCGGCGGGGATCTCGACCGCGACCACGTTGGACATCTTGTGGGTGACGTCGCCGAAGAGGCTGAGTCCGAGACCGCGGACACCTGCCAGCATTGCCGCTCCGTGCCGGCGATGCCGCTCAACGGTATGGTCGATGCCTTCGGCGACCAGCAGCCGCGCGCATTCGCGGGCGCCGTACAGCATGGTCGTGGCCTCGGTGTGGTGGTTCAGCCGCCGGCTTCCCCAGTAGTCCATGATCATCGCCAGGTCGAAGTAGTTCGAGGCGATACGCGTCCCCCGGGCGCCGTCGTCGTGCTCCCTGATGCCCGCCTCCACGTGCTTTCGTGAGTTGATCACCTCGACGGCGCGCGGGGAGATGCTGATGGGTGCGCTGCCGGACGGGCCGCCCAGGCACTTCTGCAGACCTGCCGTCGCGATGTCCAGGCCCCAGGCGTCCATCTCGAACGTGTTGCCACCGAGGGTGGCGGTCGCATCGCAGTAGAGCAGCACGTCGTTGTCCCGGCAGATCCGGCCGATGTCGGCGAGCGGCTGACACATCGTGGTGCTCGTGTCGCCCTGCACGATCGCGAGCAGTTTGGGGGAGACCCTGCGCACCGCCTGCTCGACCATGTCCGGCTCGAAAACCTGACCCCACGGAACCTCGATCGTGTGCACCTCGGCGCGACACCGTCCGGCGATCTCGGCCAGCAGTTGCCCGAAGCGGCCGAAGATCGGCACCAGCACTCGGTCACCGGGCTCGATCAGCGAGACCAGTGCGGCCTCGATGCCGGCACGGGAGGTGCCGTCGACGAGGAACGTCTGCTCGTTGGTGGTGCGGAAGACCTCGCGGTAGAGCGTCATCGTCTCGGTCATGTACGCCCTCATCGAGGGGTCGAACTGCCCGACGAGCTGGGCCGACATCGCGCGAAGGACCCGGGGGTCGGCGGTGATCGGACCGGGACCCATCAGGAGCCGGGAGGGTGGGTGGATCGGCTCGGTATGCATGGCCTGGTGCTGATTCCTTCCCGCGCAGGCGGAGTGTTGCTCAGCCTATGAAACGGCTGTTTCAGCGGCATTTCGGCACCCTGGCTGCGAATGTCGGCCTCTCGGCTCCCGCCATCGGGTTGCAACGGAACATGATTGAAACACGGGTTCCGTAGGATCTCGAGACGTGGGCATCCGCAAACACGGTGCGCTCGGTGACGGGGCCGGGCAGGTGGCCGCCGCGACGCATCCTCCCGCGACCGTTCCCGATGGCCTGATGGACGCGTTCTGGGCGTACGAGAGCGCATTGACCGACAACGACCTCGACGCCCTCGACCGGCTTTTCGCACCGGGGCCGACCACGCTGCGCGGCGACGCGAACGGACTGCTGGTCGGTCACGACCGGATCAGCGCCTTCCGCCACGCGCGTGGGGGCGGACCGCGACGGCGGATCGTGGAGGTCCACGTCCAGCCGATCGACATGAGCCATGCCCTCGTCGTCGCCGTCACGGAGTTCGCCCACGGCGGCCGCGGCCTGCAGACCCAGTTGTGGAAGCGTACGCCGGCCGGTTGGGCGGTGACCGCCGCCCACGTCGCCCAGCCGGCGCCGGCGCTGGACACCCGGATCTGGCGGGTCGTGGGTGATCCGCTCATCCCCGCAACGGGAGCAGGACCACTCTCCGGCCATTCGTTGGCGGTAAAGGACCTGTACGCCGTGGCCGGTCACCGCATCGGCGCGGGCAACCCGGCCTTTCTGGCCGCGGCGCCGATCCAGCCCCGGCACGCGGCGGCTGTCGAGGCGCTGCTGGCCGCCGGGGCGGACCTGCGGGGGATCGCACGCACTGACGAGTTCGCCTACAGCCTCGCCGGCACCAACGTGCACACCGGCACTCCGCCGAACCCCAAGGCCCCGCACCGCATCTCGGGCGGATCGACGTCCGGGTCGGCCAGCGCCGTCTCGCTGGGCCACGCCACCATCGGCCTCGGCACCGACACGGGCGGCTCCATCCGGGTGCCCGCGGCCTATCAGGGCCTGTTCGGCTTTCGGCCCACACACGGCAGCGTGTCCACTGCCGGCCTGCTGCCGTTGGCGCCGTCATTCGACACGGTCGGCTGGCTGACCCGTGACGCGCTCCTCCTGGCCGCGGTCGGCGACGTGCTGCTGCCGGACTCAGCCGTCCGTCCCTTCGGCGAGGTCGTCGTCGTACCGGAGCTGCTCGCCCTCGCCCAGCCCGATGTCGCCGCGGCGGTCGAGACACGCGTCGGGGGATGGGCCCCACGCGAGAGCTGGGATCTGCCCGACCTGCCCGCCTGGCTCACGGCGTTCCAGACCCTCCAGGCCTGGGAGGCCTGGCAGGCCCACGGCGGCTGGCTGGCGACCAGGCTCCACACGCTCGGCGCGGACGTGCGTGGCCGCTTCGAGGCGGCGTCCGATGTCGGTGAAGACGACGCCGCCCAAGCCGCCGAGCAGGTCGCCGCCGCGCGCATACGTATCCGTGAGCTGGTCGGCGACCGGCTGCTCGTGCTTCCCTCGGCTTCCTCCGTGGCGCCGCCCCTCGGGCAGGTGCCGCCGGAGGTTCGCCAGGCCACCATGCAGTTGACCTGCCTCGCCGGCATCGGCGGCCTGCCCTCGGTCAGCATCCCGACCACCACCGCCGACGGCCTCCCGTGCGGCGTCTGCCTGGTCGCCTCCCCCGGTCGGGACCGGGACCTGCTGCACCTCACCGCCGAGCTCCCGACCGTTAGCGTGCGACCGTGGCTGCGCGACGGGTAGCGGTGCCGGTGGCCGGTCTGGTGCTCGCCGCCGGCGCGGGCCGGCGCTACGGGCGTCCCAAGGCCCTGGTGAATCTCGACGGCCGGCTGCTCGTGGAGCGCGCGGTCGCCGCCGCCCGCGACGGCGGCTGCCGGCCGCTGGTGACGGTGCTCGGGGCCGAGGCCGCGGCTGTCCGGGATCGCGCCGACCTCACCGACACCATTGTGATCGACAATCGCGAATGGGCGACCGGAATGGGTTCCTCGCTGCGCGCGGGCCTCGCCGCCCTGCAGCCGACCGAGGCCGTCGCCGTCGTCGTACTCCTGGTCGACATGCCCGGCGTCACCCCCGAGGCGGTGCGCAGGCTCGCCGAGCTCGCCACCCCGGACTCGCTCGCCATGGCCGGCTACGGCGCCGATCGCGGCCATCCGGTCCTGCTCGGCCGGGCGCACTGGGAGGGCGTGGCCGCCCTGGCCGTCGGCGACGTGGGCGCCCGGGCGTACCTGCGGACGCGGGCGACGGATCTGCGGATCGTGCCATGCGGCGACATCGCCGCCGGAGGTGACATCGATACCGTGTCCGACACGGTCAGCGACCCGGCGGGTAGCGGGTGACCGGTCGCCGCCGTGTCAGCCCTGGCTGACAGAAACTGGGAGGTCGCATGCGTGACGTGCTCGACGATCTGCTGCGGTGGTGGCAGGCCGGTGAGCCGGTCGGCCTCGCGACGGTCATCGCCACCTGGCACAGTGCCCCGCGCCCGCCCGGCGCGACGATGCTGGTCGCCCCGGACGACACGGTCGTGGGCAGTGTCTCGGGCGGTTGTGTCGAGGCGGCCGTCTACGAACTGTGCCGCGAGGTGATGGCCTCCGGAGTGCCGCGGACGCAGCGCTACGGGGTGAGCGACGGCGACGCCTTCGCCGTGGGCCTGACCTGCGGCGGCACCATCGACATCTTCGTGGAACGGGTCGACCGGAGCACATTTCCGGAGCTGGCTGACGTCGCCGCCGCGATCGCCGGGCGGGCGCCGGTCGGCGTGCTCACCTGCGTCGACGGGCCACCGGAACGGATCGGTCGACACCTGGTGGTCTGGCCCGACGCGCGGCGCGGCTCGCTCGGCTCCGACCGGCTCGACGACGCGGCCGCCGACGACGGGCGCGGGCTGCTCGCCGCCGGAAGCACCGGTCTGTTGCACTACGGCCCGGATGGGCAGCGGCGCGGTATTGGGCTGACCCTCCTGCTCAACGCCTACGCCCCGCCCGCCCGGATGATCGTCTTCGGGGCCATCGACTTCGCCGCCGCGGTCGCGCGGGTCGGCGCCTTCCTCGGTTACCGGGTCACCGTCTGCGACGCACGCGGCGTCTTCGCCACACGGCAACGGTTTCCCGACGCCGACGAGGTGGTGGTCGACTGGCCGCACCGCTACCTGGCCGCCCAGGCGCGCGCCGGGCAGATCGACGACCGGACCGTGGTCTGCGTGCTCACCCACGACCCCAAGTTCGACGTGCCCGTCCTGCAGGTGGCCCTCGACCTGCCGCTCGCGTACGTCGGCGCGATGGGCTCCCGGCGCACCCACGCCGACCGGTTGGCCCGGCTGCGCGAGGCCGGGGTGCCCGAGGCCGCGCTGGCTCGGCTCTCCTCGCCGATCGGGCTCGACCTGGGCGCCCGCACCCCGGAGGAAACCGCGATCAGTATCGCCGCGGAGATCGTCGCCACCCGCTGGGGCGGCAGCGGCGGGCGACTGTCCGAAATCGAGGGCCGGATCCACCGCTGAGGTCTCACCGTCCGAACGGCAGGTCACCGTTCGACGGCAGACGCAGGGCGAGGAAGAAGTCGACCCGGTCCTCGAAGCGGGACAGGTCGCGACCGGTGAGCTGCTCGATGCGGCCGATCCGGTAGCGCAGCGTGTTGACGTGTACATGCAGCAGGGCGGCGCACCGGCTCCACGATCCCGCGGAGGCCAGGAACGCGTCCAACGTCTGGAGCAGGTCGGCATGGTGCGCCCGGTCGTACTCGATCAGCGGGCTGAGCAGCCGGTCCCGGAACGCCCGCCGCGTGTCGGCGGGCACCCCGGCCAGCAGCAGCAGATGGGAGGCCAGCTCACCGGCGCAGACCACGGTGGCCCGATCGGGGCGGGCGAGCGCGGTACGCAGCGCGTGCCGGGCCTCCGCGACCGCGCCGGTCAGTGCCTCCGCGCCGGTGACCGGCGCGCTGACCCCGACGGCGAGCCGGCCGGTGCCGAGCCCGCAGGACAGCACGGCCACCGAGGTGCGGATCGTGTCGAGGACAGCGGCCGCCCGCTCGGGCGCGACGGCCAGCACGGCGAGCACCGCGTCGGGTATGGCGTCGCCGGTCACCGCCGCGGGCTCCCCGGCCGGTCGGACGATCTCGTCGCAGACCGCCACCGCCAGTTCCGATGGCGTGCTCAGCCCGGTGAGGCTGGTGGCCACGGCCAGGAACGTGGCGTCCGGCGCCAGCCCGCAGGCCAGCAGCCGGCCCCGCACGTCGGCTGGTCCACCCCGGCCGGCGAGCGCCGCCCCCAGCTGGTCGGCGAGGCGTCGCTCGATCCGGGCCGCCTCGTCGACCTGTGCGCGTTCCATCGCGATCAGGCTGGTCAGCTCGGCGGCGGCGTCGGGCAGGGCCGGCGGGGCGGTGCGATCGCGGGCCCCCGAGGGCGGGGCGGTGCGATCGCGGGTTCCCGCGGACGCGTGGGTGCGGTCGCGGGCGGCGTAGGCGAGCAGCCAGGAGGCGAGCCGGTGCGCGGGTCGACCGGGCACGCCGACCATCTCCAGCCGGCGGCCGTCCACTGTCACCCGTGCCGGCAGCCGCCCGGCCGCGAGGAACGCCGTCGCCAAGTCGGCGGGCGCTCCCGCCGGCAGCGCCGCGGTAGCCGCGACGAGCCGCCCGGTCGGCGCCAGCACCCAGCAGTCCACCCCCAGGTCGGCAGCGACCGGCTGGAGCAGGTCGGCCAGCCGAGCGCCGGCGGCTATCGCCGCGACCAGGCCGCGGTGGCGGCCCAGTACGGTGGCCAGCCCGGTGAACCGACGCGCCCACAGCGACGGGGTGACCTCGTCGATGACCTCACGGAACGAGATCTCGACCGGCACCTCGAACAGCGGCATGTGGTGCCGCCGGCACGCCTCCACCAGGTCCTCGGGGACCGAGCCGAACGCGGCGTCGCCCGCGCCGATCGCGGCCACCTCGGCCGCGGCGCACGCCGCGACGAACGCCTCCGAGTCGGCCGGCTCCCGCCGCCACATCAACCCGGTCAGCACCAGCTCCCCGCCCGACAGGTAGCGCCGCGGATCGGGCAGGTCGGTCACATAGACCCGGCTGACCGGGCGCTCCAGCTCGTCGGCCCCGACGAGCAGCGTCAGCCGCAGCCGCGGCCGGTCCAGTGCCTCACGCAGCAGCATCGCCGACGCCCCCTTTCGTCGCTGGTCACGACGCTCATTTGGAGAAACCTACGAAGAACGTACGGCGGACATGTTTCGGATTCGGTCCTCTCGTCGCTTCATCGCGCGCCAGCCGATTGCTGTACTTCTCCACAACTGGGGGAGAGGTGCTCACCATCAACGCAGTCAGCGAGGCCGTCGCCAGCTTCAACGCCCGCCCGGCGGCCGACGCCGAGCGGGACGTACTCGCCTGCTGCGCGGTGCCGGGCTGGGCGCGGGGGGTGGTCGCCGCGCGGCCGTACCCGGATCTCGACGCACTGCTGGCGGCGGCCGACGCCGGGCTGCGGCGGCTGACCTGGACCGAGGTGGCCCAGGCGCTCGCGGCCCATCCGCGCATCGGCGAGCGTCCCACCGGCTCGGATCGCGAGTCGGTGTGGTCGCGTCGCGAGCAGGCCGGCGTCGCCGGCGCCGACGCCGCAACGCGGGCCGCGCTCGCCGAGGCGAACCGGGAGTACGAGCAGCGCTTCGGGCACCTTTTCCTGATCTGCGCCAGCGGGCGCAGCCAGAGTGAACTGCTCGCCGCGGCCCGGGAGCGGCTCGCGAACGACGACGAGGCCGAGCGCCGTGTGGTGCGGGAGGAACTGCGCAAGATCGCCCTGCTTCGGCTCGAGGGGCTGCTGAACATGACACGCCGATTCGCCGGGATCTCCACCCACGTCCTCGACACCGGGCGCGGAGAACCCGCCAGGGACGTCCGGGTGCGACTTGACCGGCGCGACGGCGGAGGCTGGACACCGGTGGCCGAGGCGCGCACGGATGGCGACGGGCGTTTGCGGGACTGGGTACCGGCGGGTGAGTGGCGGGCCGGCGGCTACCGGCTGGTGTTCTTCGTCGAGGCCTACGTCGGCTTCGCTGCGTTCTTCCCGGAGATCACGGTCGCCTTCCAGGTCCGCGACCCGGACAGGCACCACCACGTGCCGCTGCTGCTGAGCAACTACGGCTACACCACCTATTTGGGGAGTTGAGCATGACGATCGTGCTCGGAGCCAACCAGTACGGCAAGGCCGAGACGCGACTGGTGCGGGTGGAACGCGGCGGCCCGCGGCACGAGCTGCGGGACCTCACCGTCACGGTGGTGCTCGCCGGTGACCTCGCCGCCACCCACCTGACCGGTGACAACAGTCAGGTCCTGCCGACCGACTCGCAGAAGAACACGGTCTACGCCTTCGCCCGGCAGCACGGGGTCGACCAGATCGAGGACTTCGGGCTGCTGCTCGCCCGGCATTTCGTCTCCTCGCAGGCCGCGATCAGCCGGGCCCGGGTCGACCTGTCCGAGTACGCCTGGCAGCGGCTCGGTCCGCACTCCTTCCAGCGGGCCGGCGGCGCGACGCGTACCGCCACGGTCACCGTCACCGAGTCGGCGACGGTGGTGGAGTCCGGCGTGACCGGACTGGTGGTGCTCAATTCGACCGACTCGGAGTTCACCGGGTACGTGAAGGACCCGTACACCACGCTGCCGGAGGCGAAGGACCGGATCCTCGCCACCGAGGTGAACGCCCGCTGGCGACACGCCGGCGTCGAGGGCGACTGGGCCGGGTCGTACGCCGGGGTGCGGGCGGCGCTGGTCGCGGCGTTCGTCGAGACGTACAGCCTGTCGCTGCAGCAGACCCTGTACGCGATGGGACGCCGGGTGCTCGAGGAGCGTCCGGAGATCGCCGAGGTGCGCCTGTCGCTGCCCAACAAGCACCACCTGCTCGTGGACCTCGCGCCCTTCGGGCTGGACAACCCGGGTGAGGTGTTCGTCGCCACGGACCGGCCGTACGGGCTGATCGAGGGCACGGTCCAGCGTGCGGAGCCGGGGTCGTCGTGATGGATTTCCTGTCGCCCACGAGCTGGGCCGAGGCGCTCGCCGCGAAGGCCGCGTACCCCGAGGCGGTGCCGATCGCCGGCGGCACCGACGTGATGGTCGAGCTGAACTTCGATCGCCGTCGGCCGCCCGCCCTGCTGGATCTGACTCGGATCGGGGAGTTGGTCGAGTGGGGCACCGACGGTGGTCTGCTCCGGGTCGGTGCCGGGGTGACCTACCGGCGGATCATCGCGGAGCTCGGCGACCGGATGCCGGGGCTGGCGATGGCTGCCCGGACCGTGGGGTCGCCGCAGATCCGCAACCGGGGCACGGTCGGCGGGAACCTGGGCTCGGCGTCGCCCGCGGGCGACGCCCTTCCGCCACTGCTGGCGGCCGGCGGGCTGGTGGAGCTTGCCTCGGTGCGCGGCGTCCGCCGGCTGCCGGTGGCCGAGTTCTTCACCGGGCCGAAGCGCAGCGTACGGGCACCGGACGAGTTGATCGCGGCGTTCCTGCTGCCGATGGAGCGGGGGCGGCACCAGTTCGCGAAGATCGGCACCCGCAACGCCATGGTTATCGCGGTGTGTTCGTTCGCGCTCGCGCTGCGTCCGGCTACCGGCGAGGTCGGCACTGGGATCGGTTCGGCCGGCCCGACTCCGCTGCGCGCTGTCGACGCCGAGCGGTTTCTCGCCGGCGAGTTGCCATGGCAGACGGGAGCGGGACTGCCCGACCCTCTCATCCGCCGCTTCGGCGAACTGGTGGTCGCGGCCGCCGCCCCGATCGACGACGTACGCGGCAGCGCCGCCTACCGCCGGCACGCGCTGTCCGTGTTGGCCCGCCGCACCCTCGTGTGGGCGTGGGAGGAGTACCGGAGGGAGGGCCCGTGAGGGTGAGTTGCCGGATCAACGGCGAACAGCGGGAGGCCGACGGCGTGTGGCCGGGGGAGAGTCTGCTCTATCTGCTGCGCGAGCGGCTCGGCCTGCCGGGCGCGAAGAACGCCTGCGAGCAGGGGGAATGCGGCTCGTGCACGGTCTACCTCGATGGTCTTCCGGTCTGCGCCTGCCTGGTGGCGTCCGGCCAGGCGCAGGGACGCGAGGTGGTGGCCGTGGAGGGGCTGTCCGGCCCGGACGGGACGCTGGACCGGGTGCAGCGCGCCTTTCTCGAGGCCGGAGCCGTCCAGTGCGGATTCTGCACGCCGGGCCTGATCGTCGCGGTGCACGACCTGCTGGCCCGCGTGCCGGCCCCGGCCGATCCCGACATCCGCGAGGCGCTCGCCGGCAACCTGTGCCGGTGCACGGGCTACGAAAAGATCATGGAAGCCGTACGCCTGGCCGCCGCGGCGCCGCCCTCGGCGCCGGGCGCCATGCCGGTTCCCGCGCCGGGCGGGCCGAGATGATCATCATCGAGGGTTGCGCGATCGCCACGGTCGACGCCGACCGCACCGAATACGCCGACGGGCACGTGGTGATCGACGACGGGCGGATCGTGGCGGTCGGTCCAGGCTACGCCGGACACTACGACGATTCGGCGCGGCGGGTGGACGGCACCGGCTGCCTCGCCACCCCGGGCCTGGTCAACACGCATCACCACCTCTATCAGTGGGCCACCCGTGGCCTGGCCCAGCAGGAGAACCTCTTCGGCTGGCTCACCGAGCTCTACCCGATCTGGGCCGGGCTGGACGCGGACCTGGTCGCCGCGACCACCGGCGCCGGCCTCGGCTGGCTGGCGTTGTCCGGCTGCACCACCAGCACCGACCACCACTACGTCCACCCCGCCGGAAGCGGGGACCTGATGGCCGCCCAGGTCGAGGCGGCCCGCGAGGTCGGGCTCCGGTTCCACCCGTGCCGCGGCTCGATGGACCTCGGCCAGTCCCAGGGCGGCCTGCCTCCCGACCATGTCGTCGAGGACCTCGACGTCGCGCTGGCGGGCACCGAGGAGGCGATCGACCGCTTCCACGACCCCGCCGACGGGGCCATGGTCCGGGTGGCCGTCGCACCCTGCTCACCGTTCTCGGTCACCGCCAAACTCATGACCGAGGCCGCGGAGCTGGCCCGCCGCAAGGGCGTACGGCTGCACACCCATCTCGCCGAGACGGTCGAGGAGGAGGAGTACTGTCAGCGGGTCCACGGCTGCACGCCGGCCGAGTACGCCGAGCGCCTGGGCTGGCTCGGCGACGACGTCTGGCTGGCGCACGCCGTACACCTCGACGACGCCGCGGTGTCCCGGCTCGCCGCCACCGGCACCGGTGTCGCGCACTGCCCCAGCTCCAACGCGCGGCTCGGCGCGGGCATAGCGCCGGTCCGCGACCTGCTCGACGCCGGCGCCCCGGTCGGGCTCGGCGTGGACGGCCCGGCGTCACAGGAGGCCAACCACCTCGGCGCCGAGCTGCGTCAGGCGCTCTACGCGGCCCGGCTGCGCGGCGGCCCAGCCGCGCTCACCGCCCGCGAGGCACTCGCCCTGGCTACCGTCGGCGGCGCCCGCTGCCTGGGACGCGCCGACGAACTCGGCTCGCTCGAGATCGGCAAGCTCGCCGACGTCGCCCTCTGGCGCCTCGACGGGCTCGGCCACGTCGGCATGGACGATCCGGTCGCCGCGCTCGTGCTCGGCCCGCCCGCTGCGCTGCAGCTGCTCCTCGTCGGTGGCCGGCCCGTGGTGGAGCGGGGTGAGCTGCGCACGGTCGACGAGCGAGAGCTGGTGCGGCGGGCCCGCCGGGCGCAGCGCACCCTGATGCGGAGGGCGCAACGGTGACGGTGTCGGAGACGAGGACCAGCGGCGGCGCGGTGACCGGTGGCGTCGGGGACAGGCCGGTACGACCGGACGGGACGCTGAAAGTCAAAGGACAGTTCGCCTTCTCCTCGGACCTCTGGACCGACGACATGCTGTGGGGGGCGACGCTGCGCAGCCCGCACCCCCGGGCCCGTATCAGGGACATCGACCTGAGCGCAGCGCTGGCGCTGCCCGGGGTGCACGCGGCGCTCACCGCCGCGGACGTGCCGGGCGCCACGCACTACGGCCTGGAGGTCCCCGACCAACCGGTGCTGGCCGTCGACGAGGTGTGTTACCAGGGCGAACCGGTCGCCATCATCGCGGCCGACCATCCGGAGACCGCCCGCCGCGCGGCCGCTCGGATCGCCGTGGACTACGAGGTGCTCACCCCGGTTACCGACGCCGACGCGGCCCTCGCCGCCGGAAACCTGTTCCGCCACGTGCCGGTACGCCGCGGTGACCCGCACGCCGGCGCCGACGTGGTGGTCACGGGCGAATACCAGGTCGGCATGCAGGACCAGGCGTTCCTCGGACCGGAGTCCGGGCTCGCCGTGCCGGCCGACGACGGCGGCGTGGACCTCCACATCGCCACCCAATGGCTGCATGTCGACCAGAGACAGGTGGCCGCGTGTCTCGGCCTGCCGGTCGACAAGGTGCGGCTGCACCTCGCCGGCGTCGGCGGCGCGTTCGGCGGCCGGGAGGACCTGTCGATGCAGGTCCACGCCTGTCTGCTGGCGCTGCGCACCGGGCGGCCGGTCAAGATGGTGTACGGGCGCGAGGAATCCTTCTTCGGCCACGTGCACCGGCATCCGGCGACGATGCGCTACGAGCACGGCGCCACCCGCGACGGCCGGCTGGTCTACGTCAAGGCGCGCATCGTGCTCGACGGCGGGGCCTACGCCTCCACCAGCCCCGCCGTCGTGGCCAACGCGGCCACGTTGGGCCTGGGCCCGTACGAGGCGCCCAACGTGGTGATGGACGCCTACGGGGTGCGCACCAACAACCCGCCGTGCGGCGCTATGCGCGGCTTCGGCGCGGTCCAGGCCTGCTTCGGCTACGAGTCGCAGATGGACAAGCTAGCCGCCGCGCTCGGGCTCGATCCCGTCGAGATCCGCCGGCGCAACGCGATGACCACCGGCTCGGTCATGCCCACCGGGCAGGTGGTCGACGGGCCGGCCCCGGTCGCGCGCCTGCTGGAACTCGTCCGCGACCGGCCGGCCCCGCCGGCGGCGAGCGGCGATCAACGAGAGTGGCCCGGCGGGGTCGCCAACACCACCCACGGCGAGTCGGTGGTGCGCGGAGTCGGGTACGCGATCGGCATCAAGAATGTCTGCTTCTCCGAGGGGTTCGACGACTACTCCACCGCGCGGGTGCGGCTGGAGGTGGCCGCCGGCGAGCCGGTGGTGCTCGTGCACACCGCCGCCGCCGAGGTCGGCCAGGGTGTGGTGACCGTGCAGGCGCAGATCGCGCGCACCGAACTGGGCGTCGAGCGCGTCACGGTCGCCGCTGCGGACACCACTGTCGGCAGCGCCGGGTCGTCGTCGGCGTCGAGGCAGACGTACATGACCGGGGGTGCCGTGCGGGCCGCCTGCCGGGCCGTACGCGACCGGGTGCTGGCTCGGGTGGGGGAGGGCTCCCGGTCGGAGGGCGGGTTGCGGCTGGCTGGCGGCAAGATCATCGACGTGCCCGGCGTCGTCGTCGCGGATCTGGCCGAGGTGCTCGGCGACGAGCCGATCGAGGAAACCGTGCAGTGGCGGCACCGCCCCACCCATCCGCTCGATCCGCAGACCGGACAGGGCGACGCGCACGTCCAGTACGCCTTCGCCGCGCACCGGGCCACCGTGGACGTGGACACCGAACTGGGCCTGGTGCGGGTGGTCGAGGTCGCCACCGCCCAGGACGTCGGGAAGGCGATCAATCCGCAGGCCGTTCTCGGGCAGATCCACGGCGGCACAGCACAGGGGCTCGGGCTGGCGCTCATGGAGGAACTCCAGGTTGTGGACGGGCTGATCCGCAACCCGTCCTTCACGGACTACCTGATCCCGACGATCCTCGACGTGCCGCCGATGTCGGTCGAGGTGCTGGAACTGGCCGACCCGCACGCGCCGTACGGCCTGCGGGGTGTCGGGGAGCCGCCGACCATATCGTCCACCCCGGCGGTGGTCGCCGCGATCCGGGCCGCCACCGGGCTGTCACTGTCCCGGGTGCCGGTGCGTCCCGAACATCTCACCGCAGCACTCCTCGCCGCTGCGCCCAATCCCGACGAGGCCGGTGTCCGTCGCGCGGAGCGGGAGGTGCCGTGAGCTTTGACCTGGTGCTGCGGTCGCGGCGAGTGGTCACGCCGGCGGGCGAACGGGCCGCCGCGATCTGCGTGCGCGACGGGCGGATCGCGGCGATCCACGACTACCACGCGGTCGACGGCCAGGACCTCGGCGCCATGGCCCTGCTGCCCGGCCTGGTCGACACCCACGTGCACGTCAACGAACCCGGACGCACCGAATGGGAGGGCTTCAGCAGCGCCACACAGGCCGCCCTGGCCGGCGGAGTCACCACCATCGTCGACATGCCGCTCAACTCGCTGCCCCCGACCGTCAGCGTGGAGGCGCTACGGGTAAAGCGGCGGGCCGCGGCGGGCCAGTGCCACGTCGACGTCGGATTCTGGGGCGGCGCGGTGCCGGACAATCTCGCCGACCTGGCGGACCTGCACGCGGCCGGGGTGTTCGGCTTCAAGGCGTTCCTGATCGACTCGGGGGTGCCGGAGTTTCCCCCGCTCGATCCGGCCGACCTGCGGAAGGCCCTCGCGGCAGTCGACACGACGTTCCTCATCCACGCCGAGGAGCCAGCCGAGATCACTTCCGCGCCGAGTTCCGCCCGATACGCCGACTTCCTGGCCTCCCGTCCCGCAACCGCCGAGCAACGCGCGGTCGCCGACGTGCTCGACGCCGCCCGCGCGACCGGCGCCCGGGTCCACATCCTGCACCTCTCCGCCGCCGAGACACTGCCGCTGATCGCCCAGGCCCGCCGGGACGGAGTCCGGGTGACCGCGGAGACCTGCCCGCACTATCTGACCTTGACCGCCGAGGAAATACCGGACGGAGCCACGCAGTTCAAGTGCTGCCCGCCGATCCGGGGGCGGCACAACCGGGACGCCCTCTGGGCGGGGCTGGTCAGCGGGGCCATCGACTGTGTCGTCTCCGATCATTCGCCCTGCACCCCGCAGCTCAAGCGGCCCGACGTCGGCGACTTCGCTGCGGCCTGGGGCGGCATCGCGTCGCTGCAGCTGGGCCTGCCGGTGATGTGGACCGAGGCCCGCCGGCGCGGCCACGACCTGGCCGAACTGGTGCGGTGGATGGCCCAGCGCCCCGCCGAGATTGTCGGCCTGACCGGCAGCGGCCGCATCGAGGTCGGTGCCGACGCCCACCTCGTCGCCTTCGACCCAGATGCCAGCTTCACCGTCGAGCCGGCGCAGCTGCGCCACCGGCACCCGGTGACGCCGTACGCCGGCCGGACGCTGACCGGCGTGGTCCGCGGCACCTGGCTGAGCGGGCACCCGGTCACGCCGGAGGGGCCACCGCGCGGGCGGCTGCTGACCCGAACGGACGTGTGACCATGACCGTTCGTGACGTCCCACTGAAGTGGCTCACCTGGCCACCGGCAGTAGTCTCCGTGGTGGCATGGTGCCTTGGCTGCCTGACCCATGCTGGTTTCTTTGATCTCCTCGCCGTCGCCGCAGGTTCATGGTTGGGCGGCTACGTGCTGAGCGCCGCAGCAATTCGCTACCTGGTCCGAACCAACCAGCTGTCAGGCACGGGCGAGGACGAGCCGGAGTTGTGACAGCCGCGGTCAACACTGGTCGCTGCGGCCGAGGGCGGGACTCAGTCGGAGAAGTGCGCCTTCGGGATCGCCCCGTGCGCGCCGACGGTCCGGTCAACCACCTGCGACACCTCGAAGTTGGCGGCCGCCGACAGTACGCGTAGGCCACCGCCCGGTCCATGCCCAGGTCGTGTTCGAGGAAGTCGAGCGCGTTGACCACGGCCCGGCGCATGGCGATGTTCAGGTCATCGCCCTGGCTGTTCTGGGCGCCGTCCGGATCGGACCGGCCGACCGGCACCCACGCGTCCGGGGTCTCCACGAAGGGGTAGTGGAAGGCGACCGATGGTGCCTCGCCCGAGCCCGGCTTGCAGACCGTGAGCCGGAAGGTTCCCGCAGCGATCCCTGGCGAGCCCCGTCTGCCAGATGACGTTGCGGCTGAGCCAGAACTGCTCCCAGATCGCCGACGGCGCGGGCAGGATGAACGGAGCCACCCGGCCAGGCGTCACGGTCAGCTCCCACAGCACCAGGCCGCCGACGCCGACCACGAGGGGCGGTACGACGGCGCGCGCCACGGCTGCGGCGCCGGGCCGCGACCGGGGCCGCCGGGTCCGCGGTGACCAGTGGATCCACCGTCGCCGCCATTCAGCGCTCCGCGGTGAGGACGAGCTCACATCGTCATCGCCGGCCGCCTGATCGGGTACGGGGTCCTTTCCGTCGCGGCCGCGCAGTGTCCGCCGCACCTTGGTGATGCCGGCGGAGAACCGGGCCGACTGGCGGGTCGCCTCGGTGCGCTCACCCAGGTCGATGTCGACCCCTAGGGGTTTCGGGCAGTGGTGTCGGTGCGTACTGCCGATGTCGGGACGCTTGGGTAGGCGGGAACATAACGTGGTCCATTGAGGCTTGGACGTCCAAAACGGGGGGATCATGGCCAGGTCGGTCGCGAGCTTGATCACAGGACGCAAGACGAAGTACCTCATCATCGTGTTCTGGCTGGCTCTCGTCGCGCTGGCCGGGCCGCTTGCCGGCAAGCTCACCAGCGTCGAGGACAACGAGGCGAAGTCCTGGCTGCCGGGTAGCGCGGAGTCGACCCAGGTGCTCGACCGGCAGGCGGCGTTCGCGTCGCCCGACACGATCCCGGCCGTTGTCGTCTACCAGCGGGCCTCTGGACTGACCGAGGCCGACCGGGTGAAGGTCGCGTCCGATGCGCACAGGTTCGGCCAGCTGGCCGAAGTCGACGGCCAGGTCGGCGGCCCGATCTTGTCCGGTGACGGTCAGGCGGCGCAGATCATCGTCCCGCTCAACCTCGGCCCTGAGGGGTGGGACAAGGCGGGCGACATTGTCACCTCGATGAAGGACGTCGCGAAGGCCGGTGCCAGCGGGCTGTCGGTGCACGTCACGGGGCCCGCTGGCAGCGCGGCGGACTCCAGCGAGGCCTTCGCTGGCATCGACGGCAGGCTGCTGTTCGCCACGATCGGTGTGGTCGTGGTGATCCTGTTGTTCACCTACCGCAGTCCCGGGCTGTGGCTGCTGCCCGTCGTCTCGGCCGGCGTCGCGCTGACCACCGCCCAGGCGGTCATCTACCTGCTGGCGAAGAACGCCGGCCTCACCGTCAACGCGCAGAGTGCGGGCATCCTGACCGTGCTCGTGTTCGGCGCGGGCACGGACTACGCGCTGCTGCTCGTGGCGCGGTACCGCGAGGAGCTGCGGCGCCACTCAGACCGGCATGAGGCCATGGCAGTGGCGCTGCACCGCGCCGGCCCGGCGATCATCGCGAGCGCCGGCACCGTCGTGATCGGCATGCTATGCCTGCTCTTCGCTGAGACCAACTCCACCAAGGGCCTCGGCCCGGTCGCCGCGATCGGCGTCCTGGTGGGGCTCGCGGTCATGCTGACCCTGCTCCCGGCCCTGCTTGTGACGGTGGGCCGCTGGATCTTCTGGCCGGCGCGGCCCCGGTTCGGTTCCGCAGAGCCCACCATTACCGGGTTGTGGGCCAAGATCGGCAAGCGGATCGCCACCCGCCCCCGGCTCACCTGGGTCGCCACCAGCCTGGCACTGGCCGTAATGGCGATCGGCCTCGTCCAGCTCGACGCGACCGGGCTGACCAACCAGGAGACCTTCCGCGGCAACCCGGACTCGATCGTGGGCGAGGAAGTGCTTGCCGGACACTTTCCGGCCGGTGCGGGCAACCCGGTCGTCGTAATCAGCAAGGCGGAGCAGGGCGCAGCGGTGAAGGCGGCGCTCGCGTCGACTGAGGGCATCGACCCGGCGTCGGTCAGCGAACCCGTCGCCAAGGGTGGCCTCGCCTATGTCGTGGGCACCCTCAACGCCGCGGCCGACAGCCCGGCGGCCTACGACACGGTCGACCGGGTACGCGACCGCGTGCACGCCGTGCCCGGCGCGGACGCTCAGGTCGGCGGCAACACCGCGATCAACCTCGACCTGCAGCGGGCGGCCCGGTACGACCGCAACCTCATCATCCCGATCGTGCTCGTCGTGGTCCTCGTTATCCTGGCGCTGCTGCTGCGAGCCATCGTCGCGCCGTTGGTGCTGGTAGCGACGGTGGTGCTGTCGTTCGGTGCCGCCCTGGGCGCGAGCGCGCTGGTCTTCCGGCACATTTTCGGCTTCGGCGGCGCCGACACGTCGTTGCCACTGTTCGTGTTCGTGTTCCTCGTCGCACTGGGCATCGACTACAACATCTTCCTGATGACCCGGGTACGCGAGGAAACCGCGAGGTACGGCACCCGGCGCGCCGCACTCATTGGCCTCGCCGCGACCGGTGGCGTGATCACGTCCGCGGGTCTCGTCCTCGCCGGCACCTTCGCGGTGCTGGCCACCCTCCCGCTGACCGCCTTCGCCGAGATCGGCTTCGCGGTGGCGTTCGGCGTCCTGCTCGACACGATCATCGTCCGGGCGGTCCTGGTCACCGCGCTGAACCTCGACATCGGACGGCGCATGTGGTGGCCCGGACGGCTGGGCAAGATCGCCGACGTGGAGCCCGCCGAGGCGGCCCAGCAACCAAGCGAGGTCCCCGCCTGACGGCAGATACCAGCGGACCGCGACGACGATCACCTCCGGCGCGAACTGCTCATGCTCGGTGGTCGCACGGCGGATCTGCTGGGGCGGCGGCGGGTGTTCATGGTCGGCACGGCGCTGTTCCTGTTCGCCTCCTTGATGTGCGGATTCGCCTGGTCCGGTTGGGTGCTGGTGGCGGCCCGCGTCGTGCAAGGCGTATCGGCGGCGATCATGGCGCCGCCTGATGAGCACGTTTGCCGAAGGCGCCGAGCGCAACAAGGCGCTGGGCATCTGGTCGGGGGTTGGTGGGACAGGCGCCACGGCTGCGCTGTTGATCGGTGGTCCGCTCGCCGACGGGCCGGGCTGGGAGTGGATCTTCTTCATCAACGTTCCGGTCGCGGTGGGGCTGTTGGTGTTCAGCCCGGTCCTGCTCGGCGAGAGCCGCGAGCCCGGGCGTCGGCGCTTCGATCCGGCCGGTGCGGTGACGATCACCGCCGGGCTGGTGCTGCTGGTCTACGCCGTGGCCGAGGCACCCGACGCCGGCTGGATAAGCGGGCAGACGATCGGCCTGCTGGCCGGCTCGGCCGCGCTTCTGGCGCTCTTTGTCCGCATCGAGAAACGTTCAGCCGCGGCGCTGGTGCCGCTTCGCATCTTCGGCTCGCGGGTGCTCGTGGGCGGCAACCTCGTCATGTTCGTGCTCGGCATGCTCGCGTTTGGCATGTCGCTGGTCCTCTCCCTCTACGCCCAGCAGGTGCTGGGCTACTCGCCGCTGCTGTTCGGACTCGGCACCGCACGCATGACCGCGATGGCCGTCGTCGGCTCCGTCGTCGGGCAGGCCGTTGTCACCAGAACCGGTCTACGCCCGGTCGCCGCCGCCGGCATGGTTCTGCTCGGGGTCGGCCGCCTGCTGCTGAGCCAGGTATCGGTCAACGGCAGCTACGTCGGCGACATCCTCGCCGGCCTGCTCATCTTCGGGCCAGGACTGGGAGCGTGTTTCGTCGCCGCCTGGATCGCCGCGCTCACCGGCGTCGCCGAGCAGGAGTCTGGTCTCGCCTCCGGGATCAACACCGCCGCATTCCAGATCGGCGGTGCCCTTGGCGTCGCGATCACCACGACCGTCGCCGTGTCCTACGCGGTCGGGTCCGAACCACTGTCCGCTCTCACCGATGGCTACCGAGCCGGCTTCACCGCGTGCGTCGTCATCGCCGCCATCGGCCTGCTCCTCGCCCTCCCACTCCTCCGCCAGCCCCATCGCGCCCCGACCCACACCACCGACACGCCCGTATCAGCCCGGCTTTGAATGTGCACGCGGCTCATGTCGACGTGGTGGGGCGAGGACGTGCTAACCAGACGTCTACCATCTCTGGACGTCGCAGCAAATGAAGACTTCGCCGAGCTCATGGATCCGTTCCGGCGCGAACTGCACCAGTGCGGACATCCGGCCACCGAGGAAGAGCGCAGCCCTACCGCGCGCGCTTCGCGTCGAGCCGTTCGGGCACCGGCCAACGCACGTCGCCGGCCAGCCGGAGCTTCTCGAAGATCCAGATGAGCCGGGCGGCGGGGTCGAGCTGGCCGCGCAGGACGCCGTGGCGGGCTCCTGTGGGATCGGCGTGATGGGAGTTGTGCCAGCTCTCGCCGAAGGAGAGGATCGCCAGAGGCCAGAAGTTCGTGGCCCGGTCCTTGCTGGCGAAGGGCCGGTCGCCCACGACGTGGCAGATGGAGTTCACCGACCAGGTGACGTGGTGCAGCACGGCCATGCGGACCAGCCCGGCCCAGAAGAAGGCGCTCAGCGCGCCCGCCCAGGTGCCGGTGACGAGGCCGCCGATCAGTGCGGGCGTGAGCAGGGACACCGCGACCAGCGGCCCGAAGAGGCGGTCGACCACGCGGATGTCGCGGTCGGCGAGCAGATCCGGGGCGAAGCGGGACCGGTTGCTCAGCTCTCGCCGGAACATCCAGCCGATGTGGGCGTGGAACAGGCCCTTGAGCACCGCGGTGACGCTGGTGCCGTAGCGCCAAGGCGAGTGGGGGTCGCCTTCGCGGTCGGAGAAGGCGTGATGGCGGCGGTGGTTGGCGACCCACTGGGTCGGCGAACCCTCGACGGCGAGCGATCCGGCCACGGCCAGCGCGATGCGCAGTCCGCGCCGCGCCTTGAACGACCCGTGGGTCAGGTGGCGGTGATATCCGGCCGCGATACCGAACCCGCTGATCAGATAGGTGGTGATCGCCAAGGTCAGGTCGACGCCGGACAGCCCCCAGCCCCACGCGACCGGCATGGCGGCGAGGAGAGCGATGAACGGGGTGACCACGAAGATCCAGATTGCGACCGCACCTGCTCTGGTCTGCGGCGCGGCGAGCAGCGGCTTGGGTTCGTTCACGGTGCGGGGGACATCGAGGCGATCGACGACCGCCGGTGGACTGGTCGCGCCCATGCGACTCCTGTCTGAGATTCGGTGGTGGGGGGGTTTGTGCTGGCCCGTTAGCGACATGGCCGGGAGCCCGACGGGTTCCCGGCCATGATCACGATTGCTCAGAGGACGCGTACGGCCGCTGCCTGCGGGCCCTTTTGGCCCTGCACGATGTCGAACTCGACCCGCTGGCTCTCGGTGAGGCTGCGGAAGCCGTTCGACTGGATCTCAGAGAAGTGGACGAAGACGTCGGCGCTGCCGTCGTCGACGGAGATGAAGCCGAAGCCCTTGTCGTCGTTGAACCACTTCACGGTGCCCTGTGCCATATGTCTCCTCCTTGGGAGTGGGAGCCGCACCCTGCGGCTATCCGAGCCGTTTGCCCCGGCGGCCACATCCGCCCCAAGAGGAAGACGAAAACCACCCGCGCTACCTGATCCGCGGATGTCAAAAGATCAACTACTGAAACACGCAAAATCACGACCTGCAGGAAATCAACTCTCCCACACCTGCCCTTATTCCCGCCCGGGCGGATTCGGCCCTCTCCTGGAAACGCTGTGACGAGGACAGACTCGGGCGCGGGCACGGTCGCCGACGGCTCAGCGGCGTCGTGTGGAGGGCGTGTTCGCGCAGCCCGCGTACACACGGGCAGTCGACCCTCGGCCCGGCTCAAGCCGGTGACGTCCGACATCGCGGCGGCCGCGCCTCGGCGACCAAGCTCGGGGGCTGCTCGGCGGGGAGGGCCGGCGCGAACAGGTAGCCTTGCATCACCGACAGCCGCTCGACGCAGTTGTCAGCGAAGGCTGGTAGCCCCCCGGGCCGGCTTCTGTCAGAGCGCCATACCGAACACCACGCCGCCATGGTCCAATGGTCATTGGATTTTGGGTTCGGGTTGTCTCAGGATGCCTACTCCAACCGTCAGCATAATTGCAGGTCAGCAGCCATCCTGATCATGTAGTTGGGGTTCAACTCGCCCTCGGACACAAACTGAAGTCCAACGGTGCGCGCCAAGATCAATCATGGCGCGCATCGTTTCTGTTTCTGGCGTATAGATGAGTTTCAGGCCAAGGGCGCGGGTAGGCCTCCGTCTTCTGGTCGGGGTCGGCTCCGCGCAGGCGTGGATGGCCTGGCCTCGCTGGTGCGCTCATGGGGTGGGGGCTTCGGTTTGGTGAAGGCCGTCCCGGCGCACCTTCCGCTGCTGTCCGAGATGCCGGCTGGCGGCCGGGTTGGAACGGCGATCTCCACCGGGCCGGCATCCGTCAGCGTCGTCTTGGCCCGCACGTCGTTGCGGGAGTTCCCGCTCTTCTTTCCTGCCGGGTCGCCCTTGTCATGGCCCGGGTGGTCGGTGATCTCACCCTCGAGCGCCGATTCCAGGATCCGCTTTGTGAGCTGCTGCAGCAGTCCGCCATCGCCGGCCAGCTGCGACCCAGCCGCCCGGGTCTGCTCGACCAGCTGGGCGACCGGGTCTGCGTCGAAGGTGTGCGGGTCGAGGTCGAAGCAAAACTAGATTCATTCCAAAAGAGTGGACTATGTTCATCACATGACGCCCGACTTCGAGACGCAGCTGCGGGCGGTCTCGTTGCGCGTGACCCGGCCCCGGTTGGCGGTGCTCGCAGCGCTGCGCGACCACCCGCACGTCGACACCGACACGGTGATCGCCCTGGTACGGGCGGATCATCCCACGGTCTCCCACCAAACGGTGTACGACGTACTGCGTGCGCTCACCGACGCCGGTCTGGTGCGGCGCATCCAGCCTGCCGGTGCGACCGCCCGCTACGAGTCCCGGGTCGCGGACAACCACCACCATGTCGTGTGCCGCTCCTGCGGCGCGATCGCCGACGTCGACTGCGCCGTCGGCCACTCTCCCTGTCTCACCGCCTCCGACGACCACGGTTTCGCGGTCGACGAGGCGGAGGTCGTCTACTGGGGCACCTGCCCCGACTGCGCGACCGATCGCACGCCCCAGTGACCCGCCAGTTCGGAAGGAAGCAGATGAGCGACACCCAGGACAATGGTCCCTCCAGTGCGCAGGGCGTGGACCAGAAGGCGGCGGCCGGCTGCCCGGTCGCGCACGACTCCGTGACCGCGCACGGCAGCGAGAGCGAGAACCCGGCGATCGACTCGCCGACCCCGAAGACCGGCGGTCGTCCGCGCACCAACCGGGACTGGTGGCCCAACCAGCTCGACCTCTCGGTGTTGCACGCCCACTCGTCGAAGGGCAACCCGCTGGCGGAAGGGTTCAGCTACGCCAAGGAGTTTGAGAAACTCGACGTCGAGGCCCTCAAGCAGGACATCACCGAGGTCCTCACCACCTCGCAGGACTGGTGGCCGGCCGACTTCGGCCACTACGGCGGTCTGATGATCCGGATGAGCTGGCACGCCGCCGGCACCTACCGCATCGAGGACGGTCGCGGCGGGGCCGGCGACGGGGGTCAGCGTTTCGCGCCGCTCAACAGCTGGCCGGACAACGCCAACCTCGACAAGGCCCGCCGGCTGCTGTGGCCGGTCAAGCAGAAGTACGGCCAGAAGATCTCGTGGGCCGACCTGCTCGTGCTCGCCGGCAACGTCGCCCTGGAGTCGATGGGGTTCAAGACCTTCGGCTTCGGCTTCGGTCGGGAGGACGTGTGGGAGCCCGAGGAGATCTTCTGGGGTCCGGAGGACACCTGGCTCGGCGACGAGCGCTACGCCTCCGAGAAGGAGATGGCGGCCGGCGTCGGGGCGACCGAGATGGGTCTCATCTACGTCAACCCGGAGGGCCCCCGCGGCAACGCGGACCCGGCTGCGGCGGCGCACTTCATCCGCGAGACCTTTGCCCGGATGGCGATGAACGACGAGGAGACCGTCGCCCTCATCGCCGGTGGCCACACCTTCGGCAAGACCCACGGCGCGGGCGTTGCCGACGACCACGTGGGCCCCGAGCCCGAGGGGGCCCCGCTGGAGGCGCAGGGCCTGGGCTGGCTGAGCACCTACGGCAGCGGCAAGGGCGGTGACACGATCACCAGCGGCCTCGAGGTGACGTGGACCGACCGGCCGACGCAGTGGAGCAACCGTTTCTTCGAGATCCTCTTCGGCAACGAGTGGGAGCTCACCACGAGCCCCGGCGGCGCGAAGCAGTGGGTCGCCAAGGATGCCGAGGCGATCATCCCGGACGCCCACGACCCGTCGAAGAAGCACAAGCCGACGATGCTCACGACCGACCTGTCGCTGCGCGTCGACCCGGCGTACGAGAAGATCTCGCGCCGATTCCTGGAGAACCCCGACGAGTTCGCGCTGGCGTTCGCCAAGGCCTGGTACAAGCTGCTGCACCGCGACATGGGTCCGGTCAGCCGCTTCCTGGGACCGTGGGTCGCCGAGCCCCAGTTGTGGCAGGACCCGGTGCCGGCCGTCAACGATGGACTCGTGGGTGACGCCGACGTTGCCGCCCTCAAGGCGAAGGTCCTGGAGTCCGGCCTCACGACCGCCCAGCTGGTCTCCACCGCCTGGGCCTCCGCCGCGAGCTTCCGGCACACCGACAAGCGTGGCGGCGCCAACGGCGCGCGGATCCGTCTCGAACCGCAGCGCAGCTGGGAGGTCAACCAGCCCGAGCAGCTCGCGACGGTCCTGGACACCCTCGAGGGCATCCAGCGGGAGTTCAACGATGCCGGCGGCGCGAAGATCTCGCTCGCCGACCTGATCGTGCTGGCTGGCTCGGCCGCCGTCGAGAAGGCGGCGCGCGACGCCGGCATCGAGGTGACCGTGCCGTTCCGCCCCGGCCGCACCGACGCCACTCAGGAGCAGACCGACGTCGAGTCGTTCCGGGTCCTCGAGCCGCGCGCCGACGGATTTCGCAACTACCTGCGTCCCGGCGAGAAGACCCAGCCGGAGGTGCTGCTCGTCGACCGTGCCTACATGCTGAACCTGACCGCGCCCGAGATGACCGTCCTCGTCGGCGGCCTGCGCTCCCTCGGGGCCAACTCCGGCGGCGCGCAGCACGGCGTCCTCACCGATCGGCCCGGTGTGCTCACCAACGACTTCTTCACCAACCTGCTCTCCCCGGGCACCCGGTGGAAGGCGTCGGAGTCCGACGAGCACGTCTACGCGATCCGGGACCTGGCCACCGATGAGGTGAAGTGGACCGCCACCGCGGTCGACCTCATCTTCGGCTCCAACTCCCAGCTGCGGGCCCTCGCGGAGGTCTACGCCAGCCAGGATGCCCGCGACAAGTTCGTGGCCGACTTCGTCGCAGCCTGGACCAAGGTCATGGAACTCGACCGGTTCGACCTCGCCTGACCCGGCTCCAACCGACAAGCCCCGGTCGATCCAGCAGCGATCGACCGGGGCTCGCCCACCATGGGATTCGGTCATCTGGGCCGGGCATCACAGTTAGCCGGGCGCCAGTTGTAGTTGGCCACAAATGGCGATCATGGATTCGTGGTCGACGTCAGTCCTCGGACATCAACCGAATCCCCACTGTGGGCGCCAAGATCGATGATGGCGTGCACCGTTTGTGTTTCTGGCGCGTAGTTTCAGGCCGACGCCGAGGGTCAGGCGCTGCGGAAGGTGCGACGGTAGGCGTCCGGAGGTACACCTACGGTGCGGTGGAAGTGTCGGCGCAGCGTCGTGGCGGTTCCCATACCAGCCGCCTGGGCGATGGCGTCGATGCTGTTGTCCGTGTTCTCCAGCAACTCCTGGGCCCGGCGGATCCGCTGCGTTGCCAGCCACTGCAGCGGGGTGGTGCCTGTTACCGACCTGAAGTGGCGGGCCAGGTTGCGCGAGCTCATATTCGCCTGGCGAGCCAGGTCCTCCACGGTCAGCGGACGGTTCAGCCGTTCCATCGCCCACGGGAGCAGGTTGGCAAGGGGATGGTCGTCGCGGGCGGGCACCGGGGTGGTGACGAACTGGGCCTGGCCGCCGGCGCGATGCGGGGGCACGACCAGGCGGCGGGCGACGGCGTTGGCGACCGTCGAGCCGTGGTCGCGGCGGATCAGGTGCAGGCACAGGTCGATCGCGGCGGCTTTGCCAGCGGAGGCGAGCACGTTGCCGTTGTCGACGTAGAGCACGTCCGGGTCGACCTTCACCCGGGGATAGCGGGCGGCTAGCGCCTCGGTGTGGGCCCAGTGCGTGGTCGCGCGCAGCCCGTCCAGCACCCCGGCGGCGGCCAGCACAAACGCACCGGTGCACAGCGAGACCATCCGAGCGCCCGCCTCGTGGGCCGCGCGGACGGCGTCAAGCAGGTCGGGTGGCACGTCCGCGTCGATGTCTTCCACGGCAGGGATGATCACGGTGTCGGCGCGGGCGAGTCGGTCCAACCCGTCGTCAGGTTCCATCCGGAATCTGCCGATCCGGACCGGGCCCGGGCCGCAGACCACGAGGTCGTACCACGGGTCTGCCAGGCCGGAGGGGTCGCGGACGAAGACCTCGCAGGCCATGGCGAGCTCGAAGTGCAGCATCGCGTCGGTGGCGGCGAGCGCGATAGTGGCCATGTCCGAAATTGTATGGGGCATGGCGTTCCAGACACTGCTCCGGGTCGGCCGCTGCTGAGAGGATCTCCTCAGTCGATCTTTCGAGGAGCACGGAGGAACTGCAGATGGGTTCTGGTCAGACCGTGGCGGTGTTCGGTGCGTACGGACACACCGGGCGGTTCGTGGTGACGGAGTTGCGCGATCGCGGGTTCGTCCCGCTTCTCCTCGGTCGCGAGGCGGGCAAGCTCCAGGCGCTGGCGGTGTCGCATCCGGGGCTCGAATACCGGGTGGCGTCGGTCGACGATCCGGCCTCGCTCGACCAGGCATTGAAGGGCGCGGCCGCGGTCATCAACTGCGCCGGCCCGTTCGCCTCGACCGCGGCCCCCGTGATCGAGGCCGCCCTGCGCACCGGGATCCCGTACGTGGATGTGGCGGCCGAGATCGAGGCCAACCTCGACACGTTCACGCACTTCACCGACCGCGCTCAGACCGCGGGCGTCGCGGTGGTCCCGGCGATGGCCTTCTTCGGCGGACTCGGCGATCTGCTGGTCACGACGGCGATGGGCGACTGGATGGCGGCCGACGAGGCGCACGTCGCGTACGGACTGAGCAGTTGGCACCCCACGGCCGGGACCCTCGCCTCCGGCACCGTCTCCCGGGAACGGCGCGATGGCCAACGTGTCCGCTACACCGGAGGCCGGCTGGAGTATTACGTCGCCGAGTGCGACCTGCCGACCCTGGAATGGGACTTTCCCGCTCCGATGGGCCGCCGGACCGTCCTCGGCGAGTTCACGATGGCCGACGTCGTCACCGTCCCCAGCCACCTGTCCATCCCCGAGGTGCGCACGTACATGACCACGGACGCGGCCAAGGACCTGGCCGCTCCAGACTCACCCGCACCGACTGCGGTCGACGAGCTGGGCCGGTCCGCGCAGACGTTCACCGTCGACGTCATCGTGCGCTCCGGCGACACGCAACGACGCGTCGTCGCCAGCGGCCAGGACATCTACGCCATCAGCGCACCGCTGGCGGTCGAAGCGGTCCATCGCATTCTCGGCAGTCAGACGAGGACGAGCGGCGTCGCCTCCGCCGGCGAGATCTTCGACGCGCCCGACTTCCTCCGCGCGCTGTCCGCGCACATCTCGCTCGAGCCGCGCCAGGAGTCTCGCGCGCCACAGTTCGCCTGATCGCCCTGTGGGGTTCCAAAACGCTGTCACCGGTGGTGAGCTGGACTTCTATGCTGCTCGTTCGTACTCGTTGATGAGCCCTGCGAGGACGGGCCGGCGCTTGATCCGCTCGTGTGTCAGGTCGACGGCGGGACGGTCGGATCGTGGGGGCTGCAGCGCCAGGGCTCGATGTGGCCGTCGCCCGTTGTAGTGGCGGGCGTACTCGCCGAGCGTTTGGCGTAGGTGTCGTTCGCCGAAGATGAGTATGCGGTCGGTGACCTCGCTGCGGGCGGTGAGGACGAACTTTTCGGCGTAGGCGTTGGCTCGTGGGCTACGTGGTGGGATCTTGCATACGGTGATGCCGGAGTCGGCCAGCACGGCGTCGAAGGCGGCGGTGAACTGCCCGGCCCGGTCGCGGATGAGGAATCTGAACTGCGCGGCCCGTTCGCCGAGGTCGATGAGCAGATTGCGGGCTTGCTGCGCTGTCCAGGGCCCGTCCGGATTGGCGGTGACGCCGAGGATGTGGACGTATCGGCTGCCGACCTCGAGCACGAAGAGCACGTACAGGCGCTTGAGGGTGAGCGCGCAGTCCACGTGAAAGAAGTCGCAGGCGAGCAGGGTCGAGGCCTGAGCAGGCAGGAACCACCGCCAGGTGGTGTGGTCACGTCGCAGCGGCACCGGCGGTACCCCGCAACGTCGGAGGATCCGCCGGATGGTGGACGCGCCGGCGCGGTCGCCAAGGCCGAGCAGCTCACCTTGGATGCGCTGGTAGCCCCAGCCGGGATTATCCCGGGCCATCTGCTCAATCAGAGCGGTGATGGCCGGGTCGATCGATGGGCGCCCTGGCCGGTTTGGGTAGGTCCAGTGCCGGGCGACCAGCCGGCGATGCCAGGCAAGGACCGTGGCGGGGGTGACGAGCCGGTGCATCTTCAGAGCGCGGGGGAGAAGCCTGATCAGGGCGCTGAGCTTAGCCCGGTCGGCCCAGTCCAAACGCGGCCTCGGGTTGGCCCGGCGTAGCACTGCGTTCTCGTGGCGGAGGACCAGGATCTCCACGTCCTTGGCCGCACTGGTCTCGGCAGCAGGGTCAGCCACTCGGTGATGCGGCAGAACACGAGGTAGAGCATGCGTAGCGACACGAGCTACGATCCTGCCCGACAGCAGTGCAGGCATTGCGCCTGATCAACCACGGTAAGCGGGTTTTGGCGCCCGACAGGGCGGATGAGGTTTTCTGCAAGGGCAACGCCCACCGCCGGGAGACCAGTTCAGGATGCCAACGAAGCAGCATCTCTCTACGCTGCCGAGTCGGTCAGGGTTTGCGGGCGACGCCTCCGTAGACGGAGGCGTCGGCGGCGGACGGGCGCGGCTGCGGCTCGTTTTCGGCCCGCCACTCTGCCACCGGACCGATCCCCGGAGGCGCCAGCTCGAGCCCGTCAAAGAAGCGGGCGAACTCATTGCGACTGCGGAACCGGATCGGGCCGTGCCGGCCGCTGGTGGCAGCGGCGTCGGCCTCCCTCTTTTCCTCTGGCGGCATGAGATCGGTGGTCACGTTGGTGACAGCCAAATAACTGCCCGATGGCAGCGCGTCGAGCAGCCGGGTGACGATCCCGTACGGGTCCTCAGAGTCGACGATGAAGTGCGTGATCGCGATCAGCATCAGCGCCACCGGTTGGGACAGATCCAGGGTGCGCAGCAGGTCCGGATGATTGAGGATCTTCTCCGGCTCGCGCAGGTCGGCGTCGATGTAGGCGGTGGCGCCTTCGGGAGAGCTGGTGAGCAAGGCGCGGGCGTGGGACAGCACGATCGGGTCGTTGTCGACGTAGACGATCCGCGAATGCGGGGCGATGGACTGTGCGACTTCGTGAGTGTTGTCGGCGGTCGGGATTCCGGTGCCGATGTCGAGGAACTGCCGGATCCCCGCCTCTTTGGCCAGGAAGGTAACGGCGCGGCGCAGGAAGTAACGGTTTTCCAACGCGGCGATGCGGACGGCGGGGAAGGCTGCGGCGATCGCGTCGCCGGACTCCCGGTCGGCCTGGAAGTTGTCCTTGCCGCCGAGCCAGTAGTTGTATCGGCGGGCCGGATGCGCCACCGACGTGTCGATCCGCGATGACGCCAGCTCCGCGGCGACCGGCGAGAATCTCGACTCTTCGCTGCTCACAGGTGCCTCCATCGGCTCTGATGTCTGCCGGAGCCGGACGCGGCGGTCCCGACCGGTCCACTTCGGCCACGCGCCCTCATCGTAGTGCCAACCCGTCCCACGGTGCCCACCCGCGGCTGCAGCGCCCGCTGCCTCGCCGGTGGTGTGTCTCCCCGCCGGGGCCCCCTTGGGTCGGGGCCTTTCGTCGATCGACCGGCCGAGGTGGTTCCGGCGGCAGGAGCCAGGTCTGGTGAACCTGGGTCGATGATTCCGGAGGTGGTGGCCGCCGGGTAACGGGGCGTCGCCCGGAGCGCGTACCCTCGGCCGGGTGATCCGCAGGACGGCGCTCACCTCGCTGGCGGCGCTGACGGCGGTCGCGGTCGGCGTCGGGCTGGCCGGATGCGCCGCCGGATCGACCGGCCCGGCGCCGGTCTGGCGTGGGGCCACGCCGGGTCCGACGTCGTCCGCCACCGGCACCGCGACGCCGGAGCCGAGCGCGCCGGTCGAGGTGCGGCTGGCCTTCGCCGGTGACGTCCACTTCACCGGTCGTACCCTGCGCCTGCTCGACGATCCGGAGACGGCCTTCGGGGCGATCGCGTCGACGCTGCGCGACGCCGACGTCACGCTGCTCAACCTGGAGACGGCGGTGACCGACCGGGGCACCCCGCAGCCGAAGACGTACCACTTCCGGGCTCCGAAGACCGCCTTCGCGGCGCTGCGCGCGGCCGGGGTCGACGCGGCGTCGATCGCCAACAACCACATCCTCGACTACGGCCAGCAGGGGCTCTCCGACACCCTCGACGCCGCGAGGGAAGCCCAGTACCCGGTGTTCGGCGCGGGCCGCGACGCCGACGCGGCGTATGCGCCCTGGTTTACCACCGTACGAGGGCTGCGGATCGCGGTGCTCGGCATGTCACAGGTGCATGACCTGGCCGGGTCGTGGCGGGCGACGGACACCCGACCGGGGGTGGCAATGGCGTTCGATCCCGCCCGGGCCACCGCCGCGGTGCGTTCGGCGCGGGAGCAGGCCGACCTGGTCATCGTCTTCATGCACTGGGGCGTCGAGGGCAATTCGTGCCCGAGCGGGGAGATGAAGACGTTCGCCGGCAGGCTGTCCGAGGCCGGCGCGGACGTCGTGGTCGGTACGCACGCGCACACGCTGCTGGCCGACGGCTGGCTGGGCCAGACCTACGTGCACTACGGACTGGGCAACTTCCTCTGGTACGGCAATTCGCACAGCACGGACTCCGGCGTGCTGAACCTGGTTGTACGCGACCGGACAGTGGTGGACAGCCAGTTCGTCCCGGCGACGGTCTCCGGCAGCGGCCGGCCGGTGCCGGCCACCGGGGTTGGCAAGCAGCGCATCCTCGACAAGCTCGCCACCGCACAGCGGTGCACCGGCTTGGCGGCGAAGCGCCCCGGATAGCGCGGCGGACAGCGCCTGGCCGCCCCCACCACATCGAAGACCTCATCGACAAGATCAAAAAACGCAACGCCGACATCGCTACCGCGAAAGCCAGCCCCGACCCCGCCCACCCGCGCCAGCGTGAGAGGAGTGCGACCCACCGGGCCTGCCACCATCGCGCGTATCCGCGCGACCCTTCGCAAGGCGTTCAACGACGCCCTCGCCCGCAAAGTGGTCAGCGGCATCCCGAACCCTGCCGCCCTGGTCAAGACCTCCAATGCTCGGGCCAAGCCGATCGTGTGGGAACCGGAACGGGTCGAGAGGTGGAGGGCCACGGGTGCGGTCCCCGGTCCGGTCATGGTCTGGACCGACAATCTCCTCGTCCAGTTCCTCGACTACGCCGCCGACCACGACCCCGACCCCGACCCCGACACCGTCGCCGTGCTCACCGCCTACAAGGCCCGCCGCGCCGCCTGGCGCCTCGCCGCTGGCACAGACTGGCCAGACACCAAACCGTTCTTCGTCCGCCCCGACGGCAAGCCCTGGCACCCCAACGCGGTCCCCAACGCGTCCGCCGCCTCGTCAAATGAGCCGGGCTGCCACCCATCCGCCTGCACACCCTGCGCCACGGCGCCGCCACCCTCGCCCTCGACGTTGGCGTCGACATCAAAGTCGTCTCCGACCAACTCGGCCACTCCACCACGACACTCACCCGCGACACTTACCAGAGCGTCGTCAAGCGGCTGCACCATGAAGCCGCAACCGCCGTCGCCGGCAGGATCAAGAAAAAGCGGCGCCGTACCGCTTGAGCGACCGACCTGGGTGATGGGTTGAAATATCGGCTCAGGGGGCCTGCGGTACTTTCTTCACCAACACCGATCGGTGAACAGGTGGAGTTCCTGCCGCGTTGCCGGACGTCCTACATGAGGCGACAGCCGTTATCCACATTGGAGGCCATGATTCGATGAGTTCCTACACCATCACCATCGCCGCTGACGATCCCAGTCGAGCGATCACAACCCTGAAGGTCGAGGTGAACGACACCACCCCGCGCATCACCGAACTGGTGGTACGCGCCGGGCAGGGGGACGGGCTGACCGCGGGCCAGATCCCCGCGGTCGACCTGGACCTGCTCTTGAGGGCGATCGCGCCCGCCGCCGGTGGACGGCAGGCGATAGCCACGCCGCCGATTGCCGTATCCGACGAGGCGCCCGCAGCCGGCGCCGTGCCCATTGACGACGGTGAGCCCGCCGCCGAGCCGACGGCGGTCCAGCCCACCGCCCCTAACACGGGTGCGGATGAGCCGGCTACGAGTAACCGTGAAGGCGCTGGAGCGGTGGACGTCGTGGTGCCCAAGCAGGCGTCACCGGCGACCAAGGCAAGCAAAGCGAAGAAGGCCACCCGGGCATCAGGCGCCGGCGCGACCCACAGCCGAGCGGGCAAGCCGAAGACCGCAACGGGCGCCAAGGCCACGACCACGGCGGCGAAGGCCACGAAGCGGAGCGCCAAAGGCGGATCCTCCGGGGGCGAGGGACGGGTGTACCGGCGCTCACCGGCCGATCTCGAAGCGGTCTACCAGCAAGCCGGGAGTGTGACTGCCGTCGCCGACCACTACGACGTGCCGCGGCACACCGCCCAGGGGTGGATCCGCACGCTGCGCCGCCGGCAAGCCGGACCAGTTCCTGAGTAGGGGAGCCGGGTACCGGGTCGGAACGGGCCAACAGGGGTGTCGCTTCAGGGCGTGGGATAGAACCTGACGGCGGCGGTCGCCGTGCGCGACAACCCCAGCAGCTCCCGTGCCATGCTTCCGCGCCATTGGTTGGCGGTACACCGGCCGGCGACGGTTCGAGGACCCGGTCGGGAAGAGCGTCGAACAGGTTCGCCGTATCCGCAACGCATCGAACGCAGCGTCTGCGCGTAGCTCGCCGAAGTCCACGTTGCCAGAGCCAGAGCCTGATGTCAGTCCCCCGGAATCGTGGCCTCCACGCTATCGGGGGAACCTCACCGCCGGGCGAGGGCGGTTCATGCCGGAGGCGGATGGCTGCCTGGGCTACTCCTGCCGAAGTAGCAGGTGAAATCCCGGCCCGGCCCGGGACTGCAGTGCACCACGTAAAGCGACAGCTCGGCTGCATACCTGGCCCGGCACGGGCTGACGCCACCAGCGATCCGCTCGTACACGACACGGGTTGACTCGCCCAGCTCATCCGCGAGGGGTAGATGGGGTGTGTCAGGCGTGCCCTCGTACTCCTTGATCTCGGTGATCGTGTTCGACTTGTAGTGCTTGGCGTTGGACTGCTGGCCTACCGTCGGCGGCCCACCAGCAAATCGCCGCGGCGCCCAACGCAATGCGGATTATGCCGTGGGACGGCAGCGGTTTGCTCGGCGGCCACCAAGCCTCGCGCCAGCAGCTGACAGCAGCCGGTCTGGTTGGGTGCGTCAGGTGGGGAATATTCGGAAAAGTCCGTGCCTGTTTGCCACCCCCACCCGCCTAGGATCGGGGCCATGCCCTTGACCGCGAACGACGTCGACCGGTTCGAGGCCTTCAGGCACCGCCTGGAGGCCATCGCCTACCGCCTCCTCGGCTCCGCCGGGGAGGCCGAGGACGCCGTGCAGGAGACGTTCCTGCGCTGGCAGGCCGCCGATGTCGACCGCATCGAGGTCCCCGAGGCCTGGCTGACGAAGGTGCTCACCAACCTGTGCCTCAACCAGCTCACCTCCGCGCGGGCACGGCGCGAGACCTATGTGGGCCAATGGCTTCCCGAGCCGCTGCTCGCCGGGGACCCGATGCTCGGCCCGGCCGACACCGCCGAGCAGCGCGAATCGGTCTCGTACGCGGTCCTCACCCTCATGGAGCGACTCTCCCCCAGCGAGCGGGCGGTGTACGTGCTGCGGGAGGCCTTCGACTACCCGCACCGGGAGATCGCCGAGATCCTCGACATCACCGAGGCCGCGAGCCAGCAGATCTTCCATCGCGCCAAGAAGCACGTCGCGGACGGCAAGGCCCGCACCGAGATCGACGAGGCCGCCGCCCGGCGGATAGTCGAGGAGTTCCTCGCGGCCGCCACCACGGGCCAGACCGAGCCGCTCGTGCGGCTGCTCACCGAGGACGCGATCTCGATCGGCGACGGCGGCGGGAAGGTCCCGGCCCGAGCCAAGGCGTTCGAGGGCGCCCTCGCGGTCGCGAAATTCCTGCGGGGCCTGTTCAAACCCGGCGAGGCCAAGCGCGCCATGGTCGGCGGCGCGCCGGAGGTCTACGCCTGGACCGCCAACGGCGACCCCGCCGTCGTGGCGGTCGTCTCCGGCCGGGTCGTCGGCGTCATGTGCCTGGAGGTCACCGCCGAGGGCATCGCCGCGTTCCGCAACCAGGTCAACCCCGACAAGCTGGAGCGCGCGACCGAGCGGTTCGCGGCCTCCGACCACGGGGAACCGCTGTTCAAGGCCTTCTGACCCTCGTGTGAGGTGCTTCACATCGCGTTCCTGTCAGGAAACGGCGGGCCGCCCGGTTCAAGTGGCGAACCCGCAGCAGACAGGAGCACGGAAATGCAGCACCGCATCATCGTCCTCGGAGCCGGATACACCGGAGCCATCGCCGCCGGCCGCCTCGCCAAGCGGCTGCGCCGCGAGGACGTCGCCGTCACCCTCGTCAACGCCGAACCCGACTTCGTGGAGCGGGTCCGGATGCACCAGCTGGCGGTCGGCCAGGACCTCAAGCCCCGGCCCTTCAGCGAGATGTTCGCGGGCACCGGCGTCGAACTGAAGCTCGCAAAGGTCACCGGCGTCGACGTCGACCGCAAGACCGTCGCCGTCATCGACGCGAACGGCGCCGAGGAGCTGGAGTACGACACCCTCGTGTACGCCCTCGGCAGCGGCTGGAACGCCCAAGGCGTCCCCGGCACCGCCGAGCACGCCCATGAGATCGCCAGCCGCCCCGGAGCGCTCCGGCTGCGCGAGCGCCTGGCCCGCCTGGAGGCCGGGCACACCGTGACCGTCGTCGGCGGCGGCCTCACCGGCCTGGAGGCCGCGACCGAGATCGCCGAAGCCCGCCCGGACCTCGACGTCGCCCTCGCCGCCCGCGGCGGCCTCGGCGACTGGCTCTCGCCCAAGGGCCGCGGGCACCTGCGGAAGGTCTTCGACAAGCTCAGCATCACCGTGCACGAGCACGCCGCCGTCACCGGCGTCGAAGCCGACCGCGTCACCACCGCCGACGGCAAGGCCATCCCGGCCGCGGTCACCGTGTGGACCACCGGCTTCGCGGTCCACCCGATCGCGAAGGCGACCGCCCTGGAGGTCACCGGCGCCGGCCAGATCGTGGTCGACGGGACCATGCGCTCGGTCTCGCACCCCGACGTGTACGCCGTCGGCGACGCGGCCTACGCGATGGGACCGGGCAACAAGCCGCTGCGGATGTCGTGCGCCTCGGGCACCCCGGTCGCGTGGCAGGCCGCCGACGCGATCGCCGCGCGCCTGACCGGCGGGAAGCTCCCGAACATGCCGATCCGCTACTTCAACCAGTGCATCTCGCTGGGCCGCAAGGAAGGCGTGATCCAGTACGTCACCGCCGACGACCGCACCGTCCGGGCGGCACTGACCGGACGGCTCGCCGCCGTCTACAAGGAACTGGTCTGCAAGGGCGCCGCCTGGGGCGTCGCGAACCCGACGCTCGGGATGCCGACCCGGCGCCGCCGCGTCGCGCGGGAGCGGGCCACGGCGGGCTCGGCCGTCAAGGCGCTGCCCTAGTGCACGCGGCGAAGCGGGCGCCCTCGATGCGAGGGCACCCGCTTCGCTGTCGGTCCAGGCGGCGACGATCGCCGGGGGAAGGTCCTCGGCCGCGGGCTCCCAGGCGTCGACGTCGACGGTGACCTTACTCGGCTATCCAGGAGGCGCCGGCCAGCAGCCGGTGATAGCGACGCATGTCCATCAGCGGTACGTGCGCGACAACGGCCCCGAACAGCGAGGGATAGCGGGTCAGCATCACCCCCATCAACAATCCGCCGTTGCTGCCGCCCTCGATACCGAGCCGGGCGGGGGTGGTGATCCCGCGTGCCACCAGGTCGGTCGCAATCGCGGCGAAGTCCTCATACGCCCGCAGCCGATTCTCCCGCAGCGCGGCCCGGTGCCATTCGGGGCCGTACTCGCCGCCGCCCCGGATGTTGGCCACCACGTACGTGCCGCCGCAGGCCAGCCAGGAGCGGCCGATGACGCCGTCGTATGAGGGCGTCAGGGTTCGTATCCGCCGTACCCGGTGAGCAGCGTCGGCCCGGGTGCGCTGGGTCGCCGACGACGAAGTACGGCACCCGGGTGCCGTCGGCTGAGGCGGCGAAGAACTGCCGGACGGTCATGCCCTCGGTGTCGAAGAAGCTCGGCTCCCGCTTGAGCGTCTCAACCGCACCGCCGATCTGCCCGAGGCTCAGCGATGCGGGCTGAAGAAACCCCTCCGACACGAGCAGGTACGCGTCGCCGTTGTCCGGGTCGGTCGCCACGATCGTGCTGTGGTCGTACTCCGCCACACCCGGCAGGGGCGCCCGCCGCCAGCGGTCCCCGTCCGGCGTGAGCACCTCCAGCCGAGTCTTGACGTCCGACAGCAGGATCAGGATGAGGTGGTTGCGGGTCCCGGCGTAGTCGTACAGCGCGGTGGGCGCGTCGGGTTGGAAGAGAATGGTCAGGTCACGCTCACCGGCGAGGTACGCGTCGAACCGGGTCACCAGCAGAGCCCCGGCCGGGTAGGTCGCACCGTCGATGGTCAACGGCGAACGCAGCCGGATCAACAGCCACTCGCGGTGTACGTCCCATGCCGCGTCGTCCGGCACCGGGATACGGATCAGCTCCCCGGCGATCGTGCGCAGGTAGCTCTCACGACGAAAGAAGTCCAGGCTGCGGACGACGAAGTCGCGGGCGAAGCCGGCTGTCGGATCGTGCGTCGCGCGGACAGACAAGTCGTCCGCCCGGCATTCGTACACCGTCTCCGCCTCCGACAGCGGCGTGCCCCGCCGCCATCGCTTGACGATGCGGGGATAACCGGAGGTGGTCAGCGAGCCGGCGCCGAAGTCGGTGCCGACATAGATGGGGTCGGCGTCGATCCAGCAGACGCTGCTCTTCGCCTCGGGCAGCGTGAACCCGTCCGCGACGAAACCCCGCCGATCCAGATCGAACTCGCGCACCACGACCGCGTCGGCGCCGCCGCGGGACAGGCTGATCAGGCAGCGCTGGTAGCCGGCGCGCAGGACGGTGACGCCGCCCCAGACCCAGTTCTCGCCTTCCTCTGCGGCCAGCGCGTCGACGTCGAGCAGCACGTCCCACTCCGGCTCACGCCTGCGGTACTGGTCGAGGGTCGTCCGTCGCCACAGCCCTCGGGGGTGCGACGCGTCGGTCCAGAAGTTGTAGTAGTGGCCGTCACCGCGCCAGCCCGGATACGGAATGCGGTCGCCAGCGTCTAACACCTGCCGGATCTCGGACGTGCGACCGGTGAACGTGTCACCGATGGCCACGGCGGCGAGCGTCTCCCTGTTGCGGTCCTGTACCCACGCGGCGACGGTCTCCGCGTCGAGGCTCTCCAGCCACCGAAACTCATCGTCAGCGTTGTCGATCACCGTGTCCACCTGCACAACTATTTCCGACGGCCTCCACATGCGGTGGCCGGCAGCCGGGTAGCCGACACCACCTCCCGCGCCGGCACCGCCTGCTGAGCAACGGTCAGCCGGCCTTCCGCGCCACGCCGATCGGTTCGGACAGTGTCGACGAACCAGAGGGACTGGCCCGCCGGCGACGTCAACGGCAGTTGTCTGCCGTCCAGCCCCGGCCAGGTCGGGTCGGGGCGGGATCCCCGCCTCGGTGATCAACACCGGCCGGTCGGCGGCGGCGAGCGCGCCGGCCGCTGCCGGCACGACATCGTTCGGATCGCTCACCGCGCTGAGGCACGCCCGGCGCGGCTCATCGGCATCGGGCAAGCCACGCTGGGCGGCCGCCGCTACCGCGGGATTCTTGAACACCACGCCCCAAGTGCGCTGGATAGGTGCGTCCTGCGTGGGTCTGCCGACCTACGGGTGGGGACCCGGCACCGGCGCCGGCCTTCGACAGTGCCGCTCAGCGGGCCTTCTTCGTCGCCCGCTTGCGGGGCGGCGTCAACAGGTCCGCGATCGCCGCGATCGCGGACGGCACCAGGCGGTAGTACGCCCAGACGCCGCGCTTCTCGCGCTCGAGCAGGCCGGCCTCGGTGAGGATCCGAAGGTGATGACTCACGGTCGGCTGGGAGAGACCAAGCGGCGCGGTGAGGTCACTCACGGACGCCTCGCCCTCCGGAGCGGACTGGATGAGACTGAGCAGTCGCAGCCGGGCCGGGTCGGCGAATGCCTTCAGCACTCCCGCGAGCCGCTCGGCATCGGCACGCTTGATCGGCTCGCCAGCAAGCGGCGAGATAGCAGGCATAGCAGTTTTCGCAGTTCCCACGTCTGCCATCGTTCCACCAACACCATCGATAGGCCGGTAAAACCAGGACCAGTACCCCGATGGCCAGCAGTCCGGGCGGTGTCGGTACACCCGCCGGTCGCGTCCACGCCGGTGTTCAACCGCGGGCGTGATCTCGTACAGGCAGGCCTGCCACAGGACGGTTTCCCCGCCGCCGGGGACGATGTGCCCGTCACCTGGCCCGCCGCGCAGCAGCAGGTCCGCCCATTCGACGGTGCGTCCGGGCAGGGGGCGTGCGCTACGAGCACTCTATATGACCCCGCCGCTGGCGACCGTAGAAGTGACGGAGCGGGAAGCCCGCCAATCCGGGCACCGGGTGAAAATCGCGAGCCAACCCGTTGCCGAGATCGTGGCGATGCCTCGGGCCGGGCTGAAGCTTTCCCGTTGGGCGGTTCGAGCAGCTTATGGCAGCCATAAGGGGAGCAGTCGTCGCCCTGCCGGGCCTACTCCGACTCCCGATACTCAAGGGCGGCGATGAGCTGGCCAAGGTCGCGGCGGCGCGAACAGGCGGGCCATACCGCCCAGGTGCGCCGGACCAGCGGATGCCCGGCCAGCGGCGCCCAGGTGATGGACTCCGGGATCGGTGCCGACCAGTTGGGCGGTGCGAGGGCGAAGGCCCCGCCGGCTGCCACGGCCGCGAGTTTCACCTCGGCGATCAGTTCCTGTCCCTTGGGCGGGGTGGGTCCAAGATCCAGACCGTGGCTGCGCAGGATCGCGGTGAGCTCGTCGCACCAGGCGGGGCTTCCGGCACGGGGGAAACCGACCCAGTCCAGCCCGGCGAGTGCGTCCAGTCGGATCCCGTCGGGCCCGGCCAGCTTCGCGGCTTGGTCGGTGGCCAGTAGCACGCCCAGGCGTTCCTCGACGACCAGCACGGCGTCCAGGTCCGGGCCGGTCGGGTGTTCCCGCACCAGCCCGACATCGATTCCCCGGCCCGCAGCGCAGCGAGCTGTGCCGCGGTGGACATGTGAAGTGCCTGAACCCTCGTATCCGGGTAGTTCGCGGCAAGGTCGGCGAGCGGCCGGGACAGCAGACCCGTGGGTAGCTCCAGCGGTAGCCCGAGCCGCAGCGCCCTTCCGCCCGCCCCGCTGTGCGGGTCCGAGGCGTGACAGCGGCCAGTTGGAATTCCCCACCGGAGGCCAGTTGCTGGGGAGACAACTGGCCGCCGACGATCACCGGGTGTTACGTGCTTCTCCCGACGAAGGTCGGTGCTGGAGCGGTCTGAGATGCGTCAGCCCTGTTCGATCCGAGTGCGGAGTCCCCGCTGGAAGTCCACGTCCTTACCCGCACCGCTCGCCGGGGGGCGGGTGCGTTCCCGTGCGACGGTCAGCCGAGCCAGCGGCCGTCGCGCATGAGGACGCGTCCCTGCAGCTCGTTCGCCTCCCGCCAGGCCTGGATACGCCGCGGCCGGATCAGGAAGTATTGGTAGGGCTCGTCGAGCTCGCGCGGGTCGAAACCGGTCTTGGTCGCGAACGCGTCGCCCGTCCCCGGGCCGAGGTCGGCGATATCCACCGGCTCGGCGGTGCCGTCGACGACGACGACGTCGCGCGTCGGCCCAAGGCTGAGTCGCACCCGACCGTCCGCCAGGAGGTTGCGGCCGGTGACCGAGGCGCGCGACGTCGAGATGAGGAACGCGGTCCCGTCCCAGAGGTACGAGAGCGGGATGAGGTGGACGCCGCCCGGGGAGCCCGACGTCGCGACCCAGAGATCGACGTCGCTCTCCAGTTTCGCGCGAGTGTCCAGCAGCCTCTCCTCAAGCCCACGCGGCGGGGCGCCCGTCATGCTTCCTCCAGTCACTTCGTAGAGAGCCCTTCCTCCAAGGGAGGGGCTCCATCGGTCATCAGTCGGCTCACCCGGCGGCCGTCTCGTCATCGGCGGCCAGGTAGGGCAGGCAGCAGTGACACATCAGGGCGTGGGTGCCAGCGATGCGGCCTCCCATGCAAACCCGTCCGGGTCGGTGAAAGGCCCGGCATCGCCGCCGATCATGAGCCGGTGCGATCCGGTGCCGTCGGGAGCGACGCCGACGTCCTTGGCAAGGGCACGCCGCCTGTACAGCGCCAGCTTGACGGGACTCGACCCAGCAGCGAACTCGACGTACATGCGGCCAAAGCTCCTCGCCACGGCAAGGCCGCGCTCGACGTAGAACCGCTTGCTCGCGGCCACGTCCGCGACTCCCAGCAGGAGCACGATCTCGTCGATCTGCCGGGTGGCCGGGCCGGTGTCCTTCTTCGCCGAGGTCGCGACCTTCCAAATTGTCCCGTCCGGGGCTTGTACGACACCGCCGTAGCCCCAGAGCGACTTCGCGGCAGGCTTCAGCGGCGTGGCACCGGCGTCCAGGGCGGCGCCGATGAGGCCGTTGACGGTGGCCGGCTGGGACACCGTGAGCGCCAGCGTGAACCCACGGAAGCCGGTCGTCGGTGCCTCCGAGGCCCGCAGGCCTATCTGCGTGTCCAAGCCGAAGGCGGCGGTGTAGAAGCGGTTGGCGGCCGTGGGGTCGGCCACGTCGAGGGTGACGGATTCGATGGATGCCATGGCCATCACGCTAGTTGCGGCTCGGCGACCGGCGCTTCTCGATTCCTGACCGGTCTTGTCACCTGTTTCGCCACACACGGCGGCATCCCCGCCGCAGCGCCCGTTGCGCGGCGCCGGTAGGCGCTGGGCGGCATGCCGACCAGCTCGGTGAAGCGGGTGCTGAAGGTGCCCAGCGACGCGCAGCCGACCGCGAAGCAGACCTCGGTGACGCTGAGGTCGCCACGACGCAGCAGCGCCGTCGCGCGCTCGATGCGACGCGTCATCAGGTACGCGTACGGCGACTCGCCGTAGGCCAGCCGGAACTGGCGGCTGAGGTGCCCGGCCGACATGTTCACGCCGCGGGCGAGCGCCTCGACGTTCAGCGGCTGCGCGTACTCCCGGTCGATCCGGTCGCGGACACGGCGCAGTCGCGCGAGGTCGCTCAGGCGCTGCGCCGCGGCGAGTGCGCGCCCCCACGAGGGGTGACACATGAGAGAACTCCTTTCATCGATGTCCGCGAGCATCTGGGTTACCTGCCGAGCAGGCGGCGAGGTGCTCGATGACGATGACCGACTTGCCGGAGTCGACGAGCCGGTCGAGCAGACCGAGCAACTGCTCGACGTCGGCCAGACGGAGGCCGGTGGTCGGCTCGGCGAGGATGTAGACGCCGCCCTTGTGGGGCGGCCGGCGGGCGCGCCTCCCCCTCGGCGAAGAACGCCTCGGCCTCGGCGGCCGACAGCGCGAGCACCTCTGCGATGGTGCAGCCGCCGAGGGTGTGCTCGAGGACAGCGGCCCGGAAGCGCTGGCCGCAGCATTCTTCGCAGGTGGTCGCGACGCCGGCCATCATGGCCGAATCGATGACCGGACGGCTCAGCGAAGCTCCTGGATGCGGATCAGGTTGCCCGCGGGATCGCGGAAGGCGCAGTCGCGGACGCCGTACGGCTGCTCGGTCGGCTCCTGGACCACCTCGGCGTCGCCGGCCTGCAGCTTCTCGAAGGTGCCGTCGAGGTCCCGGGTGGCCAGCAGGATCCAGCCGTAGGTGCCCTTGGCCATCATCTCGGCGATGGTGCGGCGCTCGTCCTCGGTGACCCCAGGGTCGGCGGCCGGCGGCGCCAGGAGGATGGACGTGCCGGGCTGGTCGACGGGGCCGACCGTGATCCAACGCATCTTGCCCTGTCCGACGTCGCTGCGGACCTCGAAGCCGAGGGCGTCGCGGTAGAAGGTCAGGGAGGCGTCCGGGTCGACATGCGGGAGGAAGCTCGTGTGAATGGTGACGTCCATGAAGATCATGCTAGGTGCGGCTCCATGACCCGCACTTCTCGATTCCTGATCGATCTGGCCACTTGTTTCGCCACACACGGTTGCATCCCCGCCGTCGCGCGCGCCGCCTGGCGCCACGTCACCCAGGACCTCCTCAACCGTCTCCCAGGTGATCACAAGCCGGGACAGGGCCGTCTGGCCTCGGACAGTTAGGCGCCCGACAAGTCAGCTTGGCGGTTCGACCTCGGCGATGCGGGTGCGGAGTTGTTGTTCGGCCGCATCCAGCGGGGTCCAAAGGTCGAACCACGCCCGGCTGCGGGCACGCGTGCCGGAATCAAGACCGACGACGGCGATGCTGTAGACGCCCCACAGGATGTCGTAGCGACCGGACGGCGAGTCGACACCAATGGCGAAAGACGCGGCCAAGGCGGCACGAGTAACGATCAAGCTGTCCGGGTCATCGGGGGCACGCCGTCCAGCGGTGAGGTACCGCGGCTCCTCGGTGATCTTCATCCATCGCACGGTCGCGCCCGGTACCTGCTGATCGATGATCTCGGCTACGGATTCTCGGATCGTCGCAGCCGGATCGTGTCCGAGCCAGTCGAGCCAATGATCGGTGGCAAGAAGCTTGGTGAAGTCGTCCCGCGCAGGCCCGTAGCTCGGGTTGGGCTGGAACTCGCCGGTGAGCTGGCCGATGGCGTCGACCTTCCACATGCCTCGAACGGCTTCGCCGGGGATGTAACCGTTTGGGTCACTGATCAGCGTGCGGTCGATCTCGGCAACGGAACCCCCCGGGTGCCGTGCTGCCTCCGCGATGAGCTCGGTTGGCGGCGTCGCGCGTCGCCCGGGTTCGTCGCCGGGTTCTATGGATGTAGTCATGATCGCCATCCTGTGAGTCTTGCCGTCGGCGTCCAGGCCGTCACCAGCGCAGACTCGCCAGCTGCCTGGCGCGGCAGGGGATCCCGTCGGGTATCGAGGCGTGTCGCGGCAGTACCGTGCGCGCCATGATCCGCAACGCTATGATCGTAATGCCTCTTCTCGCTCTGCCTCTGACCGCATGCGCGGGCAACGCCGACAAGCCAGACGCCTCTGCGCCCTCGTCATCCGCGGCTCCTTCGGCGACCGCGTCGTCAAGTGCCGCCGCCAGCCCGACCGCCCAGGCACCTGCCGGGCAGGAGGAGCTTCGCCAGGCGGTGGTGGGGTACTCGGACGCCTTCCTCGACGCGAAGCCCACCGTCGCGTACGACCTGTTCTCCGCCAGGTGCAAGGATCGCGTGACCCTCAGCGAGTTCACCGGCATGCTGACCGCGGCCAAGCAGATGTACGGCAAGGCAATGCCGCTCAAGACCTTCGATGCACAAATTTCGGGTGATCTCGCTCGAGTGACCTACACGTACGACGTGCCTGCACTGAACCAGACCAAGGAGCCGTGGGTCCGGGAAGACGGCAAGTGGAAGCAGGACGACTGCTAGGAGACCGAGCGGCGAACGTGCCACCCGGGGTGCCCCCAGGAGATACGAGTTACTCGCAGCGGTCTTCGGAGCCTCGCCCGTATGGCTCGCAGCAGTCGGGGCGGTGGTGGTACACGCGCAGGTCCCGTCCCTGCCGGTGATCCACCGCCGGCGTGATCTCGTACAGGCAGGCTCGCCACAACAACAGTCTCCCCGCCTCCCGGGACGACTTGATCGTCGCCTGGCCCGCCGCGCAGCAGCACGTCCACCCGCTTGAGGTTATGTGGCTACCGGGCAGAGAGTGTGCAGTACGAGCGCTCCGCCCCGGCGCGGCAAGGGCTGCAAGCGTGGGCGTCGACGCCGCCAATGACGTCAAGCTGGTGATCTGTCATGGTGGGAGTGCTGTCCTTCCAGGTGACCAACCGGGGCTGCTCCAGTTCGCCCTCAACGAAGCGGTGAGCACCTCACCGTTCACCGGCTTCGCCACGGTCACCACGGAGGTGCTGGACCGGTTCGTCGAGGATCTGGTTCCCGTCCCGCTGCAGCCGATGCGTGTACCTGGCGACCCGGCGCGCCATTGGGTGGCTCCCGGACTGGTCGCCATGGCCGCCGACTACGGCGAGAGTGGTATCTGGCTGAGCGTCGGCAGCCGGCAACGCTCAGCCCTGCGGCCCCTACGCTCTCGCCTCGACTGGGAACAGTTCAATGGCTAGTGTGGTGCGTCAGAAATTCGTCTGATAAGTGGGTATGGTGGTGGGATGCCGAGGACTGGGCGTCCCACCCCGCCGCTGACGTTGACTGATGAAGAACGTGCGACGTTGACCCGATGGTCGCGGCGGGCGAAGACGGCGCAGGTCCTCGCGATGCGTTCCCGGATCATTCTGTCCTGTGCCGATGGCGGCTCGAACACTGATGTGGCGGCGGCTGTGGGCGTTCATCTGTCCACGGTGGGCAAATGGCGTCGGCGATTTTTGAAGCTGCGCCTGGACGGAGTGATCGATGAGCCGCGACCGGGCCGTCCTGCGTCCATCGGTGTGGACCGGGTCGAAGAGGTCGTCGTCGCCACCTTGGAGCAGACGCCACGTAACGCCACCCACTGGTCGCGTACCTCCATGGCGGAGAGGTCCGGACTGTCGAAGTCCACCGTCGGGCGGATCTGGCGGGACTTCGGCCTCAAGCCGCATCTGGCCGACACGTTCAAGCTCTCCACGGATCCGCAGTTCATCGAGAAGGTCGTCGACGTGGTCGGGCTCTACCACAACCCGCCCGAACGGGCCGTGGTGCTCTGCGTGGATGAGAAGTCGCAGATCCAGGCCCTGGACCGGTCCCAGCCGGTGCTGCCGATGATGCCCGGCATGCCCGAACGGCGCACCCACGACTACGTCCGCAACGGCATCACCAGCCTGTTCGCCGCGTTCAACATCGCCGACGGCACCGTCATCGGCGAACTGCACCGCCAGCACCGCGCGACCGAGTTCAAGAAGTTCCTGGCCACGATCGACAAGGCCGTCCCAGCCGATCTGGACGTGCACCTGGTCTGCGACAACTACGGCACCCACAAGACCCCCGCCGTGCGGGCCTGGCTGGCCCGCCATCCCCGCTTCCACATGCACTTCACACCGACCGGTTCCTCCTGGATCAACCAGGTCGAACGCTGGTTCGGCTACCTCACAGAGCAGAAGATCCGCCGCGGCGCCCACAAGAGCGTTCACAGCCTGGAAGCCGACATCCGCACCTGGATCGCAGACTGGAACACCAACCCCAGGCCCTTCACCTGGACCAAAACCGCCGAGGAGATCCTCGAATCACTGGCACGCTTTTGTAGGCGAATTTCTGACGCACGACACTAGTGCGGTGTCCACTAACGTTCACCGGGTTTCCGGTGGGTGTTGTGGATCCTCGCCTGTTGGGCGAGCGACTCCCCACCGGTTGGTGGGGCGGGCCTCCGCGGGCCAACTGATCCTCGCGCCGCCCTTGAAGGGCGGCGGGGGTCACGTCGGGACCGGCCGGCACCGGGCAGATGCCGGCCGGCTCGACGGTGCGTGACCACCTCCGGCAGCACAACCGCTGCCAGGGTGGTGGATCCGCCGCCGGGGTGCGGGTGGCGATGCTGGCGGCCGCGACGAGGTCGCGGTGCCCGGAAAATGCGCAGTGCGGGCAGGACAGGGTCCGCCCACGCGGCTTCGATACCCGCATTCGGCAGGCGGGGCAGGTGGAGGACGTGCCACGCTCGTCGACCAGCCGAACGCTGATGCCGGCGAGGGTGGCCTTGTCGGTGAGGACCTGCAGGAGCCGGCCGATCTGCCACTGCCGCAACCGCAGGTTGTGCCGCCGCCCGACAGGAAGGTCTAACACTCCGCGGGGATCACCGACGTGCAACACACCCACCCGCTGACCCACCGCCCACGAGACCACGCTGCGGGCGGCCTCGTGCTGGGCCTGCCGCACCCGCCGCCGGTGCCGGCCCTCCACCAGGCGTGCCCGACGCCGGTACTGCCGCCACCGCCGCGACCCCTTCTCACCCCGCTTCGGCGCCCGACGTGCCACGGCGCGGCGGCGGGCTTTGGTGTCGGCCAGGTGCATGCGGTGCTCGGCGCGGATCGCCCGCCCCGACACCAACAACCCCTCCCCGTCCGGGCCGGCCACGGCGTACGGGTGGATGATCCCCAGATCCACCCCGCCCACCCGGGCCGGATCCGGTTGCTCACCGGGCGGGTAGACCGCCACCGGCACCTCAGCGGTCACGTCCAGGAACAGGCGGCCACCCTCACACAGCAGGGTGACCGACCGGACCTGCTCGACCGGATACGGCACGTCGCGCGCCAGGCGCACCCACAACGGCGACGTACCTTTCGCGGTCGGGATCCGGACCCAACGCCCGTCGAGGGTGAACGTGCCGTGGTACCAGCGCACCGGTACCAACCCCCGCCGGCGACGGGGAACCGGGCCGACAGGTCACCGTCCTTGCGGCGTTTCGCCGCCGCGAACCACGCATCGGAGAACCGGCGCAACACCGACCGGGCGCCGGTGGTGTCCAGTTCGGCGAACGTGCCCGGCCCGGATGCGGCCAACTCCCGGCACAGCTGTTGATAGGCGACCAGCGGCGCGTCGCGGCGGCGGTGGCACCACGCGTTGACCTCCAGCACACACGGCCACACATCACCGGCGGAGCGCAGCAGCCCGAAACACCGCCGTCGCTGGCCGGGCGTCACCCGCAACCGGACGCGTGCGGTGCGATGCATGACCCGCGGGGCGGCGGGATCTCGACGGCGAGGCATGAACCGGAGCCAACACCGCCCCTACGACATTTTCCCAACCCCGACCAACCCGGCGAACGTTTGTGGTCAGAGCACTAGTGTCGTGCGTCAGAAATTCGCCTACAAAAGCGTGCCAGTGATTCGAGGATCTCCTCGGCGGTTTTGGTCCAGGTGAAGGGCCTGGGGTTGGTGTTCCAGTCTGCGATCCAGGTGCGGATGTCGGCTTCCAGGCTGTGAACGCTCTTGTGGGCGCCGCGGCGGATCTTCTGCTCTGTGAGGTAGCCGAACCAGCGTTCGACCTGGTTGATCCAGGAGGAACCGGTCGGTGTGAAGTGCATGTGGAAGCGGGGATGGCGGGCCAGCCAGGCCCGCACGGCGGGGGTCTTGTGGGTGCCGTAGTTGTCGCAGACCAGGTGCACGTCCAGATCGGCTGGGACGGCCTTGTCGATCGTGGCCAGGAACTTCTTGAACTCGGTCGCGCGGTGCTGGCGGTGCAGTTCGCCGATGACGGTGCCGTCGGCGATGTTGAACGCGGCGAACAGGCTGGTGATGCCGTTGCGGACGTAGTCGTGGGTGCGCCGTTCGGGCATGCCGGGCATCATCGGCAGCACCGGCTGGGACCGGTCCAGGGCCTGGATCTGCGACTTCTCATCCACGCAGAGCACCACGGCCCGTTCGGGCGGGTTGTGGTAGAGCCCGACCACGTCGACGACCTTCTCGATGAACTGCGGATCCGTGGAGAGCTTGAACGTGTCGGCCAGATGCGGCTTGAGGCCGAAGTCCCGCCAGATCCGCCCGACGGTGGACTTCGACAGTCCGGACCTCTCCGCCATGGAGGTACGCGACCAGTGGGTGGCGTTACGTGGCGTCTGCTCCAAGGTGGCGACGACGACCTCTTCGACCCGGTCCACACCGATGGACGCAGGACGGCCCGGTCGCGGCTCATCGATCACTCCGTCCAGGCGCAGCTTCAAAAATCGCCGACGCCATTTGCCCACCGTGGACAGATGAACGCCCACAGCCGCCGCCACATCAGTGTTCGAGCCGCCATCGGCACAGGACAGAATGATCCGGGAACGCATCGCGAGGACCTGCGCCGTCTTCGCCCGCCGCGACCATCGGGTCAACGTCGCACGTTCTTCATCAGTCAACGTCAGCGGCGGGGTGGGACGCCCAGTCCTCGGCATCCCACCACCATACCCACTTATCAGACGAATTTCTGACGCACCACACTAGCCAACAAAATCTCTCCGGTCCGAGCGCACCTCTCCTGCGGCGGGATGGGCACGTATCGCTGGTCGGCGGTCTACCCAAGACCAAGTGCACACATCTGCCGCGGACCTTGCGCCGCGGAGCGTCACGATCGCTTGAGCCAGCCGCCGTCCGGTCGTACCGATGAGCGCGCATATACCGAATGCCGGATTGCTGCTCTTTCGGGAATCGGCTGGGAAGGAACTCTGCTCGACACATAGGCGTCGGAACTCGTCTGTCAGCGCACCGGATCGGCTCCACCCAGATCCTTGGGATGCCTTACGACCGGCCGCATCGATCCGCCGCTTGGTCGTCCTCTTGTCTCTCGAGATCACGTGACGCGACAATCGGCGGAAGAGAAGGGTGCCCATGAGAGCTCTGCTACGAGTCCTGTTGCCGCTGGCCGCCCTCATGGCTGCCGCGGGATGTTCCACCTCTCCAGAGCCTTCCGAGCCGCCCGAATCAGCAGCCACCGTGCAGTTCAACCAGGCGCTGCACGATGAGCTGGTCGGGATGCTCAAGCGCGACCAGGCCGAACGCACCGGCGGGCCCCAAGGCGAGGGTGATGAGGCGCGCACCGCCCGCTTGAAGGAAATCATCGATGAACACGGCTGGCCGACGGTCGATCTCGTGGGCGTGGACGGTGGGGATGCCGCGTGGACGATCGCCCAGCACTCCGATTTCGACCCCGCATTCCAGCAAGAGGCGCTCGAGATGCTGCGCGATGCCGTGGCTGACGGCCAAGCTTCACCGGGTAACCTCGCCTATCTCGAGGATCGGGTAGCGGTCGCCAACGGGCAGCCACAGGTGTACGGGACGCAGATCCGCTGCGGCCCGAAGGGCCCCGTTTTCGCAACGCCGATCAAGGACCAGGCGGGAGTCGAGGACCGACGAGCAGAGGCACAACTCGATACGCTGGCCGACTACATGGTCGAGATGACCGCGATCTGCGCCCAGGACGCGGGGTAGCCTCCCAGCATTGTCCGGCCGGGTGGCGGCACCACCAGAATGACCCGCGAAGAGGACCAAGCTGGCCGGCTCGCAAGCGGAGCAGCCTGTTGTCGTTCGCTGAGGTGTCCGTGTCGGGAATGGCCTGGGGCACGTGACAGTGGTCGAGTACCCATGCCCTTCCGGACGTCCTCAACTGCCGCGATCCGCGCGGTCATGCCGAGTTGAGTGTGGCCGGGTCCGTCACGTCGGCAAGTTCAGGGGTTGATGGGTGGTCGGCCGCTCGCGGGGATGCCTTGTGCCGGGAGTTGCCCGCGCGCATGGGGTGGAAGGGTGCGGTGCATCGCGTCAGCGGTGGCGCCCTGGTCTGTTGCGCGCGGGGTGCGGTTGCGCTGGATCAGTACGACGCAGGCCAGCACGACCAGCGCCGCCCCGATCGAGGCGGGGGTGACGGTCTCTGCGAGCAGTAGCGCGGACCAGAGCAGGGTGAGTACCGGCTGTGCGAGCTGGATCTGGCCGACCTGGGCGATGCCGCCTCGGGCTAGACCTGCGTACCAGGCGAAGAAGCCCAGGAACATGGAGATCGCGGTGAGGTAACCGAACGCCGACCAGGCGGCGGCGTCGGCGCGCGGCGGGTGGGCCGAGGCGGCGACGAGCGTGATGGGCAGGGTGACGGGCAGTGAGAGCAGCAGCGCCCAGCAGATCGTAAGGGCGCCGCCCAGTTCGCGGGCGAGCGCGCCGCCCTCGGCGTATCCCAGCCCACACAGGACGACCGCTGTGAGCAGGAACAGGTCGGCGGCCGACAGTGCGCCGTGCACCGTCCCGCTGGTGATCAGGAAGGCGAGCACCGCCAGTAGCCCGCCGGCGCTGGCGACCCAGAACAGCAGTGGTGGGCGTTCGCCGGCCCGCAGTACCGCGAACACGGCGGTCATGGCGGGCAGCACGGTGATGACGACCGCGCCGTGTGCGGAGGTTTGGGTGGTCAGTGCCAGCGAGGTGAACAGCGGGAAGCCGACGACGACGCCGAGGGCGACGATCGACAGCCGCCGCCACTGGCTTCGGGTGGGTCGCGGCGCGCCGGTGAAACGTAGGTACGCCCATGCCAGTAGTGCCGCACCGACGGCCCGGCCGAAGGCTACGAACCACGGGTCGAGTTGCTGCACGGCGACGCGGGTGGCGGGCAGCGACATGCTGAAGGCGAGCACGCCCAGCGCGCCGAGGGTGAGGCCGATGGCCCGATCCGCCGTTACCGTGGTGGCGACAGTAGCGCTACTATTGTCTCTCATGAACGACGGTAACGCAGTGGACCGCGTTATCCAAGATCTGCGCGGGCTCGTGGCCGCCGCGGACCCCGGAACACGGCTGCCCTCGGTGCGCGAGTTGACCGCCCGGCACCAGGCCTCGCCGGTGACCGTCGCCGAAGCGGTCCGACAGCTGGTGGCGCAAGGGCTGATCGAGACGCGACCGGGGAAGGGCACCTTCGTGGCCGCCCTGCCGGACGAGCGGCGCATGCCCGACTTGTCCTGGCAGACGGTGGCGCTCGGTGCCCGCAGATCGGGCGAGGATGAGATGCAGGCGTTACTCGCGTTACCGCGGCCGGGAGCGATCCCGCTGTCCGGCGGCTACCTGGACGCAGATCTGCAGCCTGCTGCGGCGCTCGGCGCCGCGCTCGCCCGCGCTGCCCGGCAGCCCGCAGCCTGGCAGCGCGGGCCGGCCGAGGGGCGTGAGGACCTACGCGCCTGGTTCGCCCGTGAGGCCGGGGCCCGGCTGCGCGCCGACGACATGGTGATTTGCCCGGGCGGGCAGGCGGCGCTGTCGTCCGCGTTACGCGGTCTCGCCGCACCCGGCGACACCCTGCTCGTCGAGTCCCCAACTTACTTGGGGGCGCTGGCCGCGGCCCGGGCGGCTGGGCTGCGGGTGGTGCCGGTGCCCGCCGACGCCGACGGCGTACTCCCTGACCAACTCGCCGCCGCGTTTGCTCGCACCGGCGCGCGACTGTTCTACTGCCAACCGCTCTACGCCAACCCGACCGGTGCGACACTGGCAGCTCACCGCCGACGCGAGGTCGCCGATGCCATACGCGACGCCGGAGCGTTCCTGATCGAGGACGACTACGCCCGCGACCTCACCATCGACGGAGAAGCCCCGCCACCGCTGGCCGCCGATGACCCTGACGGGCACGTGATCTACCTGCGCTCACTGACCAAGTCCGCCGCTCCCGGTCTACGTGTCGCCGCGATCGGTGCCCGCGGCCCAGCCGGCGCCCGGCTGCGTTCGGCCAGGCTGCTCGACGACTTCTTCGTCGCCGGCCCGCTGCAGCAGGCCACGCTGGAGTTCGTCACCGCCCCGGCCTGGACACGGCACCGGCGCGCCCTGCGCACCGCGCTGCGGACACGGCGCGAGGCGCTGCTGACTGCACTGCGCCGGCACCTGCCGGGACTCGCCCCACCGACGATCCCACGCGGCGGCCTGCACCTGTGGGCCCGCCTGCCCGACAGCACCGACGACGTCGCGCTGGCCGCCGCAGCTGCCGCCGAAGGCGTCATCGTCTTCCCCGGCCGCCCGTGGTACGCGGCCGAACCCCCGGCGCCGCACCTGCGCCTGACCTACGCCGCAGCCCCACCCGACCTCATGGAGGAGGCCGTCCGCCGCCTCGCTCGCGCCCTCAGACAAGAAACGACACGTTCTTAGCCTGCCTACTGCGCAGAGAGTTCGCTGGTATCCGCGAACAAGATCACGTGCACGCTTCTGCCGCGAGTCGCGCGCGGTCGACCACCAGCTCTGCCGATGCCCGACTTTGCCGAGAAGCGTGCGTTCCGGCGCTCATACGCAGTGACCGGATAGCTTTCGGTCGGTTGGTGGCTGTGGGGCAGCCGCCCGGTGGCTCCAGGTCCCTAGTGTCGACCGGGTGTCATCCTTCGGGATCGTGCAGTGAGGTCGGGGAGAGCAGCGGCTGAAGTAGAGCGGGGTTGATGATCGCCGGCAACCGCCGGGCTACCCCAGCGAGGAGGTCGGCGACCTGGACCCGCGGATCGTCGCGGGAGTCGACCATCACCAGCCCAGCCAGGGGTGATACGCCGGCCGGCAACGCCCCAGCCTTGTCGGCGTCTGCCGCCGATGGTCCGCCGTCGTTGGCCAGCACCTGCTGCAGGCGGGTCAGCCGGTCGGCCGTGAGGGCGCTCTGCTCGTCGTGGATCACCAGCACCTGCCGCTGTCCGCCGCTCCAGGACAAGACCGTTTCCGCCAGCGCCGGCAGCATCGGTTCCAGCGGTGGCGGGATCGACCGGTCGTCGTTGTCGAGCCTGGTCAATACAGCCCACACGTGGGTCGAACTGAGCCCGTTGAGGACAGCATCGGCCTGTGTGCCGAGCCCGTTTCGTACCAGCGCATCCCGGGCCTGGAAGAACCGCTCCACGGTCCGGCGACCCGGACGCCGCCGTTTGATCCGGACCAGGTCGACGAAGGCTGCTAGGAAGACACCCCAGTCGCTTCCGGCCGAGCGCCTGGCCCGATACAAGGCGAGAGCGGCCGGACGGTGGTCCTGAGTCAGGCGGGTGCCGGCCGCGTACGACGGCTCGGTCAGCAGCAGGTCGACGATCCGGGTTACGAGGAAGAACTCCTTGTCGACCAGATGGACGTGCGCGCGGCCCGTCAGCGCCGCCAGGAACCACTCCAGCGCTTCACCCGCGCCCGGGCCGCGAAGGAACTGCCCGGACTTGAACTCGTGCGGCGAGAACCGGAACCCGGACCGCAGCGCTGTGATCAGCCCGATGGCCTCGCCCGCGCCCAGGTCGACACTCGCGTGCGTGATCACCGGGGTGGTCGAATGGAGCAGATTGGTGCCCGAGAATCCGGACTCGTCACAGGCGATCTCCACAACGGCGCCAACCACCGCATCCACCGGCGGTAGTCCGCCCTGAAGCGGCGATCTCACACCCGATCCCCCCACCATGCCGACCATGGTCACCCGTGCACCCTCATCGAACAATCCAATTGCGCCCGGGAGGCCCGCGACGGAGGGCATGCTGGTGCTGGTGCTGGTGCTGGTGCTGAGGCACTTGGACGACGGACCACAGATCACCACCGAACCCGGCCGCAGGTCGTTACGCCTTGCCTGCGCGAGTCGACCCATCCGCTTCTGCCGCGATGAGCGCGGTCATGCCGAGATCAGTGCGTTCCCAGAGTTCGCGCGGCCCACCAAACCCGTCGGACGCGGTCGCCCCGGTGAATGAAGTCGATCTAGCTTCCTCCATGCATCGCTGCCAGACTGTTGGGTCGTGGATACGGTGGCAGTGATCATTACGACGTTCGGCGGCGCGCTCTCGGCGACGCTCGGTGTTCTTGTGGGCGGTGTGGTCACCCGTCGGGTCCAGGAGCGGCATTGGTTGCGCGACAAGCAATTGCGCGCATACGAGGAGCTGTTCTCGCAGTACGCCCGGTTCATGATGGCGCTGCGGCGAGCGCACCTGGACCGAACGCCGGTTGACGTCGACTGGGGTGCCTGGAGCGTCTCGCTTACCTCCGCAAGCCTGGTCGCTCCGCTGCGCGTGGCGCGGGCGATTGACGCGTTTGGAAGCGCTGTCGGCGTCTTCCTCGACGCGGTGTCAACCCGGGATCCCGTCGCGAATCCGGTCGACGAAGAGGCTCTGACCGAGGCGTCGCGTCCGGCGGCGGCGGCGCAGCTGGCCCTGCTGAACGCGATCCGTCGGTCCATGGGACGCTCCCTGGAGGAGCTGTCGTTCTACATCGGCGGTACGCTCGGTCGCCATCCCGAGGGAACGGAGTCGCCCGCGACCAACCACCCTCGCTGACAGCGTCCGACCGTGAGGCATCCGACTGAACCGGGCGGAACAGTAGTGTTGATCGCACAGCTGCGGACCTCGCGCCGGCATCCTCAACGGCCGCTGGTCGCGCGGCCGTCGTGTGATCGTCGGCCTAGGCGCGGTCAGCGGCTGGCGTGGTCGTGATGGTCTCCGTGACGGCGCCGCCCTCCGTGGCGAACTCGATCGTCAGTGAGGTAAAGGTGCCCGGCTACCTCGCAGCCAGCACGGCGAAGCCCCAGACGTCCTCGGCCTGGAACGGGCCACCACCGTGGTTCGGGTCGCACGTGGGTGCCGAACGCGTGCCGGCGCGGCTGGCACGAATCCCTGGCGGAGCAGCCAGCCGGCGATGTCCGACTAAGCGTCGTCGTGGCCGAAGGTCAGTCGGGTCAGGTCGATCGTTAACTGGCCCGCGCTGGTCGCTCCTCGCCCAGGCCGCGGTCCGTGCGGTACCGCACACGGTAGGCAGTGACCGTCGGGAAGGCCAGCCCCATACCGGTTCGCGGCCGCAGGCAGTCCACGCCTACCACGACGGCATCGACGGGGCTGCCGGCCGTCGAGTACGTTACCGGCGAGTCGATCTGGCGATGGTGGACCGCGGGGAGGCCGCGTGGCCGGGAAACACCGTTCGTGGTGGGGCTGGGGGCACGTTGAGGACGCAGTGACCGGCGCGGAGGCGACGGCGTTGGCCGACCGGGTGCGTACCCTGCTGCCCGACGTCGACCTGACCGAGCACGTCGCGCCGCCGGTGGCCGAACTCGACCTGCGCCCGCCGCGGGTCGATCCGCCGACGTCACTCGCCCGGCTGTGTTCGACGGACCCGGCCGACCGGGCGGCGCATACCCACGGCAAGGCGTTCCGGGACGTCGTCCGCAACCTGCACGGGGACGTCCACGACCCGCCGGACCTGGTGGTCCGGCCAGCGACGGAGCAGGACGTCGTCGACGTGCTGGACTGGTGCGCGGGCCGGGACATCGCGGTGATCCCCTACGGCGGCGGCTCGTCAGTGGTCGGCGGCGTGGAGCCGCGGCTGGACGACGCGTATCCCGCGGCGGTCAGTCTCGACCTCGGACGCCTCGACCGGGTGCTCGAGGTGGACCCGACCAGCAGGGCGGCCCGCATCCAGGCCGGCGTGTTCGGCCCGGCCCTTGAGGACCAGCTCCGGCGGCACGACCTCACGCTGCGGCACTTCCCGCAGTCGTTCGAGTTCTCCACCCTGGGCGGCTGGTTAGCCACCCGCGCCGGCGGTCACTACGCCACCGTCCTAACCCACATCGACGACCTGGTGGAGTCGTTGCGGGTGATCACCCCGGCAGGCACCAGCCAGTCGCGCCGGCTGCCCGGCTCCGGCGCCGGGCCGTCCCCGGACCGGCTGTTCCTCGGCTCGGAGGGCGTGCTCGGCGTCATCACCGAGGCGTGGATGCGGCTGCAGGACCGGCCCCGCTGGCGGGCGGGCGCCTCGGTGCACTTCACCGACTACGACGAGGCGATCACGGCCACTCGGGCCATCGCCCAGTCCGCGCTACACCCGAGCAACTGCCGGCTGCTCGACCCGGCCGAGGCGCTCCTCAACGCCGGCGCCGCCACGACCGGCGGCGTGCTCGTCCTGGGATTCGAGTCCGCCGACCATCCGGTCACACCGTCGCTGGACCGCGCAGTCGAGCTGTGCCGCGACCACGGGGGAACCCTGCCGGAGCCGCCCCGCAGCGACGACTCGTCCGGCCCACGGCAGGGCACCGCCGCCGACGCCTGGCGGTCAGCGTTCCTGCGGATGCCGTACCAGCGCGACGCGCTCGCCGCCCGGTCGATGATCGTGGAGACGTTCGAGACCGCCTGCACCTGGGACCGATTCCCCGCCTTGCGCACCGCCGTGCTCGACGCGGTCGGCGACGCGCTCCGCGCCGTCGCCGCGACCGGCGTAGTCACCTGCCGCTTCACCCATGTCTACCCGGACGGCCCCGCCCCCTACTTCGGCGTGTACGCCACCGGCCGCTGGGGCGCCACCCTCGGCCAGTGGGACCAGATCAAGCATGCCGTCTCCGACGCGCTGCTCGCCGCCGGCGGCACCATCACCCACCACCACGCCGTCGGCCGCGACCACCGACCGTGGTACGACCGGCAGCGTCCGGACCCCGTCGCGCTCGCATTGCGCAGCGCCAAGAGCGCGCTCGACCCGTCCTGGATTCTCAACCCGGGCGTCCTCGTCGATCCGCCGGCTGACTTGGGCCGGCCCCGCGATGCCTGACTTTTAGGTAAACCCCGTGCTGGCGGGGCGGCCCCATCCGCCCCGCGGGAACTCGGCTACCCGGATCGTCGTATGCGGGTGACATGCTGGCGGTCGTGACCCCATTGACGATCATCGGCGGTCGTGGCAACGGTCAGGAGACTGCAGCCTTCACCAGCTCGACGAGCTTCTTCTCTACCGCGGGGCTCCATTTCTGGAGCGCGTACGACACCGGCCACAGGTCCCCGTCGTCGAGGTTGGCCGCGTCCTGGAAGCCCAGGGTCGAGTACCGGTAGTTGAACTTGCCCGAGTCCTGGAAGAAGACGACGATCTTGCCGTCCGGGTTCGCGTAGGCGGGCATCCCGTACCAGGTCTTTGGCGACAGCTCGGGGGCGGCAGCGGTCACCGTCGCGTGCACGCGCTCGGCGAGCGCGCGATCTTCCGGCGCCATCTGCGCGATCCGGTCGAGGACCGCTTGCAGCTCGTCGGCCTTCTTGGCGCCCTTCTTGCCCTCGGCGCGCAGCTCGGCGGCGCGCTCCTTCATCGCGGCACGCTCCTCGGCGCTGAAGCCGTCTGACACGGTCGTGGAATTCTTCGCGGACATTCTCGGGCTCCCTTTCCGCCGTTCAAGGCTCGGCGTGATGCCGGGTCTGGGAGAAGGCTAGGCCCGACGACACCCTGGCGCTTCTCGAATCCTGATCGGATCGCGGGCCCAGACGAGGCGTTCGAGTAGCGCGCTGTTCACTGACGGATCGTCCCGGATCTGCCGCCCACCGCAGGCGTTCAGCGCCGCCCTGTCCTGTCGAGTTGAGTGTGCCAGCCAGCCTGGAGGTACTCGGCCCGTCGACGTGGTCCTGCCCACCCGCGGCGCCCCGCGCCATCCCTGTGCACTAACGAGAAGGCACTTCGCCGAGGCGCCCATGCGATGGACCGACCCCATGCGGAGGCGCCAGCGGACGTGGGGACGCGTCCGCCGGGCACGGTCAGGGTCCGGGCAGGCAAAGCGCTGCCCCCGTCAGGCGGCTCGGTACAGAAGCCCGGGTCAGAGACCTGGGCTTCGCCGTTTCCCGAGGTCGACCACCCTGCCGCCTGGCGTGCCAGTCCGCAGATGGTCCGCATCCCGCGCCGCGAACGCCTCGTCCAGCCGGTTGGCGACGGCGTCCAGGTCGTCACCGAACAGCCCCGCGTACACGTCCAGCGTCATCGACGCCGAGGCGTGCCCTCGCATCCGCTGCACCCCCTGACGCTGGCACCCGCCGCCATGGCCAGGCTCGCCACCGTATGCCGCAGGTCATGCGGAGTCAGCCCAGCCAGCCCGGCCGACGCCGCCGGCCCGAACACCCGCGACCGGAAGTTCGTGTTGCGCAGCGGCCCACCCCTCCAGAGCGTGAACAGCGGCAGGTTAGCCGCGGACTAAACATCCCGTCATGCCGCGAATCGCGCGTTTCGGGCTCGGACGGGTCGATGAGCGGGTGCCTGAGGCGTAACGTTCCAGACGCTTCGCGCTGCGCCGCCGGTTTGTCGGCCGTGGCTGGTGCGGCGGGTGTCGGGGAGGGATGGGGTGCCAGCCCGGTGCCGGCGCGTGGGCGCAGGGTCCGGTGAGTTTTCGCCAGGGGAGGGGTCAACATTGTCATGATGAACACGCACAGGCTGGAGACCGCCGAGGCCGACATCGTCTACGACGTGCACGGCCCGCTGCCCACGGCCGACGGACGCCCACCGCTGTTCATGATCGGCCAGCCGATGGACGCCAGCGGCTTCGCCACGTTGGCGTCGTATTTCCCCGACCGCACCGTGGTCACCTATGACCCACGCGGCCTTGGCCGCAGCAGCCGCAAGGACGGCCGGGTCGACCATGCCCCCACGGTCCAGGCCACCGATGTGCACGCCGTTATCGAGGCGCTGGGTGTTGGACCGGTCGAGATGTTCGCCAGCAGTGGCGGTGCGGTGACCGCGCTGGCGCTGGTGGCGGCCTTTCCCCACGATGTGACCACCCTGGTGGCCCACGAGCCACCACTCATCCCGTTGCTGCCCGATGCCGAGGCTGCCGAACGCGCCCGCGGCGGCGTTCGCGACGCCTACGAGGCCAAGGGGTCGAATGCCGGCATGGCGGCCTTCATCGCCATGACGTCGTGGCGAGGCGAGTTCACCGACGACTACTTCGCCCAGCCCGCGCCGGATCCGGGCCAGTTCGGGATGCCGAGCGAGGACGACGGCTCTCGTGATGATCCGCTGCTGTCGGACCGGTCCTGGGCGGTCAGTAGCTACCGTCCCGACCTGGACGCGCTGGCCGCGGCGCCGACACGCATCGTGATCGCCGTGGGCAAGGAGTCCGCGGGCATCTTCACCGGACGCACCTCAATGGCCACCGCCGAACTGCTCGGCCAGCGGCCGAGCGTGTTCCCCAGCCACCACGGCGGCTTCCTCGGTGGCGAGTTCGGATACCCCGGCCAACCCGAGGCCTTCGCGCGCGAGCTGCGCGAGGTCCTCGACGAAGACAACTGACGCGGTGCATTCCGCCTCGCCGTCGATCTGGGCAGGACGTGGTGGCCCGCAGACACGGCGAGCAGGTCCCGGCGGTCGTGTGCCGCTGGGTGTCGCAGGTCGCTTGGTCGACCAAGACCTGGGCCGATGAGCATCCAGGTCCAACCGCGCCCAGCTGTGGTCATGAACATCCGGATCTGCCACGACCAGCGCGCTGAGGTGTCGCAGACTAGTTGGCGGACGAATGTCGCGATCAGCGGATGCCATTTTCCGACAGGCGCAGCGTCAGCTCGCGGTCGCCGGACACGCTCACAGGAGAGAGTTCTGGCAGGGCTCAAAGCCAGGGTGGTGGGCCCTCGAAGGCGAGGGTGTGCACGTCGAACAGGACCGCCGCCTCCACGCCCAGCGCCGGCCCGCCCTGGCGGGCCGCCCAGGTGAGGAACGGCCCGGGTTCGGGGCCGACCACGCCCAGGCCCTTGGTGTACTCGGCGTGCGCGGCTAGCGAGGCGATACCGCGTCGCAGCGGCTCGCCGGCGACGTCCACGCCGTGCGTGGGGCGCTCGGCGCCGGCGAAGCAGACGTAGCGCACGCCGCCCCAGGGCGGTAGCCCCTCGCCCACCAGTTCCGGGAAGATCCACCGGTTGCCCGCGTCGCGGGCGGCGTCCAGCGTAGCCAGTCCCACCGCCCGGTGGTCGGCCTGGTTGGTGATGCCGCCCACCATGCGGACGGTGAAGGCGCCCGAGACGATGACGTCGGGCCGGTGCCGGCGTATCGCCCGCACGATGTCGCGGCGCAGGTCTGGACCGTACTCGACGACCCCGTCGCGGTGGTCGAGGAACTCCACGACGTCCACGCCGACCTCCCGGGCCCCGGCGCGCTGCTCCTCCTCGCGCAACGGCGCGGCCTGGTCCGGGTGCATGGCGTCGATTCCTGCCTCACCCCGGGTGGCAAGCAGGTAGGTGACCTGCTTGCCCTGTGCGGTCCAGCGGGCGATCGCCGAGGCCGCGCCGTACTCGATGTCGTCAGGGTGCGCGGCCACCGCAAGGCAGCGCTCCCAGTCCTCCGGCAGCACCGGTAGAAGCTCATCCACGGTCCACACCGTAGCCGCCTCTCCGCCGATCCGTCACCGCCGCGTCGGCACGTTGACAACCGCCGAGCAAGCGATACTGAGCGGGTGGATCCCAGCCGGCTGCACCCGCAGGCGCGGGCGGCGATGCAAGTCCAGCAGCGCGTCCCGCTCACCCGGGCGGCCCTGCCGGCGGCACGGCTCAGCATGGTCCAGGCGACCCCGGCCGAGGTGGGCACCGCACCGGCGATCCGGTCCGTGGTCACAGTCGACGCCGGCGGCGTACCCGCCCGCCTCTACCGCGACGGCGATCACGACGCGATGCCGGTGGTCCTCTATGCGCACGGCGGGGGCTGGGTGATGGGCAGCGTGGCCACCCACGACGGGCTGTGCCGGCACCTGGCGGCCGCGTCCGGCTGGGCCGTGCTCTCCGTGGACTACCGGCTCGCCCCCGAGCATCCTTACCCGGCCGCGATGGACGACGTGGCGCGCGCGCTCACCTGGCTGCGCGGGCCCGGGGCGACTCGGCACGGCCTCGACCCGGGCCGGATAGCGGTGGCCGGTGACTCCGCGGGAGGGCACCTTGCGGCGGTGACCGCTCGGCGCGCCCGGGATGCGGGGATCCGTCTTGCCGGGCAGATCCTCATCTGCCCGGTCATTGACCCTGCGGCCGACTATCCGGCCCTGGACGAGTACGGCCTGGACCGGGAGGAGATGCTGTTTTTCTGGGACGCGTTCGCCCCACCCGGCGTGGACCGTACCCAGCCGGATCTGGACCCACTGCGGGCCGACCTCACCGGCCTGCCCCCCGCCGTGGTCATCACCGCCGAGCTCGACCTGTTGTCCGCCGAGGGTGAACGGTACGCGGCCAGGCTGCTGGCGGCCGGCGTTCCCGTCACCGCTACCCGGTACCAGGGACTCATCCACAACTTCCCGCGGAAACTGGCCCTGTTCGACGCCGCCCATATCGCCCTGGCCCAGTTGGCCGCCGCGCTGAACCGGTGGTGAAAAGGTTCGGACATTGCGGGTGCCGAAAACCGTTCGCGATCTCTGTTCGGTTCATCCTGGCGTGGTCCCGCCAGCTGTGTCGTGTGAAGATCGGCTTCGGCTCGTGCCCGTTCGGCCTGCGTCTGGGCTATCCAGCCGGTGACCACCGCGGGGTCCGCCCCGGCGTCGAGGGCCGCCTGGTGCCGCGCGAGCTTCGCGTCGCACTCGGCGATGGTGGCGTGAGCTGCGGCAGTGACCGTGGAGAGTACGCACGCCGGATACTTCAGTCAGTCGAGGCGAGGACGTTCCCGGCAGCTCAGGGCCCGTGGAGCAGCAACTCAAAGCCTCGTGATCGTTGCCGGCGCCGTGGTCGGGTGCCGATCCGGGATGTCAGGGCCGAGGTTGTGCCGAACCGGGCGCCTTAGGAGGGCGTCTGGTATAGGAGGCCAGTCCAGCAAAGAATGCCTTGGCGTGCTCCAGGCGCACATTCTCGAGCGTAGCGTCATCGGCGTCATCTTGTGGGTCGAGGTTGGACACTGATCGCCAGCGCGCATCGACGACCCGTAGCGCAAGGAGGATGTTGGGATACATCAGCCTGAACAGCGCCGTCCGACCCCTGCGAGGATCGGTGAACTGGGGCATTGCGGTCAGGAAACCCTTGAACGGAGGTGCGCCCAGAGATATCTTCGGCACCAACTCCTGGTAAGCCGCTATCTGCGACTGCGAGAGCTGCTGCCTGCCCGAGTTGAGGAGCTCGGCCAGTACGAAGTGCTCCAGGTAGGTCCGCCGTTGTTCGCCGGGGAAGAAGTCGCGTTCGACACTCGAGCGTTCGAACGAGCCGGTGGTGGGCTGGAACTTGGCGAATTCCTTGAACTTGCCGCGTAACTCATCGACGATCTGCCGCTCCATCTTGCGGGTGGCGATCTCGTCGTCGATCCCCGCGGTGATACGCGCCGTCGGGGTGGCTCCAGCCCGGCGTCTGCCCTGCACAAGGCGAGCCGCATGTATGGATTCGTGCGCGATGCTCTCCAGCCACTGCCCTTTTGCCTGCAGCGATACCTGCTGGGTCGGATCACCGGTGCCATCAGGCCGCTCAATGAATATTATGTCACCGGCGAGATAGTTGTCCGGACTACCGAAAGGAGAGAACTGCGAGCCGTGGAGGGACTCTAAGACGTATACTCGGCGTCGGCCCTGGTGGGTGCCTGCAGTGAAGACGCCGTCACCGTTCTGGAACTTGTTTACCTCGGAGCCGACAACTCCAGCAATGTATTTCTCGTCGAGAACTTTGACGATGGATTTGTAGGTCGTCGACTGTTTGAGCAACCGTATTACCGAGTCTGGTACCCCCGTTAGCCGTGCGTAAGCTTTCAACGCCTTGCCAAACTCACCGGTCGAGACGGCGATATTGCCGCTCGGCTCTGCGGACCCGCCCGCCTGATACTCGACTGCGGCGGCCTCATCCTCGAACGCTTCGAGTTCGGCGGCGCTGGAGTCCGGCTCCGTGCGGATGCCCCTGGCGAGTTCTGCGGGCGTGACGTTGATCTGGAAATGCATGGTGTCCTTGGTGGACCGCCACCGACCGCCCCATGCGAACACCTGGTGACCGTCGACCGTTCGGATGGCCTCGACGGCTGCGACCTGAGCGGGTGTGAAACTGGTGTCGGCCCTTCCCTGACGGACGTCTCGGCACCGGTCCTCCTTGGTGGCCGCCGAGGAGAACCGGACCGCCCGTCCGTCGGGTGTGGCCCGGTTGACGTTGCAGGTCGGCCGGGCATGGTCGATGTCGATCGCGAGCCCGTAGGCGTGCAGCGACCGGGTCTGCTGGCCGCCGATGTCGCGGCAGTTGTACACCCACGCTCGATGGGCCTGGTAGCCGGCAGCGACCAGAGCGTGCTCGAGTGCCCGCCATGCGTCCACGGTTTCCGGGTTGACCGGGGTGTTCCATCCGAACAGCCGAAGCGTGCGCATCTTGGGCTGCGCGCATTCGTAGTCGCGCCAGGCCGTCCGCAGCTGCGACGTCCGCCGGATCGGCGGGCGGGAACCGGCCGGTACCGCCTCGAGCTCCTGGCCACCGCCGTCCTCCCCGAGGTCGGCATCCTCGTCGGTGATCGCCTCGTACAGCGCGTGGCGGGCGAATTCCTCGGCTTCGAACAGCTCCTCGGCCTCGAACGCATTCGCCGGCTCGTCCAGCGATTCGAACTCCGATGCGAACTCCGGGTCGGTAAAGAGCTCGGAGTCGTCCTCGTCGAGGAACTCCGGGGCTGCTTCGCTGTCCCACGAGTCGTCCTCGTCGAGGAACTCCGGGGCTGCTTCGCTGGCCCAGAGCGAGTCGCTCTCGGCCTCGGTCGATCGGCGCGATGATCGGCAAGTGACCAACGTCGTGCCGGGGAGGCTGGCGTCGGATTCGGCCAGCAGCCGCCACCCGTACCGGCGCGGAATGGCGCAGTGTTTGGTCGAGGTGGACTCGATGCGGTACCGCCCGCCCAGTCCGGAGTCGCCGGCCAACGCCCGGCACAGCGCTGCCTGCGCACGCTGCATGTGGGCCTTGTTGTCTGGGTCGTGCTGGATGGCCCGGAACGCACCGGAGCGTTGGAAGGGCGCCGAGGTGTTCCTGTCGCGGTCGACGTGGCGCCGGATCCATTGGACCAGATTGTTCGGCGGCGGATAAAAGGCGTCGAAGTAGTGGATTTCGTCGGGGTCGTTGGAGGCGAGGATCTGCTCGATCGTGTACCCGCCTCCGGAGTGCGCGGTGAGGATCAGCCGGCCGCGCTTGGCGGCGATCCCGGTAGTACTGCTGAACTCCCGTAGGCAGTCGTCGATGAACTTGTCCAGCCCACCCGGGGCGACCAGGGTTGGGAAGCGGAACTTGGAACCTCCGACGAATTTTCCCCCGGGCAGGATCGTCAGGGTCGGGCGGCGCCGACCGGCCACTGCGGGGTTGTCCGGGTCGGTGAAGTCGAGACCGCTGATCGGCAGGACGTCGTTGACCACATGCAACTTTCGGGCCGTCGTGTTGTCGCCGTGGAAGTGCACGACAATGTCGATCCGCGTCGGCTTGGCCATCGCGTTCCACTGCAGGACCACGTCTGGGCTCGTGCTGCCGGCCGGCAGGGCGAGCCGGCCGCCGCCGGTCGAGACGTCCGGAGTCTCCGGTTCGGCCTGCGCATGCCCGAACGGCGACTCGAACAGGCCCCCGTTGTCCTCCATGGCCTCGTGGTAGAGCTCGTGCCCGGGCCACGACGGCGGCAGGATCTCCACTTCCGTGGACGTCGCGTCGACCTCGGAGGGGAACGGGGACTCCGCCAGGCTGGCGTCTGACAACCAGGTGTCGCTCATCTCGCCGCCTCAGGTCCGGTGGCCGTTGGTGGATGCCGCGGCCAGCGCGGGCGCCGCCGGGCCGGGAGCAGGGGTGGGCACCCGCAGCGGCTGAGCCGGCGGTCGCGGGGCCGCAGGTGCGCCCGGGACGTAGGACGTCGTCGTCTTGATCCGGGTCCCGGTGGCCGACTGCCAGAGGTCGATGATCCGGTTGACCTCGATGTTGAGCGTGGTCGGTGGGCCGTTAGGCACGTTCGGCAGGTAGAGCGACTCCGGCGCGCCGCCGGGGTTGAACAGGCCCAACTCGATTCCCCACAGCAGCGAGGACATCGGTTCGGCCAGCTCGAACAGCTCCCGGGAGCGCGGCGCCGGCGTCATGCCGACCCGCTCGCCGAGCTTGGCCAACCGTTCGGCCGGGCTGGTGGCGGTGGCTTGCAGGTCCTGCACGACCGGCGTGTCGTACTCGACGGTGAGGTGGCACAGGCTCAAGCCGGCGACGAAGGTCTGCTCCTCCCTGGCTAGCAGGCCGCCCTGCCGGCGGTTGCCCAGCATGTCGTCGATGGCCTCGGCCAGCAGGCCGACGTACTGGGCGTCGGTGGCGTTGGCGCCGACCTGGTTGACCTTGTTCTCGTAGCCGGTCCAGACCTGGGTGAACAGCTCGTTCAGGCGGCCACCGAAGGCGGTGTTGACGCCGTTGCCGACGTCGACCTTCCAGCAGGGTGTCGACGCCCCGCCGGCGCACCCGCAGGACGAGGGCATCGGGTGGGGCAGGTCGAAGGCGAACATCCGCCAGTAGGCGTTGCGCCGCTGGCAGCGGATGTCGCTTCGCAGTCTGCTCTCGATCGCGGCGATCGAGAAGTTCGGCTGGGCGCGGAAGAGCAGCTCCTCCATGGCCCTCGCCCACTGCAGAGTCTCCGGCCGCAGCCGCCCCAGCGTCTCACCGCGCATGATGCGGCTCAGGATCTTGGCGATAATCTCCCAGATGCCGGTGCTTTCGATGAGGTAGGCGTACATGAGGTGATCCGACAGCAATGGGCTGTTCTGCCGGCCAGGGGGCGTGTAGTCGCCCGGCCGGGCGAGGTCGACGCCGGGTTCCAGCGTCCGCAGCAGGGTTTCCGGCATGTCGAAGTCGGCGATCACCGTCGTGCTGCCGAGCTGGGCCAGCCTGGGGGTGTTGCCGATCACCGGAACGTTCGGCGCAGCCGCCCACGCGGTCTCCAGCCACCGGCTCAGCTGCAGCGGGTGGACGAGGAAGAGGTCGGGGGGCGACGCGAACTTGTTGGCGAGGTAGCGGTACATGGTCCACCCTCCGGATTAGTCGGTGAACGCCGCGAGGGACGGGCCGAACGCGAGAAACGTGTCCTCGCAGTCGAAGACCTCGACGCGGGAGATCGGCATGGCCTGAGTGATCCTGTCCAGGCTCAGGCGGTTGGCCGCCGGATCCGCGTCGACGCGCTCGGTGACCGGGCCGGACGACAGGGTGCCCGGGCTTTCGACGATCGCGTAGGCCGACGACACCGGCAGCGGGTCGTCGACGACGATGTCGTTCTCGGAGCGGCGCATGTTCAGCCCGCGGGGGGCTCCGGCCCGCCCGAGCAGCCCGCGCAGGACCTCGTAGTCCCGCGCGGCCCGGGATCGGACGGGGTCCGGTGCCGGCCCACCGCCGTAGCCGTCCCTGCCGGTGAGGTGGGCGAGCAGCGACAGTGCCCGCGCATCGTTCACCTCGTCTCGTGTGATCGCGGAACCGATCGTCTCGAGCGCGGCGACCAGGCGAGCGGCGAGGTCGGCGTCGAGGGCGACCGCCGAGGGGGCCGGGTCCCCGGTCGGTTTCGTTGTGGCCATGGTGGCTCCCTCTTTCTGTTGTTCAGACCACGGTGGCGCGCGTGAGCACGGGTGGGGTGGCAGGTTGTTGCAGCCCGCCGAGGGTGGCGACCCACCCGCGGAGGGTGCGCCAGTGGAAAGGCGCGTTCCTTGGGTCGTCCAGCGCCCGACCGGCGAGCCAGGCGAGGATCCGTACTGGCTCCTTGCGGGCCAGGTAGCTGGACGTCAGCAGCGACGGCCCGGCCCGGCGGGCCAGCTCCGCGAGGGCCGCTGGCGCCACTCGGCGGGGATCGGCCACAGTGGAGAACGGACGGCCGCCGAGGGCCTGCATCGGCTGTCGGGTGCAGGCGTCGACCAGGTCGCCGAGCGCGGCGATGCTGAGCCGGGCCAGCCGGGCCCCGTCGGAGCCGTGCCGCCCGCTCAGGTGCCGCTCGGCCCAGGTGCGGGCCGTGGCGTCCCACGGTCCCGCCCCGAACCACACCCGGCAGAGGGCGGCGTTGAACAGCACCCTGACCAGGGGGAACGGGTGCGGATCACCGGGGATGATCCGCAGCACCGCGTCGGTCGGACCGTCGACCACATTGGCCAGCGCCGGCACCGGCGACCAGCCGCACAGCGCGAAGGCGTGCACGTCGGCGGCGACCTCGCTGGCCCAACTTCGCCACAGGGCGGCCAGTTCGGTCGACCTGCCGACCAGCACCGAGGCCAGCGCGTCCGCCAGCTCTGCGGTCCACCCGGTGAGGTGGGCGAACTGGTGGCCGGTCTCGTGGAACAGTGCCGTTGGATGCGGCAGTGAGTGCCAGGTGAGCTTGATCGCCGCGGCGGGCGACGGGTTGGCCTGATCCCACAGTCGCACGCCGGCGCGCAGGATGGCGGCGCCGCGGCCTTGGTCGAGGTAGCAGAGCACCGGCGGGCTGTCGATGCCGAGTGGCCGAAGCAACGCCTCCAGGCCGTCGGAGGCGAGGGTGTCGAAGCCGCGGAGCAACGCGGCCAGCCCGGGGTTGCTTCGGGTGGCGATGGCATCGCCGTAGAAACCCAGGATCGTCTCCGCCCGGAAGTACCTGCGCCGTAGCCGCAGGACGCGATCCCGCAGGTCGGGCAAATTGGCTTGGCTACCGGCTGCTGCTTCAAGCTGGGCCGCCTCGAGCCGTAGCCCGGCGACGATGGCGGCCAGCCGATCCCGCACCTGCACCCGCAAGTACTGCTCCAACCCGTCCCAGGCGGCCGGGGAGGCGACGACGTCGAGGTCGGCCATCGCGTCCACGGCGTATCGCCAGTGCGCGAGCTCGGCCGCCAGCTGATCGGTGGAGTCAGTCACGATGCCGACCCGGGCGGACGGTGACGGTGGGGGCGTCTGGCCTGCCGGCGGCTAACGCGGCCCGGTCGGCGAACCCGAATTCGAAGGTGAGCGTCACGCCCTCGGCAGCGTCCCGCGCGGCAGCGGCCAGGGTTGGCGCCAGGGACCGCAGCTGCGCGGAGATTGCGGCCACCATCCGCTCCCCAACGCCAGCGGCCAGCGCCCTTGCCTGCGCGGCGGTGAGCGCCGCGCCCGGCGTGCGTTCCGCCTGGCGTGCGATCCGCCCGGGCAGCGGTTGCTGTGCGATGCCGAGGATGAGCGACCGGAAAGCGGCCACCAGCCGGACGTCGGCGTTCTGTGCCAGCAGCTCCGTGACCCGGTGGGCGGCGCGCTCGCTGAGGCGCAGGTGCACCCGTAGCACAGGGCGGGGACCGGTCAGCACGAGCAGCACGACCGCTCGTTTGAACCGGCGCCGGTGCCGCCCGCCGCGGCCGGGCACCACCCGGTAGTAGCGGCGGCCGACGCCGCCGTACGCGGGACGCCCGAGACCGGGCTGGTTGAGCAGCAGCGCGGCGGTGTTCGGCGTGAGATCTTCGAACTCGCTCGGGTCGACCTGACCCTCGGACGCGGCCAGGTGGCCGAGATGGGTGCCGGGCAGCGCCTCGTAGACGTGGACCTCCGCTTGGGCCGGCCAGCCGGCGGCTCCCTCGTCGAGGAAGCGTTGCTCCAGTGTGCCGCCGTCGGAGAGCACGATGGCCCGAGCGACGTTGCGGCTGATCCGAACCGGGAAGATCCGTGAGCACTTCCGGTACCGGTAGCGGCGGCCGGGGCCACGTGGCATCAGCACCCACACCGCCGATTCGCCGTCGATCTCGTTCGCGTCGAGGTCGGCACGGAGCAGCTCGGCGGGCAGGTGCCGCGCGGCCGCCGCAGCGAACGCCTCCTGCAGCTCCGCCCGCACCCGTAGCGGCTCTGCCAGCGACTCCGGCGGCAGCTGGCCGACGGCCCGGATGGTGTCCTCCAGCATCGACACCAGCGCCTCCACGCCGAGCTGCCCGCCCGTCGAGGACTCCGCCTCCAGGCGGAGCAGTGCCAGTCCCTTGTCGGCGATGGCGCGGGACAGCGCTTTGGCGGCCTGCGCGCCGACGTGGCCCTTCATCAGCTCGGCCAACGGCCTGGCGATCAGCCCGACGACCTTGTCCCTGCCGATTGCGCCGATGCCGGCGCGGATCAGAGGAAGGGCAGCCATCACGGCGGGAATGAACTGCTCCACCTCGGTGGTGAGCACCGAGCCCGGTTCGGCCTCGGCGAGTTGGTCGGCGAGGGTGGCGCGTGCGGCGTCCAGGCCGGCCACCGCGGAGGGGCCGTCCTCGTCGGCGTCGGCCTCCGCTTCGGCCATCAACCGGTCGGCCATCGAATGGTTGCCCGTGAGTACCGTGTTGGCGAGGTGGGCGTCGAACAGCTCGGCGAGCGCGGCACCGGTGGTCGGCTCCGCCGGTGCTGGTTCGGCGGCCGGCGTCGGTGTTGGCAATGCGGCCGGCGCCGATTGGGTGGACGGAAGGGTGATCCCGAGCTTGGCGGCCAGCGCGGCTGCGTCATTGCGCAGGTTTTGGGGCAGCCGGTTCAGGGCCTTGCTGAGGACCCACTTCAGCATCGTCGGGACGATTCGCCGGAGCGCCCCGACCAGCGGCCCGACCAGGAAGCGGCCGGCGAACGCGACGCCACGCTTGGCCAGCGTGGCCACGCCTCTGAGCAGCGAGCCCGCCTTCCGGGCGAGGGCGGGGATGAAGTTCTCACCATCGAGGCCCGGCCGGCCCTCGGCGACTAGGGCCTCGGTGAGCGCTCCGCCGATCTCGCCGTCGGTCAGAGATTCCGGCGTCCTGGCTGCGAAGTGCTGTTCGACGTGTTCCAGCAGGCGGTCGGCTTCGGCGGCGACTCCCGCCATCCAGTTCTGCACCTCGCCCGTCGCCAGGTGCTCGGTCGCCTCGGTTGACCAGGTGCCGGCCGACGCCAGGTGCAGGCCGGCGGCCTCGTCGACGAGGTCCTGCACAGCCTCGTCGAAGCCCTCGTCGGTCAGCTCACCCACCAGCGCGGCGAAGGCCGCGTCCGACTCCGACTCGCCGCCGTCGAGCAGCCCCTCGGAGAATGGGCTCGACAGCAGTCCCACCAGGTCCTGCTCGCCGTACCCGGAATCGGCAGCTTCGGAACTCACGCGAGCATCCATCGGCCGCACGCCGCCAGTGAATGGCGACGACGACGCCTCGGCTGCTGGCGCCTCGGGGTAGACCACGTTCGAGTGCCCGTTCATCAGCGCCTCCTGAACCATCCGGCCGGACCATACGGAGGCCGCGTCCCCGCCAGCGTCAACGCCGCGTCAGCCGCCCGTCGATTTCGTCGTCACCCGCGGGCAAGGGCACCGGCCGCTGCCGCGACCGGTTCGTCCGCCCCGCCGACGGCCGAATCCGGAACTCCGACCACATCAGGGCCGCGTAACGCTCGAGTTGGTGGCGCGCCTGGGCCACATTGCGTTCGGCGAGGAAGATCTTGATCAGGGCGGCATTCGCCGACTCCCGCAACGGCTCACCGGCGATCGCGGCGAACGCCGCCTCGGTCGCCTCGTTCGGCGTCTGGTGGCGTGGGCCCGCCGGCATGGCGAGGTCGTGCGTGCCGGCATCGAGGGCACTGGATCCTACGGAGCTGGCCTGGCCAGGTACCTGCACGGCGTGGTCGTGGTGGTCATCGAGGTAATCAACCTGATCGCAGCGCGCGCCGGATGAAGGGCAAGTCCGATCCTCTTGATGCGTACGCTGCCGGTGCAGTGCTCAACGGGTCCGCGACCGGCTCACCGAAGTCCCGTGCGGGCGCGGTGGAGGCCGTCCGGGTACTGCGGGCTGCTCGCCGCGGTGCGGTCAAGGCCCGCACCCAGGCCGTCAACCAGCTCAAGGCGTTCGTGACGGCGCCTGAGGACGTGCGGGAACGTCTGGGCGGGCTGCCGCTTGTCGCCTTGATCCGCGTCTGCGCCCCGGTGCGCATGGACGCCCATACGGTCGAGCAACGCAGGCGATGGGTCGAGGCCGAGCTCGCGCCACAATAGACTCGCGTACCAGTCGAGCTGCTGGTGCGCCTGGGCAACGTTGCCTTCCGCGAGATAGGTGTCGATCAACGCCGTGTGCCCGGATTCGCGCAGCGGCTCGGCCGCGATGACCGCGAATGCGACATCGATTGCCTGCGAGTAGCGGCCGAGCTTGCGCAGGCGGCGCGAGAGCGCCTCGAGCGCATGCACCTGAAGTTGGCGGATTCGTTCCCGTTCGAGCAGCAGCCAGTCTTCGTCCCAGCCGGGCAGCAGGTCGCCAACCAATGGCGTTATCTGGGTATCAGCCGGTCGCAGCTCCGGATCGTCGGACAGCAAGCGCGTCGCCTGGGCCTGGGTGCGATGCACGTCGACCTCGACCGTTTCATCGAGCCGCACCCGGTCGCGCGCCGCACGGATCAGCTCTGGGTGCGCCTGCCGGATCCGCCAGAGCGCCGTTCGCAGGCTGGCGTGCGCCCGTTTGGCGGCGACCTCCGACCAGAGCCGCTCGGCGAGCACATTGCGGGCGCAGTCCGGCCGGCCAATCCGGTCCAGCGACAGGAAGGCGAGCACCCGACACGCGTGAGTCGGTACGAAAACGGGTGAGTCGGCTATCGTCAGGCTGAATCCGCCGAGGAGCGAAATCTGTGGCGGCGGTGGCACGGCTCCGGCCATCGCGCGAGGCCCGGTGGGTTGCATCGGGGCCCCCTCTGCTCAGCTGACACCCCGACTGTGCGCACCATCGTGACCCCGTGTAGTCGGAGAAATCAACGGGGTGTCACTGTTCCGACGTGGCGTTGACGCCGGCACGACACCTGGAAGATCCGGGTTGCCGCGTACCTGGCGGCCCAGGTCGGCCGAGCCGCTTGGTTGTTGACGTCGACCGCCGACGGTGGGCAACCGAGGCCGACGCCCGCCGCGACGTGTTCCGGTGGATCGCCTTCTACAACCGTGACCCGACCGGTTTGTCACCTGAGGGTTGCAGAGCTTGCGATTGCTCGCCCCGGCCTCGATCGGTGACGCGAAGATAGTTCATATGAGGAGGATGTCGTCTGGCCTGCTTCTGTCGGTCGTACTCGTGGCCGCCTGTGGCGGCCCACCCGGCCGTGCGGACACCAAGCCGCCCGGGCGAGCTTCGACCGCCAGCCAGTCGCCTGCGCCGAAAACCCAGATCACCGTCGTCGCCGCCGGTGACCTCTTGGTACATCCCGAGTTGACGGCCCAAGCCGCGACCGACGCCCGCGCCGCCGGACGCGTCGGCCACGATTTCACCCAGGTCCTGGCCGCGGTACGGCCGGTGGTGAGCCGGGCCGACCTGGCGATCTGCCACATGGAGACCCCACTGGCGGAGCCGTCCGGCCCGTTCACCGGTTACCCGATCTTCAGCGTGCCCCCCGAACTGGCCGATGCCGCAGCATGGGCTGGTTTCGACACCTGCTCGACAGCGTCCAACCACTCCCTCGACACGGGTCTACCGGGTATCCGCCGCACCCTGGACAGGCTGGACCGGGTCGGATTACGCCATGCCGGGACCGCGCGCAGCGCGCAGGAGGCAGCGCGGCCCAACATCCTCGACGTGGCCGGGGTGAAGGTGGCCCAGTTGTCGTACACCTTCGGTTTCAACGGCATCCCTCGGCCTGCCGGCCAGGACTGGGTGGCGAACCTCACCGACCGCAACGCCATCCTGGCCGAGGCACGGCGGGCCCGCGACCAGGGTGCAAGGATTGTCATCCTGTCGATGCACTGGGGCACGGAGTACCAGAACAAGCCGAACGACGACCAGCTCCAGCTCGCCCGGGATCTCCTCGCCTCACCCGACATCGACCTCATCGTGGGCCACCACGTACACGTGGTACAGCCGTTTGAAAAGATCGGCACGAAGTGGGTGGCGTACGGGCTGGGCAACTTGACCACGTACGGCTCTGAGGAGAGCACCCAGCAGGCGGCGGTGCCAGAGTTCACCTTCACCCGTACGGCGTCGGGCCGATGGGAGGTGAGCAGCGTCGAGGTGCACGCGACCTGGATGCAGTACCAGCCGGCGGCCCGGGTGGTCGACCTGGCCAGCGCGGGAAACGACGTCCGGACGCCAGAGGAGCGCCGAACCGACCTGGCCCGCGTCCAGCAGCAGATCACCCGGTACGTCGACATGCGGGGTGCCCTGGCCGCCGGGCTACGGATGCGGCGCTGACCGTCACGCTGTCTTCCCCCGAAGGGCCACAGCACCGCGACCTCTCGTCGACCCAGGCGACGGTAGCCCGCCCCGACGGGAGCGGCCTACCGTGCAGGACCTCAGCGGACGACGTCGTACACCTTCATCTGGACGCCGTGGCATACGTGGCGTGCTCGACCAGCGCCAGCTTCTGCTTGTCGGCGCCCTCGGTGGCGAGGAGCCGCTTTCCGCTGCCGACGATGACCGGGAAGACCAGCAGGTGGTAGCGGTCGACCAAGCGGACGGCGGCAAGGCCCTGCGCGAGGGTGGCGCTGCCGTGCACGAGGATCGGGCCGCCATCGCCCGCCATCGCCCTGCTTGAGCTCGGTCTCGGCCTGGTCGCCGTACAGCCCGGAAGTACCAGCAACCCACGGCACCGTGGCAGCCCTCGACCGACCGGACGACACCCGCCACCTGCGTACCGGGCCGAAGCGGGGGCTGACCAGCTACGCCAGCAATTGGCGTGTCGTGGTGGGCCAACGTCGGGGTTGTAGAGGAACGGCACCATGGGCGTGACCAGGCCGTCGGCATGACGCGCTAGCGTCGGTATGGGTCGCGAGGGCTGGAACTCCTATCCCAGGGACAGCGCCCTGACCAGCGTCTCCTGTTGGCGAACTAAGCCACGGGACGTCTTTGCTGCACTCGCGATGGTCGTAGCGACGCTTGGCGGTGTCGACGGCCGTTGGTAAATGGCAGAGTCGGTGCCTGCCATGAATTTGTACGGCACCGTGCCGCTCGCCGCTCAGGTGCTACGCATCGGCCACTCGTCGCAGGAACCTTGCCGGGTTTGTCTTGGCTTCTGCAGACCTAGTGCGGTGTCCACTAACGTTCGCCGGGTTTCCGGCGGGTGTTGTGGATCCTCGCCGTAGCAGGCGAGCGACTCCCCACTGAGCCAACACCGCCCCTACGACAATTTCCCAACCCCGACCAACCCGGCCAACGTTTGTGGACACGGCACTAGCGGATCGATCTGGCGCTGCCGGTCACCTGCACGCGGTCGTCGTCTCGGGTCACGTCAACGAGCAGGCGGCTGGGGCTACCCATGTCCGCGCCCTGCAGGAGCGTGATCTGCGCCGGAGGGTCCACGAGGTGGAGTGCCCGAAGGTAGCCGCCGAAGGCGGCGGCGGCCGCTCCGGTGGCGGGATCCTCCACGACACCGCCGGGCGGGAAGGGGTTGCGGGCAGAGAAGAGCAGCGGCGTGTGGGCGTGTACGAGTTGGAGCGTGGTCCAGCCGCGCTCGGCCATCAGGGCTGCCAGCGTGCCGTAGTCGTAGTGCAGGTCCGCCAGGCGGGTGCGGTTGGACACGGCGAGGACGAGGTGATCGTTGCCGGCGTACGCGACGTGTACGGGGTACCGGGGGTCCAGGTCGGTGGAGCGCCAGCGTAGCGCTGCCAGAGCGGCGGCGAGCTCCTCGCCCGAGGCGGGCCGGGTACGGGTGGGGACGCTGGTGAGCGTGGCGGTCAGGCCGGCATCGCTCTCAGCGGTGTTCACCTCGACAGCGCCGGCGAGAGTCTGAAACAGCAGCGGCCCGCTGCCGCGGCGTTCGGCCAGGGCGACGGCGGCCGCAATCGTCGCGTGTCCGCAGAACGCCACCTCAGCCAGTGGGCTGAAGTACCGCACCCGGAACTCCCCGTCCCGCCCGGTGGGTTCGAGGAACGCCGTCTCGGAATAGCCGACCGAGGCTGCGACGGCCAAGCGGGTGGCGTCGTCGAGGCTGGCCGCCTCCAGTACGACACCTGCGGGGTTTCCGCCGGCGGCCCCGTCCGGGAAGGCGGCGTAACGCAGCACCTCCACGTCGGCGACCTCGGGCCGCGCGGTAGTCGCGTCGTCTGTGTCAGTCATCGAGGACCTCCCGGGGCTAGTCTCGCCGGGTAACGCCCATCGAGTCCAACGATGAGTCATGATGAGACCAATCAAGGAAAGGAATGGCAGTGGAGACGGACCTGCTGCGAACCTTCACCACCGTGGCCCGCACCGGCAGTTTCACGGCCACAGGGCGGGAGCTGGGCTTCGTGCAGTCAACGGTGACCGGGCATGTGCAGGCCCTCGAGCGGCACCTGGGCGTCCGGCTGTTCGACCGGCTTCCGTCCGGGGCCGTGCTGACCGACGCCGGCATCCGGCTCCTGTCGTACGCCAACCAGCTGCTCGATCTGGAGGGCCGCCTTGCCTCCGAGGTGCCCGCCCGAGACGGCCGACCGTCTGGCCGGGTGCGGCTCGTGGCTCCTGAGTCCGTGTGCGCCTACCGACTTCCCGCCGCGCTCGGCAAGCTCCGCCTCCTCGCGCCCCAAATCCGGCTGTCGCTCGCACCAGGGGGCACTGCGCAGGCACTCCAAGCCGTACGCGCCGGCGCCGCCGAAGCAGCTCTGCTCCTCGAACCCGACATGGCCGTGGCAGACCTCCATCTGGAACCCCTCGGCGCCGAAGAACTCACCGTTGTCGCCGGGCCCGACCTCGACCTGCCGGCAGGGACAGTCACCTGGGCGCAGCTGGCCGAGCACGACGTACTCCTGCTCGAGGAGGGCTGCAGCTACAGCGATCAGGTGGCCCGCAGCCTGTTCGTCGTCGGACAACCGGACTTTCGCCGCGTCCGCTTCGGAAGCATCGAAGCCGTGAAGCGCTGCGTCGCGGCCGGGCTCGGATGGGCCGTGCTGCCCACCGCCACCGCCACCGCCGAGCTGCAGGCGGGCGCGCTCATCGCCGTTCCCGGGCCACTCCCACCCGCGCCGACCGTCTACCTCGCCACGCACCCCGACCGCACGCTCAGCGCCGGCACCACGCTCGTCCTCGACCAGCTCCGCGCGCTATGGAACCCGGGCTCACAGCAGGAGCCGTGACACAAGCTCGGCGTGAGTCGCACGGGTGCGGCGTCCCAGGCGATCGAGTCGGCCTCCTCCTCGTCGCCGAAGCCCTCGTCGTACGCGACCAAGCGGCCCGCGCGTGACTCCTCGTCGTACCCCCGCCGGCGGTACCTGCTCGACGGGGGGCAAGCGGAGGGCCCGCCCCGGTCGCAATCTCTAGCGCGCGCAGGATCGGGCCGTTGAGCACGCGTCCGGCGGCCCGATCGGCGTAATGTCGCTGAATTGGACTCTTGTGGGCTTTTCGCCCGTCTAGCCTCGGCCCGGTCCTGCATCAGGCGCAACCTCGGGAGCCAGCCCATGTCGCACCACCTCGACACCCCGCTCGCCGCCCAGACCGGCCAGCTCTACCTCGACGACCTGTACGTCTTCGGCGGCGAACGCGGCACCGTGTTCGTGATGGACGTGAACAGCTCGGTGACGAAGGCGGACATCAAGCCCGGCTTCCACCACGAGGCCCGGTACGAGTTCAAGATCCACATCAACGGCTCGGAGATGGAGGAGCTGACCTACCGCGTCACCTTCGGCGAGTTCGACGCCCAGGGCGGGCAGGACCTCGCCCTGCACGCGCTCACCGGCGCCGACGCCCGCGACGACGCGGCGACCGGCACCCTGCTCGCCGAAGGGCGCACCGGCGCGGAGGTGACTGGCGAGCACGTGCGGATTTGGGCCGGGCGGATCACCGACCCCTTCTACATCGACCTCGACCAGCTCGCCACCGTCAACGACGCCTTCAAGAACGGCGCCAAGCTGGACCGCAACGCCTGGAAGCCGGAGAATGCGAAGAACAGTTTCGCCGGCACCACCGTCGACTCGATCGTCCTCGAGGTCTCCGACGAGCCGATGCTGGGCCAGGGCACTCAGATCGGCGTCTGGGCGGCCACCAGGCTCGCCACCGACGCCGGGGGATGGCGGCAGATCAACCGCGCCGGGCACCCGATGATGTGGCCGATCTTCTGGCCCACCGACACGGACTTCAGCAATCCGGCCAACACCCGGCACCCGTGCGAGGACCTGCGCGCCGACGGGGAGGAGATTGCCACGGCGGTGGCCCGGGTGGTTGCCGCGAACGGAACCGCGCCGGACCCGCAGGCGTACGGCTGGAACGTGGCCCGCGCGCTCTACCCGGACGTTCTGTCGTACGAAGTCGGGACCCCGGCGAACTACGGCTTCGCCGCACACAACGGCCGCACCATGGCCGACAATGCGCCCGAGGTGATGTTCTCCCTGGTGCTGAACACCGGCATGGCCTCCGGCCTCACCCCGGACATAACGAAGGAAGCCCGCCCCGACCCCTTCCCGTACGTGGTGCCCGCCGGGCGGTGAAGCACCGCGGCCGCACCGACTGGGTGCACTGGCAGGCCGGCCCGCGCTGCTGCTGCCCCGCCTGATCGCCGTCTGCGTCGGGGGCGGTTGTCGAGGCAGGTCGAGAGGTCTCCGGGGTGGTCATATCGTTGTGAACGCCAGTGACGGTGAGAGCGATGTCGAGCTCGGCTTTATCGGCGGCGCCACAGGGTGGGCGAGCTGATCGTCGCCCAAGCTTCCTGGTTTGGCCCGCAATCCATCTCCCGTCGGACGTATTCGGGAGCAGGTCGGGAGCATCGGGGCTGCGGTGCATGCGGCCTGAGCCTGGCTGCACTGGTTTCGGCTGCGGCCGCACTGCTTCATCAGCGCCGCGGAGGACCTGCCTGATCGGGGTCGAGGCACCCGATCCTGTCATGCGTGCTGTGAGGTTGGGATCGGGGGAGCATGGTGGGAGCAATTGGGTGTCCTGAACGGTCGTCAACGGCATGCAACGACACCGAACGGCAGTCAAGCGCGCTAACCCCTACCTGCGGTCTTCCGCTTTCACAGGTCAGAGTCGGTGCAGCGTCCTGCTTCACACCGAAGAGGTCACTGGTTCGATCCCAGTATCGCGGCATCTGTCATGGTGGCCCTTGACGCCGGCGAGTACGTGCTACGTCTCGTCGCGGAACTCGGCGACTTGGTCTCGTAACCGGGGCCCAAGTCGGAAGCGCGCGGTCGGCGGCAGATGTGCGCACCTCCGCCTGGAGAGTCTGGGTGGCCTGCCTGCGCCCGGCCCGCGATTTCGAGGCCGTATGACGACTTGAGGAGATCCAGGACTGATTAGACAGTCATCACTGCACTGAAGTGGGCGGCTACCTCATCAGCGATGGACTCGGCATCCTGGGCGCCGTTCACCTCGATCACGCGAATGCCCAAGGCCCTGGCCCGCTGGGCGGCGTCCGCGGCGAGGATTCGGTCACGTTCCAGGCGGTTGCGCTGCGCTCGTGCGGGATCGGGCAGGTCCGCACCGAACGCAGCGGCCCGGGGTAGGGTCGCAGCCTGGTGCCGGCGCCACTCATCGGTGGGAACCAGCACGATCACGCGACGTAGGTCGCCGGCCACGGTGACGACCAGATCGGGCCGCAAGTTCCACCCGTCGACCAGGATCGGGTGCGGGGAAACCAAGGCGCGCAGGTCGTCCAGCACCCAGGGGAATTGTTCGGCGGAGTTGTCGAGCGCGCGGTTCGCCATCTCACGGGGCGAAAGCTTGGTCCAGTACTCCGACCAGTCCGTCGGCGGTTGCCCGCGCCGGGCCCGCGTGGCGATCCGGCGATCCTCGTGGGTACGGGAGTCGTGATAGTCGCAATGGTAGTGGGTCAGGCCGTACCGGCCGGTGAGGATGGCGCCGACCGTGGTTTTGCCAGCCCACTGTCCGCCGCCGATCCAGAGCGCGTTACGAATTGTCCCGTCGTACGTCCATTGCATGGCGTCGAGACTGCACCGCCGATCGCGAAAGAAACAGTCTTGTTCTCGACGTCCACTTTTGGTCTATTTAGGGAGAGGAAGCTCTTCGCCTCTCACCCGACTGCGCTCGCCCGAGCCGTCGGCCCCTGATGCACTGATCTCGGCATGTGAGCGCGCCGATGCGTTCCGAGATCAACACGCTAAACGCGGCTAGATCAGGATGTCGGCGGTGGTCGGTGGTGACGACAAGGCCTAAAGTCGGGTCGGCACATGTGCGGCTGGGATGATCGTGGCCATGTGGTTGGAGTCGCGGTGACGGCTACGTCGGATCGTGGAGTGGTGCCGGTACACGGTTCGTTGGCGGTCTATCCCGGTACGTTCGATCCGTTCACCCCGGGGCACCGCGACCTCGTGGCCCGCGCCCGGGTGATGTTCGACCGGGTCATCGTGTTGCTTGCGGTAAACCCCGACAAGCGACCAACCGCCGAGGCCACGGCCAGGGCCGCACGCGTGCGCGACGCCATCTCGGCAGCCTGGGGCAATGTCGAGGTGGACACCTGGACCGGCCTGACCACCGCCTACTGCGTGCGCCGTGGCGCCACCGTCATCGTCCGCGGCGTACGTAGGGCCGCGGACCTTCGCCAGGAGTACCAGCTCGCAGCGATGAACGAGAAACTCGGCGTTCAGACCGTCTGGTTGCCGACGCGTCCGCAGCTGGCCGCCACTTCGTCCACGGTCGCACGCGCATACCGCTCGGCACAGTCGGGCCCGTCCATCCCTGAACTCTGAAGAATGATCCCCGGGGTAACTGAACGGTGGCAACGCCTCGATGTCGGATGCACTCTTCTCGGCAGACATCCGGTCGTCTCCGGCGCGCTGTCAGCGGCTACTTCTTTAATTTCGAAGGGCGTGCCACCAGGACATCCTTCCTCCTGGCCATCCTGCCAGGGATCAGGGTGTCCGGCCCAAAGGGGGAAGCTCACTCCGCGTCAGCGCAGGCCCCACACGTGTCTCCGGTGGCGGCGTTGGCCAGTTCGCTGCCCATGATGAACTCGGGCAACCGCGGGGAACCGCAGCAGCCCGACCGGGGTGATGCGGCTGTAGCGGCCGGCGCGTTCGTCGTCGGTCAGTCGCAGCGCGGCCAGCCCGGACCCGGTGGTCCACGCCCCACGCGTCACGACTGCATGGTCACCCGGTCACAGGGCACGCAGCCGGTCGCGAAGAGGGCGAAGGTCGCCGACCGCAGCCTGATCGCCTCGTGCCGTGGCGATGGCGCTGGCCCGCTCGACATGGTCCATCTCGTCGGCGATCCGGTGCGCCTCGATCCGCATCCGGTCCCGGTCGGTCACGGCCGCGTCTGCCCGCTGGGCCGCGGCGGCGGCGTGCGCCTCCGCAGGTACCCGCCCAAAGTAGTATCCGATCACGACCCCGGCCAGGTTGAGCAGGGCATTGAGCAGATCCTTGACACCAGGCGCCTTCGCTGTGTCTCCGACCACTCCCAGCGCCTTCAACGCCATCCAGAGCGTCAGCCCGACGATCATCAAAGCCAGCACAGTGGCGGTGAGCTCGCGTACCCACTGGAGGTCGATAGTGCTCCGGCCGCCGAGACCGCTGCCACCGTGGCCGCCACCACTATCACCGCCGACCGGGCCGAGGGCGGGTGATGCTGGTGGCCGCCGGGGTGGCGGCACGATCGCGGCACCGTTGCCGGGCGGCGGAAACCCCGCCGCGGCGGGCGGCGTCCTGTCCCGCCCGGGAAACAGGCCCGGCTCCGCCGCGCGCAGCGCGGACTTCGCCGATGGGTACTCGTCGAGGAGCGCCATCGCCTGCTCGAGCGTCTCGGCCTCGGACTCCGGACGTTCGTTGGCCGCGGCGGTGAGCTCGTCGATCCGCTGCCCGAATGCCGCCCGGTGATCCTCGGGCACCGCTCGGAGCACTGCGTCGCGTTTCGTACGCAGCGCCTCCACCAGCCGAAGCAGTTCGTTGGCCATCTCCGCCTCCCGGTTGCTACTCAAGATCACGGCTTTGCCGAGAGCGTGAGCCCTGGGTGTCCGTACACGGCGTATGCCAGCCAGGTCGCGTTGCCGGGGTCCAGCTGGCGGACGTCGGCGCGCGCCAGTCGGACCGCCCGGGCCAGCGGCCGGCCGGCCACCAGTCCGTCGTAGACCGCGATCGCGAACTTTGCCGCCAGCTCGTCATCGATGAGCCAGTTGGCACCGATGAAGGCGCGGCAACCGAGTGTGAGGAAGCGCTGCACCCAGCCGTCGTCGCCGACGACGCTCACGGTTTGCCGCCCGCTGTGACACGCGTTGAGAAACACCAGCGGGGTCGCCGACAGCAGGCCGCTTTCGAGGTCGGTACCGATGATGTCGTCGAAGGAGAGCGTGCCGCGGTCGAGCTCAATTGTCGCCACCGTGGGATCCCCCGGACGCAGCAGCCCGTGCGTAGCGAAGTGGAAGAGGTTGGTGCGGCCGGCGGCCATCATGCTGAGCACCTCATCGGCACGCACAGGGTAGGGCCGGGGCAGTCGCACCGGCGGCCACCGGTTCGGCAATTGCTCCAGGCACAGGGCCTCGGTGCGTACCGCGAGGAGGTTGGTCGTCGGGATCACTGGCGCGATGTCGCCGATCTGCAGCCGCGCTCGCGGAAGCTGGCCCCCGTCGCTGTAGTACCAGCGGGACAGGTCGAACCGGGCGCAGAGGTACTCGTCGGTGCCGGGCGGCAGATCCGCGCCCCACGGCTTGACCAGTTCCCAGGGAATCCACGGCTCGTTGCTGTACACCAGCAGGCTGGACCCCGTCGGAAGCTGCTTGAAGAGCTTCTTCAGGTGCGGTGTGAACAGCTTGTAGTAGAGGTTCTCCCCCATCTTGCGGATCCGCGATTCCCGGTGGCCTCCGTCGTCGGGTGAGCGACTGCGGGACGCGTCGCCGAGCTTCGTGAAGATGTCGGCGAGCAGCGCTCCGGCCGAGGTGTTCAGCACGACCTGTCCGGCGTCGATGACCGGCCAGTTCTGCGCCCGCCACTCGAGGCTGTAGCTCAGCGTGTCCTGCCCTTGTGCCCGCGCCCGGTTGACAGTCAGGATGACGTCGGGTGCGGCGTCGTCCTGGGGGATGCCGCGCGGGCGGAAGCCTACGTGGCGTGCGCCCGGGCCCGGCTGGGCGGTCACCGACACAACGGTGGTGACTTGGCCCAGCAGGTCGCCGCCGACGAAGAAGCCGACGTTGATCTCGTTGGTGCCGGCTGCACCGGGGCGGGCCCGCAGGTCGAACGTGACCGTGTCCCCGTCCCGGTCCGGGTATACGGTCAGCTCGGCCCGGCGCCGAGCGCCGATGACTTCGAAGGCCGCTGACGGATAGACAACCGCGTACACCGCGGCAGCGCCGGTCGGCTGGCTGTCTTTGTCGCGTGTCGGCGCGAAGTCGACGGGCGCGGACGTCCCGCCGGCGACCGGTGACTGTCGCAATTGGACGGTGAGGGCGAACGGAACGCCCGCCCGTACCGCCTCCGGCGTGACGACGTCGGCGTACCGCGCGACGGCCGTGGCGGGCACGGCCGCCTCTTCGCCCGAGCCCATGCCGCCGGGCTCGCCGCGGCGGGCCCGGGAGAGTACGCGAACATTTCCGACCTGGGCGATCGGTGCTGCGGTCGTGGTGTCCCACAGGTGCAGCCGGCCGTCGATCTGGGTCGTCATGAGCTGGCCGTTGTCCGCGAACCTCGGTGCGATGCCGGGTACGTCGAAGAGTACCGCCCCGGTGTCGGCCTCCGCGACCGTGGTGCTGCCAGTCCGCATAGTCGACTCGTTGGCGCGGAAAACCCATGCGTCCCGAGTGGTCGCGAGCTTGTCGCCGGCCGGCGCTATCTGGACGTCGTCGCCGCGCAGCCGGTACCGCTCGCTGCCGGTTCGGGCGTCGAGGCCGACCACCTCGCGGTCGACGGCCACCACGATGTCTCGTCCAGGCACCAACCGGAGTCCGCTGCCCTCGACGGTGAAGTGCCGTCCGCTGGATAGGTGCCAGGCCGCGTACGTCGACCAGTCCTGCGGCACGAACACCATCTCGCCGCCGGGGAACCTCGACGGCGCGGCGCCGTACCCGTGCCGCAGCGCCACTCGTTCGGCCGCCGGGAGTGTCCGGATTCGGGCTCCCGTTTCGGCATCCCACAGCACCACCTCGGTACCCACCACGGTTACGACGATGTGCCGATCCGGCGCAAACATCGGTGCTCGGCCCGGCGCCCGGAATCGAACTTCGCCGTCGGCCAGCGCGACGAAGGTGCAGGTGCCCACCTCGCCGGCGGCCTTGTCGGCGACGCTCAGCGGATCCTCGACGGCGATGACGTCGCCGTCGGGGCTGAACGCGGCCCAGCACCCGGCAAGCTCGCGCGCCTGCGCGCCCGTCGTGGTGTCGTACACCCGCAGGACATCACCGACGTGCTCGATTTCGCCGTCGGGTGTCCAAGTGTCGGCGCGGTGGTCGACGACGGCGAGCCGCCGGCTGTCGGGGGAGAATCGGGCGTCCTCCGACGGCACCGAGGTGACGCGCCGGCCGGTCGCCGTCTCCAGCACGTCGCTGTGCTGCCATTGGATCGCCAGCACGAAGGCGCCGTCGGGCGACAGCCGTACCCGCATAGCGTCGATCGGCACGGTCGCCACGCATAGGCCGGATGCGACGTCCCAGATCTTCACCAGCCCGGCGGCGGTGGTCACCGCGTGCCCGCCGTCGGCCGAGAACGCGGTGTCCCGCGGCGTGTCGAGATGGCCGTCACCGTACGCGCCGGATGGCATCGCGAGCGCCATCGGACGCTCGCGCAGCGGCAGGTACGGCACGTCCATCGGAGCCTCCGCCGGCTTCAGTGCCGCGTCGCAGGCGCCGGCGAGGCTGGCGAGGTCGGTCTCCGGCACGGACCGCAGCGTCAGGACCGCCGCGCCGTGCAGCAGCGCGAAATTCAGGTACGCGACGAACTCGGCGGCCAGCCGGTCGGACCACCACGGCAGATCGTCACGCAGGTCGGCGATCGTGACGACCTCTGCCTCGTACCCGGCGATCGGGTGAAGCTGATCCAGCCGCCGCAATCGCTCCCGCTGCTCGTCGGGCGGAAGTACGGCGAGGACGTCGTACTGGACTTCGCGATTCATCCCTCATCCCCCACTGTGGCGCTGAAATTACAATACGAATGCGGCCGTCCACGGTAGGTGTCGGCAAGCCGACTGTGGCGCGCCTTCCGGGAGTAGCGCGCCCACAGAGTGGCTCCGCCGAGCAGCGGGCCGACAGCTACGCCGCGCTGCCAACGAACTGGCCGCGCTGCCGCAATCACAATCGCGGTGGCGCGGACGGCTCCCGGCTGCTCGGCATCGTGCCCGACGCCGCCAGCCGCGCATCCGGCACGGCTGCCTCAAGACCGACACGAAGTACGACGAAGTCAAGGCCTGGACACCAATACAGCGAGATCAACAAATTGCTGCTTGACAAACAACATCATGGGATGCTTTGACAGGTGGAGCGCCATGCCTGCCGAGTCTCAATGTCACATAAGGGCGTTTCGGCCGGGATGCCTTGGCGTGGTGGCGGCGGAGCAGGTCGCGGTGCCGGCGCAGGACGGTGTCCGGGGAGACGATCAGGTGCAGTTGCCGCAGCGTCGGCCTGGGTAGCCGGTGCAGGAGGGCGGCCAGGAGCGCCCGGTCGGGCGGGGTGAGGCGGGGCTTGTCGATCTGGCGCTGCCGACGGCGAGTTGGTGGCGCACGGCAAGAATCTCGACGTTGTTGTCCGCATCGCTCATCGGCAGCAGCCGGATGAGGGTGACCACGCTCGTCGGAAATTGAGCTGCTCGGTCAAGGTGAGCCGATCGCGGTCACGTCCCGTGGCGTGGTGTAGATCGCCTGCAGGCTCAGTTGCGCATGGTGGCCCGTCGTTCTTCCTGGCCGCGAGCCGGCGCTTGGCGTTCGAGGCCGTCGTGGGGCCGGCCACGCCGCTGAGGTATTGGCAGGATGGTGTGGGCGATGATAGCGCTGACTCTGCATACCGCGACACGTCCGTGTGATGTGGTTCGAGCGTTCGGGTCTTGGCTGGGGGAGGACATGGTGTCGCGCGGGTTTCGGTGGCTGGCCTCGACCACGACGTTGCGGCGCAGTTTGAACGAGCGCGTGGAACAGGTTGTCCTGCAGGGGGTCGACGCGTAACCGGAGGGGCAAGCAGTTGCTGGTCAGCGCCGATCAGCTGCCGCCGGTCTAGGGCCCCGAGATTGGGGGAGCACGTTGGGAGCAACCGGATGCACTGAACGGCGTTGAATAGCGTCCAACGGCACCGAGCGGGGCTCATCTGCACCCATCGCGACCAGCGGGTTTTCGTTTCCGCAGGTCAGAGTGGGTGTGGCGTCCTGGTTCACACGGAGTGCTCCCCGGTTTTGCGCAGCAGTCGACAGCACTCTATGTCCCCTGGCAGGGGAGTATGCGCAGGTCACGGCGGTAAGGAGCTGCTGGATGGCATGGCCTTGCAAGTGGGAGCAGATTGGGTGCAGGTTGGCGAAGTGGTCACCGCGCCCGAAGTGCTCACCGACACTGGACAGAGCCGAGTGCTCTGACCTGCGGTGATGTGGGCGAGCGGCCCGGCGTGACCTCCCAGAGAACACCGAAGTGGTCACGCTGGCAATGCTGTCCCGCCCACACGCTCTACCGGCGGCGCCCACCGGCTTTGCCGGACAGGGTTGGAGTTACTAGATCGGCGCTTGTCGCTGCGGTTCGCCAGGTAGCCGCTGGCGCCGGTCCCGCTTCCTGGAACATCGATCTCACGTGCAGCGGCTTGACCAGGCCTTACTATTCGGTGAGCTCTTCGGCACACCCGAAGGGGTCAGCATCCGTGGCTTTCGCTGGTCCGCCTGGCGGTGTCCTTATCTCGAGTCCTCATCTGGGGAATGAGTGCGTTGCTCGGGACAGCGCCGTCTGCTGCTAGCCAGGAGAGATTCGGTACAGGACGTGCCGGCGGAGCCGATGGCCCGGCGGCAAGTCGGGGTGGTCGAAGTCGTCTGCCGGGTCGCGGGCCATGCCGAGCCGCTCCATGACCGCCCGCGACCTGGCATTGATAGCGGCCGTGAAAGAGACGATCATCGGAAGCGCCGCGCGGGTGAAGCCGTAGTCGATCGCCGCCCGGGCTGCCTCCGTCGCATACCCCTGGCCCCAGGCCGGTCGCGCCAGCCGCCAGCCAACCTCCACTGCGGGTATGAAGTGAGCCTCGAACCCGGGCACCGACAGGCCGGTCAACCCGACGAACTGCCCGGTCGTAACCACCTCGATGGCCCACAGCCCGAACCCATGTTGCTCGAAGCCGGCCTCGATACGGTCGACCAGTAAATCACTGTCGCGGCGGGTGAGCGGTGCGGGAAAGTGTTCCATGACCTCGGGGTCGGCGTTCATTTGCGCGAACGCTGCCCGGTCGGCCTCCCGCCAACGCCGCAGCCGCAGCCGCTCCGTCCTCAACTCATGACCGTGACCCATCGCCGCCTCCTTACCGAGGCGTCTCCCTCGCCATGGCCCCGATCTTGCCAGGGCAGGCAGTTCCAAAGCAGCGCCGCCGTCGCAGAGCCAGCACCGGGGTGGACGGCACTCGACCGCCTCACCCGGGGTGAGATCGATGGCCGCAGGCACGTCATGTCGCCGACCGAGTACCTGGTCATGCACGTGCCCGGCTTCGAATCCGTGGCCAGAGGCCGCTGCGAGATGGTTCTTGGCGGGGCCGGCGGTCGAATCGATGACAACTATCAGCCAATTGACGGCGGCGCGTCCGGCGAGAACGCTAGGAGCGGGGGCAGCCCTCCGAAGCAGGTGACACTCGCCACGCTGGCGGGAAGGCGCTTCGGCCGGCATCGACAACGTCCGGCATCGGCGACGTTAGGAAGTCCTGCCATGGACGACCCGCGACCTCCCAAGTCAACAACCTGGGAATCTCGCCGGCCTGCGCGGCGCGCGTGGTGGCCGGTCATCGGCGGTTGGGCCGTAGTGGTGCTGGCAATCAACAGCTGTGGGCAGCCGGTGCGGCAGGCTCCGCCGGCGGGAACTTCGACCGGAGTCGTCAAGCAGACGCTTGACGTGATTCGCGGCCGCTACACCATGATCATGAGGCAGGACGGACAGGAGTTCCGTCAGGAGTACGAGGTGATCGCCGACGGCAATCGGCGTACCCGCATTAACTACTTCGGGGAACCGGAGACGGACTGGGAGAAGAGGACCGACGGCAGTTGGACGGTCTGGGACGGCCAGGTCCTGCTCGACTACAACCCGAATGGCGAGCCGGCGTACACCCGGGTCGACGACCCGGACGCCGGCCAGCGGCCGGTCTACGTCCTTCGGGAGGGCTCGCAGCATTTCCGGCGGGCGTGCCCGGAGGCCCGCCGCTTGGGGACGCACACCTTACTCGGGCACACCGCCGTCCGCTATGCGTGCGCCGCCTCGATTGACGAGGGCGGGATGCCCGAGCCGCACGAGATGTCGTTGGATCAGGCGACAGGGCTGCTACTCAAGGATGATGGAGCGACGCTGTCCATCGTGGCTACCGACGTCGATTTCGTTCACACTGTTGACGTTGGCACGTTCTCCACTGAGCTACCCGTCGGCGCGCAAGACGCGTCCGATCTGAGGATCGAGGACTTCCGCCTGCCGCGGGTGGGCGGCGGCGAGCTCGCATTGGCCGACTATCCGCCGCCGTTGGTGATCGTCGTCGGAGATGCGGCGGGCATCCGAAAGATGGTGGCTCGACTCCTACCGTTGACGCAGGGCGGCGTCCGACCGCGGGTGATCGGCATGCTCGTCGCAGTACCGCCCGCGGATTGGAAGGGCAGCCTGCTCAACCCGGCCGACGCCGCGTCCTTGGCCGAGGAGGCGTCGAAGGCGGCAGGCCCGTTCCCCGTGCCGGTTGGCGTGGACATCAAGGGTACGGCCGGATACCACATCAGCCAGGCAACCGGTATCGAAGCCGGGCAGACCAAGCCAACCGCGGTTGGTTTCGTCGCCTCCGACAAGACGGTGGCGAACGCTAGCACGGATGCTGCAACCGACGACGAGCTGCGCGAATTGATCGACACGCTGCAATGATTGTCTGTTCTCCTCGACGAGCATAATTCGGCGGTTGCGCCGGAATCGGAAGTCGCGCGTTGGTGAGCGGCGACGGCGAACCTTTACCGGTCAATCGTCCACGCAATCGCATCGTTGAGCGGATGGTCACGCGTTCCGATTTGGGTCAGGCTGGAGACCGAGTCGGTCCCGTGCGGGCGTCGGACCTCGGCAACCTGTACCCGGGACACGGGCTTACGCAAGCTCACTAGTGGTTCACACCGTCCTGAGGAGCCGGTGATGATCAAGCGACTGTCCACGTTCGCCGCTGCCGCGCTCGCGGCGACGGTGGCGATCCCATCCCTCGGCGCACACGCCGATGACACCGGAAGCGGGCAACCGACCCTGCTCGGTCGCGCCGTGCTGCCGGTCGAGACGTACGCCCCCGGCCCGCCCTCCGGGACCCTCTTGCCTCCCGGGACCGTCAACGGGATCACATTCCCGCTGCCTTCGCAGCCGGTCGAGGGGTTCTCGGCGATCGTCGCTGGCCGACACCCAGGGGAATACCTCGCCATGCCAGACAACGGGTTCGGCGCGAAGGCGAACTCGAGGGACTTCCTCATCCGCGCCTACTACATCCGGCCGGACTTCAAGACCGCCAAGGATGGGAGCGGCGAGGTCGCCGTCGATCTGAACGAGTTCATCCAGTTCCGTGACCCCGACGGTCTGATCGGCTTCACGATCGTCAACGAGGGGACGACCGAACGGTCGTTGACCGGCGGCGACATCGATCCTGAGTCCCTGCAGCGTGGCGCTGATGGGGACCTGTGGGTCGGCGACGAGTTCGGCCCGTGGGTCCTGCACTTCGACGCCACCGGCAAACTGCTGGACCCGCCCTTCGCGGCTCCGGGCGGCCTGCGGTCGCCCAACAACCCCCACCTCGGCGGTGCGGCGGCAACCCAGCCCAACAGCCGCGGCTTCGAGGCCATGGCCATCAGCCCGGACGGCCAGTACCTGTACCCGGCGCTCGAGGGGGCCACGACGGCCGAACTCGGCACCACGCGGCGCCACGTCTTCGAGTTCAGCGTCCGCGACGAGGCCTTCACGGGACGGGTCTGGCTGTACCAGACCGAGCAGCCCGGCTACTTCGTGTCAGACATGGCGGCCCTCGACCGGCACTACCTCGCGGTGATCGAGCGCGACGGCGGTCTCGGGCTGAACGCGCTGTTCCGCAAGGTGTACGTCGTGAACCTCGCCGATATCGATGCAGGCGGCTCGCTCGTGAAGACGGAGGCCGTCGACCTAGCGGCCGTGCCCGACCCCGACCTGGTTTCCCTGCCCCCCATCCACAACGGCGACGTCGGACTCGGCAACCCGTACCGCGTAACGTGCGAGTCGATCGAGGCCATCCATCAGATCGACGGCAACCAGTTGCTGCTCGGCTGTGACAACAATTTCCCCAACACAGGCCGCAACCCCGGCCGGGCGGACGACAGCGAGTTCATCGTCGTGAAGGTGCCCGGCCTCCGCCGCGAGTAGAGAGAGCAGAGCGTCGCACGACCCTCCGACGGGCATGCACGATGCTGCCGGGACGGTGACGGTCCCGGCAGCACCACCTCGCGTTTCCCTGCTGTGCCCGGGAGTGAACCGCTCTGGGTCTTGTTGACGTCAGTGAATTGGGTGCCGGTGATGGCCGGGGGAGTTGGGGCAGGAGCAGGAGCGGGTTGGGAGCAACGGGGTGCGTTGAACAGCGCTGAACTGCATCGAACGGTGCCCAACTGCACCCAACTGCAGCCATGCGCACCTGCGGCTCCACGTTTCCGCAGGCCAGACGCGGTGCGGCGTCCCGTTTCACAAACTGCGCTCAACGGCAGTGAACAGCAGTCAACGGCAGTCTATGTCGCCTGGTAGGGGCGTATCCGCAAGGTCAGAGCGGGAAGGAGTTCCGGCTTGCTTGGGCCTTGCAGGTGGGTGCAGATTGGGTGCAGCTTGGCGAAGTGGTCACCGCGTCCGAAGTGCTCACTGAGGCCGGACAGAGCAGAGCGCTTTGACCTGCGACGATGCGGGCGAACGAGTCGGCGTGACCTCCCAGAGAACACCGAAGTGTTCACGCTTCGTTGCTCTCTGCCTGGCTGGTGCCGGCCGTCGTCTGGGACACCGGCAAGCGCCAGCAGAGAGCGCCTCGCCGCATCGACGTATAACCTTGAGCATTGCCGCGCAGGCACCGGTGTCAGTCCTGCTAGGTGAGACTCGGATCCCACCGGCAACGCCCGGACCAGTGCTTTCTGTGTGGTGACCTCTTCGGCGGACCCGAAGTCCTCAACACTCGTAGCTGTCGCTCGTAAGCCGGGCGACATCCCACGGCAGGTGGGCCCCGAGCATCGTCGTGGACTGGCGAAATGGGTAGACAAGGGGATGTGAGTCGAGGTGTGGTGTTCGGATGGGTGACGCTGCTGTGCGGATCTCGACCGCCCACGCGGACACCGCCGATCTCACCCCGGCCAGCGGCGACTGGGCTGTCGTGTCCGGCGTGCCGTGTCAGCACATCGCGTTGCCCTACCCGTGGGCCACCACCGGGCGGGTTCTCGCGTTGCCCGGTCCGCCCACCGCCGACCAGGTGACTCAGGTGGCCGCCTGGCTGCGGGCCAGATCACCGCGATGGACGCTGATGGTTCGGGCCGAGGACGAGCACCAGGTCGCCGGCTTTCAGCGGTGGGATCTGATACCCGTACTAGCCCTGCAAGGTCCGCCTCGATCGCGCCCGCGATCGGTGGCCGACATCGGACCGGCCCGTGACCGCGACGAGTTCCTCGTCCCCTATGGAGCCGCACTGGCGCCCCTGGTCACCGACGCCCACCTTGCCTCCGAACGGATGCATCACCTGGTAGCACGGGTCGGCGGCAAACCAGTCGGCTGCGCGCGGGTGAGGCTCATGGCCGACACCGCGTACCTGGGAGCCATCACCGTGCTTCCCGCCTGGCAGCGCAAGGGACTCGGCACCGCGCTGACCATCGCTGCAGGTGAACTCGCCGCCAGATACTCCGACCTGGTCTGGCTGCACTGCACCCCAGGTTCACGGGCCCTCTACGAACGGCTCGGGTACCGCCACGTCGACGACCATGCCCTACTCGTACCCGTACCAGGGGCCAAGGGATAGTATGAAATGTTGATCAACTCGTGAAGCGACCTTGGGATGGCTCGCGCGGACGGCCAGGATCGGGGGAGCGCCTTGGGAGCAGTCGGGTGCACTGAACGGCGCTGAACTGCACTAAGAGGTCCTAACAAAGTCGTACGACGTGTCGGTAGGTGATGATGCAGGTCGCGAGGCTGAGGAAGGCTTCGTGGATGTCGTCGCGGCGTTCCCACCGGATGCGGAGCCGTTTCATGCCGTGGTATCAGGCGATCGTTCGCTCGATCACCCACCGGTAGACGCCCAGCCCGGAGCCGTGTGGTGTGCCGCGGCGAGCGATCCGCGGGCGCATACCCTTGGCCCGTACGGCTTTGCGGTACTTGTCGTGGTCGTGGGCCCGGTCGGCGAACAGTTCGTCGGGGCGCCGGCGGGGCCGGCCTCGCCGGCCGCGGACCGTTGGGACCTTGTCGATCAACGGCAGCAGTTGGGTGACGTCGTTGCGGTTGCCGCCGGTCAGCGACGCGCACAGGGGGATGCCGGCGCCCTCGGTCAGGACGTGGTGCTTCGAGCCCGCTCGGGCGCGGTCGACCGGGCTCGGTCCGCTTTTGGGCCGCGTCTGGCCGCACGGACGTGGGAGGAGTCGATGACCGCCCGGGACCAGTCCAGCTTTCCCGCGGCTTGCAGCTCGGCGAGCAGTAGTTCGTGCAGCTGCTGCCACACCCCGGCCCGGTTCCACTCCTCGAGCCGCCGCCAGCAGGTCATCCCGGACCCGAACCCGAGCTCCTGGGGCAGGAACTCCCACTGGATGCCGGTGTGCAGCACGAACAGGATCCCGGACAACACCTGCCGATCCGGGATCCGTTTCCGTCCCGGACGCCGGGGATCGCGGAGCACAGGCTTGGGCAGCAACGGCTCAATGCGCTGCCACAACCCGTCCGGCACGATCCACGGCGGCTGCTCACCACGCCTCACGGCCAGACATCGTAGACCACTATCCACAAAGGACGGAAGAGGCATAGATCACTTCTGTTAGGAACTCTAAACGGCACCGAACGACGCCCAATGGCATAGGCCCCGACCTGCGGTCTTGCGTTTCCGCAGGTCAGAGCCGGTGCAGCGTCCTGCTTCACACGGCAGTGCTCAACGGCGCTGAACGGACTTCAACGGCGCTCTATCCCACCTGATGGGGGAGTCTGCGCAGGTCGGGCCCGTAACGACCTGGCATGTGGGTTGGGCCTTGCGCTGGGAGCAGATTGGGAGCACACCTCCGAAGTGGTCACGCTAGCGAAGCGCTCAACGGCGGCCGCCTTGGGCAGGGCGCTGAGCAGCAACGATGTGGCTATCTGGCGTGCTTGACCTCCCAGTGAAGGTCGTAGTGCTCAGCCTCGGCTGCTCCCCGCTTGGTCGGTGCTGACTGTCGATCGAGTCCCGTGGCTCCCGTCTAGAACGGCGCTGCTGTATCGGCGTATGGCACTGGAATATGCCGGGCTGACGTCGTAAGGCATCCCGCGAGCTGAGTCTCGGATCCCACCTGCAATGCCGTGACCAGCGCATTCCGCGCGCTGACCTCTTCGGGAAGACCAAAGTGGTCAAAGCCGCGGGCGCTACGAGGGCCGACCGCGCAACCGGCAATGCCAACCGTCTCGGCGGGTCAGCGTTCGAACGACTTGGTCGGCGCTTATCGCTGCGCCTCGCCGTCCAGCCCTGGCCGCTGTCCCACCTCCTGGAACTCCCACCCCTGTGCGTTGACCAGGGCATGCTGTGCGCTGACCTTTTCGGCGGCTCCGATGGAGTCAGAAGTGCTCTGTGCTTGACTGGGTCAGGTGCTGTCCGGCCGGTGGGGGTCTTCGAGTCTTCGCCACGCTGGGTCACGTGGTTGCCCGTCGTGCGGCTCTAGTCCCGTTCTGTCGTAGCAAGTTGTAGTGGTCATTGACACCGATGATCAACGTTCGTACCGTGCGCTCATCCATTTCGATGAGTTACGGGGGCGGTCGTGACTGGTGGGTTTGACGCTGCGCGTCTTTTGCGGGCCAGGCGGGCAAGATGGCGTGGGGCGGTCGGCGCGTTGGCGGCCCTGTTGGTGGTGACGATGGCGCCGTCGCAGGCGGTCGGCGCGTCGGTGACCTCGAAGCCCGTCTCCGGTGCCGCGTCCGCGGTGGCAGCCTCTCAGGCCGCGGAGGAGGCTTCCGCCGCGGCGTTGGCCTACCGCACCCGCAGGCCCGTCCTGGTCGCTGGCCGGACCACGGAGTCGTCCCGCACGTGGGCGCAGCCTGATGGCACGTTCAAGTCGGAGGTGTCCCTGGCTCCGGAGCGGGTGAAGGAGGACAGCGGCGCCTGGCGTGAGATCGACCTGAACCTGGAGCGGAAGCCCGGCGGGTCGGTGGCGCCGCGGGTGCACGCGCGTGGCGTCGTCCTCGCCGGTGCCCGTTCCGCCGGCTCGGATTCCCTGGTGTCACTCGGACGGGGCGGCGACTCGGTGGCCCTGGGGTGGCGTGGGGCGCTGCCTGCGCCGGTGCTGTCCGGCAACCGCGCGACCTACCCGGAGGTGCGTCCGGACGTGGACCTCGTCGTGGAGGTTCTGCCGGCGGGGTTCCGGTATTTCCTGACGGTGAAGACGCCGCAGGCGGCCGCCGGCTTGGCGAAGGTGGCGATGCCGTGGCGTACGGGCGGTTTGGCGCGGACGGCGGCCGCGCCGGGGAGCGTGCTGCGTTACGCGGCTGCGTCGGGCGCCAAGGTTGTGGTGTCGCCGGCGGAGATGTGGGACGCCTCAGTCTCGCCCCGGACGGGCGAGCACGCGCGGCGGGCGCCGGTGGGGGTGGCCGTCCAGGGTGACGGCGACGCCGCCGATCTGGTGCTCACCCCGGATCCGGCGCTCCTCGCCGATCCCGCCGTGAAGTACCCGATCACCATCGACCCGTCGATCAACCTGAACCCGTCGTTCGACGCCTTCGTGCAGGACACCTACTCGTCGGACCAGTCGGGGGACGAGGACCTGAAGCTCGGCTGGAACGATGACGCCAGTGAGGGTTGTGGTTCCGGCTGCACCGCCCGTTCGTTCCTGAGTTTCAGCGGCCTGAGCGGCTACAACGGCGCCACCGTTGTCTCCGCTGAGCTTTTCCTGTGGAACTACCACTCGTGGTCTTGCACCGCGGCGGCGTGGGAGTCGTGGCGGACCTCGTCGGTCAGCACGGCGACCCGGTGGACGAGCCAGCCGAGCTGGGTCGAGCAGGACGGCTCCTCGACCGGGACGAAGGGCTACGGCGGCTGCGCCGACGGTTGGGTCTCCGTGTCGGTGAAGAAGACCTTCCAGGCCGCGTTCAGCGCCGGCGCCTCCTCCGCGGCGGTGGGCCTGCGTGCCGACAGCGAGAGCAACCACAACGGGTGGAAGCGGTTCCGGTCCTCCGAGGCGTCCTCCGGGCGGCCGTACGTGACGCTCGTCTACAACCGCACCCCCAACGCGCCGACCACCCAGACCATCGACTCGTGCTACACGGCTTGCAGCTCGCCGGCGATCGTCCGCTCGGGCACGCCGACCATTTCGGCGAAGGTGTCCGACCCCGACGGTGGGACGCTGCGCACCGAGTACGAGGTCTACGACAATGCGAAGACCACCCTGAAAGCCAAGTCCGGCACAGCGGTCACCGGCGTGAGCTCCGGCACCGCCAGGCCTTGGCGGATCGTGCCGCTGTCCGGGACCAGGCTGCCGGACGGGGTGTACAACTGGCGGGCCAGGGCGTGTGACTCGTACGTCTGCGGCGGCTACTCGGGCTGGTTCACCTTCACCATCGACACGACCGATCCGTCGCTGCCCACCGTCTCGAGCACGTCCTACCCGGAGAAGGCGACCGGGACGTGGAGCGGCGGGCCGGGCCAGGCGGGCAACTTCGTCTTCGGCCCCAACGGCGCCACCGAGATCAGCCAGTACGTGTACTCCCTCAACGGCGGCAACGCCGTCACGGTCTCCGCCGGCACGCTCTCCTCGACCCAGAAGCTGAGCAGCAGCCAGCAGACCGTCGCGGACCTCTCGGGCTTCACCGCGTCCAGCATGGCGATCCTCTCGCAGTACACGTACGCTCACACCGGGCCGTACTCGCTGAAGATCGACCACCCATACGCTTTCGGGACCACCGACAGCTACGCTAGCTTCGGCACCGACACGGAACTCCAGGTGGGCATGAAGGCCGGCCGTCGGTACACCGTCTCGGGCTGGATCTACGCACCGATCACCACTCTGCAGGCGACCCAGTCGACCAACAGCCTCCGGATCGTCGTCCGCTACGAGGACGACGAGGGCGTGCACTACGTGCGGTCGAGCAAGCTGACCCAGGCCATGACCTGGACCAACCTCTCCGTCACGGTGACCCTGCCGGCCGGTACGACAGCCGCTGGCATCCGCCTCTACAACGGCGTGGAGCGGATTTCCGGCGCGAGCGGTAACAAGCCGGTCTACTACGACGACCTGTCCGTGGTGGAGGAGGGTGGTCTCACCCGGAGCATCACGCCCAACCAGGACGGGGTTAACGTGCTCACGGTCCAGTCCCGCAACGCTGCGGGCGCCACCTCGGATCCGCGGGTGTACCAGTTCCTCGTCACCCCGAGCACCGGATCGTGGAACTGGACGCTGGACGAGAACGCCGGGACCACCGCCGCGTCCGTGCCGAGCACCCGCCCGGCGACGCTGAGTGCCGCCCCCGGGGCTGGCTGGACGACTCCGGGTCGGGTCGGCCCAGCGGCACTGGCTCTGGACGGGACCGGTAGCGCGACCACGACCTCGGCCGTGCTCGACACGGCCAATCCGGCCGGGTTCACGGTGGCGGCCTGGGTGCGTAAGTCCGGTGCCGGTGGCGCGGTGCGCACGGCCGTGTCGCAGGACGGGCCGTACGTTTCGATGTTCCGCCTCGGCTACCGCGAAGACCGGGATCTCAACGCCGATGGCGTCCCCGACCCGGCCTGGTGCTTCTCGGCCACCCAAAACGAATCGTCGACGAGTGCGGACATGGCCTGCACCACCGACTACGTGGTGGACGAGGACTGGGTGAGCCTGGTCGGGGTCTACGACAAGATACTCGGTCAGCTGCGGCTCTACGTGAACGGCACTCCCGACTTCGGGGGAACCCTCGCGACCGCGCCGATCACCGGCAGCGGCTGGTCCGCGACGGGTTCGTTCGCGATGGGCCGGGGCTGGACGGGCTTCGCGCCGGCCGAGTACTGGACCGGCGACCTGGACCACGTCTACGCCAGCCAGTACGTCTGGACCGAGTCCGAGATCGTCCAGCACGCCATCGCCTGACGACCTCTTCCGCCTACCAGCCGTCCCTCCTACCCGCGAAGGAGAACCGTGGGTTCCGTCGATGTCGCACGCCCGAGTTCCGGCCGTTTCCTCGCTTCGGTCAGCCGGGTCAGCCGGCGTATCTCCAGCGTGGTGGCGGCTGTCGTAGCCGTCGGCGCGTTGGGCCAACTCCCAGCCTCGGCCGTGGCTCGACCCAACTGGAAGGCACCGAAGGGTAAGGACGTCACCGGGGTGGCGGTTGCGCCCCTGAAGCACAAGACACGGGCGGCCTGGACGGCCGCCGGGCGCGAGGCCCGCGGCCCGGGCCGGGTCACCTGGCCGCCCGCTGCCAAGGCCGAGGTCGACCTCTCGGCGATCCCACTCACCGCCGCGCGGTCGGGCGGCGGCGGGGCACGGGCCGGCGTGCTGCCGATCTGGGTCGCCCCGGCGGGCGAGTCGGACGAGCGACGGTCGGCCGCCGCGCCGGTCGAGAAGGTCACTGTGGAGGTCGGAGACCGGGCAGCCGCCGCGCGGGCGGGCGTTGCCGGCCTCGTCGGCAAGGTGAGCCGGGCTGACGGCGACCGTGCTGCCGGCAGCGTGCGGGTCGAGGTGGACTACACCGGCTTCGCGGCCGCTTACGGGGGCGATTGGGGGTCGCGGCTGCGGGTGGTTTCCCTGCCGGACGGCAAGCCGCTGCCGGGGCGGAACGACACCCGGTCCGGCAGGGTGTCGGCGACCATGCCGGTCTCGGCCAGTGGCGTGGCGACGACCTTCGCGGTGACGGCTAGTCCGTCCGGCGACAACGGCGACTACACCGCGACCAGCCTCTCCGCAGCGGGCACCTGGCAGGTCTCCCAACAGACCGGCGCCTTCTCCTGGTCGTACCCGGTGAACAAGCCGCCGGCGATGGGGGGCCCCGAGCCGTCGATGGCGCTCGGCTACTCCTCTGGTGCGGTGGACGGCCTGACCGCCGGCACGAACACCCAGGGGTCCTGGATCGGCGATGGCTGGAGTCTATGGCCCGGATTCGTGGAGCGCACGTTCAAGTCGTGCGCCGACGACAAAGACGCAATCCGGGGTGGCGACCCGAACAACAAGCTTGTTAACAGCGGTGACCAGTGCTGGTACCGGCCCGAGGGCAACGCGACGATCTCGCTCAACGGGCAGGCCATGGAGCTGGTGAAGTCCACCGGCAACCTGTGGAAGGGCGAGGCCGACGACGGCTCGAAGATCGAGCTGCTGAAGGATGCCTCGTTCGCCAACGGCGACAACGACAACGAGTACTGGAAGTTTACCAAGCCCGACGGCACCCAGTACATTTTCGGCCGTAACCACGGCGTCGGTGGCGCGTCGGCCGGCTCCGCGACCAACTCGGTCTGGACCGCGCCGGTTTACGGCAACCACCCGGATGAGCCGGGCTACGTCGCGGGGGACTACGCGGCGTCGCGAACCACGCAGGCGTGGCGCTGGAACCTCGACTACGTCGTGGACCCGCGGGGCAACACGATGACGTACTTCTACGAGAAGGAGGAGGGCGCCTACGGGCGGGAGGGGAATCCGGACAAGCGCACCACGTACGACCGTGGTGGCTGGTTGACGAAGATCGAGTACGGCAGCCGGCGGGACGCGTCGGCCGGCACGTACGCCGCTGCCCGGGTGCTGTTCGACGTGGGCGACCGCTGCGTCAGCAACTGCTGGTCCGGTCTGGACCCGGTGAAGGCCTCCTGGCTGGACACCCCGTGGGATCAGTACTGCAAGGCCGCGCCCTGCACCGACCAGCTCGCCCCGACGTTCTGGACCGCGAAGCGGCTGTGGCGGATCCGGACTCAGGTCTATTCCGGCTCGGCGGGCAGCTACAACGAGGTCGAGTGGTCGACCCTGCGCCACACCTACCTACAGTCCGGTGCCAACGAGGGCAAGCCCATGTGGCTGTCCGGGATCACCCGTACCGGCAAGGTGACCTCCGCCGGCGGGGCCGAGGTGAGCTACCCGGAAATCGTCTTCGACCCCGGCGAGGAGGCGCTGGCCAACCGGGTCGACGGGATGGCCGACGGCCGTTCCAACCTGTTCCGCTACCGGGTGCGGACTATCACTACGGAGTCCGGCGCTCAGCTGTCGGTGACCTACTCGCCGACGGAGTGCACCCGTAGCACCCTGCCGGAGGTGCACGACAACGCCAAGCGGTGCTACCCGGCGTACTACGGTCCGAAGGGTGAGGAGCCCACTCTCGACTGGTTCCACAAGTACCGGGTGGACCGGGTCGACGTGTACGACAACACTGGCGGGTTCACCCACGAGCAGACCAACTACGACTATCTCGACCAGCCCGCCTGGCACTACGACGACTCCGAGCTGACCGAGCCGAAGAGGCGCACCTGGGGCGAGTTCCGCGGGTACGGCAAGGTGAGGGTGCGTAAGGGACTGGAGTCCGGCGTGCAGTCCGCGACCGAGTACCTCTACTACCGCGGCATGGACGGCGACAAGCAGCCATCCGGCACCCGCAGCGTCGACATCACCGACTCGCAGGGCACGAAGGTCGCCGACGAGGAGCCCTACGCCGGCATGGTGCGCGAGGAAGCCACCCTCCTCGGCGCCGGCGGCAGCTGGATCACCGGCACCATCACCACCCCGGTCAAGCAGGGACCGACCGCCACCTTCAGCAACCTGAAGTCGTACATGACCGGGACCGGGGCGGTCCGCAACCGGCTCAAGCTCGCCGATGGGTCGACCCGGTGGACGAAGACCGTCACCACCTACAACAGCGACAACCTGCCCACCGCTGTCGACGACCTGGGCGACGAGTCCACCGCCACCGATGATCGGTGCACCCGCACCTGGTACGCCCGCAACGCCACCACCTGGATGCTCGACCTGGCCAAGAAAACCGAAACGGTCGGGGTCAACTGCGCCACCACCGCGTCCCTGCCCGGCGACATGCTCTCCGCCACCCGCACCACCTACGACACGGACACCAACGACTGGAACACCTACCTACCGGTATACGGCCATGTCGCCAAGGTCGAGGAAATCGACTCCTGGACCGGCAGCACCCCAACCTGGGTCATCACCAGCCGCGCCAACTACGACACCACCGGCCGGGTCAAGGAGAGCTACGACGCCCTTGGGCGTCTGACGAAGTCCGACTACACACCGACAGCCGGAGGCCCGGTCACCTCGGTGAAGATCACCAACCCGCTGTCCCAGGCAACCACCACGACGTACGCGCCCGCGTGGCATCTGCCCACGACGGTCGAGGATCCTAACGGCCTGCGCACCGACCTCACGTACGACGGCCTGGGCCGACTCCGGCAGGTGTGGCTGCCGGGTCGAGCGAAGGCCAGCTACCCCAGCACGCCGGACCGCGAATTCATCTACAACCTCCGCAACACCGCGTCGGCGGCGATCACGGCGAAGACGTTGCTGCCCTCGGCCACGACGGCCTACCGCACCACCATCACCCTCTACGACGGTCTGCTGCGCGAACGGCAGGCCCAGACCCAGGCGCCTGGCGGTGGCCGGGTCCTCACCGATTCCGTCTACGACTCGCGGGGTCTGCTCGAGTGGACCTCCCAGCCCTACTACGACACCACCAACACGGCCCCGAACACCGATCTCGTCGGCAGCGTCGGAACGCCGGCGGTCCCGGCTCTGACGGAGAACGTCTACGACGGCGCCGGCCGGCTCACTGACGCCATCTTGAAGGTCGGGGTCGACACCAGGTTCAACGAGAAGTGGCGCACCACGACGACCTACGCCGGGGAGCGCACGAGCGTGTCCCCGCCACTGGGTGGTACGGCCACCACCACCATCACCGACGCCCGGGGCTGGACCGTCGCCGTACGGCAGTACAAGAACCGGGCCGATGTCGGCAGCGATACGGCCGGCACGTACGACGAATACCGCTACGGCTACACCGACCGGGGTGAGCAGGCCAGCGTCATCGACCCGGTGGGAAACACCTGGCGCTACACCTACGACCAGCGGGGCCGGAAAATCTCCGAGGAGGACCCGGACCGGGGCGCCAGCAGCTACACCTACAACGCGGCGGGGGAGTTGCTCACCGCCAAGGACGCGCGGAACACGCTCGTGTACTCCTACGACGGCCTGGGGCGGAAGAAGACTGTCAGGGAGGAGACCGACACGGGCAAGCTGCGGGCCGAGTGGACCTACGACACCCTCCAGTACGGCATCGGGAAGCTGACCAAGTCGGTGCGGTACGAGCCGGCCGGCTCCAGCAACGCGTACGTCAACGAGGTCGTCGCCTACGACACTGCCGGACGGCCGAAGGACACCCGGATCAGCATCCCAGCCACCGAGGGCGGACTCTGCGCCTCGAACACGCTCACCCCCTGCTCGTACGACTACAACACGACCTACCGTCCCGACGGTCAGACGGCCACCACCACCCTTCCGGCGGCGGGCGGCCTGGCGGGCGAGAAGCTGACCTACACCTACAACGACGTCGGCCTGCCCAACGGGCAACTTTCCGCATCGCAGATCTACGTCAACCAGACCAGCTACACGAAGCTGGGACAGGTGCTGCAGACGATCCTTGGCGCGACCGGCAAGCGTACCTGGATTACCAACACCACCGACCCGAACACGGGCCGGCTGACCAACAGCAACGCCGTGCCCGAGCTGAAGCCGGAGATCTTCAACTTCACCTACAGTCAGGACCCCCTCGGGAACATCGACAAGATCACCGACACGCCGGCCAACGGTGTGGCGGAAACCGAGTGCTACACCTACGACTACCTGCGCCGCCTCGCCAACGCCTGGACGCCCAACACCGACGACTGCGCGGCCGCCCCGGACGCCACCGAGCTCGGCGGTCCCGCTCCCTACTGGCACGGGTACACCTACACGCCGGGCACGGACAACCGGAAGACCGAGACCTTCTACGAGGGCGGGCAGAAGACCCGGACGTACACCTACCTGGACCAGGGGTTGGGCAGCGGCTCGCAGCCGCACGCGGTGCAGAAGGTGGAGACGACCGGCGCGGTCACGAAGACCGAGAACTACACCTACGACGAGACCGGCAACACCAAGACCCGGCCCGGGCCCAACGGCCAGCAGAACCTCACCTGGGACTACGAGGGCCGGCTGGCCACCAGCTCGGACAGTAGCGGCGGCACCAGCTACGTGTGCGACGCCGACGGCAACCGGCTGATCCGCCGCGACCCAGCGGGCGCCACCCTGTACCTGCCAGGCGGGACCGAGGTGCGTAAACCGACCAGTGCCTCCGCCACCGGCACCCGCTACTACTCTCAGGCGGGCACGTCGGTTGCGGTCCGCGATTCCGCCGGGCGGCTCGACTGGATCGTCTCCGACCACCACGGCACCGCCGAGGCGACGATCCGCAACAGTGACCTGAGCGTGTCACGACGTCGCAGCCTGCCCTTCGGCGGAGAGCGCGGCGCTCCTCCCACGACCTGGCCATCGGTCATGGACAAGGGCTTCGTCGGCGGCATCAAGGATAACAGCGGCCTCACTCACCTCGGCGCCCGTGAGTATGACCCCTCGACCGGCAGCTTTATCTCGGTCGATCCGGTCATGGACATGACCGACCCGCAGCAGTGGCACGGCTACGCCTACTCACACCACAACCCCGCGACGTCCAGCGATCCCACCGGGCTCATCGACACCGACTGCCTGACCATCGCCAGTTGCCCCGACTACCGCGTAGGAGACGAGAAAGGCAACCGTCGCAACAAGGCCAAGAGCCCTACGTGCTGGCCACGATGCTCCGGCTCGCGGGACCTGACGAAGCCGCGGCACTTGACGCGTCCGAACCCGAACAAGCTGCGGTGCGTGAACTGCAACACAGGGCAGGGCACCCCCGGAAATGTCTGGCACGAGACAAACTCGGCACCGTTCACGGTAATCCCGGCGGACCCTCGCCAGTGTCTGTATCCGACGCCAGCGACCTACTGCGCTCTTCCTGGTAACGGTGGATACCGGAACGACTGCGGTCAGTGGGTGTCCGACTACAGCTCCGTATACGAGCCCTGCCAACTTCCCCCACCCGCACCCGCGGAGGAGGACGAGCCGTTCGGTACGGTGAACGTCTGTCTCGGGGTGGGGGCCATACTCGGCGGCGGCGCCTCGCTCGAGGGCTGCCTGGAATTCGACGACAAGGGCATGGGGCTCGGCGGCGGCTTCAAACTGGGCGCTGGCCCGAGCGCCGGCGCCGATGCCACGATCGGTGTCAGCTACTCCAATCAGCGGATCAGCCAGAAGGGCGGCTGCAACCCGTATGGGCAGGTGGCCGCAGGTGAGGGCATCATCGGCTCGATCAGCGGAGAAAGCGACTTCGAAGGCAACTACCAGGTTGGCGTTGCGGGAGGAGTCGGCGCCGAGTTCACTCCAGTCCCGCCGTTCGCTTTCGCGGCTAGTGGCGGGATGTCATGCTCAGACGCGTTCTACCTCTTCCACTACTGACGGGTGACTTGCTGTGGACCATCAGATGGCGAAATCAGAGCTTCTTCGGAGTGGAAGATGGCGAGCGGCCGTCCTTGGACTTCGGATCGGAGTGCTGAGTTTTCCTATCCTGCTCGTCTTGATGCTGGTGGCGCGCATTCCCGGAGCGAAGGAGGCGAGTGTGTCCATCATCCTCGTGCTCCTTCCGGTCGCCGTGACGTCGATCCTCGTGGGCTGGCTGAGCGCTCTTCTCCTGGTTCGCGACACCAGTCGTTACACGGGGGCCAGCTCGGGTCGCCCGAGTACTGATCGAGTCTGGGGACTCATGCGGGCGCTGGTGGTTGACCTTTGTAACCTCCGCAAGTGGTAGGAGTTTGCTGGGCAGCGTCAAACTGTCAGGCATCGAGTGCGAATAGTTATCGCGGTAGCTGCCGTGCGCGGTGGAGAGTGGTCGGCCATGTGGCGACTGCTCAACGGAATCGTGTAGAAACTCGGGGCGGGCGCGACCTGGCGTGACATCCCCCGCCCGCTGGGTGCTGGCAGTTGATCTACAGCCGCTTCTGGGCGGGTCCTCGACCGCGCGTTCGCCCGGATCCTCGCCAGGGCGACCGGGTGGATGAGCCTTCGGCTCGATCGACGATCGAGCCGAAGGCTCAATTCGAGCGCCGAGGCGATCCCGATTTGCGGGAACGCCCATCCCACGAGCAGTTGGCTGACCAGCAGCAGCGGCCCGCACCCGTCCGACAACGGCCTTTGTCTTGCAAGGCTGTCCTTGCCGAAAACCCCATCCGCACAGGTCAGGCGGCATGCTGGTACTCGTGGAGGATGCCGCCGAGGCGATCGCGTCTTCGTATGTCGAGGCGGGCCAGCTTGTCCGGGTCGGTGATCTGTGTGGGCAACGGGCGTAGCGGGCGGGCGTTCGCGATGCCCTGGTGTGGGCGGTGTCCGTTGTAGAACTGTTCGAACTCGCGTAGGGCGTGGAGCAGGTGCCGCTGATTCCAGATCAACGTCCGGTCCAGTAGTTCGCGGCGGCAGGTCTGGACCCACCGTTCCATGATCGCGTTCATTGTCGGCATCTGGATGCCGCTGAGCACGATGTCGATGCCCGCGTCGGCGAGGATGGCGTCGAACAAGTGGGGGAATTTGCCGTCCCGGTCGCGGATCGTGAACCGGGCTCGGCAGCCGGTGTCTTCGAGGTCCATGACAAGGTTCCTCGCGGCCTGTACTACCCATGCGGTGGTCGGGTGCGGGGTGGCGCCGAGGATCCGGATTCGGCGGCTGGCGTGCTCGATCACCGCGAACACGTACATTCGCGCCCCGGATAGGGTGACCGTTTCCAGGAAGTCACAGGCCAGCAGGGCGTCGGCTTGGGAGCGCAGGGAGTCGGCCCAGGTGCTGCAGGCCCGTTCGGGTGCCGGGTCGATGCCGGCCTCCTTCAAGATCTCCCACACCGTGGACGCGGCCACTCGTACGCCCAGCACCAGCAGTTCGCCATGCAGGCGTCGGCAGCCCCAGCTGGGTTTTCCCGGGCCAGACGCAGTACCAGGGTGCGGACGGAACGCACGGTCCGCGGCCGGCCCGGACGCTTCGGTCGGGAGACGGCCACGTGACGGCGGGCGACCAGGTCGTGGTGCCAGCGCAGCACCGTGTCGGGGCGCACGAGCAGCCGCACTCGGCGCAGCACGTCGCGCGGCAGCCGGTGCAGCAGCGCCGCCAGGAACGCACGGTCGCCCGCGGCGAAGCGCACCTTCTCCTTGCCCAGATGGCGCTGCAGCAGCGTGATCTGATGGCGCAGGGCAAGGATTTCCACGTCCTTGTCCCGATTGCTCATCGGCAGCAGGCGCAGCATCGCGAACGCGTTCGTCGCGCTAGGTATGCCAGTCGCAGCAGCACGGCAGCCCATCATGCCGCAGCGATCACCCGGCTGCGCGCAGCGCCAGCACCGGTAACCGGCGCCGACCAACCGGTACCCCGGCTCCCACCAGGGCGGATGACGTTTTCGGCAAGGGCAGGCGCAGCGTCCTGCTTCACACGCAGTGCTCAACGGCAGCTCGCTAACTTCGACGACGCACTATTCGACCTGGTGAAGGAGTATGTGCATGTCAGGCCGGTAAGGAATCAGTAGCAGAGCCGATCCTTGCGCTGGGAGCAGATTGGGTGCACGTCGACGAAGTGGTCACCGCGACAGAAGTGGTCAACCGACATCACGTCGGCTAAGGCGCTGACCAGCAATGATGCGGCGGCCGGATCTGTTTGACCTCCCAGTGAAGACCGAAGTGGTCACTCCGCTGTGGCTTTGTGATCGACCTGCGTCGATAGATCTGTCGGACACCTGGGTGGGTCAGGAGCGAGGCTGCTAAATCGACGCCTGACTCTGCGGCCAACCGCGCAGGCGCCGGTGCATGTCCCAGGAGCTGAGACTCCGATCCCACCAGCAGTGCGCTGACCAGTGCTTCCACGCTGGTGACCCTTTCGGCGGCTCCGATGGAGTCAGAAGTGCTCTGTGCTTGACTGGGTCAGGTGCTGTCCGGCCGGTGGGGGTCTTCGAGTCTTCGCCACGCTGGGTCACGTGGTTGCCCGTCGTGCGGCTCTAGTCCCGTTCTGTCGTAGCAAGTTGTAGTGGTCATTGACACCGATGATCAACGTTCGTACCGTGCGCTCATCCATTTCGATGAGTTACGGGGGCGGTCGTGACTGGTGGGTTTGACGCTGCGCGTCTTTTGCGGGCCAGGCGGGCAAGATGGCGTGGGGCGGTCGGCGCGTTGGCGGCCCTGTTGGTGGTGACGATGGCGCCGTCGCAGGCGGTCGGCGCGTCGGTGACCTCGAAGCCCGTCTCCGGTGCCGCGTCCGCGGTGGCAGCCTCTCAGGCCGCGGAGGAGGCTTCCGCCGCGGCGTTGGCCTACCGCACCCGCAGGCCCGTCCTGGTCGCTGGCCGGACCACGGAGTCGTCCCGCACGTGGGCGCAGCCTGATGGCACGTTCAAGTCGGAGGTGTCCCTGGCTCCGGAGCGGGTGAAGGAGGACAGCGGCGCCTGGCGTGAGATCGACCTGAACCTGGAGCGGAAGCCCGGCGGGTCGGTGGCGCCGCGGGTGCACGCGCGTGGCGTCGTCCTCGCCGGTGCCCGTTCCGCCGGCTCGGATTCCCTGGTGTCACTCGGACGGGGCGGCGACTCGGTGGCCCTGGGGTGGCGTGGGGCGCTGCCTGCGCCGGTGCTGTCCGGCAACCGCGCGACCTACCCGGAGGTGCGTCCGGACGTGGACCTCGTCGTGGAGGTTCTGCCGGCGGGGTTCCGGTATTTCCTGACGGTGAAGACGCCGCAGGCGGCCGCCGGCTTGGCGAAGGTGGCGATGCCGTGGCGTACGGGCGGTTTGGCGCGGACGGCGGCCGCGCCGGGGAGCGTGCTGCGTTACGCGGCTGCGTCGGGCGCCAAGGTTGTGGTGTCGCCGGCGGAGATGTGGGACGCCTCAGTCTCGCCCCGGACGGGCGAGCACGCGCGGCGGGCGCCGGTGGGGGTGGCCGTCCAGGGTGACGGCGACGCCGCCGATCTGGTGCTCACCCCGGATCCGGCGCTCCTCGCCGATCCCGCCGTGAAGTACCCGATCACCATCGACCCGTCGATCAACCTGAACCCGTCGTTCGACGCCTTCGTGCAGGACACCTACTCGTCGGACCAGTCGGGGGACGAGGACCTGAAGCTCGGCTGGAACGATGACGCCAGTGAGGGTTGTGGTTCCGGCTGCACCGCCCGTTCGTTCCTGAGTTTCAGCGGCCTGAGCGGCTACAACGGCGCCACCGTTGTCTCCGCTGAGCTTTTCCTGTGGAACTACCACTCGTGGTCTTGCACCGCGGCGGCGTGGGAGTCGTGGCGGACCTCGTCGGTCAGCACGGCGACCCGGTGGACGAGCCAGCCGAGCTGGGTCGAGCAGGACGGCTCCTCGACCGGGACGAAGGGCTACGGCGGCTGCGCCGACGGTTGGGTCTCCGTGTCGGTGAAGAAGACCTTCCAGGCCGCGTTCAGCGCCGGCGCCTCCTCCGCGGCGGTGGGCCTGCGTGCCGACAGCGAGAGCAACCACAACGGGTGGAAGCGGTTCCGGTCCTCCGAGGCGTCCTCCGGGCGGCCGTACGTGACGCTCGTCTACAACCGCACCCCCAACGCGCCGACCACCCAGACCATCGACTCGTGCTACACGGCTTGCAGCTCGCCGGCGATCGTCCGCTCGGGCACGCCGACCATTTCGGCGAAGGTGTCCGACCCCGACGGTGGGACGCTGCGCACCGAGTACGAGGTCTACGACAATGCGAAGACCACCCTGAAAGCCAAGTCCGGCACAGCGGTCACCGGCGTGAGCTCCGGCACCGCCAGGCCTTGGCGGATCGTGCCGCTGTCCGGGACCAGGCTGCCGGACGGGGTGTACAACTGGCGGGCCAGGGCGTGTGACTCGTACGTCTGCGGCGGCTACTCGGGCTGGTTCACCTTCACCATCGACACGACCGATCCGTCGCTGCCCACCGTCTCGAGCACGTCCTACCCGGAGAAGGCGACCGGGACGTGGAGCGGCGGGCCGGGCCAGGCGGGCAACTTCGTCTTCGGCGCCAACGGCGCCACTGAGATCAGCGAGTACGTCTACACCCTGAACGGCGGCCCGTCCGTCACGGTTCCGGCAGGCACCGCGACCGCCAGCCAAAAGCTGACCACCAACCAGCGGTACGTCTCCACCGACCTGACCGGCTTCTCGAGCGGCTCTGCTCTCATCTCGAGAACTACGTCGCTCGGCCACTCGGGCTCGGACTCCCTGTCTGTCCGGCCGGCCCCGGGCCTCAACTTTCCCTCGCTCAGCTACGCCGGCTTCAGCAGCGAGAACGGGTTCCAGGCCGGTATGCAGGCCGGCAGGCGGTACACGCTCTCGGGCTGGATCTACGTGCCGTCCGCCACCCGCCAGCTGGCCAATTACAGCTACAGCCTCCGCATCGGATTTAGCTACTCCGACGAAGACGGTGGACAACTGGTGCTGTCCACCAGAGCCGCGTCGATCGACAAGTGGGAACAGCTGAGCGTCACGGTCACCCTGCCGGCCGGCGCGACGGCGGCCGGTGTCCGCCTCTACAACGGGACGCCCGGTGTCGACCCGGTCACCGGGACGGCTACGTCCCGGCCGGTCTACTTCGACGATCTGTCCCTAGTCGAGGAGGGTGGCCTGACTCGTAGCATCATGCCCAACAAGGATGGGGTGAACGTGCTCGAGGTGAAGTCCCGTAACGCCGCCGGCGCTACCTCGGACCCGCGCGTCTATCAGTTCTTGGTCACGCCGAGCACCGGGTCGTGGAACTGGACGCTGGACGAGAATTCCGGATCGACCGCTGCGTCGGTGCCGGGCACTCGCCCGGCGACGCTGAGCGCCTCCGGGGCGTCCTGGACGAGCCCTGGCCATGTCGGCGCCGCTGCCCTGACTCTTGACGGCACCGGCAGCGCCACCATCGGAGTGCCCGTGCTCGACACGGCCAACCCTGCCGGCTTCACGGTCGCCGCCTGGGTTCGCAAGTCTGCAACCGGCGGGGCCGTCCGTACGGCGGTCTCCCAGGACGGTACCGACATCTCGATGTTCCGCCTGGGCTACCGCGAGGACCGCGACCTTAACGCCGATGGCGCAAACGATCCCGCTTGGTGTTTCTCGGTGGCGTGGGGTGACTCTCCCTTTTCGAGTGAGGACGTTGCCTGCACCACCGACTACGTGGTGGACGACGACTGGGTGAGTTTGGTCGGTGTCTACGACAACATCTCCGGCCAGCTGCGGCTTTACGCGAACGGCACTCCCGACTTTGGTGGGACGCTCGCCACGGCATCGGTCAGTAGGAGTGCTTGGTCCGCTACAGGTTCTTTCGCCATGGGCCGGGGCCTGGCGAGCACGGCCCCGGCCGAGTACTGGACCGGCGATCTGGACCACGTCTACGCGAGCCAGTACGTCTGGACCGAGACAGAGATCGTGCAGCACGCCATCGCCTAGACAATCGTTCCCTCCCATCCACCTTCTCAAGCCGTCCCTCCTCCTCTGCGTGAAGGAGAACCGTGGGTACCGTCGATGCCGCACGCCCTTTTTCCGGCCGTTTCCTGGCTTCGGCCAGCCGGGTCAGCCGACGTCTCTCCCCTGTAGTGGCGGCCGTCGTGGCCGTCAGTGTGCTGGGACAACTCCCCGCCTCGGCCGACGTCCGACCTGGCTGGAAGCCGCCGAAGGGGAAGGACGTCACCGGGGTGGCGGTTACGCCCCTGAAGCACCCGACCCGGCCGGCTTGGACGGCCGCCGGGCATGAGGCGGGGGCCGGCAGGGTCGCCTGGCCGGTCGCCGCCAAGGCGGAGGTCGACCTGTCGGCGACCCCCCTCACCGGCGCCCGGACGGGCGGCGGTGGGTCGCGGGCCGGCGCCCTGCCGATCTGGGTCGCCCCCGCCGGCGAGCCGGACGAGCGACGCTCGGCCGCCGCGCCGGTAGAGAAGGTCAGCGTGGAGGTCGCCGATCGGGCGGCCGCGGCACGGGCGGGCGTGGCCGGCATCGTCGGCGCGGTGAGCCGGGCCGACGGCCGCCGTGCTGTCGGCAGTGTGCGGGTCGAGGTGGACTACTCCGGTTTCGCGGCCGCCTACGGCGGCGACTGGGGATCGCGGCTGCGGGTGGTTTCCCTGCCGGATGGCAGGCCGCTGCCGGGGCGCAACGACACCCGCAATGGCAGGGTGTCGGCGACCGTGCCGCTATCGGCGAACGGTCTGGCGACGACCTTTGCGGTGACGGCGGGGCCGTCCGGTGACAACGGCGACTACACCGCGACCAGCCTGTCGGCGGCGGGCACGTGGCAGGTCTCCCAGCAGACCGGTGCCTTCTCTTGGTCGCACCCGCTGAACCAGCCCCCCGCCATGGGTGGGCCCGAGCCGTCGATGGCGCTCAGCTACAACTCGGGAGCGGTCGACGGCCTGTCCGCCGGCACCAATACGCAGGGCTCGTGGATCGGTGACGGCTGGGACATGTGGCCCGGCTTCATTGAGCGCAAGTTCAAGTCGTGCGCCGATGACAAGGACGCGATCCGGGGTGGTGAGCCGAACAACAAGCTGGTCAGCAGTGGTGATCAGTGCTGGTACCGGCCTGAGGGCAATGCCACGATCTCGCTGAACGGGCAGGCCATGGAGCTGGTCAAGTCGACCGGCAACCTGTGGAAGGGCACGGCCGACGACGGCTCCAAGATTGAGCTGCGCGCGGACGCGTCGTTCGCCAACGGCGACAACGACAACGAGTACTGGAAGGTCACGAAGACCGACGGCACGCAGTACTTCTTCGGCCGCAACCACGGCGTCGGCGGCGCGTCGGCCAGCACCGCCACCAACTCGGTCTGGACGATGCCGGTCTACGGCAACCATCCGGACGAGCCGGGCTACGTCGCCGGGGACTATGCAGCATCCCGCACCACGCAGGCGTGGCGGTGGAACCTGGACTACGTTGTGGACCCGCGCGGCAACACGATGACGTACTTCTACGGCAAGGAGGAGGGCGCCTACGGGCGGGAGGGGAACCCGGACAAGCGCACCACCTACGACCGGGGTGGCTGGCTTTCGAAGATCGAGTACGGCAGCCGGTCGGACGCGTCCTCGACGACCTACGCGGCGGCGCGGGTGCTGTTCGACCCGGCCGACCGCTGCGCGAGTAACTGCTGGTCGGGCACCGACCCGGTGAAGGCGTCGTGGTTGGACACCCCGTGGGACCAGTACTGCAAGGCGACGCCCTGCACGGATCAGCTGTCTCCGACGTTCTGGACGGCGAAGCGGCTGTCGCGGGTCCGCGCCCAGGTCTACTCGGGCTCGGGTGGTACCTACAACGAGGTCGAGTGGTGGACGCTGCGCCACACCTACCTGCAGTCGGGTGACAACGAGGGCAAGCCGATGTGGCTGTCCGGGATCACCCGCACCGGCAAGGTGACCTCCGCCGGCGGTGCCGAGGTGAGCGACCCGGAGGTCGTCTTCGACCCGGGAGCGGAGGCGCTGGCCAACCGGGTCGACGGAATGGCCGACGGCCGTTCCAACCTGTTCCGGTACCGGATCCGGACCATCACCACGGAGTCGGGTGCGCAGATCTCGGTGACCTACTCACCGACCGAGTGCACGCTCGGCACGGTTCCCGAGGTGCACGACAACACCAAACGGTGCTACCCAGCCTATTACGGGCCGAAGGGCGAGGAACCTACCCTCGACTGGTTCCACAAGTACCGGGTCGACCGCGTCGACGTGTACGACAACACCGGCGGATTCACCCATGAGCAGACCAACTACGACTACCTCGACCAGCCGGCGTGGCACTACGACAACTCGGAGCTGACCGAGCCGAAGAAGCGCACCTGGGGCGAGTTCCGCGGGTATGGCAAGGTGCGGGTGCGCAAGGGCCTGGAGTCCGGCGTGCAGTCCGCGACCGAATACCTCTACTACCGCGGCATGGACGGCGACAAGCAGCCCTCCGGCACCCGCAGCGTCGACATCACCGACTCCCAGAACACCACGGTCGCCGACGAGGACCCGTACGCCGGCATGCTCCGCGAGGAGACGACACTCCTCGGCTTCGGGGGCAGTTGGATCGACAGCACCATCACCACCCCGGTCAAGCAGGGACCGACCGCCACCTTCAGCAACCTCAAGTCGTACATGACCGGCACCGGGACGGTCCGCAACCGGCTCAAGCTCGCCAACGGATCGACCCGGTGGACGAAGACGGTCACCACCTACAACAGCGACAACCTGCCCGTCACCGTCGACGACCTGGGCGACGAGTCCACCGCCACCGACGACCGGTGCACCCGCACCTGGTACGCCCGCAACGACACCACCTGGATGCTCGACCTAGCCAAGAAGACCGAAACGGTCGGCGTCAACTGCGCGGCCACCGCGTCCCTGCCGGGCGACATGCTCTCCGCCACCCGGACCACCTACGACACGGACACCAACGACTGGAACACCTACCTACCAGTCCAGGGCAACGTCGCCAAGGTCGAGGAGATCGGCTCATGGACCGGCAGCACCCCGAACTGGGTCACCACCAGCCGGGCGGCCAAGTACGACCCGATCGGTCGTGTCACGGACAGCTATGACGCCCTGGGGCGCCTCACCAAGACGGCGTACACCCCTGCCGCCGGCGGACCGGTCACCTCGATGAAGATCACCAACCCGCTGTCGCAGGCAACTACCACGACCTACGCACCCGCGTGGCACCTGCCCACGACCGTGGAGGACCCCAACGGCCTGCGCACCGACCTCACCTACGACGGCCTGGGCCGACTCCGGCAGGTATGGCTGCCAGGACGGTCGAAGACCAGCTACCCCAGCGCGCCGGACAGGGAATACATCTACAACCTCCGCAACACCGCATCCACGGCGATCACGGCGAAGACCCTGCTGCCCTCCACGGCGACGGCCTACCGCACCACCATCACCCTCTACGATGGGCTGCTGCGCTCACGGCAGACCCAAACCCAGGCGCCCGGCGGCGGCCGGGTCCTCACCGACACCGTCTACGACTCGCGCGGTCTACTTGAGTGGACCTCGCAGCCCTACTACGACACCACCAACACGCCCCCGAACGAGACCCTGGTCGGCAGCGTCGGCACGCCCGCGATCCCGGCGCTGACGGAGAATGTCTACGACGGCGCCGGCCGGTTGACCGACGCCATCTTCAAGATCGGTGTCGACACCACGAAGAACGAGAAGTGGCGCACCACGACGACCTACACGGGCGAGCGCACCAGCGTCACTCCACCCCTGGGCGGCACCGCCACCACGACCATCACCGACGCCCGGGGCCAAACCATCGCCCTGCGGCAGTACAAGAACCGAGCCGACGTAGGCAGTGACACCGCCGGCACCTACGACGAGTACCGCTACGGCTACACCGACCGCGGTGAACTCGCCAGCGTCACCGACCCCGTGGGGAACACCTGGCGCAACACCTACGACCAGCGTGGACGCAAAATGACCGCGGAAGACCCGGACCGCGGCAACACCAGCTACACCTACAACCTTGCGGGCGAAACGCTCACCAGCACAGACATGCGGAACCGCACCCTCGTCTACTCCTACGACGACCTCGGCCGGAAGAAAACCGTCCGGGAGGACACCGACACCGGCAAGCTGCGGGCCGAGTGGACCTACGACACCCTTCAGTACGGCATCGGGAAGCTGACCAAGTCGGTGCGGTACGAGCCGGCTGGCTCCACGAATGCGTACGTCAACGAGGTCGTCGCCTACGACACTGCCGGCCGGCCGAAGGACACCAGAATCAGCATCCCGGCGGTTGAGGGTGGGCTGTGCGCATCGGACACCCTCGCCCCGTGCTCGTACAACTACAACACGACCTACCGGCCTGACGGGCAGGTCGCCACGACCACGCTGCCGGCGGCGGGCGGGCTGGCCAGTGAGAAGCTGACCTACACCTACAACGACGTCGGCCTGGCCAACGGACAGCTCTCCGCGTCCCAGATCTACGTCAACCAGACCAGCTACACCAAGCTGGGACAGGTGCTGCAGACGATCCTCGGCGCGACGGGCAAGCGCACCTGGATCACCAACACCACCGACCAGAACACCGGCCGGCTGACCAACAGCAGCGCCGTGCCCGAGCTGAAGCCGGAGATCTTCAACTTCACCTACAGCCAGGACCCCGCCGGCAACGTCGACAAGATCACCGACACGCCCGCCAACGGTGTGGCGGAAACGCAGTGCTACACGTACGACCAGCTGCGCCGGCTAACGAACGGTTGGACGCCGAACACGGACGACTGCACGGCCGCCCCGGACGGCACCAAGCTCGGCGGCCCCGCCCCCTACTGGCACGGCTACACGTACACGCCCGGCACCGACAACCGGAAGACCGAGACCTTCTACGGCAGCGGGCAGACCACCCGGACCTACACCTACCCCCAGCAGGGCCAGGGCACCGGAACGCACCCCCACGCCGTGAGCAAGGTCGAAACCACCGGCGCGGTCACCAAGACCGAGGACTACACCTACGACGAGACCGGCAACACCAAGAGTCGCCCCGGACCGAACGGCCGGCAGAACCTCACCTGGGACTACGAGGGCAGGCTTGCCAACAGTTCGGACAGCAGCGGCGGTACCAGCTACGCGTACGACGCCGACGGCAGCCGGCTCGTCCGCCGCGACCCGACCGGCGCCACGCTGTACCTGCCAGGTGGGACGGAGGTTCGCAAACAGACCACTTCCTCGGCTGCCGGCACCCGCTACTACTCCCACGCCGGCAAAACGATCGCCGTACGGGACTCCGCCGGCAGGCTCGACTGGATCGTCTCCGACCACCACGGCACCGCCGAAGCCACGATCCGCAACAGCGACTTGAGCGTGTCACGACGTCGCAGCCTGCCCTTCGGCGGCGACCGTGGTGGCCCGTCCAGCGCCTGGCCGCCCGCCATGGACAAGGGCTTCGTCGGAGGCACCAAGGACAACACCGGCCTCAGCCACCTCGGCGCCCGAGAATACGATCCCTCGACCGGCAGCTTCATCTCTGTCGACCCGGTCATGGACATGACCGACCCGCAGCAATGGCACGGCTACGCCTACTCACACCACAATCCAGCGACGTTTAGCGACCCCACCGGGCTCATCGATACGGACTGCCTCACCATCAGTAGCTGCCCGGACTACCAGCCGGGAAACGAAAAGGCCAACCGTGAGAACAAGGCCAAGAATGGTAGCTGCTGGCCGCGATGCTCCGGAAAGGGCAAAGGCGGCGGCAAGCCAAAGCCTCCGCCCCAGGCTTGCACGTTGGCTACCCCTGAGTACTGCCACGCCGAGGGGTCGCGCGAGGAAGGCCCTTACGACATAGTGAAGCAATGGTTCCTCGACATGGTGTACGGCTTCCAGTCGCCGGACCTTACCTGTGGCATCTTCGGCCCAACGGATCGATGCGCGCGCTATGAGTACTTCCGCTGGGGGGATCGAATGACCAGGGAGCTTTGGTTGACGGACGAGTTCGCGAACATATACCTCGAGATCGATAGGCGCGCCGCCGCGGGCGAGCTGGGTGGACGCCAGGACTTTCACTACTCCGACATGCCGAAGAGCGAAAACTACAGGCACCTGCTTCAGGACATGCTGAGTAATGCAACCCAGGGCGCTTTGGGCAGCAGAGAGGTTATGGCGGTTACCGGATCGTTCGATGTCGACTGGAAGGTCGTGGGCTACGAGAGCGATAACCCTGTCGTTGAGTACCACGTGCGAAACGCCACAACAATCTATTCCGGCTCAAGAGTTCCTGGAGTAACGCCGCCACGCGGTGACGGGAACGCGGGAAGCGGGGCAGATGCCTATCCGCTTGAGCACTACATGATTCAGAGCTACCGTTTTAGAGCTACCACCTGTGTCAATTTAGGGTGTCCGCAGTGACCGGACGTACGCGGCGGCGACTTGCTTTTGGAATTATCGCCTCGTGTATGGCCTGCCTTCTCGTTATCGTCGCCGTTAATGCAGTGATGAGATGGCTCGGCGATTCCCGTCCAGAGCTGTCCAACGACATCGTGGTCGGTGTGTGGCAAGGAGCCGGTGGTTGCGAGTTGGTCCTCAACGACGACGGGACATTCCATGCGTCGCAGATCCCTGTCTCGCTTCTAGGATCAGAGCCGCCAACATCGGCTACAACGTCCGGAGCCGGGAGATGGTCGGTCCGCGCCGCCGTTAACGACTACAGCGGGAGAAAAACTGAGGTTGCTCTCGTCTTTGAGTCACTCGACGAGTTTCCGGTCCCGTACTCAGTTAACCTTCGATCAGACTCAGTCGACGGTAAGATCGTTCTATTCTGGTTCATCGGTGATCCCGACCTCGGTCGCCGGTTCATTCTCGAAAGGACCTGACTGGTGACGCTCTGCTCTCAGCTCAGCTTCGATCCGCCGATCCATTGCGGGAGTGGCCCGGCTGTGAGTCGGAGGCCATCGAGTGCCGTGCAAATATCCGTGCAGGTAGCATTCGGCCTGATAATTTCGAAGTCGGCCGTTGTGCCGTCTTGAGACGGATCATGGAGGCCCGCTCGCGGGTCACGTCCTTATAGCCATGCCGAATCATGCAGGGCGAGGCTCAGGTGAGGAGCCTCGCCCTGTCATTTCCGCCGCAGCCAAAGGACGCCGAGCGGCCGGGACCCGCAGCGCCACCGATCGCGGCTACCGGGTCGAGGATGCAGACCCCTGGTGGGCAGCAGCGGCTGGCCGTCGGACCCGATGGTGCTGTAGCAGGCGGCGGAGGCGGTGCCGCCGCCGGTGAACATCGCCCCGGTTCCGCCCGCGCATAGCACGAGCACGGCAACCGCCCCCGCGGCGATGGCGTCCAGGGCGCGGGCGCTCACCGCGGCGCCCCCACCGCCGAGGCGGGCCCGTACCGCCGCTCTCGGACCGTCGTGCTGAGGTCGACGATGCGCCCGGTGGTAGCCGCGGGTGGGGAGGTGACGCACCCGCCGAGCGGGTACCGGGACACGGGTTCGCCGTCGTCGGTGCACGGTGACGGCTGCGGTCGCCGGAGGCTCGTGCCCGCCTGAGCGGCTGCCCGCCGGCTGGCGGGCAACGATGCCGTTGATCGACATGTCGTCGTACCTCAATCACCTGATGACTCGGTTCATCGCCGCCGGCGGCACCGTCGCCCCTGCGGAAGGTGCGGTCGCTGACGGAGGCGGCGCCGGTGGTGGTGAACTGCTCGGGTCTGGGCGCGCGGGAGTTGGCGGACGACCCTGCACGTGTGCCGCCACCCTGCCTCGAACGACGCCGACGAGCGAAGCACTTGCCGCGCTGTGCACCCAGCGGGCCACAACGGCGGCTGAAGCAAGCCGAAGTCGGCCAGCTGGCTTATCCATTCCTAGGCGACGGATGGGGGAGCAGGTTGGGAGCAGGCGGGTGCACTGAACGGCCGTCAAGTGCACGTAACCCCGCTAAACTGCACCCAACGGCACCCACCCCCACCTGCGGCTCCGTGTTTCCCCTGTTCAGAGGGGGTGCGGCGTCCCGTTTCACACCGGAGCGCTCAACGGCACTGAACGGACTTCAGCGGTCCTCAATGTCCGCTGGTAGGGGAGTATCTGCAGGTCACAGCGGTAAGGAGTTCCGACCGGCCGACACCTTGCAGGTGGGTGCAGATTGGGAGCACCTCGCCGAAGTGGTCACCGCGTCCGAAGTGTTCACCCACACCCAATGGCCGATGGTGCCCTGAGCAGCGACGATGCGAGCAGTCTGGCGGCTGTGACCTCCCAGAGAAGACCGAAGTGGTCACAGTGCCGTCGCTGCCGGCCCCCTCGCGCCGGCGGTCCCGTCGACCGCACGGACCGACCGACAGGCAGGCTGATTGATCGATGTCCGACTCTGCGTGGCATCGCCCAAGCGTCGACTAGTGTCCCGCTTATTGAGACTCCGATCCCACCGGGAGCGCGTTGACCAGGGCTTTCTGCTTGGTGACCTCATCGGCGGACCCGAAGAGGTCACTCTGCTGCGGTCGCCCCACTCTCGGCTTCGTTTCCGGCCGCCGTTGGAGCCGCTCGAAGTCCCTCGCCGAGGCGACGCCTGCTGGGGGCAACCGAGCCCTACATCCAGAGCGGCGGATCGGGAGCTTCATCGGCTCCTCGCACCAGCAGCCCATCAGCCTGCTGCCGGCCGAGGAGCCAGCCGAGTAGCTCCGCGGTTTCGCCCTCCACCGTTACCACGCACGGCCGGTCGGCCTTCACCTCCCAAATTCGATGACGGTCCGTCGGCGCCAGGCGGAGCGCCGGCGCCTCACTGCTCGGTGCATTTACGACTTGCCGCGCAGGACGGCGCGGCGCTGCTTCAGTTCGTCCTCGCCGATCTCGCCGCGGGCGTACCGCTCGGCGAGCGTGCGCTCGGCGGCGCCGCGGGCGGACTGCTTGGGCGACCTGCGGTAGATCACGTACCCGATCCCGGACAGGACGAGGACCCAGAACAGGATCGGGAAGATCAGCCACCAACCCGGTCCCCCGCCATTCCAGGGACCGTGCCCGTCTGACCATCCCGGGTACGGGTGGGCGTACACCGTGAAGCTCATCAGTTCTGCCGACATTGCCATCTCCTGTCGTGTGGGCTTCTTCTGCGCCGTCCCTGAGATCGTGCGCCGGCCACACCGGCAGCGTCGTCGGTCAGGCAGCGGCACCCGGGGTACGTCGAGCAGCGCAGGTCGCTACGGGCACATACCGCCGCCGAGGTACGGCGATGCCGCGTTGCGCAACGCCGCGCTGGCCGTGACTGCCGGTTGTCGTGCGCCCACGGCGAACCGCACCCCGGAAACCCTGATCCGGGCACCCTCGGTCTGCGGCTCATCGACCGGGACACCGTGCAGATCGCGCCACCGGAACGGGACCTGTGGATGCTCGCCGGCGACACCGACGAGGTACTGGTCGGCTACGCCCCGCCACCCGCCGGCCGGTAGCAGGAGTCCCTACCTCAAGGTCAAGAGCACCGAACTGCCGCGAGCCGCGTGGCGTTCCGAGAAGTGCATGCCTTCTGCTCAATGACGCCAACTACTGTATCTGTTATGGTACTAGCCATGGTTGACAACGGGCGAGGCGACGCCTCGCCGAGCGCCGACGTACTCGCCGCCGACCTGCTGCGCGGGCATACGGACACGATCGTGCTCGCGGTGCTGCGCCGCGACGACAGCTACGGCTTCGAGATCTTCAAGCGGATCCGGGACGCCACCGGCGGTCGTCACGAGATCAAGGAGGCGACCCTCTACGCAACGTACCGGCGGCTGATGAAGGACGGCCTGATCGAGGCGTACTGGGGCGACGAGAGTCAGGGCGGGCGGCGCAAGTATTACCGCATCACCGACGCCGGCCGCGCCGTCTACCGCCGCAACGTCGCGGCGTGGATCGCCACGCGCGACATTATCGACTCGCTGCTCGACCTGGACGAACGTAACGGCTCCCACGAGCCGGCATCCGGAAGGCGGTCATCGTGACCATCCCCAATGACACCGCGGGCGGCTACGGCATCCATGTGCACCGCCTGCTCGACGAGGCGTTCGCCGGCATCGAGATGACCCAGGACCGGCAGGATCTCAAGGAGGAGATGCGGGCCAACCTGGTCGCCCGCGTCGCCGAGCTGGAGTCGACCGGGGTCGCCCCCCAGGCGGCCGCCCGGCAGGCCACCGAGGAGCTGGGAGACGTACGCGACATCCTCGACGGGACCGGACCGGAGCCCGACGGGGCTGCGCCGGACTGGATGGCCCACCGGGTACGACCGGATCCGATGTTCCTGGTCCGCGCGGTAGTGCTGTCGGCGCTGGCCACGGCCGGGCTGGTCGTCCTCGTCCTGGCCGCCACGCTGCTGGATGTCCCGTTCATCGGCCAGGTCGCCGCCGTCGTCGCCGTCGCACTCGCGGCCGGTGCGGTCACCGCCGATGCGCTGCACCAGGAGACGACCAGTAACCATCCGATGCCGACCGGCCGGGCGCTCGGGTACGCCCTCGGCGCGGTTCTGGCCCTGGCTAGCCTCGGCGCCGGCTGGCTCTACCTGAGCGAGGGTGACCTGCCCTGGCTCGTCGGTGGTGCACTCACGGTCGTCGCGTCGGTCGCGCTGTTCACCTATCTCGGCGCCACTCAGACCAACCGGCACAAGGAGTGGGTGGTCCGGACGCAGGCGTCCCACGCCCAAATGGGGGACCGGTTCACCGAGGATCCGGCCGCCGCGGCGCGCTTCGGCCTGTATGTCGTGACGAACTGGCTGCTGGTCCTCGCCGCGTTCGTGGTGCTGACGCTGACGGTCGGCTGGGCCTGGTCCTGGCTCGCAGTGCTCGCCGGGTTCGTGACCATGATGCTCATGATCGCCCGGATGTTGTTCTCCCCGCGTCCCTGACCCGGGGGCCGTGGCCGCGGTGCGCCAACATCACGGCCACGGCGGTGACACATCGGAGTCGCCGCCGGGCGCGGGTCGAGTCCTGCCGTGCGTGCCCGCAAGCGTGACGGTAGCCCATTTATCGCTCGCCGGCGCGGCACTTCTGATCGACGCTGTCCTGATATGGCCGTCTCGACGGTTGAGGATGGGCCGATCGGCCGGCCAGGCCGGTGGCTCGGGGGCCAGAAGGCCTGGGTAGTTTCCCTGTCATGAGTGAGGACACCTTCCGCTCGGTGGAGATCGAGCGCACCAGCGTTGGGAAGTACGTCGCGCGGAACGTCCGCGGCGGATCGATGTCGATGGGCACGGGCGAGGACGCCAGCTTCACGCCGGTGGAACTGCTTCTGGCTGCCATCGGCGGCTGCACTGCGATAGACGTGGACCACATCACCAGCCGCCGCGCCGAGCCGACCCAGTTCTCCGTCGAAGTCAATGGCGACAAAATCCGGGACGAGGCCGGAGGAAACCGGATGCAGAACCTCAGGGTCGAGTTCACCGTGACGTTCCCGGTGGGCGCGGACGGCGACAGGGCGCGCGAGGCGCTGCCCCGGTCGCTGCAGCAGTCGCACGAACGGCTGTGCACCGTCTCCCGTACCGTCGAACTTGGCACTCCCGTCTCGATCGTCGAGGCTGCCGGTTCCACGGGGGACTGAGGTCTCCGGGCGTCACCCGGGGTTTACGGGCGGCGAGGCATTCGATCACCTGTCCTCCTCAATCAGACCGAGCTGATATCAGCGAGGAGGGCGGCGCTACTTCGAGCTGGGCAGACCCCTCTGACTTGAGCCTCTCCCCGCAGTGGTGACCGGCGGGCCGCATGCCGAATGAGAGCCACACCAAACCGCGGGGGGCAGCCGAAATGAGAGCCACCCCGCCGGTCACCTCGACCAAGCCAGGCCGAGCTACGGTCGTAGCGCCAGTTAACAAGTAGCCGACATGAGTGCGTTCGCAGACGAGACCACCTCTCCCTGGCCGGAGCAAAGCAGCAGGATGAGGCGAGGTGCCAAATCGGGGTGATCTGAAGGGGTTTGCCGACCGCTCCGACCAGGCCGCGGCGACCCTCGCCATACTGGGCGGATGGAGACCCCACCACGGACCTTGGCGAACTACTTCGACGGCTGGTATGCCGACATGGTCGGGTCGCCAGTTAAGGACGAGATCCTTCAGCGCCATCTGGGGCTGCCGCCACACTTGCTGTCCACCAGCCTGCTCGGCTGGGAGGGGATCGCCGAGGTCGTCGAAGCTCTGCGCCTGTCTCCCGGCGACACTCTGCTGGACCTCGCCTGCGGCCGCGGGGGCTACGGCCTGGAGATCGCCGCCCGCACCGAGGCTCGGCTGGTGGGGGTCGACTTCTCCGCCGAGGCGGTGCACCAGGCCCGCGAGCAGGCGCGGCGGCTGGGGCGCCCGGCGGACTTCCGCATCGGGGACCTCGCCGCGACCGGACTGGACGCCGGCTCGGTCGACGCCGTGCTGTGCGTCGACGCCATCCAGTTCGCCGAGCAGCAGGACTCCGCCTACCGCGAGCTGCAGCGGGTCCTTGCACCCGGCGGACGGGCAGTGCTGACCTGCTGGGAGACCCTCGACCAGGACGACGAACGGCTGCCCGACCGCCTGCGGCGGGTCAACCTCGGCGCAGGGCTGACGGCTGCGGGTTTCGACAACGTCGAGGTGCGAGACCGCCCTGCCTGGCGGGCCCATGAGCGAGCCATGTGGGAGGAGGCCGGGGCGCTCGAACCCGGCGACGATCCTGCCCTGCAGTCATTCCACGACGAGGGCGTGCGCTCCCTCGAAATCTTCGACCTGATACGCCGGGTCATGGGCACCGCGACCGCACCTTTGATGGCTCCGTCGATGAGGTAGAGCCGGCGGACTGTCCGTATGGCCGGTGGTGCGCGCCCGCTTGACACGGGCGAGCGCAGGTCCTCGATCTGCTGGTTGTCGAAGACTTCGACGGCGCTGCCGCGCTTGGCGAGCACGCGAGGGGTGCCTTCGTTGTGGGCGATTGCGACCGCGGATGCCCGTGCGTGTGCCTGGCCCCGAGCCCGATGCTTCACCGTCCTCTGGTTCGTGCCGCGTATTCCATCGGGGCCGGCCGCCGCTTTGCACACGGTTTCGGTTGGGATTTGCGGGCGCTACCCGAGCTGGTCGCGGCGGCGTGTCAGGTAGGCGGTCTCGGCGGTGTTGCCCGCCAGCTCGACGGCTTTGTCGTAGGCCGCGCGCGAGTTCTGGCCGCGGCCCAGCCGGCGCAGGAGGTCGGCGCGGGTGGCATGGTAGGCGTGATAGTCGGCCAACTTGTCCTCAAGACGATCGACGGCCGCCAGTGCCACCTCCGGGCCGTCGAGTTCGGCGATCGCGATGGCTCGGTTGAGGGCGATGATCGGCGAGGGGTCGAGGCGGACGAGCTGGTCGTAGAGGGCGACGACCTGCGACCAGTCGGTGTCGCGGATGTCGCGGGCGGCGGTGTGCACGGCGTTGATCGCTGCGAGGATCTGGTAGCGACCCGGAGCCACCCCGGCGGCCAGGCGCTCGCGCACCAGCCGATGACCCTCGGCGACCAGGGCCGCGTCCCAGGCCCCACGGTCCTGCTCGTCGAGGGCGACCAGTTCGCCGCTAACCGACACCCGGGCGGTGCGGCGGGCCTCGGTGAGGAGCATCAGCGCCAGCAGACCGGTCACCTCACCGTCGTCGGGCACGAGGGCACGGATCAGGCGAGTGAGCCGGATCGCCTCGGCGGTCAGGTCGTGACGCACGGGATCAGTGCCGGGGCCGGTCGCCAGGTAGCCCTCGTTGAAGACGAGGAAGAGGACGGCCAGTACGCCGGAGACGCGTGCCGGGAGATCCTCCGCGGACGGCACTCGATAAGGTACGCCGGTTGTAAACGATCGACAGCGCGACGGTTCGGGGCGACCGCGCTCCACTTCTTCACGCCCGCCCAGCGCGGACGAGCTCTGGGATCAGGTCGATCGCGAAGCCCCTGACTCGGCGTCCGGTCATGGCCGCTGGCCGGGCGGGCCGGCCGATTCGTCGGGTGCCGTCGATGAGGCTGCACACTCTGGGCTTACCGGGTTTAGAAGGAATGGCCACGGCATCGTCCCGATGGTGCGGCGGCCGCACGGCTCAGCCTTCCACGCAACGGCCGTTGGCCAGCCGACCTCGGACCGCGGCCGGCGCGGAGTTTCCGTCGATGTGCACCAGCACGCAGGCGGAACCGACCGGAACCGCGATCAGCACACTGCCGATTGGAGCCGGATCGTCCGCCCGGGCCCGGCGCACCAGTGCTTCTACTCGGTGACCTATTCGGCGCCTCCGAAGTTTGTCAGACTGCCTCCGGGTTCCACTGGCGCGGGCCTGTCCGGCTGCTAGGGGTGACATCAGAGTCGAACGTGGCCGGCCTCGGACAGCCGCCATGTCTGGCGGGTGTCGCAGCGAGTTGCGGGTCGGAGTACGACTGGAGGCGGGGACTCGGATCGCTCGGCACGGGCATGGATCCCGAGATGCGCGGCAGCGCTCAGACCAACCCCCGAACCGCCCGTAGTGCCGAGTCGACATCCGCCTCGCTGTTGGCGATGGTCGCTCCGAATCGCAGGTAGGAGGGGCGGTACGGCGTGCTGCTGGCGATCACGCCCGCGGCGTGCAGCCGGCCCACTGCCTCACCTACCGGCACGTCGGTCACGTCGCAGCAGACGACGCCGGCGGAAAGCTCGGACGAGCGCGGGGTGACCAGCCGCACCCCGCGAATGCCGGCCAGGCCGTCCTTGAGCCGGTCGGCCAGTTCGCGGGTCCGCGCGGCGACCCGCTCTGGCCCGATCCGTCGGTGGAACTCGAACGCCTCGGCCAGCGCCCACCGGTGCTCGAAGCTGTGGTAACCCCCCGGGGTATGTGCGGGTCCGGCGGGCGTCGCCGGCCCGCCCGCACGTCCGAACAGCCAGTGGCCGATGCTGCGCCCGTCAAAGGTGGGGATCACCGGCGTCATCCGGCCCCACGCCCGCTCACTGCCCCAGATGAGTCCGGTGCCACGCGGCCCGAGCAGCCACTTGTGGCAGCCGGAGACCAGGGCGTCGCAGCCGAGATGCGCCGGGGTCACCGCCTCGGCGCCGAAGCCGTGCACCCCGTCGACGCAGACCAGCGCTTCCGGGCTGCGCGCGCGAACCGCGTTGGCGAGCTGCCGAATCGGCAGCTTCACCCCGGTGCTGGAGTGCACCCAGGTGAGCGCGACGACCCTGGTTCGGGCGGTGACCGCCGCCGAGAGGTTGGCGACCAACTCGTCAACGGTGGTCACCGCCGGGTCCCGGTAGAGGCGCACCCGGCGGACGGTCACCCCGTCCCGCTCGGCCCGCAGCCGCAACGACTCGTGCGTGGCGTAGAAGTCGTGCTCGGTGGTCAGCACCTCGTCGCCGGGCCGTAGCCGTACCGCGGTGTAGAGCAGGCCGAGGCCCATCGTGGTCGAATCGGTCAGGGCGATCTGGTCCGGGCGGGTGTCGAGGTGGTCGGCGGCCGCCTCGAGCACAGCTTCGTCGAGCCGTTGCTCGTTGGCGCCCAGGTAGCCCATCGCGTCCCGGTCGAGCCCGTCCCGGTGCGCGGTGACGGCGGCGCGGACCGGCGCGGGGTGTGCCGAGAAGACGAAGGTGGCCAGGTGCGCCCGGCTGCGGTCGAGCGCGAACTGTGCGCGCACGCTGCCCCAGCTCGCCGGGTCGAAGGGCGGTGTGGCGCTCGCCGGGCCGTCGGCCGGTGGGGCACCGGATTCTCGGCGGTCCGGCTCACAGCCGGTGGCCAGACCCGTCACTCCGGCTGCCGCGGTCGCGCCGAGCAGGCTCCGTCGGGTGAACTGCATACCGCTCATCGTTCATCGTCAACGTCACGTACAGGTCACCGAGGCGCTCGCGCTCAAGGCCGCGTGAGCTGCACGAATGGTCGGATGGCCCACGAGAGCGGGACGTACGAGCCGGGTCAGGCGTGTTCGGCCAGGCCATGTAGGCATACTAGGCCGGGTACGGCGGCGCGGCCGAGTTCGGTGCCGGTGGCGGGATCGTGCCAGCTCACGGCATCGGTCTGGCCTACGTAGAGGCGGTGACCGTCGGGGGTCCGCACGAGGCTGCTTGACGGGTTGGCGGACCGGCCATTCGGTGGCGGGGCCGAGGTGCCCGAGATCGACTGTGCGCACCGTTGTGCCGGCGCCGACGGCGCACCGGCCCTGCCGGTGGAGATCTGCCGAGCCACGCGAGGCCGCTGACACCCCCACCCGGCGGTCCGCCCCGCCTGTGCCCGACAACCTGCCCACCGTGCGCCCGTCCGGCCGCCCCTCGGGCGCCTCGTTCCCGGCCGCGTCGGGTCGCCCGGGAGGCAGCCCGGTGGGTTCGCGGGGCTCCGCCCGTCGGATGCCGACGACGCGACCTGGCAGAAGGCTCAGGAGGCCTGCCGTTCGGTACCGCCCAGCGGTGGCCCGGGTCGCGCCCGTGACGGCAACGGCCCTGGCAGCGGGTCGGGAACGAACCCGGCGTACGCCAACTGCCTCTCGACCACGGAGTGCAGCGCGGCGCCACCTCGGACGCGAGTGATCCGACGGCCAGCGCGGCGCTGGAGGCGTGCGAGGCGCTCAAGCCGGCCCCGGCTGCGGGCTGCCGCTCCGCCCGGCCCGGCACGTAGAGCGGCAGGACGAGGCGGCCGGGACACCCTGTCGACGAGGATCCACCACAGCGACCCCGACCGGTGAGCGTTCGTGAAGACCGCTCTAGAGGCGGGAGTTGGCGGAGTGGGTCGGGGACGGTGTCGGGCCCTCGCTTCCCCGCAGGTACTCCTGGACCGTGTCGTGGGCGACCGCCTGGAAGAGCGCCCCCGCCCGGGCAGTGTCCGGCAGCACCACGCTCTGCCCACTCCTGGTGCCGGTCCCCGCGCTCGGGCTGCCCAGGAAGGTCAGGTCCGTGCTGCGCAGGTCCCGCAGTTCCAGCGCGACGTCGACCAGGTCGAAGTCCTTGTCGACGGTGACCGACCTGGTGACGGCCTGGAGGAAGGAGTTGAGCTTGACCGGGTTGGCCAACGTACCGAGGCTCGCCGCCCGGTCGAGCAGTGCCTGGAGGAACTCTCGCTGGTGCCGTTCCCGGCTGAAGTCGCCGTCGGCGAACTGGTAGCGCTGGCGTACGTAGTCGAGCGCTTCCGCGCCGTTCAGATGCTGGGTGCCCTTGTCGAAGGTCCGGTACGGCGGGTGGATCGACGTGATGGTCTTCTCGATCTTCAGATCCACGCCGCCCAAGGCGTTGACCACCTGCTCGAAACCGGCGAAGTCGACCAGTCCGACGTGGTCGATGTGGACGCCGGTGAAGGTCTCCACGGTCTGGACCATGAGCGGCGTGCCGCCCCAGGCGTACGCGGAGTTGATCTTCGCCATGGTGTCTCCGTGTCGACCGTCGGTCGACTTCGGGACGAAGACCCAGGTGTCCCGAGGGATCGAGATGACCTCAGCCTTCTTGTGGTCGGCTTCGAGGTGCAGAAGCATGATCGTGTCGGTTCGGGAGTTCGAGGTCGTGTCCGGGTCGCGGGAGTCGCTGCCGAGCAGCAGCACGTTCATGGCGCCGCTGATCGGCTGCGTCGGGCGAGCGCCGGCCGGCACTCCGGCGAAGGCGTCCGCGCGGGCCAGGTTGTCGTTGAGCGAGCGGCCGTACGCCCCGATGGCGAAGGCCGTGCCGCCGCCCAGCACCAGCAGTGCCGCCAGCACGGCCACCGCAATCCGTCGTGATCTTCGTTGCACCCGCTCCAGCCCCCCACGCCTCAGCCGGACGCCATCCGGTCGCCCGATCGTCACCCAAAGTAATAAGCCAAGCTGGGAGGCGGCTTGGAGTGATCACGGGCGCAGTGCGTCTCGCCGGTGACATGGCGACCGACCCGAGCTCTCCGGTCGACCACGATCGGGACACGGGTGCGGACATCCCCGCAACCAGGACGGCTCGCCCGAGCGGACCGCATTTGCGGCGACGCCAGGCCACCTGCCTCAGTCGGGATGGGCAGGACGTCGTCTACGTCTTCTGCCGATGTCCCGCCGGCATCGTCGGTGGTGACTGGATCCGCGCGATGTGGCCGGTGAGGCCGGCAAGCCAGACGTCGACCTCGACCGGGCGCAGGACCTCGGGCCGGGTCTCGCCGCTCCGGATGCTCTCATCGACGCGGTCGACGATGTCCGGGGCAGCCGCCGGTGGGGCGACGGGGCGGCGGATCTGCCCCTGCGGCAACTGTCTGGCCAGGTCGGCGTAAGCGGACCGCAGTCGCTGGGCCCAGCCGACGAGCTGGGCTGCGGAGTCGGGCCAGGGCGCCAGAACGCCGGGTCGATCGCGGGCGAGAAGCGCCTCTGCGCCGTGCAGGATGCGGTTCCCGGCGATCAGTACGCCCTCCCAGTCCACATACGACATCCGCGGATCGTGGCGCTCGAAATGGTACTGGGCGAAGGATGCGTCGGTGAGGATCTTTCCTCGACGCGCTGCGTCGAGCGCCCCGGGCGTTCGGTCTTTCCCCGCGAGTACCTGCACGGTTTGTGCGATGGCCTCCGCAGCAGCCCCGAGGTAGGCGGCAGCGTTGCGCCGCAGTTCGCTGCTGGCGCCGCGGGGCCACATCAGCAACCCGGCAAGAACACCGACCGCCGCACCGATCAGGACATCCACCACACGGGCCCCGACCAGCTGCCAGTTCACTGGCGTGAGCTGGGCGAAGACGAAGATAAGCAGCAGTGTCAGCATGGCCTGCGACCAGCCCACGCCCAGCAGGGGGCCCAGGCCGAACGCCAGCACCATGCTGATCGGCAGCAGCGCCGCGTAGATCTCGGGCGCTGGAGAACTGAGGAGCAGCAGGCCGCCGGCGACCGCACCGATCAGGGTGCCGACCAGTGCGGGACGCAACGTGGTGCGGGTGTCCGCGCCGGAGGTCCGCAGGAGAGTGAGGATGGCGAGAAGCACCCAGAAGCCGTGGAGCAGGTTGAACGTTCCGGCGATGATGCGGGCGGCGGCGAGAGCCACGGCAAGCCGGACGGCTCCCTCGAAATACACCGAGCGTGGGGTGAGGTGCGCGCGAAACTGCTGCCAGTACAACGACAGGACGCTGCGCCGGGCGTACCAGAACTGGTCGGGCCCGGTGGCCGGACGCTCTGTGGCCTGCCACGTCCGGAAACCACCAGCCACCCGCGCGGCGGTCGCGAAGATGCCGGCCTGTTCGACCACTGCCTGAACGATGGCATCTACGCGCAGACGAATGGCGTCGGCCCGCTGCCCCGCCCGGGCCCGCCGCCTTTCGAGTGCGGCGCCCGCGGCATCAAGGTGGTCGTCCGTGCCGGCTGCCTGGGCTTCCCCGAGCGCGATGTCGCCGGAGGAGCGGATCGATGCTGCGGACTGCCGCAGCAGTCGCGCCGCGTCGGCGTCCCTGGTCTCGGTTGTCCCCCGTTCGGTCGCGAGCGACTCGGCGAGCGCGAGCATCTCGTGTACGGCGGCGGCAGCGTCTCGCAACGCACGGTCCCGCACGCTGGCGGACATGGGCCGCTGGGTAGCGGGTAGCTGCAGTATCCGCACCTGTTCGACCGCACGGATAGCCGGAGTGTGGCGCCGCGCCACCTCCGCGTCTGCACCTTGCTGCCCGGACATCACGTCCGCGATTCCCTCGAGGAACGCGGCGACCGCCCTCGCCGCGTCGCGCAGGCGGTGCGGGAAGGCGACCGGTGCCGGGTCGGGCCACAGCGCCACCTCGGCGAGGCTCACGAGCACGATGCCCAGCGTCACACCAGCCAACCGGGCCGGAAGCGTCCCGGGCTGATACGGCGGGAAGCAGGCCAGGATGTAGAAGAGCTGGAACGCGTTGGCCAGCCCGACCAGGCGCGGGCCGCCGACGCCGGCGAACGCCACGGCGAACCCGACGACCAGCATGCCGGCCGCCGCGGCCCAGGTGCTCCAGGCCAGGACGGTGCCGATGGCCACCAGCACCCACGCCATCGGCAGTGCGGCGAGCAGCGTGCGCGCTCGCTGGGACGCGTCGCCCGGCAACTGGGCGAACTCGCCGGTAGCGACCGTGGCGAACAACGCGTACGTCGCCAGAACGGTGCTGCCCAGACCGTACCGGCAGCCGTAGAAGCTGACGGAGGCGACGAGGGTCAGCCGCGCCGCCCGGCGAACTGTCCGGTATCCCGGATCCCGGCGGCGGAGCCAGCCGAGGACACTCCGTCCCAACCGCATGTCCTGCCCCCGAACAGTTTGACTGTGACGGCCAGCCCGGTCTGGTCCCCGCTAGGCGAGCGCAAGCGGAGCGCCTGCGTCGGCCGGTTGGTGGCGCGAACATGATCGGTGCCGTCAAACTGTGGCAGCAGGCCGACCGGGATGCTCCCACGCCCGGGCGGGCCCGCGTCCGGCGCCGAGCAGGCCCAGGGCCGGGACTCCGAAGCCGCCCGGCTGGTCTAGCTGGAGGGCTGGCTGACCATCGCCATCACGTGCGCGGTCCAAGGGACCACCAAGCGCCCGTCCACCTCGCCCCGAACATACCGGTAGAAGTTCGGCGTGTTCATGTGCTTGGCGAGCACCTCTTGGTCGGTCCAGTTCTCGTAGAAGAAAATCAACGACGGGTCCGCCCGGACTGGTACAGGTCGTGGTCGAGGCAGCCGTGCGCAGCCCGGGTCGGCTCCACCATCACGAGGTGGGCCCGACGCACCTCGTCGACCGCACCCGGCTCGTGGTGAAGAACGGAACGAGGAACACCTGGGCGGGGGAGTTCGCGGTCGCTCGGGGCCGGTCCGGTCTGGTGTCCGGGCTGGAGAGCGGCCGCGCAGCTCAGCATGGGCGCAGCCACCAGATCCGGCGCGGCCTACTCGTTCAGCAGGGTACGGAGGTTCCCGCTGGCCACGTGCTGATCGAAGGCAGCCTGGTCCCGCCAGTTGGCCAGTACGTAGAACGCAGCCGGATTGTTCTTCAGCAGATGCAGGTCATAGCTGACGTTGCCCGACTCCGCGCGTGAGGGCCCGGCCAGTGGGCGCATCGGGCGGCATCGCACGCCGCAACTGTCAGGGTCGCCGCCAGCGCGACGAAGGAACGTGCCCATTTCACTCAGCGCAGCGTACGGAAACCCGCCCGACCCTGAGCCTACTTGGCCAGGATTGCCCTCGACCTGACCCGCGTGATGTCGGGGCCGAGATGGCAAGGTAGGAATAACCCGGACGACAGTCCCTGGCCGGCACCCGAGCTCTCGGGTGCCGGCCAGCGGAAGATCCAGTCATGGGCGACGGCTGACCCGGCCCTGCCGGGGCAGAACCCCGCCGTACGGATGAACCGGCTCAGGTCATGCGACGAAGCGACGACGCCGTTGCGCGAGAAGCAGTACGAGGCCGACCACGATGAGACTGCCGCCCCCCGCAGCGAGCTTGCCGAGCGTCGGACCGGAGACTCCCGCGCCGGTCACCGGCAGGCCCGGGCTAGGTGTCCCGCCGGTCGCCGGGCAGGTCTGCGCCAGGTCAAATGTTCCGTCGGTGCCCGTGATCACCGCCGTGGCGTTGGTGAGGGCGAACGGATTCACCAGCTCGCCGGTCGAGGACAGGCCGGCTGGCGTCCTGATCCACGCCCTGTCGCCGACGATCGCGCGGTCACCGGCGGGCGTGGTCGTGATGGTCTCCGTGACGGGGCCACCCTCCGTGGCGAACTCGATGGTCAGTGAGGTGAAGGTGCCCTGCTGCTTCGCAGCCGGCAGGGCGAAGACCCAGACGTCCTCGCCCTGGAAGGGACCACCACCGAGGTTCGGGTCGCACCTGTGAGTGCCGAACGCCGCCGCCGTCGTGCCGGTGTCCGCCGGATCGATGTTGATCGTCGTGCCACCCCCAGCCCACGCTGGTGCGGCAGACCCCAGGCTGATCACGGCGGCCAGCACGGCGGCCCCCGCAAGGCGGGTGAATGATGGTTTGGTCAACTAAATCCCCCCAGATGGCGTATTTCTCTTAACAGCTCGTGAAGTGGGGCGCGACCCGGTGCCAGGTAACCACGGACGGCGGGTGCCGATTGCCAGAATCCAACTCTTCCCTCGGGGGCCAGCGGGCCGTGATAGGCGATCTGCGAGCTGCGACTCCCAGGAGAGCCTCCCGGCCCAACCGATGTAGCAGCTCGGCCGCGGTCACCGCGCTCGTTCAGGTGATGGCTGTGCGGCGGCGGACGCCTGGGAAATCACCGCGATCCCGCAGGCGATGTTGAGGGTGAGGTGGAGCAGTTGTCGGCACTGAGGAGTGGGACGGAGTTGGATGTCACCTTGTGGCCGATGACCAGGCCGTAGATCCGTCCAGCCGCACTACCGCGACGTGGCCCGAAGTCGATCCGCCACCGCACCTGGCCGCCCGGGTCCGCGCACACCGCCTCGCCGACAGTGGTCCAGACATCTGGGCTGAGGTTCGGTGCCCCGGCGTGTCCCCGCCGCACGCCCTTCTCCTCGGTCGGGAAAGGCGGCGACCCGGGGGAGGAGACCGGTGAGAGTTCTCGCCACGATCATCGGTGGTGGGATAGTGGTTCGTGTCGCCTCGTCCCCCTCAACACCCACGGTCTATCGACGGGTGATGGGGAGCGGGTTGGGAGCAGCGGGTGCATTGAACGGCAGTCAACGTCAGCGGGCCAGGTCGGCGATGAGGTTGACGGAACCCGCCACGATCACCACACCGAATACGTACGACAGGACGGCATGGGACAGCACGCTGCCCCGGATCCGCGGATCGCTGATGACCGTGTCCGATACTTGGTAAGTCATGCCGATCGTGAAGGCGACGTAGGCCAAGTCGCGGTAGGTGGGCCGCCCCTGCACAGACTGGCCGCCGAAGCCGATCCCCCCGGTCGTTGATCGGAATTGCAGGTCGGCGTAGCGCAGGGTGAAGACCGTGTTGACAACGGTCCACGACAGCAGGACGGTCAGTATTGCGACGCCGACGAGCAGTACCGGCATTGAGCCGCTCTGCCGGCCGGCGAGGCTGAGAGCAAAGCCGACACCCAGCAGGCTGGTGACGCCCGCCCCTACCAGCAGCACTGCGGCGGTTCCCCGGGTCTCGTCCTCACGCATGGCGAGCATCTCGGTGTGGGAGCTGTCCGCTCCGATGATGACCGGCCAGATGGTGAGGAGGAAGGCGAGCGCGGCGGCGTCCCAGCCCCCGACCGCGGCCAACTCCCACGTCATGAACGGCAGGAGCGCCAGAGCGACGATGAGCCCGATGGAGGCGACGATGACGGCTCGCCGCAGGGCAGGGGCGTGCCAGCCCAGGCATCGGTGATACAACGTCTGCGGGGGGATGCGGGTCATCGTCCGAGTGTCTCCCACCGCATCGCATGGCGTGCTCATAGTCGCGCACAGCGAGCCCGATGGCCCATTGATCTAGTGCGGTGTCCACTAACGTTCACCGGGTTTGCGGTGGGTGTTGTGGATCCTCGCCTGTTGGGCGAGCGACTCCCCACCTGGTGGTGGGGCGGGCCTCCGCGGGCCAACCGATCCTCGCGCCGCCCAGGCTGGGCGGCGGGGGTCACGTCGGGACCGGCCGGCACCGGGCAGATGCCGACCGGCTCGACGGTGCGTGACCACCTCCGGCAGCACAACAGCTGCCGGGGTGGTGGATCCGCCGCCCGGAACACGGGTGGCGATGCTGGCGGCCGCGACCAGGTCGCGGTGCCCGGAAAATGCGCAGTGCGGGCAGGACAAGGTCCGCCCACGCGGCTTCGATACCCGCATTCGGCAGGCGGGGCAGGTGGACGACGTGCCGCGTTCGTCGACCAGCCGAACGGTGATCCCGGCGAGGGTGGCCTTGTCGGTGAGGACCTGCAGGAGCCGGCCGATCTGCCACTGCCGCAACCGCAGGTTGTGCCGCCGCCCGACAGGAAGGTCTAACACTCCGCGGGGATCACCGACGTGCAACACACCCACCCGCTGACCCACCGCCCACGAGACCACGCTGCGGGCGGCCTCGTGCTGGGCCTGCCGCACCCGCCGCCGGTGCCGGCCCTCCACCAGGCGTGCCCGACGCCGGTACTGCCGCCACCGCCGCGACCCCTTCTCACCCCGCTTCGGCGCCCGACGTGCCACGGCGCGGCGGCGGGCTTTGGTGTCGGCCAGGTGCATGCGGTGCTCGGCGCGGATCGCCCGCCCCGACACCAACAACCCCTCCCCGTCCGGGCCGGCCACGGCGTACGGGTGGATGATCCCCAGATCCACCCCGCCCACCCGGGCCGGATCCGGTTGCTCACCGGGCGGGTAGACCGCCACCGGCACCTCAGCGGTCACGTCCAGGAACAGGCGGCCACCCTCACACAGCAGGGTGACCGACCGGACCTGCTCGACCGGATACGGCACGTCGCGCGCCAGGCGCACCCACAACGGCGACGTACCTTTCGCGGTCGGGATCCGGACCCAACGCCCGTCGAGGGTGAACGTGCCGTGGTACCAGCGCACCGGTACCAACCCCCGCCGGCGACGGGGAACCGGGCCGACAGGTCACCGTCCTTGCGGCGTTTCGCCGCCGCGAACCACGCATCGGAGAACCGGCGCAACACCGACCGGGCACCTGTGGTGTCCAGTTCTCCGAAGGTGCCCGGCCCCGACGCGGACAGCTCCCGACACAACTGCTGATAGCCCACCAGCGGCGCGTCCCGGCGCCGGCACCGCCCCGCGTTGACCTCCAACACGCACGCCCACACGTCACCGGCCGAGCGCAGCAGCCCGAAACACCGCCGCCGCTGACCCGGCGTCACCCGCAACGCGACACGCGCGGTGGGATGCACCACCCGCGGAGCGGCGGGATCCCGACGGCGAGGCACGAACCGAAGCCAACACCAGCCCTACGACATTTCCCAACCCCGACCAACCCGGCCGACGTTTGTGGTCAGAGCACTAGTGTGGTGCGTCAGAAATTCGTCTGATAAGTGGGTATGGTGGTGGGATGCCGAGGACTGGGCGTCCCACCCCGCCGCTGACGTTGACTGATGAAGAACGTGCGACGTTGACCCGATGGTCGCGGCGGGCGAAGACGGCGCAGGTCCTCGCGATGCGTTCCCGGATCATTCTGTCCTGTGCCGATGGCGGCTCGAACACTGATGTGGCGGCGGCTGTGGGCGTTCATCTGTCCACGGTGGGCAAATGGCGTCGGCGATTTTTGAAGCTGCGCCTGGACGGAGTGATCGATGAGCCGCGACCGGGCCGTCCTGCGTCCATCGGTGTGGACCGGGTCGAAGAGGTCGTCGTCGCCACCTTGGAGCAGACGCCACGTAACGCCACCCACTGGTCGCGTACCTCCATGGCGGAGAGGTCCGGACTGTCGAAGTCCACCGTCGGGCGGATCTGGCGGGACTTCGGCCTCAAGCCGCATCTGGCCGACACGTTCAAGCTCTCCACGGATCCGCAGTTCATCGAGAAGGTCGTCGACGTGGTCGGGCTCTACCACAACCCGCCCGAACGGGCCGTGGTGCTCTGCGTGGATGAGAAGTCGCAGATCCAGGCCCTGGACCGGTCCCAGCCGGTGCTGCCGATGATGCCCGGCATGCCCGAACGGCGCACCCACGACTACGTCCGCAACGGCATCACCAGCCTGTTCGCCGCGTTCAACATCGCCGACGGCACCGTCATCGGCGAACTGCACCGCCAGCACCGCGCGACCGAGTTCAAGAAGTTCCTGGCCACGATCGACAAGGCCGTCCCAGCCGATCTGGACGTGCACCTGGTCTGCGACAACTACGGCACCCACAAGACCCCCGCCGTGCGGGCCTGGCTGGCCCGCCATCCCCGCTTCCACATGCACTTCACACCGACCGGTTCCTCCTGGATCAACCAGGTCGAACGCTGGTTCGGCTACCTCACAGAGCAGAAGATCCGCCGCGGCGCCCACAAGAGCGTTCACAGCCTGGAAGCCGACATCCGCACCTGGATCGCAGACTGGAACACCAACCCCAGGCCCTTCACCTGGACCAAAACCGCCGAGGAGATCCTCGAATCACTGGCACGCTTTTGTAGGCGAATTTCTGACGCACGACACTAGCAATCGGCATGCCTCTGCGCCCGTCGAGCAGTGCGACTCGACTGCATGCGAGCGAGTGGAACGTCCGCAACTGCCGCCGACCGAGTCCGGCTGGGGCGTGGGTCAGACCCCGGGGATCAGCACGCTCAGACAGGTGACGCAGCCCTCAAGCTTCTCGTACTCGCCGATGTCGACGACGACCGGTGTGAAGCCGAGGTCCGCCACGAACGCCGCGGTGCGCGGCGCCGACGCGGCCAGCAGCACGAGGTCATCACCGACCGGTACGACGTGGCAGCCGGCCTCCTCGTCGACAGGGCGCACCGGCTGTCGGAGCGCGGTCGTGTCGAGCAGTTCCGGCAGCGCGAGGAGGGTGCCGTCGGGCAGCGCGGTCACGGCCGACTTGAGATGCAGCACGTCGCGCAGCGGGACCGGGATCACCGTGCGCCCGCGGGTCGCCAGGTGGGCACGCAGCTGGGCCACGCCCTCACCGTTGGTGCGGCCGCCTCGACCCACGTACACCGTGGTGCCGATTTGCAGCACGTCGCCGCCGTCCAGCGTCCCGGGAGCCTCGATGCGTACGACCTCCAGCCCGGCCTCTCGTACCGCCTTCTCCGTGCCGGGGATCTCCGGACGGCGCTCTGGCGCGCCCGGCCGTGTGATCACCGCCAGGCCCTCGCAGACCACGACGGTGTCCTCGACGAACACCGAGTCGGGGCAGTGGTCGGCGGGGGCGACCTCGCGCACTTGCCAGCCGGCTTCGGCGAGCGCGGCCCGGTACGCCTCGTGCTGACGCCGGGCCTGCGCGACGTCCACGTCGCTGCGCTCGATGTGGGTGACCAGCCCCTCGGCCAGCCGGCCGCTGGGTCGCCGGACCAGGGCAATGCCTCGCGTCATGCCACCAGTGTGCCGTGCGCCTGTCAGCCAACCTCAAGCAGGGCAGGCAGCAGTTCGCGCTGCGCCCAGTCGAGGAATGCGGACTCCCGCTCGTCGCCGACCTGTACGAGGGCGACGTGCGTGGGCTGGCGGCTCGACATCAATATCGATTGATCAGGACTTCCTGCTCGGTGACCTCTTCGGCTGCTCCGAAGGTGTCGACTTCCGGCCGGTGCATGATTGGGCCCGGCTGCAACTCATGCCGAATTGAGTGCGGCGATAAACGTCTTTCGGTTGGCCTCGGTGTAGGCCAATTCGCGTCGGGTCCAGGCGAGCACCTCGCCAAGGCGTGCGCGAGGGACCGAGGCCGCTTCGTCGTCGAGGATGTCTCGCCAGAACGCCTCGTTGCGGCGTAAGCGCTCGCCGATGGCGGCAGGTAGACGGTCACGGTCGATCGGGCTCAAGCCGTAGGCGTCCGCCAGGATCCGCACCTGGCGGGCCTGTTCTGTCGCGGGTCCCCGATCGGGCCGTGACGAGATGCACCAGGCCCACGCCATGTACCCCACGTCCTCGAGCGGGTGGCCTGGCGCCGCGAAGTCGAAGTCGATGAAGGCGATCGGCTGGCCGTCGCGGAAGACCGTGTTGTTCGGACCGGGGTCGTGATGGCAGACCACCTCCTCCCGGAGGCTGGGCATCAAGTCTCGCGTGGCATCGTGCAGCTGTCGCAGCAGCGTCGCTGCCTGTCCGACCTGGTCGTCGGTGAAGTGCTGCCATCGTGGAGGAACGTGGCCGGGCACGAACGACAAGATGTCACGGCCGTATTGGTCCCACCCCAGGTGCTGAGGGCAGCCGTCGAAACCCTTCCTGACGAGATGAGTCAGCAGTCGCGCCACGTAACGCGACGCCGGCGACGCCGGGCGGCGGGCCGTGTCTCCGACCCGCACCACACCAGCCGTCAAACGACCCCCGGCCAAGGGCTGCTCCGTGTCATGCTCGCCGCCCTGACTCACCTCGCGACCCTAACGGCCGCGCACCGAATGACGGTAAGGCGGCACCGCTGCGACGCCGGGCTCACAGCGGTCAGGACAGTCCTGATACGAGTTTGGCGACGTCCTCGGCGCAGCCGTAGGACAGTGTGACTCCGGCGCCACCGTGGCCATAGCAGTGCACCACCGGACCGCGGTCGATGAACTCGGTTTCCAGCCGCACGGTCGGGCGCCCAGGACGTAGGCCCACGCGATGGCTGAGGATGCGGGCCTTGTCGAGCGCGGGCACCAGCTCGGTGCACTGTTTCAGGATGTCGGTGATCGTTTGCGGCCTGACGGTTAGATCCTCGTCGCCCTCCTCGGCGGTGCCGCCGAGCAGCACGGTGTCGCTCCTGGGTACGACGTAGATCAGTTGTTCGGGATCGTTCTGGTCGAGTAGCCATTCGGTCAGGCCGAACTGTGCGACGACGATCACCTGTCCCCGTACCGGTGTGAGGGTCTCGTCGTGGATCAACTTTCTGGATCCCAGTCCGGTGCAGTTCACCACGGTGTCCACGTCCTCGAACGCGTGGGCTAGATCATCCACGTATTGGGCCCGTACGGCGACCCCCGCCGTTTCCAACTGGCCGAGCAGCCATGGCAGATGCACCGCCATGTCCACCACCGGAACGCTCAGTTCGTAACCGTCGACGTAGCCGGCTGGCAGTCGCTCGCCGGCAACCCGACCCAGCTCGGGAACCGCATCCCGCCACCACGGGTCGGAGGCGTGCCGACGGAACAACTCCCGCCCGTGGCGCATCCGCACGCCGGCGGAGGGATCGGAGGTCAGGCCGCGCAGCACCTGGTAGGTGGTCGCCGACCATCGGGTTACGTCCGCCTCCGGGTACGCGCGGTAGGGATACCAGAGTGCCGCGGCGACCGACGATGTGGTGCTCTTCCCCATCTTCGCGGCAACTACGTCGACCTCATGACCGGTTTGCGCCAGGCGGAGTGCACTGGTCAAGCCCACAACACCGGCGCCGACGACCCTGACCTTCATGCCTTGAGATCACACCACATCGGGGTGCCCTTACGGGTAACGGACGCCTGGGCAGAGCCAACATGCGCGATGCCTCAGACGCACCTTGTCGGCTCTTCCCCGCCGGGGCGGGGTGGCGTGATCCTGGTATCTGGAGTACGGCGAGAGCATCGGCCGCACGAGACCAGGCGAGAGCCCGGCTGCAGGCGAGGCCAGAAGTACGCCCTGTCCATGATCCGCGCGGGCGCACACCTGCCGCAACAACCCTTGGCCACCGGCCCGCCGCGGGCGTACACCTGGGCGATCTTCGGCTTCTTCCGCGCGGTACTGATCACGCTGATCGTCGCGGGCCTGGTCACCCTGATCTCCCGCCGCGGCCGGCACCGCGCCGCGGCGGCCAGGGACACTGGCCGGGCGAGTCCGACGAGCCGTTCACCGAGGCGGCGCGGGTGCTGGTGGAGCGCCTCGGCAAGCCGACGGATCCGACCGCCGCGCCGACGTAGCGGGTTACTGCTCGCGGGCCGCCTGCGCGCGCCAGTCGTCGAGGCGGGTACGGGCGACGCGGGCGCCGTCGGCGGGAACGAGTGAGCGTTCGCCCAGCGTGGCGCCGAAGTAGCGGGCGGCGGGGTCGGTCACCACCGAACGCGGGTCGTGACGGGCGGCGAGAACGGATCGGCCCAGCTCGTCGAGGCGGAACTGCTCCGGCCCGGCGACCTCGACCACGTTCGTCGGCGCACCGACCGCGACCTCGGCCACCGCCGTCGCGACGTCGTCGGCCGCCATCGGCTGAATGAGCACCGGCGCGAGGCGTACGGTGTCGCCGTCCGTGGCGGCGTCGACGATGCCCTGGACGAACTCGAAGAACTGCGTGGCGTGCACCAGCGAATACGGGATCCCGGACGCGACGATGAGCTTCTCCTGGGCGACCTTCGCCCGCATGTACCCGCTGTCCGGAAGCCGGTCGCTGCCCACGACGGAGAGCGCCACGTAGTGCCCCACCCCGGCGTCCGCCGCGGCGGCGAGGAGATTCCGGGTGGACGTCTCGAAGAACTCCAGCACCGCGGCGTCCTCGAACGAGGGAGAGTTCGACACGTCGACGACGACGTCGGCACCGTCGAGCACCTCGCCCACGCCTTCGCCGGTCAGCGTGTTCACGCCGGTCTTCGGTGACGCCGGCACCGCCTCGTGGCCCTGCGCACCGAGGCTGTCCACGAGCTTGGAGCCGATGAGGCCGCTGCCGCCGATGACGACGATCTTCATGATCGAACCACTTCCTGTCTGCCGGTGATGGGCTGGGTCGCGTTACCAACCAGTACGACGGAAACAGGGCACCGATCCGTGAAAGGTGCACCGACGGCAGTTGACGGAGTTGGCCCGGTGGAAGGTCTCACGGGCCGAGACCAGCCTACGTACCTGCGGATACGTGGCGTGGAGACATCACGCCTCATGATTGTGTACGTCATACACCATGGATGGTCGTGCTCTTAGCGACGGATCGGCTCGCCGGTGGCGCGGTCGATGTGCGTCAGCCGGTTGATCCGGCAGCGGGTCAGCACGGCGTGCACGGTCGAGGCCGGCATCGCCAGCTGGCCGGCGATCTGCACCGGCCCGAGGCGCTGTTTCCAGCGCAGGTGCACGATCTTGCGCACCACCGACCGGCCAGTCTTGGCCGGGCTGTGGTGCGGGCGCGACGACCGGTCCGTCATCGCGGCCGCACCGTGCTCGGCGTACCGCACGGCCCACCGCTTCGAGGTTACGGTGTCCGTGTTGATCGAGCTGTGCTACCGGGCATCGTGTGACGCTCGAACCGGTACCAGACCACGTCAGGTTCGTTAGGGTGTGGCCGCAGCGCGGTCGGATGGTGTGTACTCCTCGCCCATGCGGTCGCGACGGGTCCATCCGCCGGTCGGGGTCGCCGAGTGGTGACGGGGCAGGGCGGCAGACCGTGCTTCGCCTGTCACCGGACGCGTCCGCGGCGCGGGTCCGGCGCGTTGGCGGCCGGTAGCCCGACCGGGTGAACGGCGCTCGGGCAGCGACCGACGGCGACGGGGGCAGGGCATGCTGCGTTCGACGATGCCGGTGGCCGCCGGGGCGGAGAGGAATTCCAGATGGCAGACGGCGATGTGCCCGAGCGGATGCAGGCCGCGGCCCTCGACGAGTTCGGCGGCCCGGGGGTGATCACCCTGCGTATCCTGCCGGTGCCACAGATCGCCGACGACGAGGTGCTGATCAAGGTGTGGAGCGCCGGCGTGGGGGTCTGGGACGCCTTCGAACGGGAGGGCACGCTGGTGCCCGAGGGCACCTCGTTCCCGATCGTGCCCGGCGCGGACGCCGCCGGCAGCGTCGCCGCCGTCGGCCGGCAGGTGACCAACGTCGCCGTGGGCGACGTGGTCTACGTGTACGGCTACACCCGGCCGAAGGGCGGCTTCTACGCCGAATACGCGGCGACGAAGGCGCAGTACGTCGCGAAGCTGCCGGCGGGGCTGCCGGTGGAGCACGCGGGGGCCATGCCCACCGACGCGCTGACCGCCTTGTCGGGTCTGGACATGCTCGGCCTGTCCGCCGGCGCGTGGGTGTTGATCTTCGGCGCGAGCGGCGGGCAGGGCCACCTGGCCGTGCAGTTGGCCAAGCGGCAGGGGCTCAACGTGGTCGCCGTGGCGTCCGGGGCGGAGGGCGTGGCGCTGGTGACCCGGCTCGGCGCCGACGTGGCCCTCGACGGTCACGGTGACCTCGCCGAGGTGCTCGGGCGGATCCGGGAGGTGGCGCCGGACGGCGTCGACGGCCTGCTGGCGATGGCCGGTGGCGAGACGCTGGACAAGCTCACCGAGGCGCTGCGCGACGGTGGCGTGCTCGGGTACCCCCACGGGGTGCAACCGGAACCGAGCGAGCGGCCCGGCGTGACGGTCCGGGCGTACGACGGCGAGACCGGCCCCCGGCAGTTGCAGCGCCTCAACGAGCTCATCGAGGCGGGACCCTTCCAGGTGCACGTCGCCGAGAAGTTCCCGCTTGGGCAGGCGGCGGAAGCGCACCGTCGCCTGCAGACCTCCTTCCCAGGCAAGCTGCTGCTCACGGTGGCCTGACCGCCGGCCCCGGCCTCGACGGGCCGACGTCGACGACAGCCGTCCGGGGACACCATCACCTGACCGGGCCGCCCGGGTTGCTATACACGAAGGCCCCGAGCAACCCCGGCACCGGTTCGTGCCAGCGCCGGGCATGCTCCCTACCCGCCCCCACCTCGTCCGGCGCCTACACCTTTGACGCCGTCGGCGGTGAAGGCCCGATTGTCAAGCGCCTGGCCAAGGACGGCCGGGATGCCGGGCTGGAAGGAGATCACCCCGCACTCGTTCCTGCACGCCTGGGACGCTTGACGAGCAGGATCTACGCACCACCCAGCGGCCGCTGAAGGTTCTAGCGATGGTGGGCCCGCGGCGCTGGAGCTGCCCGGGCTACCCGCAGCGGCCGCTCAGCCCTGCAGACCGCGCTGAGGGCCGGCATCCGCGACCTTTTCCCGTGGCTCGCACAGGTGAAAGCCAGGTCGACGCCGGATACCAGGGCTGGCCGAACAGCCCGCCATCGACGAAGGACAGCAGTCATGACCCACCGCACCGCCTTGATCATCGGCGGCGGCGTCGCCGGTCCGGCCGCAGCCATGGCCCTGCAGAAGGCCGGGATCGACTCGGTCGTCTACGAGGCCCATCCCACCAGCGCGGACGGCATCGAAACCTTCCTCACCCTTGCCACAAACGGAGTCCTGAATCCGAGGGTGAGTTCCTCCTGTCAACTCGTACGCCGAATGCGATATCTGGCAGCTGCGGCCACCAGACCGAGCACGACCGGAACGACGATGGCAACCGGCAGCGAGCCCGCTGCGGTCAGGGTCCGCTTTCCGGCCACCGCCACGTGTACCGGCTGGCTCACCACGAGCGGGCCGGTACCCGCCGTGGAGTCGCCGCCGGGCATGAGCACGACGTAGACGTCGAAACTGCCGGTGTTGACGGCCTGGAACTGCCAGGACAGCGACGTGCTGCTGCCCGGCGCCACCGGCGGAACTTCCCGGGTCACGTCCGCCGACCAGTCCTCGAGGTCGACGTAGACGCCGTCCAGGCTCGCGACGTTGAGGTGGGCCACCAGCCGGTCGGTCGGCGCGTCACCCGAGTTGACCACGCGGGACTCAAGCGTCAACCTCTCACCAACGACCGTGTTGAGTCGGCTCTGCTCCAATACGACCTCGACGACGCCCGGCAGTGGCGGCGGAGCGGCTGCCGCCGCAGCGGTCAGGCCGACGGGAGCCGTCAGCGCCAGTAACAGCCCGGCGAGGGCCAGCCCTGTCTTCATGCTCCGCTCACCCCTCCATACAGCCTGACGATCCGGGTGCCGGCGGCAACCAGGACGCCCCCGGCCAGTACCGCGGTGAGTAGCGGAGAGATCAGGTAGGACAGGTCCCGCGTCCAGGCGTGCCCGTTGACGAGCACAGCCGTCAGGTAGTGCAGCGCCGCGTCGACCGGGTTGAGCCGGACGAGGACGTCTCCGAACCAGCCCCTCGGCGTGCCGCCGGGCAACTGGGTCGGCGCGAAGAACGCCAACAGCAGGAACAGGCTTATTGCGAGACTGACCTTGTTGGAACTCGAAATGGCGCTGATCAGCAGACCGAGCGCGGCGAGCGCGACCGCCAGCAGCGTGCCGACGAGCAGGCCCAGCAGCAGCGCCTGCCCGACGATGGACACTCCGCGTCCGAGCACCCACAGGTACGGCACACTCACGACGAAGGTCGCGAGCCAGAGCGACAAGGCGGCGGCCATCTTCCCCAGCACGATCGCCCGGCGGGAGACGGGTGCGAGCAGCAGGCTCTCCAGCGTGCCCCGCTCCCGCTCCCCGCTGATCGCGTCGGCGCTGACCACCAGCGTGACGAGGACGCCGATCGCCACCGCAACCTGCAGGGTGAGGTTCACCGCCTCCCGCTGCTCGAGGAAGTTGAGCACCTGATTGGTACCGGCAAGGTAGGTCATGACGCTCAGGACGACGCTGAACGCGAAGACCAACACCGGGCCGCGCCCGCTCACCCACAGATCGCGGCACTCCTGTTCGGCGACGACCCGCCAACCCGGGCCATCGCCGCGAACCCCGCCCGCGCTGGGTTCGGCGCTCCGGACCCGCCCGCTCAGACCCGTCGTCACCGGACACCCTCCCCGGTCATGGCTAGGAACGCGTCGCTGAGTCGCGCGCCTTCGACCTCGAAGGACAGGACCGGCACGTCGGCGCTCAGCACCGCCCGCAGTGCTGCGTTCATCCCGGTATCCGTGCCGCCCTGGTCTGCGGCCGGCCGTCCGTTCAGGGAGATCCTGAGGATGTCGGGACGTTCGTCGGCGGGCTCTGTCATCAGGTCGGCGACGCCCGCGAGCGCTTGCCGGGCCCGACCGACCAACTCGATCGGGACGCGCATCTGCGCGTACTGCTGGGTGGGGACAGCGCGGGTGACCTCGCCGAAGGTGCCGGAGACGAGGATCTTCCCCTTGTGGAGGATCAGCACGCTCGTGCAGATCTCCTCGACGTCCGGAAGGGTATGGGTGCTGAGGATGACGGTGGCTCCTCTGCCCGCCGCGATCTCGCGGACGATCGCCAGCATCTGACGTTGCCCGGCCGGGTCGAGCCCGAGCGTCGGCTCGTCGAGGAACACGACAGCGGGATCGTTGACCAGCGCCCGTGCGATACCCAGCCGCTGCCGCATGCCGCGGCTGTACGTGGAGATCCGCGACGAGCCACGCTCGGCCAGGCCTACCTCCGCCAGTAGCCGCTCGGCGGCCCGCACGGCGTCCGGACGGCCGTGGCCGAACAGCCGCGCGTGGTAGCGCAGGTACTCCTCGCCCGTCTGGTGTCCGGGATAGCCGCTGCTTTCCGGCAGCACGCCGATCCGCCGGCGAATCTCGCCCGGCCGGGTGCAGGGAACCCCAGCCACCGAGAACTCCCCGCTCGTCGGCGCGAGCACCGTGGTGAGCAATCGGATGGTGGTCGTCTTGCCCGACCCGTTCGGCCCGAGCAGTCCCACGACCTCGCCTTGCCGTGCCGTGAAGCTCAACCCGTCAACCGCCGTACGGTCCCCGAACCGCTTGGTGAGCCGCACCGCCTCGAGCTGCACGCTGGCCATGAGCGTCCCCCTCTCTCGCCGTGCGAGGTGGCGGCGCGCCACCCGCGGTCCGTTCGACCAGGACGTCATGGCGACTGTACGGCGGGTTGGCTGAAGACCGGCTGAACGCGGACGAAGCCGGAGGTCTGCGTCGGCGGCTTCAGCGGGCAGTAAGCCGGCGAGTGGCACACTTGGGGAGTGCGCATCCTCGTGGTCGAGGACGACAAGCACCTCGCCCGGTCGGTCAAGCGTGGACTGGAGGCCGAGGGGTTCGCTGCTGAGGTCGCACTCGACGGCATCGACGGCCTCTGGCGGGCCACGGACGGCGACTTCGACGTCATCGTTCTCGACATCATGCTTCCCGGCAAGAACGGCTTCCAGGTGTGCGCCGAGTTGCGTGAGGCCGGCAACTGGACCCCGATTCTCATGCTCACGGCCAAGGACGGCGAGCTGGACGAGGCGGAAGCTCTCGATACCGGAGCCGATGACTACCTGTCCAAGCCGTTCTCCTATGTCGTACTGGTCGCCAGAATTCGGGCGCTGCTGCGCCGGGGTTCGCGGGAGCGCCCGGCCACGCTGAATGTCGGCGACCTGCGGCTCGACCCCGCCGCCCACCGGGTCTGGCGTGGGGAAACGGAGGTCTCACTCACTCCGCGCCAGTTCGCCCTCCTCGAGTTCCTCATGCGGCGTCCGGGCGAAGTGCTTTCCAAGGGCACCATCCTCGCCCACGTCTGGGACTTCGCGTTCGACGGCGACCCGAACATCGTCGAGGTCTACGTCCGGCACCTACGCAGGAAGATCGACGAGCCGTTCGGTCGATCCGCGATCCAGACCGTCCGTCTCGTCGGCTACCGACTGGACCCCGATGGCGGCTGAAAACCCCCGGCCTCGGGCACGCCTCACGACGGTGCGCGCCCGTACCACCGTGGCCGCCACGATCGTCGTCGGTGTCGCCCTCGTGGTCACCGCCGTGAGCCTGGTGATGTTTCTGCGATTTTCGCTGGTCGAACGCGTCGACGACATTGCGAGGGTACGTGCGCACGACGTCGCGACCCTGGCCCGCCAGGGCACACTCCCCACGGAGCTGGCCGTCGAGGGTGACGACGGAAGCATCGCCCAGGTCGTGGACGGCGCCGGCCGGGTGGTGGCCGCCACCGCCGGACTTCAGCGCGATCAGTCTCTCGCCCGGTTCCGCCCTCCCGGGGCGGGGTCCGAGGTTCGCACAGTGGACGGCCTTCCGTTCGGCGAGGCCGGCAGCTACCGGGTCATCGCGCTGCCCACGGCTACGCCCGAAGGGCCGGTGACCGTCTACGTTGCGGCGAGTCTTTCCCCGGTCGATGACGTCGTCGACGTTCTCCAGGGCGCCCTTGCCACCGGTGCTCCACTGCTGCTGGCACTCGTCGCCGTCACGACCTGGACGGTCGCGGGTCGCACCCTGCGGCCGGTGGACGCCATCCGGGCCGAGGTCGCCGACATCTCCGAACGCTCCCTCGACCGGCGCGTGTCCGTGCCGGCCACGGACGACGAGATCAGTCGGCTCGCGGGCACGATGAACATGATGCTCGACCGGTTGGATGCCGCCGCCGAGCGTCAACGCCGCTTCGTCGCGGACGCCTCGCACGAGCTGCAGACCCCGCTCGCCGCGGCGCGCACCGATCTGGAGGTCGCGCTCGCCCACCCTGACCGCACCAGATGGAACGAAACCGCCGCCGACCTGCTCGCGGCGAACCGTCGCATGGAGCGGCTGGTCCGGGACCTGCTCTTCCTCGCACGGGCGGACGCCGGCGTTCCCCGCCCCCCAGCCCGTCCCGTCGACCTCGACGACATCGTCCTGGCCGAGGCGGCCCGGATCCGGGGCGGCGGCCACCTGCGGGTCGACACCGGCGCGGTCTCGGCGGCTGCCGTCGACGGCCGTCGCGACGACCTGACCCGGGCCGTACGCAATCTGTTCGACAACGCCGAGCACCATGCCTCGTCCCTGATCAGGGTCGAGCTCGGCAGCGACGACCGCCGGGTCACGTTGATCGTCCACGACGACGGGCCGGGGATTCCGCCCGCGGACCGGAAGCGCGTCTTCGAGCGATTCACGCGCCTCGACGATGACCGGAGCCGTCGCACGGGCGGCACCGGTCTCGGTCTGGCCATCGCGAGAGAGATCATCGACGCACACGGAGGCTCGATAGACGTCGAGGACGCGCCTCGCGGCGCACGGTTCGTCATCCGCCTACCCGCGCGCTAATTGACCGCCTTGCTGGGAAAGACCCGGCGAATCCCCCTTTATGGCAAACGCACCTTGTGAGGAGGGCAAGGCGGGGCACGTGCACCTGCCTGTTGCGGAAATGCGCGTCTTGGTAGGCAATGAAACTGTGGTGCGGGTGACCGAATTTCTGATGATTACTCGCTTTTACCCGCGAACACAGACTGAATCGGCCTCTAGTGTCGCAATTTATACTTAAACCTTGACATTCATATGCGCATTCTGTTATATCCTACTTTAGGTGCTTTCGACGGCTGGCGAGTGCATACCACTTGTGACTGGTGTCGGCGGAATACAGAGAACGGGGCCAATCGACCGAACAACCGTTTCATCACAAGCATCGACGGCCTGGATCCGAGACCCTGCGCAGCGAGGCGGAGGAGGTGTAGACGCATCACGGGGGGAGGGGGTTGTGGAGTTCCGGCTCTTGGGTGCAGTGGAGGCATGGGCGGGTGATCGACAGGTCGATCTCGGGCCACGCCAACAGCGGCTTATGCTGGCGATCCTCGCGCTGAACGTGAATCAGCTTGTGCCGCTCGACCGCCTCGTTGACCTGACATGGCCTGAATCGCCGCCCCCGACCGCACGTCATGCCATCCACGTCCGCGTCTCGCAACTCCGCACCGCCCTGGCCATGGCCGGAGCGGATCGTGAAGGCGTAAAGATCACCACCCGCGGCCCGACGTATCTCCTGCGAGCCGACCCGATGAGTGTGGACGCCCACCGCTTCCGCGCTCTCCTCACCGTGGCTCGTCTTGAGACGGAGGACCTGGAGAAGGCGGCGATGTTGCGGCGTGCGCTCGATCTGTGGCACGGACCCCCGCTGGCCGACGTGGCGACCCCGCGAGTCGAAGATCTGTGCCGGGGGCTGGAGGAAGCGCGGTTGACGGCTGTGGAGGAGTGGCTGGACACGCAGTTGCGGCTCGGCCGGCACGAGGCCGTATTGGACGAACTCGCCGAGTACGCCGGGCAGTATCCGTACCGCCAACGATTGCTCGCGCAGCTCATGCTGGCCCTGTACCGCGCCGGCCGCGCCGCCGACGCGCTGGTCGCGTACCGGCTCGCGCGGAGTCGGCTGGTCGACGAGCTCGGACTCGACCCATCGCCGCAGCTGCAGAAGCTGGAGAGGGCGATCCTTCGCGGCGATCCTGCACTTGACCTGCCGTGACCGCAGCGGCCCGGCGGACCCGTCGGCAACCACGGCGATTCGTCGTAGCTGGGCCGAGAGCCCGCCGGACCGGTCAGGCATGGGACCTTCCGGACCGCAGGGCCATGGGCCATAACCGCCCGGCAAGCGGCCGGCGCGTGGACGAATCCTTGGGTCGGCCGAAACGCAGATAGAGCGACGGGAGGACAAACAGGTTCAGCAGAGTCGAGGTGAACAGGCCACCCAGAATCACCACCGCCATCGGGTGTTCTATCTCGTGACCGGGCAGGCTGCCCTCGATGGCCAGGGGAACCAGGGCGAGCCCGGTCGCCAACGAGGTCATGAGGATCGGCGAGAGTCGCTCCTTCGCGCCACGGAGGACGAGGTTTCGGCCGAAGCTTTCCCCTTCCTCCCGCTCGAGATACTGGAAATGGTTGATCATGAGAATGCCGTTACGCGCGGCGATGCCCAGCACGGTGAAGAATCCCACGAGCGAGCCGAGCGAAAGGATGCCGCCACCGACGTATGCCGCGAGGATCCCGCCCACCAGAGCCATGGGCAGCGTGAGGAGGACGAGGAACGACAGCCGCCAGCTGTTGAAGGCGGTGGTCAGCAGGAACAGGATCCCGATCACCGCGACGCCGGCGAAGAGCCGCAGCCGGTCCTGGGCGCTCGTCGCCTCCTTGTACTCACCGAGCAGTTGTGGGTGGTAGCCGGGCGGGAAGTCCACCGTCGCCAGGCGGCGCTCAACCTCGGCCGCGACGTCGCCCAAGGCCTTCCCCGCGGCCACATTGGCGCCCACGTTGATATACCGCGATCCATTCTCCCGCAGGACCTGGTTGGGCGTGGGCACCATCTTGACCTCGGCCAGCTCGCCCACGGGGACCTTGCTCCCGTCCGCCGCGTCCAAAAGGAGGTTACGGACGCTCTCGATGCTGTACCGGGCACTCGGCACGCTCCACACGTGCACCTCGGTGTTCTTGCCGTTCCGCCAGATGTCGCCCGCCTCCTCGCTGGCGATGAACGTGGCGGCCGTTCGGCGTACGTCGCCGGGCTTGATCCCGTACCGGGCCGCCTTGGCCAGGTCGACCTGGACGTCGACCTGGGGAACTGTGGTCTGCAGCGTCACGTGTTCGTCGATGATGCCGTCGATCCCGGCGACGAGGTCCTTGACCTCGTTGGCCTTGTTGCGAAGCACGTCGAGGTCGTCGCCGACGATGCGGACGATGATGGCGTCGCTGGAGCCGGTGAGCACCTCCTTCGTGCGCTCCTTCAGATAGGTCTGCACATCGCGCTGCAGGCCGGGATAGCCGTCGACCACCTTCTGCACGGCGTCATGAGTCTTGTCGTAGTCGACCTTCGGGTCGATGCTGATCCAGTTCTCGGTGAAGTTCATGCCGACGACCTCGTCGGCCAACGTGCCCTGCCCGATGTGGGCGCCGAAGTTCCGGACCCCGGGGATCGCCCGCAGTTCCCTGCTGACCTGTTCCGTGATGCGGACACTCTCCTCACGCGAGGTGCCGGGCTGGGTCACCCAGTGCATCAGGAAGTCCCGCTCCTTGAACGCGGGGAACAGGTTCTGTCCCAGCATCGGTACCACCATGACGCCGCCCGCCAGGACGAGTACGACGGTCGCGTAGGCGAAGGCGGGACGCGGGATGATGCGTGCCAGCGACGCGGTATAGCCGCGCTGGAGCCAGCGCACCAGCGGCGATTCCCGCCGCTCGATCGGTGACCGGGCCAGCAGCATCAGGGCGAGCGCCGGGATCACCGTCAGGGCCACCAGCAGCGAGGCCAGGATGGCCAGCCCGTAGGCGAACGCCATGGGCCGGAAGAACGAGCCGGTGAGCCCGGTGAGCAGGAAGATCGGGACCGTGCTGACCAGGATGATCATCGTGGCCTGGACGATGGGACCACGGACCTCCACCGACGCGTCGAGGACGATGGCGGCGGTCGACTTCGTGCTGCCCGCTCGCCGGTGCTGGCGGATGCGGCGGACGATGTTCTCAACGTCGATGATGGCGTCGTCGACGAGCACGCCGAGGGCGATCACCAGCCCGGCCAGGATCATGGTATTTATCGTGGCCCCGGTCCAGTGCAGGACGAGTCCCGCCGCGACGAGGGAGAGCGGGATCGAAATGGCGCTGATCAGCGCGACCCGCCACTCGAAGAGGAAGAGCACCAGGATCAGGACCACCAGGATGAATCCGATGACCATCGCCCGACCGAGGTTCTCGACCGAGGTCTCGATGAAGGTCGCCGGCCGGAAGATCTCGGTATCGACGTCGAGGCCCTGCATGCCGGGCGCCATCTCCTTCAGCGCGGCCTCCACCCCGCGGGTCACCTCGAGGGTGTTGCCCCAGGGCAGCTTCTCGACGATGAGCATGAGGCCGGGGCCGTCGTTGATGACCGCGTCCCCCGTGAGCAGGGACGGCGGCATGATGTCGTCCGTGATGTAGGCGACGTCCTTCAGGTAGACCGGCTTGGCGCCCTTCGGCACCTCGATGGGGATCTCGGCCAGTTGCTGCCCGGTCAGGGCGGGCAGTTGGTGCTGCACCTGGAGCCGCTGGTTGGCGGTGTCGACCCACCCGCCGGTGCCGATCTCGAACCCGCCGTTGAACTTCAGCTGACCCACGTCCACCGCGTCTCCGGCGGCCTCCATGACCTGGGCCAGCGTGACGTTGTGCTGCTTCATGAGCTCGGGATCGACGAGGGCCTGCTTGACGTGCCACCGATCGCCCCAGATGGCCACGTTCGCCACCCCGGGTACCCGCATCAGGCGGGGCCGGACCGTCCAGTAGGCCTGCAGCGCCATGTCGACGTGGGCGGCGTCGGACTTGTCCGCCTGGGATATCCCGATCTTCATCACCCGGCTGGTCGACGACAGCGGTTGGATCATGAAGGGGGAGTTGGCCCAGCGCGGCAGTCTGGGAGTGATGGCGGTGAGGCGCTCCTGGATCAGCAGGCGGGCCGCCATCAGGTCGGTCCCCGGCTTGAAGATCAGGATAATCGAGGAGAGCTGGGAGACCGACTTGGAGCGCATCACGTCCAGGCCCTCGATCCCGGTGAGCCCCTGCTCAAGCGGGACGGAGACAAGCTCCTCGACGTCCTGCGCGGACAGTCCGATGCAGATCGTCTGTATCTCCACCCTCGGCGGCGCGAACTCGGGGAACGCGTCGACGGGCATGTCGCGAATCTGCAGGACGCCGAAGAACATCAACATCGAGGCCCCGACAACCACGAGGAACCGGAGCTTCAGACTCGTTCCAATGATCCAACGCATCATGGCGTGGGGTCCCTACCCTCGTAGCGACTGGATGGACTACTTGCCGACCCCGAGCTCGGCGCCCCAGAGTTCGATCGCGCCGGTGGTCACGATCGTGGTCCCCGCTGGCGGTGCCTGGGCAAGGAACGCGTCGGTCCCGCTCGCCCCGCCCACGGTCGCCACCACGACCTTCTCCCGGACATAGGTCAACGGCTGAGGAACCGTATAGACCCAGGCCACGCCGTTCGGGTCGTAGAGCACTGCCGAGTACGGCACCACAGTCGCCGGCGGGCCCGGCGACGGGGTCGGCCCGACCGGCGGTGCGGTCCGCGCCGCGCCGATCGTGACCGTCGCGATGCCCACCCGGCGCGCCGCCTGCTCGGTCAGCGTCACCTGCTTGACGTCCTTGCCCGGCATCGCCTCGACCCTGGCCGGGCTCTCCTTGTGGCCACCCGAGGTGTTCGAGGCGGGCGTCGTGCAGGCCGCCAAGCCCAGCGTGATCAGGATCGCTGCGATCCACCGACCACTGTGTCGCATGTGGTCGCCTCCTTGTCTGTGCATGGGACTCTCCTGGTTCCGATCAGGCCGGAGCCGGGCTTGAAGGGGTTTCCTTGCCCGCCGCACCGGGTTCTGGCCTGGGCGTGGGTATCGATCCGGCCCGGGGCTCCGACCGGGCCACCGATGGAGACCGGACGGCGAACCGCAGATACAGCACGGGCAGGACGAGCAGGTTCAGCAGCGCGGTCGTGACCAGGCCACCAAGGATGATCAGGGCGAGCGGGCTCACGATCTCGAGGCCGGAGACGCTGCCGTAGATCACCATGGGAAGCAGAGCCAGCCCCGCCGCCAGGATGCCCGTCACGGCCGGGATGAACTGCTGCCGTGACCCGCGCTCGACCAGCTCGGCACCTGGCGGGTGGCCTTCCTCTTCCAACCGCTGGTACCGCATGATCTGCAGCGTGCCGCCCCGAACGGCCATGGCCAGCACGGTGAGCAGCCCCAGCAGCGCGACCACCGAGACGGCCGACCGGTCGATGGCCGCCAGCAGCAGCCCGCCCGCCAGCGCCGTCGGCAGGAGCAGGAAGTACAGCGACGCCACCCGCCAGCTACCGAAGCCGGCCTGCAGCAGGAAGAAGATCAGGATCACGGCGCCGATCACGAAGGTCCACACCCGGAGGTCTGAACTGGCCCGTGCCTGCCCCTCGCCGAGCACCTCCAGATGGTGCTCACGGGGGAAGGTCACCTGCGCGAGCCGGTCCTTGACCTCGCTCGTCACGGCACCCAGACCACGCCCGCGCACGTTTGCGACGACGTCCATGCTGCGGGAGACCTGGTCGTGTGTGATGACCTCCGGCTTCGCCACGATTCTGACGTCGGCGACATCAGCCAGGCGCACCTGGGTCGGGCCGCCGCCCCGGCCACCGACCGGCGCGTCGATCAGCAGGTTCTGGATGGTGGACATGTTCTGGCGCACCGCGGGGACGCCCCACACGACGACCTCGAACACCTTCTGGTCGTCGAAGAGGTTGCCCGCGACCGTGGACGAGACGAGGGTGGCGGCCGCCCGGCGCACGTCGCCCGGCTTGAGGCCGTACTTCGCGGCCTTGGCGACGGAGACCTCGATCTCCACCGTCGGCGCGACCTCTGCGGTCCGTACCCGTGGCTCGGTGACGCCGTCGATGGCGGCGATGATGCCGAGGACCTCCTGGGCCTTCTCGTTGAGCACCGCATAGTCGTTGCCGTAGATGCGCACGATGAGGTCCTCCGTGGCACCGCGGGTCACCACCTCCCGGATCCGCTTGTCCGAGTAGGTGATCACGTCGCTCTGCACCCCGGGATAGCCGTCCACCACCTGCTGCACGGCGGCCAGGGTCCGGCCGTAGTCAGCCCCCGGGTCGACACTGAGCCACACCTCGCCCGAGTTCATGTTGACGACCTGGTCCGACGCCAGTGCCCTCCCGGCGTGGGCGCCGACGTTGCGTACTCCCTGGACGGCCCGCAGTTCGGCACTGAGCGCACCCGTGATCCGGTTCATCTCCGGTCGGGACGTGCCGGGCGGCGCCTCCCAGGTGATCAGCAGGTCGCGCTCCTGAAGCGTCGGGGACAGCGGCCGCGAGCCGAGGAACGGCAGAGCGGCCAGGCCCGCCACCACGAGGAGTCCGACCAGGGCATAGGACCAGACGGGCCGGCGGAGCAGCCGGGGCAGCAGCGCGCCGTACGCCCGCTCCAACGCTCGGGCGAGCGGCGACTGGCCGTGCTGCAGCGACGACCGGGAGAGCAGGAGCGTGGCCAGCACGGGGGCGACCGTCAGCGCGACCACCAGTGAGACCACTGTGGCGGCCAGGAAGCCCTGTGCGACCGGGGTGAGGAACGCGCCGCGCACCCCGTCGAGGATGAAGAGGGGCACGACCGAGATCGCGGCGATCAGGGCTGCGACCAAGAGCGGGCCGCGTACGTCGAGGATGGCTCCCCGGATGGTGTCGGAGAGGGGCTCGTCGGAGCCATCCTCGCGGCGCTGCCGCAGCCGTTGCCTGACGTTGTCGACGGCGATCACCGCGTCGTCCACGACGATGGCGAGGGCCATCACCAGCCCCGCCAGGGACAACATATTGAGGGGTACGTCGAACCAGGACAGCACGAGCACCGTAACCGCCACGGAGGCTGCGATGGTCACGAGACTGACCAGCGCGGTGCGCCAGCTGAACAGGAAGGCACCGAGCACCAGCAGCAGGAGGATGGCGCCGAGGATCAGCGTCGTGGTCAGGTTGTCGACCATCTTCTCGATGAAGGTGGCCGGCCGGTACACCGTCGTGTCGATCTGGACGTTCGGCATGGCGGGTCGCAGCTCGTCGAGGGCCGCCTCCACGTCCCGGGTCACGTCCGCGACCTTGGCGCCCGGGAACCGCTCCACCACGAGCATGAGGCTCGGGGCGTCCTTGACGACCGCGTCGCCGATGAGGAGCTGGTGGTCCTCGACGATCTGGGTGACGTCACCCAGCAGCACCCCGCGGTCCTCGGCGCCCTGAACGGTGACCTTGCCGAGATCCGCGGCGGTCTTGATCGGCTGGTTGTGCTGGATCTCGATCCGCTGGTTGGCGGTGTCGATGAAACCGCCCAGCCCGGGTGTCGAGGCCTCCACGAAGGTCAGTGGCGAGACCCACAGCGCGTTGGCCGACGTGCGCAGGACCTGGTCCAGCGTGACGCCGTTCTGCATCAGCTTGGCGGGATCGACCTGCACCTGCAGCTGCCGGTCGCGGAACCCCCAGATGGCCACGTTGGCCACGCCGGGGACGCTCAGCAGGCGGGGCACGATCGTCCAGCGCGACAGCAGCGACATGTCGATCAGTGAGCGATCCTGGGACGACAGACCGATCATCATGAGCCGACCGGTCGACGAGAGGGGCTGCACCACCAGCGGCGGCCTCGACGAGGCGGCAGGCAGCATGGCGACCATGGTCAGGCGCTCCTGCACGACCTGCCTGGCCCGGATCGGGTCGGTGCCTGGCTCGAACGTCATCTCCATCGACGACAATCCCGGGAGCGTGCGGGACTCGAGCTTGGCCAGCCACGGGATCCCGTTGAAGAACTCGTTCTCCATCGGGTTGGTGATCAGATTCTCCACCTCCTCGGCGGAGAGCCCGAGCGCCTCGACCTGCACGTCCACCCGCACCGGCCCGAACTCCGGCAGGGCCTCGACCGACGTGTTGCGAAGCTGTACGAAGCCGACGGCCATCAGGGCGACGGCGATGGCGAGCACCAGCCGTTGATATTTGACGCTTGACCCGACGATCCACCGCATCATGGCCCGAGACCTCTCAGTTGGAGTTCACCGGTCTGCCGATCAGGGCCAAGATTGACGGCGCCCGCTCACGCTCCGCTCACAGTGGGCTCACACACTCACAGGCTCACAGCAGGCGCACGCCCGTCGTCCACCTGCTGCGGCCGACATTCCGCTACGCCGGCCGCCAGCACTCGGACGCGATCGCGAAGGCCGTGAGACCGGTCTGCACCGCGGCAACGCGCTGCGCTCCACCGCGGCCCGCTGCGTCGGGTTCTGCCGGTTGACCAGCCAGAAGGCGCCGAGGTGCGGCAGCCGGATCAGCGCGTAACAGGCCACGAAGACCAGCGTCCCGACAGACCACCTCTGGCATCGTTGAACGCCTGCGGGCTTGCCAGCGTGATCACCGCAGTCACCGCGACCACCATCACCATCACCAGGCGTACCACCGGGCTCTCCGAGCGGACCGCCGCGGCCAGCCAGGTGTACGCGCACCAGGCGAACCAGAGCACGACGAGCACCAGGAGCCCCGCGTGCCCCGCCCCGCCGGGTGGGGTCTTCCGCCATCAGGGCGACGACCTGGAGGAACGCGTACACGAAGATCAGGTCGAAGAACAGCTCCTTCGGCGTCACGCCGGACTGCTTGACGACCGGGCGGATCGCGGCGTGCAGCTGTCGGTGGCGGTGCCGGAAGACCGTTGCGTCTGCCAGCGCCATGGCAGCCACCGCTGCGGCGAGCAGCGCCAGCTGGGCCAGCAGCGGCACCCGAGGCGCGATCAGCGCCAGGGAGCCCACCAGGAGGATCCCGAGGGACCGGTGACCGGCCGAGCAGGCGTGCGGGTGAGGTGTACCAGTTGTACGGCCCGCGTCCGAACGGCGAGTCTTCCGTTTGTCCGGCGCGGGCCCGGGTAGCCGCCGGGAAGGGACGGCACCGATGGGAGCGACTGTGGCGCGGTATTCGGATGAGGTGGTGGCGCTGGCCGCGCCGCTGACGGACGCGGGGGATCTCGACGTACTCGTGGACCGTATCGGCGACGCCCGGGTGGTGATGCTGGGCGAGGCGAGCCACGGTACCCACGAGTTCTACCGCTGGCGGGCCGAGCTGACCCGGCGCCTGATCGCTGAGCAGGGCTACTCGTTCGTCGCCGTGGAGGGTGACTGGCCGGATTGTGACCGGGTCGATCGGAGCGTCCGCTGCCGCGCCGACGCGCCGGAGGACCCGTACCACGCGCTCGCCGCCTTCGAGCGTTGGCCGACCTGGATGTGGGCCAACGAGGAGGTCGTCGACTTCTGCCGCTGGTTGCGGGGGCACAACACCGGCGTCGATCCGGAGGGTCGAGTCGGCTTCCACGGGTTGGACGTCTACTCGCTGTGGGAGTCGCTGCGGGAGATCCTGGTCTGGTTGCGCGAGCGGGAACCAGGGTTGGTGCCGGCCGCGCTGGCCGCGTACCGCTGTTTCGAGCCGTACCGGGAGGACCCGCAGGAGTACGCGATGGCCACCCGGTTCGTGCCCACCAGCTGCGAGAACGAGGTCGTTGACCTGCTGGTCACGCTCCGCGCCACGGCCGCCGACCCCGAGCGGGCCGGCGGTGACCCGGGGTCCCGCTTCGCTGCCCGGCAGAACGCCGAGGTGGTGGCCGGCGCGGAACGCTACTACCGGACGATGGTCGCCGGTGGGCGGCAGTCCTGGAACGTTCGGGACCGGCACATGGACGAGACCCTGGACCGGCTCCTCAACCACTACGGCCCCGGATCGAAGGCTGTGGTGTGGGCGCACAACACCCATGTCGGTGATGCCCGGGCGACCGACATGGCCGACGCCGGGGAGATCAACATCGGTCAGTTGGCCCGCGAGCGGTACGGCGCCGACCACGTGACGCTCGTCGGCTTCGGCACCCACCACGGCACCGTCGTCGCGGGCGGTGTCTGGGGCGCGCCGACCGAGTTGATGGCAGTGCCGCCGGCCATGACCGGCACCCTGGAGGACGTCCTGCACCGGTCAGCCCCCGAGCGGGCGCTCTTCGTCTTCCCTCAAGCTGACCGGCCCGACCTGCTCACCGACGAGCTGGACCATCGGGCGATCGGGGTGGTCTACCACCCGGAGCGGGAACGGCTGGGCAACTACGTGCCGACCGTGCTGGGCGATCGGTACGACGCCTTCTGCTGGTTCGACGCCACCCAGGGAGTGCGCCCCCTGCACATCGGCCGGGCCGGCGCGCGGGAGCCGGAAACCTTCCCCTCCGGCGTCTGAGACCTCCCAAAGAAGACCGAAGTGGTCAAGGTGTCGGCGCTGTGGTGGGACCAGGTTCGTGATCTCTGTCCGGCGCGGCCCGCTGGCGCGCCTGGCAGCGGCGGCGCAATGAGCCGCCCCTGCCCACGGTCAGCTCAGGTCACGGAACCGCTGGATGATGACGATGACGAACGCGACGAGCAGCGGTGCGGCGACCATGTCGAGGATCCGGAGGACCTTCCGCCGCGCAGGCTGCGCGGTGAGCTGCACCACGATCCGGGCGATGAGCACCGGACGGTCGGGCAGCGTCGCTTCGGTACGGCGCGCCCGCAGCCGGGGCAGCAGCCGGCGGAAGACCAGCACGTTGACGGGAATGAGCGTCGCGACGACCGCGAGGTTCCACGAGACGCCGGCGACGCAGAGGGCGAACGCCACCGCGAGCAGGGGAGTGCGGTGCAGGAATTCGAGCCGGCCGGCGACCATGGGTGCGAGCAGCAGGAACCCACCGCTCAGGACGAGCGCCGCCAGGCAGCTGACCCCGTAGGCGTACCCGACCAGCCGGCTGCCCTGCGCGGCGGCGGTCGGCAGGAAGCGGGCGAGCGCCCCGTTCAGGTTGAGCTGGGAGAGGTTGCTCAGGAACGACATCGTCGACACCTTCGCCGCGCCGATGCCCAACTCGGCCGGCGAGTAGAGGCGGGCGGCGAGAGCCCAGTACGCGATGCCGAGCAGCGAGCTCACCGCCGTGTTGAGCATCAGCGCGTAGACGTTGCCGTTCAGCGGGTCGCGCAGGTGCTGGCGCAGCCGTACGCCGATCGGCTCGGCGACGGTGCCGACGCCGGGAGCGGCGCGACCGACCGACGCGTCGGTGGTCAGCAGCCCCCCGCGCGGGCGTCGCTCGCCTGCAGCCCTCCTCGATGTCCCGCAGCGACGAAAGGTCACCAGCCGTCTGGGTGCAGCGCGATCAGCCCGCGTTCGCGCCGGTCACGCTCGGCCAGCCGCTCGGCCGACGCGCCCCCGGCAGGGAGCGAGCTGGGAGCAACGGGGGTGTACTCAACGGCGCTGAACCGCACCTTGGCGGCGCTGCAATGCACCCACCGGCACCCTCGCCTAGGTGCGGCTCCGCGTTTTGCCAGCCCAGAGGTGGTTTTAGCGTCCCGTTCAGCCAACTGCACGCGGCATGGAACGGCAGTCAACGGCAATCTATATCGCCTGGCAGGGGCTATCCGCAGGTCAGCGCGACGAGGAACTGGCGGGCATTCAGGCCTTGCTGGTGGGTGCAGCTTGGCGAAGTGGTCACCGCGTCGGAATCGCTCACCCGGCCCGGGCGGTCAATGAGGCTCCGACCAGCAACGATGCGGGGGTTCTGGTGGCCGTGACCGCCAGCGGTAGCGCTGCGGGCGTTGGCTGCGCCTGCGCAAGATCCCCAGCGAGGGACTGCGAGGGCCCTGGCGCCACAGGCGGCTGAGGATGCTCCGCTGGTCGGCCTGTCAGGGCCATCGCGCTGCCGCCGCTCGACTGTGACCTGAGATACCTCCCGGTCGACGGGGAATCAGCTCACCGGATCCGGGCTTGGAGCCGAATGTGACTCCTGCCCTGTTCTCCGCCCGGCTGCGCAACGACCGGTCGGCGGCGACCCGATGACCGCCACCGTCGACGCCCCCGAGGGTCCGGCAGCCCCGCTGACGCCGGGCGACCTGATGAGCCCCCGACAACGCCTGCGGCTCGTCCTCGTGCTCGGGTCGCTGATCGCGGTGGGTCCGCTGACCATCGACATGTACCTGCCCGCGCTGCCCGCGATCGTCGCCGACTTCCAGACCACGTCGGCGGCCGTCCAACTGACCCTCACCGGCACGCTGGCGGGCCTCGCCATCGGCCAGTTGCTGATCGGTCCGCTGTCCGACGCCGTCGGTCGGCGCGCGCCGCTGATCGCCGGCATCGCGCTGCACGTCGTGGCGTCGGTGCTCTGCGTCATCGCACCGAACATCGCCGTTCTCGGCGGATTGCGGGTGGTGCAGGGCCTCGGCGTCGCAGCGGCCTCGGTGGTCGCGATGGCCGTGGTCCGCGACCTGTTCAGCGGCGCGGCCTTCGCCAAGCTGCTCTCCCGGCTGCTGCTGGTCATGGGGGCCGCGCCGATCCTCGCTCCGACCCTCGGTGGCTGGTTGCTGCGCTGGACGGACTGGCGCGGTGTGTTCGTGGCCCTGGCCGCCTTCGGTGTGCTGCTCGTCGTGGTCGCCGCGCTCGGTCTCCGCGAGACGCTGCCGGCCGATCGGCGCCAGCGCGGCGGGGTGGCCGCGACGGTGATCGTGTACGGCTCGCTGCTGCGGGACCGTACGTTCGTGGGCCTGGTTCTGGTCGCCGGGCTGGCCATGGCGGCGTTGTTCGCCTACGTGGCCGGGTCGTCGTTCGTCCTGCAGGAGCAGTACGGGCTGGACGAGCAGCAGTTCGGGCTGGCCTTCGGCGCGGGCGCGGTCGGGCTGATCGCGGCGACCCAGTTCAACGTACGGCTGTTGCGCCGTCACTCGCCGCAGCGGATCCTCGTCGCCGCCCTGGGCGTGGGGACCGGGGCCGGCTTGGCGCTGCTCGCCTTCGCCGCGACCGGGCTCGGCGGGCTGCCGAGCGTGCTGGTGTCGTTGTGGGTGGTGCTCGGGGCGGCGGGCCTCGCGATGCCGAACGCGCCGGCCCTGGCCCTGTCCCGGCACGGGGAAGCGGCCGGTACGGCCTCCGCTCTGCTCGGCGCCGTGCAGTTCGGCGTCGGCGCGCTGGCCGCGCCCCTGGTGGGTGTGCTGGGCACCGGCGCGGTGGCCATGGCCCTCGTCGTTGCGGGTGGCATGGTGGCGGCGATGGTGGTGCTGCTCGTGGTGGTGCGGCCGGCCCGGCTCGCCGACCTCGAGCCGGACGCGGTGGTCGTCGCAGCGCACTGAGAATCGTCGCGCTTCATGGCGGCCATGCCGAACGCCGGGCGGACGGGCGCGGCAGTGGGAAGCCCGAGGCCGCCGAGGACGACGGATCCGGTGAGTGCTTGAGGCGGTTGGGTCGGCAGCCGGCCGCGCGTCGCGGCTTGCGTAGCGCACGCCGGGCCGGCTGCCGAGCTGCGGGTGGTCGCGGGCTACCGCGCCTCCGGCGGGAACCGCTCCGGCTCCGCGCCGGCAAGCCGCCCACCAGCCCGCGACGCGCCGGACGGCCTAGGCACCCGAGCGATCGCCGGCGCCCCGCAGAACCGCGCCGGAGACCAGGCCGTGGCCGTCCGGCACCCCCACCGCGTCATGCCCCTGGCTGACCACCTTGTTCTCGGCGTCCACGAACACGACGCTGGGCTTGAAATCGCGCGCGCCCGACTCCTCAACGAGCGCGTAGGCGATGAGGATGACGAGGTCCCCGGGGCTGATCAGCCGAGCGGCGGCCCCGTTGATACCGATGACCCCGGAGTTCCGGGGACCCTCGATGACGTAGGTGGACAGCCGCGCGCCGTTGTCGATGTCGACGAGGTCGACCTTCTCGCCGGGCAGCAGATTGGCTGCCTCCATGAGATCCGCGCTGACGGTGACGGAGCCGACATAGTGCAGATCGGCCTGCGTCACCGTGGCTCGGTGGATCTTCGACTTCATCATGGACCTGAACACGTGTCATGAGCCTTTCGCCGTGACGTCCGCGTCCGTACACGGACGGTTCGGTTGAGGGAGAGAAGGAGCCGTGTCGGGCTCACCATGACCGCGCCATCCTCTGACGCGCACCGCGGTCGGCCGTGCCGTGCGCCGTCATCGGCAGACGGTCCACGAGGACGAGGCTCCGCGGGACGATCTCGTGCGCCAGGTCCCGCCCCGCTGGGGCGCCGGGTTCCGCCTCGGCGTCCGCCGCCCGGCCAACGACGTACGCGGTGAGCCGGGAAAACTCGCCGTCCCATGCCGACGATCACGCCGTCGGCATGGGACGACCGATCTTGCCGAGCCGCTCGCACCACGAGGTCATCTTCTGCTCGTCCATGCTGCCGACGCTACTGTCCCGACGCGATCCTGTCCGGGTCCGGGAGCACGCTCTCGTACTTCGCCTGGTCCGCCTGGGAAGTGCGGGCTGCAGCGTAGCTCAGCACCACGGCTGCCGTGCGGTGCGCCTTCTCGCCCCGCACCTCGCGCCCTTGCCAGGCGGCTGACCAGGCCGACTTTCTGGACCGGATGATGTCCGAGATGGACTACCCCCCCGTGGGATTCCGTGGCAATATCCCGGAAGAGATGTCGGGTGGTCGATGTGATCCATGCGACTGTCTCGATGTAGTCCGCAGTGTCGCGGGCGTACGTCTGTCGGTGGGGGAGGCGTGCTTGTCATGCTCCATGCCATGATCCAGTCCAAGGTTCGGCTGCGCACACTGGCCGGTCCGGTCGACCCCCGATGACCCCTCGGCGCATCGCGGTTGTCGGCAGTGGTGCCCTCGCCCGCGCCCTCGGCCACTCTCTGGCAGCCTTCGCACCGTCCCACCCGGCCGGCCGACCCGACGTACCGGTCACAGTCACCCTGCTGGCCCGCGACGGTGCCGCGGTCGCCGAGCTCGCCCGGAGCTGCCGGGCCCGGGCCGCGGTCAGCGGCAACCCCGTCTCGTTCACCGCCGAGCCGCTGACCGACGAGGTCGAGACGCTGGACCGGCTCCGGCCCGACGTGCTGGTCTGCTGCGCCTCGGCGCAGTCCCCGTACGAGCGGGTGACCGCGCCCTCGGCCTGGACCAGGCTCATCGCCGAGGCCGGGTTCGGGGTCACCCTTCCGCTGCAGGCCACGCTCGCCGTGCGGCTGGCCCGGGCGGTGGCCCGGGTGAACCCCGGAACCCGATTCGTCAACGGCGCCTTCCCCGACATGGTGAACCCGCTGCTGGTCGCCCTCGATCTGCCGGTGCTGTGCGGGATCGGCAACGTGTCCACCCTCGCGGCCTGCCTGCGGGCCAGTCTGAACCTGGCGCCCGGTGACCGACTTGCGATGCTCGGCCACCACGTGCACCTCGTCGCCCCGACGGATCCGGGCGACGAGGTACGTGCCTGGTCCAACGGCACCCCGGTGACCGGCGTAACCGCGCTGCTGGCCGCCGATCGGGCGCTGCCTCGCGGGGAACTCAACGCCATCGGCGGGCACGCCGCAGCCCGGTTGCTGCTCGATCTCGTCACCGGCGCCGAGATCCGCGCCAACCTGCCCGGGCCGATGGGGTTGCCCGGTGGGTACCCGGTCCGGATCTCCGCCGGGACGATCGTCCTGGACCTTCCCGCGGGAATCACCCGCACCGCCGCCGTCGACTGGAACCTCCGGGTCGGGCGACGGGACGGTGTGCAGGTGGTCGACGGGCGGATCGAATATTCACCTGCCGCCGCCGCCGCGATCGCCGACCACCTGCCCGACATCGCGGACGGGTGGACACCTTCGGCCCTCGACCAGGTCACCGAAGAACTCACCGCGCTACGAGGACGGCTCAGGCTGGCGCCACCCGCGCCCGCCCCCGCCCGGCTGGCCTGACCAAGGAGACCAGATGCTGTCCACGCCGCCCATCGTCAACGCCCGCAACCTGATCGTCGACTACTACGACCTGATTCCGGCCGCCGTCGCCCGTTGCGGCGCCGCCCCGGGAGGCACGGCCGGAACGCCCGGCTTCGCGCCCGGCTTCGACCTGCCGGTACTGACCGACGAGATCCGGGAGTTCTTCGCCGCGGCCACGGCGACCTGGCGTTCGTTGGGGGAGTACCAGGGGCACCCGGTCCAGTTCATGGACCTGACCGGCAACCCCGGCACGCACACCACGAAGACGTTCGCCTCGATGCTCATCGTGGCCCGAGCGGTGGAGCACATCCGGCGTACCGGTGAGTCGATCTGCATCTTCACCCCCACCTCGGCCAACAAGGGAATCGCCCTGCGTGACGCGGTGGGGCGGGCGTTGGCGGTCGGTCTGGTCAAGCCCGACCAGCTGTCGGTGGTCGTCCTCGCTCCCGCGTCCACCCGGCACAAGCTCCGGTCCGACCGGTTGGCCGGCGACCCCGCCCTGCGCCGACTGAACCCGCTGTTGCGGTTCACCGGCGGCGCCGCCGAAGGCGTCAAGGCGCTCGGCCGGGCGTTCGTCGACGAGTACGCCGCCGAGGCGTACGACAAGTACGGCCTGAACCTCTGGTACTCCCTTGACCTGCGCAACTACCTGGTGGCCGACGCCGCCCGCGCGGCGTTCGAGGCCGACGCGTCGCCGACCTCGTCGGCCGCACCGCGCTGGCACGCGCACGCCGTCTCCAGCGCGTACGGGCTGCTCGGCTACAACCTCGGCCGGGACGTGCTCGAGGCGACCGGTCGGGCCGAGCCGGCGGATCGGCCCGGCTTCCTGCTCGTGCAACATCTCGGCACTCCGGACATGGTGCTCAACCTGCGGCATGACAGCTTCTCCCGGTCGCACCTGCCCCGCTACCAACGGGACCAGGCGGGCGGCGGGTGGACGCAGCGCGAGGATCCGCACTTCCCCGAGGTCACCGACGAGCCGGACGAGATCCTCGACCCGACCTTCTACACGCATGAGCCGGTCACGTCACCGGCGATGAACGACCTGGTCCGACGGTTCGGTGGCGACGGCATCGTGGTGTCCCGCCGCGAATGCGTGCGGCGCTACCCGATGCTGCGGGACTGGTTCGCAGACGGCACCCGCCCGCTCCCGGCGGACCCCGCGCAGCTGCGCGAGTGGTCGATCGTGATGGCCCTGACCGGCGTGCTCAACGCGATCGACCGCGGGATCGTACCGGCCGGCCACGAGATCGTGCTGCACGGATCCGGCTGCTACACCGGCGCCGACTACGTGACGGCCGAGCCGGACGCGGAGGTTTCCACCGTGGACGGGATCGCCGCGGCGGTCCTCGGTTGCCGCTGATGGGGCCGACCCCCACCCCGCTGGTGTCAGGTCCGGTCACGACCGCCGAACCGGAGCCGCCTGAGCGCCGTTCGACGGTCGTGCTCGACGCCGGGCTGAGCAGGCGGCTGACCGAACTCGCCGCCCGCCACGGCGTACCGCGGGAGGTCGTGGCGGTGGTCGCGGTGGCCCTGCTGGTACGCCGCTGGACCGGGCGGTCCACGGTCCCGGTCCGCTGCCCGGACGCCGGGTACCTGCTGGACCTCACCGGTGACCGGCCGGTCCGGGAGGTGCTGACCGGCGTGGCCGCGCCGATCCGGCGGACGAGCCGCACCGACGAGTGCGCCGACCCGTCGGCCGGATCGGCCGAGTCGTCGTCGGCGCCGGTCGCACCGTTCGCCGACGGGATCGAGCTGGCGACCCGGACCGACGTGTCGCGGTGGGAGATCCGGCTCGGTGACTGTCCGGCGGAGCTGGTCGAACCGCTGCTGGCCGACCTGGTCACCCTGCTCGCCGCGCTCGCCGGCGACGACGGTGTCTCCACCGCGCACCTGCTGCCGGTCTCGGCGTACGAGCGGCGCCGGGCGTCCCGGTGGGCCGAACTGCACGGCGGCGCTGCCGGCGCCCGACCTGAACGCGCACCGGGAGACACCATCCCGGGCGCGTTCGCCGCGCAGCTGCGTCGGACGCCGGACCACCCGGCGGTGCTCGCCGACGACGGGTGCCTGACCTACCGGAAGTTGGCGTCGGCGGTGGTGGCGACCGCCACGGTCATCCGGTCCACGGCCGGGACGCGACAGGGCGGCCAGGTCGCGCTGCTCTGCCGGCACGGCGCCGGTACCGTCGTCGCGCTGCTCGCGGCGCTCTCCGCCGGCCGGGCCTACGTCCCGCTCGACCCGACCTTCCCGGCGCACCGGTTGGCCCACATCCTCGCCGACAGCGATGCGGACGTGCTGCTCACCGACGCCGCACACGCCGACCTGGCGGACCGGTTGCGGGACCTCGCCGGCCGGGCCGACCTGCGCATCGTGCCGGTGGCGTCGGCGGTCGGACCGGCCGACCTGGCCGACCTGGCCGTCGGGCTGGCCACCCCGGCCGGCCCGGACGACCCGGCGTACCTGCTCTACACGTCCGGGTCGACCGGCACCCCGAAGGGGGTCGTGCAGAGCCACCGCAACGTGCTGTTCGGCGTCGGCAACCACATCCGCAACTTCGCCCTGACCCCCGCCGACCGGACCAGCGTGCTCACCTCGTTCGGCTACGACATGGCGGTCACCGACACGTTCAGCGCGTTGCTGTCCGGCGCCGCCGTCGTGCCGGTGGACATCCGCAGCGAGGGCCTCGGTCACCTCGCCCGCACCTTGGCGACGCGGGGCGTCACCGTCTACCACTCGACGCCGACCGTCTACCGCTATCTGTGCGCCAGCCTCGGCCCGGACGGCGCACTGCCGGACATCCGCGCCGTGCTGCTCGGGGGCGAGGAGGTGACCCGGCACGACGTCGAGCTCGCCCGTCGCCACTTCGCCCCGGGCGCCGTGTTCGTGAACGGCTACGGCACGACCGAGATCAGTTTCGCCGCGCAGGACCACCTGCCGGCCGACGCGCCGCTGGCGCACGCGGTCGTGCCGGTCGGGCATCCGCTGGACGGCATCGACGTCCTGCTGCTCGACCCGGCGGGCCGGCCCACCTGCCTGACCGGTGAGGTGGCGGTCCGTTCGGCGCACGTGGCGCTCGGCTACTGGCGGTTGCCCGAGCTGACCGCCGGCCGGTTCGGCGACCATGACGGGGTCCGGACGTACCGGACGGGGGACCTGGCCCGGCGGCTGCCGGACGGACGGCTGGTCTATCTCGGCCGGGCGGACCGGCTGGTGAAGATCCGCGGGCACCGGGTCGAACTGGGCGAGGTGGAGGCCGCCCTGGCCGCCCTGCCGGGCGTCGGGCACGCCGCCGTCGTGGCCCAACGCCGGACCGGCGGTGCCGGCGCGGGCGACAAGGAGATCATCGGGTACGTCGTGCCGTCGCCCGACGCCTCGGTCGAACCGACAGCGCTGCGGGCCGGCCTGGCGATCCGGCTGCCCGACTTCATGCTGCCCCGCACCGTGGTGGCGGTGGACGCCCTGCCGATGGGGGTGACCGGCAAGCTGGACGTCGCCGCCCTTCCGCCGCCGCCACCGGGGCCATTCGTCGACGCGGCCGGCCAGGACCCGCTGGAGGCGATCATCGCCGCGACCTGGTGCGAGGTGCTCGGCCTGGACCGGGTCGGCCGGGAGACGGCCTTCGTCGACCTGGGTGGCCATTCGCTGCTGATGGCGCTGGTGCAGCAGCGCCTGCAGGCGACGTTGAACCGGCGGATCCCGCTGGTGCGGCTGTTCGAGTTTCCCACCGTCGCCGGGCTGGCCGCCCAGCTGCGCGAAGGCGTTCCGGTCGACGGGCCGGGAGGGGAGGACGGTGCGCTGCTGCGCGCCGCCGGTCGGATGCGCCGACGCCGCCGGGCGCGGTCAGGGGAGACAGCGTGAGCGCGAGGAGTGAGCCGGGTTTGCGAGCCCCGCAGTCGCGAACGAAAGGTGGGGCGGAATGACGGACGACGACCGGATCGCGATCGTCGGGCTGGCCTGCCGGGTGCCCGGTGCCGAGGGACCGGCCGAGTTCTGGGCGAATCTCACCGCTGGGACCGACGCGGTACGGCGGTTCTCCGCCACCGAACTGACGGCGGCCGGGCTGCCCGCCGAGACGGCCAACGACGCCAGCTTCGTGCCCGCCTTCGGTCGGCTGGCCGGGCTCACCGACTTCGACGCGGCGCTGTTCGGCTACTCCGCGGCCGATGCCGCCCTGCTGGATCCGCAGCACCGGCTCTTCCTCGAGGTGGCCTGGTGGGCGCTCGAGGACGGCGGCTACGGCCGGCCGGACCCGGAGACCCAGATCGGGGTGTTCGCCGGCTGCGCCGCCAACCGCTACCTGCGTCACCACCTGCTCGGAAACCCGGCCGTGCAGCCGGCCGGCAGCCTGCCGGAGGACTGGGACGACCTGCTGGCCGGCGGCACCTGTGACTACCTGCCGAGCCGGGTGGCATACGCGTTGGACCTGACCGGTCCGGCGGTCGCCGTGCAGACCTCCTGCTCGTCGTCGCTGGTGTCGGTCTGCCAGGCGGCACAGAGCCTGCTCGACTACCGGTGCGACCTGGCGATCGCCGGAGGCGCCGCGGTGGTGTCCACCCGGCAGATCGGCTACCGGCACCGTCCCGGTGGCACGCTCGCCGCCGACGGCGCCTGCCGGCCGTACGACGCGGACGCCTCCGGCCAGGTGTTCGGCAACGGCGCCGGGGCGGTACTGCTCAAGCGGCTCGCCGACGCGGTCGAGGACGACGACCACATCTACGGGGTGCTGGCCGGCTGGGCGGTGAACAACGACGGCGCCGACCGCGCCGGTTTCACCGCCCCGGGCGTCACCGGGCAGGCCGCCGTGGTGGCGGAGGCGCTCGCCGCAGCCGGTTGGCAACCGACCGACGTCGGCTTCGTCGAGGGGCACGGCAGTGGCACCGCGATCGGCGACGCGCTGGAGATCCAGTCCCTGACCCGGGCCTTCCGGATGCACACCGACCGGTCCGGGTACTGCGTCCTGGGCTCGGTGAAGTCCGGCATCGGCAACCTGGACGCCGCCGCCGGGGTGATCGGCCTGATCAAGGCGGTGCTCGCCGTGCGGCACGGGGTCATCCCCGGCACGCTGCACTTCAGGCGGCCCCACCGGGACGTCGACCTGGCGGCCACCCCCTTCGTGGTCACCGCGACCGAGCAGAAGTGGGCCGGTCCCCGGCGGGCCGGGGTCAGCTCCTTCGGGCTCGGCGGCACCAACGCGCACGTGCTGGTCGAGGAACCACCGGTCCGCCCGGCGGCGGACGGGGGACCACCCTGGGCACTGCTGCCGCTGAGCGCGGCCGGCCCCCGGGCGCTGCGCCAGCTCGCCGGTCGACTGGTGGAGCACCTCGACACCGGGTCCGATCGATCGCTGACCGATGCGGCGTACAACCTGGCGACCGGCCGGCGACGGCTGCCGCACCGGGCCGCCGTCGTGGCCCGGGACCGGTCCGGGGCGGTGGCGGCGCTGCGGTCGCTGGCCACGGGGTCGGAGCCCGAGGAGGCCCGGGTCGTCGGGCCGGTGCCCGCGGACGCCCCGGCCGAACTGGGTGACCGGGCCGCCGAGTGGCTGCGCGGCGGTGAGGTGCCCGCGACCGCCGGGCGGCGGGTGCCGCTGCCCGGCTACCCGTTCCAGCGCGACCGGCACTGGATCGAGCCAGCCGGGCCCGCGCCGCTGACCGGGGTGCGGCCATGAGCGCCGCCGACGCCCGGACCGGGACGGCGGGCCGACCCGTGACCCCGGCGGCACAGTGGTACGTCAGCCTGCGTCCCCCGGCCGACTCCGGTCCGCTGCTGCTCTGCCTGCCGCCCGCCGGGGCCGGCCCGAGCAGCTTCCGGGACTGGCCGGCGGCCCTGCCCGCCGGAGTGGGACTCGACGTGCTGGCCCTGCCCGGGCGGGAGGCGCGGATCATCGAATCGCCGACCTTCGACCTCGGCCAGGTGGTCGAGGCGGTCCGGCAGCGGGCCGACCGGCCCTACGCGATGTACGGGCACAGCATGGGCGGCCTGCTCGCCTTCGAGGTGGTCCGCGAACTGCGCCGCCTGGGCGCCCGGCTGCCGAGCCGGCTCTACCTGGGCGGGAGCCGACCGCCGCAGCTGCCGAAGACGCTGGCCCGGATCGCCGACCTGCCGGACGAGGAGTTCCTGGCCCGCATCGCCGAGCTGGGTGGCCTGCCGCAGGGGGTGCGGGACGTACCGGAGCTGCTGGATCTGATCCTTCCGGCGCTGCGGGCCGACTTCGACTGGCTCAACCGGTACACGTACCGACCGGAGGCGCCGGTGCCGGTGCCGTTGGTCTGTCTGGCCGGCACCGGCGACCGGGACGCCGATCCGATGACGATGGCCCACTGGGCCGAACACACCGCGGTCGGCTGCACTGTGCGCACGATCCAGGGTGGACACCTGTTCTTCGCCGAGCGGGCCGAAGAGGTGGCCGCGCTGGTCGGCGCAGACCTGCTCGCGGCCACCGGCACCACGACGACGGTCCGGGCCGGCACCGCGACCACAACGGGCACCGCGACCGCCGGGGCCACGCCTGGCCCGCGGACCCCGGCGGAGGAACGGTCGCCGGGGTCGGACCCGGTGGCCGAGCACCTGATCCCGCTCGGCAGCGGTGGTTGGCGGGTGTGGCGCGAGGGTGTGCTGCGGGCCGCCGGCTTCCCGGCCGACGGGGTGCTGCGGCTGACCGCGCCGGAGCTGGCCGCGGTGGCGGACGCCCACCTGGACGGCACCGTGACCGAGGCCGAACTGCTGCCGGTGCTGGGCGCCGCGGTGGCCGAGACCAGCAAGATGATCTACGACCTGGCCGGCGATCCGCTGTTCCGGGAGGCGGTGACCTGGCAGAACCTCAACGCGCTCACCGCCCTGGACTCGGTGCGCCGGGGCGGCCCGGACGAGCGGAGCCACGACAAGCGGCGGGCCCGCGAGCAGGCGATCGGCCGGTACTGGCAGCGGTACACGGCGAAGAACGACACCATCGGCTTCTTCGGGCCGATCTGCTGGGCGACGCTCACCCGGCGGACCCCGACGACCAGCATCACGGCCGGCCCGGCGCTGGTCCGGCGCCGGATGGTCGCCTTCGAGTGGCGGGCGCTGGCGGCGTTCGGTGACCGGATCGCCACCGACCCGGCCGTCCGCCGCTGGTTGCCGGCCGGGCTGCACGCGCCGTACCGGCTCGCCGACGAGCGGCGGGTGTCGCGCCCGGCGGCACCAGCGGTCGTGCTCAGCCCCGCCGAGGCGGCGGTGGTCGCCCGGCTGGACGGCCGGACGCCGGTGGTCGAGATCGCCCGGCACCTGGTGGCGGAGGAGCCGACCGCGCAACGCGGACTGCGCAACGACGACAACATCTACCTCTTGCTGGATCGGCTGGTCGACCGCGGTCTGCTCTGGTGGGGGGTCTCCCTGCCGATGAGCGGCGCGGCGGAGGGTCGACTTCGCGAGGTGATCGAGGGGATCGGGGAGGCGGACCTGCGACGGCCGGTCGAGGCGGACTTCGCCCGGCTGTGCGCGGCGCGGGACGAGGTCGCGGCGGCGGCCGGCGACCCGGACCGGCTGTACCGGTCGCTGCGGGCCCTGCACGCCGACTTCACCGAGCTGACCGGCCAACCCGCCATGCACCGGCCGGGCGAGACGTACGCCGGCCGGGCCGTCTGCTACGAGGACACCGTCCGGGACCTCGACGTGACACTGGGGGCGGCCGTGCTGGACACCGTGGCCGCGCCGCTCGACGTGCTGCTGCGGGCGGCCCGCTGGTTGACCGTGGCGATCGCCGAGGCGTACGGGGTGGCGTTCCGGGGACTCTACGAGGAGTTGGCCGCCGAGGCGGGCGACCCCGAGGTGGGCTTCGCCGACTTCTGGTACCTGGCCCAGGGGCCGCTCTTCGGCACCGGGGAGCGGCCGATCGACGCGGTCTCGGCCAGGCTCGCGACGCGGTTCGGTCGGTTGACCGGGCTGGACGACGACCCGACCGGGGACACCCGGCTGGTGGAGCTGTCCGCCGCCGACCTGGCCACCCGGGTCGACGAGATCTTCCCGGCCGACCGTCCCGGCTGGTCGGCGGGCCGGATCCACAGTCCGGACCTGCAGATCTGCGCCGCCAGCGTCGAGGAGATCGACCGGGGTGCGGCGACCGTCGTGCTCGGCGAGCTGCACACCGCCTGGTCCACCCTGGACAACTCGGTGTTCGCCTCCGGTCACGACGCGCCCGAGCAGCTGGCGGACTGGCTCGCCGCGGACCTCGGCCCCGGCCGGGTACGTCTGCTCTTCCCGCCGTCGATGCCGCGGCACACCGCCCGGGTGACCTTCGCCCTGCAGCACCGGACGGATGTCCAGCTCGCCTTCGTACCGGCACCCGGCGCCGATCCGCGGTGCGTGCCGATCACCGCCCTGCGGGTGCGCCCCGTCGGCGGGGAGCTGGTGGTGGACGGGGCCGGGCACGGGCCCTGGCCGCTGCTGGAGGTGTTCAGCGAACTGCTGTCGATGCACGCGGCCGACGGCTTCAAGCTGGTCACCACCCGGTCGCACACCCCCCGGATCGTGATCGACCGGCTGGTCGCCGTACGGGAGACCTGGCGGACGAGCATCGACGAGTCCGGCTTGGCCAGCGCCACCGGAAGCCTCGGTCGTTACCTGGCCGTGCGGCGCTGGCGCCGGTCGTTGGGACTGCCGGAACGGGTCTACGTGAAGCTCTCCACCGAGACGAAGCCGTGCTACGTCGACCTGTCCAGCCCGATGTTCGCGTCGTCCCTCTGCGCGATGGTCCGGGCGGCACGGCAGCAGGCCGGCGGCGCGGCGGCCATCGTGGTCAGCGAGGCGCTGCCCGGCCCGGACCTGGCCTGGGTCCCGGACAGCCAGGGCCGCCGGTACCAGTCGGAACTGCGGATCCAGGTGGTCGATCCGGCGCTGCCCTCGACGATGGAGGTGACCCGATGACCGGACACGAGGCGCTCACCGACACCCGCGGCGGGCAGGACGCGGGCGGTCGGGCAGGAGCGGATCGCGCGGCGCCGTACGCCGTCGGACCGGACCGGGACTACCCGGAAGCCACCCTGGTCGACCTCATCCTCGCCGCCGCCGCCCGCCGCGGCCCGGCGGTCGCCGTCCGGCAGTGGCACGAGGTGCTCAGCTACACCGAACTGGTCGACCGGGCCGGGGCGCTGGCGGCCACCCTGCGCGGTCACGGCGTCGGCCCGGAGACCCGGGTCGGCATCTGCGCCGAGCGGCGGCCGGACCTGCTCGTCGCGGTGCTCGGCGTGCTGCTGGCCGGCGGGTGCTACGTGCCGCTGGACCGCGCCCACCCGCAGCGGCGGTTCCGGGAGATCGCCCGGGACGCGGGGCTGTCGACCGTGGTGATCGACAAGGCCGGCCGCGAGGCGCTGTCGGACCCGGACCTGCGGCTGGTGAACATCCCCACCGAGCCGGTCGGTCCGCCGCCGGCCGCCGTGGCCTGCCCGGCCCGCCCGGACAACGCCGCGTACGTGCTCTACACCTCGGGGTCGACCGGCCGGCCCAAGGGTGTCGTGGTCAGCCACCGCAGCGTCGTCGCGCACGTGACGGCGTTCGGGGCGTACAGCGGCGCGGACGAGACCTGCCGGGCCTTCGGATTCGCCCCGCTCGGCTTCGACGCGTCGGTGCAGGATCTGTTCATCCCGCTGGTCGCCGGTGGCGAGATCGCCCTGGTGCCCGACGCGGACCGGGTCGACCCGGTCCGGCTGCAGCGGTTCGCCGAGGCGCACCGGGTGACCTGGGGGTGCCTGCCGGCCGCGCTGCTGCCGCTGCTGGATCCCGACCGGCTGCCGCACTGGCGTACGGTTTTCACCGGGATCGAGTCGCCCGCCCCCGAACAGGTCGAGCGCTGGACCGGGCCGGCGGATCGTCCGACCCGCTGGTTCTCCAACGGCTACGGCCCCACCGAGGCCACGGTCTGCGTCACCGGCTACCTGGCGAGCGGATCCTGGGACGGGCCGGTACCGATGGGCCGGCCGTTGGCCAACCACCGGATCCACCTGGTCGATGCCGATGGCGACCTGGTGCCACCCGGCACGCCCGGCGAGGTGCTGATCGGCGGTGTCGGCCTGGCTCGCGGCTATCTGGGTCGGCCGGCCCTGACCGCCGAGCGGTTCGTTCCCGACCCGTTCTCCGGCGAGCCGGGCGCGCGGTTGTACCGCACCGGCGACCGCGCCGTCTGGCTGCCCGACCGGCAACTGCTCTTCCTCGGCCGGATCGACCGGCAGGTCAAGGTCCGCGGCCAGCGGGTGGAACTCGGCGAGGTGGAGGCGGTGCTGGGCGAACACCCGCAGGTCCGGCAGGCTGCGGTCGTACCGGCCGACGGTCCGGCCGGCACCGAACTGGTCGCCGTCGTGGCGCCGGCGCTGTCGCCGCCGGACGGCGAGCTGCTCGAGTTCCTCCGGCAGCGGGTGCCGGACGTGATGGTGCCCCGGCGGCTGCTCCGGCTGGACGAGCTCCCGCTCACCCCGTCGGGCAAGCGGGACGCGGCGCGGCTCGCCGAGCTGGCCGCGGCCGGGTTCGCCGCGCTGACCGGGTCGTCCGACGAGAAGTCGGCCGGTGCCGCCGGCGCGGGGCTCGACGCCACGCCGGCCAGCGGGCTCGCCGGCAGCGCCGGTGCCTCCGGGACGCCCGACGAACGGGCGGTCGCCGGCGCCTGGCGGCGGGTGCTCGGCGCCCGGACGGCGGACCGCGACGACGACTTCTTCGCCGCCGGCGGGACCTCGCTGTCGGCGATGCGAATGGTCGCCCTGCTCCGCGACGAACTCCGTCGGGACGTCTCCGTGGCGGACATCCTCGAGGGCCGTACGCTCGGCGGTCTGGCCGCCCGGGTGGCCGACGCGGACCGGCTCACCGAGCCGGAGCTCATCCCGGGCCAGCCACCGACCCTGTCGCCGTCCCAGCGCCGGCTGTGGTTCCTGGACCAGCTCGCGCCCGACTCGGCGGCCTACAACACCGCCATGGCGGAGCGGCTGCGCGGCCGGCTGGAGCTGACCGCGTTGCGCGCCGCGCTGCGGGCCGTCGCCGACCGGCACGAGGTGCTGCGCTGGCGGATCACCCGGGTCGCCGGTGCCCCGCACGTGATCTGTGATCCACCGGGTGACGTGCCGTTGACCGTGGTCGACGTGTCCGGCATGGGCCGGGTCGACCGGGAGGCCGCGTTGCGGGCCCGGCTGCAGGCCAGCGCCGCGACCCGGTTCGACCTGGCCACCGGACCGGTGTGGAAGGCCGAGCTGTACCGGCTGGACGCCCACGAGCACGTCCTGGCGATGACGTTTCACCACGCCGTGTTCGACGGTTGGTCGCAGGCGGTGCTGTACGACCAGTTCGCCACCGCCTACCGGGCGGCCCGGGACGGTACGGCGCCGCTGGACCCGCTGCCGGCGACGTACGCCGACTACGCGGTCTGGCGGGCCGCTCGGGACCGGCTGCGCGGGCCGGACGACCTCGCCTGGTGGACCGCGCACCTGGCCGGCGCGCCGACCGTGCTGGAGTTGCCCGCCGACCGGGTACGCCCGGCCGCGCAGACCTACCGCGGCGAGTTCGCCAGCGCGCCGTTCACGCCCGAACTCGACGCCCGGGTACGCGGACTGGCGACCCGGCTCGGCGCGACGCCGTCCACCGTCCTGCTGGCCGCCTTCGGCGAGGTGCTGCGCCGACTGGTGGACCGCACGGACCACGTGGTGGGCGTCGTGGTCGCCGATCGCCGGCTGGCCGCCGTCGCGGACCTCGTCGGGTTCTTCGTGGACATCGCGCCGGTCCGGCTGCACACCGACGGCGGGAGCAGCTTCACGGATCAGGTGCTGGCCTGCCGGCAGGAGTTGCTCGACGTGCTGGCCCATCCGAACGCGCCGCTGGAGCGAATCGTCCAGGAGCTGTCCGTACCGCGGGACCCGGCCCGCCCACCGCTGGTCCAGGTGCTGTTCAACGTGTTCAACTTCGCCGAGCCGGCCCTGGACCTGCCGGACCTGGTCGCCGAGCGGGTGCCGGCCGGTCTGCCGGGTTCGCCGTTCGACCTGACCCTCTACCTGGTCGAGCGCAACGGCGTGCTGGCGCTGGACGCGGTCTACAACCCGGACCTGTTCGCCGCCGCCCGGATCGCCGATCTGCTCGACGGCTACCTGGCGGTGCTCGACTCGCTCACCGACGCACCCGAACGGCCTGCGGACTCCGCTCCGGCGCCCGCGCTGTCCCGGGTCCGGGCGGGCGCGGTCCGGTCGACTCCGCCGCCCACGCCGGCAGGCCGGGCCCCGGTCGGTCCGGCGGCCGGCGCCGATCCGGTCGCACCGTCCGGCCCGAACGAGGAACTGGTGGCCCGGGTGTGGCGGGAGACGTTGCGCGTCGACCGGGTGGGTGCCACCGACAGCTTCTTCGACCTCGGCGGGCACTCGATCGCCATGGCCGAGGTGCAACACCGGCTCGCCGAGGCGATCGGGCGCGAGATCGCCCTGGTGGACCTCTTCCGCTATCCCAACGTCCGCGCCCTGGCCGCGTTCCTGGACGGTGCGGAGAACAGCGACGGAATCCACCTGGCCCTGCAACGCGCCGCCGACCGCCGGGCCCGGGCGCGCGGCCGGCAGCAGCGGCGGCCCACCGGCACCCCCGGGCGGGCAGACCCGTGACCGGGCCCGTCCCGCCGGCCGGGGCCCGCCGCAGCCGGGTCCGTCGCCAATCGTCCCGCCGCGTCAGCGGCACCGCGAGATAGAGGAGTCAGCGTGGTCCTCCATATCCGCTCCGACATCCTGTCCGACGACGGGGTCGAGCCGTTGGCCATCGTCGGGCTGGCCGCCCGGGTGCCCGGTGCCGACGACCTCCGGCAGTTCTGGCGCAACCTGGTGGACGGGGTTGAGTCGGTCACCTCGTTCAGCCGGGAGGAGCAGCTTGCCCGGGGCGCGAAGCTGTCCGAGGTGGACGATCCGGGCTGGGTCTCCCGGGCGCCGATCATCGACGGGTTCGACCAGTTCGACGCCGGGCTGTTCGGGATGACGGCCAGGGAAGCCGAGGTGATGGACCCGCAGCACCGGTTGTTCCTGGAGTCGTGCCACGCCGCGCTGCAGGACGCCGGATACGACCCGGCCCGCTACGACGGGGCGATCGCCGTGTACGCCGGCACCGGCAGCCAGACCTACCTGCGGGAGAACATCCTCCGCAACAGCCGGGTCAGTGGTTCGCCGAGCAGCGTGGTGTCCATCAGTACCGGCAACTCGCCGAACTACGTGACCACCACACCCTCCTACCGACTGAACCTGCGCGGCCCCAGCCTGACCGTGCAGACCGCCTGCTCGACCTCCCTGGTCGCCTTCCACCTGGCCTGCGAGGCGTTGCGCAACGGGGAATGCGACATGGCGCTGGCCGGTGGGGTCAACCTGGAGATGCCGCACGGCATCGGCTACCTGGGCATGGACGGGTTCACCTCTCCGGACGGGCACTGCCGTCCGTTCGACGCCGGGGCGAACGGCACGGTGTGGGGCAGTGGGGTCGGGGTCACCCTGGTCAAGCGGCTCGCCGACGCGGTCGCCGACGGCGACACGATCCGGGCGCTGGTCCTCGGCAACGCGATCAACAACGACGGCGCGCAGAAGGCCGGGTTCACGGCGCCCAGCGTCGACGGCCAGCTGGCCGCCGTCGCTCAGGCGGTCGGCACGGCCGCGATCGACCCGAGGACCATCACGTACGTCGAGGCGCACGGGACCGGCACCGCGCTGGGCGACCCGATCGAAGTCGCCGCGCTGTCGGCCGTGTACGGGCAGCACACCAGCGAGCGCGGGTGGTGCGGGCTCGGCTCGGTGAAGTCCAACATCGGCCACCTCAGCCAGCCCTCCGGCATCGTCGGCGTGATCAAGACGGTGCTGGCGATGGAACACCGGCTGATCCCGCCGACCATCAACTACGAGCGGCCGAACCCGGCCATCGACTTCGCCGAGACCCCGTTCCACGTGGCCAACGCGCTGGCCAAGTGGGAGACCGACGGGGTGCCCCGGCGGGCCGGGGTCAGCTCGTTCGGCATCGGTGGCACCAACGCCCACGTGATCCTCCAGGAGGCGCCGGAGTCGACATCGGTCGCACGGCGGTCGCGGCCACGCCGTACCCGGTTGGTTCGGGTCTCGGCGAGGACGGCGACCGCGCTGGAGCGTGCCGTCGAGCAGCTCGCCGACCACCTGGAGACCGCCCCGGACGGAACTCCCGAACACCTCGCCGACGTGGCCCACACGCTGCGCGTCGGCCGACCGGAGTACCCGCACCGGACCAGCGTGGTCGCCGACGACCTGCCGGCGACGGTCGCCGCCCTGCGGGACAAGCGTCGCCGGCAGACCGCGGTCGTCGACGGGGCCGCGCCGCCGGTGGCGTTCCTCTTCTCCGGCCAGGGCGCCCAGTACGCCGGCATGGGTGCCCAGCTGTACGCCGAGGAGCCCGCCTACGCCAAGGTGGTGGACGACTGCGCGGTGCTGCTCGAACCGCACCTCGGTCTGGACATCCGCGACCTGATCCTCGGCCGGGACCCCGGGGCCGAGGAGAAGCTGACCGAAACCCGGTACACCCAGCCGGCGTTGTTCGCGGTCGAATACGCGCTGGCGGCCACCTGGGCGATGCTGGGCGTACGCCCGGCGGCGATGATCGGGCATTCCATCGGCGAGTACGTCGCCGCCACCCTGGCCGGTGTCTTCACCCTGCCCGACGCGCTGCGGGTGGTCGCCGCCCGGGGCCGGCTGATGCAGTCGATGCCGGCCGGTTCGATGCTCGCCGTCGCGTCCGACGAGTCCGAGGTGGCCGGCCTGCTGCCGGACGGGGTCACGATCGCCACGGTGAACGGGCCGGGCACCTGCGTGGTGGCCGGCGAGACCGCGGCGATCTCGGCGTTCGCCGACAGCCTGCCGGGCAGGACCAAGAAGCTGCGGACGTCGCACGCGTTCCACTCGCCGATGATGGACCCGATCCTGGCCGAGTTCACCCAGGTGGTGGCCGCGGTCCCGCTCGGCCGGCCGCGGACCCGGTTCCTGTCCAACGTCAGCGGCGCCTGGATCACCGACGAACAGGCGACCGACCCCGGTTACTGGGCGACGCACCTGCGCCAGCCGGTCCGGTTCGGCGCCTGCGTCGCCACCCTGCTGGCCGAGGGGCGCTGGTCGCTGGTCGAGTGCGGTCCCGGCCGGCAGCTGGCCGGCCTGGCGCGGATGCAGGTGGCGCGGGCCGCCGCGCCGGCGCAGCGGGCGCTCACCCCGCTGGCGAGCCTGCCCGGTCCGGCCGAGTCGACCAGTGACGTGGCCACGCTGTCCAGCTCGATGGGCGCCCTGTGGGTGCGTGGAGTGCCGGTGCGCCCGCTGCCCGGCGAGGACGACGGCCACACCGGGGACGGTCCGCCCGCGCTGTTCCGGGTGCCGCTGCCGGTCCACCCGTTCGAGCGCAGGCGCTACTGGGTGGACCCGGACCCGGAGCAGCTGGCCGTGGCGGTCGTCCCGCCCAGCGGGCCCCGCGAGCTCGCGGACTGGTTCGCGGTGCCGACCTGGCGCCAGGCCGCGCCCGATCCGCGTAACGCGCCGATCGGCCGCTGCCTGGTCTTCGTCGACGGGCCGCGTGGCGACGAGTTGTCCGGTGCGTTGCGCGACGCCGGTGCCGACCTGGTCGAGGTGCGGCCGGGACCGGCCTTCGGCCCGACGCCGCACGGCTTCCGGCTTCGGCCGGGCGTCCGGGAGGACCACGACGCCCTGGTCGGCGCGTTGTCCGCGGCCGGTGTGCCGGCGCGGATCGTGCACGCCTGGGCGCTGGACGGCGAGCCCGCCGGCACAGACATCGCCGCCGCCTGGGCCGCCCAGGACCGCGGGTTCTTCAGCGCGCTGCACCTGGTCCAGGCGCTCGCCGGGGCGGGGCTGACCGCCGGCGAGGAGGGCGCCGGGCCGGTCCGGTTGGAGCTGGTCACCTCGGGCGTCGGCGACCCCGCCGGCGGCGACCTGGTCCGTCCTGAGCACGCCACCCTGGCCGGGCTGGCCCGGGTGCTCCCGGTGGAACAGCACGGGCTGAGCGTCCGGCTGATCGACGCCGATCCGGCCGCCACCGACCCGTCGGCGCTGGTGGCCGAGCTGTGCCGGCCGGCCGACGGCGGGCCCGCCGAGGTGGCGTTGCGCGGGGTACGTCGCTGGGTCACCGGGTTCGAGCAGGTCAGCCTGGACGGTGCGGCGGAGTCCGGGGTGCTGCGCGAGGGCGGTCGCTATCTGATCACCGGCGGCCTCGGCGGGATCGGCATCACCCTGGCCGAGGACCTCGCCGCGCGGGTGCGGGCGCGGCTGGTGCTGCTGGCCCGCTCCGGGCTGCCGGCCCGCGAGGAGTGGGACAGCTACCTGGCGGTGTACGGCAGCGACCGGACCGACCGGGTGGGTCGGGCCATCGCGGCGATCCGCCGGATGGAGCGTGGCGGGGCCGAGGTGCTGGTGCTGGCCGCCGACGTGACCGATCCGGCCGACCTGCGCCGGGTACGCGACCAAGCCGAGGCGGCGTTCGGCGGGGTGGACGGCATCGTGCACGCCGCCGGCCTGCCAGGCGGCGGGATGGCCGAGGTCAAGGAGCGGGCCGAGGCCGAGCGGGTGCTGGCGCCGAAGCTCGCCGGCACCCTCGCGCTGGCCCAGGTCTTCGGTGACCTGCCGATGGACTTCGTCGCGCTCTGCTCGTCGATCACCTCGGTGGCGGGCGGTCTCGGTCAGGTCGACTACTGCGCGGCCAACAACTTCCTCGACGCGTACGCCCGGGCCGGCCACGGCTGGCGCGCCCCGGTGGTGGCGCAGAACTGGGGCGGCTGGGCGGAGATCGGGATGGCCGTCGAGACCACCTCGGCCACCCTCCGTCCGGCGGGCCGGGAGACCGTCACCGGGCGGGTCGACCACCCGATGCTGACCACCCGGGTCAGCGGTCCGGACCAGATCGTCGTGCACGGGGTGGTCTCGGCCGCCACCCACTGGGTGCTGGATGAGCACCGGATCGGTGGCGTACCGGTGGTGCCGGGCACGGGGCACCTGGAGTGCGCCCGCGCCGCCGTCGCGAGCGGCGTGCCGGCGCCGGGCGCCGGGCAGGTGATCGAACTGAATGACGTGGCCTTCCTGCAGCCCTTCACGGTGCCGGACGGCTCGGTGGCGCAGTACCGGGTCGAGCTGTCCACCGAGGACGGGACGTTCCAGATCCGCAGCCTCGGCGGTGGCCGGACGCGCACCCACGTACGCGGATCGGTTGGCTGGGCCGCGGCGGGCGACGCCCCGGTGCTGGACCTCGCCGCGGTGATCGGCCGGTGCCGACGGATCGACGGCGGCCGGCCACGGACCGGAATGGTGACCTTCGGGCCGCGCTGGGACGTGCTGCGCGAGCACCACGTGGGCGACGGTGAGGAGCTGGCCCGGATCGAGGCGCCCGCGGTGTCCGCCGGTGACCTGGCGGCCTGGGGGCTCCAGCCGGCGATGCTGGACGTCGCCACCGCATTCGGCCGCGGCCGGGGCGAGGGCAGCTACCTGCCGCTGTCCTACGGTCGGGTGGTCGTGCGCGGCGACCTGCCAGGCACCTTCTACAGCCACCTGCGGCACCGGGACACCACGACCGACGACGTCGTCGTGGCCGACCTGTCGCTGGTCGACGCGGACGGCCGGGAACTCGTCGCGATCAGCGAGTTCGTCCTGCGCCGGGTGGACCAGGCGGCGGTGACCGGCGACCTCGTCGCACCGGCGGCCGGGCCGGTCGCCGGGCAGCCGGGCGAGCCGGTGGACACGGCGCCGGCCGGCCCGTCGGGAGAGATCAGGCCGGCCGACGGGGCCGAGGCCTTCCGCCGGAGCCTGGGCGCGGGTCTCGGACCGCAGGTGGTGATCACCACCCGGCCGGTGGACGACATCCTGCGCCGGACCCGGCAGCGGGCCACCGACGCCGACCCGGACCAGCCGGACGGGGCGACCGCGCCGGCCACCGGTGGTGGTGGCACGGCCGGCCCTGGCGGCGGGCTGGAGGCGGCCATCGCCGCGGTGTGGCGGGACAACCTCGGCGTGGACGACATCGGGGTGGACGACGACTTCTTCGAGCTCGGCGGCAACTCGCTGGTGGCGGTCCAGCTGATCGCCTCGATGCGCAAGGCGGTCGGGGTACGGCTGCCGATGCGCAGCCTGTTCGAACGGCCCACCATCGCCGGGCTGGCCGCGCTGATCGAACAGCTGCGGGCCGAGGCGCCCCCGGAAACCCCCGCCGCCGACCCGGCGGCCACGACCATCCCGCGGCTGCCCCGCGGGTGAGCGCACAGGAGGAGGACCAGGTGACCGATCCGGCCGCAGCCGGGCTGCCGTTGACGATCGAGAGCGACGGCACGCCCATCGTGGAGCTGATCGAGACCCGACGCGCAGAGATCCGTGCGGCCCTGGTCGAACACGGCGGGGTGCTGTTGCGCGGCTTCGACGTCGGCGGCGTCGACGGGTTCGACCGGGTGGTGCGGGCGCTGGCGGGCAGCCCACTCACCTACACCGAGCGCTCGTCGCCACGCAGCACGATCAAGGGGCAGGTCTACACGTCGACCGACTATCCGGCGGACGAGGAGATCTTTCTGCACAACGAGAACTCGTACCAGGCGAGCTGGCCGCTGACCCTCTTCTTCTACTGCATCCAGCCGCCGACCTCGATGGGCGCCACGCCGCTGGCCGACGTCCGCCGGGTGTGCCGGGAAATCGACCCGGCGGTCCGCGAGGAGTTCGAACGGCGGCGCTGGATGCTGGTCCGCAACTTCCACGGCGACTTCGGCACCCCCTGGCGGCAGGTGTTCAACACCGACGACCGGGACGAGGTGGCGGGCTACTGCGCGGCGAACGGGATCGAGGTGGAGTGGCTCGGTCGGGACGGCCTGCGTACCCGGTCGGTCCGCGACGCCGTCCACCACCGGCCCGGCAGCGACCAGCCGAGCTGGTTCAACCACGCGACGTTCTTCCACGTGTCGACGCTGGCCAAGGACCTCCAGGAGGGCCTGTTGGCGATGTTCGGCGAGGAGGGGCTGCCGACCAACACCTACTACGGCGACGGCGAGGCGATTCCTGCCGACGTGATGGACCACCTCCGGGCCGCCTACCGGGCGGCGACGGTGCGCTTCGACTACCGGGCGGACGACGTCCTGGTGGTGGACAACATGACCGCGGCGCACGGCCGGGAGCCGTTCACCGGGCCCCGCCGGATCGCGGTCGCAATGGCCGAGCCGTACAGCCCGGCCAGCCAGCAGGATCCGATCAAGCAGCAGGAGCAGTGGTGACTCCGCTGACGCCTGAAGGCCTCAGCTTCTCAGGCCGCTTGCACGGACTGAAGGGCAAGCCCTGCCCTCAGTATGTTGCTGGCGCCAACTACGTCCGCGTGCCCGGTGTAGCCGCAGGTTACGCAGGTGAAGCCGGCTTGAGTGGGGCGGTTGTCCCGGGCACAGTGCCCACACTGGGGGCAGGTGCGGGAGGTATTGGCAGGGTTCACCGCAACCACCAGCCGCCCGGCGCTTTCAGCCTTGGCGGCAAGGATCCGCAGGAACGCCCCCCAACCCGCATCCAGGATCGAACGGTTGAGCCCAGACTTCTGCGCCACGTTGCTGCCCGGCGCGTCGAGGGTGCCGGCCGCCGAGCGGGTCATGTTGCCGATCCGCAGGTCCTCGTGCGCGATCAGATCGTGGTGTCGGACCAGCCATCGGGCGGTCTTGTGGGCGTGGTCGAGCCGCTGCCGCCGGACCCGGGCGTGCAGGGCCGCGACCCGCTCGCGTGCTTTCCGGCGCCGGTTCGACCCACGCTCGCGGCGGGCCAACACTTGCTGAGCGGCGCCCAATCGGGCAGTGGATGCGGCGAGGTACCGGGGATTGGCGACGTGTACGCCATCAGAGGTGGTCAGGAACGACGCGACGCCCATATCGACACCGACCGCCGACCCGGTGGCCGGCAGTTGTTCGGCGGGTACCTCGTCGCACGACAGGATCACGTACCACCGGCGGCCCTGCCGTTTGACGCTGATGGTCTTGACGATGCCGGCCACAGCGCGGTGCGCGTGCACCCGCACGTGCCCCACACCCTGCAGGTACAGCCGAACCTGGCCCGAATCGGGCGCCGAGTCCCAGCGGCAACCATCGCGGTCCTTGGGCCATTCCACGGTGTCGAACCAGCCGCTGCCCTTGAACCGCGGATATCCCGGGGTCTGGCCGGATTTGACCCGACGGAAGAACGCGGCGAAGGCCTTTTCCAGCCGGCGCAGGGTGGCCTGCTGGGAGGAGAACGACCAACGTGCCTGCCCCGACGGATCGGTCCGCCTGATGTCTTTGAGCTGGGTGGACTGGTCGCCGTAGCGAACCGTCACCCGGGACCGACGCCAGGCCCCCCGGCGCTCCTCCAACGCCGCGTTGTAGAGGTTCCGGTGGTCGTCGAGGCAGGCCGCGAGAGCGGCGGCCTGCCGGGCGGTTGGTCGCAGCAGGAAGGTGTACGCCCGTCTCACCACTCACGATCCAGTGACTCACGGCCAACAAGCACGCCCAAATCGTACGACGTTTGTCCACACGGGATTGAAGGGAGGGAGCGCGGATTCCCCCCGTACTTCACGGGTGCTGGTCCCCTCCGCGCGAATCTTATGACCGAAGACCGTTTCGTCGTGGTACGCAACGACGAGGAGCAGTACTCGATCTGGTCGGCCGACCGGGAGATCCCGGCGGGCTGGCAGGACGCCGGGTTCACCGGCTCCAAGGCCGACTGCCTCGCGTACGTGGACGAGGTGTGGACGGACATGCGCCCGCGGTCGCTGCGTGAGTCGGCGCGATGACGGAGGCCCGTGAGTGGACCTTCCCGGCCTCGTACGCCCAGGAGCGGGTCTGGTTCGCCAACCAGCGCGACGTCGGATCACCGGTCTACAACGTGTCCAGCCCGTGGCTGTTCCCCGCCGGCCTCACCCGGGAGCAGGCCATCGCGGTGTTCGCCGAGGTCGTCGCCCGGCACGAGTCACTGCGTAGCTACCTGCGCCTCGACGACGGCGTCCTGCTGCAGGTGGTGTGTGCGGTCGAGCCGATCGAGCTTCCGGTCGACGACCTGCGCGAGCTGCCCGACGACGAGCGGGCCGGCCGGGCCGCCGAGATCGCCGAGGAACTGGCCCGGACCGCGATCCCGCTGGACCGGCCGCCGCTCTGGCGAGCCCGGCTGGTGCGGCTGGGTGCCACCGAGTGGCGGTTGCTGCTGGTGCTGCACCACGCGGTGTTCGACGCGCACTCGGTGGCTGTCTTCCGGGGCGAGATGGACGCCCTGTCCCAGGCCGCGGTGTCCGGTACGGCGGCCGTGCTGCCCGAGCTGCCCATCCAGTACGCCGACTACGCGGCGTGGCAGCGCGAGCAGTTGACCGGTGTCGGACTGGAGAACCAGCTCGCATTCTGGCGGGACCGGCTCGCCGACGCCCCGCCGATGATCAACCTGCCGCTGGACCGCCCCCGACCGGCCGAACTCGGCTTCGCCGGGGACGAGGTCCATTTCACCCTCCCGGACGGGCTGCTCGACCGGGTCTCGGCGCTCGGCCGGGGGGCGTCCGCCACCCCGTTCATGGTGCTGCTGACCGCGTTCTCCGCCCTGCTGTCCCGGCTGTCCGGCAGCCCGGACGTGGTGGTCGGGGTCTCCACCACCGGGCGGGACCTGCCCGAGCTGGCCCCGCTGATCGGGATGTTCGTCAACCCGGTCGCGCTGCGCTGCGACCTCGACGGCGATCCCACCTTCACCGAGCAGCTCGGCCGGGTCCGGGACGCCCTGATGGACGCGATGGAGCACGGCCAGACCCCGTTCCAACTGGTCGTCCAGGCGGTCGCGCCGCAGCGGGACCCCGCGGTGCAGCCGATCTTCCAGGTGGCCATCAACTACGTGCCCGACACCGGCTTCGACCCGGTGCCGCTGGGCACCACCAAGGACGACCTCGCGTTCGACCTGGCCACCGGCACCAGCCGGCTGCTCTACCGGACGGCGCTGTTCGACCGGTCCACCGCCGAGGCGATCGTCCACCGGTACGTCCGGCTGCTCCAGGCCGCGGTCGCCGATCCGGCGTTGCGGGTCTCCGAGCTGCCGGTGCTGACCGAGGCGGAGCGGGCGCTGGTGGTGGGGGAGTGGAACCGCACCGCGCGCCAGATCGCCGAGCGCACCGTTCCGGCGCTGATCGAGGAGCAGGTCGACCGTACGCCGGAGGCGACCGCGCTGGTGTGCGACGGCGCCACCATGACGTACGCGGAGCTTGACGCGCGGGCCAACCGGCTCGCCCGGAGGCTGATCGCCCGCGGCGTCGGACCGGAGTCACTCGTGGCGTTGGCGGTCCCGCGCTCGCCGGAACTGGTGGTCGCGGTGCTGGCCGTGCTCAAGTCCGGTGCGGCGTACCTGCCGATCGACACCGGCTACCCGGCCGAGCGGATCGCCTACCTGCTCGACGACGCGGCGCCGGCGCTGGTGCTGGCCACGGCGGCCACCGCGGCGCTGGTGCCCGGCGAAGCGCTGGTCCTGCGCGGCGACGCGGACATCGACGCATCGCTGACCGGCGACGACCGCGCGCCGGTGACCGACGCGGACCGCGTCGCGCCCCTGCGGCCGGGGCACCCGGCGTACGTCATCTACACCTCCGGGTCGACCGGCCGGCCGAAGGGCGTGGTGGTCGAACACCGGTCGGTCAACGCCTACCTCGCCTGGGCCCGGCACAGTTACCCCGGCCTGGCCGGCACCGCCCTGCTGCACTCGCCGATCTCCTTCGACCTCAGCGTGACCGGGCTGCTCGGGCCGCTGACCGCCGGTGGCGCGATCCGGCTGGCCGCGATCGACGCACCCGCGGCCCGGGCCGGTGGCCGGCCCGCGTTCCTGAAGGCGACGCCGAGCCACCTGCCGCTGCTGGACGGCGAGGTGTCACCCACCGCGGACCTGGTGATCGGCGGTGAGGCGCTGGCCAGCGAGCCGCTCGCGGCCTGGCGCGCCGCGCACCCCGGGGCCACGGTGATCAACGAGTACGGGCCGACCGAGGCCACGGTCGGCTGCGTCGCGGCCCGGATCGAGCCCGGCGAGTCGTTGCCTCCCGGCCCGGTCGTCATCGGCAGGCCGATCTGGAACGTCCAGGTGTACCTGCTCGACCCGGCGCTGCGGCCGGTGCCGGTCGGCGTGGCCGGCGAGTTGTATGTCGCGGGCGATCAGGTGGCCCGCGGCTACCTGCGCCGGCCGGCGCTCACCGCGGAGCGCTTCCTGCCCTGCCCGTTCGGCGCGCCGGGCCGGCGGATGTACGCCACCGGCGACCGGGCCCGGTGGCGGGCGGACGGGACCATCGAGTACCTCGGCCGCACCGACCACCAGGTCAAGGTGCGCGGCCACCGGATCGAACTCGGGGAGATCGAGTCGACCCTGCTGGCCCGGCCGGACGTGCACCGGGCGGTGGTCCTGGTCCGCGAGGACGACCAGGGCGAGCCGTACCTGGTGGGCTATGTTGTCGGTCCGGCCGAGCGGGACGTCCTCGCCGCCGATCTGGCCCGGACGCTGCCCGCCCAACTGGTGCCGGCCGCCTTCGTCCGGCTCGACGACCTGCCGCTGACGGCGAACGGCAAGCTCGACCGGGACCGGCTGCCGGCGCCGGAGCAGGTCAGGCAGGCCTACGTCGCGCCGCGGACCGACGCCGAGGCGCTGGTGGCCGAGGTCTTCGCCGAGATCCTGCAGGTGGAGAAGGTCGGCGCGCGGGACGACTTCTTCGCCCTGGGCGGCAACTCGCTGCGCGGCATGCGGGCGATGGCCCGGATCCGGTCCGAGGTCGACCTCGACGTGCCGATGCGGTCGCTGTTCAGCCATCCGGTCGTCGCCGACCTGGCGGCCCAGATCGAACAGCTGATCGCCGCCGAGGTGGACGACCTCTCCGACGACGAGGTGGCCGCGCTGCTCTCGGCCGAGGAGGGAACGACCCCATGACCGCCGGGACCGAGGCGGCTGACCGCAACGCCAGCCGCGAAGCGCTGATCGCCCGGCGACTGCGGCGCCGCGCGGCCGCACCCACCGCCGGGATTCCCCGCCGACCCGACGGCACCGACCCGCCGCTGTCCTTCGCCCAGGAGCGGGTGTGGTTCATGGAGCAGATCGCTCCGGGCGAGGCGGCGTACCTGATGGCAGTGCCGCTGCGGGTGCGCGGCCCGCTGGACGTCGACCGGCTGCGCGCGGCGCTGGACGGGCTCACCCGGCGGCACGAGTCGCTGCGTACCCGGTTTCCGGCGGACGCCGACGGGCGTCCGCTGGCGCTCGTCGAGGACGCCGTCGAGGTGCCGCTGCGGATCGTCGAGGCGGCCGACGAGAACGCCGCGCAGGCCCTGGTCGACCGGGCCGCGGTGGAACCGTTCGACCTGGCCGCCGGCCCGCTGCTGCGGGCCCTGCTGATACGGGTGGCCGTCGACGACCACGTGCTGCTGCTGACCCAGCACCACATCACCTCCGACGGCTGGTCGGTCGACGTGCTGCTGCGTGACCTGATCGCCCTGTACCACCGGTCGGAGCAGCTGCCCGAGCTGCCGATCCAGTACGGCGACTTTGCGCACTGGGAGGCCCGGACGTTGGCCGGCCCGCAGGTGCAGCGGCACCTCGACTACTGGACCGGGCGGCTGGCCGGAGTGCCTCCGCTGGAGCTGCCGCTCGAAGCCCCCCGCCCGGCCACCCAGACCTACCACGGCGACTTCGTGGAGTTCCGGGTGGACCGGGAGGTGGTCGACGGGTTGGCCGCCCTGGCCCGGGAGGCCGGCGGCACGCTGTTCATGGCGCTGCTGGCCGCGTACCAGGTCCTGCTGGCTCGGCACTGTGGCCAGGACGACTTCGCAATCGGCGTCTCGGTCGCCGGCCGCTCCGCCCCGGAGCTGGAGAACGTGGTGGGCATGTTTATCAACATGCTGCCGATGCGGGCCGAGCTGGCCGGCGACCCGACCTTCACCGAACTGCTCGGTCGCACCCGCCCGGCGCTGCTGGACGCCTTCGAGCACGCCGACGTGCCGTTCGCCCGGGTGGTGCAGGAGCTGGGTGTGCCACGCGACGTCAGCCGCTCGCCGGTGTTCCAGGCGATGTTCGTACTGCAGAACTACGAGATGGGGCGGTTCGAGGCGGCCTCCGGCCGGGCCGACGTGGAGTTCGACTGGACCCCGATGGAGCTGCGGGCCACCCGGTTCGACATCGAACTGCACCTGGTCGAGGTCGGCAGCGGCCTGTGGGGCAAGCTGGTCTTCAACACCGACCTGTTTGACCGGTCCACCGTCGAGCGGATGGCGGCCCGGTTCGGCACGCTGCTGCGGTCCGCCGTCGCCGCGCCGGAGTTGCCGGTCTCCGGGCTGGACGTGCTGGCCGACGGCGAGCGCACGCTGGTGGTCGACGCCTGGAACGCCACCGCCACCCCGTTCCCTGAGCACGCGACGCTGCACGGACTGGTCGAGGAGCAGGTCGCCCGTACGCCGGACGCCGTCGCGGTCCGGTTCGACGGGCGTTCGGTGTCCTACGCCGAGCTGAACACGATGGCCAACCGGATCGCACACCGGTTGCTACGGGCCGGCGTGGGCCCGGAGACTCTGGTCGGGGTGTGTGCGGAGCGGTCGGTCGAGCTGGTCGCGGGGCTGCTCGGGGTGCTCAAGGCCGGCGGCGCCTATCTGCCGTTGGACCCCGAGTACCCGGCCGACCGGCTGGCGTTCATGGTCTCCGACGCTGCCGCGCCGGTGGTGCTGCTCCAGGACCGGCTGCGGGGGGTGCTGCCGGACACCGACGCGACGGTGCTGGCGCTCGACCACGAGTCCGAGTGGCGCGGTGAGTCCGGGGACGACCCGTCGCCCACCGCCACCGCCGGCAACGTCGCCTACGTGATCTACACCTCCGGTTCCACCGGGCGGCCGAAGGGAGTCGCCAACGCGCACCGGGGCATCGTCAACCGGCTGGACTGGATGCAGCGGACGTACCGGCTCGGCGCGGACGACGCGGTGCTGCAGAAGACACCGGCCAGCTTCGACGTGTCGGTGTGGGAGTTCTTCTGGCCGTTGCAGACCGGTGCCCGGCTGGTGTTGGCCAAGCCCGGCGGGCACAAGGACGCCGGCTACCTGCGCGATCTGCTGATCGCCGAGCGGGTGAGCATCGCCCACTTCGTGCCGTCGATGCTGACTGCCTTCCTCGCCGAGGACGGCATCGAGGCGTGTGCCAGCTTGCGCCGGGTGATCTGCAGCGGCGAGGAACTGCCGCTGGCGTCGGCCGTCGAGTTCACCGGTCGGTTTCCGGACTGCGAACTGTACAACCTCTACGGGCCGACCGAGGCGGCGATCGACGTCAGCCGGTGGCACTGCCGGCCGGCGGAGCTGGCGGAGCTGACCAGCGTGCCGATCGGTGGTCCGATCGCCAACCTGCGCCTGTACGTGCTCGACGAACGGCTCAACCCGGTGCCTCCCGGGGTCAACGGTGAGCTGTACATCGGTGGTGTCGGTGTGGCCCGCGGCTATCATCGGCGGCCCGCATTGACCGCCGAGCGGTTCGTCCCGGACCCGTTCGGCCCGACGCCGGGTACCCGGCTGTACCGGACCGGCGACCTGGTCCGCTGGCGGCCGCTCACCGGCTCGCGGCGGCCTCCCGGCTCGTCGGAGGCATCACCGCCGGGCGCTGACGGGACGCCTCCGCCGGCGGCCGGCGTAATCGAATTCCTCGGCCGGATCGACCACCAGGTCAAGCTGCGTGGCCTGCGGATTGAGCTCGGCGAGATCGAGAGCGCGCTGCGCGAGCAGGACGGCGTGGTCGAGGCCGCGGTCGTGGTCCGCGAGGACACCCCTGGCGACAGGCGGCTGGCCGCCTACCTGGTCGGCCCGGCGTCGGCCAGCGAGCTGAAGACGGCGCTGAAGCAACGGCTGCCGGAGTACATGGTGCCGGCGGCGTTCGTGTCGCTGGACGCGCTGCCGCTGACCTCGAACGGCAAGCTCGACCGCAGGGCGCTGCCCGCCCCGGTGGCGGCCCGCGAGTCGGCCGTGGAACTCGTCGAACCCCGTGACCCGACCGAACGGACGCTGGCCCGGATCTGGTCGGAGGTGCTCGGCGTGCCGGCGCTCGGCATCGACGACGACTTCTTCGACCTGGGCGGGCACTCGATGCTGGCCACCCAGGTCGTCGCGCGGATCCGCAAGGCCGAACTCGCCGGCCGCCCGGTCGGCGTGATGGACCTGTTCCAGAACCGGACGATCCGCGATCTCGCCGGGTTCATCGACGGACCGGCGCAGGACGACGGGCCGCGCCGGCTGCTCTACGAGCTGACCAGGCCGGTCCCGCCGGCCCAGCGGACGCTGACCTACGTCTGCGTGCCGTACGGCGGCGGTAGCGCCATCGTCTATCAGCCGCTGGCCGACGCGCTCCCCGACGGCGTCGCGATGTATTCGGTGGCGATCCCGGGGCACGACGTCGGCCTCGAAGAGGACGCGGTGCCCCTCGACGAGCTGACCGGTCGGGTCGCAGCGGAGGTGCTGGAGCGGATCTCCGGCCCGCTCGTGCTCTACGGGCACTGCGGCGTCGGTAGCGCGATCGTGGCCGAGGTGGCCCGCAAGATCGAGGCGGCCGGCCGGGACCTGGAAGCGGTGTACATCGGCGCGATGTTCCCGTTCGCCCGGCCCAAGGGCGTCTTCTCGGCGATGCGTACCCGGCTGGAGGCGTTGCGGAGCAACAAGCACTACGCGAGCTGGCTGAAGGGCATGGGGGTCGACACCGACGAACTCGACCCCGAGCAGGCCGACCGGATCATCAGCAACATGCGGGCGGACTCGCGGGCCTCCGAGGAGTACTTCACCGGGCTGCTGGACCGTCGGGTGGAGAAGCTCCGGGCGCCGATCGTCTCGGTGGTCGGTTCGGCGGACCCGGTCACCGAGTACTACGCCGAGCGGTACGCGGAGTGGCAGTTCCTCAGCGACACCCTCGGCCTGGTGGTGCTGGACGAGGCCGGGCACTTCTTCCTCAAGCACCGGGCCGACGAACTCGCCGAGATCGTCACCGCGACGCATCCGGCGCTGGCCGTCGGCGACACGACCGCGCTGGAACCCGAGGCGCGGGGGGCGGACGCGGCCTGGGCGCTGCGCGACTGGCAGCGCCTCACCGCGGACGCCGACGAGACCACCCACACCGTCAGACCGAGCATGGGCCGGTTCCTGGCCGTCTCGCTCGGTCAGCTCGTCTCCACCACCGGGTCGGCGTTGACCAGCTTCGCGCTGCCGATCTGGCTCTACAGCCGGACCGGATCCGTCACCGACCTCGGCTTCCTCTGGGCGCTGGCGTTGATCTGCGGGGTGCTCACCCTGCCGGTCGCCGGCGCGCTGGTCGACCGGGTCGACCGGCGGCGGATCATGCTGGTCGCGAGCTGCGTCTCGGGCACCTTGCAGCTGATTCTGGCGGGGCTGCTCTGGTCCGGACAGCTCGCTCTGTGGGAGATCTACGCGCTGGTGTCGCTGAGTCAGGTGGCCGCCTCGTTCCAGCGGATCGCGTTGCAGTCGGCGGTGCCCCAGCTGGTGCCGAAGCGCTATCTCGGCCACGCGATGGGTATCACCCAGCTGACCAACGGGTTCGCGCTGCTGCTGATGCCGGTGATCGCGGCCGGTCTGCTCGCCGCGATCGAGCTCAAGGGCATCCTGCTGATCGACGTGGCGAGCTATCTGTTCGCGGTGCTGACCCTGCTGTGTATCCGCTTCCCCGACTCGTTGGGCTGGCGGCCCAGGGAGCCGCTGACGGTGGCCATCGTCAACGGGCTGCGCTACTCGTGGAACCACCGCGGCTTCCGGCCGATGCTGGGCTACTTCGCGCTCGGGAACGTGTTCCTGGCTCCGGCGCTGGTGCTGACCACCCCACTCGTGCTGTCCTTCGGGACGGTGGCTCAGGTGGCCCAGGTCGCCGTCGCGGAGGCGCTCGGCGCGATCGCGGGCGGCACGTTGATGGCCGTCTGGGGAGGCCCACGGCAGCACCGGATGATCGGGGTGCTGATCGGCAACTTCGGCACCGCCGCGGGCTGTGCGCTGGTGGGCGTCCGCCCCTCGATCGTGGTGGTGACGGTCGGGCTGTTCCTGATGACCATGGCGATGGCCACGGCGCAGGAGATCTACGCCACGATCGTGCAGGTCAAGGTGCCGCAGCGCTATCACGGACGGGTGTTTGCGCTGAACCAGACCATTTCCTGGTCGACCCTGCCGATCGGGTTCGCGCTGCTCGCCCCGTTGGGGACCGCGCTGTTCGAGCCGATGCTCGCCCCCGGCGGCGCGCTCGCCGGCTCGGTCGGCGCGGTCATCGGGGTCGGCCCCGGACGCGGAATCGGGTTCGCGTACCTGGTGTTCGGGTTCGTGCTCGCGCTGGTTACCGGCGGTGGGTTCCTGACCAGGGCGTTGCGCCGGTTCGACACCGAGGTGCCCGATTCGCTGCCCGACGACCTGATCGGCGCTCAAGAGCGGGCGCGGCGGCCGGCCGCAGCGAAGGTCGAGGACCGAGAGGCGCTGCCGCCACTGTTGCCGTCGGCCTCCTGACGGGTAGCGGTTCGAGCAGCCGGCGCGCCCGTTCGTCAGTGACGGTCGCGAAGCACTTCCTGGCGGCCGGCGGCGGTCCGGGCCCTCAGCACAGGTCGAGTGCCACGTCCACCCGCAGGTAGGCATCCACCCACGCCCGCACCGCGACCTCTCCCGGGTCGGGGCCGAGCGTCGCGGCGAAATACTCCACGGCTGCCGCAACCCGGTGCAGGCCGAGCCGCGTCAACCCGCGGGCCGCGCCGCGTAGGCGGTCGGGGTATGTGGCCGGCAGGTGCAGCAGTCCCTGGTGGGCGACGTTGGTGAGCAGCGTTCGACCGTCCTCGAGCGCGGCGGCCAGCCCCCCGGGGTCGTCGTTCGGGTCGGATTCGAGGTGCGTCGCGGCGGCGGGGGCCAGCTCGGGCACGACCAGCGCGCCGTCGATGCTGAACGCCAGCGGGTCGATCACCACACGGCCGCCCGAGCGGTGCACGGTGCCGCTGATGTACAGGATCGGGCCGTGTGTGCCTGCGAGTGCCGCCGCGATCGCGTCGAGCCGGCCGGGTGCGGCGACGCTGTGGGTGGCGGTGACCGTGGCGGGGGTGCCGTGCGTGTCCACGACGATGGCGTCGAGGCGTTGCTGGCCGGGCGAGTAGGTGACGTTCAGGACCTGGGCGACCTGCACGACTCGTACCAGCTCGGCTTCGATGCGCGGCCGGACCACCCGTGGCGGTAGCGCGTCAAGCTCAGCGGCCAACGCCTTGATGTCTCGTACCACGAGGGTGTCGGGCAGCGTGTCCCACCGCCCCTGAGACGGAGTGACCGTGGTTTGCGCGACCCGGCTGGTGGCAAGGCGGACAGCCCGGCTGGCGCTGCGCACGGCGGATTCGGTGACCAGGTTGCCGGCGGCCAGCGCGCCGACGGTGGCGCTGGCGACTCGCCGCCGGGCCAGGGTGGCACCGTCGGCGTCCCCGTCCCAGCTGCGCCGTACCACCAGCACGGTCGCGGTGTCGGCGTGCGCGTAGAAGATCTCCACCACGCGTTGCTCGCCGACCGCGGACACCCGGGCGCCGAGGGAGTCGAGCCGGACCCGGCGCAAGGGTGTCTCCGCCGCCTCCTCGGTGCCGAGCACCCGCGCCCGCAGGCTGGCGCCGCCGTTGACGACCGCCCGGTGGCGCGCGTGCAGCTCCAGGATCAGCCCGGCCAGCGCCTCGGGTCGGTAGCGGGCGCTGCGTTCCTGGTACGCCGTGAGCTGCTCGCTGAGCTCGCCGACCGCCAGCAGTGGCCAGCGCAGGCCGGCGGTGTCGAGACGGCGCTCTTGGTCGGCCAGGGCTGCGGCGATCCCGGGCCCGAGGTGTACGGCGCCGTCGCGCAGCACCGTGTCTGCGAGCACGAGCGTCGGTTCGAGCCCGGAGCCGCCCTCGTTGCCCCGGCCGCCGACCTCGACCTGTACCTCGGGTACGTCGGGAGCGCGCTCGTCGGCGACCCGGAAAGCCCACACCGCGAGCGCCACCACGTCGTCGCGGGTGCCGGCGGCGGCGTCGGTGTGCACGAAACCGAGGTCGTGGGGGACGAGGAAGCGCACCGTCGCCGAGCCCAGCTCAACCGACGGGACGGGGTCGACGGGGGTGGGCCGCCGAACCCGGGCCAGGTATCCGGCGTGTTCCGCCCGTCGGGCCGCGGCCACCAGTCGGGCACCGATGTGGCCGGTGAGCTGCTCGTCGGTGAACGCGCCGGGGGACCAGTAGGTGACTTCCGATGCCGTAGCGCTGACGCTCCCGGTGCCCTCGGCCGGGGGAGTCACGCCCTGGTGGCGCTGGTACGCCAGGACCAGTCCGATCAGATGGCGGCAGACGCCGCTGGCGTCGCAGGAGCAGGTGCCCGAGCTGAGACCGCCGGTCGGGAGGCTGCTGCTGGTGCCGTCGGGGAACGTGCCGCGTACGGTGCCGTCGGCGTCCACGACGACGGCCGATCCGGTGCGGTCGAGTTCCTTGGTGGCCCGCTTGACCAGTCCCCGATTGGTCAGGGCGGCCAGTGATTCGGGGGTCAGGGCCAGCAGGTCGCCGCGGGTCGTGACCTGGTCGGTGCTCACCGGCCCACCTGCTCGGCGACGAAGGTGGCGAGCTCACCGGGTGTCATTGCCCCGACAGACGCGCCGACGTCGGCGAGGCGTTGCGCGAGCGCCCGGTCGTAGGCCGGGTTGGCCTGCTCGTCCAGCGCGGCCAGGCCGAGCACTCTGGTGCCCTGCTCGACCAGGCTCCGCACGGTGCACACGAGACGTCCCTCCGATCCACCCTCGTAGAAGTCTGAGATCAGCGCGACGATGGTCCGCCGGGGCTGCTCGATGAGCTGCGCGGCGTAGTCGACAGCGCGAGCGATATCGGTGCCGCCGCCGAGCTGGACCTTCATCAGCAGCTCGACCGGATCGTCGACGTCGCTGGTCAGGTCGACCACATCGGTGTCGAAGGCGATCAGGTGGGTGCGGACGCCGGGCAGTCCCCACAGGCAGGCGGCAGTGACGGCGGAGTGAATGACTGAGTCCGTCATCGAGCCGGACTGGTCGACCAGCAGGATGACCTGCCACTGGTCGACGTGTCGGCGGGTGCGGGAGAAGAAGTACGGCATGTCGATGTACAGCCGCCGGTCCTCGACGCGGTAGTGGGCGAGGTTGTTGCGGATGGTGCGCCGGACGTCGAAGTTGCGTGCCTGCCGGAACCGGCTGGGTCGCCGCGCCCGGGCCCCGGTGAACGCCGCCCGCACCTCGGTGGCCAGCCGCTCGGTGAGCTGGCGGACGACCGTTTCGACGATGCGCCGGGCCAGTCGCAGGACGTCGGGGTTCATCAGGTGCTTCGTGCGAAGTACCGCCTTGAGCAGGGCCGGGTTCGGCTCCACCCGCTGCAGGACGGCGGGGTCGGTCACCACGTCGTGGATCTCGTACCGCTCGACGGCGTCGCGTTGCAGTCGCTCGACGGTCTCCTTGGGGAAGAGCCGGGTGATGTCGTCGAGCCAGGTCACCGTGGTCAGTGTCGAGGCCCCGTCGCCGCCGTGCCGGCTGCTGCCACCGCGCCGTACGCCCCGGCGATCGAGGTCCTCGTCTCGTCCGTACAGCCAGTCGAGGGCAGCGTCGCGCGCGCCTGCCTCGGCTGAGAGGGCCTGGCCGCCGAGGCAGGCGTTGCCGGCCTCGCCGAGCACGAGCCGCCACCGTTCGAGATCGGGATCGGTCACGCGGACACCAGTCCTTCCCGGGTGAGGACCACGTCGACCCGTTGGTCGAGAGCGCGGCCGGCGGCGACCAGGTCGGGCGCGGTGGGCAGGCGCAGCAGCGCCCGGGCCGAGGCGGCGACGCCGCGTCGGGAAAGAACATGCCGGGCGATCGTCTCGCGCTCGCGGGGCGGGAAGTACGCGAACGCCTGCCGCAGGGCGGGCAGGGCGACGAGGAAGTCATCCTCGCCCATGCCGCTGACCAGGTCGTCGAGCAGGCCCAGGACGCCGTCGGCGGCGAGGACCTCCTCGCGGGCCAGCGCGAACAGCCCGGCGAGCCAGTCACCGACCGACGCCGGGGCGTACGCGCCGCGGACCGCGCGGACCGGCTCGACCTCGGCGCGCAGCGACCAGCCGAAGCCGAACGCCGCGCCACGCAGGTCCGGTGGCGCGTCCGCGTCGGCGGCAATGCGGGCCGCGACGTCGAGGGCCGTGCCGGGGTCCAGCGTGAGGGCGGGGCCCGCGTGCACGAGCGCGTCGCGGACCGCCACGAGCGCGTCGATCCGGGGCCCGTCGGCCGGTGCGATGCCGCCGCGCACACCCTCGGCGAGCCACAGGATCCGCTGCACGCCGGCCGCGATGACCGCGCCCAGGGTGCCGCTGCGGGCGGCGCCCAGCAGGTGGTCGTGCCGCCACAACGCCAGGGCGACGGCCAGTACCCGACCGAGCGCACCGAGGTCGGCCGCGGCCGCGACCGCCCGGGTCACGTCCTGGAGTATCCGGTCGGACAGGTCGCCGCTGCCGCAGAGGGCGGCGTCGAACAGGGCACCCGCCAATTGCGTCACGTCACCGGCAGCGGCGCCGATTCGCTCGGCCAGCACGGCGGTCGCCGCCTCATCGAGCTCCCGGCCGTAGCCGCCGGCCTCGATGAGGGCGGGCAGCCGGTTGTCGTCGGCGCGTACGGTCCAATCCTCGTCAAGGACCGGGTCGATGCCGGTGGCCGGGCCGGCGTGCCGGGTGAAGCCGGGGATTCGCAGGACCCGCAGCCGGTGCAGGATGCGGCTGCGTTCGCGGTCGGTCACGTCGGTGAGCCGCAGGCGTACGTCGCCGGGCCGGTCGAGTCCGTGCCGTTCCAGTTCGGCGTGGGCGTTGTGCACCAGCGGCGGCAGCGGGGTCGTCGGGTGCAGTCGGCCGACGCGGTCGCCGCTGAGCGCGGCCACCATCTCGACGATCGCCGGATGGGTGCCGGCGGTCAGGGTGCCCCGGGTCGACCAGGGCAGAGCCACGTCGAGGGCCTCGTTGACCAGCGCGGCGGCCAGCCCGTCGAGGATGTCGACCCGGGCCGGGTGCTGGTGGCCGCGGATCCGGGCGAGCCCGTCCGCGGTAGCTCGCGCCGCGATCAGATCCGCTGTCGACACCGGCTGCCGGCGATCGCGCAGCCGCCCGACCACCGCGGCGACGAGGTGGTCCGCGGCGGCGTGCGGCCCGGCGTCCCAGAGCTGTTGGTAGTAGTCAGGCGACGGCATCCCGGACTGGTAGCCGTCGAAGGCGTCGAGCCGCCGAAACGAGTACGGCACCAGGTAGCTCCCGCCGGTCGCACCGTTGGGCATCCCGGGCATCGCCGGCCACACCGTGTCCGAGGTGCCGCCCTGAGCGGTGAGCCGGATGAGCGCCGGCCGGTGGAAACCGCCGGTAACCACCACGACCGGCCGATCGCCGGCGTCGGCCACCGCCGCCCGCACCCAGCGGGCCATGTACTCCTCCCGCTGGGTGTCCTGCGGCCCGGCGGCCGACTCGCCCCGGACGAGGTCGAAGTAGACGGCCAGCCGCTCCGCGAGATCGTCGGCTGGTGGCACCTCGAACAGGTGATCCCACAACGTGTCGACGTTGTCGACGGCGAAGGTGCGGCACAACCGCTCCACGACGTCGGCGTAGCGCTGCTCGGCGTCCGCGTACCGGTTGCGCCGACCGGCGAACGCCGGATGCCAGGCGGGCAGATCGATGAAACGCACCTGCGCGGCGACCTCCCGGCCGGCGCTCAGCGCCACCCACTCCGGGGAGTACGCGCAGAACGGCGCCCAGGAGGCGTGCTGCCGGTCGGCGTCGCGGTAGCTGGTGAACACCGCGACCGGCAGCTCATGGTCGAGCAGCAGCTCGTCGAGCCGGTCGTTCATGTCGGCCGGGCCCTCCACCAGCACGTACGCCGGCCGCAGCTGCTCGATCGTGTCGACGACGAGGCGGGCGCAGGCCGGACTGTGGTGGCGTACCCCGATGAACGTCGCCCCCATCAGCCGGGCAGCAGGTGTCGGGCGTCGTGCAGCTCCCGCCAATGCCCGCCGGAGCGCCAGCTGATCTGCTGTTCGAGGTAGCGGCGCAGGCGAGCCAGGTCCTCGGGGTTGTCCTTGGCCGCGGTGCCGGCCAGGCAGGACACCAGGTCGGCGGCGGTGCCGGGCTCGCCGCGCAGGAACCAGCCGCGCAGGCCGACGGCGTGCGCGACCGACACGGCCTCGGCGGTGCTCATCACGGCAGACAGGCGGTCCATCGCGTCACCCCGGACGGTCTGACCGGTACGCAGCTCACGGAATGCGGTGACCAGCACCTCGAGGATGTCGCGGCGCGGCTCGGCGGTCACCCCGGAGCGACGCAGCAGCGTCCCCGCCTCGGTGGCCACCAGGGCCAGCTCGGTGTCCAAGTCGGCGATCGGGAAGACGGTCTCGAAGTTGAACCGCCGCTTGAGCGCCGAGCTCATGTCGTTGACGCCGCGGTCTCGGGTGTTCGCCGTCGCGATGATGTTGAACCCCTCGTGGGCGAACACCATCGCGTCGTCGCCGGTCAGCTCGGGCAGCGCCAGCACCCGATCGGACAGCGGTGACAGCAGGCAGTCCTGCACCTCCAGCGGGCAGCGGGTGATCTCCTCGAACCGGACCACCTTGCCCTCCGCCATACCGCGCAGCAGCGGCGCCGGCACCAGGGACCGCGGCGACGGCCCCTCGGCAACCAGCAGGGCATAGTTCCACGAATACTTGATCTGGTCCTCGGTGGTGGCCGCGCCGCCCTGGATGGTCAGGGTCGAATCGCCGCTGACCGCGGCGGCCAGCAGCTCCGACAGCAGCGACTTGGCGGTGCCCGGTTCGCCGACGAGCATGAGCCCTCGGCTGGTGGCCAGGGTCACCAGAGCCCGGTCGATCAGCGACGGATCGCCGACGAACTTGCGGCGGATGCCCGCCGTCTCGTCGCCGACGATAAACCGCCGAGCCGCCTGCAGACTCAGCGCCCAGCCGGGCGGTCGCTCCGCGGTGTCGTCGGCGCGCAGCCGCGCCAGCTCGTCGGCGTAGCGCACCTCAGCCGGCGGCCGCTGCACCCGCGGCGCGGCGCCGCCGGCGCCGCCGGGCGCACCCGGGGTACGGGGCGCATCGGTCCCGGCCATGTCGGCCACTCTCATGCGGTGATCTCCTTGAGGTCGCGGATGATCTCGGAACGGGTGACCGGGTCGAGTTCGCCGAACGACGCCCCCCGCTCCCGGTCCCAGTACCGGTCCTGGGCGCGCCGCACCCAGATCTCCTCGAGCTTCTGCTCGGCGAACTCGTTGACGACGCCGACGGCGATGCCCGGGTCGAGCCCGATGACGACCCCACCGCCATCGGGCAGCGGGCGCTCGACCCAGCCCTGGATGCCGGCGTCCTCCGGCGCGGTGCGGTGCCAGCCGCGGCGCTCCAGCCCGAGCAGTTTGCCGACGTGCACCGTGATCCCTTCGAACCGGGTCAGCCGGTGCGCCGTCAGCTCCTCCTCGGTCAGCGTGTGTACCTCCCGGCCGAGCTGCGGGAACGGTTGCAGGATCTCGTAGTCGCCGAACAGCTCCCCCCAGGCCGCCACGCTGCCGCCCAGCTCCAGCGGGTGGGCGACCCCGACCACGGCGTCATCGCTGAGCAGCACCGGGTCGTCATCCACATTGGCGAAGGTGCGGTCCTCGGCCACCCGCAGGGCACCGACCAGCGCGCCCTGCTCGTCGTACCGGCCCCACACCAGCCGCCGGACGAGGTGCCAGAGCAGCGGATGCCCGACGAAAAGCTGGCGCAACTCCCCGCCCGTCCACCGCCGCTGCGTCACCATCGCCTGCTCCAGCCGGCGGATCTGCTCCGCGGCGATCGTGCGGACGTCCTTCTTCAGGCCAGCGAACCGCCGGTACGCGGCCGGCGCAAGCGTCTCCTTCACGCCGGGCTTCGGCAGGTCCTTGCGGCGCTTACCGTCGGCGTCCCGTACGTAGGGTTTGAGCTGCTCGTCGAAGCCCACCACGAACTGGCGGGGCCCGTAGTCAAGCGTGAGGCTGCCAGTCGCGTCGAGCCCCAGGTCCGGCACCAGCCGGTCGGCGAGCTGCTCCGGCTCCAGCCCCAGCCCCGCCGCGACCTCCCGCATCTTCTCGCTGGCGCGCTCCTTGAGGCCCTTGAACTTCACCTTCTGCGCGATGCCGTGCAGGTGCATCAGCGCCACGTCGGTGCCGATCGTGGCGAGCACGTCGAGGCCGGTGACGGCTCGGGCGTGACCGCCCTCGCCGGGCCACGCCCGGATCACCGGCGCGAGCCTGCGTACGACCTCGTCGTCGCCGACCAGGGCGAGCGCCTCGAGCACCCAGCTCTCCTTGGCGGGGCTGCCCGCCGCCTGCCAGCTGAGGAACAGCGCCCAGGCGAAGTCGGCCAGGCTGTGCGGCTCGCAGAGGTCCTTGACCACAGCCACACCGGCGTACGGCTCGCCGAGGCGCGACATCGCGAGCATGGTGGCCACGTGAGCCGTGACGGGCAGCGGCAGCGCACCGGAACCGTCGCGCATCCGGAGCCGCGGCAGCCGGGCGGGGTCGGCCCACTCCGGCAGCCGGGGGATCCGGGCCGGCAGAAGGTCCAGCGGGTCGACGGCCAACAGCTGGTCGATCCCGGCCGCAGCCTCCGGACCGTACTGCTTGGCGGCGGTGCGGATGTCCTCGGCGTACCCGTTGCCAGCCAACGCCCACAGGGCCTGCTCAGCGCGGCGCCGCTCGACTCCGGGCCGGCCCAGCCCCGGCGGTACCAGCGCCCGGGCGGCCGCCGCAGCGTGCCGGGCCAGCCAGGCCAGCGCGGCCGGCCGCGACGACTTGAGCCGGCCGAGCCAGTCGGCCATCAGAATTGCGATCTCGGGAGACGTGTAGGGGAGCAGGGCGCCGGCGATGGTGGCGGGGCTGCGCCGGGCGGCGTCGAGGGCGGCGGGCAGGGCGTCCAGCTCGAAACGCCCCACCACGATCGGCATCCAAGCGGCACCATCCCACAGGTCACGGGCGCGCCACTCGCGGATCAGCGGGCGGGCGATCTCCTCGGGCGCCCGGACGAAGAAGTCAGTCGCCTCCCACCAGCCGGTCGCGCCGTTGCGCACCCGGGTGGCCACCGACTCCCAGGTCCGGTCCTGGTTGGCCCAGGCCCGGCGGTGGCCGGTGGCGTCACGCCAGGCGTCCCGCTCGCCGGGCGCCCACACCATGGCCGGCTCGTCGGCGCAGACCAGGCCCTCCACCACGACGGGCCGGCGAGCCGCCCGCTTGACCAGCCACGGGGGACGGACCATCAGCTCGGGAAGGGCCTCGGTGGGCGCTTCCGTCACCGCGACGGTGTCGGCCAGAACGGCCCGGATCCGGCCGGCCACGTCGTCCGACAGGGTCGGCAGCACCCGCTCGACCACGGCGAGGTGAGCCAGCGCGTGCGCCGGCAGCAGGTCGCGCACGCCGCGTCGCGGGTCAGCCGCGAGCAGGCGCAGGGCCCGAGCGGGGAACCGCCCGGCGGCGTCGAGCAGGGCGGCCGGCACGTACTTGCGGTCGAAGCGGTCGAGCAGCAGCCGGAACGGCTCGTCGCCGGGCAGCGCGGCCAGCGCCGCCAGCAGCCGCCGCTTGCCGTCCGCCTCGACGTAGGCGTCGTCGAACCAGCGGGCCAGGATGGGCGCCGCCGCAGCGCCGACCCCGGCGACGAACGAGTACACCAGCGTGGCCGACCGCACCGTCGAGTAGTCGTCGGCGAGGTCGGCAAGCCGGGCGGCATGCGACGGCGTGGTCACCACGGTCAGCAGGACCGCCGCCAGGTTCTCGTCGCCGGCGGCCGTGACCGCGGCAACGGCCTCGTCATGCCAGTCGGTCTCGGTCGGCGCGAGGAAGGTCGCCGCCACCCGCTGGTGCAGGGTGCCCTGCCGGTACGGGCCGAGCGCCTCGAGGCTGGCGGCGTACTCGTCGTGGGAGGCGGCGGCGAGCGCTGCCCGGACGCGGCCGGCGATCGTCAGGCCGGCCTCGTGTACCAACCACGCGCGGGCTTCGTGCGGCCGGAGGCGGTGCAGGGGCAGCGCGGCCTCGCTGTGGTAGTTGCCGCGATAGTCCCAGCCCACGGAGAGCAGTTCCGCCGCCGCGGCGGTGGCGAAGGGCAGATCGTGGTCGGCCAACCACAGATCCGCGAGTACCCGCAGGTCGTCCTGCTGGCGCCAGGTGGCCCTGGCCATCAGGGCGGCGGCGACCGCCGCTGCCCCCAGCGGGGACGGCGTTCCGGCCAGCACGTCGAGGCCAGCCGCCGCCACCTCCGGGTCGGTCTGGCCGTGCCGTAGGGACTGCTCGATGCGCTCAGAGTGGGTGGTGAGCAGCGCCGCCGCGTTGGCCCGGGCGGCCGCGTCAGGCCAGCGCGCTGGCACGCCGGCACCGCCCCGGCGGGGAAAAAAGCTGCGACGCCACGAGGACGGCACCACGAACGTGTCCTCATCGGCTACCGCGACGTCGGAGACGGGCACCGCGCTCGTGTTCGGATCGGCGACCGCCGGCTCACCGCCGGCGCGAGACGCGGTCCGGCGTTGGTCGACGGTGTCGGACTCGACGTAGCCCTTGCCCAGCTTCGCCGCGACCAGCCTGTCGACGTGCGCGATGGCGGCGTCCTCGGTGGTGAAGGTCCTGCTGGTTGTCTGGCCGGTCGTGCCCTTCCGGCCGTACCGGACGACCACGTCGACGCCGTCGCGGGTAACCTCCCAGAACTTCGAGGAACTGCCGCCCACGAAGTCGAAGCTACGGCTGCTGACCACTCGCGGAACCTCCTGCACTGACGTCAACGGCGGGCTGCCCCCCCACAGCGCGCACCAGCTGTGGCGACCCCGGCAGGGGCGCCGGGGAGCGCCGTCCAACAGCGGACACACACCGGTTGGGCGGGCAGTCGGCACACCATAGCGATCACTACCGACACGTTCCCTGCCGATCGGGTATCCGCCTCGCCCCACTGCCGTTGCAGGCCTACCGCAGATTGAAACAGCTCACTGTCCTGTTGCGCACCGCCGCGGGCTGAGGTGCAGTCGGACCTTCCCGTACCGGAGTGTCGTTCGAGCTGTAGCCGCCGGACTGGACTCTCGGCGGTCGCTTGGCGGGGCGGCGCCGAGGATTCTGGAAGGGCAGTCCGGGTCGTCGAAGCGTCACGCGCAGGCAGATGATGGGACCGGTGGCTGCCGGTCCCACGCCGGGCGGAGGTGTTGGTGGTGGCGCAGACGGACGCTCGGCGGGAGGCGCCCGGTGATGGTCGGTTGGTGGTTGCGTGGCAGGCCGTAGCGCCGTACCGGCCGCTGATGGCGCTGATGCTGGTCAGTTCCACGGCGTCGTTCGCGGCACTCGGTGTGCTGTCCTTGTTCGCGCGGGACGAGTTGGGCGCCTCGGACACCATGGCGACGATCAATTTCGCCGTCGTCGCTCTGGCCGGCATGGCCGTGATGCTCACAACGGGCCGCTTCTCCGACCGGGGCGGCGAACGACGGGTGATCATCTCGGCGAGCCTCGCGTGGCTGGCCGCCGGCTACGCGATCCTGGCGAGCGTGCGGTCGTACCCGGCCATGCTCGCCGTCGGGGTCGTCTTCTTCTGCGTGGTCGGCGTTCCGAACGTGCAGCTGATGGCCTACACCCGCGACCTCGTTGAACGCCGGAACGACACCGCTACCTCCACCGCTGTGATCGCCGCGATGCGCATCGTGCTGTCCATCGGTTCGTTCACCGGATTCGGCGTCGGCGGTCTCGGTCTGGCCTATCTCGGGCCACGTCCGCTCTTCCGGGTCGTTTCGGTCGTCTGCCTCGCCTGTCTCGCGCTGTCGTGGTATCTGCTGCGAGCGGGCGACACCATCGCCGCCGCGACACCGCACCCGGTCACGGGTGAGAACATCGGCGACAGGGGTGGTGTCCGGACGAGGCCGGCTGGGGGTCAGCGGCTACTGCTGATCCTCGCGGTCGTCATGGTGCTGTTCTCCAGTGGACGCATCATGCTGCTGTCCCAGTTGCCGATCCTGATGCGCGTATCCCTGCACGCCCCGCTGCAACTGACCGGGCTGGCGCTGGCGCTGCCACCGCTGTGCGAGCTGGTACTCATGCCGATCATGGCGTACGCCGCCGTGCGGTGGGGCCGCGGCACAGTGTTCCTGGTGGGCGGTGCCGCGAGCGTGGCCTACTACGGCGGCCTCGTCGTCATCACCACACCCGGGCAGCTGATGCTGCTGCAGATCCTCTACGCGCTGTTCGGCGCCGCCACGGTCATGGTCGGCATCGACCTCGCGCAGCGGTTGATGGTGGGGCGTGCCGGCACGGCGACGTCGATATACCTCAGTCACGAGAACGTGGCGGCCATCAACGGAAGTCTCGTGGCGACCGTGTCAGTTGCCGCGCTGGGACACCAGGTCGGCTTCCTCGTCCCGGCGACGCTGTGTCTGGTCGCCCTCGGGCTCAGCACGTGGGCCTTCGCCCGGCATCCAGCAGCATTCGACCTTCGTCGCAGGCCACCGCCCGTGCAGCGGCCCTGATATCCGCTCGGACGGGATGGGACTCATCACCGGCATACCGTGCGAGATGGCCGTCAACCAGACCCGAGGAATCATCAACGCATACGCCGAGGGCGCCCGTCCGGCCTCGCACCCCGGGCTACCTGGTGCTCGGTACCGCAGCTCCACGCACTCACCCTTCCGATCCGCCAGCCCTCGGAGACAGGTGAGCTGCAGACGCCCGGCCCCACCTTCAACGCGGCTGGCCATGCGATCGCGTCAATCATTTCGTGAACGGTCCTGCGTCCGACGGTGTCCGTCCGACCGGCGCACAATCAGCGTCGCCACCCGGCACCTGTCGTTCTGGCTCAGTCTTCTATGTTCGTTGACGTCAAGGCTCGGCCCGCGTCAGACGACCGGCAGGGGGATGACGCGCCGCCGGTTGTGGATGGTTTGTGGCGCAGGATGGTGAGACCGGCTGCGATCACGCCGAGGGCCACCGTAGCCGCAGCGCACAGGAGCAGCGTCTCTCGGGCGCCGATGGTGGCTACCAGAGGGCCGCCGAGCAGGGTGCCCAGTGGCACCGCCAACACAAGGACGGCACCGTTGGCGGCTAGCACCTGGGGGAGCTTGGTGGTGGTGGTGCTGCGCTGGAACAGCGCCATCGTGGTTGACATGTACGGCGCCCAGATCAGGCCCGCGAGGGCGAAGGCCGGCAGCGACAGGCTGATGGGTGCGTCCAGGCTGAGCGGGAGCATGGCGGCGCCGAACCCGATGACGATGCCGAGGGTGGTGGGCCACAGCGACCAGCGGTGCAGGTAGCCGGCGGCCAGACCGCCGAGGACGCCGCCGATACCGAACGCCGTGTAGTAGATCCCGAGCACTGCTGCCGAGGCGTGCAGATCCTCGGCGACGCGGATCGGCATGGCCACGTACACCGGTCCGAAGAGGAAGAAGAGCCCGAAGCTCAGTGCCAGTAAGCCCAGCAGGGTCCGGTTGTGGCGGATGATGCCGAAGCCGGCGGTGCGCGAGGCGGCGGCCTCAGTTGGTTCGGGTCGGTCGGCAGCGGGAATGGCGAGGCGATAGGTGAGGGCCAGGACGGCGAACGTGACCACGTCGACGGCGATGACCCACACCGGGCCGGCCCAGCTGATGAGGATGCCCGCCAGTGGAGGCCCGACGATGGTGGCGGACGCGCCGATGGTGGTGAGCACCGCGTTGGCCGGCAGGTGGTGCCGTTGGGGGAGGACCTCGGCGATCAGGGTGAAGCGCCCGGCGGAACCCCACGAGTGCAGCAGCGAGGACACGGCGAGCAGCGTCACGTACAGCCCGGTGTTGAGCACCCCGATCAGGTAGGCGGTCGGGATCGCCGCGAGCGCCCCGGCCCGCAGGATCGCATCCCCACCAGCAAGCTGCGCACCACTTCGACCGCTCAGAAGCCGGCCGAAGATCACGGTGCCGGCCGCACTGGGCAGGGTGTATGCAGCTACGGCAATCGCGATCCACATGCCGCGCTGGGCCTGTGGCGCGAGCTGTAACGCCAGCCAGGTCACCGCAACCAACGCCATGCCATCGCCCAGCGCGGACAACGCCAATCCGGGCAGGACACGCCGCAGCAGGGGATGACTGACCACCGGCCAGTAGGGCGAGGAATGCGGGAAACGGGGCGTCGCTGTGTCGGACGGCATGCTGCCACCCGACACCGCGCAGGTCATCGATATCAACAAAGATAGCTACGAGCGAAATCGGCTCTCGGCAGAAGGCCGAGCCCGGTCCGGGCTGCAGCGCCGCACCCTGCACCTCGCGACGTGGGAGCCGGCCCCTGGGCCAGGCCGTCGCCAGGTTGTCGGAGGTCGTAGAGCGAAGACCAACACCACCGATTGACCGCCTGCCGCTGCCCCTTGTTGACTCGCGCATCGCTGCCGGCCGTCGCGGCCGCACATTCGATGAGGATGTCACCGCGATCGGGTACGCCCATGTCCAAATCGACGCGCCCGGACCTCAGCAACTAGAAGCGGTCGGCGGATCGCCCCTCGTGGAACAGCCGCCGGCCGGCGTCCTGGACGACCGGGTGGGCCTGAAACGAGAGCCGTTCCAACCGATCAGCTTTTTTCCCCGTTCTCGACCTTGATCGGGATCTCCTTCGCGCCCGGCATGATGTCGCCGACCTTCGCGGTGATCTCGAACATCCCGTCCGCGTACCGGGCAGCGATGGTCTTCTCCATGACGCCCGTCGGCACTGGGATGGTCCGGGAGAACGCGCCGCGGTGACGACCGGGCCGTCGAGGGAATCGCAAGTGTGGGGCGCAACGGCCCCGCGCGGCCCGCGTGCTACCGAGGACTAGGCTATGGACATGGTCGTCTGACCATAATTTTCTTGGCTCAGGGTGGCCAATCGACCAGGCATCGCCTGTTGTCCACGTGTTCCGTCCGGCAGATCGCGCTTGGCGCGGACATCGAAGTCGCCGCCGACCTGCGGCCGATCCACCATCCTGACGTTGCGAGGGAAGGGCCGTTATGGCGGACAAGTCTCACCAGAAGAGCAATGTGAAGAAGCAGGGCAAGACTTTGAAGGAGAAGCGGGCGGCGAAGAAGGCCAAGCACGCGGACAAACCTTCGTCGATCCCGCCGACCGGCCACTGAACGAATGGCACGGCCGTCGGACGTGCGAACTGACGTGGCAAAGACAATTGGTACTGTCTATCGCATTTGCGCCCCCGCCGTGCATGCTTGCTCACCTGCAGGGCAGGTCGCCATCCAGGCGTCGTGGGGGAGGAGACGGTCGGCCCACCAGCGGATGACGCAGTGAGCCGACCGTCGCTTGAGGCGCCCCTACGCCGCCGGCGTCACGGGAGAGCGTTTAGCGGCGAGGCGCTGGGGACTGGGCTCGCGCACGCCCGCGTGCCCAGCGGGATTTCTCGACAGCCAGCTCAGTCGGGCGGTGTCGTCAGGTGCGGCTGCAGGAATCTGGGCACCCGCCACCGCGGCCGGGAGCCTGGTCGATCGAAGCTCACGACGGCAGCGTAAAGAGCGATCAGAGGACGCGCACCGCGGTCGCCTGTGGACCCTTGGCGCCCGGCGTGATGTCGAACTCCACGCGCTGATCCTCGTCAAGGCTACGGAAGCCGTCGTTGCGGATCTCGGAGAAGTGGACGAAGACGTCCTTACCGCCGTCGTCGACGGTGATGAAGCCGAAGCCCTTGTTGTCGTTGAACCACTTCACAGTTCCCTGTGCCATAACTGTCTCCCTCTTCGGAGTGGGGCCCGCGCCATGCGAGCCCGCTGGGCCGTCGTCGGCCGGCAGCGTCAACCCGTCGGGAGGAGGAGATGACAAACGCCCGCGGCACCTGACGCGCGGGCGTCACAGATCACCACAGACACGCAAAAACACCACCAACCGATGCAACCGGCCACCACAGCGTTAAATTCCCGTCCCCCACCCGCCGGTTCAGGACGGGCAACCTGGACGCCGCAGGCGCCCAAGTAACTCGCCGGCGCGGGTAGATTGGGTACACGGCTCGCATCGTTCTGCCTCGGGCCGGGTTTGACGTCGACCACCACGCGCCGCGACCGCTCAGGTCTGCGCCGGGCAGGACGACCCTTCCACGTTCGGAGATTTCATGGCGGCACGCCGCCCCCACACCACACCTTCGTCTACGTCCACCACGTTCACCGACCTCGGCGTACCCGCCGCGCTCACCGAGGCGCTTGCGGCCGGCGGTATCACCACGCCGTTCCCGATCCAGACGGCGACGCTGCCCGACACGCTCGCCGGACGCGACGTGCTCGGCCGGGGCCGAACAGGCTCGGGCAAGACCTACGCATTCGCCTTGCCCGTGCTGACCCGGCTGGCTGCCAGCACCTCGCCGCGGCGGCCCGGTCGTCCGCGTGCGCTGATCCTCGCTCCCACCCGCGAACTCGCTACCCAGATCGAGGCGACCATCGCCCCGCTGGCCAGGACGCTGTCGCTACGCACCCTCACCGTCTTCGGCGGGGTGAGCCCGAACCCCCAGGTCTCCGGCCTGCGCGCGGGCGTGGACATCCTTGTGGCCTGCCCGGGCCGGCTCGCCGACCATCTCAGGACGGGCCACGCACGTCTCGACGCGGTCGAGATCACGGTGCTCGACGAGGCCGACCACATGGCCGATCTCGGCTTCCTCCCCGTGGTTCGGCAACTACTGGACCAGACCCCGCGATCCGGCCAGCGGCTACTGTTCTCCGCGACGCTCGACGCCGGGGTCGAAGTCCTCGTGCGCCGGTTCCTCACCGACCCGGTCACCCACAGCGTCGATTCGTCGCTGTCACCGGTCGCGGCGATGTCGCACCACCTGTTGCATGTGAGCCATGACGACCGGCTTCCCGTCCTGGTCGATCTCGCGGCCGCGCCGGGTCGCACGCTGGTGTTCACCCGCACCAAACGCGGGGCGAAGACACTGACCCGCCGGCTCGTCGCCGCCGGGGTGCCGGCCGTGGAGCTACACGGCAACCTGGCCCAATCCGCGCGCGACCGCAACCTGCTCGCCTTTTCCGAAGGCAGCGCGAAGACGCTGGTCGCCACAGACATCGCGGCCCGCGGCATCCACGTCGACGGCGTCACCCTCGTCATCCACGCTGATCCGCCGGTGGAGCACAAGGCGTATCTGCACCGTTCCGGCCGAACGGCCCGTGCCGGCGCGCACGGCACAGTTGTCACGCTCATGACCGACGACCAGGTCGGCGACGTGCGCGAGCTGGCCCGCAAGGCGGGCATCGCGCCGACGACCACCCGACTGCGGCCCGGCCATCCGCTGCTCACCCAACTCGCCCCCGGTCAACGTTCGTTCGTCACACCACCGGTCGACCATCCGGCCGTGACCGACACGTCACGGCACGGCCGTTCACGTCGGAAGCCGAAGCCACTTTCCTCCGCCATGCCTCACACCGGATCCGTGTCACCGCATGGGACGTCATCGCCGCAGTCGGGCTCGGGCCGAGGTGGCCGTACGGCGGCTGCGGCACCCGCCCGGCCGTCGGGCGCAGCAGCCTTTTCCGCTCGAACCCACGTGGGCGCGCGCCGCGGCAGCCGCTGATGAGCAGGCCCTCTGTGACCACACCAGGGCGCAGCGTTGTTGGCCCGGCCTCCAGGGCGCCATGACATGGCTATCCGCCGACAGCGCCTCCGCCGCTCGCATGTCGTACTTTCGGCGTAGTGTGATGACGTCGTCGCTCGCCTCGTGCTTTGGGCCTGCAACAGGCGTGGGCTGCTGCGATCAGGTGCACCGGGCAGCGTTGAAGGGGGCGACCGTGTCGTCGCGAAGGGGTCCCGCGGTTCCGTCATGCTGGTTTGCCGGTCGGGAAGGTTCCGAGGGCGGGGGCTCGTGGTCTCACCGTCATGTCTCGCACCGCCGGTGGGCTGCTCCGGAGCCGAAACGGTGAGTTCAGCCGGTGACCGTGAGCGCGACAGGGATGTCGCGGGGCGCCCGCGCAACGCCCGCCCACGTGACGAACTGGGTCGACCCCTACCCCGCGGCGCGGCTGGGGTCGAAGGCGTTCCCGACGATCTCGCGCTATCTCCGGACGAGACGCTCACCGAGGCGCAGCGACTCCTCGACGCGGGCCGAGCGTTTCAGGCGCACGAGGTACTGGAGAGCACCTGGAAGGCTGCCCCAGGGGGCGAACGTGAGCTATGGCGGGGGCTGGCCCAACTCGCCGTGGGCCTCACACACGCGCGGCGAGGTAACGCAGTGGGGGCGGCGGAGCTCTTGAGGCGCGCCGCGGACCGTGTGGAAGGCTACGCCGACGCTGCGCCACACGGCGTGGACGTGGCTGGTCTCGTCGCCTGGGCGCGCGCTCTGGTCGTACGCATCGAGCAGGACGGCCTCGCCGTCTTGACGCGGGGCGACCTCACCCCACAACTTCGCTCCTGATCTTGACGGCACCAGCGGGACGTGCAGCCGGCCGAGGGGATGACCTGGCCGTCGGCGTACGGTACGGGTGTCGCCCAAGACCCCGGCGCCGTGAAAGTCCGTTGATGCCGGCCTCCATCGGTGGAAGGGGCATGGTGGTCGGGCTTATCTGGCGGACACCGCCGGTGTCACCAGGGGCGGACGTGCGGTATGCGGGGCTGCGGCGTGCCGGTCGTCGCCCGCGTCAGCGGACCGTCCATTGGCCACACAGCCGCGCTGCTGGGCCTTCATGCCACCATCCACGCGACGAAGATGAGGATACATACCATGCACATCGAAAAAACCGAGATCATTGCAACGCTGCGGTCCAGAGGTCTGCACGCCAGGGCCGACTGGGTCGACCGGGAACTGCCCCGGCTCGTCGACACGTACAAGAACGACTCACTACTCAGGACGCTCGACATCGACCCAGCCGCCATGTCACCTGTCGAGGTTGCATCGCAGCAAGGTTGAGCCGCCCCGGCTCACCGCCGCCGCGGCCGAGGTCGGGTTCGCTGCGGTCCACGCCCTGCCCATGCGCCTGCGTTCCGAGGTGATCGGCGTGCTGAACCTCTTCGACACCCACCTGGGCGCACTCGACGAAGGCAAGCTCCGCATCGGTCAGGCACTCGCCGTGGCCACCATCGGGCTGCTCCAGCACCGCGCCATCCACCGCTGCGACATCCCCACCGAACAGCTGCAGACCGCACTCAACAGCCGGGTCCTGATCGAGCAGGCCAAGGGTGTCCTCGCCGAGCGCTCCAGGTCGACGTGGGGGAGGCCTTCGCGCTGCTGCGCAACGGCGGCCGCAGCCACAACCGGCGGCTGTCCGACCTGGCTCAGGCGATCATCGACGGTTCCGAGCAGCTCGCGCCAGGAACGGCAGCCAACCTGTCCGCCTGACTGCCCGGTCAGGTCGATGCCGCCCGACCGCCACCGCCGGGCGGGCAACTGCCGATGGGAGTCGCGCTGCTGCTCGCCGCAGTGTTCGGCGTGCTGCTCGAGACCATGCACGCCACCATGCGGCGCATCATCCAGGTGCGGCTGCTGACCCGCAGGCACGGCACCCCCCTACACCACCGCCACCATCACCCGTCCAGACCGCACCGCCGACACCGCCGAGCCGGGCGCCGGCGTACCGGAGGGACGGATCTCCTGATCCGCTCTGCCGAGGACCAGCCGGCGGCCTGGGACAGGCATCCGTGCCGGATCGGCGTCGGCGGCGCCACGGTGCGGCTGGGCTGGTTCACGACCCCCCGGGGGCCGCGCTGGTGATCGTCACAGGCCCACGGGATCCCTCGCGACGGTTGGCACGATACGGCGACGACGTAGCCGTCTGGGAAACCGAAGGCGGCCATCTTCAGCCCGATCGACAACTCGCAGCGCCGGTCCAGATCTGAACGCTCCAACCGGTCCGGACCGGCGGCACGGGGGGCCGGTCTGGCGCGCGATACGCCGCCGCGTCGGCCGCATCCGGGTACTTCTCTTGGTACTCGCCCTGCTCCTACCTCTGTTGATCACCTCACTCCTGGACGAACTGATCTAACCGCAGCAGTCCCGCGTCGGTCGGATGCCGGCGGGCCCCAACCGCGGCGGAACACTCTCGGGTGCCCGCGTTCGCCCGCCGAACCAGTCGTTACAGCTACTGGCCCGCCCGTGTCGTTGTCCTGTTCGACACTCGCACGGCAGCGAGATCGCCGTGTTCATCACCGACCGGGCCGATAGCCGGTCACTAACTGAAGGTCCGAAGAGCGGAGCAACCGCATGGAGTTCGACGTCACCATCGAGATCCCCAAGGGAACGCGCAACAAGTACCAGATGGATCGCCAGACCGGTCGGATCCGGTTGGATCGCACCCTGTTCACCGCTACCCAGTACCCGGCCGACTACGGCTTCATCGAACACACCCTCGGCGAAGACACCGACCCCCTCGACGCGCTGGTACTGGTACAGGAACCGACCTTTCCCGGCTGCCTCATCCGATGCCGGGCCATCGGCATGTTCCGCATGCGGGACGAGAAGGGGCCAGACCCGAAGGTGCTGTGCGTGCCCACGGCTGACCCCCGCCTCGCGTACCTCGGCGACATCACGGATCTGGAACACTTCCACAAGCTCGAGATCCAACACTTCTTCGAGGTGTACAAGGACCTGGAGCCGAGCAAAAGCGTCGACATCGAAAGCGGGGTCTGGGCCGGCCGGACCGAAGCCGAGGCGGAGATCAGACGCTCACAGGAACGCGACCGCCAGCCGACCTCTGCCAGATGACCGCGCCAGGCCGAGCCACCTGTTCCGGTGGGGGCCGGAACGGCGATCGATGCACGGCTGGACGGGCGGTCAACTGGTCAACCGGAGGAACTTCTCCCAGGAGCCGATGGCGGTCCGGTTGGCGATCAACGGCAGGGCACCGGCCTTCTCCGCGGTCACGTACCGGTTGTTCGCGTTGGCCAGCAGGCTGACCGTGCCATCGGCGTTGGTGCTGATTCGGAACTTCTCCCAGGACCCCACCGCTGTGCGGTTGGCGATCAGCGGCGAGGCGCCGGCGTTCTCCGCCGTGACGTACCGGCCGTTGATCCGGGCGCGGAACGCCACGAACCCGCCCCCCACGTCGATCTGGTCAAACTGCTCCGAGGGACCGATCACGGTCCGGTTGGCGATCAAGGCGGAGGTGCCGCCGTTCTCCGCCGTGACGTACCGGAGGTTCACGTTGGCCAGCAGGTTGACAAGGACCGGCGGCGTGACGACGCGGAACTTCTCCCAGGAGCCGATGGCGGTCCGGTTGGCGATCAACGGCAGGGCACCGGCCTTCTCCGCGGTCACGTACCGGTTGTTCGCGTTGGCCAGCAGGCTGACCGTGCCATCGGCGTTGGTGCTGATTCGGAACTTCTCCCACGACCCCACCGCTGTGCGGTTGGCGATCAGCGGCGAGGCGCCGGCGTTCTCCGCCGTGACGTACCGGCCGTTGACCCGGGCGCGGAACGCCACGAACCCGCCCCCCACATCGATCTGGTCAAACTGCTCCCAGGGACCGATCACGGTCCGGTTGGCGATCAAGGCGGAGGCGCCGGCGTTCTCCGCGGTCACGTAACGGTTGTTGACGGTCGCCAGCAGGCTGGTCGCGGGACCGCCGAGCAGTCGGGCCAGAGCTGCCTGGTCGCCCTTGAAGACGTCCAGATCGGGCGTGGAGAAGTCGGAGCCGGGGATGGGGGTGCCCGCGGCGTGCTGCCAAACGGTGAAGGACGACCAGCCGGCCGGTAACGGCGGCGGATTCTGCGAGTAGTTGGCGATGAACAGCGGGTTCGCCGCGAAGCTCTGGCTGCTGGCCGTACAGGGATTCCACCAGTTCGTGTTGGTGTAGATCATGGCCTGCCGACCGGTGCGTACCGCGATCTCGGTGACGAAGTCCCGGATCCAGGCCACCAGTTGGGCGGGTGTCATGTTGTAGCAGTCGTTCAGGCCCCATTCGGTCCGGGGCCACTCGATGTCCAGCATCGGCGGGAGGCTGCGTCCATCGGAGACGTAGGGGGCGAAGCCGAGCAGGACGTCCGCCTGCTGCTTGCCGCTGCTCAGGTCAGGGCGGGCGCGATGGTACGCCCCGGTGTACAGGCCGTTGGCCCGGGCACCGGCATAGTTGGTGGCGTAGAAGGGATCAGGATTGTTGTGCGACACCGCTCGACCATCCTGCTCGCTGACCCGGATGTAGGCGAACTTCGCGCCGCCCCGGGCTACCGCCGCCCAGTCGAGCGATGGTCCCTGGAAGTAGGACACGTCGACGCCGGTGATCGAGTATCCGGACGGAGTGGGCAGCGCCTGGGCCGGCGACGCAACCCCGGCCAGCCCCACGAACCCCAGCGCCGCACCCAGCAGAACAGCAAGTCCTCTGCGTACCATGGCTCGCCTCCAGACACCGCCAGGGCTCGTGTGGACGAAGCGTAGCCGCGCCCTGGACGCGGAGACATGGGCCAGTAGTCCCTAGTTGCCGGCCGTCGGGCCGTTCGGATCGAGCGCGCGGTCAGCGAACGATCTTGAATTGAAGATCGGGGTGTTCAGCGGGCCCATCGGTCGTACCCAGATCGGCAGGACCACTTCGGTGCCCGGGCGGTGGAGATGTCGCCGAGGTCGATGATGTCGGTGTGGCCGAAGCTCTCCCGCAGCGCCGCGACGTGGCGATGGAGTTCGACACCGACCCACCCTGACGATCCACGCGGTTGAGCCGTTCCTGATCCCACCCGGTGTCGTCCACAACGCGCAACATCGGCACCGTCGAGACGATGATGCTCTCGACGTACTTCGTCGACGAGACGCAGCCGCTGGTCACCATGTGCGACTGAGCGGGCTCGCGAAGCGCCCCGTCAGATGCGCTGGTCGCCGACGACCGAGAGGAGCTGGAGCTTCTCGTGGCTCTCGCTGCCGGGTGTGGCGGTGTAGACCAGCAGCGCCTGGGACTGGTCGGGGTCGACCAGGGTCTGGCAGTGCAGCTCGAGCATCCCGAGCAGCGGGTGTTGGAGGCGCTTCGGCGCGCAGTAGCCGGCCGCGACGGGGTGCTCCCGCCAGATGTCGGCGAACTCGGGGCTCGTCGCCAGCAGCGCGTCGACGATCGTGGCGGCCCGTGATCCCTCGCCGCCCCGGGTGTACGCCTCGTGCAGGTTCGCCGCGATGAGCCGGCTCTGCGCCGGGTGCTCGTCCGTCGGGTGGAGCAGGCGCGAGGTCGGGTCGGTGAACCACCGGTAGTGCAGGCTGCGCGCCAGCCCGGTGTATCCCGTCTCGTCGCCGAGGAGCGCGACGGCAAGCCGGGTCTGCTTGAGGGTCTCGCCGAGGAGGTTCACCACCTGGGCGGGGGTGTCCTCCAGCCGATCGAGGATCCGCATCATCCCGGGATTGAGGTGGTCGCCGCGCAGGGCCCGCAGCGGGACGGCGTAGCCGCCGAGGCGGAACAGGTGGTCGCGCTCCTCGAGCGAGAGGCGCAGGCCGCGCGCGATCGCGGCGAGCATCTGCTCGGACGGGTGCGGGCCGCGTTCCTGCTCGATCCGGCTGTAGTAGTCGGTCGACATGTCGCTCAGAGCGGCGACCTCCTCGCGACGGAGCCCGCCGGTCCGCCGCCGCCGTCCCCGGGGAAGGCCGACATCCTCGGGTTGCAGCGCGGCGCGCCGCGACCTCAGGAAGCTGGCGAGTTGGGCCCGGTCCATGATCGTGGTTCTCCTCTGGGTGGCGGCGGCGGACGAAGGTCGGTCAGACGGTGGCGAACTCGACCCCGGCCAGCCGTTCGGACACGTCCCAGAGTCGCGCCGCCTCGGCCTCGTCGCGGGCCGACCGGTAGACGGCCAGCTCGGTCGGGCCGCCGGTGAACTGGCCGAGCCCGTCGGGCCCGTAGAACCGTCCGCCCAGCGCCTGCAGGCTGGTCGCCGCATAGAGGGCGGGCAGGAGACCCCGGTCGACGGTCTGCACGAGCACCCCCCAGCGCGAGAGCCGCCTGATGATCGACTCGTACGGCGAGGGCCGGCTGCGGCCGAGGTTCGGGCCGGAGGCGTACAGGTTGGTGAAGGTCGTGCCGGGGTGCGCGACGTTGCTGACGATGCCCCAGCCGCCCGCCCGGCTGCGCCGGTCGAGTTCCAGGCCGAAGAGCAGATTGGCCAGCTTCGACTGGCCGTACGAGCGGATCGGAGAGTACTTCCGCGTGCTCTGCAGGTCGTCCCAGTTGATCCTGCCGGAGCGGGCGGCGCTGCTCGACATGGTGGTCACCCGGGCGTGGCCGGCGCGGAGCAGCGGCAGGATCCGCCCGGTGAGGGCCAGGTGACCGATGTGATTGGTGCCGAACTGGAGCTCCAGTCCGTCAGCGGTGGTGTGCCGGGTGGCCGGCGTCATCACGCCCGCGTTGTTGATCAGAAGGTGGATCGGCCGGCCCTCGCGGTTCAACGTGTCCGCCAGCGCGCCCACCGAACTGAGCGAGGCCAGGTCCAGCTCCCGGGTCGAAGCAACGGCTCCCGGCGCGGCGGCGCGGATCCGCTCGACCGCCGCGGCGCCCTTGGCCGGGTTGCGGACCGGCAGCACGACCTCGGCCCCGGCGCGGGCCAGGCGTACGGCCAGGCCGAGGCCGAGACCATCGCTCGCGCCGGTCACCACGGCGAGCTTTCCCCTCAGATCCGTCACGTTCACGTCACCCACAACAAACCCCCTGGTCAGTACGTTCCGCTCGGCTGGGCAAGCCTGCCGCCGCCGAGCGCGGAGATCCATGCAGGGCCTGTCCAGGGATCGGCAGTACCTGGACAACCACCCTGAAACCGCTGTCTCCAGTACGAACTTCGCGGAGGGCGACCCGAGTCCGGCGGCGGGACGAGGGCGGCGGCGGGCGTCAAGGGACCGTCACCGGAAGCGCACGGATGTCGGCGCACGATGACGCTGGAGTGACGCCGATCCCGCAGACTCCCAGCTGAGGCGAGCGGACCTCGGGCAGCTCAAGCCCCATCTCATCGGTCCGGGCGGCGGTCGGACGGCCGACCGCGCATCGACGCGGTGTGGTGACGATGACGGCGTTCGTCATCCTCGGCGCGATGTCGTTCGCGGTCAGGGCGCCAGCGGGCCGCCCGACAGTGGCGTCGTGGACCGGCCACTCCGCCAGGGCGGCTCTCGCCGACCAGGGTCCCGGTGCAGGGGGGTTCGATCGTGACCGCTGAGGAGAGGTTGTCCGCGACAGGCAGCACCCGACCACGGTCGGTGTCCGACGTCCAGCCGAGGATCCGCCTCCTGCTGCTCGGCGGCTTCCGGCTGCTGCACGGCGGGCGGACCGTGGTGGTGCCGCGCGGCCTGCAACGCAGCATCGCCCTGATCGGCCTGCGCCCGGGGGCCAACCGTACCCAGCTGGCGGCCCTGCTGTGGCCGGAGGTTTCGGAGGAGCGCGCGCTCTCCTCGTTGCGCACGGCGCTGTGGCGGCTGCGCCGGGATCCGATCTGCCCGGTGGTCACCGTCGGCGACACCGTCCGGCTGCACCCGGTGGTCGACCTGGACGTCGACGAGCTGGCCAGGGTCGCCGCCCGGGTGAGCCAGGGCGGTGACCCGCGCCCGGCGGCGGCGGTCCTCGCCGCCGGGCGTCACGACCTGCTGCCCGGCTGGTACGACGACTGGGTGCTGGTCGAGCGGGAACGGCTCAGACGGTTGCGGCTGCACCTGCTCGACGAGCTGGCCCGGGCCCACCTGCGCGCCGGTGAGCACGGCGAGGCGTTGCAGGCCGCGCTCGAGGCGATGGCGGCCGATCCGCTGCGCGAGGCGCCGCACCAGCTGGTGGTCGCGACGCACCTGGGGGAAGGCAACGCGTACGAGGCGCTGCACGCCTTCCTGGCCTACCGCGATCTACTGCTGCGCGAGCTGCAGCTCGAACCGTCCGCGGCGATGTGCGCGCTGATCAGCGACGTGCTCGCGCCGGCGTAGCGGCGCCCGGTCCGTCGCGGACGATCCCGGCCCGCCCCGCCTGTCGGCGCCGCCGGAGCCGCTGGTGGCTGGCCACCGAGTGTCCTCACAGGACGCGGTCGCCCCGCTGCCGAAAATGACAATGGTCGACGCGTTGTCGCGGGGCTCCACTGTGCCGCGGCCCGTCCCTGCGGCGTCAACGGCCGTGGACTCGACACCGGTCGCCGGTGACGGCGGCGTGACGCGTCGTCCGGCAGGGTCGCAGCACGACGTCGTCGTGGTCCGGGCGGCACCGGTGGAGCCCTTGCCGCCCAAGGAGGAAGAACCTCCGCGGGGATCAGGAAGGAGATCCGTGATGATCCGCAAACTGCTGCTCGTCGTACGCGAGTCCTGCCGGATGGCTGTCGACGTCTTCCTGGTCAGTGCGCGCGGCTACGGCGGGGTCATCAGCCCGATCGTCTCCCGCAGGCGATCCAAGGAGAATTCATGATCAGGGCGATGGCCCGGCTACGGGTGCGCCCGGGGTGCGAATCCGCCGTCGAATCCGCCTGGCGAACGGCCGCCGGTCAGCTCAGCCGGCTCGCCGGCAGCCTCCGGCGGGAGCTGCTGCTCGACGCCAACGATCCGCGCTCGTTCGTCGTCGTCACCGAGTGGGCCGACGAGTCCGCGCTGCACGACTACGAGAACGGACCGGTGGCCGCGCGCTTCGCCGAGGCGATCCGCCCTCTCCGCGAGACATCGGGGGCGGAGAACTACCGGGTGATGCGCAACCCCGACGGCAGGGGATCGAAGATCTTCGTGGACATCGAGCTCACCGTGCCGGCCGACCGGCTGGCGGAGTTCGAGCGCGGGTACGCCGAGGTCGCCGCACGGATGGCGGAGGTGCCGGGGTACCTGCGCGAGGACCTGCTGCGCGAGCCCGGATCGGACGTCCACCACATCTTCGCCGAATGGCGCGGCGAGGCGGAGTTCTACCGCTGGATCGGCAACCCGGCACACGCGCAGGAGGAGGCCGGGCCGATCGCGCCGTTCCTCCTCGACATCCGGCGCCGCCTCTTCCACGACGTGGCCCATCCCGAAAGCAGGCGAGGCCCGAGTACGGGCAAGGAGATCGACGTGCACACGACAACGGACGTACTCATCGTCGGAGCGGGGCCCACCGGGCTGACCGCCGCCGTCGAGCTGGCCCGGCGCGGCATCGAGTGCCGGGTGATCGAGAAGCAGGCCACCCCGCCCGCCCAGGCCGACAAGGCGATCGGCATCCACTGCCGCACGATGGAGATCTGGGCGGACCAGGGCATCGTGCGGGACGCGATGGACGGCGGGATCTGGCTCACCGGGAACATGGTGTTCGTCAACGGCGTGCAGACCCATCGGATGAGCTGGGAGCTGCCGGAACTGCCGTACGCGCACCTCGGCCTGCCCCAGTACGAGACCGAGCGCATCCTCACCGAACGGCTGGCCACCCTCGGCGTGCGCCCGCAACGCGGCGCCGAGCTGATCGCGTTCACCGAGGGCGACGACGGCGTGCTGGCCACCGTCGCGACCGGCGGCGGCGAGGAGACGGTACGCGCGAAGTACCTGGTCGGCTGCGACGGCGCGCACAGCAGGGTCCGCGAGCTGCTCGGGCTGACGTTCTCGGGTGGGCTGGGCCGGTTCCCGCAGCTGTTCATGCTCGGTGACGTGGACGTGGACTGGGACATGCCGGAGGGTCACCTGCTCCGGTTCATGCACGAGACCGACGGCCGGATGGACGGGATGCTGGTCTGCGTCCCGCTGCGCGGCGAGTCCCGGTACCGGATCGCGACGCTGGCGCCGCCCCGGTTCTTCGCCGAGACCGGCGGGAAGGACGCCCCGCCGGGGTTCAGCGAGGAGCTCGCCGAACCGACCCTCGCCGACATCCAGGCCGCCATCGACCACCTGGCCCCGGCCGGCACCCGCGCGTCGAACCTGCGCTGGTCGTCGGTCTTCCGGATCAGCCACGGGATCGTGGACCGGTACGGCGCCGGCCGGGTGTTCGTCGCCGGCGACGCGGCGCACCTGCACCCGCCCGCGGGCGGTCAGGGCATGAACACCGGGATCCAGGACGCCTGGAACCTGGCGTGGAAGCTGGCGCTGGCGGTGCGGGGGATCGCCGCGCCCGGGCTGCTGGACAGCTACGAGACCGAACGGCGCCCGGAGGGCGAGGAGATCGTCGGGCGCGCGGTGCGGATGGCCTTCACCGACGAGCTGGACCGCAACGACCTGAAGCGTCAGTTCCTGCAGGAGATGTCGATGCTGCTCAGCTACTCGGACAGCCCGCTCGTCGGCGAGTCGCTCTCCGCTCCCGACGCCCTGCGGGCCGGTCCCGGGCCCGGCGACCGCGCTCCCGACGTCGGCGGCCTGCAGCGACGGGGCGTCGGGCATCCGCTGCGGCTGCACGACCTGACCCGCGGCACCAGGCACACGTTGCTGGTCTACGCGGACGGCTCGGCCGACGAGGGGACCCTGGCCGCGGTGGGGAAGCTGTGCGCCGACGTCCGCCGGCAGACGTCCGGCCAGATCGACGTGTACCTGCTGCTCAGCCCGGACGCCCGCGCGCCGTGGCTGCTCGACCCGCCGGTGGTGCGGGACGCCGGGGGCGAGTTCCGGGCCGCGTACGGAGTCGCCGGCACCGCGCTGTACCTGGTTCGTCCGGACGGGCACGTCGGGTTCCGCAGCCAGCCGATCGACGCCGACGCGCTCAGCAAGAACCTGCAACTGGTCTTCGGAGGCGTGCGATGACGACCGTACGGACCGTGCTCGCGATGCGTACCAGGGAGGGCTGCGAGGAACGGTTCGAGGCGGAGTGGCGCTCGGCGGCTGAGGAGATCCGCACGCTGGACGGCTGCCTGCACCAGGACCTGGTCCGCGACGCCGACGACCCGCGCAGCTACCTGATCATCAGCGACTGGGCGGACCGCGAACGGCTGGACGCCTTCGGCCGCAGCGAGCAACGCGACCGGCTGCTGCGCATGATCCGCGAGCTTCGCGAATCCGCGTACCGGCACACCTACCAGGTTCTGCACAGCGTGCGGAGCGAGCCGGAGGAGTTGCGATGACCGACGATGCCGTACCCGCGTCGGAGCTCTACACCGACGAGTTCGCCGCCGACCCCTACCCCGCCTTCGCGCAGCTGCGGGCCGACAAGCCCGTCTGCCCGGTCAGCTCGCCGCGCTTCGACTCGTACCTGATCACCCGCTTCGACGACGCCAAGGCGGCGCTGACCGACCCCCGGCTCTCCAAGGATCTGTACGGCCCCGACCAGCACTACCTCCGGATCTTCGGGCCGAACTCCGAGGGGTTGAACAAGAACATGCTCAACTCGGACCCACCGGAGCACACCAGGCTGCGCCGGATCGTGTCGCAGGCGTTCGCGCCGCGCCGCATCGAGGCGCTGCGACCCCGGGTGGCGCAGATCGTGGACGACCTGCTCGACAAGATTGTCCCGCAGGGCCAGTCCGAGCTGATGCACGACTTCGCGATCCCGCTGCCGATGAGGGTGATCAGCGAACTGCTCGGGATACCGGAGGCCGACCACGACCGGGTCCTGGACTGGACCCAGGTGATCAGGACGTCCGGGTCGTCCGGCCGTAGTCCCCAGGAGGACCGGGCGGCCGTGCAGGAGGCCCAGCTGCGGCTGCACCACTACTTCGCCGACCTGGTGCAGGCCAAGCGCGCACACCCCGCCGACGACATGATCAGTGCGCTGATCGAGGCCTGCGACCACGACGGGAAGCTCTCCGAACCGGAGCTCGTCACCACCTCGTTCCTGTTGCTGTTCGCCGGGCACCAGACCACCGCGGACTTCATCGGCAACGCGACGGTGGCCCTGCTGACCAATCCCGACCAGCTCGAACTGCTCCGCGCCTCGCCGGAGCTCCTGCCCTCGGCGATCGAGGAGCTCCTCCGGTTCGACGGCCCGTTGCCGGTGGCCAGCCCCAGGATCGCCACCGAGGACGTCGAGTACCAGGGCGTCAGCATCCCGCGCGGCGCCATCGTCGGCGTGGTGATCAATTCGGCGAACCACGACCCGGCGCACTTCGCCGACCCGGACCGGCTGGACCTCTGCCGCGAGCGCGGCCCGCACATCGGCTTCGGTCACGGCGTCCACTACTGCCTGGGGGTCTCGCTGGCCCGGATGGAGGCGCAGATCGGCATCGGGGCGCTGCTGCGCCGGCTACCGGAGCTGCGGCTCGGGGTGCCGGTCGCCGAGCTGCGCCGGCTACCGGCGGCGTCGCCGTTCCGTGGCCTGCTGGAGCTTCCGGTCCGGTTCACCGCCTGACCCGTTCGCTCACAAGGGATCACTGTCCACTCAGTCACCGTCAAACTCATCCGAGGAGCAGTCATGGTCTTCCGAAACGTGATCGTCTGTCACATGGTTCCGGGCAGTGAGAACATCGTCGGGGATGTCTTCGGCTACTACGACAAGACGACCCGGCCGCAGGACCTCGGGGTGATCGGGCGGATCCTGCTCTCCCATGAGGACCTCTACATCCACGTCATCGAGCGCGAGCAGGACCCCAAGGTGTCGGGCCAGACCCGTGGGCTGCCCGCGTTCCAGCAGATCGCCGAGGCCATCGGCCCGTACGTGACGCCGTACCCGAGGTACTGGAAGAACCCCTCCGACTCCGTCGCGAAGGAGTTCTACCGGTGGGTGTCGGACGGTGAGGCGCCGGCGGAGACGACGCTGATCGTGATCGTCGGTCGGATCAAGCCCGGCGCCGAGCCCGACGTCGCGCGAATCTTCGCCGAGTCCGACGCCGGGTCGCTGCCGGTCCAGCTGGGCATCACCGGGCGCTGGCTGTACTCGATCGACGACGTCTACGTCCACCTCCTGGAGCAGGAGGCGTCGAAGGCCGAGGCCGCTCGGGACAACCACGACAAGAAGCCGGCCTTCGCCAAGATCATGGCGGAGCTCAGCCCGTTCATCAGCCCGTACAACCCGGAGGCCGGGCGCGGACCGGCCCGGGAGTTCTACCGCTGGCGCGCCGACAGCTGACCGCCGCGACCCGCCGGCTCCGGGTCGCCAGGTCGGCTTTCCGACACGTCGACACCGTGCCGTCGCCGGCGGCATCGTGCTGCGCCGATCAGGCCGGCGATCCAGTGGCCGCGGCGGCCGTCTCGGCCGAGCTGCACCGGCTCGGCGCCGGGCCGGTGCAGCGGTGAAGCCCGCCGCCGACGGCTCGTGCGGGCCGCGGTCAGATGTTCGCCGAGTCCGCCGGCACGTCGGCCGGCAGCGAGGGCGCGCCGGTCGCCGGCGCCGCCGGCCGGCAGCTGAGCCCCAGGGTGTACGCGGTCATCGAGAGCGATCCGTACGCGTACCCGTCGACCAGCACCTCCGGGCGGCCCGCGGCGGTGTCGGCCAGCCCCGCCAGGTACAGCAGCGGGATGAAGTGGTCCGGCGTCGGGACGGCCAGGTCGTAGTCGCGGTGGCCGTCCAGCCGGGCCGCCTCGGTCGGCGCGCCGAGCAGGACCTCCCGGGCCGCGTCGTCGAAGCGCCGCGCCCAGTCGAAGCCCTCGTCGGTCAGCCGCGGGTCCACCCCGCCAAGGTTGTGCACCACGTTGCCGCTGGCCACGACCAGCACCCCGCGCTTCCGCAGCGGCGCGAGCCGGGCCCCCAGGTCCAGGTGGTAGTCCAGCCCCTTGAACGCGTTGATGCTCAACTGCACCACCGGGACGTCCGCGTCGGGGAAGGCGTGCGTCAGCACCGACCAGGTGCCGTGGTCGATGCCCCAGGAGTCCACGTCGGCGCCGACCCAGGTGGGGTGCACGGCGTCGCTGATCTCCTCGGCCAGCTCGGGCAGCCCCGGCGCCGGGTACTCCAGGTCGAACAGTTGCCGCGGGAAGCCGTAGAAGTCGTGGATGGTGCGGGGTCGCGGCATGGCCGTGACGGCGGTGGCGCCGATGTACCAGTGCGCGGAGACGACCAGGATCGCCCGGGGTCGCGGCACCGCCCGCCCGAAGTCCCGCCACGCGGTGGTGTACCGGTTGACCTCGAGGGCGTTCATCGGGTTGCCGTGGCCGAAGAAGGCCGCGGGCATCACCGTCTCCGTCGTCTGGCTGCTCATGCCGCTCCCCGGGCCGACCGTGCCCCGAGGCTAACCCGGACCGCCCGCCGGTGTCCCGCCGACGGGGCCCGGGCCGGCCGGGTCAGGCCTGGTAGGCGAGGTCCACCATCATGCCGGTTCCGGCGTGGTAGGCGTGTGGCAGTGGGTCATCCACTGCCCGGGCTTGTCGGCGTCCAGGTCGCCCGCAACGCCGCCGGTTGATCCCGGTTGACGCCGCCCGCGGAGCTCCCATCGCCGTCTCCTTCCGTGCTCCCGACCGTTGCTCCGGTCCGGGCCGGTCGGACACGGAAGGATGGCCCTTGCCCAGGGGTCGAAGGTCACTACCCCTCCGGGGTACGCCACGAACGTTGTCTCATACCCCTGGGGGGTATATGGTGCTTGTGGAGGTGGAGTTCGATGGAACAGGAACACCAGCCGCCCGCGCACCAGGACGCGGTGAGGGGCGGGCACCACGGCCACGGCGGCGGGCACGACAAGCACGCGGGGCACGACCCCGAGCAGTTCCGGCGCAAGTTCTGGCTGAGCCTGGCGTTGACGCTGCCGATCGTGGCCACCAGCCACATGGTGATGGAGTGGTTCGACTACTCGATCGACTTCCCGGGCATCAGGTGGGTCGGCCCGGTCCTCGGTTCGGTGGTCTTCTGCTACGGCGGCTGGCCGTTCCTCGTCGGCGGCGTCCGGGAGGTGCGGGCCCGCACGCCCGGCATGATGCTGCTGATCTCGGTGGCGCTCGTGGTGGCGTACGCCGCCTCCGTCGCCACCAGCCTGGGCGCCTTCGACCTGGACTTCTGGTGGGAGCTGGCGGCGCTGGTGACCATCATGCTGCTGGGGCACTGGCAGGAGATGAAGGCGATCGGTCAGGCGCAGGGCGCCCTGGCCGCCCTCGCGGCCCTGCTCCCCGACGACGCGGAACGGGTCGACGACGGCGAGGTCCGGCGGGTGCCGGTCGCCGAGCTGCGGGTCGGTGACGTGGTGCTGGTCCGCTCCGGCGGCCGCGTCCCCGCCGACGGCCGCATCGTCGACGGCGCCGCCGCACTGGACGAGTCGATGATCACGGGGGAGTCCCGGCCGGTGTCGCGCGCCGTCGGAGACCGGGTGGTCGCCGGCACCGTCGCCACCGACTCCGCCCTGCGGGTACGCGTCGAGGCCGTCGGCGAGGACACGGCCCTCGCGGGCATCGGTCGGCTGGTCGCGCAGGCGCAGGCCTCCAGCGGGCGCGCCCAGGTGCTCGCCGACCGGTTCGCCGCGCTGCTGTTCTACGTCGCCGCGGTCGCCGCGGTGGTCACGTTCCTCGCCTGGGGAGTGGCCGGCAACCTCGGCCAGGCGGTGGTGCGGACGGTCACCGTGCTGGTGATCGCCTGCCCGCACGCCCTCGGGCTGGCCATCCCGCTGGTGATCGCCCTGTCGACGGCGCTGTCGGCCCGGGCCGGCATCCTGGTCAAGGACCGCCTCGCCCTGGAACGGATGCGGACGGTCGACACCGTGCTGTTCGACAAGACCGGCACCCTGACCAAGGGCAAGCACACCGTCACCGGCGTGGCCGCGGCCGGCGGGCTCGGCGAGGACGAGGCGCTGCGGATCGCGGGAGCGGTCGAGGCCGACAGCGAGCACCCGCTGGCCCGGGCGCTGGTGCAGGCGGCGCAGGACCGCGGCCTGCGGGCCCGGGCCCGGGACTTCCGGTCGCTGACCGGCCGGGGCGTCCAGGCGGTCGTCGACGACACCACCTGGGCGGTCGGCGGCCCGGCCCTGCTCCGCGAGCTCGGGGTGGCGGTCCCCGACGAGCTGACCCGGGCCGCGGAGGGCTGGTCGGCGCGGGGCGCGGCGGTGCTGCACCTGGTCCGGCTGCCGCAGGGCGGCCGGCCGCAGGTGGCCGCCGGCTTCGCCCTTGAGGACGAGGTCCGGCCGGAGGCCCGCGCGGCGATCGCGGAGCTGCGCGAGCAGGGGGTGAAGAAGATCGTCATGATCACCGGAGACGCCCGGCCGGTCGCCGAGGCGGTCGCCGCCGACCTGGGCTTTCGCCCCGGCGTGGACGAGGTCTTCGCCGAGGTGCTCCCCGCCGACAAGGACAAGGCGGTCGCCGAGCTCCAGGCCCGTGGCCTCACCGTGGCGATGGTCGGCGACGGCGTGAACGACGCCCCGGCGCTGGCCCGCGCCGACGTGGGGCTGGCCATCGGCGCCGGCACCGACGTGGCGATCGAGTCGGCCGGGGTGATCCTGGCATCCTCCGACCCGCGCGCCGTCACCGGCGTGATCCGGCTGTCCCGGGCGTCGTACCGGAAGATGCTCCAGAACCTGGCCTGGGCCGCCGGTTACAACGTGGTGGCCATCCCGCTCGCCGCCGGCGTGCTGGCCTGGGCCGGGATAGCGCTCAGCCCGGCGATCGCCGCGGTGCTCATGTCCGCCTCCACCATCGTGGTCGCGCTCAACGCGCAACTGCTCCGCCGGGTACGCCTGACCCCCGATTCGCAGTGACGGCGGAGACGCCGGGGCCCGGTCCCGGCGTCGCCGGTTCCGCCCGTCGCCCTCGGGCCGGCACGTCGTCGACCCGACCCGCCGGTGGAACTTCGGCCGCTGCCCGCAGGCGCGGTCCATCTTGAGTCTGTCGGCTTGAGGATGCCAGGGTTCAGACGGCTTCCCTATCGCAGGTGCGGCCCGTTAGGGTGACCGCGTGACGGTGTTCCGGATCGGCGAGGCCGCCGAACTGCTCGGGGTCAGCCCCGACACGGTCCGCCGCTGGATCGACGCCGGCCGGCTGGCCGCCAGCCGGGACGACCACGGTCACCGGGTGATCGACGGCGTCGACCTGGCCGCGTTCGTCCGCGCCCCGGGGCACCCGGAGCTGTCGTCCGCCCGCAACCGGCTGCGCGGGATCGTCACCGCGGTCGTCAAGGACACGGTGATGGCGCAGGTCGACATCCAGGCCGGGCCGTTCCGCATCGTGTCGCTGATGAGCCGCGAGGCCGTCGACGACCTCGACCTGGCGGTCGGGTCGGTGGCGGTGGCCGTGATCAAGTCGACGACCGTCGTGGTGGAACGCGCCACCGCGCCCAAGGGAAGGACCACCCCGTGACCGTACGGTGGATCCGTGCCGCCCTCGCCGGAGTGGCCGCGCTGACCCTCGGCCTGGCCGGCTGCGGCGGCGGCGGCGCGCCCGCCGGAAAGGCCGGCGGCGGGCGGGTCACCGTCTTCGCCGCCGCCTCGCTGACCGAGACGTTCACCCGGCTCGGCCGGGACTTCGAGGCCGCCCACCCCGGTACGACGGTGACCTTCAACTTCGCCGGCAGCTCGGCGCTGGCCAACCAGATCACCCAGGGCGCCCCGGCCGACGTCTTCGCCGCCGCCTCACCCGCGACCATGCGGACCGTGACCGACGCCGGCGAGGCCGCGGAGAGCCCGGTCACCCTCGCCCGCAACCAGCTCGTCATCGCGGTGCCCCGGGGCAACCCCCGGGGGATCAGCGGCCTGGCCGACCTGACCCGGCCCGGGGTGAAGGTCGCGCAGTGCGCCGAGCAGGTGCCGTGCGGGGCGGCGGCGCGCACGGCGCTCGGCGCGGCCGGCGCCCGGTTCACCCCCGCCACCCTGGAGCAGGACGTCAAGAGCGCGCTGGCCAAGCTGAAGCTCGGCGAGGTCGACGCCGCGCTGGTCTACCGCACCGACGCCCGCGCCGCCGGGTCCGACGTGGACGCGGTCGAGTTCGCCGAGTCGGCGCGCGCGATCAACGACTACCCGATCGTCGTGCTCAAGCGGGCGGGCGACCCGGCCGCGGCCCGCGCCTTCGTCGACCACGTCCGTTCCGACGCCGGCCGGGCGGTGCTCACCGCCGCCGGATTCCAGCCCCCGCAGGCGTAGGTGCCGGCCCGCGACACCGCCGCTCCGGCGGCCCGCCCGATGCGGCGGCCCCGGCGCCGGGTGCCCCTCGCGCTGCTCCTGCCCGCCGGGCTCGGGCTGCTCTTCCTCGTCCTGCCGCTGGTCGGGCTGCTCGCCCGCGCCCCGTGGACCACCCTGCCGCAGCGGCTGGCCCAGCCCGGCGTCCTCACCGCGCTGCGGCTCTCCCTGCAGACCGCCACCCTCGCCACGCTGCTCTGCGTCGTCCTCGGCGTGCCCCTGGCGTGGCTGCTGGCCCGGGTCGAGTTCCCCGGCCGACGCCTGGTCCGGGCACTGGTCACCGTCCCGTTGGTGCTGCCCCCGGTGGTCGGCGGGGTGGCGCTGCTGCTGGTGTTCGGCCGCCGCGGGCTGCTCGGCTCCTGGCTGGACGCCACCTTCGGGGTGACCCTGCCGTTCACCACCACCGGGGTGGTGCTCGCCGAGGCGTTCGTCGCCATGCCGTTCCTGGTCATCGCCGTCGAGGGCGCGCTGCGCGGCGCGGACCCGCGCTACGAGGAGGCCGCCGCCACCCTCGGCGCCGGCCGCTGGATCACGTTCACCCACGTCACCCTGCCGCTGGTCGCCCCCGGCATCGCCGCCGGGGCGGTGCTCTGCTGGGCGCGGGCCCTCGGCGAGTTCGGCGCCACCATCACCTTCGCCGGCAACTATCCCGGCCGGACGCAGACCATGCCGCTCGCCGTCTACCTCGCCCTGGAGACCGACCTGCCGGCCGCGATCGTGCTCAGCCTCATCCTGCTCGCCGTCTCCGTCGCCATCCTGGCCGGGCTGCGGGACCGCTGGGTCGGCGCCCCGTGACCGCCCCGCCCCTGCTGGACGCGCACCTGGTCGCCGACCGGGGCGCCTTCCACCTCGACGTCCGGCTGCGGATCGCCGCCGGCGAGGTCGTCGCGCTGCTCGGCCCGAACGGCGCCGGCAAGACCACCGCGCTGCGGGCGCTGGCCGGCCTGCACCCGCTCACCGCCGGCCACCTCACCCTCGGCGGTGTCGACCTCGACCGCCCCGACCGGCGGCGCTGGGTTCCGCCCGAGCGGCGCCCGGTGGGCGTCGTGTTCCAGGACTACCTGCTCTTTCCGCACCTCAGCGCGCTGGACAACGTCGCGTTCGGCCCCCGCCGGCACGGCGCCGACCGGCGGGCCGCGCGCGACCGGGCGCAGGGCTGGCTGGCCCGGGTCGGCCTCGGCGAGCAGGCCCGCCGCCGGCCCCGGCAGCTCTCCGGTGGGCAGGCCCAGCGGGTCGCCCTCGCCCGGGCGCTCGCCGTCGACCCGACCCTGCTGCTGCTCGACGAGCCGCTCGCCGCCCTGGACGCGGGCACCCGGCTGGACACCCGGGCCGAGCTCCAGCGGCACCTCGGCGGCCACTCCGGCGCGACGCTGCTGGTCACCCACGACCCGCTGGACGCCTTCGTGCTCGCCGACCGGCTGCTCATCGTCGAGCACGGGCGGGTCGTCCAGGAGGGCGACGCGGCCAGCGTCACCGCCCGGCCGCGCACCGACTACGTGGCCCGGCTGGTCGGGCTCAACCTGCACCGCGGCCGCGCCGACGGGCACACCGTCCAGGTCGGCGAGCTGACCCTCACCGCGGCGGACCGGGTCGTCGGGGATGCCTTCGTCGCCTTCCCGCCCGCCGCGGTCGCCCTGCACCCGGCCCGACCCGACGGCAGCCCCCGCAACGTCTGGCCGGCCACCGTCGGCGGGGTGCAGCGGCACGGCGACAACCTGCGGGTCCAGCTCGACGGCCCGATCACGGTCGCCGCGGACGTCACCCCCGCCGCGGCGGCCCACCTGCGGCTCGTCCCCGGCCAGCCGGTCTGGGCGGCGGTCAAGGCCGCCGAGACGCACGCCTACCCGGCGTGACCGGGGGCGACGGCCCGGCGTGACCGCCGTCTCGTGGACGCCGCCGCCCCGCTGAGGGAGGTTTGACCTGGCCCTGACGGGTCAGTCAGACAGAGAGCGACGACGAGAGGGGTTCGGCGTGACCGACACGACGCAAACCCGGTCCAGCCGCGAGGCCGTCCTGCCGGACGACGTGACGGACCCGCTGCTGTGGCGGGCGGCGTACGACGTCGCCGCCGCGCACGAGCCGGACGAGGAGGGCCGGTGTCCCAGCCTGCTCTGCGGCCACCAGAGCGCCCCGTGTGAGCCGATGGTCAACGCCCGGCGGGCGATGCGCCTGGCTCGCGCCGGCACGTCGGGCGGCCGGGGGTCCGAACCCCGGGAGACGCCGGTGCCGCGGGCGCGGGACCGCCGCGCGGCGGCCTGACCGGCGCCGGACCGGTCACCGGGCGCCCTGCGGGCCGAACGCGGTGAGGAAGCGGTCCCGGAAGGTGTCCATCCGCCACACCGGGGCCCGCGGCCCGGGCCGCAGCCCGTCCTGCCAGCCCCAGCCGGCGATCCGGTCGAACATCTTCGGGTCGTGCGCCACCACGGTGATCGGCACGTCCCGGCTGGCGCCCTCACCGGTGACCGCCGCGGCCGGCTGGTGGTCGCCGAGGAAGACCAGCACCAGGTCGTCCCCGCCGTACGTCAGCACGTAGGAGACCAGGGTGTCGAGCGTGTACTCGATGGAACGCCGGTAGTCGGCGCGGATCTGCGTGGCGTCGCGCTGCACCACGTCCCGGCTGCCGCCCGTGCTGGTGGCGGCGTCGTGGAAGATCGAGCCGTCGCCGACCGCGTCCCAGCCGACCGGCTTCGGGATGGCCGACCAGGGGGAGTGGCTGGAGACCAGCGGGATCTCCGCCATCAGCGGGGCGTGCGGCCGGTCCCGCTCCAGCCGCTGGAAGGTGGCGAGGGTGTACTGGTCGGGCATCGGCGCGTAGCTGAACTTCGGGCCGCGGTAGGCCAGCTTCTCGGCGTCGTAGTAGCGGTCGTAGCCGAAGAACTTCCCCTCCGGCCAGGGCTGGGTGGCCGCCGGCATGACACCCACCGTCTGCCATCCGGCCCGGTGGAACGCGCCGTTGAGGGTCAGCCGGTCCCCGGCCAACAGGTCCCGGTGGCGCTGGTCGTTGTCGATCCAGAGCCCGGAGAGCAGCGTGGCGTGGGCCAGCCAGCTCCCGCCGCCGAAGGTGGGGGAGGTGAGGAAGCCGCTGCGGGCGTCGTACCCGGCCGCCCGCAGCCGGCGGTAGCCGTCGTCGAGCACCGCGTCGACCTGCGGGGCGAACTCCGGGTCCTCGACCGCGTCCCGGCCGTAGCTCTCCACGAACGCGACCAGCACGTCCTTGCCGCGCAGCCCGGTCAGCAGCCGGTCGCCGGGGACGTCCCGGAAGGCGTCGGTGGCCGCCTCGCCGGCGAATGCCTCCCGGTCGTGGAGGCCGGCCCGCACCTGGCCGGCGTGCGCCGCGACCAGCGTGGTCGCCGCCCGGTCCGCGACCGGCACGCCGGGGGCGAGCCGCACCCCGAACACGGCGCAGCCCAGCCAGAGCACGGCCAGCGCCGCGACGGCGCGGACCGTGGCGGGGCGGTGCCGGACCATCAGCCGGGTCAGCCGCAGCACCGACAGGGTGAGCAGGACGAACAGCGCGGCGGCGAGGAGCAGCACCCCGGCCGCCGCGGCGACCGCGCCGCCCCGGCCGACCGAGTCGGTGAGGAAGCCGAAGCCGTCGTCGAAGAGTCCCCAGTCGAGCAGCACGTCGAACGGCCGGTCGCGGGCCACGAAGAAGCCCATGTCGAGCAGCTTGAGCACGGTCAGCAGGCCGAGCGCCAGACCGAGCGCCACGGCCACCGGCCGGCGGGCCCGGGCCGGCAGGACGAGCAGCAGCGCGACGGCGACCAGCGCCTCCACCGGGATCCGCAGGAACGCGCCGGGCCGGAGCCGGCCCAACTGGTCCGGCGCCACGAGCGCGGCCAGCACCAGCACCGCGGCGAGCCCGGTGAGGGCGCCCGCCACGACGCGGCGGCCCCGGGTTGCGACCACCGTCGAGGGGGCGCCGTCGTCGTCCGCCGGTGTCACTGCCGGTCGGCGGAAGCGCGTGAAGAGTGACAATCTCGGTCCTTCCCTGCGGTGTCCGCCGTGCGGGCTGTCGTGGCGGTCGGCTCAGACCGGCTGGTGGGCCGTCCACCGGGCCGCGGCCGGCTCGCCGGTGGCGGCGTGCGTGGCGCGGGTGACGGTGACCCGCATGGCGCGCGGAACGGTGACGTGCCGGACGGTCACGTGCCGGACGGTGACGTGCCGGACGGGCACGTGCGGCACGGTCACGTGCGGAACCGGGACGGTGACCTGCGGGACGGGGACGGCGGCGGGGCGGTGCCGCCACAGCCAGGCGACGTCGTGGCCGAACGACTCGACCAGCATCGCCAGCGCGCCCGCCACCAGCACGGTCGTCGCGGCCCGGGGCAGGGTGCCGGCGGACGCGACGGCCAGCACGACGCCCTGCGCGGCCGCGACCACCTTGCGCCAGTACCGCAGCGGCAGCGTGCCGCGCATCCAGGGCAGCAGCCAGCTCGCGACCACGAAGGCGTACCGCATCCCGCCGATGACCAGCACCCAGCCGCCGACGGCCGGCGCCAGGTGGACGCTGAGCACCAGGATCAGGAACGCGTCGACCTCCATGTCGAACCGCGCGCCGAGATCGCTCGCGGTCCCGGTGCGTCGGGCCACCCGGCCGTCGACCGCGTCGAGCGCCAACGCCACGGCGGTGAGCGGGACCAGCACCGCCACCGGCGCCGGCCGCGACCAGGCGTCCACCGTCAGGGCCAGCACGCCGCCGACCAGGACCGCCCGGGTCAGGGTCACCCGGTCCGCCGGGCCGAGCGCGTCCGCCCCGGCCGCCCGCAGGCCGCGCAGCAGCAGGCCGCACAGGGTCGCACCGTACGCGAGGCCGGCCAGCCAGCCCGCCGCGCCGAGGCCGACCGTGCCGGCCAGCCCCGCCAGCAGGACGAACTGGGCGATCAGCCCGAGTACCGGGCCATTTCGAACCGTGGACACCCTGCCTCCGTGTCTATGATCGACAACCCTGCCACTCAACACGGGAAATACGGCCGTCCGGTTCGGTCCGGATGCGGAAAGAGGGAAATTCGTGACCCGCGACGCCCGCGCCTTCTGGCTCCGCGCCCCCGGCGAGGGCGAGATCCGGTCGGTGACCCTCCCCGCCCCCGGCCCCGACGAGGTTCTCGTCCGCACCCGCTACTCGGGCGTCAGCCGGGGCACCGAGACCCTGGTCTTCGCCGGCCGGGTCCCCGCCGACCAGTACGCCACCATGCGCGCCCCGTTCCAGGAGGGCGACTTCCCGGCCCCGGTGAAGTACGGCTACCTCAGCGTCGGAGAGGTCGAGGAGGGGCCCGACGCGCTGCGCGGGCGGACCGTCTTCTGCCTCTATCCGCACCAGACCGCGTACGTCGTGCCGGCCGACGCGGTGGTGGTCGTACCGGAGGGGGTGCCGGCGGCCCGGGCGGTGCTGGCCGGCACGGTGGAGACCGCGGTGAACGCGCTCTGGGACGCCGCGCCGCTGGTCGGCGACCGGGTCACCGTGATCGGCGGCGGCATGGTCGGCTGCTGCGTCGCCGCCCTGCTGGCCCGCTTCCCCGGGGTACGGACCGAGCTGGTCGACGCCGACCCCGCGCGGGCCGCGGTGGCCGCCGCGCTCGGCATCGACTTCGCCCTCCCCGCCGACGCCGCCGCCGGACGGGACCTGGTGGTGCACGCCAGCGCCAGCGCCGCCGGCCTGCAACGCTCGCTGGAGCTGCTCCGCCCCGAGGGCACCGTGCTGGAGCTGAGCTGGTACGGCGACCGCCCGGTCACACTCTCGCTCGGCGGGGCGTTCCACTCGCGACGACTGCGCATCCGGAGCAGCCAGGTGGGTACGGTGTCGCCGCGGCGGGCCGACCGGAGCTACCGCGACCGGCTGGCGCTGGCCCTGGACCTGCTCGCCGAGCCGACCTTCGACGCGCTGCTCACCGGCCGGTCCCGCTTCGCGGAGCTGCCCGACGTGCTCGACCGACTGCGCACGGGCCGGCTGCCCGCGCTCTGCCACCTCATCACCTACGACGGGGAGTGATCCGTGTTCAGCGTGACCGTCCGTGACCACATGATGGTCGCCCACAGCTTCACCGGCGAGGTCTTCGGGCCCGCCCAGCGGCTGCACGGCGCCACCTTCGTCGTCGACGCCACCTTCCGCCGCCCCGACCTCGACGCCGACGGGATCGTCGTCGACATCGGCCTGGCGACCGAGCAGCTCAAGGCCGTCCTGGCCGAGCTGACCTACCGCAACCTGGACGACGAGCCCGACTTCGCCGGGGTGAACACCACCACCGAGGTGCTGGCCCGCACGGTCGCCGACCGGCTCGCCGAGCGGATGCACGCCGGCCGGCTCGGCGACGGCGCGCGCGGCCTGGCCGGCATCACCGTCACCCTGCACGAGTCGCACGTCGCCTGGGCCAGCTACGAGCGGCCGCTGTAGCGGATGACCACGGTGCACGTGGTGCTGCCGGGCGACATCGACGATCCGGCCACCCCCAGCGGCGGCAACGGCTACGACCGCCGGGTCTGCCGGGGACTCGCCGCGGCCGGCTGGACCGTCCGGGAGCATCCCGTGCCCGGCGGCTGGCCGCGACCGGGGGCGGGGGAGCGGGCCGCCCTCGCCGGGGTGCTCGCGGGGGTGCCCGACCGCGCGCTGGTGCTGCTCGACGGACTCGTCGCCTCGACCGTGCCGGAGGTGCTGGCGCCGCAGGCCCGCCGGCTGCGCCTGGTGGTGCTCGTACACCTGCCGCTGGAGACCGACGCCGAGGCCGAGGCACTGGCCGCCGCCACCGCCGTGGTCACCACCAGCGAGTGGACCCGCCGCCGGCTGCTCGACCGGTACGCCCTGCCCGCCGACCGGGTCCGGGCGGCCCCGCCCGGGGTCGACCCGGCGCCGCCGGCCACCGGCTCGGCGGCCGGCTCGGCGCTGCTCTGCGTCGCGGCGGTCACCGCGCACAAGGGTCACGACGTGCTCGCCGCGGCGCTGGCCGCGGTCGCCGACCTGCCCTGGACCTGCGACTGCGTGGGCGCGCTGACCCGGGATCCCGACTTCGTCGACCGGCTGCGCGGGCAGCTCACCGGCGCCGAACTCACCGGCCGGGTCCGCCTGGTCGGCGCCCGCACCGGCGCGGCCCTGCACGACGCGTACGCCCGCGCCGACCTGCTGGTGCTCGCCTCGCGGGGGGAGACGTACGGGATGGTGGTCACCGAGGCGTTGGCCCGGGGCGTACCGGTGCTGGGCACCGAGGTCGGCGGGCTGCCCGAGGCGCTCGGGCGCGCCCCTGACGGCAGCCGGCCCGGCCTGCTCGTGCCGCCCGACGACCCGGACGCGCTGGCCGGCGCGCTCCGCCGCTGGCTCACCGACCCCGCGCTGCGGGCCCGGCTGCGCCGCTCCGCCCGGGACCGGCGGGACACCCTCACCGACTGGGCGGTCACCTCGACCCGCCTGGCGGCCGTACTGAAGGAGGCGACGGCGGCATGACCACCCCACTCCCGCCCGACTTCGCGGACTGGCTGCGGCTGCGCGAGCCCGCCGACGCCGCGGCCCGCGCCACCGGACTGGTCGACGTGGTCCGCCGCCGGCTGGCCGGTGACCGGCCGCTGGTCGTGCACGACCTGGGCACCGGGACCGGCTCGATGGGGCGCTGGCTGGCGCCGCTGCTTTCCGGGCCGCAGCACTGGATCCTGTACGACCGGGACGCCGGCCTGCTGGACCGGGCCGCCGCCGACCTGGTCGACGCCGCCGCCGACGGCAGCCCGGTCACCGTCGAGACCCGGCGCGCCGACATCACCCGGCTGACCGCCGCGGACCTCGCCGGCGCCGGCCTGGTCACCGCGTCGGCGCTGCTGGACATGCTCACCGCCGAGGAGGTCGAGCGGGTGGTGGCGGCCTGCGCCGGGCACCCCACGCTGTTCATGCTCACCGTGGTCGGCCGGGTCGAGTTCACCCCGGCCGACCCGCTGGACGCGGAGTTCGCTGCGGCGTTCGACGCGCACCAGCGCCGTACCGTCGACGGCCGCGCCCTGCTCGGGCCGGACGCGGTCGAGGCCACCCGGGCGGCGTTCACCCGGCGGGGGATCGAGGTGCTGGTGCGGCCCAGCCCGTGGCGGCTCGGCCCGGAGCAGGCGGCGCTGACCGCCGAGTGGTTGGCCGGCTGGCTCGACGCGGCCGTCGAGCAGCGGCCGGAGCTGGCCGCCCCGGCCGGGGGGTACCGGCGGCGGAGGCTGGCCGAGGCGGCCCAGGGCCGGCTGCGGGTGCTGCTGCACCATGCCGACCTGCTGGCCGGCGGGTGAACCGGACCGCCCCGCCGTACGTGACACCAGGTGGACTGAGGGAGGACCGCTTGTCGCACGCGACCATCGCCGCGCCCGTCGTACCCCCGGTGGTGACCGCAGCGTCCCCGGCCGCGCCGGCGGCGAGCCCCGCGGCCCGGTCGCCGTGGGCCTGGGTCCGCACGCTCGGTGGGCTCGGGGTGCTCGCCGCCCTGGTCTGGTGGGTGGGCACCGGCCCGTTCCTCGACGGGCTGCGGCTGATCGACGGCCCGGCGCTCGCCGCAGCCCTCGCCATCGGCCTGGTCACCACCGTCTGCTGCGCCTGGCGGTGGGCGCTGGTCGCGGGCGGCCTCGGCGTGCGGCTGCCGATGGGCGCCGCGGTGGCGCACTGCTACCGCGCGGTCTTCCTCAACTCGACCCTCCCCGGCGGGGTGCTGGGCGACGTGCACCGCGCGGTGCGGCACGGCCGGGACGCCGGCGATGTCAGCCGGGGCATCCGCGCGGTGGTCTGGGAACGCACCGCCGGACAGGTCGTCCAGCTCGTCATCGCCGTGGCGGTGCTGGCGGCGCTGCCCTCGCCGGTCCGGCCGTACCTGCCGGCGGTGACCGGCGCGCTGCTCGTCGCCGGGCTGGGCCTGGCCCTGCTCGCCCGGGCGGCGCCCCGCTCCGGCGCGTCCAGGTGGGGGCGGGCGCTGCGCACCGCGGTGGCTGACGTCCGGTCCGGCCTGCTCGCCCGGCGCACCTGGGTGGGCGTGGTGGTCGCCTCCGCCGTGGTGGTCGCCGGCCACCTGGCCACCTTCGTGGTCGCGGCGCGCACCGCGGGCGCCGACGCGCCGCTGTCCCGGCTGGTGCCGCTGACGTTGCTGGCCCTGCTGGCGATGGGGCTGCCGGCCAACGTCGGCGGGTTCGGCCCGCGCGAGGGGGTCGCCGCGTGGGCCTTCGCCGCCGCCGGCCTGACCGCCGCGCAGGGCGTCGCCGCCGCCATGGTGTACGGCGCGCTGGTGCTCGTCGCGAGCCTGCCCGGCGCGGCCGTGCTGGTGGTGCGCCGGTTCCGGACCACGGCGGCCAGCACCGACCGCTGACCGCGCCTACCCTGGACCTTGGTATGCGCTGCCGGCGCGTCCGGCCGCGCCGGACGGAGGAGAGCAATGGACGAAGCGCTGCCGGTGGCGACGGTCCGGAACCAGGTCACGGTCCCCCTGCGGTTCCCCGACGGGTACGTCACGACCGCCCGGGTCTTCTCGTTCGACGGCCTGGCGGACGGCCGGGAACATCTCGCGTTCGGCCTCGGTGACTGGGCGTCGACCGTGGACGGACAGGCCACCGGTGGGCCGCCGCCCCTGGTCCGGCCACACAGCGAGTGCCTGACCGGGGACGTCTTCGGCAGCCAGCGTTGCGACTGCGGCCCGCAGCTGCGGGAGGCGGTCGAGCGCATCGCCGAGGCCGACGGCTTCCTGCTCTACCTGCGCCAGGAGGGGCGCGGCATCGGCCTGTACGCCAAGCTCGACGCGTACGCCCTGCAGGACGCCGGCCTGGACACGTACGAGGCGAACCTGGCGCTGGGTCGGGGCGCGGACGAGCGCGACTACACGGCGGCCGCGCAGATGCTGGCCGCGCTGGGCGTGGCCCGGGTCGCCCTGCTCAGCAACAACCCGGACAAGGCCGACCAGCTCGACCGGCTCGGCGTGACGGTGGCCGAGCGGATGCCGACGGGCGTGCACCTCTCTCCGGCCAACGCCGGCTACCTGGCGGCGAAGGTCAGCCGCGGCGACCACGCCCTCGACCTCCCGTTCGTGCCGTGACCGGCCGGCCGTACGTGCTGCTCAGCTGCGCGATGTCGATCGACGGGTACATCGACGACGCCTCGGCCGAGCGGCTGCTGCTCTCCAACGCCGACGACCTGGACCGGATCGACGCGGTCCGGGCCGGCTGCGACGCCATCATGGTCGGCGCGAACACCGTCCGGCTGGACGACCCGCGGCTGCTGGTGCGCTCCGACCGGCGCCGGGCCGAGCGGGTGGCCCGGGGCCTGCCGCCGTCCCCGGTAAAGGTCACGGTCACCGCCAGCGGGGACCTCGACCCGACGGCCCGCTTTTTCGCCATGGGCGAGGCGACCAAGCTGGTGTACTGCCCGAGCGGCGCGCTGGAGAAGACCCGGGAGCGGCTGGGCGGGGTGGCGACCGTGGTCGACGCCGGCGAGCCGGCCGGCCCGGGCGCGGTGCTGGCCGACCTGGCCGCCCGGGGCGTACGCCGGCTGATGGTCGAGGGCGGCGGCGCCGTGCACGCCCAGTTCCTCAGCGCCGGCCTCGCCGACGAGCTGCACCTGGTGGTCGCGCCGTTCTTCGTCGGCGACGGCCGGGCGCCGCGCTTCGTCGGTGACGGCCGATTCCCCTGGCACCCGGGCCGGCGCGCCCGGGTACTGGAGGTCCGCCAGATCGACGACGTGGTGCTGACCCGGTACGCCCTCTCCGACCGCTGCCCGGAGCCCTGACCCGGCACGTCAGCTCGGGAACCGTCCCCGGGCGGCATCGTCTTCCTGACCGATATACCTGAGAGTCATATTCATGCCTCTCAGGTATATCGCTCACCGGGCATGCGTCGGGTCGGCGCGACATGCCGGGAACCGATCCCGCCCACGTTCACACCGCCGGCAGGCCGAGCGCCTCGTCGACCCGGGTGAGCACCGCGACGTCGTCCTCGCCCACACCGCGCAGCAGGTCGATGGCGGTCGCCCGGATCTGCCCGACGATCATCACCACCGGCAGCGGTGGGTCGGAGTCGAGCAGCTCGGCGCCGATGCGGACCGCCTCCAGGGCCGCCTCGTCGGCCCGGCCGACGTGCCGGTCGGCGTCGTCGTGGCCGGTCAGGTCGGTGGCGAGCGCCGCGCCGGCGGCGCGTACCGCCTCGGCGAGCGCGCGGATCGCGGCGCCCAGCTCCGGCGGCGTCGCCGTGTGCAGCCGGGTCAGCGTGCTGGCGTTGCGGGCCAGCACCCGGATGTTGCGTACGGCGTAGTCGAGCTGCCGGGTGGTGGCCTCGACCTCCTCGATCTGGCCGAGGTGCCGGCGGCGGCGGACCCGCAGCCGCAGCGTCTCGCCGCAGGCCTGGACGGCCTCGCGCAGGCGTTCCACGCAGCCGTCCACCTGGCGGGCCCGGTCCAGCGCGGCCTGGGCGGCCGTCTCGTCGCACCGGTCGAGCGCGTCGTCGATCCGGTCGAGCAGCTCGGCCAGGTCGGTGAAGGTCTGCCGGGCCTCGGCGACCAGCGGGGCGAGCGGGTCGCGGGCCGTCACGAGCTGGCTCGCGGCGAGCGCCACCGCGCCGCCGATCAGCGCGTCGACGAAGCGGAACGGCACGAACTCGCCCTTCGGGGCGGCCACCACGACCAGGTAGAGCGCGGAGACCGCGGTCTGGATGACCAGCGTGCTGCTCGCCCCGGCGGCCACCGTGATGCCGAGGGTCAGCAGCAGCACGATCAGCATGGTCCCGGTGCCCGGTCCGAGCGCGTGCACCACCAGGTCGGCGATGAGCACGCCGCCGGCCACGCCGAGGATCAGCTCGACGGTCTGCCGGACCCGCTGCCCCCGGGACTCGCCGAGGACGATCAGCGCCGCGCTGGGCGCGAAGAACGGGTCCGGGTGCCCGATGAGTCGCGCGGCGATCAGCCACGCGACGGTCGCGGCGAGCGCGGCCTCGACGACCGGGATCCAGCCGTCCCGCAGCCGCCCGACGGCGGCCTTCCACCAACCTCGCACTGTCCGCACCCTCTCTAGGCGGACCGGCGCACCACCGGACCGACGACTCCGGCCGCACGGGCTTCTACCCCGGAAGTTGATCGTCGTAACGGGACAGACCGTTCTCGCAGCCGGCGAGTGGAGGGCGGGGTCAGAGCACCTGGGAGAGGAAGCGGCGCAGCCGGGGGTGCTCCGGGGACTCGAAGATGGCGGCCGGCTCGCCGGCTTCGAGGACCACGCCGCCGTCCATGAAGGCCACCGTGTCGGCGACCTCGCGGGCGAAGCCCATCTCGTGGGTCACCACCACCATCGTCATGCCGCCGGCGGAGAGGTCCGCCATGACCCCGAGCACGCCCTTGACCAGCTCCGGGTCGAGCGCCGAGGTCGCCTCGTCGAAGAGCATCACCTGCGGTTGCAGGGCCAGGGCGCGGGCGATCGCCACCCGCTGCTGCTGACCGCCGGAGAGGTGCGCCGGCCGGGCGTCCGCCTTGCCGGCCAGGCCGACCAGCTCCAGCTGGGTCCGCGCGAGCTGCACCGCCTCGTCCTCGGGCAGCTTCTTGAGCCGGCGCAGCGCGAGGGTGATGTTGCGCTGCACGGTCATGTGCGGGAAGAGGTTGAACTGCTGGAAGACCATGCCGATCCGCTGCCGCAGGGCGTCCGGGTCGTCGCTCAGCACGCTGCGCCCGTCCAGCAGGACGTCGCCCCGGTCCGGCTCGATCAGCCGGTTGACCGTACGCAGCAGGGTGGACTTTCCGGAGCCGGACGGCCCGATCACGCAGGCCGTCGCGCCCCGGGGCACGTCCAGGTCGACGCCGCGCAGCACCCGGTTGGCGTCGAAGGCGAGGTGGACGTCGCGGACGCCGAGGCTGACCGAGGTGGCGGTGCTGGTGCTCATCGCGGGTCCTTCCGTCCGGTCGTGGGCAGCGCGGCCTCGCCGGCCAGCGCCAGCCCCGCGTCGTCCTCGGCGTCTGGCGCGGCGGCCGCGCGGCCCTGGCGCAGTCGCCGGTCGATCGCGTTGACGGCGTGGGTCAGCGGGATGGTCAGGGTGAGGTAGAAGAGGCCGGCCAGCAGCAGCGCCGACTCGTTGCCGGTGGTCGCGGCGTGGTCCTGTCCGATCCGGAACAGCTCCCGCTGGCTGGCGACCAGACCGAGGAAGTAGACCAGGCTGGAGTCCTTGATCAGTGCGATCAGCTGGTTCACCCAGGCCGGCAGGACCCGGCGTACGCCCTGCGGGATGATCACCAGCCGCATTGCCTCGCCCCAGGAGAAGCCGAGCGCCCGGGCGCCCTCCAGCTGCGCCGCCTCGACGCTCTGAATGCCGGAGCGGAAGATCTCCCCGATGTAGGCGGCGGCGATCAGCGACAGCGCCAGGATCCCCAGGGGATAGGGGTTCGGCCCCCACACCTGCATCCCGAGCGGCGCCAGGCCGACGCCGATCAGCAGGATGGTCGCCGCCGCCGGCAGGCCGCGGAACACGTCCGTGTAGACCCGAGCCGGCCACCGCAACCAGCGGGTACGCGAGATGCCGGCGACGGCCAGCAGCATGCCCAGCACCGAACCGAGCAGGGCGGCGGTGATCGCCAGGATCAGCGTGTTGGGCAACCCGACCGTCAGCATCTCCGGCAGCGCCTGCCGCATGGAGTCCCAGTCGAAGAAGGTCTCCCAGAGGGTGCTCAGTGGATCCATGTCACCGTCCGCCCTGCTCGTTTCCGTCGCTCGGGATCAGGAAGCCGCCGAGGCCGACGGCGCCGGGACGCTGCCGCTGCCCGGCTTGAAGTCGGCCGGGACCGGCCGGCCCGGGTAGTACTGCGCCTGGAGCTTCGTCCAGGTGCCGTCGGCGATGACCTCGTCCAGGCCCTTGTCCAGCGCCTCGCGCAGCTTGTCGTTGCCCTTGGCGAACGCGTACGCGGTCGGCGCGGGGCTGAGCTGCTTGGCGGCAACCGTGATCTTGCCGCCGCTGTCGGCGGCGGACTTCTCGCCGATCTCGGCCGGGGCGATCCACGCGTCAGCGGTGCCCGCCTTGAGCTGGTTCAGCGCCCCGTTGTAGTCGGGCACCCGCACCGGGTTGAGGTTCTTGCCGGTGGCGTAGTCGTCCTGCACGGTGCCCTGCACGACCACCACCCGCTTGCCGGCGAGCTGGTCGAAGCTCGTGATCGACGAGCCGGCCGGCACGTCGAGTCCGAAGTAGCCGAAGTCGTAGCCGTTGCCGAAGTCGACGGTCTTCTTCCGCGCCTCGGTGATCGTGATGGACGAGCTGCCCACGTCGAACTTGTGGTTGTTGACCTGCGACAGCAGCGCCGAGAAGTCGGTGCCGACGAACTCCACCTTCAGGCCCGCCTTGGCGGCGACCGCGGTGAGCAGGTCGTTGTCGAAACCGGTGAACTTCCCGTCCTTCAGGTACACGTTCGGTGGGGCGTCGGTGAGCGTGCCGGCCCGCAGCACGCCGGGCTGGAGCAGGCCGTACGGGTTGGCGGCCTCGCTGGTGGCGGCGTCGTCGCCGCAGGCGGTGAGGCCGGTCGCGGCGAGCACGGCGGCGGCGCCGAGCGCGGCGACGCGGGTCAGGGCAGGAAGGAATCGCACAGGTGTCTCCAAGGTCGCGTGGCGGCGTGGACGCACGCCGCCGACGGCACGCCCGGGGCGGGCGAGCCGGAGTGGGTGGTTCGAGGAAGGGGGTTGTGGCGCTCAGCGCGCGTCGGCGCGGCGACAGCGGTCGCTGCACACCCGCATCAGGTCGACGTGCCGGCGCTTGACCAGCGCGAAGCCGGCCGGGTACGCGACATCGTCGGTGAGTGGGGCGCGAAGATGAGCAGACATGGTTCCCTCGGGTCGGTGATGACCTGGGTACCAGGCCACGCTTGCACCGGCGTGCTGCCGGTGCCTGGTCTTCACCCGGGGCACCCCACCGCGGAGGAGGGTTGCCGGCCAGCGAGCCGGGGCTTGACGCTGGCGCTCATGACCTGCCGAGAAGGCTAGCAGCAGCGCCGCCCCGATCGTCCAGCCGTTATGACCACGCTCACGTAGGTAGCCCCGGCAAGGGACGCCGGCGGCGCCCTCGGCTCAGGGCCGGCGCGCCGCCGCGGGCGTGGCCGTCGCGGTCTTCGTGACCCGCCGGTGCCCGTCCGGGTGGGCGGGCACGATCGGCGCGTCCCGTCCGGTGCCGTGCCGCCCGCCCGCGGTGGGGGAGGAGGTCTTCTGCTCGTGGTAGTCCTGCTCCACGTTGACCGTCCAGACGTCGTGACCGGCGCCGTGGGCGATGTTCTCGGCGGTCAGCATCGCGGTCAGCATCGAGTGGTCCTGGTTGTTGTACCGGTGCATGCCGTTCCGCCCGACCGGGTGCACGTTGGGCACCTCGCGGGCCAGCCAGTCCCGGATGACGTCCACGTTGTGCTGGTACCGCTCGTCGTACACCGGGTAGGCCTTCGGCATCCGGACGACGTGGCCGGCCTCCACGCAGCCCGGCCGGACCAGGCCGAGCCGCTCCAGCTCCGCGGTGGCGAGCGCGATCAGGTCCGGGTCCGGGGTACGCCACATCTCGTCGTCCTCGAAGACGAAGTACTCCAGCCCCAGGCAGGTCCGCCCGTCCTTGACCAGGTACGGCGACCAGGAGCCGAAGTTCTGGATCCGCCCCACCTTCGCCGCCGGGTCGTGCACGTAGATCCAGTTGTCCGGGAACGAGAACTCCTCCGGGACGACCAGCGCGACGGTCAGGAAGTCCCGGTAGCGCAGGTCGTCGGCGGCGGCGAGCACCTCCGGCGGGGCGGCCGGGCGCATCGCGCGGACCAGCGCGGAGATCGGCATCGAGGAGATGACGTGGTCGGCCGGCTCGGTCCGCTCACCGACCGCGTCGGCGACCGTCACGCCGGTGGCGCGCCGGGCCGCCGGGTCGCGGTGCACGGCCCTCACCCAGGTGCCGGTACGCACCGAGCCGCCCCGCTTCTCCACCTGCTCGGTGCAGCGTTCCCACATCATCCCCGGCCCGTGCTTCGGGTACTGGAACTCCTCGATCAGGCTGGTGACGTCCTTCCGGTTGCGCCTAGGGAGGAGGGCGTTGAGCACCGCCTTGGACAGCGACAGGTTCTTGATCCGCTGGGCGGCCCAGTCGGCCTGCAACTGGTCGGCCGGCATCCCCCAGACCTTCTCCGTGTACGTCTTGAAGAAGATCGAGTAGAGGCGCCAGCCGAACCGGGCCGACACCCAGCCCTCGAAGTGCGACTGGTCCTTCGGCGGCCGCAGCCGGGCCTGCCCGTACGAGCCGACGCAGCGCAACGCCTCGACGATGCCGAGGTTGCGCAGCGCGTTGCCGGCGTTGAGCGGGTAGTCGTAGAGCGCGCCGCGGTAGTAGATGCGGCTCATCCGCGGCCGGAGCAGGAAGTCCTCGTCGGGCAGGATCTCGTGCCAGAAGTCCTCGACCCGGGACACCTTGGTGAAGAACCGGTGGCCGCCGATGTCGAAGCGCCAGCCGTCCCGCTCCACCGTGCGGCTGATCCCGCCGACCACGTCGTCGGCCTCGAAGACCCGGACCGGCTCGCCGTGCCGGAGCAGCTCGTACGCCGCGGTGAGTCCCGCCGGCCCGGCGCCGATGACGACGGTGCCGTTCTTCTCGCCCATGCTCTCCGAGCCCTCCGCCGCCGTCCGGTCAGTTGCGGCAGCGCGGTTACCCGGTCTGCCCCCGATCTCACCTTCCCGTGCGGCGCGATTCTCGCCGCTCCCCGGCCGGTCCGCCGCCCGCCTCCGCCGCCCGCGCCCGTCCCGGTCCTGCGCCAGATCGTTGCCAGCTCGCCGACATCGCGCCATCAGGCGCCGCCGGACCCCGTAACGTCGGCGACGTGCAGACGATCACCGCCCGCGGGCAGGTGTCAACGGCTGGGGAGCGGGAATGCCGGGCGACGGTTCGCGCCCGGGGGCGGTCGCGGGCGGGGCGAGGCGTGGGGGACGGATGGTGGACGGGCGAGCAGCCGGCGTGGCCGGCGGTCCCGCCACGGACCGGCCGGGACCGCGAGTCCAGGTTCGCCGCGCCGGCCGCGGGCTGTCCCGGCTCGCCGCCCGGGTGCCCGCCCCGTGGGGCTTCGTGCTGGCGGTCTTCGGCGGTTCGAAGGTCGTGCTCAGCCTGGTCGGCGTGATCGCGCTGAGCGCCTGGGACGGCGTGCCCGGCACGCCGCCCGCCGACGAGACGACGATGCGGGAGCAGCAGGACGCCGTCTCGCCGCACCGGTGGGTCTCGCTCTGGTTCGCCTGGGACTCCTTCCTCTACGACCACCTGGCCCGGCTCCCGCTGGACCGGCCCTGGCGGGACTTCGGCTTCCCGCTGCTCTACCCGTTCCTGGCCCGGCCGGTCGCGCCGCTGCTCGGCGGGCACACCGCGTGGACCCTGCTGCTGATCAGCAACCTCGCCCTGATCTTCCAGCTCTACTACGCCCACCAGCTGGGCGCCCGCCTGCTCGGCGCCGGGACGCCGGGCGGCGACGACCCGGCGGGCGGTCGGCGGTTCGTGCGTTACCTGCTGCTGCTGCCGACCGCCTTCCTGTTCCAGGCGGCGCTGACCGAGTCGCTCTTCCTCTGCCTCGCGCTGGCCGCCTTCTGGTACGCCGAGCAGCGCCGCTGGCTGCTGGTGGGGATCATCGGCTACTTCCTGGCGCTGAGCCGCTCGGTCGGCTTCCTGGTGGTCGTCCCGCTCGCCCTGGTCCTGCTGCGCGAGCACCGCTACCGGCTGGACCCCCGCACGCTCCGGCGCTACCTACGGCGGGGCTGGCCGCTGCTGCTGGTGCCGGCCGGCTGGCTGACCTTCATGGCGTTCTGTCGCTGGCAGTCCGGCGACTGGTACGCGTACAAGCACGCCCAGGAGCGGGGCTGGGGGATCACGGTGCAGAACCCGTTCCGGGTGGCGTACGCGGCGCTGACCGGTGAGAACAGCGCCGACGCGCTGCGGGTCTGGTGTGCCGTCGCCGTCCTGGTGGTCGTCCTGGCCGGACTGCGCCGGGCCGAGCTGCCGTACCTGGTCTACACGGCGATCGTGGTGCTGGTGCCGCTGTCGATGGGCCCGCCGGTGCACAAGAGCCTGCTGCGCTACCTGCTCGCCGCGTTCCCGGTCGGCCTGGTGCTGGCCCGCTGGACCCGCCGGGCCAGCCTCGACACCTGGCTGACCGCCGCGCTCGCCGTGCTCCAGGGGGCGCTCTTCGTGGTCTGGCTGACCTACTGGACGCACTTCATCATCTGAGCCCGGTCTTGCTATGCAACGAGTTGCATAGCAGGATGCTCGGCATGTCGTTGGAGCACGCCATCCTGGTCTCGCTGCTGGAGCGGCCCGCCTCCGGGTACGACCTGGCCCGGCGCTTCGACCGCTCGATCGGCCGCTTCTGGACCGCCACCCACCAGCAGATCTACCGGGTGCTCAAGCGGATGGCGGCGGACGCCTGGATCGTCGGCGAGGAGATCGGCCAGGACGGGCTGCCGGACAAGAAGGTCTGGTCGGCGACCCCGGCCGGCCGGGCCGCGCTGATCGCCTGGCTGCGCGCCCCGGTGCAACCGGAGGCGGTCCGGCACGAGCTGGCCGTCAAGATCCGCGGGGCCGCGTTCGACGACCCCGCCGGCCGCGCCGCGCTGGTCGCCGAGGTCGAGCGGTACCGCGCCGACCACGAGGCCACCCTCGCCGGCTACCTGGCCGGCGAGCGCGGCGACTTCCCGGACCCCGACGTGCTGGACGCCCGCGAGTCGCTCCAGCACGTCGTGCTGCGCGGCGGCATCGCGTACGAGCGGATGGTGCTGGCCTGGCTCGACGACGTCCTCGCCACCCTCCGCGACCTCGACCCCCCGACCAGGAAGGCGACCCCGTGACCGACCCGCTGCTGCTCAACCCGCGCACCTACGACCCCACCCACCTCGACGAGCCCTCCCGCCGGCTGCTGCGGGCCACCGTCGACTGGTTCGAGCAGCGCGGCAAGCAGGCGCTCGTCGACAGCTACAACCGGCGCGACTGGTACGGCGACTTCCTCGACTTCGCCGCCAAGGAGGGCCTCTTCGCCACCTTCCTCACCCCGGCCGCGGACGGCGGCGGCGACCCGGACAAGCGCTGGGACACCGCGCGCAACGCGGCGCTCAGCGAGATCCTCGGCTTCTACGGCCTCGGCTACTGGTACACCTGGCAGGTCACCGTCCTCGGCCTCGGCCCGGTCTGGCAGAGCGGCAACGCCGCCGCCCGGGCCCGCGCGGCCGAGCTGCTGGACCAGGGGCACGTGATGGCCTTCGGCCTCTCCGAGCGCCCGCACGGCGCCGACATCTACTCCACCGACATGGTGCTCACCCCGGACGGCGCGGGCGGCTTCCGGGCCACCGGCGGCAAGTACTACATCGGCAACGGCAACGTCGCCGGGCTGGTCTCCGTCTTCGGCCGCCGCGCCGACGTCGAGGGCCCCGACGGATACGTCTTCTTCGCCGCCGACAGCCGGCATCCCGCGTACCGACTGGTGCGCAACGTGGTCAACGCGCAGATGTACGTCAGCGAGTTCCGGCTGGAGGACTACCCGGTGCGCGCCGAGGACGTGCTGCACACCGGGAAGGCCGCCTTCGACGCCGCGCTGAACACCGTCAACGTCGGCAAGTTCAACCTCTGCACCGCCTCCATCGGCATCTGCGAGCACGCCATGTACGAGGCGGTCACCCACGCCCACGACCGGGTCCTCTACGGCAGGCGGGTCACCGACTTCCCGCACGTCCGCCGGGAGCTGACCGACGCGTACGCCCGCCTGGTCGCGATGAAGCTGTTCAGCGACCGGGCGGTCGACTACTTCCGCTCGGCCGGCCCGGACGACCGGCGGTACCTGCTGTTCAACCCGATGACCAAGATGAAGGTCACCACCGAGGGCGAGAAGGTCATCGACCTGCTCTGGGACGTGATCGCCGCGAAGGGCTTCGAGGCCGACACCTACTTCGACAAGGCCGCCAAGGACATCCGGGGGCTGCCGAAGCTGGAGGGGACGGTGCACGTCAACCTGGCGCTGATCCTCAAGTTCATGGCGAACTACCTGTTCCAGCCGACCGGCCACCCGCCGGTGCCGACCCGCCACGACGCCGCCGAGGACGAGTTCCTCTTCCGGCAGGGCCCGGCCCGCGGCCTCGGCGCGATCCGCTTCCACGACTGGCGTGCTGCCTACGACGCGCACGCGCAGGTGCCCAACGTGGCCCGGTTCCGGGAGCAGGCCGACGGGCTCTGCGCGCTGCTCGCCGCGCACGCCCCCGACGAGACGCAGCAGCGCGACCTGGACTTCCTGCTCGCGCTCGGGCAGCTCTTCGCGCTGGTCGTCTACGGCCACCTCATCCTCGAGCAGGCGGAGCTGACCGGGCTGGACGCCGACCTGCTGGACGAGATCTTCGACCTCCTGGTCCGCGACTTCTCCGCGCACGCCACCGAGCTGCACGGCAAGGCGGCCACCACCGAGGAGCAGGCCGCCTGGGCGCTGGCCCACGTCCGGCGCCCGGTGCGGGACGCCGAGCGCACCGCCCGGGTCTGGGAGCGGGTGGCCGCGCTCTCCGGGACGTACGAGATGCGCCCCTGACCGATCGCCTTACCGCCGGGTCCCTGTTCTTCCCGCTACAAACCTGATGACGTGAACGGATCACCTCGGCGCGATCCGTTCACGTCGTCAAGTTCGTAGGGACAAGCGGGGATCCGGTCGCCCGGCCCGGCCGACCGCCCCGACGCTTCGCGCCCTCTCTTCCGGTCCGGCGCGGGAGTGCACGCGGGACCGGCCCGCGTCGCGGCCCCGTCAGGCCAGCGCGGTGGTGAGCCGGCGGGCCTCCGTCACCAGCCGGCTCCCGCCGCCCCGTGCCACCACGTCGGCCAGGCCCGGCACCTCGATCCGTACCCCGGTCGCGGTGGCGGTCTCCGCGGCCAGGGTGAGCAGGTCCGGGGTGCCCCGGGGCGGCGTCGGCGCGGCCAGCAGCGCCGGCAGCGTCGCGGCGAGCAGCCGCCACGTGCTCAGCCGGGCACCGGCCGCGACCGCGTCGCGCAGCGGGGTCGCCGCCCGGGCGAGCGTCACCTGGCCGTCCGCCGCCAGCGCGCCGAGCTGCGCGCCGACGGCCGGCGCGTCCAGGTCCCTGGCCGCCGCCAGCATCAGCAGGGCGTCGAGCGTGGCGACACGGTCCACCTCGTGCCGGGCGCACAGCCCGTACGCCAGCGCCAGGTCGAGCGCCGGGCCGCCCGCGCCCGTGCACTCGGCCAGCACCGGCAGGACCGTGGCACCCTCCCGCAGGTCCTCCTGCGCCGCCTTCGCGACTTCGGCCAGCAGGTGCGCGGCGACCAGCCCCCGGTGCCCGGGCAGCAGAGCCGGCCACAGGTCGCCCCAGCCGCCGTGCCCCCGTCCGACCAGGTGCGCCGGCACGGTGAGCAGCCCGAGCGGGTCGGCCACGCCGTCGGGTGGGGTGGTGGCGACCACGGTCCGCCGTTCCGGCATGCGGTCGTACCGGAAGTCGTAGTCGCCCATCCGCTCCCGCCGGCCGACCGTCACCACCCGGTGGACCGGTGCCGGGAGGACGTCCCCCCGCAGCCAGCCGGCCAGCTCGGCGCCGGCCGGCGTACCGAGCGCCGCCGCCCGCGCCGCCAGCGCCTCGTCCACGTCGGCGGGCAGCCGCAGCAGCGCCTGGGTGATGTCCCACCGCCAGACCGGGCGGCCGCCGAGGGCGGCCAGCCGGTCGTACAGCGCGGTCGGGTCGACGGCGCCGGCGGCCGAGGTGGGCGCGGCGAGCAGTCCGGGATCGTCCCGCCCGTCCAACCGCTGCCCGATCTCGGCGAGCCGGGCGCAGTACACCTGCGCCAACGCGGACCGGCGGGGCGGCTCGCCGGCCGGCCGGCCCCGGAACGGGCGCAGCGCCCGAGGGCGGGAGTCGGTGAGGATTCCGGCCCACTGGTCGCGGCGGGTGGCCGCCTCGGCCGGGGCGGCGGCGGCCAGCAGGACCCCGTGCAACTGGGCCGACAGGTTGAACACCGCCCACGGGTGGTCGAAGGCGCCGACCTGGTGGCGTTGCAGCACCGGCAGCAGCGCGGTCTCCAACCGGTCCCGGTCGGTGGTGCCCAACCGGACCAGCCCGTCGAGGACCCGCTCGACCGCCAGCGCCGGCCAGCGCCGGCCAAGCAGCGCCGACACCTCCTCGACCAACTCGTCCACCTCGGCGATCGGGGGCGGGACGGCCGCCGCCGGGCCCGGGGGAGGCAGCTCGTCGCCGGCCATCGTCACCGCGACGGCGGGGACCGGCCGGTGCCCGTGCCGCTGCGCTAGCGCCATCGCCCGGTCCCGCAGGTCCGCCGCCGGGTGTTCGGCGGCCACCGCGAGCGCGGTGGCGATCTCCGCCGCCCGGTCCGGCTGCTGCCGGGCGAGCTTGTCCAGCCAGGACAGCTGCGCCCGCACCAGCGCCTTCTCCGGCCGGGTCAGCACCGCCCGGGCGGCGTCCAGCAGGGACTCCAGCTCCACCGCGTCACCCGGGTCGCGCAGCGCCCGCAGCGCCGTCGTGGCGACCGGCCCCGGCCCGTCGGCGAGCAACCGTAGGTACGCGCTCGCCCGCGCCGCCACCTCCTCCGGGGTCGGCGTCAGCAGGTCGTGCAGGGCCAGGAACGGGCGCAGCGCGACTGGCCGGTCCCCGCGCAGCAGCCGACCGAGGACCCCGTCCAGCAGGACCGCCCGGTCGACCCGCCCCTCCGCCGCCAGCGCGGCCAGGGCCCGGGGCGCCGCCTGCCGGTCGCCGCCGAACGTCAGGTCGGCTCCGACGCCGTCCACCTCGAACAGCCGGGGCAGCAGCACGTCCAGGAACGGGTCGGCGCGCAGCCGGTCGAGCAGGGGTGGCTGCTGCTGGCCGGAGGGCCGCTGCCACCACATCGCGTACGCCCAGCCGGCGACGAACGCGTCCCCGGTCGGCGGCGGCACCTTCTCCGCCAGCAGGAGCCCCGCCGTGAAGCGCCAGCCTTCCCACGGCTCGCTGCGGCGCATCCGGTCGGCCAGCTTGTACGCCAGGTCGGCCAGCCAGGTCACGCCCCGCTGCCGGGCCATGGCGACCACCGGCTCCGGGTCGGCGTCCCGCAGCATGACCGACCGCCGGCCGAGCAGCGCCGCCGTCTTCGTCGCGGTGCTGAGCGTGCCGACGGCCGCCAGCGCCAGCGCGGTCGCCTCCTTCCCCCACCACCAGTTGTCGCGCCGCCGCCGGACGTGGGCGACCAGTTCGTCGCCGAGCGCCCGGCGGGCCGGCTCGTCCAGCCCGTTCAGCGCCGACCGGACGGCGTGCACGTCGCCCCGGATCAGGGACTCGAAGAAGTCCGTCACGCCCCCACCTCCGCCGGCGCCGCCACCATCGACACGGCCAGGGCATGCTTGCAGGGCCCGCGCTGCCCGCGGTGCCGCCCCCACCATCGGCAGGAGCAGGTGTACGCCCCGTCCGGCAGCCGCCGCACCCGGTAGACCTCGTCGCCGCTGCGTACCGTGGCGTGCTCGCCCTCCCGGTGCACCGCGCCGCGCTCGACCAGCACCCGCGCCCCGACCAGGCGGGGGTTGTCCCGCTCGGCCCGCCCGGCGTCGTAGGGCATGACGCGGTGGAAGTACCCGCCCTCGGCCACGTCGTAGCCGACCCGCCCGGCGGTGCCGAGCTGGGCCAGCGCGGCACGGACCCGGCCGTCGGGCAGACCGGCCGCGTCGGCGAGCGCGGCGACGTCGATCGTCGGGTCCCAGGAGAGCAGGGCGGCCACCAGTTCCGCGTCGTCAACCACCTCGTCAGCGGCGAGTGCGAGCAGGGCCGCGCCCTCGCCGGAGAACCCCCGGTACGGCTCGGGGGAGAGGGTCAGCGACAGCCGCAGCGCCCCGGTGTCGAGCTCCCAGGTGCTCGGCACGGCGGGGGAGCCAGCTCGCACCGGTGGCCCGTACACCCGCAGGGTGCGCGCGTGCCGGAGCAGGCCGCGCAGCGCGGCGAGCCGGCCCGCACCGGCCAGGCAGACGGCGCCCGGCGCGGGCCGCGAGGTCAGCCGGAGCGTACGCCCGGCGGGCACCGCCCAGAGCACCGAACGGTCGGCACCTCCGAGGAGCCGGCGCAGGAACGCCGCCCCCTCGGCGGCGGGAATCTCGGCGCGTGGCTCGAACGCCGCGGTGAGCACCTGCACCTCGGCGAAGCCGCGCAGCCACCGTCCCGGCAGCGGGACCTTCCGCTCTACCACCGCGGCGTCCATCGTCGAGACCGTCAGGTCGTCCGGGCCGACGGCCACGTGCAGCGGCTCGATGCCGCCGACCCGGGCCAGCGCCTCCCGCAGCGGCGGGTTGACGTCGACGTTGGTGGTGCCGTGCCCGACGATCTCGCCGTCGAAGCCGGCCGGCACGATGTCCATCCGGGCGTACACCCCGCAGCAGCCGGAGAACGACTCGAAGCGCAGGCGGTCCCGGCTGCCCGTCACCACCGGGTCCAGGCTCGCCGGGCTGACCGGCTGGTGGTAGCGGGTACGGGCCACCTCGGCGACGGCGAGCAGCCCCGTGGCCGCCGCCGCGGGGGTGGTCAGGTACCCGGAGAAGAACCGTGGGTTAGCCGCCGGGCCTCCGCAGGTCTGCAGGTCGAGACCGGCGGGGTGCAGCGCGGACGGCTGGCGGTATCGGTACGTCTGGACGGCGTTCACGGCGCACACCGTAGGGCGACGGACCGACATCCCCGCCCTCGGCCTGCGAGTGCCGTGTCCACAAACGTTGGCCGGGTTGGCCGGGGTGGGAAAGTGTCGTAGGGGTGGTGTTGGCTTCGGTTCGTGCCTCGCCGTCGGGATCCCGCCGCTCCGCGGGTCGTGCATCGCACGGCGCGGGTCGCGTTGCGGGTGACGCCGGGTCAGCGGCGGCGGTGTTTCGGGCTGCTGCGCTCCGCCGGTGACGTGTGGGCGTGCGTGTTGGAGGTCAACGCGTGGCGGCGGCGCCGGCGCCGGGACGCGCCGCTGGTCGGCTATCAGCAGTTGTGCTGCGAGTTGGCGGCATCCGGGCCGGGCACGTTCGCGGAACTGGATTCCGTCGGTGCGCGGTCGGTGTTGCGCCGGTTTTCGGATGCGTGGTTCGCGGCGGCGAAGCGCCGCAGCGCGGGTGACGTGTCGGCGCGGTTTCCGCGTCGGCGGCGGGGGTTGGTGCCGGTGCGCTGGTATCACGGCACGTTCACCCTCGACGGGCGCCGGGTGCGAATCCCCACCGCCAAAGGCAGTGCGCCGTTGTGGGTGCGGCTGGCGCGGGAGGTGCCGTATCCGGTCGAGCAGGTCCGGTCGGTCACCCTGCTGTACGAAGGTGGGCGCCTGTTCCTCGACGTGACCGCCGAGGTTCCGGTGGCGGTCTACCCGCCCGGTGAACAACCGGACCCCGGCAGGGTGGGCGGGGTGGACCTGGGGATCGTCCACCCCTACGCCGTCGCCGGCCCCGACGGGGACGGGTTGCTGGTGTCCGGGCGGGCGATCCGCGCCGAACACCGCATGCACCTGGCCGACACGAAAGCCCGCCGCCGTGCCGTGGCACGTCGGGCGCCGAAGCCGGGTGAGCGGGGGTCGCGGCGGTGGCGGCAGTACCGGCGTCGGGCCCGCCTGGTGGAGGGCCGGCATGGCCGGCGGGTCCGTCAGGCCCAGCACGAGGCGGCCCGCAGCGTCGTTTCGTGGGCGGTGGGTCAGCGGGTGGGTGTGCTGCACGTCGGGGATCCCCGCGGGGTGTTGGACCTGCCGGCGGGCCGGCGGCACAACCTGCGGTTGCGGCAGTGGCAGATCGGCCGGCTCCTGCAGGTCCTCACTGACAAGGCCACCCTGGCCGGCATCAGCGTTCGGCTGGTCGACGAACGCGGCACGTCCTCCACCTGCCCCGCCTGCCGAAGGCGGGTACCGAAACCCCGCGGCAGGACGTTGTCCTGCCCGCACTGCGGATTCTCCGGGCACCGCGACCTGGTCGCGGCTGCCATCATCGCCACCCGTATCCCGGGCGGCGGATCTACCACCCCGGCAGCTGTTGTGCTGCCGGAGGTGGTCACGCACCGTCGAGCCGGCCGGCACCTTCCCGGTGCCGGTCGGTCCCGACGTGACCCCCGCCGTCCAGCGCACGACCGGGCGGCGCGAGGATCAGTTGGCCCGCGGAGGCCCGCCCCACCACCCAGCGGTGGGGAGTCGCTCGCTCCCAAAGCGAGGATCCACAACAGCCACCGAAAACCCGGTGAACGTTAGTGGACACCGCACTAGGTTGCTCCCCGTGTTCGCCCTTCCCCTGACCGACGACGCCGAGCTGCGGCCGCTCGAACCGTGGCACTCCGACGAGTTCCTCGCCAACCTCGACCGGTGCCGGGAGCACATCTCGCCCTGGGTGGGGGCGTCCTTCGTGGCCACCGACGCCGCCTCCGCCCGCAAGGTCCTGCAGAACTACGCCGACCGGTGGGCGCGCGACGACGGCGGCATCTGGGGCATCTGGCAGCGCGGCACCCTGGTCGGAGGCGTGCTGTTCGTGTCGCTCAACACCACCACGGGCGTCTGCGAGGCCGGGTGCTGGCTGGAGCCCGCCGCCGAGGGGCAGGGCCTGGTCACCCGCGCGGCCCGCGTGATCATCGACTGGGCGATCCGGGAACGCGGCATCCACCGGGTCGAGTGGGTGACCAAAGCCGGCAACGAGCGCAGCATCGCCGTCGCCCAGCGGTTGGGCATGCGCCGCGACGGTGTCCTCCGTGCGGCAGCCCCGACCTCCACCGGCCGGGCCGACATGGAGGTCTGGTCGGTGCTGGCCCCGGAGTGGACGGCCTGACGTTCTGTCGTACCCGGGCATCACCATGTGTCCATGGCTGCCCCTGCACTGGCCGACCGGCCTCCCCAGCCGCGTGCCCTGCCGCTCCGTGAGGTCCGCACCCGGCTCACCCAGCTCGTCGCCCTCGCCGAACTGACCGACACCGTCACCGTCGTCACCCGCGACGGCGACCCGCGTCCGGTCGCCGCGATCGTGCCCGCCCCGGCCGCCCGGACGGCGGCGCAGGCCCGGGCCGACTCCGAACGTATCGCCGCGATCAGCGCCGGCTGGTCTCGTCGCCTGGAGGAGCTGCACCGGCAGAGCGGCCGGCGGCACGCGGCCGAGCTGCGCGCGCTCACCGACGCCCTCGCCGAGGTCTGGGCGGAGCTGGATCGCCGGGCACCCGTCGGCGATCCGGTGCTGGCCCGGTTGCGCGCTGCCCACGCCGACCTGCTGCGCGATTGACCCGGCCCGGTTGGTCGGTCACCGACCACGATATTCACCGTCCGGCGCTGCTGACCGGCTGATTGACTGAGGTTTGATGATCGACTGGCGCACTGAGATCGACGAGATGTCGCTGGCGAAGCGGCTCGTGCAGGACGTCGACTCGGAAGGGCTGTGGCGGTACGCAGACTGAGCGTCTGCGGCGGAGAAGTTCGGAGACCTGAGTCGGTCAACGAACGGGCTGTCCGGAGCGACACCGACGATGGCGACGACCCGTCAGCGGGCCGCCGCCACCGGCACGTACGTCGTCAGTCCCGGCCGCGCTGGGCGCGGTAGCGGCGAATCAGCGCGGCGGTGGAGGAGTCCACGTCGCCGAGGTCCGGCTTGGTCCCGGTGAGCTTCGGCGCGAGCTGGTTGGCCATCACCTTGCCCAACTCCACGCCCCACTGGTCGAACGGGTTGATGTCCCAGACGGTGCCCTCGGTGAAGACGATGTGCTCGTAGAGGGCGATGAGCTGGCCGAGGGTCGCCGGGGTGAGCTTCGGCGCGATGATCGAGGTGGTCGGGTGGTTGCCCGACATCACCCGGTGCGGCACCACGTCGGCCGGGGTGCCCTCCGCCTCGACCTGCTCGCGGGTGCGGCCGAAGGCCAGCGCGGCGGTCTGTGCGAAGAAGTTCGACATGAACAGGTCGTGCATGTCACCCAGGTCGTGGTTGGGCTGGCTGAACGCGATGAAGTCGGCCGGGATGAGCAGCGTCCCCTGGTGGATGAGCTGATAGAAGGCGTGCTGCCCGTTGGTGCCGGGCTCGCCCCAGAAGATCTCCCCGGTCGGGTACGTGACCGGCTTGCCGTCGACCGTGACCGACTTGCCGTTGCTTTCCATGGTGAGCTGCTGGAGGTACGCCGGGAACCGGTGCAGGTACTGCGAGTACGGCAGCACCGCGTGGGTCTGCGCGCCGAGGAAGTCGGTGTACCAGACGTTGAGCAGGCCCAGCAGCGCCGGCAGGTTCCGCTCCACCGGCGTGGTGCGGAAGTGCTCGTCGACGGCGTGGTAGCCGGCGAGCATCTCCCGGAACCGCTCCGGCCCGATCGCCAGCATGACCGACAGGCCGACGGCCGAGGGCAGCGAGTACCGGCCGCCCACCCAGTCCCAGAAGCCGAACATGTTCGCCGGGTCGATGCCGAAGTCGCGGACCCGCTGCTCGTTGGTGCTGACGGCGACGAAGTGTCGGGCGATCGCCGAGTCGTCGGCGTCCAGTCCGGCGAGCAGCCAGCGCCGCGCCTGGTTGGCGTTGGCGAGGGTCTCCTGGGTGGAGAACGTCTTGCTGACCACGATGAACAGCGTGGTGGCCGGGTCCAGGTCGGTGGTCTTGTCGTGGATGTCGGTGGGGTCGATGTTGGAGACGAAGCGGCAGGTGATGCCGGCGTCCCGGTAGGCCTTCAACGCCTCGTACGCCATCACCGGCCCGAGGTCCGACCCGCCGATGCCGATGTTGACCACGGTGCTGATCCGCTCACCGGTGTGCCCGCGCCAGGCGCCGGAGCGGACCCGTTCGGCGAACGCGGACATCCGGTCGAGCACGCCGTGCACGTCGGCGATCACATCCTGTCCGTCCACCACCAGCTTCGCCTCGCGGGGCAGCCGCAGCGCGGTGTGCAGCACGGCCCGGTCCTCGGTGGAGTTGATGTGTTCGCCGGAGAACATGGCGGCGATCCGGTCGGTCAGCCGGACCCGCTCGGCGAGGGCGGTGAGCAGAGTGAGCGTCTCGTCGGTGACGAGGTTCTTGCTGTAGTCGACGTGCAGGTCGGCGACGTCGCCGGTGAGCCGCTCACCCCGCTGCCCGTCGGCGGCGAACAGCTCCCGCAGGTGGGTGCCGCGCATCGCCTCGGCGTGCTTGCGCAGGGCCTGCCATTCGTCCGTGGTGGTGACGTCCACAGCCATCGGGTCGATCTTCTCCTTCACGACGGGTCGGTCGGCGGGCACTAGTCGGGTCCGCCGCCGGCGACTCCACCAGCCTGCCACCCGGGGCGGGCCGGCGCGACGCGACGCGACATCGCCCACCCCGTGGAACCGCCGCCTTCCGGTATCCCGGCGACACACGGTTGGGACGCCTGTTCGACACGCCGGTCACCTCGGGACAGCGTACCGTCGCGGAACGTAAGCTCCTTGGTCCGTGGCTGTTCGGCCCGGTGAGGAGGCGCCATGGCGACGGTGATCGGTCCCCGGCACCCGTCCGACCCGGACGAGCCGGCCGACGACGACGCCACCGTCCTGCCCGAGCTGGAGGACGGCCACTGGATGCACCGGGCGACCGAGTTCGCGCACACCAGCTTCCAGGCGGTGGCCCGGCGGCTGCCCGCGCTGGTTCGCGAGGCGGTAGTCCTGGCCTGGGGGACCAGTCGCCGGGACACCGTCGCCTCCATCGGGCTCAACGTGGCGGCCGGCGTGATGACCACGCTGGGCCTGCTCGCCACGACCGGCGTGCTCCGTCAGCTCTTCGCCGCCGGGCCGACGCCCGACCGGATCCGCGCCGCGCTGCCCGCGCTGGCCCTCGCCGGGCTCGCGGTGACGGTCAAGGGCGCGCTGACCGTGGCCGCCGGCTGGGCGCAGGCCCGGCTGATCCCGCAGATCAACTACCAGGTGGAGCTGCGCCTCTTCGAGACCACGACGACGGTGGAGCTGGCCGCCTTCGACGACGCGGGCTTCGCCGAGGAGATGGACCGGGCCCGGGACCGGGGCATGGCCGAGGCGGCGTCGATCGTCGACCACACCGTCAACCTGCTCACCGGCGTGGTGGGGGTGCTGGCGACCGCCGCGGCGGTGACGGTGGTCCAGCCGGTGCTGCTGCCCTGCCTGCTGCTCGCCGCGGTGCCGGAGGCGGTGACGGCGGTGCGGATGGCCCGCCGGCAGTACCTCGTCATGCTGGCCCGGATCACCCGCCGCCGTCGGATGTGGATGCTGGCCAACCTGATGGCGGACCGGCACACGGCCGCCGAGGTACGGGCGTACCAGATGCGGGACTTCCTGCTCACCGAGTTCCGCCGGATGATGGCGGCGGAGACCCGGGCCGAGCTGCGGCTGGCCCGCTCGCAGAGCACCACCCGCGCGGTCGGCATGTCGGCGACCGGCATCGCCGCCTTCGGGGTCTACGCGGTCCTCGGCGGGCTGCTGCTGGTTGACGTGGTCGCGCTGGCCGCCGCGGCGACCGCCCTGCTGGCGTTGCAGTCCGCCCGCTCCTCGCTGCGGATCGCCGTGTTCGCCACCAACTCGCTCTACGAGGACGCGCTCTACTACCAGGACTACCGGGACTTCCTCGACCGGGCCCGGCAGCGCGTCCCGGTCGGCGGCGGCCGGCCCGTCGACGGCTTCGACCGGATCGAGCTCGACCGGGTGAGCCTGCGCTACCCGGACACCGCGACGGCCGCCGTGGACGGGGTCAGCCTCACCATCCGACGTGGTGAGGTGATCGCCCTGGTGGGGGAGAACGGCTCCGGCAAGACCACCCTGGCCAAACTGATCGCCGGCCTCTACCGGCCCACCGACGGGGTCATCCGCTGGGACGGCACGGACACCGCCGAGCTGGACCCGCGGCAGACCGGCGCCCAGGTCGCGGTGATGACCCAGGACTGGTGGAAGTTCCCGTTCACCGCCGGGCAGAACATCCGGATCGGCCGGCACGACCGGCCGGCCGACCGGCCCGGACCGAGCGTCGAGGACGCCGCCCGCGGCGCCGCCGCGCACGACATGATCACCGGCCTGCCGTACGGCTACGACACCCTCCTCGACCGGCAGTTCAAGGACGGCCAGGACCTCTCCGGCGGCCAGTGGCAGCGGCTGGTCGCCGCCCGCGGCCTCTACCGGGACGCCCGGCTGCTGATCTGCGACGAGCCCTCCGCGGCCCTCGACGCCCGGGCCGAGCACGCGCTCTTCCAGCACCTGCGCCGGCACCCCGAGCGGGCGGTCGTGCTGATCACCCACCGGCTCGCCAACGTCCGGCACGCCGACCGGATCTTCGTCATGGACCACGGCCGGCTCGTCCAGCAGGGCGACCACGACGAGCTGATGGCGCAGGACGGCCCCTACCGGGAGCTGTTCGAGCTGCAGGCCGCAGGCTACCTGGCGGGCGCGGGGGACGGCACCAGCTGACCGGCGCGGCCTTGACCTCGAGCGCACTCGAATTCCTAGGTTGGTCGGACCGGCCCCGCCGCCCGGACAGCGCGGCGCATCCCTCGGGAGGACTCATGCGTTACCGCGTGCTCGGCGGCACGGGCATCGAGGTGAGCGTCCACTGTCTCGGCACGATGATGTTCGGCGCGGTCGGCAACCCCGACCACGACGACTGCGTCCGGATCGTCCACGCCGCCCTCGACCAGGGGATCAACTTCGTGGACACGGCCGACATGTACTCCGCCGGCGAGTCGGAGGCGATCGTCGGCCGGGCGCTGCGCGGCCGGCGGGACGAGGTGGTGCTCGCGACCAAGGTGCACTTCCCGATGGGGGAGGGCCCCAACCGCGGTGGCAACTCCCGGCGCTGGATCGTCCGAGAGGTCGAGGAGAGTCTGCGCCGCCTGGACACCGACTGGATCGACCTCTACCAGGTGCACCGCCCGGACCACACCACGGACGTCGAGGAGACCTTGGGCGTGCTCAGCGATCTCGTCCGGGCCGGCAAGATCCGGGCCTTCGGCTGCTCGACCTTCCCGGCCGAGGAGATCGTGGAGTCGCATCACGTCGCCGAGCGGCGGGCGCTCGGGCGGTTCCGCACCGAGCAGCCGCCGTACTCGATCCTGGCCCGGGGGATCGAGAGCGCGGTCCTGCCGGTCTGCCAGCGGTACGGCATGGGGGTCCTGGTCTGGAGTCCGCTCGCGTCGGGCTTCCTCTCCGGCCGGTACCGTCCCGGCCGGGCGGTCGACCTCACCGCCGGCCGGGCGGCCCTCACCCCGGCCCGGTTCGACCCGGCGATCGCCGGCAACGCCGCGAAGTACGCCGCGGTGGAGGAGCTGCTAGCGCTCGCCGACGAGGTCGGCTGCACCCTGCCCGAGCTGGCGGTGGCGTTCACCGTGGCGCACCCGGCGGTCACCTCGGCGATCCTCGGCCCGCGCACCATGGAGCAGCTGGAGGGGCTGCTCAAGGGGGCTTCGCTCACCGTCGACGACGCCGTCCTCGACCGGATCGACGAGATCGTCCCGCCTGGGGTGAACCTCTACCAGCCGGACGGGGCCTGGGCGCCGGGGGTGCTCACCGACCCGGCCCGTCGGCGGCGTCCGCTGCCGGACCGCGCGGCCGCCTGAGCCGGCCGGACGCGCAGGCCGTCGGGTCGCGCGGGCCGCTGGACGCCGCGGCCGGTCCTCGGGCAGGATCCCGGGGATGCCGCAGCCGACGTTCCGCCGCGCGGGCGTCGTCCTGGCCGCGTTGGTCGTGCTCGCCGCCGGCTGCACGACGCCGGACCGTACGCCCGTCGCCGCGCCCGGGACGGTCACCCCGGCTCCGACCGGGGCGGTGACCGGCACGCCGGTCGCGCCGAGCCCGGCCGCCTCCGGTCGGGTCGGCTTCGGCAGCCGGCCGCGTCCGGTGGCCCGGGCCTGCCCGGTGCTGCCGGCTGACAACGTCTGGCACGCCGACGTCTCCCGGCTGCCCGTGCATACCCGGTCAGCGGCGATGGTCGGCGCGATCGGTGCCGGCGCCACCGTCCATCCCGACTTCGGCGCGGGCACCTGGGCCGGGGCGCCGATCGGCATCCCGGTCACCGTCGTCCCCGCCGGGCAGCGGCGGGTCCCGGTCACCTTCTCCTACGCGGCCGAGAGCGACCCGGGGCCGTACCCGATCCCGCCCGACGCGGCGATCGAGGGCGGGCCGCGCGGCGACGGCGACCGGCACGTGATCGTCTGGGACCGGGCGGCCTGCCGGGCGTACGAGCTCTTCGACGCGCACCCGGCCGGCGGCGGTTGGTGGGCCGGCTCCGGGGCGGTCGTCGACCTCCGGTCGAACCGGCTGCGCCGGGCGGGCTGGACCTCCGCCGACGCGGCCGGTCTGTCGATCCTCGCGGGTCTGGTCCGGTACGACGAGGTCGCCGCCGGCCGGATCGACCACGCCATCCGGGTCACCGTGCCGCGTACCCGCACCGGCTGGACCTGGCCGGCGACCCACTCCGCCTCGGACGCGTCCGACCCGGCGCTGCCGCAGCTCGGCCAGCGGCTGCGGCTCAAGCGGTCGGTGGACGTCTCCCGGCTGCCCCGGCAGGCCCGGATCGTCGCCGAGGCCATGCAGCGGTACGGCCTGATCGTCGCCGACCACGGCTCCGCGTGGTTCCTCTCCGGCGCGCCGGACGAGCGGTGGGACAACGACGCGCTGCGGACGCTGGGCGGCCTGCGCGGCAGCGACTTCGAGGTGGTCGACGCGTCCGGGCTGATGGTCGGACCCACCTCGGGCGCCACCCGCTGACCGGCGATATCCGTCGACGGGTGCCACCGTGTGGGCCACACTGTCGCCGTGGATCATCGCGACCTGGTCCGGGTGAGCAAGAAGATGTCCCTGGCGCTGCGGCACCGGCCGGACCGGTTCGGGCTGACGCCGGACCCGGCCGGCTGGGTGCCGGTCACCGACCTGCTCGCCGCGCTGCGGATCAGCCGCACCGTCGTCGACGAGGTGGTGGCCGGGAACGACAAGCAGCGCTTCGCCGTCGAGCGGGGCGCCGACGGCGTCGACCGCGTCCGGGCCAGCCAGGGGCACTCCATCCCGGTCGACCTCGGCCTGGCCCCGACGCCACCGCCGGACCGGCTCTACCACGGCACCAGCGCCGCGGTCGTGCCGTCCATCATGGCCGAGGGCCTGCGTCGCGGCGGCCGGCACCACGTCCACCTCTCGCCCGACGTGGAGACCGCCCGCCGGGTGGGCGCCCGGCGGGGCGGCCAGGTGGCGATCCTCATCGTCGACGCGGCGGCGATGGCCCGGGACGGTCACCTCTTCTACCGCAGCGCGAACGGCGTCTGGCTCGCCGACGCCGTCCCCGCCGCCTACCTGACCGCCTGACCTCGCCCCGCCGCCACGACGCCGCCCGCCGCGTCCGCGCGGCGGTGTGCCGGACGGGCAACGGGTCGCGAGGTCAGGCCACGGTCACCGGGTGCCGGACCACGCCGTCGAAGAGGTACCCGAAGTCGTTGTGAGCGGCGGTGTCGGGCTGGCCGGCCCCGGTCACGTCGGTGGCGCGGGCGCGCAGCGTCCACCGGCCGGGGGCGGGCGGCCGCCAGACGGTGGTCCAGCGCTGCCACGCCCCGCCCCGGTCGGCGGCGACCAGCTCGGCGGGGCGCCAGTCCTCGTCGCCTGTGCTGACCTCGACCCGGGCGATCGGCCCGTTGCCGGACCAGGACCGGCCGCGCAGCAGCACCTCGGTGCCGGCCGGGATGCGGGCGTCCCAGGCCAGCTCGAAGGCGCTCTTCACCGACTGGGCGGCCAGCTCCCCGCCGCCGCCCGGATGCCCGGGGCCGAACATCCGGTAGAGCTGGGTGTTCCAGGGGGAGAAGAGGGGAGTGGCGGAGACCTCGACGGCTCCCACCCACTTGATCGAGGAGATGCCGATCCAGCCGGGCACCACCACCCGCACGGGGAAGCCGTGGTCGGCGGGGAGCGGCTCGCCGTTCATCTCGTACGCCAGCAGCACGTCGTCGAGGGCCTTGCCGACCGGCAGCGGCCGGCGTACCCGGCCGAGGTTCACCCCGCCGGTGACGTACTCCGGGTCCAGCCCCTCCGGCATCACGTCGACCGCCGCGTCGGTGAGGCCGGCCAGCCGGAGCACGGTGCCCAGCCGTACGCCCCGCCAGCGCGCGACGCCGACCCCGCCGAGGCCCCAGGCCACGCCGGGGGAGGCGGCGCCCTGCTGCTCGATGAAGAAGCGGCGCCCGTTGCCGGCGCACTCGACCAGCGCGGATCCCTCCTCGGCGGGCAGTCTCCGCAGGTCGGAGAGGCTGAACTCGACCGGGTCCCGCCGGGTCGGCGTGCCGCGCAGCCCGGTGCCGAAGAGGCGCAGTTGCCAGGTCTCGGCGTCCAGCCGGGGCGTCACGGTGTGGTTGCGGACGAAGAACCGGTCGTTGGGGACGACATGCCCCTGCCCGGCCATCGCCTCCCACCGCATCTCGGCGTTGCTCTCCAGCCGCCGGAACAGCTGCGGCGGCAGCGGCTTGGCGATGGGCGCCGCGACGGCACCGGCTCCGGGGTCGACGCCGACCGGGGCGCGGGTGACGGCGACCGGTTCCCGCTCCTCGGCGGCGGCGGTGACGGCGGCCATGGCCACGCCCAGCTCCAGCAGCTCCTGGCGGGACACCCCGTCGCAGCGGGCCCCCCCGGCGAGCCACTGCCGGGTCCGGTGGGCGTCGTGCTCGACTTCGTCCTGGGAAAGCGGGCGTGACACGGTGACCTCCGAGCTCGGCGACGCAGCATTCCTATTCAATCAGTGGAAATAGCCGTCGATCGGAGCCGGTGGTGGCGCGGCTGGCCGCGGCACGGCGGGGATCAGACCGTGCGCTGGCCGGCGAAGAAGTCGGCCAGCGCCCGGGTGTGGGTGGAGAAGGCCAGCTCGACCGGCTCGGTGAGGACCAGCCACTCCGTGGCCTCCTCGGTCGGCGCGGACGGCGGCAGCTCCCCGGCCGCCCGCTCGGGCAGTACGCCGAAGACCATCATGGTGCCGCCGGCGGGCGCCCCGTGCACCGCGAAGAGCCGCGCCTGTTCGGGCTCGGCCAGCAGGCCGGTCTCCTCGCGCAGCTCCCGGACCAGCGCCTCCGACCACTCCTCGCCGTACTCGATGAACCCGCCGGGCAGCGCGAGCTGGCCACGGGCCGGCTCGATGTCGCGGCGGACCACCACCACCCCCAGGCCGGTCGCCGTGCGTACCGGCAGAATCGCCACCGCGACCGGCAGTGGGTTGCGCCAGACGGTCTGGCCGCAGTCCGCGCAGACGCGCGGCCAGCCGGCTCCGGCCGGGTAGGCCGTGCCGCAGTACGAGCAGTGCGAGTACGGTGCGCCGGTCACGCCGCAGCACGTTACCCGCCGGGCCGGCGGAGCGCTCCCGTCACCCGGCCGGCTCGGGGCGCGTCTCCGGGTGCCGGAGCTGCTCGGCGATCCGCTGGACGTCCGCCATGGTCATGCCGGTCCGCTGCGCCACCGCGAGCGGGTGGTCGGTGGGCTCGACCTCCACCGCCGGCTTCTCGCCCACCGGCCGGGTGTGCACGTGGGTCTTGAGCTCCAGGGTGCTCACCCCGTAGAGCGGCAGCTCGGTGGAGAGCCAGCCGAAGTAGGGCGGCTCCGACTCCCGGCCCGGGGTTTCCCACAGCTGCACCGTGCGGCCGAAGTTGGCGGCGCTCAGCGAGACCCAGACTCCCCAGGAGAACGTCCCCTCCGCGTCCCGCAGGGGGATCTCGAGGTTGCCCTGGACGAAGAAGTGCTCGCCCCGGATGACGCAGAGGTCGGGGGTCAGCTCGCTGTCGTCGGCCGCCGCCAGCTCCTCGGACCAGAAGGCGGGCGCCTGGGTGCGGTAGGAGAGCGGCAGCTCGTCGTGCCGCCGGCCGCAGGTGACGCAGGTGTATCCCGGAGTGTCGCGCACCGGCCCGACCCTAGCCGATCACTCCCGGCCGTGTCGGTCGCGCAGGACGGCGCGGGCCTCCATCAGCGCGAAGCCGCACGGCCGGCTGAGCGGGGCGCCCGGCTAGCCGGGCGCCCCGCGCCGCGGGTCAGGAGGCCGGCACCCCGGTGTACGCGGCGGTGGTCCGCTGCGCCGCCGCCCGGGCCTCGTCGGCCGGGGTGCCGGCCGCCACGCTCGCCTCGCACCAGCGCTCGCTGCTCAGCGTCATGAACTGGCGGCCCTCGTCGGAGCCCATCCAGGCGGCGGCCTCCGCCGGGGCGACCCCGCTGCCGTCGGCCGCCAGGTGCGAGGCCAGGCCGAGCAGCCCCATGTCCCAGCCGACGCCGGTGGCGCCCGGTCCGAACTCGGCCCAGCGCTGGTCGTCCACGTGCGCGACGTGCTCCAGCTCGAACCGGGTACGTCCCTCGCCCGCCGGGCTGAGCCGCACCTCGATCCAGCTCACCTCGCCGCCGTACTCCCAGGTCGCGGCGAAGCCGTGCGGCGGGTCGCAGCGCTCGACGGTGCCGCCCGCGTTGCCCTCCAGCTGGTAGCGGCCGCCCAGCCGCAGCTCGCCGGAGATCGGCAGGAACCAGCGGGGGATGCGGTCGGCGCTGGTGCAGGCGTCCCAGACGTCCTCCAGCGGCGCGTCGTACGTCTGACTGATGATGCTCACGCGCGCCTGCCCGGCGGGCAGCGTGCGGCTGCCGACGGTGCGCTCGACGGAGCTGATCTGTCCGATCACGTCGATCATGGTGTTCTCCTCTCGTCGGGGCCGGCCTCGCGCAGCCGCCGCTCCCGCCGGCCGCGGGCCAGTTCGGTGGCGAGGGCCTCCAGCGGCGGGGTCCAGAAGCGGCGGAAGTGGTCCAGCCAGGCGTCGACCTGGCGGAGCGGCTGCGGGTCCACCGCGTAGAGGCGGCGGGTGCCCTCGGGCCGTACGGTCGCGAAGCCGTTGTCGCGCAGCACCCTGAGGTGCTGCGACACGGCCGGTTGGGAGATGCCGAATTCCTGTTGGACCGCCGCGCAGAGGCTGCCGGCGGTCTGCTCGCCCTCGGCGAGGAGTTCCAGGATCCGGCGGCGGATCGGGTCCCCGAGGACGTCGAAGGCGTGCACGGACCCTTTCTATCAGATCTCGCTTATATAAGCGAGCGGCGTTGGTGCCGGTGTCGGCGCGCCGCCCGGCGTAGCTCGTCGGCGCCCCAGACGATCGGCGGGAACGCCAGCAGCAGCGCCAGCATGGCCGGCTCGGGCGGCCGGGTGCCGAAGACGTCCTGCACCGGCGGAACAGTGACGATCAGCGCGGCGAAGACGATCTCGAAGGCGATGCCCCGGAGCAACAGCCGGTTGCTGAACACCCCCACGGACCGCAGCGAGGCGTGTTCGGTGCGGACCGCGAAGGCCGTGCCGATCTGACAGGAGACGATGCCGAGGAAGGTCATGGTGGTCGCCTCCCGGTACGCGTCGTGCAGCGGAGTGCCCGGTCCGGTCGGCGCGCCGGGCGTCCAGCCCGCCCGCAGCAACAGTGTGAAGAACCCGCTCAGCACCAGAACCGTCGCGATCAGCCCGAGGAAACCCCAGCCCCGGATCACCATTGGGGCGTTCACCACCTTGTCGCTGCGCCGCCGGGGCGGCCGGTTCATCAGCCCCGGCTCGGCGGGCTCCCGGCCGAGTGCGAGGGCGGGCAGCGTATCGGTGCCCAGATCGATGGCGAGGATCTGCAGGACGGTCAGCGGCAGCGGCACTGTACCGGCAGAGAGCGCGAAGATCAGGAAGGGCACGACCTCCGGCGTGAGGTGCGCGAAGATGTAGACGATGAACTTGCGGACGTTGTCGTAGACCCGGCGACCGGCGGCGACGGCGGCGACGATGGTGGCGAAGTTGTCGTCGGTGAGGATCATCGTGGCGGCCTCCCGGGTGACGTCGGTGCCGGTCCGGCCCATCGCCACCCCGATGTCCGCCCGCCGCAGCGCCGGCGCGTCGTTGACCCCGTCACCGGTCATCGCCACCACCTCGTGGTTGGCCCGCAGCGCCTCGGCGATGTGCAGCTTCGCCTCGGGGGAGACCCGGGCGAAGACCACATCCCGCCGCTCGCCGAGCAGGTGGCGCAGCTCATTGGCGGCCATCCGGTCGAGCTGCGCGCCGGTGATCACGGTCGGCTCGCCCCGGGTGATGCCGACCTGCCGGGCGATCGCCGCGGCGGTCAACCCGTGGTCGCCGGTGACCATGATGATCCGGATGCCCGCGGTGTGGCAGCGGGCGACCGCCTCCGGCACCTCCGGTCGGGGCGGGTCGACCATCGCGACGAACCCGAGGAAGGTCAGCTCCCGCTCGGCGTCCGCGCGCCCCGCCGGCACCGTCGTCAGCCGGCGTCGGGCCACGCCGAGGACCCGCCGGCCCTGCCCGGCCTGCGCGGTCACCGCCGCGTCCAGCTCCTTCCGGTACGCCTCGTCGAGCGGCCGTTCGGACCCGTCCGCCCGGATCACGCTGGTGCACCGGCGCAGCACCTCCTCCGGCGCGCCCTTGGTGTGCAGCCAGAGCTGCCCGGCCTCCTCGTCGACGGTGGACATCAGCCGCAGCTTCGGATCGAAGCGGAACTGCGCCCGCCGCCCGGCATGGTCGGGGTCCGTCACCCCGAGGTCGGCGGCGAACCGGAGCGGCGCCACCTCGGTCGGGTCGCCGCTGTCCACGTGGGCGTTGTTGCAGGCCGTCACCGCGACGGCCAGCGCGCACAGCGCCGCGTCCGGTCGGGTGCCGGGACCGGGAGCCGGGTCGAGCAGCGTGTCGGCGGCCCGGACCGCCACGACCCGCATCTTGTTCTCGGTCAGGGTTCCGGTCTTGTCGGTGCAGATCACGTCGGTCGAGCCGAGCGTCTCCACCGCGCTGAGCCGCTTCACCACGGCGCCCACCCGGGCCAGGCTGCGGACGCCGACGGCCAGCGCGAGCGTGATGGTGGGCAGCAGCCCCTCCGGCACGTTGGCGACCAGCAGACCGATGGCGAAGGTGAAGGCGTCGGAGATCGACATTCCGGCGACGAACACGCCGATCGGGAAGAAGACCAGCCCGGCGCCGACCGCCACCGCGGCGATCAGCCAGGCGACCCGGCGGACCTGCTTCTCCAGCGGGCTCTCCTCGCGCCCCACCCGCTGCGACAGGGCGGCGATCCGGCCCAGCTCGGTCCGCATCCCGGTGGCGTGCACCAGCGCCCGGGCCTCCCCGCTCAGACAGTTGGTGCCGCTGAAGACCAGATTGGCGGCCTCGGTCGGCCCGCCGGCGGACGACGGCGCGTCGGCCGAGCGGTAGACCGGCTGGGACTCGCCGGTGAGGGCGGAGAGGTCGACCTCCACCAAGCCGTCGATCAGGCGGGCGTCGGCGGAGATCCGGTCCCCCTCGGCGACGGCCAGCACGTCGCCGGGGACCAGCTCTGCCGCCAGGATCTCCTGCCAGCGTCCGTCCCGTCGGACCCGGGCGTGCCGGGGCAGGTAGCGGGTGAGCGCCTCCACCGCCCGTTCGGCCTGGCGTTCCTGCGCGGAGGCGAAGAGGGCGTTCAGCGCGATCACCACCAGGATCGCCACGGCCAGCACGGCCGTGCCGGCCACCCAGGCCAGGGCCGCGGCCACCCAGAGCAGCAACGCCAACGGGTGGACGACCTGCCGTCCCAGCTCCCGCCACCAGCTCCGCCGCCGCTGCCGTCGCAGCTCGTTCGGCCCGTACGTGGTCAGCCGCCGCCGGGCCTCGGCGGTCTCCAGCCCCTCCGGGCCGGCGGAGAGGGCCCGGTACAGCTCTGCCAGCGGCGCCCGCGGGTCCGGCCCGCCGGTCGCCGCCTGCTTCTCCGCCACGGTCCCAGGCTGCGGCACGGTCCGGCCCCGGCGGGCCCGGTTCGGGGTTTCCATGACCGGACCCGCTCGGTGGTTGCGGTGAACCGCCACCAGCCCGGCGCCACGACCGGCCGACCGGATCCCGTGACCGGGGTGTTGACGACGCCGGGCTGGGGTTTCCGGGCCGCTCCTGGTCAGCCGAGCCGGGCGGCCACCGCGCTGCGCAGCTCGGGGAGCCGGTCGTGCAGCAGCCCCGGGCACTGGGTGTTGTTGAAGTCCTTGTGGCCGTAGATCTCGGTGGCCGGGATGGCGTACTGCTGGCAGGTGAACGCGCAGAAGAGCACCAGGCTGTCCCAGAGCGCCTGCGGCGGCTGCACGTCGAGGTAGATGCCCTCGTTCTCGATGCCGATGGCCTGGCTGTTCTGCCCGACGCAGTGTGCGCCCTGGACCATGGTCTGCCCGTGCAGCAGCGCGTAGAGGCTGCCGTGCCGGCCCTCGGTGAGGTACCCGCCGCGGCTGTTAGTGAAGTGCTGCCCGGAGTCGAGCCAGCCGTTGGCGTCCATGTGCAGGTTCTGGATGTCGCGGGAGTTGGCGTACGCGTGGGCCAGGCTGTAGTCGGTCGAGTTGGGGAACGCCGTGTGGTGGACGATGATCTTGTTGGGGCGGCTCTGGACCACGGTCACCGCCGACGACGGCGGCCGGGCGCCCCAGGTGGCGCAGTTGGCGATCACCGGCTGGTCGACGCGGGTGGCGAGCGCCCGGGCGCTCCGGTCGCCGGTGAGCTGGCCGAGGGCGGTGACGCCGGCGGCGGCGCCGAGCAGGACGGCGCCGCGCAGCATGGTCCGCCGGGGTACGGGGACGGACATCGGGACCTCCTCGAGGGGACGGTCCGGTGGCGGGCCGGGGCGGCCCGCCACCGGCGGCGGTCAGCAGGGTCCGTTGCAGGCCAGCACCTTGAGCCGGTCCCAGGTGCCGTTCCAGACGTTCTGGTCGCCGGGGAAGGTGCCGGAGGAGGCCCACTGCCAGAAGGAGTACGTCGACCAGCCGGCCGGCAGGGTGCCGACGGTGCTGGAGTACCGGGCGATCCAGAGCGGGTTGTTGGCGGCGAAGCCGCTGTAGTTGCCGGTGCAGGTGGTCCACCAGTCGGTGGTGGTGTAGATGGTCGCCCACCGGCCGGTGCGGGAGTGGTACTGGTTGACGAAGGAGGCGATCCAGCTGCGCATCGCGGACTGGCTCAGCCCGTAGCAGGTCGAGCCGTACGGGTTGTACTCGATGTCGAGCGCGCCGGGCAGCGTCTTGCCGTCCTTGGACCAGCCGCCGCCGTGGTCGACGAAGTAGTTGGCCTGGGTGGCGCCGCTGGTGGTGTCCGGACGGGCGAAGTGGTACGAGCCCCGGATCATCCCGACGTTGTAGGAGCCGTTGTACTGCTGGGCGAAGTACGGGTTGGTGTAGTACGTGCCCTCGGTGGCCTTGACGTACGCGAACCGGGCGCCGTTGTTCCAGGCGGCGGACCAGTTGACGTTGCCCTGGTGGCTGGAGACGTCCATGCCGGGCAGGCCGGCCGGGGCGGCGCTGGCCGGGGTGGCGCCGAGGGTGGCCGAGGCGGCCAGGGTGACCGTGGCGAGCAGGGCGGCCGCGGCGGCCCGCAGCGCCGATCTGAGGGGACGGTTCATCTTTCCTCCCGGGGGGATGCCGCAGCACGCGGCGGGAGTGGCGAAAGGAACTGTCAGTATTAGGTCACAAGGTGAAGATTAACTTCAATAGATACATGGAAGATTTTCTCTACGATGCGGCGGGTCGCGGCTCAGCCGGCGAGGGCGGCGAGCACGTCCGCGGAAATCATCCCGGCCGGCGTGTCGATCCGGCGGTGGCCCGTTCGTGTGGAGGGTGAAGGGGCCGGCGACGGACCGGCCGCCGGGCGAGGAGGAGACCGTGAAGCAGTACCTGATCAGCATGTACCAGCCGACGGGCGAGGCGATGCCCGAGCCGGAGTTCCTGGCCGAGGTGATGCGCAAGGTCGACGCCATCCACGACGAGCTGGTCGAGGCCGGGTCGTGGGTCTTCGGCAACGGGCTGCACGCCCCGGAGACCGCCACCGTGCTGCGTCCGAAGGGGGAGGAGGTGCTGGTCACCGACGGGCCCTACCTCGAGGGCAAGGAGTACCTCGGCGGTTTCACCATCATCACCGCGCCCGACCTGGACGCCGCCCTGGAGTGGGGCCGCCGGTACGCCCTGGCGACCACCCTGCCGATCGAGGTGCGCCCGTTCCAGGGCGAGGTCTGACCGTCGCCGATGCCCGAGCTGACCGACGTCGAGCGGGTGTTCCGCGCGGAGTACGGCCGCGCGGTCGCCGTCCTGGTCCGCGTCCTCGGCGACATCGACCTCGCCGAGGAGGCGGTCCAGGAGGCGTTCACCACGGCGGTCGGCCGCTGGCCGGTCGACGGGGTGCCGCCGAGTCCCGCCGGCTGGATCATCACGACCGCCCGGAACCGGGCGATCGACCGGCTGCGTCGCGAGGCCACCCGGGCCGACCGGCACGCGCAGGCCGCGCTCCTGTACGCCCGCGACGCACCGGCGGAGGAGGGACCCGTGCGCGACGACCGGCTCCGCCTGATCTTCACCTGCTGTCACCCGGCGCTGGGCGCCGTCGCCCGGGTCGCGCTGACCCTGCGGCTGCTCGGCGGGCTGAGCACCGCCGAGATCGCCCGCGCCTTCCTGGTGCCGGAGCCGACCATGGCCCAGCGCCTGGTCCGGGCCAAGGCGAAGATTCGGGACGCCGGGATCCCGTACCGGGTGCCCCGCGACGCGGACCTGCCCGACCGGCTCCGGGCGGTGCTGGCCGTCGTCTATCTGATCTTCAACGAGGGGTACACCGCCAGCTCGGGGGAGCGGCTGGTCCGCGACGAGCTGTGCGCCGAGGCGCTCCGGCTCGCCCGGCTGCTCGCCGAGCTGATGCCGGACGAGCCGGAGGTGCTCGGGCTGCTCGCGTTGCTGCTGCTCACCGAGGCGCGCCGGCCCGCCCGCACCGGACCGGACGGCGCTCTGGTGCCGCTGGCCGAGCAGAACCGGGGCCGCTGGGACCGCGAGCTGATCGCCGAGGGGCACGCGCTGGTCCGCCGCTGCCTGCGGCGGGGCCGGCCCGGGCCGTACCAGATCCAGGCGGCGATCACCGCGGTGCACAGCGACGCGGCGACCGCCGCGGAGACCGACTGGGGTCAGATCGTCGCGCTCTACGACCAGCTCATGACGGTCGCCCCCGGCCCGGTGGTCGCGCTGAACCGGGCGGTCGCGGTGGCCGAGGTGGCCGGGCCGGCCGCCGCGCTCGCCCTGGTCGACGAGCTCGACCTGGCCGGCTACCACGTCTTCCACGCCGTGCGCGCCGACCTGCTGCGCCGGCTGGGCCGCACCGGGGAGGCCGCCCGGGCGTACGAGGCGGCGATCGCGCATACCGACAACACCCCCGAGCGGGAGCACCTGCGGCGGGCCCGCGACCGGATGGGGAGGCACCGATGACGGCACCACGCGTACTGGTGGACGGACTGGCCTTCGGGGAGTCGCCGCGCTGGCACGACGGGCGGCTCTGGCTGGCCGACTGGGGCGCCGGGGAGGTGCTGACGGTCGACGCCGACGGCGGGACCGAGGTGGTCGCCCGGGTCGACGGCCTGCCGATCTGCCTGGACCGGCTGCCCGACGGGCGGCTGCTGGTCGTCGCCGGCGGCGCGGGGCGGCTGCTGCGCCGGGAGCCGGACGGCGTGCTGACCCCGTACGCCGACCTGCGGTCGCTGGTGGCGCACCCGTGGAACGAGGTGGTGACGGACGCGCGGGGCAACGCGTACGTCAACACCATCGGGTTCGACTTCCCCGCGGGCGAGTTCGCGCCGGGCGCGATCGCCCTGGTCCCGCCCGACGGGCCGCCCCGGCTGGTGGCCGACGGTCTCGCCTTCCCCAACGGCATGGCGCTCACCCCGGACGGCGGCACGCTGATCGTCGCCGAGTCGTACGCCGCCCGGCTCACCGCGTACGACGTCGCCGCCGACGCCTCGCTGACCGGTCGGCGGGTGTGGGCGGAGATCTCCGGTGCCGCGCCGGACGGCATCTGCCTCGATGCCGAGGGCGCCGTCTGGTACGGCGACGTGCCGAACCGCTGCGCGGTGCGGGTGGCCGAGGGCGGCCGGGTGCGGGACCGGATCGACCTGGACCGGGGCTGCTTCGCCTGCGCCCTCGGCGGGCCGGACGGCCGGACGCTGTTCCTGGTGGTCACCGAGTGGTCCCCGCGGGCGTTGGCCGGCGGCCCCCGCACCGGTCAGGTCCGCACCCTGACCGCCCCCGCCCCGGCGGCCGGCTGAACATGCGGCGACGGTCAGCAGAGCGCGGCGATGAGCCGGTCCCGGGTGTCCGCCGGGTCGACGACGTCGTCGAGTTCGAAGCTCGCCGCGGCGGAGAGCGCCCGGCCCCGGTCGTAGGCGTCGGCGACCAGCTCGTCGTATCGGCGTCGGCGCTCGTCCTCGTCGGCGATCGCGGCCAGTTCCCGGCGATGACCGAGGCGCACCGCGCCCTCCAGGCCCATCGCGCCGACCTCGCCGGTCGGCCAGGCCAGGGTGAGGCGGGTGGTGTGGAAGCTCCCGCCGGCCATCGCCATCGCGCCGAGGCCGTACGCCTTGCGCAGCACCACGGCCACCAGCGGGGTACGCAGCGACGCGCCGGCGGTGAACAGGTCGCCGACCGCGCGCACCAGCCCGGTCCGCTCGGCGTCGGGGCCGACCATGATTCCCGGGGTGTCGCAGAGGCTCACCACGGGCAGGCCGATCCGGTCGCAGAGCCGCAGGAACCGGGTGGCCTTGCCGGCGGCGGTGGCGTCGATGGCCCCGGCCCGGTGCATCGGGTTGTTGGCGATCACCCCCACCGGACGCCCGTCGAGCCGGGCGAGGGCCGTCACCAGGGACCGGCCGTGCCGCTCCCGCAGTTCGAGCACCGAGTCGACGTCGAAGAGCAGGCGCAGGACGCCGCGGACGTCGTAGGCTCGGCGCCGGTTCTCCGGCAGGACGTCGCGCAGCCCGCGCTGGTCCGCGCGGCGCCCGTCGGTCGGGGTGCCGTCCGCGTGGCCGAGGACGCGCCGGGCCAGGCGGACCGCGTCGGCGTCGTCGGCGGCGGCGAGGTCGACGACGCCGCTGGCCAGGTGCGCGTCGAGCGGGCCGACGTCCCGCGCCGCGACCACGCCGAGCCCGGCGGCCTCCACCATGGCCGGTCCGCCCATGCCGATGCTGGCCCCCGCGACGCCGATGGTGACGTCGCAGATGCCCAGCAGTGCCGCGTTGCCGGCGAAGCAGTACCCGGCCGCGACCCCGACCCGCAGCGAGCGCAGCCGGGCCAGCGACGCGAAGGTCGTCAGCTCCAGACCGGCCACAGTCGGGTGGTCGGTGTCGCTCGGGCGGCCGCCGCCACCCTCGGTGAGGACGACGACCGGCAGCCCGTCCCGGGCGGCGACGTCGAGGAGCCGGTCGGTCTTGCGGTGACCGGTGACGCCCTGGGTGCCGGCGAGGACGGTGTAGTCGTACGCCACCGCGGCCACGCGCGCACCGCCGACCCGGCCGACGCCGACGAGGACGCCGTCGGCGGGGGTCGCCGCGGCGAGCTCCGCGAGCGGCCGCCGGGACCGCTGCGCCGCCACGGCCAGGCCGCCGTACTCCAGCCAGCTGCCGTCGTCGATCAGGTCCGCGAGATTCTCCCGTACGGTGCGCCGCCCGGCCGCGTGCCGCTTGGCCGTCGCCTCGGCGCGGGCCTCGTCGCGCAGCCCGGCCTGGCGCTGGAGCACCTCGGCCAGCTCGGCGCGGACGGGTTCCCCAGGCTCCGCCGTCCCGGATCCCGGGGGCGGCTCCTCGTCGCTCACGGGTTCTTGCTGGCCGGGCTCGGCCCGCACCGCTGGGCGTCGCTGCCGGCCGGGCGCCGCCCGGGCTCGGCGGGGTGCGGCGCGACCGGCTCCGGTCCCGGCGGGCGCAGGCCGCCGAGGAAGAGCGCGACGAGCTGGTGACCGACCTCCGCGAAGGTCAGCGGCCCGTCGGGGTGGAACCAGGTGTGCGTGTTGCCCAGGGCGCTGAGGAACGCGTGGGTGATCACGGTGGCGGAGAGGTCGGTACGCACCACGCCGCTGGCCTGCCCCTCGCGCACCAGGTCGCGGAACAGGTCGTGGTAGCGGCGCCGCTCCCGGCGGGTCGCCTCGGCCTGCTCGTCGTCGAGCAGGTGCGCCGATCGGGCCCAGACGGTGAGCTCGTCGGCGTGCTCGGCGGTGTGCTCCACGACGTCGAGGGCGGCCGCGCGCAGCCGCTCCTCGACCGGTCCGGCGCCGTCGGCGATCTCCCGCAGCCGCTGGGTCTGCTCGGCGAGCAGCTCCCGGTAGATGCTGGTGAGCAGCTCGGACTTGGACCCGAACCAGTGGTACAGGGCGCCCTTGGTGACCTCGGCCGCGGCCACGATGTCCTGCACGCTCGTCGCCTCGTAGCCGCGTCGGGCGAAGAGTTCGGTGGCGGCCGCGACGATGCTGCGCCGGGCCGAGCCGCGCGGCGCCCGCCGGCGCCCGGCCGCGGCGGGCGGCTCGGTGGTCGCCACGGTCATCGCGACTCCAGCTGCCGGCGGATCTCGCGCCGGGCGACGTCGCGTACGTGCACCTCGTCGGGGCCGTCGGCGATGCGCAGCGTGCGGGCGCCGGCGTACATCGAGGCGAGCGGGACGTCGTCGGAGACCCCGGCGCCGCCGTGCACCTGGATCGCCCGGTCGAGCACCTCGAGGGCGACCCGGGGAGCGATCACCTTGATGGCGGCGATTTCGGTCCGCGCGGCCTTGGCGCCGTACCGGTCGATCATCCAAGCGGCCTTGAGGGTGAGCAGCCGGGCCTGCTCGATCGCCATCCGGGACTCGGCGATCTGCTGCTGCACCACGCCCTGCTCGGCCAGCTTCCGACCGAAGGCGACCCGGGAGGCGGCGCGGTGCACCGTCAGCGCGAGCGCGCGCTCGGCCAGGCCGATGGCCCGCATGCAGTGGTGGATGCGACCGGGTCCGAGCCGGGCCTGGGCGAGGGCGAAGCCGCCGCCCTCCTCGCCGAGCAGGTGCGACGCCGGCACCCGGACGTCGGTGAAGACGACCTCGCCGTGGCCGTGCTGGTCGTGGTAGCCGAAGACCGGCAGCGAGCGGACCACCTCGACGCCGGGGGTGTCCACCGGCACCAGGATCATCGACTGCTGGCGGTGGGTGTCGGCCGTCGGGTCGGTCTTGCCCATCACGATCATGATCCGGCAGCGCGGGTCGGCGATCCCGGTGGTCCACCACTTGCGGCCGTTGATGACGTACGAGTCGCCGTCGCGTTCGATCCGGGTGGAGATGTTGGTGGCGTCGCTGGAGGCTACGTCCGGCTCGGTCATCGCGAAGGCGGACCGGATCTCGCCGTCGAGCAGCGGGCGCAGCCAGCGTTCCTGCTGCTCGGCGGTGCCGAACATGTGCAGGATCTCCATGTTGCCGGTGTCCGGCGCCGCGCAGTTGATGGCCTCGGGGGCGAGCTCGATGGAGCGGCCCGTCAGCTCGGCGAGCGGGGCGTACTCCAGATTGGTCAGCCCGGAGACAGCGGGCAGGAAGAGGTTCCACAACCCCCGGCGGCGGGCCTCGGCCTTCAGGTCCTCGACGACGGCGGGCAGGTGGTGCAGCTTGCCGGCCGCCGCGAGCTCGGCCCGCTGCGCCGCGTAGACCGGCTCGGCCGGGTAGACGTGGTCGTCCATGAACTCCTGGAGTCGCTTCAGGTGCTCGGCACCGCGTGCGGTCGGTTCGAAGTCCATGGCTGCCTTCCCATTGACGCGCATGTCGGCGGCTCGCTACCGTCGCCGGACGCCGAACATACCGGCTGGTCGGTATGCCGTCCAGGGTGCGGCGCAGCGAACGTGAGGAGTCCCAGGTGAGCGTGATGGACCGGTTCCGCCTCGACGGGAAGGTCGCCGTGGTGACCGGCGCCTCCTCCGGCCTGGGGGTGTCGTTCGCCCGCGCGCTCGCCGAGGCCGGCGCCGACGTGGTGCTCGGCGCCCGCCGGGCCGAGCGACTGCCGGAGACGGGCGCGCTGGTCGAGGCGGCCGGCCGCCGGTACGCGGCCCGCGCCACCGACGTCAGCCGGCCCGAGGACTGCGAAGCGCTGATCGCCACCGCCGTCGAGCACTTCGGGCGGGTGGACGTGCTGGTCAACAACGCGGGGGTCGGCACCGCCGTTCCCGCGACCCGGGAGACGCCGGACCAGTTCCGCGCCGTCGTCGACGTCAACCTGATGGGCAGCTACTGGATGGCGCAGGCCTTCGCCCGGGCCGCCACCAACGGCGGGGCGATCGTCAACATCTCCAGCGTCATCGGCCTGCGCCCCGGCGGCATCCCGCAGGCCGCGTACGCCTCCAGCAAGGCCGGCGTCATCGGCCTGACCCGCGACCTGGCCGCCCAGTGGACCGGCCGCAAGGGCATCCGGGTCAACTGCATCGCCCCCGGCTTCTTCCAGTCGGAGATGAGCGACCAGCTGGAGCCGGGCACCTTCGAGATGGTCAAGGCGCTGGCGCCGGCCGGCCGCCTCGGCGAGCACGAGGAGCTCGCCGCCACGCTGATCTGGTTGGTCAGCGACGCCTCGTCGTACGTGACCGGAGCGACCGTGCCCGTCGACGGCGGCCTCGTCATGCCGTGACCCCCCACCCCCGGTCGGCCGGTGCCCGGACCGGGAGCCACCCGCCGCACAGGAGGTGCCGCATGAGCTTCAACCTCGCCACCATCCTCCGGGAGCCCCGCCGGGAGCACCCCGACAAACCGTTGTGCCACCTCAACGACCTGACCTTCACCTACGCCCAGGTCGACGAGATGTCCGGGCGGGTCGCGGCGGCTCTGCTGGGGCTCGGGCTGCGGCGCGGCGACAAGGTGGCCGTGCAACTGCCCAACCTGCCGCAGTTCCTTTTCACCTACTTCGCCATCCTCAAGGCGGGCCTGGTCATGGTGCCGCTCAACCCGCTGCTGCGCGCCGGCGAGGTGGCCTACCACCTGGCGGACTCCGACACGAAGGTCTTCATCACCTTCGAGCTGTTCGCGGCGGAGGCGGCCAAGGGGGCGGCCGAGGTCGACAGCGTGACGACGTACGTGGTGAACCTGCCGGGCAGCGACCGGCGGCCCGAGGGCACCCGACACTACGACGAGTTGTACGCCGCCGAGGACAGCGCCGAGATCACGCCGACGAACGCCGACGACACCGCGGTGCTGCTCTACACCAGCGGCACCACCGGCCGGCCCAAGGGCGCCGAGTTGACCCACTTCCAGCTCTACATGAACTGCACGGTCGGCGGCGACCTGTTCGGCTTCGCCGACGACGACATCGGCCTGGCCGTCCTGCCGCTGTTCCACGTGTTCGGGCTCTCCAGCGTGCTCAACGTCGCCGTCCGCTACGGCGGCACCATCGTGCTCGTGCCGCGCTTCGAGGTGGAGCCGGTCGTCGAGGCCATCGAGCGGCACCGCTGCACGATCTTCTCCGGCGTCCCGACCATGTACTTCGCGCTGATCCAGGCCGACCTCACCGGTCGGGACCTCTCCTCGCTGCGGGTCGGTGTCTCCGGTGGCGCGGCGATCCCCGGCGAGGTGATCCGGGCCTTCGAGGAGAAGTTCCCCGGCGTGGTGATCCTCGAGGGGTACGGGCTGTCGGAGACGGCCAGCACCACGACCTTCAACATCAGCGCCGAGCAGCGCAAGGTGCTCTCGATCGGCAAGCCGATCTGGGGGGTGGAGACCCGGATCGTGGACGACCTCGACCGCCCGCTCCCACCCGGGCCCGAGCACGTCGGCGAGATCGTGGTGCGCGGCCACAACGTCATGAAGGGCTACTACAAGAACCCGGAGGCGACGGCCGAGGCATTCCGCGGCGGCTGGTTCCACACCGGGGACCTGGCGTACGCCGATGCCGACGGCTACCTGTTCATCGTCGACCGGAAGAAGGACATGATCATCCGGGGCGGGTTCAACGTCTATCCGCGGGAGATCGAGGAGGTGCTGTACGCCCATCCGGCCGTGGTCGAGGCCGCGGTGATCGGCCGCCCCGACGAGAAGCTGGGCGAGGAGGTCGTGGCGGTGCTCAGCGTCAAGCCGGACGCCGAGGTGACGCCCGACGACCTCGTGGCGTACTGCAGGGAGCGGCTCGCGGCGTACAAGTACCCGCGGCAGGTCCGCATCGTCGCGGAACTGCCGAAGGGACCGACCGGCAAGCTCCTCAAGCGGGAGCTGAAGGGGGAGCTGCCCGGGTGAGCCAGGTCGCCACCGGTCAGCAGGGTCCGGACCGGTTGGCGCCGCAGCCACGCGGCACGAACCCTGCACAGCGAGTGCAATAACCGTGGTCGGCAGGGTTGCGGTGACGAGGACGCCGCAGCTCGCCGGCGACCAGGTTCTCGTGGCGCTCGATATCTTCTCAACGCGGCTCTGACCTGGCTGTTGTCTGGATTGGCCCCGCCTTCGTGCCGCGGCGGCAAGCAGAGCCTGAACGGCGGAACATGGACGAGCATCTCCCTCCCGGCGACCCTCACCACCACCGTCGTCCGGACATTGGCTCCCGGTCACACCTACCGCTTCCGGGCCCGGTCGAGCGACCACGCCGGCCTGTGAAGCGGCTGGCAGTACGGCCCGGTGCTGACACCGGCCCTCCACCAAAGACCTCCACCTCGCTGACCTGGTCCGGGACCTGGACCCGGACGGCGCTGACCGGCGCCTGCGGCGGCCACGTCCGGTACTCCACCCGGGCCGGCGCCCGCGCGACGTTCACCGCCAGCACCCGCGCCGTCGGTGGGGTCGCGGCCCCGGCCGCGGCAGGGCGATCGTGTACGTCGACGGAACCGCGGTGGCGACGGTGGACCTGTACGCCGCGACGGTCCAGCCGGCGACGGTGGTCTACGCGTACTCGTCGGCGTCGACCGGCACCCACACCGTCGTCATCTCGGTGGCGGGAACGAGCGGGCGATCCCGGGGTGGACGTCGACGCCATCGTCTCGCTGCGCTGACCGACCCGACGACGTCAGCCGCACAGCATCCGCACCAGCCGGGCCGGACCATTAGAACCGGGTCATCCGGTGGCGGACCTTCGTCTGCGACCGCCCTTCGCGATCGCCTCGGCGCGCCGGTGCCACCCATCGACCGCTTCCCGCAGCTCACCCGGCTCCAGATGCCACTCCTGCTCCCGCACCGGCAACCGTCGCAGCGTTGTCAGGAGGTGGTCGACCTGGCCGATCATGCCGCCGCGCCTCCTGGCCGCCATGGTCCGGCCCGAGTCGGTCAGGAAGAACCGCCGCTGCGATGTCGAGATGAGATCGACGCCCCGCAGCCGACGCACGGCTTGCTCAATCTCGTTCTCCAACAGGATCGCGTGGTTGATGGCGTCCCCGGCGGCGACCACCTCAGTGAGGGAGGAACCCTCATCTCCGTCGAGCACCATGATGGCGGCCAGGACCCACGCGTCGGACCGCGCCCACTCAGCTGAGCCCTCCATCCGAGCAGTGTCTCACCGCCGGTAACCGCGAATCACCATGCCGGCACCGGCAGGCGCGCGGAAAAAGCGGCATGTGCGGACGTCGACGTGGGGCAGCCTGGGCAGGGTAGGCAGTGCATTTCCTGACCTTTAGGATGACCTCCGCCGGCTGGTTCGACCGCTCATTGGACGAGTTCGAGTTCCAGATGCCCTACGGCAGTCGCCCAGAGGAGCGGGCCCGGCCGGCCGCGGCCAGGGCCAAAGTTTCCGGACCTACCTGCCCTACGACAGCGACTGCTACGACTACCCGATGCGCCGGCTCGCCGAGCGCGCCTCGAACGTGGTCTTCTTCGCCCGCGCCCTGGTCCTCAGCGGTAGTCGGCTGGCTTGGGAGAGGGGTTGAGCGGGGCGGCGCCAGCCGGAATGATCCACTAATGGATCTCGTCGCCTCGCTACCTGCCTTCGTTGTTGCCGTTGTGCTGATCTCGGCATCTCCAGGTCCTGCGATGGCGCTGATCATGCGTCGGGCCGCGCTGCGCGGATTCGCCGGAGCGGTGCCGACCGTACTGGGACTGGAGGCCGGTCTCTACCTCTGGGCGTTGTTCGCCGCCGCAGGTCTGGCAGCCATGGTTGCCGCTTCGGAAGCAGCCTTCATTGTCCTCCGGGTGATCGGCGCGGGATTCCTGATCTATCTAGGAGTCAAGGCGTGGCGGACCGCCTGGCAGAGCCGGAAGCTGGGGTCGGTCCAGGAGCCGACCGAGAACCTGCTGTCCAACCCGAAGCGGGGCTGGTGGAAGCCCTTCGGCGAGGGTGCGTTGGTGATGCTCGCCAACCCGAAGGCCGCCGTGTTCATGATCGCGTTCTACCCCCAGTTCGTGCCGGCCGACCGGCCGTTGTTCGCGACCACCGCCCTCCTTGCACTGCTCCAGGTAACTGTCGAGATCGTCCTGTACCTCGGTCTGGCGGCCGTGGTCGGGCGAGCGGGCGCGTGGTTCCGCAGACCGGTGATCCGCCGTCGACTGGAAGCGGTCAGCGGCACCGTGCTCATCGCCCTGGGGCTACGGGTAGCCGCCGCGACCCGCTAACCGCCGCGACCCGCCCAAATCCCCCGTTTGGGGGGTGGCACCGGGGTCGGGCTCGTCGACGGAAGAGGCCATGCTCAGTCGGCGGCAATTGCGGACGTCGGAGGATCCCGTCGTTTGGCCAGCTCGCCGGCGCATGCCACATGCTTGGTCAGCCGGGTTCGTTGATCTGGTCGATGATCTGCGGGTTGGTGGCCCGCCACTCGCTACTTGTGAGGGCGCGGGCTCGTTCGGCCAACCGACGAAGGGCTGCTATCGCCTCCTTGTCCAGCTGCGAGCCGCTGTAGCCGACGTAGGCCACGATCCCCTGTGCTGGCTCCCAGGCGAGCGTGGCGTTGCCGCCGGATATGTGCGAGACGACAGCCGGTCTACCGTGGACCAGCCCTCCGTCGTCGGCTCGCGCGGCGTAGAGCTGATCTTCGAACCCGCCGCCGCTGGTCACCCCGGTGAAGGTCAGACCGCTGCCGAGCGCCTCTTGCTCTCCAACCTCAGCGCTGCCGTAGCGGATCTCGTGGATGGTGGGCGGCCGGTACGGACCCCTAGACAACACCACATACCCGACTGGTTGGTGCATGATGGGCCGGCCGGCCACGACGGTGGTGCGGGCAGCGATGGCAATCAGCTCGACCTCGCTCAGGTCACCACGGATTCGAGCGTAGGCCTCGGCAACCGGCCAAATGACCGTACCGCCTTCCGCCCTGCCGATCACCCCGCCCACATCGACGCTGCGGCCCACCCTCGGGGCGCCAACCGGAAACGTCACAACCGCCCCGTTTCTCCCGAGTGAGCCGTCTGGTCGACGCACAACCAGAGTCCACGGGTCATTCACCGCCGTGCGGTCACAGCTCTCCAGCGTTGAACCGCGCCCGGCCGAGACCCGAGCGATGAGCAGGCCGGCCACCGGGTCCACCGCCGCAGGGCTCTGGGCCCAACCGACCGGCACGCACGCCGGGCCCGCTGAGGTGTCCACCGGCACCGGGCTCGGGCTGGGGCTCGGGCTCACAATGGTCACCCGCCGCACCCCACTATCGCCGGAGTCAACGACGGTCACAGCGAGAACAGCGGCAGACGACAAGACAACCCCGATCACGACCAGCCACCGCGGTAGCGGCCGCCGGGGCTTGTCTGAGCCGAAGCTGACAATGTCCACACCGCCATCATCTACCTTGCTAGGCACGTCCTCGGTGACCCGGCGCCTGAACGCGACAGGCCCACTCCTACTCCCGGCGAGCCAGCCGTACGACATTCACAGCGGCTGACATGACAGTGCACGTGATCACGGCGGCTTGCTGTGCTCGCATCTGCTCGCAGCCGCCAGGCCCGCTGGCGGAGGTGTCGTCCCCCTCGCCCGGATGGCACTAATCTGCCGAGCATGCGCATGTTGCACCTCGGGCTGCGGGTCACCAACCTGGAGCGCTCGCTCGCCTTCTACACAGCGGTCGGGTACGCCAGGATCGGCGGTGTCCCCGAGACAGAGTTCGGCAGCCTGACCATGCTTCAGCTTCCCGACGATCCGTTCGCCAGTCTCGAGCTCGTGTACGACCCCGCGAGACCGGTTGAGGACATCGGCGCCGTCAACCACCTCGTCGTCCAGGTGGACGACCTCAGCGCCACGATCGCCGATCTGGCAACCAGGGGCGTCATGGCCGAGCCGCCGACGGAGCTGGGGCCGGGGATGCGGACGTCATGGCTCACCGATCCCGACGGCTACAGGATCGAGCTCGTGCAATGGCCACCCGATCATCCGGCCGGCATGACGGCGGCCGATTTCGCCTGACCGGCCTGGCCGAACACGAATCGTGGCCGGCTTCATCCCGCTCGACCTCCTGCCGTTGCACCTCGTGCCGCCTCCGCGACAAGACCGGCCGGTCTCGATGAGCATCGGAACCGCCTCAGCCGCACCCAAGCGACGCGCCCGACATTGGAGGTGAGCGGCTACCGCCGGGCAGCCGGGAGCGCGGTCCGCGGCAGTTGAGTGCGCCACCTGCATTGGCAAGACGATGGTCGTACCCCGCGGAGCGCTGTCCCGGACGGTCAACCCGGAGAACTGATCTTCTCCGCCTCAATCGTCATGATCACGCGAGTCTGATCACGGCCACCGAACCACGGATAGGGGCGGCCGAGGTACTTCTGGGACAGGCGGTCGATGTGCTCGACGGCGCCGTGCTCGGTCAGGTCGAGGACCCGGCCGCGTACCGCGATGTAGCGACTCGGGTCCTCCGGGTCGGCGATCGCTACCGCGACGCGCGGGTCGCGTACGACGTTGCGCACCTTCTGAAAACCCTGAACGGTGTTGATGACGATGTGCTTGCCGTCGGTGTCCACCCAGGTCTCGCTGATCTGAGGTGACCCATCGGGCATGAGCGTCGTGATGAAGCAGATGCTGGGCCTATGGAGCAGGTCGACCAGGTCCTCGGGTAGATCCATGATCCGACACTATGCCGCACCCAGCGCCGCCGGGGTGGACAGGCCCGCATAGTGCACTGACTTTGGCAAGACTGCCCCTCGAGCGTCACCGCAGTGCCTGACGGGCGCGCGATCGGCGGCAAATCCGGATGTTGCCGGTTGGTGTTGATCAGTCCGTCATGAAGTTCCACCGCGCGGGCAGGGCGCTGTTGCAGAGGGCGCAGGTGAAGTCGTCGTCCCGCACGATGTTGCGCTCGATGCAGGTGGGACAACGACGGAAGACAACCTTGTCGGTGAAGTTGCCGGGATGGCGTACGCCCACGTGGTCGAGCGCCCCAGCCACGGCAGGCCAGGAGTCCGGATCAGGGCAGTATCCGGTCGACTGATTGGTCACCTCGGCCACGCACCAGCCGGTCTCGGCAGAAGCGAACGTCATCTCCCCGGCGGCGAGGACGTCCGTCCCGCCCGCGAGAGCGACGTGTTCACTGCGACGGGGCGCCAGCCTGAGCATGCCGTCAAGAGCAACGACGAACGTAAGGGGTTCGACGAGGTCCCCGCGGTCCCGCCTGGCGAGCCGGGCGTCGAGCGAGGCAGGCGTATCGATGGCGGCAACAGCGTCCACCGCGACCACCTGATCGCGTAGCTCCGCCGGACCGACATAGCGGTACCGCATGGTCTGCGCCACCGCGCGACAGTATCCAGCGGACACGGAACACGTCTAACGAAAACAGGCCACATAGGCGACGCCCAAGTAACGCCCGGACGGCGACAGGAGAGTTCGGTCGCGGCCGGGTAAGTGAGGACGCAGGCGCCGGACGGGGCCCGGTATATGGCTTGGAATGCCTCCTCGCTTGGCTCACGATGAGCGCATGTCTGATCCCGAGGGTGCGGCTGATGCCGTCGCGACTGACCGCTTGATCCTTCGAAAGCCGAGGCGGGCGGACGTACCGGAGCTGTTCGTGCTGTACGCCGACCCACGAGTGTGGGGGCCCGACCCGCTGAGTCGCCACGATACGATCGAGCAGACCGACAGGATGGTCGATAACTGGTGTGCGGCTTGGCGGCGTGATGGCCTGGGAATGTGGACCGCTTACGGTGCGGACAACACCTTCGTCGGCATTGGGGGCTGCTTCGTCCGCTACGGCGTCGCGTGGAATCTCGGCTTCCGCCTTCTTCCAGGGTTCTGGGGACAGGGCTATGCGCAAGAGATCAGCGCAGCAGCGACGACGGCGGCGCGAGTTCTTCGCGCCGACCTGCCAATGACCGCTTACCTGTTGGAGGGCAACGAACGGTCTCGGCGGGTTGTCGAGCGTACCGGGCTCAGGCTGGCCTGGCGCGGCGCGGACGCGGGGAATCCCGACGCCTCGGCCGTTCGACTGCTCTACAGCGATCGGCAGCTGTCCCAGGAAGCCGTGACTGCTCTGACCGAGCGCTGAACACGCTGGACATAGCTTGCCCCGCTACTCATTCCGAAGCAGTATGAGGCAATCGGGAAGCGCACTGTCATCGGCATGACCGCGCGACCGGCGGCAGCCGAGTGCTCGACGTACCGCACTCCACGCTGCCTTGCACGAACGGTCCGGCTGGCCACGATCGAACAGTTCGGCGCAAACTGCGTGGATCAGCTGGCCGGATTCGCAGTTGTCAGAACCGACGATCGCAGCCGGGAGAACTCCCACTACTCGCGCTGAACGCCAACGCACTCAGCTCGGCAGATTTGGTCGTCTCGGCTGCGCTGCCAACGGCATGTGAGGTCGTTCCTGGTGGCGAAGCTACGACACGATGACAGGCGTGGCGGACGTCGGTAACCACCAGGGCCAGCGGCTCTGGAACGCGACTGTCACGGCGTTCGCGGTCCTGGATGGATTCGGCGTTCGGGTATGTGAGCCGCACCTGGATGCCTGGCGAGGCGCTGACGTCGTCGTGGCCAGCGAGACTGTCACTATCGCGGTGGCGGCGGACTGGTTGGAACGCGAGTTGGCGGTGTGGGTGCACGTCGTCGGAGCGCGCCCCATGCCTGTCGAAAACCTCATTCCCGAGCTGCACGGACTCCTGCGGCTGCCCCGTGACGCGACGCGCGGCGCGCTGCAACGCCGCCTCGAACGCATCGTGCAGGCACTCCAGGCACGAGCACCAGAAGTCCTCGATGGCGGCCAGCGAGCGCTCGCCCGCGTTCTAAAGGCCGGCGGCGAGGCGACGTAACGAGTCAGGGCGTGGGCTGACCACCGGTACCCCGGTAGCCACCGAGGGTCACATCGCCACGCGCTGTGGTCACCGGCCGGCGGGGTGCGAGCGTCCCGGCAGGGCACGCCGACGTCACAGCGTCGTAACGCAGCATTGACGAGCTCCGCTCGAAAGTTACACTCCCGGTGTAATAACCAGCCCCATGCTTCGCCCGAGCCGCCCAGCGCATCCCCCGTCGCCGCGTCTTTGCAAGAGGTGAAGATGAGCCCTCCACCCACCGACGGAATCGATCTGGCCCTTCAGCACGTCGGCGTGCGCTTCGGCGGGCTGGTCGCCCTCGACGACGTCTCCCTGCGGGTGCCGCCCGGCCGGATCGTCGGCGTGATCGGCCCCAACGGCGCCGGCAAGACCACCCTGTTCAACGTGGTCTGCGGGTTCGTCCCGCCGACCAGCGGTGCGCTCACCCTCGACGGCCGGCCGTTCCGGCCGCGCCCGCACCGGCTCACCCGCCTCGGCATCGCCCGTACGCTCCAGGGCGTCGGCCTCTTCCCGGGTCTCAGCGTCGTCGAGAACGTGATGGCCGGCGCCAGCCACGCCGCCCGGGCCGGCTTCGCCGCCGCCCTGTTCGGCCTGCCGCGCAGCGACCGCGACGAGCGGCGGCTGCGGGACGTGGCCCACGACCTGCTGGCCGAGCTGGGCGTCGCGGAGCACGCCGCGGCGGCCCCCGCCGCCCTGCCGTACGCCGTCCGCAAGCGGGTCGCCCTCGCCCGAGCGCTGATCGCCCGGCCCCGCCTGCTGCTGCTCGACGAGCCGGCCGGCGGCCTGAGCGCCGAGGACATCACCGAGCTGGGCGAGCTCGTCACGGCGCTGCCCGGCCGGGCGGGCGGGGCCTGCTCGATCATGCTCGTCGAGCACCACATGGACCTGGTGATGTCCGTCTGCCACGAGATCGTGGTGCTCGACTTCGGCCGGGTCATCGCCGCCGGCACACCCGAGCAGGTGCGGGACGACCCGCTGGTGACCGAGGCGTACCTCGGCGCCGACGTCCCGGCCGGGGCCGCGGCGCCGGGCGCGGGGGCCTCCTCGTGAGCGCCCTGCTGGAGGTGGAGGCACTCAGCTCCGGCTACGGCCCGGTCCCGGTGCTGCGCGACGTCACGCTCAGCGTGCCCGCCGGGACCGTCGCCGCCCTGCTCGGCGCCAACGGCGCGGGCAAGACCACCTTGCTGCGCACCCTCTCCGGCCTGCTCCGACCCACCGGCGGGCGGGTCCGCTACGACGGCGCGGACCTGCGCGGCGTACGGGTGGAACGCCTGGTGCGGCGCGGCCTGGCGCACGTGCCCGAGGGGCGTGGCATCGTCGCCGAGCTGACCGTCGAGGAGAACCTGCGCCTCGGCGGCCTGTGGCGCCGGGACCGGGCCGACGCCCGCCGGGCGCAGGATGAGGTGTACCAGCTCTTCGAGCCGCTGGCCCGGCGCCGGCGGCACGCCGGCCACCAGCTCTCCGGCGGGGAACGGCAGATGCTCGCCATCGGGCGGGCGCTGATCGCGCGCCCCCGGCTGCTCCTGCTCGACGAGCCCTCGCTCGGGCTCGCCCCCCGGGTGGCCGCGCAGATCATGGCGCTGCTGCGCCAGCTCTGCGACAGCGGCGGCCTGACTGTCCTGCTCGTCGAGCAGAACGTGCGCAGCGCCCTCTCCGTCGCCGACCAGGGCGTGGTGATGTCCCTCGGGCGGGTCGTGATGGCCACCCCGGCGGCGCAGCTACGCGACGACGCCACCCTCCGGCACGCCTACCTCGGGTTCTGACCGCCCGCCACGCAGGAAGGATCCGCGCTTGGACCGGTTCTTGTTCCTCACCTTCGACGGACTCGCCACCGGCGCCGTCTACGCGGCGTTCGCCCTCGCCCTGGTGCTCATCTGGCGGGCGGCCCGTCTGGTCAACTTCGCGCAGGGCGCGATGGCGGTGGCGACGGCCTACGTCGGCTACGCCGTCGTCTCCGTCACCGGCTCGTACTGGCTCGGCCTCGGCGCCGCCGTCCTCGCCGGCCTCGCGTTGGGCGCGCTGGTCGAGCGGGTGCTGATGCGCTTCGTCGGTCACGCCAACCCGCTCAACGACGTCATCGTCGCCCTCGGCCTGGTGCTGCTGATCCAGGCGGTGCTCGGGATGGTCTTCGGCAACGAGTACCGGCCGGCGGCCGCGCCGTTCGACACCGACGCGCTCTCCGTCGGCGGGGTCGCCGCGATGTCCCCTTACGACCTGTGGGTCCTCGGCGCGGTCCTGGCGGTCGTGGTGTCGCTCGGGCTGCTCTTCACCCGGACGCCGATCGGCCTGCGGATGCGGGCGTCCGCCTTCGCGCCCGAGGTGTCCCGGCTGCTCGGCGTCAACGTCGGTCGGATGCTGACGGTGGGCTGGGCGCTGGCCGCCGCGGTCGGCGCCCTCGCCGGCATGCTGGTGGTTCCCACCGGGCTGGGGCTGCACCCGCACGCGATGGACCTGGTCTTCGTCGTCGCGTTCACCGCCGCGGTGGTCGGCGGCCTGGACAGCCCGGCCGGCGCCGTGGTCGGTGGCCTGCTGGTCGGTCTGATCCTTTCGTACGTCACCGGCTACCTCGGCCCCGACACCACGCCGCTGGCCATCCTCGTCCTGCTGCTGGCGGTCCTGCTGGTCCGCCCCGGTGGGCTCTTCTCCAGCGTGAGAGCGAGGCACGTGTGACCGCGACCGAGGTCTCCCCGGATCCCCGGCCCACCCGGCCGTCGCCGCTGCGCCGGCTGCTGCCCGGCCCGCCCGGCGCCGCCGGGGCGCGCGGGTCGACGCTGCTGCGCCACCTGGTCCTGGCGGTGCTCGCCGGCACGGCGGTCGTGCTGCTGACCAACCAGTTGGCGCCGTACCAGAACCTCCAGGTCGCCCGGGTCTGCGCGTTCCTCTGCGTGACCGCCGGCTACACCGTCCTGGTCGGGCTCAACGGCCAGCTCTCCCTCGGGCACGGGGCGCTGATGGCGACCGGCGCGTACACGGTCGCCCTGATGCAGCAGGGCTTCGACGAACGGGCGGTGCAGGGCCGGTGGATCCTGCCGCTGTCGCTGCTGCTCGCCGTCGTGGTGACCGCGGCGGCGGGCCTGGTCATCGGGCTGGCCGCCGCCCGGCTGCGCGGTCCGTACCTGGCCGGCGTCACCCTCGCCGTCGCGACCCTGGTCCCGGCGATCACCACGATCTTCACCGACGTGTTCAACGGCGAGCAGGGGTTGCGCTTCCCGATGGAGACGCCGCCGGCGTTCCTGGGCGCGTACTTCCAACCGGAGCGCTGGCTGGCCTGGGTCGCGCTGCTCGCCGCGCTGCTCACGATGCTGCTGATGGCGAACCTGGTGCGCAGTCGGTTCGGCCGGTCGCTGCGCGCCGTCCGCGACGACGAGGTGGCCGCCCGGCTGGCCGGCATCCACGTCGCCCGCAACCAGGTGCTCGCCTTCGTGGTGAGCGCCGCCTGCGCCGGGCTCGGCGGTGGCGTGTACGCGGTGCTCACCGCGACCGTAGCGCCGGGCAAGTTCTCCCTCGACCTGTCGCTGTTCCTGCTGATGGCGATCGTGATCGGCGGGCTGGGCAGCCTCGCCGGCGCGGTCTGGGGAGCGATCCTGCTGGTGGCGCTGCAGGACCTGCCGAGCCTCATCACCGAGACCTTCACCCTGCCGTCGGGCCTGGCCCAGCGGCTGGAGGGCAACCTCGCCCTCGCCGTGTTCGGTCTGATCCTCATCGTCGTCATGCTCGCAGCCCCGGGCGGCCTCCACGGCGCCGCCCGCGCGCTCACCGCACGTCTCAGGGCACGTCGCCGGGCCGCGCGCCGCTGACCCACCCCGGTTCCACCCACCCGTTCGCCCCCGTCGCACCGGAATGGAGAACCATGCATCCCACCGCACGCCGCGTACTCGCGGCCGCCGCCGGCCTCGCGCTGCTGGTCGGCGCTTCGGCCTGTGCCAACGACGAGCAGCAGGCCGCCGAGAACGTCCCGGGCGTCACCGACACCGAGGTGGTGATCGGCACCCACCAGCCGCTCACCGGCCCCGCCGCCCCCGGCTACTCCCGGATCTCCGCCGCCACCAAGGCTTACTTCGAGCACGTCAACAGCAAGGGCGGGGTCAACGGCCGGAAGATCGTCTACAAGGTGATGGACGACGGCTACAACCCCGCGAACACCGACAACGTGGTCCGCAAGCTCGTCCTCGACGACAAGGTCTTCGCGCTCCTCGGCGGGCTCGGCACCCCCACCCACACCAACGTGCTGGAGTTCGTGAAGGCCCAGAAGGTGCCCGACCTCTTCGTCTCCTCCGGCAGCCGGAACTGGAACCAGCCCGACAAGTACCCGACCACCTTCGGCTGGCAACCCGACTACACGGTGGAGGGCAAGATCCTGGCCACCTTCGTGAAGCAGCAGTTCCCCGGTGCGAAGGTCTGCCACTTCGGGCAGAACGACGACTTCGGCCGCGACTCCCTCGTCGGGGTCGAGAAGGTCCTCGGACCGGTGGCGGCCAAGCAGACGTACACCACCACCAACCAGCAGGTCGGCCCGGCGATCGGGGCGCTGAAGGCGGCCGGTTGCCAGGTGGTGATCTCGGCGAGCATCCCCGGCTTCACCGCCCTGGCCATGGGCCAGGCCGCCGGCCAGGGATTCAAGGCGCAGTGGGTGGTCTCCAACGTGGGCGCGGACTACACCACGCTCGCCAAGCAGCTCGGCGACAAGAAGGTGATCCTGGAAGGGTTGATCGCCGACAACTACCTGCCGATGTCGAACGACCCGGCCGACCCGTGGATCCAGGCGTTCACGAAGATCCACCAGCAGTACAACGCGGCCAACCCGATCGACGGCAACGCCGTCTACGGCTACTCGATGGCGTACACCTTCGTGCAGGCGCTGCTGACGGCCGGCAAGGACCTCACTCGCGAGAAGCTGGTCGAGGCGGTGCGCAAGGGCGGCTTCACCGGGCCGGGCCTCACCCCGTTCCGGTACAGCGCGGACGTGCACGCCGGCTACAGCGGCGTCCGGATGAACAAGGTCACGGGCGGCGTGCAGAGCTACTTCGGTCCGACCTGGACCACCGACGACGGTGACGGCGAGGTCAAGGAGTTCAGCGGGACGCCGACCGCGCCGCCGGCGGACGCGATCCCGACGACCTGACCCGGCGTGACCGCCGGCCACCGGGTCGGCGGGCCGGCCGGCACCGGGCCGCCACGGCGCCGTGGCGGCCCGGTACCGGCGGATCGCGGCTGGTTCCGGGGCACGGCGGGCGTCGTTACGCTTTCGGTTCAGCTTCCTCCGGCACCGCCGGCCGTACCGACAGGGGACCGTCACATGATCGACGTGGACGCCGACGCGCCGGCAGCCCGGATGGACGGGCGGGCCGCGCGCGCGGAGCGCACCCGCGGCGCCATCGTCGAGGCGCACCTGGCGCTGATCGACGAGGGGGACCTCAAGCCCACCGGGGAGCGCATCGCCGAACGCGCGGGGGTGTCGCTGCGCACCCTGTGGACCAACTTCAAGGACATGGAGACCCTGTACGCCGCGACCGGGCAGCGGGTCCGGGAGCGACAGGAGGCGCAGTTCCGCCCGATTCCGCCGGAGTGGCCGCTCGGCCGGCGGATCGCCGAGTTCTGCGCCCAGCGCGTCGAGATGCTGGAGGTGCTGGCGCCCACGGCCCGCGCCGCGGCGCTGCGCGAGCCGTTCTCGCCGCAGTTGCGGCGCAACCGTGGGGGCGCCATCGCCCGGGCGCGCGGCGAGCTCGAGCTGGTCTTCGGCCCGGAGCTGACGCAGGTGGGGGAGGGGCGCGAGCGGCTGCTCGACGCGCTGACCGTGGCGAGCACCTGGGCGGCCTGGTCGATGATGCGCGACGCGATGGGGCTGGACGTCGAGGCGGCCCGGGCCATCCTGACGCGGACCGTCGGCGCGCTGCTCGTCGACGCCATCGCCGCCAGCCTCCGCTAACCCACCCCGCCCCCGCCCCGCCCCCTCTATCCCTCCTGCGCCGCCCCTCCCGCGCCGCCCCCTTGCTCTGCACCAACCCACGCGCGACGGTCAAAGGCCGCTCCATGATCGTCTGCACTCCAGGGTCGTGACACGCCGGGTTGAAGCACCGGCGACGTCAGAGGATCTTGTATGCCCCGTAGCAGACCGAGCTGGACGGCGGGGCGTGTCCACAGGGGGCGCGGCCCTCCACAGGAGCGGGCGGCCACGTTGCCCAACTGGTCCGGCGCGGGTGACGGTCTGCGGCGTGAACGGTGTGCTCCAGTTGCTGGTGGACCACGGTGGCAGGCTGGTGACCCGGGGGCTGGCCGTCCAGGTCGTGCCGGAGTCGACGCTGCGGGCCGCCTGCCACGCCGGCCGGCTGCTCCGCGTGCTGCCGGAGGTGTACGTCCACACCCGCCTGGTCCCGCCCCGGCCGCACGCCGACCTTCCCCTCCTCGCCCGCCTGAGTCCCGAGCTGGCTCGGCGCGCCGTGCTCGCCTATGCGGACGGGAGGGGTGCGCTGAGCAGCCTCACCGCCCTCGACCTGTGGGATCTGCGCGGGCAACCCCCAGGCGAGCCGGTGCACCTGGACGTGCCGGCCGACTCCGGTCTCCGCACCCGGCCCCATCTCGTGGTGCACCACCGCCAGGGTTTCACGGCCGAGCCGCCGCACGCGATCACCCGTCGCGGCCTCCCGGTCGTACGGTTGGAACGCGCACTGGTGGACGCGTGGCCGCTGTTGCCGCCAATCGATCGCCCCGCCCCGCTGATCCGGGCGGTCAACGAGCGGCTGACCACGCCCGAGCGGGTCGACGCGGCCCTCGGGACCGTGCCGAAGCTGACCGGCCGGGCCGAGTTGCGGACGCTGCTCGCGAGGCTCACCGCCGGCTGCCGCAGCCCACTGGAGATCTGGGGGCACGACCATGTCTTCACCGGCCCAGACATGCCCGCCTTTCGGCGGCAGGTACGGATCCAAGCCCGGCGACGCACCATCTACCTCGACCTCTACGCGGAACGCGAGCGGGTCGACATCGAGCTCGACGGCGCCACCACGCACGGCGATCGTCGACAGCGCGAGATCGACCTGAGGCGGGACGCGCTGTTGGCCACGCTCGGCATCCTGGTGGTGCGGTTCGCGCACCGCCGGCTGGTGCATGAAACCGACGAGGTACGTCGGGAGATCCTCGCGATCCTCGCCAGCCGTCGTCGTGACGCCTGACGGGGGTGGGGGAGGGCGGTCAGTCGCGCAGCGTACGCAGGATGCGGGCCAGGTCGGCCCGGTCGGCCGCGCCGAGGTCGCCGAAGAAGCGGTCCGCCTCGGCGTCCCGGGCCGCGCGGATGGCGGTGCCGACCCGGGTGCCCTCGGCGGTCGGCGCGACCAGGGTGGCGCGCCGGTCGTCGGGGTCGGGCCGGCGCTCGACGAGGCCGCGTTCCTCGAGCCCGTCGACCACCTCGGTGGTCGAGCGCGGGGCGATGTGCAGGTGCTCGGCGAGCGTGCTCAGCCGCAGCGGGCCGTGCCGCAGCAGCACGGCCAGGGCCCGGGCGTGGCCGGGGTTGATCTCCCACGGTTCGAGGGTGCGGCGGGACTGGTGGCGCAGCCGGCGGGCCACCGCCCAGAACAGCTCGGCCAGGCTCTCCTCGTCGTCCCCGGTCACCGGAATACCGTAGCAGCTCTTCCTGTTGATACCTCATGATGAGGTAACCTCCGCATGTCGACAGGAAGTGAGCGTCCCTTGGAAGCACCCCGTGCAGGCCGCGGTGGCGGCCCCCACACCGTCAGCGCCGCCGAGAAGGCGCAGGCCCGGCAGGTGTCGCTGCGCCGGGTCGGCCGGCTCTTCGCCGCCCACCGCCGGCCGCTGGCCGTCGTCGTGGCGATCATCGTGGCGTCGTCCGTCATCGCGATGGCGTCGCCGTTCCTGCTCCGTACCGTGATCGACCGGGCCCTGCCGGAGCGCGACCTGACCCTGCTGGTCTGGCTGGTCCTCGGCATGGTCGCCGTCGCGGCGGTGACCTCGGTGCTCGGCGTCGTGCAGACCTGGATCTCGACCCGGGTCGGGCAGGAGGTGATGCACCGGCTGCGCGCCGACGTCTTCGCACACCTGCACCGCCAGTCAATCGCCTTCTTCACCCGCACCCGCACCGGCGAGGTGCAGTCCCGGATCACCAACGACATCGGTGGCATGCAGACCGTCGTCACCTCCACCGCCACCTCGATCGCGGCCAACCTGACCACGGTGGTCGCCACCGCCGTCGCCATGGTGGCGCTGAGCTGGCGGCTGTCCCTGGTGTCCCTGGTGGTGCTGCCCCCGGCGATCTGGCTGACCCGCCGGGTGGCCCGGATGCGCCGCGAGATCACCGCGCAGCGGCAGCGGGAGCTGGCCGACCTCAACGTGACCATCGAGGAGGGGCTGTCGATCAGCGGCGTGCAGCTCAGCAAGACCCTCGGCGCCGGGCCGAAGCTGGTCGAGCGGTTCACCGCCTCCTCGGCCCGGCTGGTCGACCTGGAGCTCCGCTCCGAGCTGGCCGGCCGCTGGCGGATGGCCGCGATGAGCGTCATCTTCGCCGCCATCCCGGCGGTCATCTACCTCAGCGCCGGCCTCCCGGCGACCGCCGGCACCCTCAGCATCGGCACCCTGGTCGCCTTCACCGCCCTCCAGGGCGGGCTGTTCCGGCCGCTGATGGGGCTGCTCAACGTGGGCGTCTCGCTGACCGCCTCGCTGGCGCTCTTCGCCCGGATCTTCGAATACCTGGACCTGCCCGTCGAGGTCGACGACCCGGCCCGGCCGGTCGCCGTCGACCCGGCCCGGGTGCGCGGCCACCTGCGCTTCGAGGACGTCACCTTCAGCTACCCGGGCAGCGACACCGCCGCCGTCGCCGGCGTCAGCCTGGACATCCCGGCCGGCACCAGCCTGGCGCTGGTGGGGGAGACCGGCTCCGGCAAGAGCACCCTCGCCGCGCTGATCACCCGGTTCCACGACCCGGCCGCCGGCCGGGTCACCATCGACGGCGTCGACCTGCGCGACCTGCGCCTGGCCGACCTGGCCGCCGTCGTGGGCGTGGTCAGCCAGGAGACCTACCTGCTGCACACCACCGTGCGGGAGAACCTGCGGTACGCCCGGCCGGACGCCACCGACGCCGAGATCGAGGCCGCGGCCCGCGCCGCGCAGATCCACGACCTCATCGCCGGCCTCCCCGACGGGTACGACACGGTCGTCGGCTCCCGCGGCCACCGCTTCTCCGGCGGCGAGAAGCAGCGCCTGGCCATCGCCCGGACGCTGCTGCGCGACCCCCGCATCCTGGTGCTGGACGAGGCGACCAGCGCGCTGGACACCGAGACCGAACGCGCCGTGCAGCGCGCCTTCGACGCCCTGTCCGAGGGCCGCACGGTGGTGACGATCGCGCACCGGCTCTCCACCGTCCGCGACGCCGACCAGATCGCGGTGATCGACCACGGCCGGATCGTCGAGTCCGGCACCCACCAGAGCCTGCTCGACCGCGCCGGCCGGTACGCGGCGCTGGCCGCCTGACCGGGCACGCCCCGACCCGGCGCCGTTCCGACCGCCGGGCCGGGCCGCCCCCGGGCTACCGGCTGAGCGCGGCGCGGACGCGCGGGTCCGCCAGGGCGCGCGCCATCGCCGCCAGCATCCCGCCGGCGCAGAGGCCGGGCGCGCCGACCAGGAACTCCTCGCGCTCCATCCACTCGACCCGCTCGATGCCCGGCCGGTCCAGCAGCGCCTGGTCCAGCGTGCGCGCGGCGTCGTCGTCGTAGCACATCCGGGCCTCGTCGCCGAGCCACAGCCCCCAGTGGAACGGGCCGATGACGTCCGGGCCGCTGTCCGTCTCGTCGTAGATCTCCAGCCACCGGTCGCGCGACTGCGCCGGCGTGACGCCGAGCGCGCTCGCCTCGACGAGGTCCCGGACCGTCAGTGGCTCCATGTCGCGCCCGGTGACCGGCAACACCAGGCCGGCCAGCTCGTCGTCGTGCTCCGGACACGCGCAGTCGGGCCGCCGCGGCGGCGTCCAGTCTTCGCTTCCAGGTCGGTCGATGAAGGCCATGGCGGGATCGTACGGGCGCCGCGTGGTCCCGTGGGGTCGCCGGGACGCCCGGCAGCCCAAGGGCCGGCGAACATCGGACGACCGCCCCGCGCGGCCGGGTCAGGCGCCGGGCCGGTGCCGCCAGGGCCGGCCCTCCTCGTCGGTACGCAGAAAGCTACCGTCGCCGAGCGGCTCCAGATCGTACGAGTTTCGGGTCGGCGCGTCGAGGACGCCCCGGATCTCGCCCGTGCGGACGTCGACCAGGTGGTGCCGGTGCCACTCCTGCTCGGTCTCCTCGTCCTCGCCGACGACCGTGACGACGGCGGTCTCCGGGTCGAGGTAGCCACCGGCCCACTCCACCATCGCGTCGCCCCACTCCTGGCCGAAGGCCGCCAACGGGATCCGGACCACCTCCGCGCCGTCCGGCCAGGTGTGGAAGGCGACGTCCTCCTGCTCGTGGTGCACGGTCATCACGTGCCGGCCGTCCGGGGCGAGGCTGACCACGACCCGGTCCTCCCACGGGTAGTCGGCCAGCCCAATGTCGGCCCCGAGGGGCCGGCCGCGGAACACCCGCGAGCCGTCCTGCCCCTCGCCCACGTCGAGCAGCATGTGCACACCGTCCGGCTCGGGGAAGTGCTCCGCGCCGTGGCCGACGCTCGGCAACTCGACGTCCGCCCGGACGTCGCCCGTCACCGTGTCGACCACCAGCCACCGGTCGAGCCCGTTGCCGCGCATGGCCATCCCGTCCGGCCGGTAGATCCACACGAGCCGCTCATCGAGCGAGAACTCGCACGAGACCCGGGCGTTGACGAGTCCCTGTTCCGGGCGCGGCCCGAACTCCAGCCGCCAGAACACCCGGCCGTCCCGGTCCACGCACCGCACGACGTCCGTCGTCGCGTACACCGCCCGGCTCAAGTCGCGGGTCACCGCCCGGCCCTCGACCCGGCCGTCTTCGCCCATGAGGTCGAAGACCGCGTCCGGGGAGAGCGGGCCCGTCGCGGCCGGCGGTCGGGACAGGTCGTACGCGAACAGCCGCCCGTCGACCAGGCGGGTGTGCACCGGGAGGATCACCGTCATGGCCGGTGAGGCTAGCCGACCGGGGTGACATGAAGATCTCCCGGAAAACCCGATCTCCAACACCTGAGTCGGAGGTCCGTCGTGGGTAGAGTGGCGCGGTGCATAACGGAGTGCAGGCTCAGGTACCGGTGCTGTACGTCTCGGACGCCGACGCCGCCCGGCGGTTCTACGCGGTCTTCGGTTACTCCGAGCAGCGCTCCGGCGGCGACGGCGAGTCCCGCTGGTCGTACCTGCAGTGTGGCGAGCTGACCCTGCTGCTGGCGGCGGTGACGCCGCGCCTGATCATCGTCGAGCTGCCCCTGCTGATCTATTTCTACGTCGACGACCTGACGGCGACGCTCCAGCGGCTGACCGCCGCCGGGCACGCCGTCGAGCGGGTCGGCTACCCCGAGCACGCCCCGGGCGGGGAGTGCCGGACCGCCGACCCGGACGGCAACGTGGTGGTCTTCGGGCAGCGCCGGGCCGTACCCGGGCAGGCCCGGGTCGAGCAGCCCGGCGAGGCGCGCTTCTCGCTGATCCGTCAGGCCGCCGAGGCGGCCAACCGCCGGGGCGGCGCCCCGGCTCACTGCCAGATCGGCGGCCCGCGCGGCGAGGCGTGCCCGGAGCCGGCCGAGGTGAAGCTCGCCGACTCGTGGGGCGACACCGTGTGGGGCTGCATGGCGCACGCCGACGAGGCGCTGCTGAACGCCCGCGGCGCCTTCCTGGCCAACGAGGACGGGACGGGCCTCGGGCCGTTCCTCCAGGCCCGCCAGCCACAGTCGGAGCCCGCCGCCCAGGGCTGACGCCCCGATCAACAGCGGGCTGCGGAGTTCGGTGAAGGTGTCTCGACACCCCAGTTGAATGCGACAACGAGTGGATCGCCCTGCCGGACGCCTGGGTCGTCAACGTCCACCGCAGCGCGGTGGCGGCTTCCTGATGGTCGTCGGGATCGCCAACAGCGATCTTGTGGGGTTGACGTCTCGGATTAGTCAGCCGAGCCGGGAGGCACCACCCAGGCTGTTGGCTGACCGGTGATTGCCGTGATCAGGTCGAAGCCACCGTCGTAGTGCAGCACGGTGGCGCCGTGGCGTTCGGCGGTGGCGGCGATCAGCAGGTCCGCCATCGACAGGGCTCGGTGGTTGCCCTTGTGGAGCGCCTGGACCTGGACGTCGATCGCCCGGTCCCAGATCTCGTCGGGCATGGCCAGCCACTGGAAACCGCCGAGGAGCCAACGCGCGCGCTGCGCGTCCTTGGCCGTGCGGGCACTGTGGATCACCTCGATCTCCACCGCTCCGCACACCGCCAGCAGCCCTCTGTCGGACAACTCATCGAGCACGGGGGCTACGGTGGGCTTGGGCCAGCGGGCGAGCGCCGACTCGTCGAGGACGAAAAGCTCCCGGCTCACGCCGCGTCCGGCTTGGCCGCGCCCGTTCCACCGGTCAGGTCGGGAAGCCCACCGCTCTTGAGCCAGTCGGCAAACTCGCGCCGCTTTTCCCTATTGACCACCGCCTCAAGAGCGGCGTTGACAGTCGCCTTCTTCGTCGTGGTACCCAGGATCTTCGACGCTTCCGCGAGCAGGTCGTCGTCAACGTCCAGGATCGTTCGCGACATGGTAAGGGCCTCTCTGCCGGCAGCGAGCCAGTACCGATGATGTCAAGAATTCGCGTAGTTGATATCACTGCTCTCTGGGCGCGCCGGGCGAGATCACTTGGCTTGCGCGAACGCCACCGCGGCGCGCGACCGGCCCGGAAGTATCCGACCGGTATGTCAGGATGGCGGCATGACGACACCAGAGTTCCCCAAGGGCGCCCCGACCTGGGTTGACATCGGCACGACCGACATTCCGGGTGCCGTCGCCTTCTACACCCGGCTCTTCGGCTGGACACACCTGGATTTCGGACCCGACGCGGGCGGCTACGGAGCGTTCCTCAAGGACGGCCGGCAGACGGCCGGGATCGGCCCGGCGGCGGATCCAAAGCGCGGCACGTCCTGGGCGACCTATCTCGCTACGGACGACGCGACGGCGACCGCTGCCGCCGCGGAGGGCGCCGGCGCAAAGGTGATCATGGCACCGATGCAGGTGATGGACCAGGGCACCATGGCGGTCCTGCTCGACCCGACTGGCGCGTACGTCTCGATCTGGCAGCCCGGCAAGCACCGCGGTGCCGAGGTGACCGGCGAGCACGGCAGCCTCACCTGGGCCGAGCTCATGACGAGCGACATCGCGGCGAGCAAGGCGTTCTACACCTCCGTCTTCGGGGTCACGATGCGGGACGTGGCAATGGGCGGCAACGAGACCTACACGCTCATCGAGGCCGGTGGGCAGCCCGTGGCGGGAGCCATGCAAATCAGGCCCGACTGGGGACCGATGCCCTCGCAGTGGAGCGTCTACTTCGCCGTCGACGACTGCGACGCCACCGCGGACCTGGCCATCTCGCTAGGCGCGACGGAGAGGCTGCGGCAGGACTCGCCCGCCGGGCGATTCGCCACACTCACCGACCCGCAGGGTGGCGTCTTCTCGATCATCAAGAACGACCCGAACTTCTCCATGTGACGCTGCGGCCGGCCCACCGCTCCAGGTGGGCGGCCGCCACAGTGCGTCGCCGAGGTGGCCGCGGTGCTGCTCGGCAGCCGCGGCTCGGTGCGTACCGCGGATGCGCTGCGTCTCGCGGTGGCGGTCGCCGCGGTGCGGGCCGCCGCGGAGGTCGACGCGCTCGCCGACGAGCCACGCCTGCTGCTGCGTCGGCACGCCCGCGCCGAAGCTCCGTTGTCTTTTCGGTGGCAACAACGGCTGGACCGGATCGCACGAGAAGGACCATGCCCGCCGCAAGCTTGCCGGACACGTACGCGTCGGAGCGCTGTCACCAGAGGCGGCGGCCGCTTACGCGATGTCGCAAGGTGTTCCGATCGTGGCGCGAAGCGCCTGCGGGAGTTGCTGAGTAGGCCGTAGGCGGCTCTGACCTACAGAGTCCTGAGTCGCCTTTACTGAAGCGGGCGGGATCCTTGATGGGAGATGTCTGGCTGGCGCTCCACGTCGGCGGCCAAGGGAGGTCCCGTAACTCGGTGAAGGCGAGAAACCGGCGGGAGAGCTACCAGCCCGGGTAGCGGTCCCACCAGTGCGGGTCAGTCGGGGGTGCGTATCCGTTGCCGGACGGGCCGCCGCCGAACTGGGTGACGAGGTCTCGCGCGAGAATGTCGGCAACGGTGGATATCTCGGAGTCGATCCGAAGTACCGCCTCCTGGTCAGCCCAAGACTGCGCAGCGAGTTCGGCAACGGTGAGCAGTTCTACGCCAAGGCGGGGACTGAGATCGCTGTGCCGGAGCGGCGAGGCGATCGGCCGCACAGCGAATTTCTAGAGTGGCATCTCGATACGGTCTACAAGGCGGCTTGAGTCAGGTCATCCTCGCGTGAGTCGGGCGGCGAGGTCCAGGCCCGCCCGGATCGGGTCGTCCGACCAGCGGCTGGCGAAGACGTCCACCAGCTGCCACCCGGCCCGCAGCAGCGTCCGCTGCCGCTCCACGTGCGCCGCGACCCCGTCCGGGTGCACGCCGCAGATCACCCCGACCGCGTCCGCGTCCCCGCCCACGCAGAGGTCGAGCCGCCAGCGGCCGACCGGGTACTCCGGCCGGACCGGCACTCCGAGCCGGCGCAACTCCTCGGCCAGCTCGGCGGTCCAGCCCGCCGCCCGGCCCGCGTCCGGGGCGGCGGCCGGCGGCCGGGCGGCGTACGCGAGGTAGTCCGCGACCAGGCCCTCGGGCGACCGCAGCGAGGTGACCACGGTCAGGCGGTTCCGGGCCCGGGTGACCAGGACGTTGAACAGGTTCGGCTCGGCCACGAACCGGTGCCGGGTCGGCGGGTCGGCGTCGACCAGCCCCAGCGAGGCGATCACCACGTCCGCCTCGCTGCCCTGGAACGCGTGCACCGTCCCGGAGCGCAGGCCGAGGCGTTCGATCTCGTCGACGTCGTACGCGGCCAGCAGCGCCGCCTCCAGCGCGTCGGCCTGCGCCCGGAACGGGCTGACCACCGCGATCCCGCCCCCGGGCGGGTCCGCCGCGAGCTTCCGGACCAGGGCGAGCGCCGCGGCCACCTCCGCCTGATTGACGCCGTCGACCACGGCCGCGTCCGCGACGGTCAGCACGTCGATGACGTCGGCGCGCTCGTTGCGCGGGTGCCGGGTCACCAGTTCCAGCCGGTCGTCGTAGAACCGGCGGGCGGAGAAGCCGATCAGGTGCGGCACCGAGCGGTGGTGCTCGCCGAGCCAGGTGACCGGCGCGGCGCCGGTCGCCACGTCGAACGCGCTCGACCGGCGCACGTCGAGCCGGTCGGCGAAGCGGTCCAGGCCGTGCCGGCGCAGCGTCGCGGTCACGTCCACGTCGGCCACGAACGACACGAAGCGGAGCTGCCGCGGATCGCCGGCGACCAGCGCGTGCCGCGCCCGGGCCAGCACCGGGGCGGCCCGGAGCTGGTCGATGTGCGCCGCCTCGTCGAGCACCACCAGGTCGAACATGCCGGCCACCGGTGGCAGCAGGTCCTCCACGTCGGCGACCGTGCCCACCCAGAGTGGCAGTGCCCGGACCAGCGCCCCGGCGTCCAGCCCGGCGAGCAGCTCGCGGCGGCGGTTGCGGCCGGCCCGCAGCGCCGCGCCGAGTCCGCTGGCGGCGCGGCGCGCGTCGGCGCTCCACCGGCGGGCGCTGGTCGACTGGTGCCGCATCGCCGTGCCGACGGCTGCGGCGAGCGCGTCGTCCGCCTCGGTGAGCGCCTGCCAGGCCGGCGTCAGGTCGGTGCCGCCGGTCGCGGCCAGCCGCGCGGCCGCCCGTACCGCCGTCGCCGCCTCCACCGCGGCCCGCAACCGTTCCTCCGGTACGTCGGCGGTGGCGCCCGCCAACCGCCGTAGCCGGCCGGCGGCGCGGGCCCGCCGCCAGCGCCGCCACCAGCCGGCCCCGGCCCGGGCGGCGCCGGCCAGCGCGGTACGGATCGCCGTCAGGTCGACGTCCGGGTCGAACGCGCCCGGCGCGTCCTGGCTCAGCGCGGGCAACAGCGGTTGCCAGGCGGGCAGCGTGGCGGCCAGGCGCTCCTGGTCGAGGGCGGCGACGATCCCGGCCCGGACGGCGGCGACCCGGCTCCGGGCGGCGTCCACGGCGGCGGCGTCGGCCCGGAGCAGTGCGTCGTCGGCCCCGGCCGCCGCGCCGCCGGCCAGGTCGGCGGCGATCGCCTCGCGGCGCTCCGCGTCGCCGAAGAGCACCGGGACCGGCCCGGGGTGGCGCCGCAGCAGGTCGCCGAGCACGTCCGCCGCGTGCACCGACTGCGTCGCCACCAGCACCGACCCGCCCCGGTCCACGGTGTCCAGCGCGGCGGCCACCAGGGTGTGGCTCTTGCCGTTGCCCGGCGCGCCGGAGACCACCACCACCGGTTCCGTCCGGGTCCGCCGCACCACGTCCCGCTGCGCCGCGTTCAGCGGCAGCGGCGAGAGCACCTCCTCCTCCGCTGCCGGGCCCTCGTGGCCGCGCCCGTCAACCAGGCCGACCGCCACCGCGGACACCCCGGCGGCCCAGGTCGAGCCGCCCGGGCCGCGGCCGGGCACCGCCCCGCCCGGCTGGTCGACCCCCGTGGGCGGCCCGGCGGTCAGGCCCGCGTCGTCGGTGTAGAGCCGGGCCAGGGCGGTCGCCGCCAACCCCGGACGGCCGGCCCAGCTCAGCAGGGTGTCCCGCAGCCGACCGGCGAGCACGTCGCGGGTCACGAAGAGCGCGGCGGCGGCCACTCCGGTGAGCACCGTGTCGTCGACGCTGCGGGGCGGCTTCGCCACCATCCGGTCCAGCTTCAGCCCGGCCGCCCCGGCCGCCGCCGTGATCCACGCCGAGGTGCCGGCCGCCGCCAGCCAGCCCGGCGCGGCCAGCCCGGGGGCGGCTTCCAGCCGGGCGGCCAGCTCCCGGTCCTCGATCAGCGGGGTGAGTTCCAGGTCCCCGGCGGGGACGACCCGGTAGCCGCGCCGGGCGCGGTCCAGCCGGACCGGCTGGGCCAGCAGCGGCAGCCGCACCCGGCGTCGCCCACCGTCCAGGTCGGCCGCGCCCACCACGAAGGCCAGGCCGCGGCGCAGGATCCGTTCGTCGCGGTGCAGCGCGTCCAGTGCCGCCAGGCGGTCCAACCGGGCGCCGCGCGGACCCCGGTCCGGCTCGGGCAGCCAGACCAGCGGACGACCGGTGCCGGACACGTCGAAGACGCGCTCGGCGCCGGCCGGGGCCAGGTCGGCGAGCGCGGTGAGAATCGTCGCCGCCTCCATCGCCCGCCGATTCTGCCGTACCCCGGCAGCGGCCGCCTGAGGCACGACAGCGCTCGTTGCAGTTCGACCTTGAGCTCCGCCACGGGGTGTCGAGTCTCGGGGCCCATCCCTCGCCAGCGGCCGACTCAAGGACTTGCTTGAGCCTGGAGAGGTCGGCCGCTACCAACCCCGCGTCGCGGGCGAAGTCCTCGTCGCTCATGTCGGGGAGCCGGCGCAGCGTGAACACCACCTCGCAGCCGCTTCCGTCGGGAATCACGCGCAGCGGGCTGTAGAAGGTCTCACCGGAGGGCAGCGTCACGTCGTGGTCCAGAACGCCGTACTCGTTGCGGCTGCCTCATCCAGGCCACCGACCGACGTGTGCCGCTACTTCTCCTGCGTCGCCAACTTCTCGGACGGGCAGGGGGTACCTGATCCAGCGCGCGGATGGGCTGGTGGGCACGGTGGGCGGACGGAGCCGGACCTGCAAAGACCACCGCGGCAAGGCACGCCCGGTCTACGAGTAGTTGACCGGACCCGGACGGCTGAATCGCCGCCATGGTGGGGACCGCACCGGGCGGTGGCGCGGGCGCAGCCGTATGGCGCGTTGTTGCATCGACCGTCCACCATGTACCTTATGGACTCCGGCCAAGCCTCGATCAACTTGGTAGCGATCATCATTTCGATCCTGGCCCTCGGCATCTCCTCCTTTCTGACACTGCGACAGGCGGCGTTGGCCCGGCAGGCCAACCAGATCTCGATCTTTGTCGACCTGCTGAGTGAGGTGCGCAGCGTGGACTTTCGCCGGAGGGAGCAGGCCGTGTGGCAGAACCTGCCGCAGCACTCGGCCGCCGGCGGGTTCGACCAGCTTCCCGAGGAGGATCGCGTCAACGCCGAAGTTGTTTGCTCGTACTATTCGGCGCTGGCGTACTGCATCGCTATCGGCGTATTGGATCACGATCTGGCCCTGGCCCCGATTCAGTCTCGACTGATCGCGACCTGGGAGACGGTGCATCCGTTTGTGATTGGCGAACGCGAAAGAGCGGACTACGGTAGCTCGTACTTCAGTCTCCTCGAGGACTTTGTCATGCAGGCGAAGAGGACAGACATCCGGCGGGCGGAAGAGCGGTTGTCTCGCAGGGCGTTTCCGGACCTGCGTCCAAATCGGCGTCTTCGGAGAACGCTCCTCCTTCGGCGGCCAGGCGTACGGGCTGACCCGTCAGGTGTAGTGCCGCTCAACGGTCGGGGAGATGGGGATGGGTCAGGTGCGGCTGTTGTGGAGCCGGGTGTATAGTGGCCGCGTTTACAGGTCCGCGCGTGATGGGCCGTTCATCTTCCACGCGGACACGTGGCGGGAGGCGCTGAATGCAAATGCGCGCTAGGCAGAGCGAGACGCCTGTCGGTGTCTCGCCGCATCGTCCGGCGGCCACCGCGTCAATAGGGTCGCCGCGCGTTCTCGAGGCCGCGGGTTTCTCCCAGGAATTGATCGAAGCCCTGGCCGCCGGCACGATCGACGGGATCCGCGTGCCGGGCGCGCTGAGGCCAGAGGTGTTCAGGGCCGCGGCCGCCGCACTCGACCATATCCAATTCTCGATGTACGACCGGGTCCGCGTCTTCCCGCCTGTGGCGAGATTCGGCGTCTCAATCAACGATCACCGAGTTGACGGCCTGATCGCGGACAGCTATTGGGCCGAGGTCGACGCGGCGCGCAGGGAATGGTCTCGGCTGGGCGTGCACCCTGATCCGTTCGAGGCGTGCCGGAGGCTCATCGGCGACGTCTGGCCGTTCGGCGTTGAACTCAGTCGTTGCGGGGATGCGGCATTCAGTCCTGGCATCATCCGGGAGATCAACAACGGGCTGCAGGTGCATTTCGATGACGCGAATCTGGAACACACGACAGATCTCTTCGACGTGAGGCTGGTCAACCAGTTCGCATTCAATCTTTACCTGACCGTGCCGCCGTCCGGTGGTGAGCTTGTGATCTGGCGCCACCGGAGGCAGGAAAGCGACGAAGCCTACCTGATTCCCGGCAGTTACGGCTATGACGAGGCTGTGGTGGCTGGCATTGAACCGACAGTGATCCGGCCGCAGGCCGGCGAAGTGATTCTCTTCGATCCGCGCAATTTTCATACCGTACGGCCAGCCAAGCGGGGCCGCCGCGTGTCGATCGGCTTCTCCGTTGGGCTGGCGGAGACCGGCAAACTTGTGGTCTGGGCTTAGGGCTCCTTGGTCGAGTCGATCCTGGCCAAGGTCCGGCGTGGACGCGTCACCCTTCAACATGTGGCTAGTCGTCACGGACGGGTGAGTCGGGAGGCGAGGTCGAGGGCCGCCCGGATCGGGTCGTCCGACCAGCGGCTGGGGATGCGAGCGCGACCGCTAGGAGATGTCGCCGTCGCGCAGCGTCTCGCGGAGTGAATCTTCGAGCCGTTGCGCGGCAGCCTTCAGCTCCGCCACCGTTCGCCGTACGTCGCTGGCCAGGTTCTCACCGGTCGTCCCGGCGGCTTCGCCCGCAGCGGTGCCGTCGGTGGCGGTCTCGGCGTCGGCCGGTCGCTGTCGACCGAGCCGGTTGGCGTACTCGGTCCGCCGCAGGTCCACGTCGAACTCGCAGTCGAGCTTCACCAGCTCTTCCCAGTACGGCAGGACGACCTTCCGCACGCGCTCGTCAACGTCCACCCTGACATAGGGGTGACACGTGACCACCGTGTCACCCCGCTGGTAGCGCCACGGGCCGGTCTCCGACAACGCCCGCTCCAGGTCGACCTCAAGTTCCGCCGCCCGGTGCGCCGGGAAGTTGGCGGCATGCTGGGCCGCGAGGTGCGTCAGCTTTCGGACGGCGTCCGGCATGTAGTAGTGCGCGTAGCTGAGCAGCGTCTCCCGACGGAGATCCCATGATGACCAGACGCACCGGGCGTGGAGGTGGAAGTTGAACGTCCGCCCCTGACCCGACACCCGGATCGGTACCGGCGTGTCCAGCCGTTCGGTCACCGGGCCCGCGGGGGCCGCGGGGGCCGAGGTCGCCCCCGAGACAGGCCCCGTCTCCCGCAGGGCATCGATCATGCGCCGCCAGATCTCCCCCAGCTCCCGGCGGAGTGGGGCGGTCCGTCGCCAGAGCGCCAGTGCCGGGTCGACCAGAGGCCGCCGAGGGCCGTCGGACCGCGACGCGGTGCCGGCGGCGTCGGTCAGATCGCTCCCCGCTCCGCGCGGACCCACCCCACTGTGGTCCCCGTCCTCGGTGGGCGCTGCCCGGTCGCCGTCCATGCTTCACGGTAGCCACGCCATGACCGAATTGTCGGCCACCGTGGCCGGTGCCGCACGGCGGCGTCCGGATATTCCGACAAATGGCCTTTCCTCGCTCCGGCCGGTCCATCGACCTGGGCACATGTGTGGATGTTCGGCCCATCCCCAGGTCCACTGTGAGCTGGTCGGATGGCAGGACGGACATCGCCGTTCGACGACAGGAGGGACCGTGCGCACACCATCCCGTGCGTTGACGGGGACCACCGCGCTGCTACTCGCGGCCGGGCTGGTCCTGACCGCAGGAGCTGGCGGCCAGGCGGCACCCCGGGAACAGACCCCCACCCAGGCCCGCCCCGGCGACCTGCCGGGCGACCGCCAGGACAGCAAGGCCAGAGACAACCGACAGGGGCGGATCGCCCCGACCGACCACCAGCGCGACCTGGCCGCCGCGCTCGGCGCGCGGGCCCGCTGGACCACCTTCGGCACCCCCGCCACGCTCGCGTCCACCGGCCGGCCGCTCGCCACCGGCCTGCCCGCCGACCCGGCCGCCGCGGCGCGGGCCTACGTCGCCGCCAACCGGGACCTGCTGGGGCTGACCGCCAGCGGCGCGGCGGCCCTGGAGGAGTTGACCGTCGCCCCGATGGGCGACGGCGCCACCGTCCTGTTCCGCCAGCGCTTCGGTGACCTGCCGGCCGCGGTGGACGGCGTCCTCGCGGTCGGCGTCCGCGACGGCGCGGTGTGGCACGTCAGCTCGTCCCTCGCCCGGGACGGCGGCGCGCCGGCCCCGGCCACGATCAGCGCCGAGCAGGCGCAGCGGGCGGCGGCCACCGACGCCGGCCTCACCGACCCGAAGATCCTGCGTACCGCGCTGGTCGCGGTGCCGACCGCCGACCGGGGCGCGCGGGCCGCGTACGAGGTGATCCTCGGCGCGGACCTCACCGGCGCGGACCCGGCCGCCTTCTCCAGCTACGTGGACGCCCGGGACGGCAGCGTGCTGGTCCGGGAGGACCTCGTCGACCACGAGGCGGACAACCCGCAGTGGGAGGTCTTCCCGAACTCCCCGTCGACCGACCACTCGTCGGCCGACACCCGGGTCCGCTGGTGCTTCCAGGCCGGCGCCGGGTGCGACGAGGTCGTCGGCACCGCCGCGTCGCCGCTGCCCTGGGACGTCGACCCGGCCACCGGGGCGACCACCTGGACCACCAAGGGCAACAACACCATCTCGGTGCAGAACTGGAACAGCAACGACCCGTTCAGCGTCGGCACCGAGACGGCCACGCCGCGGCCGGACCGCAACTACGCCTACCCCTGGACCAACCAGTGGTACGAGCAGCAGTGCAACCCGGACACCTTCACCTCGCCGCAGGCCAACGACATCGACGCCGCCCGGGCCAACCTGTTCGGGATGCACAACCGGATGCACGACTGGTCGTACCACCTGGGCTTCACCGAGGCGACCTGGAACCTGCAACAGGACAACTTCGGCCGTAGCGGCCTCGGCGCCGACCCCGAGCAGGGCAACGCCCAGGCCGGCGGAATCAGCGGCGGCCCGCCGAACTTCGCCGCCCGGGACAACGCCAACCAGATCACCCCGGCCGACGGGGTCGCCCCGATCACCAACATGTACCTGTGGCAGCCGATCGCCGGTTCGTTCTACGCGCCCTGCGTGGACGGCGACTTCGACATGTCGGTCATCGCCCACGAGTACGGCCACGCCATCAGCAACCGCATGATCGCCGGCCCGAACGCCGGGGTCAGCTCCCCGCAGGGGATGAGCGAGAGCTGGTCGGACCAGCTGGCGATGGAGTACCTGTACGAGCACGGGTACGCCGCGCCGGGCCGCCGCGGGTTCGCCATCGGCGAGTACGCCACCGGCGACCCGGACGCCGGCATCCGCAACCACAACATGAGCGCCAGCCCGCTCAACTACAGCAGCGTCGACTACGACTTCGTCGGGCTTCAGGTGCACGCCTCCGGCGAGGTGTGGAGCGCCACCAACGCCGACATCCGGGCCGCGATGATGCGGCGCTACGGCGCGGGCGACGCGGCGCTGCAGAAGTCCTGCGCCAACGGCGCGACGCCGGTCACCGCCTGCCCGGGCAACCGGCGCTGGATCCAGCTCGTCTTCGACTCGTTCCTGCTGATGGCGGTCAGCCAGGTGAGCATGGTCGACGCCCGGGACGCGATGCTCGCCGCCGACCGGATCCGCTTCGGCGGGGCGAACCAGGACCTGCTCTGGAACGCCTTCGCCGCGCGCGGCCTCGGCGAGACCGCGGCCAGCGTCGGCAACGGCGACGTCGACCCGACGCCGGGCTTCACCTCCCCGTACGCGGAGGAGGCGACGCTGACGTTCCGGCCGGTCGTCGACGACGTGGCCGTGCCGGGGGCGCAGCTCTTCGTGGGCCGCTACCAGGCCCGGGCCGTGCCGGTCGCGGACACCGACCCGGCCACCCCGCTCACCGACCAGGTGCGGCTGGTCCCCGGCACGTACGAGTTCGTCGTCCGCGCCCCGGGCCACGGGCACGTCCGGGTCGGCCCGGTCACCGTGAAGGTCGGGCAGGTGCGCGACCTGCCGGTGCAGGTACCGGTCAACCTCGCCTCGGCCACCGCCGGCGCTGCGGTCAGCGGCGACGGCGTCAACCTGGCCCGGATCGCCGACGACGACGAGGCCACCAACTGGGCGTCGCTCGGCAGCCCGGTCGCCGGCCGGCAGGTCACCGTCGATCTGGCCGGCGGCGCCCAGCAGGTACGCCGGGTGCAGGTCAGCGCGATGCTCCGGCCGCCGGTCACCGGCGACCCGGACGCCGGCACGCAGAACCGGTTCTCGGCGCTGCGGCAGTTCCGGGTGCTGGCGTGCGAGGCCACGGGCACGGTCACCTGTGCCGACGCCGCCGACTTCCACGCCGTCTACACCAGCCCGGCGGACGCCTTCCCGTCGGTGGCGCCCCGGCCCCGGGCGCCGGAGCTGATCATCCGGTCGTTCGACATCCCCCGGACGAAGGCGACCCACCTGCGCGTCGAGGTGGTGACCAACCAGTGCACCGGCGCGCCGGACTACGCCGGTGAGCAGGACGCCGACCCGCGGGCGGCGACCGACTGCACGACCGCCAGCGTCCAGGCGAACAACGTCCGGATCGCCGAGTTCCAGGCGTTCGCCCAGTAGGCGACCGACCGGGGTGCGGGTGGGCGGGTATGCCGCCCACCCGCACCTGCGCGTCGAGGCTGGTTCGACGACGGCGCGTCGCGGGCGGGCACGAGTCGCCAGGTGGGACCGCCTACTCGGCGGAGTGCCGGTGCTGAACCGGTCAGTTCGGCTGGTCGAGGATCGCGCTGAACCGCTCCTCGGCCAGGTCGAGCTGGGCGAAGATGTGCCGCTTCACCGGCGCGGACAGCGGGGTGTCCGGCCGGGCGATCAGGTCCCGGAAGACCGGCACCAGGGGGCGGTACTTGGCGGCGGAGCGGGCCACCTTCGGCCCCACCGTGTGGATCACGCCCACCCCGTTGTCGGTGAAGTCGGACATCTTGATCACCCGGGCCCAGGGCTCCCGGTCCAGGCTGGCGGCCACGTGCTCCCGGTACTGGACGTGCCGGTCCCGCTCCGGGTCGTACGCCGGGTTGGTGACCGCACCGACCAGGCGGGCGACGCGCGGGCCGAACCGCGCGGCCAGCGCGGCCAGTGCCGCCTCCGTCGGATCGGCGGCCAGGTCGGGGCCGGCCAGCTCCGCCGGGTGGTCCTCCACGGCGTCGTGCAGCAGGCCGGCGACGATCACGTCGACGTCGCGCACCTGGTAGTGGTGCATCATCCGGATCGCCACCCGCAGCAGGTGGTTGAGGTAGGGCTCGCGCACCCGCCGGTCGTCGCGGTGCAGCTCGGCGGCGAGGTCGAGCGCCTCGGTGAGCCGCTCCCGGGCGGCGGCGTCGAACGCCCGGATCTCCAGCCGGAACCGCTCCAGCAGCCCGGGTTCGCCGTGGATCTCGGTGATCGCGTGCATCGGCATGGTGGCCAGATACGGCGGGAAGTCCATGCGTCACTTATAGCTGATCTTCACCGCCCGCCGGACCCCGGCGTCGGCCTTGCGACGGGAGGTGGACACGCCCCCGCCGGCCCGTCCGGCCGGGCCGGGCCGGCGATCGCGCAGGTGGCCGGCGCTCAGGACCCGCCGGAGAGCCGCTTCACCATCCGGACCGTCGTCCCCTCGGGCGTGCCGACGATCGTCGCCTCGTCCATCACCCGCGCCATGATCAGCCGTCCCCGCCCCCGGTCCGCGCCGGCGTCCGGGTCGCTCGCCCGCCAGCCGCCGTGGTCGCGGACCTCGATCTCCAGCCGGTCGTCCTGCAGCTCGGCCCGGAGGGTGGTGATCGCGCCCGGGGCGAACCGGTAGCCGTGCTCGATCGCGTTCGCGCACGCCTCGCCGGTGGCGATGAGCACCGACTCGACGTCCCACTCGCCCACCCCGAGGCCGCGCAGCCAGGCCCGGAGCCGCTCCCGGGTGGGGGCGAGCTGGGCCGGGTCGGCCGGCACCTCGGCGGTGAAGACCGTCGGCCCCCGGTGCCGGTAGACCAGCACGGCGACGTCGTCGCTGCCGGAGGCCGGCAGCAGGTCGCGGACCAGCCGGTCGACCAGCTCACCCACGGAGATGTCCCGACCCGCGGCGAGCACGTCCACCGCCCGGGAGATGCCCGCGTCGATCAGCTCCCGGCGCCGCTCCACCAGGCCGTCGGTGTACAGCAGCAGCGTCGAGCCGGGCCGCACCCGGGCGACCGTCTCCGGACGCCGGTCGACCGCCACGCTGGCCAGCGGCACCGAACGGGCCCCGTCCAGCAGCTCGGCCGCGCCGTCCGGGTGCATCAGGATGCCCGGCGGGTGGCCGGCGGAGGAGTAGCGCACCTCGCCGCCCGCGCAGTCGATGATCGCGCAGAAGAGCGTGGTGCAGGCGCCGCCGGGAATCATCCGGGCGAAGTCGTCCAGCGCGGAGAGCACCTCGGCCGGGCTCTTGGCCAGGAGCAGCATGGCCCGGCAGGCACTGCGCAGCTGCCCCATCACCGTGGCCGCCGACAGCCCCCGTCCGACGCAGTCGCCGACCACCACGCCGACCAGGTCGCCGGGGAGCGGCACCACGTCGTACCAGTCGCCGCCCACCTCCAGCGGGCGGACCGCCGGCTCGTAGCGGACCGCGAAGCCGGCCGGCAGGTCGGTCGGCCCGAGCATGGCCCGCTGCATGGCCAGCGCCACGCCCCGCTGCGTCTCGTAGGCGTGGGCCCGGACCAGCGCCTGGGCCAGCGCCGCGCAGAGCTGGCGGATCAGCGGCGCGTCCACCGCCGGCATCGGTCGGGGCGCGTCCGGCTCCAGCCAGATCCCCCCGGTGCCGACGCCCACCCCGATCCGGGCCCCGACGCCGGTCACCCGCCCGGCGTCGTCCCGGGCCAGGTACGGGTCGGCCGCCGGCCCGGTCGCCTCGAGAATCCGGCGGATCTCCGGGGTCAGCTCCAGTCCGGCGCCCACCACCACGGGCGTTCCGGCCGGGTCGGGGCTGACCGCCACCCCGCGCGCGCCGCCGAGCAGCTCGCCCAGCTCGGCGAGGCCGCCCGCCAGCACCTCGGTGATGTCGCTGGCGCTGGCCAGCCGGGTGGCCAGCGCGGCCACCGCGGTCTGCCGGGCGGCGGCGCGGACCTCGGCGGTGATGTCGCGCAGGGTGGCCACGTGCAGTCGCTGGCCGGTGACCGGCTCCCGCAGCGCGTTGTAGACCGCCTCCACCCAGATCCGGTGGCCGTCCGCGTGCCGCAGCGGCACGGTCACCCGCCCGCCGTCGGCCGTCGCCATCTCCCGTAATGCCGCATCGACCCCGCGCCACTCCGCCGGCTCGGTCTCCGGGTCCGGCCACCACGGGTGCGGGGCCGGTGTCGGCAGCTCCAGCCGGTCGAGGCCGAGCAGCCGGCAGAAGGCGTGGTTGGCCTCCACCACCGTGAAGCTGACGTCGTAGACCACGAAGGCGTCCTGCAACGAGTCGATCAAAGCGGTGCGCCAGGTCGCCTCCCGGTTGCGCAGCCGGGACAGCTCCAGGTGCGCCCGGACCCGGGCGAGCAGTTCGAGGGAGGAGAACGGCTTGGGCAGGTAGTCGTCCGCGCCGGCCCGAAGCCCCTCCACCGCCGCCTCCTCGCCGGCCCGCGCGGAGAGCAGGATGACCGGCACGCCGGCCGTGCGCCGGTCGGCGCGCAGCGCGGCCAGCAGGGCGAAGCCGTCCATCCGCGGCATCATCACGTCGGTGAGGACCAGATCCGGCGGCTCGGTCGCGACCAGGTCCAGCGCCGCCCGGCCGTCGCCGGCCGCGAGCACCCGGTAGCTGGGCGCGAGCAGGCCGACCAGGAACGTCCGCAGGTCCCGGTTGTCGTCCACCACCAGCACGGTCGGGGCGTCCGCCGGCGGGGCCTGGCCGCCGGCCCGGTCGGTCGCCGCCGGGCCCGGCAGCGCCTCCGGCAGCCAGCGCAGGGCCTCCTCGCCGTACGCCCCGGGCCTGGCCTCCTCCGCGCCGGGCCGGCCCTCGGTGGGCCGGCCGTACGGGATCCGCGCGGTGAACGTGGAGCCCTCGCCCTCGACCGAGCGCACGCCCACCTCACCGCCGTGCAGCCGGACCAGCTCCTGGACCAGGGCCAGCCCGATACCGGCGCCCTCGTAGGACCGCCCGCCGGCGCCGCGTACCCGATGGAAGCGGCGGAACAGCAGTGGCTGCTGGTCGACCGGGATGCCGACGCCGGTGTCGCTGACCGAGAGGGTGACCGTCTCCTGGTCGCCCGTCAGCCGGAGCCGGACGGTGCCTTCCAGGGTGTACTTCAGCGCGTTGGAGAGCAGATTGACCACGACCTTCTCCCACATGTCCCGGTCCACGTACCCGGTGCGGGGCAGCGGCCGCACGTCCACCTCGAAGGCCAGCCCGGCCCCCTCCAGCGCGTACCCGAAGGACTCGGCGATGCCCCGGGTGAGGGCCGCCAGGTCGGTGGGCACCCGCTCCGCCTCCAGCCGGCCGCCCTCGATCCGGGCGAAGTCGAGCATGTCGTTGACCAGTTTGCGCAGCCGGCCGGCGTTGCGGTGCACCAGCTCCAGCCGCTCCCGCTGGGCCGGTGGCAACGGCTCCCGCTCGTCGGCGAGGCTCTCCTGCACCGGCCCGGTGATCAGCGTCAGCGGGGTGCGCAGCTCATGGCTGACGTCGGTGAAGAAGTTGGTCTTGGCCGCGTCCAGCTCGGCCAGCGCGGCGGCCCGCCGCCGCTGCGCCTCGTAGGCCAGCACGTCGGTCAGCGCGGTGGAGACCCGGCTGGCCACCAGGTCGAGGAAGTGCCGGTACGGCTCGTCGAAGGGCAGGTAGGGGCTGACGCCGAGGACCAGCACCCCGACCGGCCGGCCACCCCCGGTTGCCAACAGCGGCAGCGCCACCGCTTCGTCTACCGGAGCGGGGTCCCCGACGCCGTCCGCGCGCGCCAGCGGCCAGGTCGTCCCGGCCAGGCCGGTCACTCGCACCGGCCGCCCCGTCTTGATCGCCTCCGCCACCTCCGCCGGCGGGTCGGCGGCGGTCCGTTCGGCCCCGTCGACGAGGCCGAACGACGCCACCAGGCGCAGTCGCTCATCGTCCGGCGTCGGGCTGTCGCCGTGGGGCAGATCCCCGCTCAGGTAGACCATGCCCGCCGGAAGGTCGGCGGGCCCGCGGGCGAGGATCCGGGAAGCCGCCCGGACGGCGTCGGTCGCGCTGTCCGCCTCGGCGATCGAGAGTTCACCCAGTTGGCGCAACAGTGCCAGTCGGCGGTCGCCGACGACCTGGCCGGTGACCTCGCTGGTGGCGACGAAGACCCCGTCGACCCGCCCGTCGGCGTTCTCGATGGGGCTGTAGGAGTAGGTCCAGTACGTCTCCTCCAGGAAGCCGTGCCGGAGCATGAAGAGCAGCTGATTGTGGGAGTAGGTGGATCCGCCGGACAGCGCCCGCTCGGTCAGGGGACCGACGACGTCCCAGATCTCGGCCCAGCAGTCCACCGCGCGCTGACCGACGGCCGCCGGGAACTTCTCCCCGAGGAAGCTCGTGTACGGGTCGTTGAAGATCTGCACCAGCTCGTGGCTCCACCAGAGCAGCATCGGGATCCGGGAGGGCATGAGGGTCCGGACCGCGGACCGGAGCTCCACCGGCCACGACTCGACCGGCCCCAGCGGGGTCGCCGACCAGTCCGCCGCCCGGTGCGCCGCGCTGGTCGGGTCGTCGCCGGGAAACAGCTCGTCGGCGGCTGTCCCACCCTCCACGTCCGGCCCCCGTCCCGTCCACGTCCCCGGGCCTGGGCGCTCGGTCGCGCTGTAACCCTCCCGTCGCCGGCTATTGTCCCCGGCGGATCCGCGATTCATTCCTCGACCCGGCCGGTTCCGGCTGTCCGTGGGCGGGACCACACTGCCCGGCCCCCACGGGGACGCCGGGTGGGGTGACGCGGGGGTGGGGGCCGCCCGGCGGGGTGACAATCGGCGGATGGACCGGGTGGCGAATCTGCTGGTGGCGCTGCCGCCGTCCCTGGTGCTGGTCCTGGTCTTCCTGCTCCCGGCGCTGGAGGCGTCGACCTTCCTCGGCCTGGTCGTACCGGGGGAGGTGGCCGTTCTGGTCGGCGGGGTCCTCGCCCACGAGGGGCGGCTGCCGCTCTGGGCCGTGGTGGTCGCCGCGCTGGTCGGGGCGGCCGTCGGCGATCAGGTGGGCTACCTGGTCGGCCGCCACTACGGCCGGCGGCTGCTGGACCGGATGCCGCGCCGGTTCGTCCGCTCGGGGGAGCTGCGCCGGGCGCTCGACCTGGTCCGGCGGCGCGGCGCCCTGGCCGTGGTGCTCGGCCGGTGGGCGGCTGCGCTGCGGGCGCTGGTGCCGGGTATCGCGGGCATGAGCGGGATACCGCAGCGCACCTTCACCCTGGCCAACGTCACCGGCGGGGGTCTCTGGGCGGTGACCGTGGCCGTGCTCGGCTATTTAGCCGGCGCCTCGTACCGGCTGCTGGAGCGGCGACTCGGCCTGGGCGGAGAGGTGCTGCTCGCGGTGGTGCTGCTGGCGATCGCGGTGCGGATCTGGCGGGGCCGGCGGGCGGCACGCCGGGAGCGGGCCGCGGAGCGCGCCGACGGGGTCCGGACAAAGTGACGGCGGCACGCCGGTGACGGCGGTCGGTCGGGTGCGGGCGGAATCGGTCGGGCCGCCGCCGCCACGCTCGGCGTCGCGGCGGCGGCCCGACCCCGCCGTCAGTCGGCGACCAGGAAGTCGGCCTGGCCGCGCTGGGTGCTGCGCTCCCGCTGCCGGCGGACCAGGTACGTCCCCGGCGCGATGCCGGAGCCGCCGTGCTCGGGATGGATCAGGTACGCGGGCCGGGTCGCCCGCAGCACGCCGACGGCGAGCCGCTGCCGGTCGCGGACCTCGGTGGTCCACTCGGCGGCGCCCGGCTCGGCGACCAGCGTGTGCGGGTTGCCGCCGGCCGCGCCGCGCAGCAGCTCCACGCCCGACGGCGGCACCGGACGCCAGCGCGCCCGCGCCGGCACCTCGACGTCGTCGAGCACCGCCAGCGGGATGACGATCAGGTCGCCCTGGGCCTGGAGCCCGTCGACGACGGGGATGCGCACCTGCCGCTCCAGGTGGTCGAGGACGGTCAGTCCGGTGCGGTCGGTCAGCTCTTCGAGGGTCAGCTCCATGTGATCACCTTCAGGTTCGTCGGAGGAGTCGGGCGTACTGCTCGCCGGAGAGGCCGTACGACCAGCCGGCGGCGGCCACCGGATCGTCGAGGTCGGCGGGGACGCTGAGGCCGTACCGGCGGCGGTGGCCGTCGCGTTCGACGGAGCCGTTGACCGCCAGCAGGACCCGGGCCGGGGTGCCCCACACACGCTGGGGCAGTTCGTAGAGCTGGAGCCGGCAGCCGGGGTTGCCGGGGTCGAGCGCCTCGGCGACCAGCGCCAACCGGGCCTGGTCGAGGTACGCGTCCCAGCCGAGGCGTTCGATCGCGCAGCGGCGCACCTCGACGTTGCGCTCCGCCCCGATCCGCTCCACCGTCGGCTCCTCGATCACCCACGCCGGTACGGCGGTGCCGTGCCAGGCGTGGCCGCCCCAGCCGTCGGCGTACCCGACCGCCGGCCCGTGCCGGTTGTGGGTGCGGACCTCGCCGTGCAGCGCCCCCGGCAGCGCCTCGGTGTGCGCCACGCCGGTCCGCTCGGTCACCACGCAGACGTCCTCCCGTGGCCACCACCAGCCGCACGAGCGGGCGATGTCGGCCCAGAGGTCGACCTGCCGGTCGTCGTCCGGGTGGAACAGCCCGGGCCGCAGCCGCCGCCGCACGTCGTGGTACGCCACCCAGGGCGCGTCGTGCTGCCCGTGCCAGCGCAGGCCGGGCGGTTCGCCGACCGCCTCGGTGAGCGCGGCCCGCAGCGGCGTCCGGAGCCCGTCGTGCACCGACCGGTCCAGCGAGTCGCGCACCCCGACGACGAGCAGCTCGGCCAGGCTGACGCCGGCGGCGAGCGCGTCGGCCGGCGGCCGGGTACGGGCGATCCGCTCCGTGGTCCACCAGAACGTCCCGGCCGGGCCCGCCCGCTCGTCGAGCCGGCCGGCGAGCCGGTGCGCCACGTCGGCGAGCTGGTGGGCCACGTGCCACGGAGCGGTGGGGTCGACCGGCCCGCCGAGCCGGATCGGGGGTTCGTCGAGCAGGTCCACGGCCTGCCAGGGGCTGGCCGCCCAGTGGAAGCGGGGGCGGCGCCGGCCGAGCAGGGCGTACAGGCCGGTGATGGCCCGTTCCGCGGTCTCCCGATCGGCGGGTTCGGTGTGCAGGGCGGCCCGCAACCACTCGTCGCGGATCTCCGCCGCCCGGTGCCAGCGGTCCAGGTGTGCCGCATGGTGCCGGCCGGTTCCGGCGCGGCGTCTCGCCCGCTGCCGGCTACTGGGGCTCATCGCGCGAGGGCGCGCACGCCCTTTCTCTCGATCATGGACCCGATGCTGGCAGAGCCGCGCCCGTCCCGCAAGGCGGTATCGGGCCGGAGCCGGCGCACGCCGGCCCGGCGGACGACGTCGGCCAGGGTCGCCATGGCCACGTTTCTCGCTGCCGGACCCGAGGCCGAGGCCGGGAGCCGTTCCGCGGTCCGCCAGATCGGTCAGCCGGGGGCCGACGGGTCGGCCAGTTGATCGCCGAGCGGGCTGCGGCGGTAGAGCACGTGTCGTCCGTCGCGGGTGCGGGTGAGCAGGCCGGTCGCGTGGAGCACCCGCAGGTGCTGTGACACGGCGCTGGGCGTCACCGTGAGCCGGCGGGCGATCTCCACCGTCGGCAGTGGCTCGTCCAGGAGGCCGAGCAGCCGCGCTCTGGGCGCGCCGAGGAGCGAGGTGAGTGCGGTCGGGTCAGCGGTCGGCGCCGGGGCCCACAGCGTCGCTACTCCACGGCAGGGGTATGCCAGCAGTGGTGGTTCCGCCGGGCTGACCGGTGGGGCGGGCTTGTGGGAGAACACGGACGGCACCAGCAGCAGCCCTCGGCCGGACACCACAACGCGGTGCCTGCCGATCATCTTGTCGATGTGCAGCACGCCGTCGTGCCAGCGCAGGTTCGGGTGCATGTCGGCGAAGAGCAGGCGCGCGCCGCCCACGGCCAGTTGCCGGGCGCGGTAGGTCATGTCGGCTTCCAGCACGAGTCGCAGCTGCGGCCAGGTCGGCCGGATCGCCACCTCCCAGTACAGCTGCAGCTGGTCGCAGATGGCGTCGCCGAGCGCGAGGACGGGCGCATCGTCGTCCGCTTCGACCCCCCGCAGGACCTCCGGCGGCCGGACCCGCGGGTAGACCGCCAGCACGTCACGGCGCACCAGCTCCGGAGGCGTCCGGCGTACTGCGGCCAGTTCTTCTTCGAAGGTCGCGGCGAACTTCGCCGGCCGGGGCGTCAGGAAGTCCGGAATGGCGCGGTCCGGCCCGACCAGGGAGATCAGCAGGTCGGCGCCGAACGCGTCGAGTCGACCGAGCACCGACCTGCGCCACGGCAGGTGCATCGCGTACAGGCCGGGCTCGCGCAGCACCCGCAGGCTGAGCACGGTCTCGTGGATAGGTGAGATCGCGAACCGGGTGTCCGCGAGGTCCTCGACGTCGAGCACAAAGCTGATCATTAAGCGATACGCTACATCGTTTGGCGACCACCGCCGCGTGCCGTGGACTTCCCGGCATGACACACCAGGTGAACCTGACCGGCCAGGCCGGTCGGCCGGGCACGGCGATCGTCACGGGTGCGGCACGCGGCATCGGCGCCGCGGTGGCCCGGCGTCTGGCCCGGGACGGCCTCGCGGTCGGGGTGCTCGACCTGAGCGAGCAGGACTGCGCCGGAACCGTCGAGGCCATCACCGCCGCCGGTGGATCGGCGCTGGCGATCGGTGCCGACGTCGCCCACGAGGCCGCGGTGACCACCGCCGTAGCGCGGATCGCGGCCGAGCTGGGGCCGCCCACGGTGCTCGTCAACAACGCCGGGGTCGGTCCGCGTGCCGACCTGGTGGAGATGACCACCGAGCAGTGGGACCGGGTCACGGACGTCAACCTGCGCGGGCCGTTCCTGGTCACCCGGGCCGTCTGCCCGCACATGATCGACGCCGGCTGGGGACGCATCGTCAACATGTCGAGCATCTCCGCGGTCGGCGACGCCGCTCGCGTCGACTACGGCAGCGCGAAGGCCGGGCTGATCGGCTTCACCAAGTCGCTCGCCCGCCAGCTCGGGCGGCACGGCATCACCGCCAACGCCATCGCGCCCGGCTTCGTGGTGAGCGACATGACCCGGGCCTCCGCCCGGCACCTCGGCCTCGACTTCGCCGAGTTCCAGCGCCGCGCGGCGGAGTCCATCCCGGTCGGCCGGGTGGGCCGGCCCGAGGACGTCGCGCACACCGCGTCGTACCTGGTGAGCGTCGAGGCGGGGTTCGTCTCCGTCCAGGTCGTCTACGTGGCCGGCGGGCCGGTGGACTGACGTGGTCGACGAACCCGGACCGGCGGTTTCCCCGTGAGCCGTCGGCTGCTGCTGCTCCTCGCCCTCACCTGCGGGGTGGCCGTCGGAAACGTCTACTTTCCGCAGACCATCAGCCCGCTGGTCGCCGCCGGTCTGCACGTCAGCCCCGACTCGGCCGCCCTGGTGGCGACGGCGGTGCAGTTCGGTTACGCCGCCGGGATCTTCCTGCTGGTGCCGCTCGGCGACCGGTTCCCGCACCGCCCGCTGCTCGTCGCCCTGCTCGGCCTCACCGGGGTGGAGCTGTTCGCCGCGAGCATCGCACCCGCGCTGCCGCTGCTGGTCGGCGCGAGCGCCCTCGTCGGGGTGACCACCGTGGTCGCGCCGATCATCGGTCCGCTGGCCGCCGGCCTGACCGCCGACGGCCGGCGTGGGGTGGTCAGCGGCACGCTGCTGAGCGGCTCGATCGGTGGCATGCTCCTTTCCCGCGCCGTCGCCGGAACCATCGGCGACCGGTGGGGATGGCGGGCCCCGTACCTCCTGGCCGCGGCATCCGCGCTGCTCATCGCGGTGGTCATGGCCCGCGTCCTGCCGACGGCACGACCGCCGTCCGGGCACCAGTACCCGGCGCTGCTGGCCGAACCGTTGCGGCTGCTGCGGACCGAGCCCGACCTGCGCCGCTCCGGGTTCTACCAGGCGGCCGTCTTCGGCGGTTTCTCGGCGGTGTGGACCGGGATCGCGCTGCTGCTGACCGGCCCGACGTACGGCCTGGGCGCGCCGGCGCTCGGCATGCTCGCCCTGGTCAACGCGGGGACCATGCTCTGCACCCCGGTCGCGGGACGCCAGGTGGACCGGTGGGGGACCGACGCGGTCAACCTGGTCTGCCTGCTCGGGGTCATCGCCTCGGCGGCCGTCCTCGCGCTCGGCGCGCTCGGCGGGATGGTGGGTCTGGCGGCCCTGGTGCTGGGCACGCTGCTGCTCGATGTCGGCATGCAGTCCGGCATGGTCGCCAACCAGGTGCGGATCTACGCCCTGCGCCCCGAGGTCCGGAGCAGACTCAACACCGCCTACATGACCTGCGCCTACCTGGGGGGTGGCGTGGGTTCCTGGCTCGGCGCCCGGGCCCACGCCCACTTCGGTTGGCTGGGTGTGTGCGTGGTGCTGGCGTTGCTCGCCGCGGCAGCCCTGGTCCGCCACCTGACGTCGACCTCCGCAGCCCGGGCCCGGCTGGTCGGGATCGGCGAACGGGCGTCCGGGGAGCGGTCCGGCCGGGATCTTGCGCCGGCTATTCTGGACAAGTAACATCCAGGATATGAAGTTGAGCGAGGGGGTCGAGTGGGCCCTGCACAGCTGCCTCAACCTGGCCTGGCTGCCGCCGGGGCGGGCGGTGTCGGCGACCCGGCTGGCGGCCTTCTACGAGCTGCCCGCCGCGTACCTGAACAAGCAGTTACAGGCCCTGGTCCGGGCCGGGCTGCTCGCCTCCACCTCCGGGCCGCGCGGCGGCTTCCGGCTGGCCCGCGCCCCCGAGGAGATCACCCTGCTCGACGTGGTCACCGCCATCGAGGGGCCGGAGGAGGCGTTCCGCTGCGAGCAGATCCTCCGCCAGGGGCCGGGCGGCAGCCCGGACGTCGACTACCGGCAGGCCTGCCTGATCTCCCAGGCCATGCGCCGGGCCGACCTGGCCTGGCGGCGGGAGCTCGCCGGGCAGACCCTCGCCGAGCTGAAGGCGGCGGTCGAGCGCCGCTACCCCGACACCCCCGGCAACACCCGCGGTCGCTTCGCCGAGATGTTCTCCTGACCACCGGCATCCCACGACGAAGGGCGAGACCATGACCACCACCGCACCCGTGCACGTCCGGGCGACCGAGGCCACCGTCCTCGCCGACGGGCCGACCAGCCTGATCACCCTGCTCGCCGACGCCGACGTGACCGGCGGCGCGCTGACCGCCAACCGGGCCACCCTGCACCGCGGCTCCCCGGGCGCCCCGCCCCACCTGCACACCAGCGCGGCCGAGAGCTTCTTCGTCCTCGACGGCGTGCTCGACGTGCTGGTCGGCGAGGAGATCACCACCCTGCGCCGCGGCGACCTGCTGGTCGTGCCGGCGGGCACCCGGCACGCCTTCGCCCCGGCCGCCGGCGAGTCCGCCGACGTGCTGGTGTTCTTCACCCCGGGCATCGTGCGCTTCGACTACTACCGGCTGCTGGAGCGGGTGTACCGGGGCGAGGCCGACCCGGCCGAGATCGGCGCGAGCGGCGAACGCTACGACAACCGCTACGTCGACAGCCCCGTCTGGCGCGCCCGGGGCTGACCCCCACCGGCCGCCGCGGGTGGCTCGGCTCAGTCGGCCCGACCCGCGCCGGACGGGGTGTCCGGCAGGATCCGGAAGACCGGGAAGCCGGCGGCGACCCGGGCGAAGTCGGCCGGCGGGGCGTGCCGGTCCACCGGCACGTGCGGTCGGGCGCCGGGGGCGAGTGCCAGGTGCCGGCGCAGGATTGGCGGCCGGTCGGCCACCGCCACCTCCACCAGCCGGACCGGCTCCCGCCGGCCGTGCCGCAGCACCGCCCGACCACCGGCCGCCCGGACGTTGGCCACCCAGTTGGCCCGCTCGCCGAGCATCGCCACCAGGTACCGCCCGCCGTCGTGGTCCGCCACCACCAGGGGCACGGAGACCACCCGGCCGGTACGCCGGCCCGGCACCTCCAGCGTCACCCAGTGCCCGGGCGCCAGCCCGGCCGCGTACTGCCGCGCCGAGAGGCCGTTCAACAGCCGGGCCAGGGCGTTCGGCCGGCCGCCCCGGTACATCCACCGCGCGTGCCGGCGCCAGATCCCGGCGCGGTGCGGGTCACCCGTCGCGGGCATCGGAACCTCCTCGTGAACGGCCGCCACGTTCCATTGGGGACCCCGGGCGCGCCGCGCGGGAGGGCCGACCGGCCCGGTCCGGCCGGGACCCCGGTGGCGGGCGTCGGGCAGTAGGTTGGCCGGATGCACCCGATCGCCTGCGTCCTGCTGGTCGACCGCGCCGGGCGGCTGCTGCTCCAGCTCCGCGACGCGCACGCCCCGCACCATCCGAACGTCTGGGGCCTGCCCGGCGGGCACTGGGAGCCCGGGGAGACCATCGACGAGACGGCCGTCCGGGAGCTGTGGGAGGAGACCGGGCTGCGCCCCGACGGGGAGCTGCGGCTCTTCGCGACGCAGGAGCTGCCCGAGATCGACCGGGTCAAGCACTACTTCTGCGGCGCGACCCGGGCCGGCCAGCGGGACGTGGTGCTCGGCGAGGGCGCGGCGATCGTCTTCACCGCCCCGGACGAGCTCCTCGACGGCCGGCCGTACACCCCGGGCACGGCGGAGCTGCTCACCCGCTTCCTGAGCTCCCCGGAGTACGCCCGCCTCGCCGCCGCCGACTGACGCTGCCGGCCGACCGCCCGGTCGTGCCGGGCGTGGCAACCGGGCCGGCGGGTCGGGCGGTCAGCCGGTGCTCGACCGGTGGCTGAGCACCGGCCGCGCCCGCACCCTGGCCCGGTACGCCTGCCTGCTGGAGGCGGTCCACCGCCCCGAGCTGCGCCCGATCCTCGACCACGGCACCGTGCTCCGGGTCCAGGCCCGGGACCTGCTGGCCCGGGCCGGCGCGCCGGATCCCCGCCGGCAGGGCGACCAGTTCGTCGCGTTCGTCGACGGGCTGCTCTTCGACCGGCTGGTCGGCGCCGGGGCGCTGAGCGCGCCCCCGGCCGGCAGCGCGGAGAGCCGGGCCGACCTGCGCTCGGCGGTGCGTACGCTGCTGCGGGCGTTCACCGGCGGCTGAGCCGGGCCGGGTCAGGCCACCGTGGACCGCTCCCGGTGGGCGCGCGGGCTCACCCCGCGTTCCCGCCGGAACGCCGTGCTCAGCGCGAACGGGCTGCCGTAACCGACCCGGCGGGCCACCGCGGCGAGCGTCGCGTCCGGCTCGCGGAGCAGGTCGGCGGCGAGAGCCAGCCGCCAGCCGGTGAGAAACGTCATCGGCGGCTCGCCGACCAGTTCGGTGAAGCGGCGGGCCAGGGCGGCCCGGGACACCCCGACCTCGGCGGCCAGCCGGGCCACCGTCCAGGGCCGGGCCGGGTCGTTGCGCAGCAGCCGCAGCGCCGGGCCGACCACCGGGTCGCCGGCCGCCGCGTACCAGGCGGGAGCGGCGCCGGGGCGGTCGAACCAGGTGCGCAGCGCGGTGATCAGCACCAGGTCGAGCAGGCGGTCGAGGACCGCGGCCTGGCCGGGGGAGTCCCGCACGACCTCCTCCGCCAGCACCCCCACCAACGGCGTCGGCGACTCCTCGGCGCGGACCGTCAGCGCGGCCGGCAGGGCGGTGAGCAGCCGCCGGCTGACCTCGCCGGCTTGCGGGTACGTCCCGGTCAGCAGCACGGTCGACCCCGGCCGCCCGGTGCCCCAGGTGCGCACCCCGAGCCCCGTCGTCTCGGTGAGCGGCTCGCCGTACAGAGTGGTGCTGCGCTGCCCTGGATGGATCACCACCTGCGGCGGCGTGGCCGGGTCGTCGGCCACCGTGTACGCGTCCGGCCCGCGCAGCACCGTCACGTCACCGGGCCGCACCGGCACCGGATCGCCCTCGTCGGGGACGACCCAGGTCGAGCCGCGCACCACCGCGACCACGGTCAGCGGTGCCCGGTCCTCGATGCGGAGCGCGAACGGCGGATCGAGCAGCGACCGGAGCAGGAACGCGCCGCGCGCCCGCGGGCCGTCGAGCAGCGCGGTGAGCGGATCCATGCGGCTGATCGTAGACGCCGGCGCATGTCTCAGGGCACTTCGACCACTCAGCGTCTCCACTCGGGTGGCTCGGCGGGTCGGCGGGCTGCACCACCTGGTGCTCCGTGGCGCCGGGCGGGGTGCGGCGGGCGCCGGGCCGGCCGGCCCGCGACGTCACCGGTGCCCGGAGTGACCGGCGCCACCGGCCCGGGGCGGCCCTGGGCGCTGCCGTCCGGGTCGGGCCGGCGCACCATGGGTGGGTTCGACCCGGCGGCGGAGGAGGCGGCGATGGCACGCAAGGGCTGGTTCCCGGAGGCCGCGGGGCGGCTGCGGCGGGGCTGGCTGCCGGTGGTGGAGGCCACCCTCGCGGCGACCGTCGCCTGGGTCCTGGCCACCCGGCTGGTCGGCCACCCGCAGCCGTTCTTCGCCCCGGCCGCCGCGCTGATCGTGCTCGGCCAGGCCCGGGGCCAGCGGATGCGCCGGGCCGTGGAGGTGCTGCTCGGGGTGGCCGCCGGGGTGCTCGTCGCCGACCTGGTCGTCCAGGCGCTCGGTCCGCGTACCACGTGGACGGTCTTCACCGTCATCCTGCTGACCGTCGCCCTGGCGGTGGCGATCGGCGCCAGCTCGGTCTCCGTCGTGCAGGCCGCCGTCTCGGCGCTCTACCTGGTGGTGGTCGCGCCGCCGACCGAGTCGCTGATCCCGTTCCGGTTCGTCGACGCGCTGATCGGCGGCGCGGTGGCCGTCGTGGCGAGCCAGCTCGTCGACGCCCGCCGGCCGCTCGCGCCGCTGGTCGCCGAGTTCCGGCAGACCTTCCAGGAGCTGGCCGGGCTCCTCGACGAGATCGCGGCGGCCCTCGACCGGGGCGACGAGGCGGCCGCCCTGGCCGCGCTGGACCGGGCCCGGCACGCCGACGCCGGGGTGGAGCGGCTGCGCGGCGCGGTGCTCGCCGCCGGTGAGGCGCTGCGGCTCAACCTGCGGCGACGCCGCCACATCGGCCGGCTCCGCTCGGTGGAGGGCTCGATCCGGCAGATCGACTACGCGGTCCGCAACGTGCGGGTGCTCGCCCGGGCCGCGGTCACCCTGGTCCGGGGACCGGCGCCTGCGCCGCCCGACCTGGGCGCCGCCGTCCGCACCCTGGCCGAGGCGGTCCGGGCGGCCGGCGACGCGCTCGCCGCCGACCTGGGCGGGCAGGACGGCGTCGCCGACCGGCACGCCGAGCGGGCCGACGCGGCGGCGCTGGCGGCCGTCCGGGTCGCCGGGCGGCTCTTCACCCCCGGCCAGACCCTCCCGCTCGCCATGATCATCGGGCAGGTCCGGGCCACCGCGATCGACCTGCTCCGCGGGGTGGGCGTGGACGACGACGCCACCGTGCTGGGCCGGGTGGACGCCGCGGTCACCGGACCCGCCTGACCGGCGTCAGCCGGCGAGCCAGGCCACCGCCCGCTGCCGGATCTCCGCCGGCACCTCGTGGCCGCCGGCGAACTCGGCGTACTCCACCGGGTAGCCGAGGGAGTGCAGCCGGGGGACCAGCCGCCGGCTGCACACGTCCACCGGCAGCACCCGGTCGTCGGTGCCGTGCGAGACGAAGGCGCGCGGCCGGCCGTGGGTCACCAGCGGCGCGGCGAAGCCGGGGGAGAAGGCCAGCACCGCGTCGACCAGGTCGCCGTTGGTCAGGCCCAGAGAGAGGGCGTACGACGCCCCGTCGGAGAAGCCGCCGACGGCCACCTCCGTCACCGGGTACGCCCCGAACACCGTGCCGAGCAGCTCGTCGATCCGGGCCACGTCGGGGCCGAACCCCTCGACGATCAGGTCCCAGCTGCTCGCCGTGGCCTGCGGGGCGAGCAGCAGCAGCCGGTGCGCGTCGGCGAGCGGGAGCAGCAGGTCGAGCCCCTGCTGGGCCGTTCCGCCGGCCCCGTGCAGCAGCACCACCACCCGGTACGGCCCGTCGCCGGCCGGGGCGTACAGCAGCGCGGGCGGGCGGCCGTCCGGTGCGGTCAACGGGGTCAGGCCGGTGGCGCCCCGGGCCACCGGCGGGGCCGGCCGCGCGTGGAGCCGGCCGTGCCGCGGGTTCTCCTCCTCCGGTCGCCGGTGCGGCGGCGCGGGCTCCGTCACCTCGTCTCGCCCCCTCCCGTCGGCCGATCCCCGCGCGGTTACCCCGCTTGCCGCCGGTCAACCGCCCGGTCGGGCGCTCTCCGGGCCGGGCCCGCTGCCGGTCGGGCCGGGTCGCCGGTCAGGCGCTCTCGCGGGCGACCAGCGTCGACGGGAACGCGGTGACCGGTGGCACCCGACGGCCGTCCAGCACCGCGGTGGCCGCCGCCGTGGCGATCCGCCGGACCGGGTGGGTGGCGGTGGTGAGGGCGGGCGTGCTGACCGCCGCGTACGGGATGTCGTCGAACCCGGCCACCGCGACGTCGCCGGGTACCCGGAGCCCGCGCCCCCGCAGTGCGGAGATCACGCCGAACGCGGTGGCGTCGCTGGCCGCGAAGATCGCGTCGGTCTCCGGCCACCGGGTGAGGACCTCCAGCGCCGCCCGGCCGCCCCGGGCAGCGGTGAAGTCACCGGCGACCAGCCGCACCGGCAGGCCGGCCGCGCGCATCAGCGCCCGGTACGCGGTCACCGACCGGCCGGCGCAGGAGAGCCAGCGCGGCCCGGTGACCATCGCGATCCGGCGGCGGCCCGAGTCGTGCAGGTGGCGGAGCACCGCGTCGGCGCCCCCGCCGTTGTCCACGTCGAAGGAGGGCACGGTCGCCGAGCCGATGCCGATCGAGGCCACCCGGCCGCGCAGGCCGGCCGGCACCGCGTCCAGCACCGGTTCGGTGGTGTTGACCAGCACCATCCCGCAGACGCCCCGGTCCTCGCCGAGCCGCCGCAGGCCGGTGGGTGCGCGCAGGGAGAGCCACTCCAGGGCGACCCCGATCCCGTGCGGCGCGCAGACCCGGGCGGCGGCGCCCACCACCCGGTCGACGTACGGGTCGTCCAGGACCGTGGCGTCGGCGCCGGTCACGGCGATCACCAGCCGGACCCCGGCCCCGCGTACCAGGGCGCGGGCCGCCTGGTTCGGCACGTAGCCGAGCCGGTCGGCGGCGGCGACGACCCGGTCCCGGGCGGCGGGCGAGGCGAATCCGGTGCCGGCGATCACCCGCGAGGCGGTCGACCGGGACACCCCGGCCGCCCGGGCCACGTCCTCGAGCGTCGCCGGGCGTGTCGTCGGCCTGCTCACGTCGTCCTCCACCCGTCCCCGGCCGCGCCCCCGCGCCCGCCCACCCCGGCATCATGCCGGTTCGCGGCGGTCGCCGGTAAGGGGCGGATCCAGCTTGTGGTGGTAGCGCTCTCAGGTGTGCGATCGTCGGCGAGGCAGTCCGCCCGGGGAGAGGAAGACAGCGCTGTGAGCAGCACCACCGAGACACCGACCGCCGACCGGCGGGCGGTACCGCGGCCGGTCCTGGCCGCCCGTACCGGGGTGGCGGTCGTGTTCGCCCTCAACGGGCTGGCGGTGGCCACCTGGTTCTCCCGGGTCCCCGCCGTCAAGGAGTCCCTCGAACTGAGCGCCGGCCGGCTGGGCCTGCTGCTGCTCGCGATGTCCGTCGGCGCGCTGCTGGCGATGCCGACCGCCGGCCTGGTCACCCAGCGCCTCGGGCCGGCCTGGACGGTGGCCACCTCGACCCTGCTCGTCGCGGTCGGCATGACGGTGGTCGGGCTCTCCGCCGGGCTCGCCGGCTCGCTGGCCGGCGTCGCCGTCGGGCTGTTCGCCCTCGGCTACGGCTCCGGCGCCTGCGACGTGGCGATGAACATCGAGGGCGCGGCCGTCGAGAAGCGGCTGGGCCGGACCATCCTGCCCCGGTTCCACGCCGCCTGGAGCCTCGGCTCGGTGGCCGGGGCGGGGATCGGCGCCGGGGCGGCCCGGGTGGGCGTACCGGTCGGCGTGCACCTGACCGCGCTGGCGACGGTGGTGCTGGTCGGCACGCTGCTCGGCGCCCGGTCCTTCCTGCCGGCCGCAGCGGAGGCCGACGGCGCGGCGGAGCCGGCGGCCCGACGGCGGGCGCTGCTGGCCGCCTGGCGGGAGCCGCGCACCCTGCTCGTCGGCCTGCTGGTGCTGGTGATGGCGTTCACCGAGGGCAGCGCGAACGACTGGCTGGCGGTCGCCTTCGTCGACGGGTACGGGGTCAGCGAGGCGGTCGGCGCCGCCGTCTTCGGCGTCTTCGTGGTCGGCATGACGCTCGGCCGTACCGCCGGCACCGTGGCCATCGACCGCTGGGGACGGGTGCCGGTGCTGCTCGGCACCATCGGCCTCGCCGCCGGCGGGGCCACCCTGGCGGTGCTGGCCGGCTCCGGGCCGCTGGCGGTCGCCGGCGTCGCGCTCTGGGGGCTCGGCGCCTCGCTCGGCTTCCCGGTCGGGATGAGCGCCGCCGCCGACGACGAGGACCGGGCACCGGCCCGGGTCAGCGTGGTCGCGGTGATCGGCTACACCGCGTTCCTGGGCGGACCGCCGCTGCTCGGCCTGCTCGGCGACCACGTCGGCACGCTGCGCGCGCTGCTGGTCGTGCCGATCCTGCTGCTGCCCACCCTCGCTCTGGTCCCGGTGCTGCGCCCACCGGCCCGCTGACCCGCCCGGGCCCGACGGTCAGTGTGCTGCCATCCGGCTCGCAGGTGACTGTCAGGAAAGGGTGCTGCACTGGGAGGGACGCCGAGGAGAGGAGCCGGGCAATGGGCTGGTTCAGCCGACGGTCACGCGTCGCCGACACGACCCCGACCAAGCTCGACCGGGAGGCGACCGGGGACGACCTCGCCGCCCTGGAAGCATTCGCCGTCAGCCGGCAGGGCGTGGAGTTCTACCTGGAACCGGAGACCACGGCGACCGACACCACGGTGGTCGCGATCGCCCACGACGGCGAGTGGATCCGCCGCCGCACCGGCTCGCCGCGCGCCGCCGGGAAGATCGCCCAGAAGCACGCCATCCCGCTGTACGAGGCCGGCCGCACCGGCTACCCGGAGCGGATGCGGGCCTGGAACCGGGCCCACCCGGAACGCCACGCCCGCTGAACCTTTCCGGGTTGCCGCGGGTCCGCCGGGACGGTCACTGGGGCGCGCGGAACGCGGCGGCGAGCTCGTCGTCGTACGTGGCGATCGGCCGGCCGTCGGCCGCGTAGGCGACGAGCCGACCGTGTGCCATCGTGGCCGACCGGAACGAGAAGGTGCGCGACCCGGGATAGGGGGCGAGCAGGGGGATGACCCGGGGCGCGCCGCCGGGAGCGGAGTAGTACTCCAGGCGGGCCACCTGCGGGGAGACAATACCGTTGACTCGTACCTTGGTCTTCTCGGTCCTCGTGCCGAAGGTGACCGGCGGGCGGGTGCCGTACGCGGCGCAGGCGGCGGGACCGCGGCAGACGAAGAAGTACCGCGGGTTCACCACGTCGTCGAGGGTGTAGGCCTTGAACGTCGGGTCGGCGCCGGCCGGGAGCGGCTGCACGGCGAAGAACGCCAGCGTCGCCGTGGCGGCCACGCCCACCCGCAGCCACGCCCGGCCGACGGTCGGCTGCCGGTGCGGCCGGGACGCCGCGACCGCGATGCCGCCGAAGCCGGCCAGGCAGAGCGCGCACACACCGAGCGCGCGGGCGTTCTCGAACAGGAACTGCACGCCGGGCCGCGTCGAGACCGGACCCAGCACCGCCCCCAGCGACAGCACCATGGTCACCAGCAGGGCCGCGCCGGCGACCTTCCGGGCGGGTCCGGACGCGCCGATCAGCAGCATCGCGGCCAGCACCGGCCAGACCTGGTGGTGGGTCCAGGACACCGGCGACGCGGCCACGGTGGCGCAGCCGACGAGCACCGCGCCGTGCCCCGGCCGGCCGTGGCGGGTGAGCTGCCGCGCGCGCAGCAAGGCCACCGCGCAGATCGCCCCCACCAGCGCGGCCCAGACCAGCGGCAGGGACGCCTCGTCGACGCCGAGCCGCAGCAACATGCCGTGCAGCGACTGGTTGCCCAGGGAGGCCAGGTTGCCGATCCGGGAGGTCTGGAACACGGTGCCGGTCCAGTAGCTGCGGCTCTCCGCGGGCAGGACGGCGGCGCCGATCCCCGCGCACGCCACGAAGGTGAGCGCCGCGCGACCGGCGTCCCGGTACCGGCCGCTGGCGAGGAAGTACACCACGAACAGCAACGGGGTCAGCTTGATCGCCGCGGCCACCCCGACCAGGATTCCGCGGAACCGGGGCGGCGCGACCCCCATGCCGTCCAGGAGCGCCAGGAGCACGACGAAGATGCTGACCTGCCCGAAGCGGAGGTTGCTCTGCACCGGCGCGGAGAGCATCAGCACCGCGGCCACCGTCGCCACGGCGAGCGGCCGTCGGGACCGCCCGCTCGCCAGCACGCCACCGACCGGCACGGCGATGGCGACCACCGCCGCGACCGTCAGCAGCAGCCAGATCACCTGTGCCACGGACTCGGTGACCGCGGTGACCGGCCAGAGCGCGACCGCTGCGAACGGCGGGTAGGTGAACGGGCCGCCGTTCTCCGCGACGTACGTGTACAGCGGGCGCCCGGACCGCAGCTGGGCCAGCGCCCCGTAGTAGATGTGCAGGTCGGAGAGGCGGTCCGGGCGCCGCAGCACCAGCACGGTGGACACCAGCGCGGTCACCGCGAACCCGGCCCACACCAGCACGACCCGGCGGTCTCGCATCGCCTGAGGATAGGGCAGTCCGGCCTCGGATCGGGGGCGGTGGGCCGGTCAGCCCGCCAGCGCCTCCCGGGCCTGCGCCAGGCTCATCGGGCAGGTCGGCCGCGCGCAGCGCGGCCTGGATCTCCCGGGCGTGCGCCGGGCTCTGCCCCGCGTCGACGATCACACTTCCGCCGTCGCCGGCGACGACGGCCACGCCGGGCCGGACGTTGCCCGGGTCGGGATCGCCGGGAAAGAGCCACACCCGGCCGGCGACATGTCGGAGCGCCACGGTGTCGATGGCGGCAATTCCTCCCTGGGCGATGGCCGGGGTCCACTGTCGACCTCCGGTGCTGGCCGCTCGGGGCGCCCCGGGCCGTCCCGCCAGGGGCGGAGCGGCCGGCGTGGAGTGGGAGACCGTGCGGCGGGAATGGCGTGGAAGGGCGCGGCGCGGACCGGCGAAATGTGCGCCGGGCATCGGCGTCCGCCATTCTGCTCCGGGTCGATCGCGGGTCAGACACATCGACCGCGGGTGATGCTGCTGTCGCGGCCGGTCCCGGCGAGGCGGCCGTTGACCGGCGGCGGGCGGGTGTGGCACCATTCGCGGCCTGACGGCAGTGAAGGAAGCCGGTGTGATTCCGGCGCGGTCCCGCCACTGTCACCGGGGAGCGATCCCCCCTCGTGAGTCACGGCCGTGTGTCTGCGGTTGGAAGGCCGGGGGTGAGCGTCGATCCGGGAGCCAGGATACTTCGGCCGTCGGGAGCTGACCCCAGGGCGTGGACACCCGAGGAGGACCCGATGCACGGCTGCTCTGCCATCGACGATGATCGTCGCATTCGGCCGGCGCGCACCGACGCGCCGTTGACCGCCCACCCCGCCGCACCGCGCTCCGGTCGCACTCCCGTGCGCCCGGCCGCCCGCGTGACCCGGCGCCGCGCCGCCACCGGTCCCGTCCGGCTCGTCGCCGCTCTCCGCTGAGTTCCGTCCCGCCCCGGTCCGCCGCCGGCCGCGTCCGCGTACCCACGCGTCGCCGCTGAGCCGGCCATCGGGCGGCTGACCCCGCGCCCACCCCCTGCCCGTCGGCGGTCGACCCGCCACCTCGGGTGTCACTCTCCGGAGCTGTCCGTGCGCATCCTGCTGCTCTCCACCGCCGACACCGACCTGCTGGCGGCCCGCGCCAGCGGCCCGGGCTACCGGCTGGCCAACCCCGCCCGGGTCGCCGCCGACGCCGTGCCCGCGCTGCTCGACGGCGTCGACCTGGCCGTCGTACGCCTGCTCGGTGGTCGGCAGGCGTGGCCGGACGGGCTCGCCGCCGTCCTCGCCTCCGGCGTGCCGACCGTGGTGCTCGGCGGCGAGACGCTGCCCGACGCCGAGCTGATGGCGGCCTCCACCGTGGCCGCCGGGGTGGCCACCGGGGCGCTGGCCTACCTGGTCGAGGGTGGCCCGGACAACCTCGCCCAGCTGGCCCGGTTTCTCTCCGACACGGTCCTGCTCACCGGCGAGGGCTTCGCCCCGCCCGCGCCCACCCCGCCGTACGGCATCCTCGGCGACCCCACCCACGACCGCGACCGCACCCCGCACCGCCACGGCGACCGCGACCGCATCCCCGACCGCGACGGCGAACGCATTCCCGACCAGGCCGGCGAGCGTGGCCGGAACACGACCAGCGCGACCGACGCCGGTGGCGGCCCGCCGGCGGACGGGCGGCCGACGGTGGGGATCGTCTTCTACCGGGCGCACGCCCTGGCCGGGAACACCGCCTTCGTCGAGACCCTGGCCGACGCGGTCGCGGCGGCCGGCGGGCGCCCGCTGCCGATCTTCTGCGGCTCGCTGCGCGGCCTCACCCCCGGCGCCGGACCCCTCGACCTCTTCGCCCGCTGCGATGCGCTCGTCGTGACGGTGCTCGCCGCCGGCGGGACGATCGCCGCCGACGCCTCCGGCGGGGGCGACGAGGACGCCTGGGACGTCGGCGCGCTCGCCGCCCTCGACGTACCGGTCATCCAGGCGCTCTGCCTGACCAGCACCCGCGAGCAGTGGGCGGCCGGCGACGCCGGACTCTCCCCGTTGGACGCCGCGATGCAGGTGGCCATCCCCGAGTTCGACGGGCGGATCATCACCGTGCCGTTCTCGTTCAAGCGGATCGACGCCGACGGGCTCTCGGTCTACGAACCCGATCCGGAGCGGGCCGCCCGGGTCGCCGGCATCGCGGTACGCCAGGCCCGGCTGCGGCACGTGCCGAACGCCGACAAGCGGCTCGCCGTCGTGCTCAGCTCCTACCCGACGAAGCACTCCCGGGTCGGCAACGCCGTCGGGCTGGACACCCCCGCCTCGGCGGTACGGCTGCTCGCCGCCCTCGCCGACGCCGGCTGGCACCTCGGCGACGGGCCGGTACCCGACGACGGGGACGCGCTGATCCACGCGCTCATCGCGGCCGGCGGGCACGACGTCGAGTGGCTCACCCCGGAGCAGCTCGCCGCCGCCGAGGCCCGGGTGCCGGGGGAGACGTACCGGCGCTGGTTCGACGCGGCCCCGGCCGGGCTGCGCGAGCGGATGCGGCAGCACTGGGGCGAGCCGCCCGGCCAGCTCTACACCGACGGCGGGGACGTCGCCCTCGCCGGGCTGCGGTTCGGCAACGTGGTGCTGCTCATCCAGCCGCCGCGCGGCTTCGGGGAGAACCCGATCGCCATCTACCACGACCCCGACCTGCCGCCCAGCCACCACTACCTGGCCGCGTACCGGTGGCTCGCCGCGCCGGTCGCCGACGGCGGCTTCGGCGCGGACGCCGTGGTGCACCTCGGCAAGCACGGCACCCTGGAATGGCTGCCCGGCAAGGGGCTCGGGCTGGCCGCCGACTGCGCCCCCGACGCCGTCCTCGGCGACCTGCCGCTGGTCTACCCGTTCATCGTCAACGACCCCGGCGAGGGCACCCAGGCCAAGCGCCGCGCCCACGCCGTCGTCGTCGACCACCTGGTGCCGCCGATGGCGCGCGCCGAGACGTACGGCGAGCTGGCCAAGCTCGAACAGCTCCTCGACGAGTACGCGACCGTGCAGGCCCTCGACCCGGCCAAGGCCCCGACGGTGCAGGCGCAGATCTGGGACCTGGTCCGCGCCGCCGAGCTGCACCACGACCTGCACACCGAGCAGAAGCCCGACGCCGCGGACTTCGACGACTTCGTGCTGCACCTCGACGGGTACCTCTGCGAGGTCAAGGACGTGCAGATCCGCGACGGACTGCACGTGCTCGCCCAGGCGCCCACCGGCGAGGCCCGGGTCAACCTGGTCCTCGCCGTGCTCCGCGCCCCGCAGGTGTGGGGCGGCGCCCGCGCCCTGCCCGGCCTGCGCCAGGCCCTCGCCGCCAGCGTCGGCCTGGACGAGCAGGAGCTGCTCGCCGCGCCCGGCACCCGGGTGAGGCTGCCCGAGGCGCTGACCGACGTGGTGGACGGCCCCGCCGCCACCGCCGCCGACGCGGTCGACCTGATCGAGGCGCTGGCCCGCCGCCTGGTCGTCGGCATGGAGACCCTCGGCTGGGACGCCGGCAAGGTCGACGCCGTCGTCCGGGAGGTCGCCGGGCGGCCGATCCCGGACGCCGCCGACGTGCTGCGCTTCGCCGCCCGCGAGGTGGTGCCCCGGCTGGACCGGACCACCGACGAGCTCGACCGGGTGCTCGGCGCGCTCGACGGCCGCTTCGTCCCGCCCGGGCCGTCCGGCTCGCCCACCCGCGGCCTGGTCAACGTGCTCCCCACCGGCCGGAACTTCTACTCCGTCGACCCGAAGGCGATCCCGTCGCGCAACGCCTGGGACGTCGGGGTGGCACTCGCCGACTCGCTGCTCGCCCGGCACCTCGCCGACACCGGGGCGTACCCCCGCTCGGTCGGGCTGACCGTCTGGGGCACCAGCGCCATGCGGACCCAGGGCGACGACGTCGCGGAGATCCTGGCGCTGCTGGGCTGCCGGCCCACCTGGGACGACCGGTCCCGCCGGGTCACCGGCGTGCAGGTGGTGCCCCTGGCCGAGCTGGGCCGGCCCCGCGTCGACGTGACCGTCCGCATCTCCGGCTTCTTCCGGGACGCCTTCCCGCACGTCGTCGCGCTGATCGACGACGCGGTCCGGCGGGTCGCCGCCCTCGACGAGCCGGCAGGCGACAACTACGTCCGGGCGCACGTCGCCGCCGACCTGGCCGAGCACGGCGACGAGCGGCGGGCCACCGCCCGGATCTTCGGCTCCAAACCCGGGGCGTACGGGGCAGGGCTGCTGCCGCTGATCGACGCCCGGAACTGGCGCACCGACGCCGACCTGGCCGAGGTGTACGCCGTCTGGGGCGGCTACGCCTACGGCCGCGGGCTGGACGGGCGGGAGGCGCGCGCCGACATGGCCCGCTCCTTCGCCCGGATCGCCGTCGCCGTCAAGAACCAGGACACCCGCGAGCACGACATCGTCGACTCCGACGACTACTTCCAGTACCACGGCGGGATGGTGGCGACGGTTCGCCACCTCACCGGCGTCGCGCCGGCCGCGTACGTGGGGGACTCGGCGATGCCGCACGACGTGCGGACCCGCACCCTCGGCGAGGAGACCCGCCGGGTGTTCCGGGCCCGGGTGGTGAATCCGAAGTGGATCGCCGCGATGCGCCGGCACGGCTACAAGGGCGCGTTCGAGCTGGCCGCCACCGTGGACTACCTCTTCGGCTACGACGCCACCGCCGGCGTCGTCGACGACTGGATGTACGCGCGGCTCGCCGAGACGTACCTCTTCGACCCCGACACCCGGGAGTTCCTGGAGCGGTCCAACCCGTGGGCGCTCCGCGGGATCACCGAACGCCTGCTGGAGGCCGCCGAGCGGGGCATGTGGGCGGAACCCGACCCGGCCGTGCTCGACCGGCTCCGCGAGACGTACCTGGCCAGCGAGGGCGACCTGGAGGAGCGACAGTGACCGGCTACCCGTTCAGCGCGGTGCTCGGCATGGACGAGATGCGGCTCGCCCTGCTGCTCAACGCGGTCAACCCGGCCATCGGCGGGGTGCTGGTCCGCGGCGAGAAGGGCACCGCCAAGTCGACCGCCGTCCGGGCCCTCGCGACGCTGCTGCCCCCGGTCGACCGGGTGGCCGGCTGCCGCTTCGCCTGCGACCCGGCCGTACCCGACCCGGCCTGCCCCGACGGCCCGCACCCGGCCGGCGGCCACGCCGAACGCCGCCCGGCCCGCCTGGTCGAACTGCCGGTCGGCGCCGCCGAGGACCGGGTGGTCGGCGCGCTCGACCTGGAGCGGGCCCTCGCCGAGGGGGTACGCGCCTTCGAACCCGGCCTGCTCGCCGCCGCCCACCGCGGCGTGCTCTACGTCGACGAGGTGAACCTGCTCCACGACCACCTGGTCGACCTGCTCCTCGACGCCGCCGCGATGGGGCGCTGCCACGTCGAGCGGGAGGGCGTCTCGGTCAGCCACGCCGCCCGGTTCCTGCTGGTCGGCACGATGAACCCGGAGGAGGGAGAGCTGCGCCCGCAGCTGCTCGACCGGTTCGGGCTCACCGTCGAGGTGGCCGCGAGCCGCGACCCCGCCGTGCGGGTCGAGGTGGTCCGCCGCCGGCTCGCCGCCGACGCCGACCCGGCCGGCTTCGCCGCCAGCTGGGCCGAGGCCGACGTGGAGGTGGCCCGCCGGGTCGTCGCCGCCCGCGACCGGCTCGACCGGGTGCGGCTCCCCGACGCCGCGCTGCGGCAGATCGCCGAGGTCTGCGCCGCGTTCGACGTCGACGGCATGCGCGCCGACATCGTCACCGCCCGGACCGCCGTCGCGCACGCCGCCTGGCAGGGCCGGGATCGGGTGACCGCCGACGACGTCCGGGTCGCCGCCCGCCTCGCCCTGCCGCACCGACGGCGGCGCGACCCCTTCGACAGCCCCGGCCTGGACGAGAAGCGCCTCGACGAGGCGTTGCGGCGGGCCCGGGACGAACACCCCGACGACGACCCGCCGGACGGCGGCCCTACCGAAGGGCCCGGGCCCGACGGCGGACCCGGCGGCGGCGGACCGGCCGGCGCCGGACCGGCCGACCACGCCGACGGCGGCGACCGGGCGGCCCGCGGCGACGGCGGCTGGCCGGACCGGCTCGACGACGGGTCCGGGACGGATCACGACGGTGGGTCCGACGGTCAGCCGGGTGCCTACCGGCGGCGCGACGGCGGCCCGTCCGGGGACCAGCCGGCCGGCGGGGTGCAGCCGGTGGCCGTACCCCGGGAGGGCCTGAAGGCCCGGTTGCTCACCGCGCCGGGGATCGGCGAGGGGGTGCCCGGCCGGCGGTCGCGGGCCCGGACCGGGCGCGGCCGGACCACCGGCGCGCGGGCGCCCCTCGGGCGGCCCGGCGCGCTGCACCTGCCGGCGACCCTGCGCGCCGCCGCTCCGCACCAGGCCGCCCGCGGCCGGGCGGCCGGGCCGCTGCGGCTGCGCCCGCACGACCTGCGCGAGGCGGTCCGGGAGGGGCGCGAGGGGAGCCTCGTCCTCTTCGTGGTCGACGCCAGCGGGTCGATGGGCGCCCGGCAGCGGATGGCCGCGGTGAAGGGCGCGGTGCTGGCCCTGCTCAACGACGCCTACCAGCGCCGGGACAAGGTCGCGGTGGTCGCCTTCCGGGCCGCCGGCGCGCAGACCCTGCTGCCGGCCACCTCCTCGGTGCTGGCCGCCTCGACCCGGCTGGCCGAGCTGCCCACCGGCGGGCGGACTCCGCTCGCCGAGGGCCTGCTCGCGGCGGCCGACCTGCTGCGGGTGGAGCGGCTGCGCGACCCGCGACGCCGGCCCCTGGTCCTCGTCGTCACCGACGGCCGGGCCACCGCCGGGGAGCGTCCGCTGGCCCGGGCGGCCCGGGCGGCGGCCGTGCTCGCCGCCACCGGCGCGTCCTGCGTCGTCGTGGACTGCGAGTCCGGCCCCGTCCGTCTCGGCCTGGCCTACCGCCTCGCCACCCAGCTCGGCGCCGACCACCACCCCCTCGACGCGGTCGCCACCGCCCCCCTCCTCAACCTCGCCGCCGTCAACCCGAACAGGAGCGTTGCCTGATGCCGCAGGGAAAGCCGTCCGTCGTACCCGCCGACGGGTTGACCACCCGGCAGCGGCGCCACCGACCGCTGACCATCGTCCACACCGGACAGATGAAGGGGAAGTCGACCGCCGCGTTCGGGCTGGCCCTGCGCGCCTGGACGGCCGGGCTGCCGATCGGGGTTTTCCAGTTCGTCAAGAGCGCCAAGTGGCGGGTGGGCGAGGAGAACGCCTTCCGCGCCCTCGGCGAGGTGCACGAGCGCACCGGCCAGGGCGCCGCGGTGGCCTGGCACAAGATGGGCGAGGGCTGGTCCTGGATCCAGCGCGGCGGCGAGGCCGACCACGCCGTCGACGCCCTGGAGGGCTGGCGGCAGATCCAGCGCGACCTCGCCGCGCAGCGCTACGGCCTCTACGTGCTCGACGAGTTCACCTACCCGATGAAGTGGGGCTGGGTGGACGTCGACGAGGTGGTGGAGACCCTGCGCACCCGCCCCGGCTTCCAGCACGTCGTGATCACCGGCCGGGACGCCGACCCGCGCCTGGTCGAGGCCGCCGACCTGGTCGCCGAGCTGACCAAGGTCAAGCATCCGATGGACGCCGGCCAGAAGGGCCAGAGGGGGATCGAGTGGTGACCGGGGCCTGGGCCCTGGCCCGGCCGGCGGTAACCGCACCGGCCGGCGCATGGGCGCTGGCCCGGGTGGTGGTGGGCGCGCCGGCGAGCGGGCACGGCAAGACCACCGTCGCCACCGGGCTGCTCGCCGCGCTGCGCCGCCGCGGCCTCACCGTCAGCCCGCACAAGGTCGGCCCCGACTACATCGACCCCGGCTACCACGCGCTCGCCGCCGGCCGGCCCGGCCGCAACCTCGACCCGTGGCTGGTCGGCGCGGAGCGGATCGCACCGCTGCTGCGGCACGGCGCGAGCGTCCCCACCCCCGCCGACATCGCCGTGGTCGAGGGGGTGATGGGGCTGCACGACGGCGCGGTCGGCCGCGGCGCGTACGCCTCCACCGCCCACGTCGCCCGGCTGGTCGAGGCGCCGGTGCTGCTGGTCCTCGACACCACCGCCCAGGGCCGCTCCGCCGCCGCGCTGGTGCTCGGCATGCGCGCCTTCGACCCCGGCGTGCGGATCGGCGGGGTGATCCTCAACCGGGTCGGCTCGCCCCGGCACGAGACCCTGCTCCGCGACGCGCTCGCCGAGGTCGGCGTACCGGTGCTCGGAGCGGTCACCCGGGCCGTCGAGGTGGCCGCCCCCTCCCGCCACCTCGGGCTGGTGCCGGTCGCCGAACGGGCCCCCGAGTCGCTCGCCGTCGTCGCCGCGCTCGCCGACCTGGTCGAGTCCACCGTGGACCTCGACGCGGTGCTCGACCTGGCCCGCACCGCCCCGCCGCTGACCGTCCCGGCCTGGGACCCGGCCGTCGCCGTCGGCGGCCCCGCCGGCACCGCCCGCCCGGTCGTCGCGGTCGCCGGCGGTCCGGCCTTCACCTTCTCGTACGCGGAGACCACCGAGCTGCTCACCGCGGCCGGCGCGGAGGTGGTGACCGTCGACCCGCTGCGCGACCCGGCGCTGCCCGCCGGCACCCGGGCCGTCGTCGTCGGCGGCGGCTTCCCCGAGGTGCACGCCGATGCGCTCGCCGCCAACATCGGGCTCCGCGCCGAGCTCGCCGGCTTCGACGGCCCGGTCGTCGCCGAGTGCGCCGGCCTGCTGTACCTCGGCCGGGCCCTCGACGGGGTGCCGATGTGCGGGCGGCTCGACCACACCGCCCGGATGACCGGCCGGCTCACCCTCGGCTACCGCGACGCCGTCGCCGCCAGCGACTCCCCGGCGCACCGGTCCGGCGACCCGGTACGCGGACACGAATTCCACCGCACCGTCACCGACCCCGGCCACGGCGACCGGCCCGCCTGGCGCTGGGACGGCGCCGCGCACGGCTTCGTCACCGGCCGGGTGCACGCCTCCTACCTGCACACCCACTGGGCCGGCCACCCGCACGCCGCCCGCCGCCTGGTCGAGGCGGCGAGCCGGTGAGCGCCCGTGCCGGGGACCGGCCGACCGCCGGCGTGCTCACCGGCGTCGGGGTCGGGCCGGGGGACCCGGAACTGCTCACCCTCAGGGCGGTCCGGGTGCTGCGCGAGGCGGACGCGGTGTTCGTACCCGTCATGGACCGGCCGGCCGCCGAGGGTGACGCGCCCCCGGGCCGCGCCGAGGCGACCGTGGCCGCGCACGTGGCCGCGGACCGGCTGCGCCGGCTGCCGTTCGCCCTCGACGACCGGGGCGGCGTGACCGCCCGCCGGGAGCGGGCCTGGGACGACGCCGCCCGTGCGGTGGTGGCCGCGATCGACGCCGGCGCCCGGTCGGTCGCCTTCGCCACCATCGGCGACCCGAACGTCTACTCCACCTTCGGCTACCTCGCCCACGGCGTGCGCGCGCTGCGCCCGGCGGTCGAGGTCCGCACCGTGCCCGGCGTCACCGCCATGCAGGAGCTGGCCGCCCGCAGCGGCGTCCCGCTCTGCGAGGGCCGGGAGCCGCTGACCCTGCTGCCGGCCACCGCCGGACTCGCGCCGGTCGCCGACGCCCTCGCCGGCCCCGGCACCGTCGTCGTCTACAAGGGCTGGCGCCGCCACCCCGAGCTGCTCGACGAGCTGCGCCGGCAGGACCGGCTCGGCGACGCCGTGCTCGGCCGGGCGCTCGGCCTGCCCGACGAGCGGATCGGGCCGGTCGACGACGACGCCGACGACCTGCCGTACCTGTCGACGCTGCTGGTCCGGGCCCGCCGGGACCGCCGGGGAGGAAAACTGTGACCGCCACCGGAAAGATGTGGTTCGTCGGGGCCGGCCCCGGCGCGGCCGACCTGCTCACCCTGCGCGCCGCCCGGGTGATCGCCGAGGCCGACGTGGTGGTCTGGGCGGCCAGCCTGGTCCACGCCGACGTGCTCGCCCACGCCCGCCCCGACGCCGAGATCGTCGACTCCTCCCAGCTCCCCATCGAGGGGGTGCTGCCGCTCTACCGGCGGGCCGCCGAGCACGGGCTGACCGTGGCCCGGATCCACTCCGGCGACCCGGCGCTGTGGGGGGCGGTGCAGGAGCAGCTCGACCTCTGCCGGGCCCTCGGCCTGGCCGTGGAGATCGTGCCCGGGGTCTCCTCGTTCACCGCCGTGGCCGCGATCGTCGGCCGGGAGCTGACCATCCCCGAGGTGGCCCAGTCGGTGATCCTCACCCGCCTCGAAGGCGGGAAGACGCCGATGCCGCCGGGGGAGCGGGTCCGCGAGTTCGCCCGGCACGGCACCACCATGGCGCTCTTCCTCTCCGCCGCCCGCTCCGGGCAGGCCCAGGCCGAGCTGCTCGCCGGCGGCTACCCGCCCGACACCCCGGTCGTGGTCGCGTACCAGGCGACCTGGCCCGACGAGCTGGTGGTCCGCTGCCAGCTCGGCGAGCTGGCGGCCACCGTCCGGGAGCACAAGCTCTGGAAGCACACCCTCTTCCTGGTCGGCCCGGCCCTCGCCGCCGGCGGCACCCGCTCGCACCTCTACCACCCCGGGCACTTCCACACCTTCCGCCGGGCCGAGCCCGCCGCCCGCGCCGAGCTGCGCCGCGCCCGCGCCGCTGCCGACCCGGCCCCGACCGGCGCCGACGCCGCCGGGGACAGGCAATCCCGATGACGTACGCCGAGCCGCCGCTGCGCGAGCCGGACCTGCCGCGCACCGCGAAGGTCCGCCCCACCGCGCTGCGTACCGGCTGGACCACCGGCGCCTGCGCCACCGCCGCGGCCAAGGCGGCGGTGACCGCCCTGGTCACCGGGGTGCCGCAGCGGGAGGTGGAGATCGGCCTGCCCGCCGGCCGGCGGGTCAGCTTCGCGGTGGCCCGCTGCGAGGTGCAGCCGCGCCGGCGGGCCGAGGCGGTGGTGGTCAAGGACGCCGGGGACGACCCGGACGTCACCCACGGCGCGGAGCTGACCGCCACCGTGGACTGGCGGGACAGCCCCGGGCTGCGCCTGGACGGCGGCCCCGGCGTCGGCACCGTCACCAAGCCCGGGCTGGGACTGGAGGTCGGCGGTCCGGCCATCAACGAAACCCCGCGCCGCATGATCGGGCAGGCCGTGGCCGAGGTGGTCGACCTGACCGAGGTGGGCGTGCGGGTGGTGATCAGCGTGCCGCGCGGCGAGATCATGGCGCGCAAGACCACCAACCGGCGGCTCGGCATCCTCGGCGGCATCTCCATCCTCGGCACCACCGGGATCGTCCGCCCGTTCTCCACCGCCTCGTGGCGGGCCAGCGTGGTGCAGGCGGTGCACGTGATGGCCGCCCAGGGGGAGCGGACCGTGGTGCTCTGCACCGGTGGGCGTACCGAGCGGGCCGCCCGGGAGCTCCTGCCCGAGGTGCCCGAGGTCTGCTTCGTCGAGGTCGGCGACTTCACCGGCGCGGCCGTCACCGCCGCCGTCGGCGACGGCATGACCGGGGTGGTCTTCGTCGGCATGGCGGGCAAGCTCGCCAAGCTGGCCGCCGGCATCCTGATGACCCACTACACCCGGTCGAAGGTGGACCTCTCCCTGCTCGGCGTGGTGACCGCCGAGGCCGGCGGCGACGACGAGCTGGCCGCGGCGGTCACCGCGGCGAACACCGGCCGGCACGCGTACGAGCTGTGGGAGGCCGCCGGCCTGCTCGGCCCCGCCGGGGACCTGCTCTGCCGCCGGGTCCGCCAGGTGCTGCTCCGCTTCGCCGAGCACGCCGTCGAGGTCGACGTGGCCATGGTGGACTTCGCCGGCTCCCGGATCGTCGCCTCCTCGGGCCGGTGGGCCGCATGACCACCCCGCCGCCCGCGGCCGGCGACCCGGTCACTCCTGGTGACGACGGCCGCCGGCAGTTCACCCGCGACCGATATGACTCCCAGTCATATTCATGCCTGAGGGGTATATCGCTCACCGGACAGGTGCCCGCCGCCGGGGCACTGGTGACCGTGGTGGGGATGGACGCGGCCGGGTGCCCGGCGCACCCGGGGCTCGCCGAGGCGCTGGCCGGCGCCGGGCTGGTGGTCGGGGCGGCCCGGCACCTCGCCGCCGTACCGGTGCCGCCCGGCTGCGCCACCGTCGCCCTCGGCCCGCTCGGCCCCGCGCTGGACCGACTCCGCGCCGCCGTCGCCGCCGGCACCCCGGCCGTCGTGCTGGCCAGCGGCGACCCCGGGTTCTTCGGCATCGTCCGGCGGCTGCGGGCGGCCGGCCTGCCGCTGCGGGTGCTGCCCGCGGTCTCGAGCGTCGCCGCCGCGTTCGCCCGGGCCGGGCTGCCCTGGGACGGCGCGGCGGTGGTCACCGCGCACGGGCGGGACCCGCGGGCGGCGCTCAACGCCTGCCGCGCGCTGCCCGCCGTCGCGGTGCTCACCGCGCCCGGGGCGGGGGCGGCCGAGCTCGGGGCGGGCCTGGTCGGCTGGGCCCGCCGCCTGCTGGTGGCCGAAAACCTGGGTACGCCCGACGAGCGGGTCACCTGGACCACCCCGGCGGAGGCCGTCGGGCGGGCCTGGGCCGACCCGCACGTGCTGCTCAGCCTCGCCGCGCCGCCGGCCGATGCGGCGGCCGGGCCGCCATCCGGCGCACCCGGCACCGGCGCGTCCGGTGTCGGCGCACCCGGCGTCGGGGGAGTCCGCGGGCCCGCAACCGGGGCGATGCGCGCGGACGACCAGCCCGCGGCCGCGCCGCCCGGCGGCTGGGCGCTGCCCGAGTCCGCGTACGCGCACCGCGACTCGATGATCACCAAGGCCGAGGTGCGCGCCTTCGCGGTGGCCCGGCTGCGGCCCCGCCTCGGCCGGCTGGTCTGGGACGTCGGAGCCGGCAGCGGCTCCGTCGGCATCGAGTGCGCCCTGCTCGGGGCGGCCGTCGTCGCCGTCGAACGCGACCCCGCCGCACCGGTCCTGGCCAACGCGGCGCGGCACGGCGTCGACGTCCGGGTGGTGACCGGCAGCGCGCCGGCCGCCCTGGCCGGGCTGCCCGACCCGGACGCCGTCTTCGTCGGCGGGGGCGGCACCGACGTGCTCGCCGCCGTCGCCGCCCGCCGCCCGGAGCGGGTGGTGGTGACCCTCGCCGCGCTGGACCGGGTCGCGCCGGCCGTGCACCTGCTCCGCGCCGCCGGCTACACGGTCGAGGGCAGCCAACTCGCCGCCGCCCGCCTCGCCGACCTGCCCAGCGGGTCGATCCGGCTCGCCGCCACCAACCCCGTCGTCGTCCTCACCGGAGAGCGCCCGTGACGTCCGTCCACACCATCGACCGCCCGGCGGGGCAGCCGCACCCGACGCGGATCGGCCTCGTCGCGGCCACCGCTGCCGGCCGGCGGCACGCCAATACCCTCGCCGCGGCCTGGCCGCACGCCCGTCCGGTCGACGGGGCGACCGTCGCCGACGCGCTCCGCACCGCCTGGACCAGCTGCGACGCGGTGGTGGCCTTCCTGGCCACCGGGGCGGTGGTCCGCGTCCTCGCGCCGCTGCTCGGCGACAAGCACACCGACCCGGCCGTGGTGGTGGTCGACGAGGCGGCCCGGCACGCGGTCGCGCTGCTCGGCGGGCACGCCGGCGGCGCCAACGCCCTCGCCGCCGAGGTCGGCGCGCTGCTCGACGCCCGGCCGGTGGTCACCACCGCCACCGACGCCGCCGGCCTGCCCGGGCTGGACACCCTCGGCTGGCCGGTCGAGGGGGCGGTGGCCGCGGTGACCCGGGCGATCCTCGACGGCGAGCCGGTCCGGCTCGTCGCCGACGCCACCTGGCCCCTGCCCGCCCTGCCGGAGAACGTCGCCGCGGACGCGCCGGAGAACGCCCACCGGCTGCTGGTCACCGACCGGATCGTGTCGTTGGACGACCGTACCGCCGTGCTGCGGCCGCCGTCGCTGGTCGCCGGCATCGGTTCCAGCCGGGGCGTCACCGCCGCCGAGGTGACCGACCTGCTGCGCCGGGCGCTCGCCGACGCCGGCCTGAGCCCGGCCAGCCTGCGCTGCCTGGCCAGCGTCGACCTGAAGGCCGACGAGGCGGGCATCATGGCGACCGCCGACGCGCTCGGCGTACCCCTGCAGACCTGGCCGGTCGCGGAGCTGGCGGCGGTCGACGTGCCGCACCCCAGCGAGGCGGTCCGGGCCGCGGTCGGCACCCCCAGCGTCGCGGAGGCCGCCGCGCTGCGCGGCGGCGGCGCGCTGCTGGTGCCGAAGACCGCGTCGGCGATGGCCACCGTGGCGGTCGCCCGGCACGCCCCGCGCGGCCGGCTGGCGATCGTCGGCCTCGGCCCCGGCGCCGCCGACCTGCGCACCCCGCGCGCGGTCGCCGAGCTGCGCCGGGCCGCCGTGATCGTCGGCCTCGACCAGTACGTCGAGCAGGTCCGCGACCTGCTCCGGCCCGGCACCCGGGTGCTGGCCAGCGGGCTCGGCGCGGAGGAGGAGCGCGCCCGGGCCGCCGTCGCCGAGGCCACCGCCGGGCACGCCGTCGCGCTGATCGGCTCCGGCGACGCCGGGGTGTACGCGATGGCCAGCCCCGCCCTCGATCACGCCGACGAGCGGATCGACGTGGTCGGCGTGCCCGGGGTGACCGCCGCCCTCGCCGCGTCCGCGCTGCTCGGCGCGCCGCTCGGTCACGACCACGCCTACCTGAGCCTCTCCGACCTGCACACCCCCTGGGCGGTGATCGCGCGGCGGGTCGCCGCCGCCGCTGAGGGCGACTTCGTGGCGCTGCTCTACAACCCGCGCAGCCGGGCCCGGGACTGGCAGCTCGGCGCCGCCCTGGAGACCTTCGCCGCGCACCGGCCGCCACACACCCCGGTCGGCGTGGTGCGCAACGCCAGCCGGCCCGGCGAGCGGGTGCACCTGGCCACCCTGGCCACCCTCGACCCGGCGCTGGTCGACATGTACAGCGTGGTGGTCGTCGGCAGCTCGCAGACCCGGGTCGTCAGCGGCCGGATGGTCACGCCGCGCGGCTACCGGTGGCGCCCGTGACCGCCGAACGGGCGCCGGCCGCGCCCCCGCCCGTCGGCGCCGGGCGGACCGCGCCGGTGACCGTCGGCGCCTGCCAGGGCTGCGGCGCCTGCCTGCTGACCTGCCCCGAGCACGCCCTGCGCCCGGTCCCCGGCGGCCTGGCCGTCCGCGCGGACCGGTGCACCGGCTGCCTGGAATGCCTGGAGATCTGCCCCGTGGACGCGATCCGCGTCAACCCCGAGACCCGAGGAGAGCGATGACCGCCACCCCCACCACCGCCGCCCCGCCCACCGGCCGCTGGAGCCGAGCCGAGCGGGTACGCCTCGGCGGCATCGTCTGCGCCGTCGCCATGCTGCACGTCGTCGGCGTCAGCCTCTACCTGTACTGGAACGACCAGCCCGTGGCGGCCGGCGGGCTGGCCGGCGCCGGCACCCTCGCGTACCTGCTGGGGGTGCGGCACGCCTTCGACGCCGACCACATCGCCGCGATCGACGACACCACCCGGCTGATGCTGCTGCGCGGCCGGCGGCCGGTCGGCGTCGGCTTCTTCTTCGCCCTCGGGCACAGCGCGGTGGTGCTGCTGCTCGCCCTGGTGATCGGCCTCGCCTCGGCCCACTTCACCGGCACCGGGATGGTCCGGATCCGCGAGGTCGGCGCCACCGTCGCCGTGGTCGCCGCCACGCTGTTCCTGGCGCTGGTCGCCGTGCTCAACGCGGTGGTGCTGACCGGGCTGGCCCGGCTCTGGCGGCGGCTGCGGGCCGGTGCGCTGGACGAGGCGGAGCTGGACCTGCTGCTGCTCAACCGGGGGCTGCTGCACCGGGTGCTCGGCGCCCGCGCCCGGACGCTGGTCCGCTCCTCGTGGCACATGGCCCCGGTCGGGTTCCTCTTCGGCCTCGGCCTGGAGACGGCCAGCGAGGTGACCCTGCTGGCGCTTTCCGCCAGCACTGCGGCGGCCGGTGGCCTGCCCGTGCTGGCCCTGCTCACCCTGCCGCTGCTCTTCGCCGCCGGGATGTCCGCCATGGACACCGCGGACTCCCTGCTGATGAGCCGCGCCTACTCGTGGGCGTACCGGCAGCCGGCCCGGCGGCTCTGGTACAACCTGGCCACCACCGGGATGACCGTGCTGGTCGGCGGCCTGGTCGCCAGCGTCTACCTGGCCGCGCTGCTCACCGACCGGTTCGGCGTCACCGCCCTCGCCGGATACGCCTCGATCGCCGACCACTTCGAGCAGCTCGGCTACGCCGTGGTGGCGCTCTTCGTGCTCGCCTGGGGCGGCGCGGTCGCGGTGTGGCGGCTGCGCGGCTTCGACCGCCGGTACGGGCAGACAAGCCGATGAGCCGCGTCGTGCACCCGATCGAGCGGGAGTCCTACCGGATCCTGCGGTCCCGGGTCGACCTGTCCCACCTGCCGCCGCTGACCCGGGCGGTCACCGAGCGGGTGGTGCACGCCAGCGCCGACCTCGCCTACGTCACCGACCTGGTCTGCGACGAGGCCGCCCTGGCCGGCGGGCTGGCCGCGCTGCGGGCCGGCGCGTCTGTCGTCACCGACGTCTGGATGGTCGCCGCGGGGATCACCCGGCGGGATGTCGTCTGCCCGGTCGCCGACCCGGCCGCCGCCGTACTGGCCGGCGAGACCGGGCTGACCCGCTCGGCGGCGGCGGTCCGGATCGCGTACGACCGGGTCGGGCCCGGGGCGGTCTGGGTGGTCGGCTGCGCGCCGACCGCGCTGGTCGAGCTGATCGCCCTCGACGCGGCGCCCGCGCTGGTGGTCGGGCTGCCGGTCGGCTTCGTCGGCGCCGCCGAGTCCAAGGCCGCGCTGCGGGCCAGCGGTCTGCCCGCGGTCTCCAACGTGGGCGAGAAGGGCGGCTCCGCGGTGGCCGCCGCCGCCCTCAACGCCCTGCTCTACCTGGAGGAGACGTCATGACCCCGGACCGCACCCCGCTGCTGATCGTCGGGCACGGCACCCGCAGCGCGCCCGGGGTGGCGCAGTTCGCCGCCCTGGTCGACCGGATCCGCCGCCGGGGCGTCGTCGACGACGTCGAGGGCGGCTTCATCGAGCTGTCCCGGCCGCCGCTGACCGACGCGGTCGGCGCGCTGGCCGGCCGGGGGCACCGCAACCTGGTGGCGCTGCCGCTGGTGCTCGCCGCCGCCGGGCACGGCAAGGGCGACATCCCCGCCGCGCTGGCCCGGGAGAAGCAGCGCCATCCCGGGCTGCGCTACGCCTACGGCCGGCCGCTCGGGCCGCACCCGCTGCTGCACGAGATCCTCGCCGCGCGGATCGACGCCGTCCTCGACGGCACCGACCGGGCCGGCACCTGGATCGCGCTGATCGGGCGTGGCTCCACCGACCCGGACGCCAACGCCGAGGTCGCCAAGGTGGCCCGGCTGCTCTGGGAGGGGCGCGGCTACGCCGGCGTCGAGCCCGGGTTCATCTCCCTCGCCGAGCCGGCCGTGCCGGCCGTGCTGGAGCGGCTGCGCCGGCTCGGCGCCCGGCGGATCGTGGTCGCCCCGTACTTCCTCTTCGCCGGGGTGCTGCCGGACCGGATCGTGGCGCAGTCCGACGCGTACGCCGCCGAGCACCCGGAGCTGGACGTGCGGGTGGCCGACCTGATCGGCGACTGCGACGCCCTGGCCGACCTGGTCCTCGAGCGGCACGCCGAGGCGCTGCGCGGGGACATCCGGATGAACTGCGACACCTGCGCGTACCGGGTGGCGCTGCCCGGGTTCGCCGACAAGGTGGGCCGGCCGCAGACCCCGCACCACCACCCCGACGACCCGGCCGGCGGCCACGACCACCATCACCATCACCGTCACGACCCGGGCCTGCGCCCGGGCCAGGTCGCCATCGTCGGCGGCGGGCCCGGCCCCGACGACCTGATCACGGTACGGGGGAAGGCGTTGCTGGACGCCGCGGACGTGGTGGTGGCCGACCGGCTCGCCCCGGCCGGCCTGCTCGCCGGGCTGCGCCGGGAGGTGCTGGTGGTGGACGCCGCGAAGGTGCCGCGGGGCCCGTCGGTGGGGCAGGACACCATCAACGACGCGCTGGTCGCGCACGCCCGCGCCGGCCGGCGGGTGGTCCGGCTCAAGGGCGGCGACCCGTACGTCTTCGGCCGCGGCCACGAGGAGGTGCAGGCCTGCGCGGCGGCCGGCGTGGAGACCGTGCTGGTGCCGGGGGTGAGCAGCGCGGTCGCCGCGCCGGCGCTGGCCGGCGTGCCCGTCACCCATCGCGGGATCGCGCACGACGTCACCGTGGTCTCCGGCCACCTGCCGCCCGGTCACCCGGATTCGCTGGTGGACTGGCCGGCGCTGGCCCGGACGCGGGGGACCGTGGTGCTGCTGATGGCGGTGGACACCATCGCGAAGATCGCGGCCGTGCTGATCGAGCACGGCCGCGACCCCGGGTCACCGGCGCTGGTGGTGCAGGACGCCGGCCACCCCGGGCAGCGGGCGCTGCCGAGCCGGCTCGACGAGGTCGGCGCGCTGACCGTCCGGGAGGGGGTACGGCCCCCGGCGGTCGTCGTGCTCGGACCGGTGGTGGCGCTGCGCGCCCCGGACCGCCAGCCGACGGCGCCGGGTCAGGAGCCGCCCGGGTAGTGGTGGTGAGCGGGACTCGGCCGCGTGGCGGTGGCTCAGCCGGTCAGCGCGTGGGCGAGGGCGTAGCCGAGCGCGGCCGCGCCCAGCCCGGCGACCACGCTGGCCAGCGCGTTGGCCACGGCGTGGAAGCGGGCGCCCTCCCGGGTCAGCCGCAGCGTCTCGTAGCTGAGCGTGGACCACGTGGTCAGCGCGCCGCAGAACCCGGTGCCGAGCAGCGCGGTCACCGCCGGCGCGGCCGGGATCGCGGTGACCGCGCCGAGCAGCAGCGACCCGGCCACGTTGACGGTGAGCGTCCCCCACGGGAACGGCGAGTCGTGCCGGGCCTGCACGGCGCGGTCGGTCAGGTAGCGCAGCGGCGCGCCGAGCGCCGCCCCGAGCGCGATCAGCAGGACGGTCACCGGGCCGCCCGCCGGGCCAGCAGCCGGGCGGCCGCCGCGTCCCCGACCCAGACGGCCACCAGCGCGCCGACCAGGGTCGCCGCGAGGTACGCCAGCGCGGTGCCCGCCGCGCCGGCGGTCACCGCCCGCTGCGCGTCGACCGCGTACGCGGAGAAGGTGGTGAAGCCGCCGAGCACCCCGACGCCGAGGAACGGCCGGACCAGCGGGGGCACCGGGCGCGCCCCGATCACCGCCATCAGCACGCCGATCAGCAGGCAGCCGGCCAGGTTGATGCCGAAGGTGGCCCACGGGAAGCCGGTGGGGGAGTGCGGGAACGCGGACTGGATGCCGGCCCGGGCCAGCGCGCCGAGCACGCCGCCGGCGGCGATGGCGCCGAGCACCGCCGCGGGGTGGGCGGTCAGCTCCGCCCGGTCGGCGGGTACGTGCAGGTCGACGTCGGGGTCGACGCGGAACTCGGGTGGTGGTGTCACGGTGCCTCCCCACCAGGACGGGCATCACTGGCAGGGACCGTTGGCGAGCGTGTCGCGGTTCTCCCGGCGTGGCCCGGGACGGCGGGCCCCACCGCCGGTCTCCGGCCGAGCATAACCCCGCGCCGTACGGCGGTCGGCGGTGCCCGCAGCGCGGCATCTACACCGAGCTGACCCCGGCCGGCTCCGAGCTGCTCGCCCGGGCCCGGCCCACCCACGACCGGGTGCTGGCCGACGCGCTGGCCGAGGGGGAGCGGACCCCGGAGCTGGCGCCGCTGGTGGACGCGCTGCACCGGCTGCCCGCCGCCCGCTGACCCCGGCACCCCTCGGCCTCTGGGCCCGGCTCCGCACGCCGCACCCGGCACCCGCCGCCGCTCCCGGGCCCTGCCCATGACCTGGCACGACAACCCGGTACGGGCGTACGGTACGCAGCATCGCCCGGCGCCGCGCGGCGTCGGGACACCGTCGCGCAGGAGGCAGCCGTGCAGGACCGCACCCCTCGTCCGGAGGAGCTGGAGCCCGTGGAACGGGCCGGCGTCGACGAGCTGCGGGCGCTGCAACTGGACCGGCTGCGCCGGTCGCTGCGGCACGCGTACGACAACGTGCCCCACTACCGCCGCGCCTTCGAGGCGGCGGGCGTCCACCCCGACGACTGCCGGGAGCTGGGCGACCTGGCCCGCTACCCGTTCACGGGCAAGGCCGACCTGCGGGAGAACTACCCGTTCGGCATGTTCGCCGTGCCCCGGGAGCGGATCGCCCGGCTGCACGCCTCGTCCGGCACCACCGGCCGGCCCACCGTCGTCGGCTACACCAGGGACGACCTGGCCACCTGGGCCCGGCTGATGGCCCGGTCCATCCGCGCCGCCGGCGGCCGGCCCGGCGACCGGGTGCACGTGGCGTACGGCTACGGCCTGTTCACCGGCGGGCTCGGCGCCCACTACGGCGCCGAGGAGCTGGGCTGCACGGTCATCCCGGTCTCCGGGGGCATGACCGAGCGACAGGTCATGCTGATCCGCGACTTCGAGCCGGACGTCATCATGGTCACCCCCAGCTACATGCTGGCCATCGTGGACGAGATGGAACGCCAGGGCGTCGACCCGAAGTCCACCTCGCTGCGGGTCGGCATCTTCGGCGCCGAGCCGTGGACGGAGGACATGCGCCGGGAGATGGAGCAGCGGCTCGACATGCACGCGGTGGACATCTACGGGCTCTCCGAGGTGATGGGCCCCGGGGTGGCCGTCGAGTGCGTGGAGACCAAGGACGGCCTGCACCTGTGGGAGGACCACTTCTACCCGGAGATCATCGACCCGGTCACCGGCGCGGTGCTGCCCGACGGCGAGCAGGGCGAGCTGGTGCTCACCTCGCTGACCAAGGAGGCCATGCCGGTGGTCCGCTACCGCACCCGGGACCTCACCCGGCTGTTGCCCGGCACGGCCCGGACGATGCGCCGGATCGAGAAGATCACCGGGCGGACCGACGACATGATGATCGTGCGCGGGGTGAACGTCTTCCCCACCCAGATCGAGGAGCTGATCCTGCGTACCCCGGCGCTGTCGCCGCACTTCCAGTGCGTGCTGGACCGGCAGGGCCGGATGGACACGCTCACCGTCAAGGTGGAGCGGCGGGTCGGCGTGTCCGCCGACGAGGCCACGCGGGCCGGGGCGGCGCTGGTGGAGCAGGTCAAGAACACCATCGGGGTCAGCGTCGCGGTGCAGGTGATCGAGCCGGACGGGGTGGAACGGTCGATGGGCAAGATGCGCCGGATCGTGGACCAGCGGCGGGGGCACTGAGATGGGGGAGCGTGCCGGCCGTACCGCGGCGCACGACATGTTCGATGCCGACGTGGCCTCCAAGGGGCTCGGCATCGAGCTGGTCTCCGCCGCCGACGGCGCGGCCGTGGCCCGGATGCGCGTCACCGCGGCCATGCTCAACGGCCACGCCATCGGCCACGGCGGCTTCGTCTTCCTGCTGGCCGACACCGCGTTCGCGCTGGCCTGCAACAGCCACGGGCCGGTGACCGTCGCCGCCGGCGGCGAGATCAGCTTCCTCCGCCCGGTCCGCGAGGGTGACCTGCTGGAGGCCCGGGCCACCGAACGCACCCGGTACGGCCGCAGCGGCATCTACGACGTCACGGTCTGGCGGGACGACGAGGTGGTCGCCGAATTCCGGGGCCGCAGCCGGACCCTGGCGCCCCGCGCCGACCAGGGCTGAGCGGCCGGCGGATCATCGCCCGCCCCCCGGCCCGGCGGCGCCGCGCCGCCGGAGAGCTGGCACGATGGCCGGATGGGACAGATCCTGCTCTTGCATTCCGTGTACGGGCTGCGCCCCGCGGTGCTCGCCGCCGCCGACCGGCTGCGCGCCGCCGGGCACCGGGTGGTCACCCCCGACCTGTACGGCCTGCCGGCCGCGCAGACCGTGGAGGAGGGCTTCGCCCTGCTCGACAAGGTCGGCCGGGACGTGGTGCTCGACCGGGCCCGCGCCGCGGCGGCGGACCTGCCGGCCGAGACGGTGCTGGCCGGCTTCTCGATGGGCGCCGGCGTGGCCGGGGCGCTGCTCGCCGAGCGGCCCGCCGCGGCGGCCCTGCTCCTGTTGCACGGCACCGCGGGCGCGCCCGAGGCGGTCCGCCCGGGGCTGCCGGTGCAGCTGCACCTCGCCGACCCGGACGAGTACGAGCCGCAGCACGAGGTGGACGAGTGGCAGCGGGCGATGACCGCCGCCGGGGCGGACCTGTCGGTGTACCGCTACCCGGGGCCCGGGCACCTCTACACCGACCCGGACGTGCCCGACCACGACCCGGTGGCCGCCGGGCGCACCTGGGACCGCGCGCTGGCGTTCCTCGCCGACCGCTGACCCGCTCCGACGGTCCGGCCCGCCGGCCGGCGCCGGATGCGCTGTCGACGCGGGCAGCTCCACCGGGGCGGGCCGGTACGTCCGTCCTGGGCGCCCCGACGCCCGGTTCGCCCGCTCCCGGCCGCCTCCGCCGCTGGTCAGGCGGCGGCGAGCGGGATCGGTCCGGCCGCGGTGGGCCCGGTCCGACGGCGGCGGACCGTGGCGTCGGCCAGCCTGACCGGGGACCCGGCCGGCGCGGCGGGCGCCGCCTTTCCGAGCGGGGCGACCGGCCGTGGCCGACTGCCCGGCGGTGTCGACCGCGGTGATCCGGCGAGCGGGACGACCGAGCCCCGCCGTGCCGTCGTGGGCGGCGCCGGTGGGCCGACGGTCGCCAGGCCCGGCGGGGTCCCGCCGCCCGGCGCTCGGACCGGGTCCGGGGTGGACGATCCCCACCGGGGTCGGCGGACCGGGACGGGCGGGGCGAACCCGGCATGCCCCCCGGCCGCCCCGGCCGGATCGGCCCCCGCCCGGTCCGGTCCGGACCAGCTCGGGGTGACCGATCCGGAGCCGGACCGGTCTCGCGGCGCGGACCGGGAGCCGGCGCCGGCGAGCGCTGTCCGTCGGGGCGCCACCTCGGCCGAGTGCCGCCGCTGCCAGACGCCTCCGACCGGGCGCGCGGTATCGGGGACCCCGGCCGGACGCGCGGTATCAGGGACGGCGTTCGGGCGTGCGGTGCCGGGGACGCGGTCCGGGCGCGAGCCGGCGCCGACCGTGCAGGCCGCGGCGAGCGGGGCCCCGGCCCGCCGGGCGAACTCCGCCCGGACCGCGCGGGGCAGCCGGTGCCGCGCCACCCGGGCCACCGCCGGCTCGGCCACCGTGTACCCGCCCCGGGCTGGCCGCCGCAGCAGGCCGCCCGCCACCAGCTCCCGCAGCACCGGCTCGGCCCGGCCCGGCACCCAGCCGAGCAGCCGCTCGATCGTGCCGGCCGCGAAGCGCGCGCCGAGCTCCGCGCCGGCCATCAGCACCGCCCGGTGGTCGCCGTCCAGCCGGTCCAGCCGGGCGTCGACGATTCGGCGTACCGGGTCGGGCACCCGCCCGGCCGGCGCGCCGCCGCCGTCCTCGTCGAGCGCCCGCACGTAGGCCTCGGCGACGGCCGGGTTGCCGCCGACCAGCGGCAGCAGGTCCCGGGCCAGCGCGGCCGGTCGGCCGGCCCGGCCGAGCAGGTGCCGCAGCAACCGTCCGGTGTCGACCGTGCCGAGCGGAGGCAGCGGCACCCGGCGACGCCGGTCGCCGGCGCCGGGCAGCACGTCCGCCCAGCCGGTGCCGTGGGTGGCGACCACCGCCAGCGGCAGGCTCCGCTCGGTCGCCGCGGCGAAGAGCCGGTGCAGGAAGCGGTTCATCGCCGGCGCCGCCCGGTCCAGGTCGTCCACCGCGACCACCACCGGCTGTCGAGCGGCCAGCTCCAGCAGGATCTGCCGCCAGACGTCGGCGCCCCGGCCCGCGGCACCGGCGTCCTCCGGCGCGGCGAGCAGCTCCGCCAGCGTGTGCGCCGCATGACCCAGCCGGGCCGGCGGGAGCAACCCGTCGAGCGCCGTGGCCAGCCGCCGGCGTACGGTCGGCGGCAGGTCGGTGTCGCGGACGCCGGCGAACCCGCGGACCATGTCGGCCAGCGGCGCCAGGCCCCCCTCGGCGTACGGCGGGCAGTGCGCGACGCACCAGCGCACCGGCGCTCCGTCCACCGTCGACACCGCCCGGGTCAGCTCGTGCAGCAGCCGGCTGCGCCCGCTGCCGGCCGGGCCGGCCAGCGAGATCCAGCGGGGCCGGCGGTCCCGGACCGCCCGGGCGATCTCGTCGCCCGCGGCGGCCAGCTCCCGGCGCCGGCCGACCAGCGGGCCGTGGTGCGGGGTGGGACGCGACCGGCTCGTACCGGCGACCCGCCAGACGTCCAGCGGCAGCGCCTTGCCGGCGACCGTCATGGAGGCCAGCGGCCGCTGCTCCACCAGGCCGGCGGTGGCCCGCTGGGTGGCGGCGCAGACCACGACGGCGCCCGGCGGGGCGTACTCCTGCAGGCGGGCCGCGGTGGTGATCACCGCGCCGCTGGCCGTGCCGTGACCGCCGTCGCGGGTGGCGGCGAGGTCCACCAGGACCTCGCCGGTGGCCACCCCGACCCGGACCCGCAGCCGGGTGCCGGCCGGCACCCGCCGGTCGACGGCCTGCTGGATCTCCAGCCCGGCCCGCACCGCCCGGTACGCGTCGAAGCCGTCGGAGGCGTGCGCGCCGAAGAGCGCCATGACCGCGTCGCCGATGTACTTCTCCACCACGCCGTTCCAGCGGCGCAGCACCCCGGCCACGCTGTCGAAGTACGCGCGCTGCAGGGCCCGCACGTCCTCCGGATCGAGCCGCTCGGTCAGGCCGGTCGACCCGACGATGTCGGCGAAGAGCACGCTGACCGTGCGTCTCTCCTCCGGCACCGGCCATCGTGTCGAGCTGACGACATCCCGACGTCCCACCTTCGTGGACATTGGCATCGCACCCACCTTTCCCCCCGCTCCGGTGCCTGACGACCTCCGGAGACTTGCACCACCGGGTTCTCGGGGGATCGGCAGAACGACGTATGTCGGCCACCCGCAACCTTTAGTCGCAATGTCGACGCGAGGAGTACCACAAGGGCGCTGAGGCCGTAGAACGGTTCGGGAGTCTGTGATTAGGCTGCGAGCCATGGCCAGCGATGTGGACACCGCACCGCTCGTCGGCCGTGCCGACCAGCTCGCGGCGCTGCGGTCGGCGCTGCTCGACGACGTCGCGCAGGGGCACACCGCGGCGGTCTTCCTCACCGGCGAGAGCGGGGTCGGCAAGACCCGCCTGCTGGCTGAGGTCAGTGCCCGGCTGCGGGATGCGGGCGCGCTGGTGCTGACCGGCACCTGCCTGGACATCGGGGACGCCTCCCCGCTGCACCCGCTGCGACAGGCGCTGCGCCGCTTCGACACCGAGCTGACCGCCGCCCAGGCCCGCACCTCCTCGGCGGTGCGTGGCCTGCTGCAGGTGTTCGACGACGAGACCCCGGGGCCGGACGGCGCCGGCGCTCTGCTGGAGCGGGTCTCCCGCGGCCTGCACCTGGTGGCCGGCGGTCGCCCGCTGGTCATCGTGCTGGACGACCTCCAGTGGGTCGACCGGAGCACCCGTCAGCTCCTGCTCTACCTGCTCGCCGGCCTCGGTGACCTGCAACTGTCGGTGCTCGCCGCGATCCGGGCGGAGGCGCTGCAGGGCGCCCACCCGCTGCGCCGCGTCCTCACCGAGCTGCGCCGGCTGCGGTCGGTCCGGGTGGTCGACCTGGCGCCGCTGGACCGGGCGGACACCGACCGGTTGGCCGCGGCCGTCGTCGGCCGGCCGCTGAACCCGGAGGCGGCCGAGCTGGTCTGGCAGCGCAGCGGCGGCAACCCGTTCGTGGCCGAGGAGCTCGCCCGGGACCTGCGCGAGGGCCGCGACGGGCTCTCCGACACCCTCCGGGAGATCTTCCTGGCCCGGGTCGACGCCCTGCCGCAGCACGCCCACGCGGTGGTGCACGCGGTCGCCGCCGGTGTCGAGCCGGTTGAACACTGGCTGCTGGCGCAGGTCGTCCGGCTGCCCGAGGAGGAGCTGATCGAGGCGGTCCGGGCCGCGGTGGCGCACCGGCTGCTGGTCGGCGCCGACGAGGGCTACCGGCTGCGGCACCGGCTGGTCGCCGAGGTGCTGGCGCACGAGCTGCTGCCCGCCGAGCGGTCCGCCCTGCACCGGCGCTACGCCGAGGCGCTGACCTCGGCCACGGCGGAGCTGCACCAGGCCCGGCTGGCGCACCACTGGCGGCTGGCCGGCGAGCCCGCCCGCGCGTTGCCGGCCGCGATGGCCGCCGCCCGGGAGGCCGAACGGCTGCACGGTTACGCCGAGGCGCACCGGCACTGGTCGGCGGCGCTGCAGCTGGCCGACGCGCCGGCCGCGGTCCCGCCGGAGCCGGACCGGGCCACCCCGGTCGAGGTCGACCGAGCCGAGCTGCTGGAACACGCCGCCGAGGCGGCGCACCACTGCGGCGAGCACGCCCGGGCGCTGGCCCTGCTGGAGGAGCTGGCCGGGGACCCGGCCGGCCCGCCGGCCTGCGCCCTGCACATCCGGCGGGCCCGCTACCTGGCCGCCGCCGGCCGCTCCGCCCCGGCGGAGGCGGAGTACCGCCGGGCGCTGGCGGCGGCCGACTGCACCGCGCGGGAGCGGGCTACCGCCGCCGCCCACCTGGCCGAGCTGCTGCTGCACCTCGGCCGGTACGCCGAGGCCGGCGAGCAGGCCCGGGAGGCGTTGCAGCTCGCCGCCACGGTCGAGGGCTCCACCTCGGAGGTGGTGCTGGCCAGCGCCGCGCTCGGCTTCAGCGAGGCCTTCCTGGAGGATCCCGACGCGGGGCTGGCGGTGATGCGGGAGGCGGTGGAGATCGCCGAGCGGTCCGGCCGGCCGGAGGACGTCGCCTGCGCGTACCTGCACCTGGCGGAGCTGCTGACCGGCCCGCTGAACATCCTCGAGGAGGGCGTGGTGGTGGCCCGCCGGGGCGCGGAGCGGGTCGCCGAGCTCGGGCTGGGCCGCACCTGGGAGACCCGGCTGCTGGCCATCGCCACCAACGGCCTGTTCCGGGTGGGGCAGTGGTCGGAGGCGGAGAAGGTGGTCGCCGCGGCGCTGCGGCACCGCCCGTCCGGCGCGGACGCGGTCGAGCTGCTGCTGGCCCGCTGCCGGCTCTCGGTCGGGTACGGCGACATCGAGGCGTCCGACCGGGACCTGGAGGCGGTGGCCACCGTGCTGGCCGGCGGCGGCGCCCGGCACGTGCTGCCGATGCTGATCCTGCGCGCCGGGCTGGCGATGTGGCAGGGGCGGCACGACCTGGCCCGGCAGGCCGTCCAACGTGGTCTGACCGAGAGCCGCTCCGACGACGTCATCGTGCTGGCCACGCTGGCCTGGCACGGCCTGCGGGCGGAGGCGGAGGCGCACGCCAGCCGCACCGTCGCCGTGGACGAGATGGCGGTCCGCCGGCTGCGCGAGGTGGTCGACCGGGTGGCCCGCAAGAGCGAGCACGCCGGCCGCCCGGTGCGCTACATCGTCGACGGCTTCCTCGCGCTCTGCGCGGCGGAGCTGAGCCGGCTCGACGGCCGGGGCGACCCGGAGCTGTGGGCCCGGTCGGCGGCCGAGTGGGACCGGCGGAACCACCCGTACCCGGCTGCGTACTCGCGGCTGCGGCAGGCCGAGGCGCTGCTGGCCCGGCGCAGCCGGGTGGCGACCGCCGGCAAGCTGCTGCGCCAGGCGTACCAGATGGCGCAGGGCCTCGGCGCGTTGCCGTTGAGCTCGGAGATCCGTACCCTGGCCGGCCGGGCCCGGGTGACGCTGGAGGAGCGCCCGGCACCCGCCGGTGGCCCGCCGGTGCCGGCCCCCCGCCGGCCCGCCGCGGCGCCTCCCACCGAGCCGACGGTCGACGAGCTGGCCGTGCTGACCGCCCGGGAACGGGAGGTGCTGGCCGCGGTCGCCGAGGGGCTGACCAACAAGGAGATCGGCCAGCGGCTGTTCATCAGCGAGCGGACCATCGGGGTACACGTCTCGCACATCTTCGACAAGCTCCAGGTGCGGACCCGGGTGCAGGCGAGCGCGATCTTCCTGCGCAACCGCGGCGAACAGTCGTAGGACCGGCCACCCGACATACGTCGTTCTACTGATCCCGCCGCCCGGCGCGGCTGGAAGGCTGTCCCACGTCACCGGCGGCACGGGGGTGACCGGCCACAGTGGAGGAGCGATGACCGAACCGGTCTGGGGTCCAGTGCACCAGGACATCGTCGGGCTGCTCGCCGACCACCCGGCCGACGTGCCGGCGGTCGTCGACCACCTGACGAAGCTGCAGGACATGCTGGTCCGGCTGCCGCCGCTGGAGGCGAGCTGTCCCCTCGCGGACTTCAACAAGCTCTACCTGACCATCACCACCAGCGTGCTGGACGGCCTCTACGACGACCGCTTCGCCGACCCGGCCTTCCTGGCCCGGCTGGACGTCGAGTTCGCCGCGCGCTACTTCGACGCGCTGCGGTTCTGGACGGAGTCCAGCCCGAGCACGCCGAAGGCCTGGGCCTGCCTGTTCGAACGGATGCGCGGCCCGGACGCCCGGCCGCTGCCGTCGGCCGCCGCCGGGGTGAACGCGCACATCAACTTCGACCTGCCGTTCGCGCTGGTGACCACCCTGGAGAGCCTGGAGTCCGAGCCGGTCGACGAGAGCGACCAGCACCGCGACTACCTGGAGATCAACAAGATCTTCGCCGAGCGGATCCCCGAGCTGCGCCGTGGCTACCTGGACCACTGGCAGCTCATGATCGACATGGTGAACGGCGACATCGACGACTGGTACCAGGGCGAACTGGTGGAGTACACCCGGAACGTCGCCTGGCGCAACGCGCAGAAGATCTGGCGCTGCCGGCACGATCCGGAGGCCCGCGAGTGTGAGCGGACGCGGTTGGACGACAACGCCGCGCTGCTCGGTCGGCTGCTGCTCTCGCCCCTCGGGGCGTTCCTGCAGTAGCCGGGACGGGGGGTCCCCGCGTTCCGCCCTCGCGGCGGGACGCGGGGACATCGTCGTCCCGGGGCCCGGTGCGAGGATGGGCGGATGACGGGGGTCGAGCTGCCGCTGAGGGGCAACGTCACCGCGGGGGTGGTCCGGGTCGGGGACACCGTCCGGCGGCCGGTCGGCCCGTGGACCGAGAGCGTCGACGCGCTGCTGCACCACCTGCACGAGGTCGGCTTCCCCGGCGCGCCGCGGCCGCTCGGCCGGGACGGCCGGGGCCGCCAGGTGCTGGAGTACGTCCCGGGGGAGCCCGGCGACCCCGCCGGCACGTACGCCCCGGCCGAGCTGGCGTCGATCGGGGCCCTCCTGGCGGAGCTGCACCGCGCCACGGCCGGTTTCGTTCCTCCGGCGGCGGCGGTGTGGCAGCGGGTCATCCCGCCCGACGGCGAGGAGCTGGTCTGCCACCACGACGCGGCGCCGTGGAACCTGGTCCGCTCGCCGCGCGGCTGGGTGCTGATCGACTGGGACGGCGCCGGGCCGGGCACCCGGTTGTGGGAGCTGGCGTACGCGGCGCAGAGCATGGCCGGGATGCGACCGGACCGGCCGGTGCGGGAGTCGGCGCGGCGGCTGCGGGTCTTCGTGGAAGGCTACGGCCTGACCGGGGCGGACCGTCCGGCGCTGGCCGGGCTGCTGGGCCGGCGCGCCCGGGCGATGTGCGACCTGCTCCAGCGGGGCGCCCGGGACGGCGTCCAGCCCTGGGCGCGCATCCACGCCGAGGACGGCGCCTACTGGCGGGACACGGCCGCCTACCTCGATGCGCACGTGGCGGCCTGGACCGCCGCGCTCTCCTGACGGGTCAGGGCCGCCGGGTCCGGCTGCGGTACGCCGCCGCGTCCGGGGCCCGGGGGGTGCGGGGCCGACCGGCCCGGGGGGTGTCGGCCGGCCCCGCGTCGCGCCGTCGGCCGGCCGGCCGGGGGAGCGGGCAGCGGGACGGTGTCGGCCGTCGCGCACCGGGTACGCCCGGTCCATGGCGAGCAGCGAACCGGGTCGACCCCCGACCGAACCGACCGGCGGATCCCGGCGCCAGTTCGGGTTCCGCTTCGACCCGCCGTTCCGGCTGCCCCTCGCCCTGCTCGGGGTCCGGCCCGGGACCGCCGTCGTCGAGGTGGACGCCGAGACGCTGACGGTCCGGTTCGGCCCGTGGCGACTGCGCACCGACCGGCGCAACGTCACCGGGGCGGAGCCGGGCGGGCCGTACCGGTGGTGGCGGGCGGTGGGGCCGCGCCTCTCGCTGGCCGACCGCGGCGTCACCTTCGGCACCGGCGCCACGGCGGGTGTCTGCGTCCGCTTCGCCAGTCCGGTCCCCGCCCTCGCGCCCGGCCGGTGGCTGCGCCACCCGGCGGTGACGGTGACCGTCGCCGACCCCGACGGGCTGCTCCGCGCCCTGCGCACCCCGGTGGCCGGCTGACCGGCGGGCCGCCGCCCGCGGCGGTACGATCCCTCGCGCCCTGATGATCTTCCTGGCTTGCCGGGTTCGGACGGGTGACGCCGTGGGTACCGCCTACGGTCGGGTCAGGGCCTGAAGGGGTGCAGATGTCGGACGGGCGGGACGGGGCGCAGCCCCGGCGTACGCGGGGGCGGCGCGACCAGACGCGGTCTGGCCCCGGGCGCGCGGCACGCGCGGGACGCGATCCGGAGCGCGGCGAGCGGGCCGGTCGTGGGCCGCTGGCCATCCCTGAGTGCGTGGAGACCCCGGTCCGGCCGGCCGAGCCGGCCAGCCGACTGAGCCGGTGGCTGTTCCAGCACCGGGTGCAGCCGGTCGGCCCGGAGGCCCGGGAGCCGGAGGCGAAGGCGCACCCCTGGTGGCAGGTGATGTGCCTGACCGGCGTGGACTACTTCTCCACCCTCTCCTACCTGCCCGGCATCGCCGCGTTGGCGGCCGGTGCGCTCTCCCCGCTGGCCACCCTGCTGATCGTGGCGCTGACCCTGTTCGGGATGCTGCCGATGTACCGGCGGGTGGCCCGGGAGAGCCCGCACGGGCAGGGCTCGGTGGCCATGCTGGAGCGGCTGCTGCCGTTCTGGCGGGGCAAGATCTTCGTGCTGGTGCTGCTCGGCTTCGTGGCCACCTCGTGGATCATCACGATCACGCTCTCCGCCGCCGACGCCACCGTGCACCTGCTGGAGAACCCGATCCTGCCGGCGTCCTTCCCGCACGGCGCCACGGCCGCGGTCGCGGTGACCGTGGTGCTGCTGCTCATCCTCGGCGGCGTCTTCCTGATGGGCTTCAGCGAGGCGGTGCAGGTCGCCATCCCGCTGGTGGCGGTCTTCCTCGGGCTCAACGCGGTGATCGTGGTCGTCGGGCTGGCCGAGGTGGCCGCCGACCCGGCGGTGCTCAGCGGCTGGACCAGCGCGCTCACCGCCCGGGGCACCGGCCTGGGCGACCTGGTCGGGCCGGCCGTGCTGGCGTTCCCGCTGCTGGTGCTGGGGCTCTCCGGCTTCGAGACCGGGGTCAGCATGATGCCGCTGGTCAAGGGCGGGGGCGCCGACCCGCGGCAGCGGCTCGAGGCGCGGATCCGGAACACCCGCAAGCTGCTCACCGCCGCGGCGCTGATCATGTCGGTCTACCTGATCGCGACCACCTTCGTCACCACCGTGCTGATCCCGGCGGAGCAGTTCCAGCCCGGCGGGGCGGCCAACGGGCGGGCGCTGGCGTTCCTTGCCCACGAGCACCTGGGCGAGGGGTTCGGCACCGTCTACGACATCAGCAGCGTGCTGATCCTCTGGTTCGCCGGCGCCTCGGCGATGGCCGGCCTGATCAACATCGTGCCCCGCTACCTGCCCTCCTACGGCATGGCGCCGGAGTGGGCCCGGGCGGTCCGGCCCGTGGTGCTCGTCTACACGCTGATCAGTATCGCCATCACCGTCGCGTTCCGGGCCGACGTCAACGCCCAGGCCGGCGCGTACGCGACCGGGATCCTGGCGATGATGGTCTCCGGCGCGATCGCGGTGACCATCTCCGCGTACCGGGCGCGGCACCCGTTCGCCGGGGGCGGCTTCACGGTGCTGACCCTGGTGCTGCTCTACGCCCTCGTCGAGAACGTGATCGAGAAGCCGGACGGCATCACCATCTCCGGCATGTTCATCGCCGGCATCATCGCCGTCTCGCTGATCTCCCGGGTCACCCGGACCACCGAGCTGCGGGCCGAGCGGATCGAGTTCGACGAGGCCGCCCGGCGGTTCATCGCCGACTCGCTGACCCACGACGGCCGGCTGCACCTGATCGCCAACAAGCGGCAGAGCGGCTCGGTGAAGGAGTACCGGGTCAAGGAGCGGGCGCAGCGCGCGATGAACCCGGTGCCCGGCGCGGCCGACGTGCTCTTCCTCGAGATCGACGTGGTCGACCCGTCCGAGTTCAGCCAGGTGCTGCGGGTGCACGGGGTGGAGGTCGACGGGTACCGGGTGCTGCGGGCCGGCAGCCCGGCCGTGCCGAACGCGATCGCGGCGGTCCTGCTGGCGCTGCGCGACGGCACCGGGGTCCGCCCGCACGCCCACTTCGAGTGGTCCGAGGGGAACCCGCTCGCGCACCTGCTGCGCTACCTGATCCTCGGCCGCGGCGACACCCCGCCGGTGGTCCGGGAGATCATCCGCAAGTCCGAACCCGACCCCATTCGCCGTCCCGGCATCCACGTCGGCGGCTGAGGCCCGCCCCGGGCCGCCGGCCTCCACCGCGGTCCGGCCGGCCCGCCGGTACGCGCACCCCGGCGTCGACCGGGCTGCGCCCGGCTACCGCGGCCCGGTTGGCCGCGGGGGCCGCAGCCGGACTCGGCCGGGTGGGCTCAGGCGAGGGCGCGCAGCCGGGCGTTGAGGTCGCCGGCGAAGAAGTCGAGGAAGCCGTCCGGGTCGGGGCCGGCGTTCTGCACCACGATGTGGTCGTAGCCCGCCTCGACGTAGACGCGCGCCCTCGCGACGTGCACCTCCGGGTCCGGGCCGACGGAGAACTGCTGGCGGACGTGGTGGTCCTCCAACCAGGAGGTGGCCGCGTCGAAGTTGACCGGGTTGGGCAGCTCACTCATCACCTTCCACCCGGTGATCGCCCACCGGCTGGTCTCCCGGGCCGCGCGGACCGCCTGCTCCTCGTCGGTGGCCCAGGCGATCGGCACCTCCGCGTAGCGCGGGCCCGGACCGCCGGCCTCCCGGTAGTGATCCACGATCGACGACTTCGGTTCGGTGGCGAAGAGGCCGCCGCCCAGCTCGGCGGCCATCGCGGCCGAGGCCCGGCCGCCGGCCGCCACCGCGATCACCGGCAACGGCTCCGGCAGGTCGGCGATGATCGCCGGGTGGTAGCGGACCGTCGGGCAGGTCACGCCGGTGGCGAGCCCGAGCGTGCTGGTCTTCGCGGCGATCGCGCCGAGCACGCTCCAGGTGAACGGGGAGTGCCCCTGCGTTTCCAGTGGTCGCTCATCTCCACGAAGTCGAAGCCGGCCTGTTCGGCGCGGACCGCCTGGCGGATGAGCTCCTGCGGTCCGAATGCCTCCGAGGCCAGCTTGTAGCCGATCTGCATCGCCGGATCTCCCGTTCCGTCCGCGGTGGATCCTGGCGGTTCCCGGCAGCCCGGTCGGCGAACTTCGACCAGGAACCCAGCCTCCTAGGACGCGCTACGGATGGTGACCCGACCGACCCGGGGCACGAAAGGGCCCGCGCCTCGGGGGAGCGGGCGCGGGCCGGAAGAGCGGGTTGGTTACTTGGACGGCTCAGGGAGCTTGCAGTCGACCTTGGGGTTGGCGCCGATGTAGTTCAGCGGGCCGGCCACGATGGTGACCAGGATGGTGCCCGCCTCCGCGCAGTTGGTGTCGTCGTTGCTGTAGTAGCCGCGCTGACCGGCCGCGATCGCGCCGATGATCAGCCAGATGACGACCAGGACGCCGAGTATCGAGGTGCCGCGCATGGGTTGCCTCCAGGGGTGTGTGGTGGATTCGAGGTGTCACCCCTGTACCCAATCCGCGCTTTCGGCTAACGGTGGCCGGGACCGGGCGGACGGCCGTTTACGACCATGCCCGGACGAGTCGGCTCAGTGCGGCGGTTTCGGGTCCTCCGGGGGGCGGCCCCGGCTGCGCAGGTAGTCGGCGACGGCCACCCCGGCGAGCACCAGCATGGCCCCGGTCGCGGCGACCAGCGGCGGCGTGAAGAGCACGCCCGGGGCAACGGTGAGCAGCGCCAGCAGCCCGCCGGGACGGGACAGCGAGACCCTGCTGAACACCTCGTATTCGAAGAATGCCCGGCCCACCAGGAACAGCGCCGGCCCGCCCAGGATGACCGCCATCCAGGCCGGCGGCGTCCGTCCGGTCGGCTCGTGCAGCACCAGGTCGAAGCCGGCCGCGGTGGTCACCACCCCGGCCACCATCAGCAGATGCGTGTACGGGGCGGTGTTCAGGAAGCGGCTCGGCTGCTTCGAGCTGGAGATGGCGTGCGGCAGCAGCTCCCCGGACTTGTGCACGTAGATCCGCCACAGCAGCAGGCTGGTGCCGAAGGCGACCGCGAAGGCGCCGATGTTCTCCGCCTCCGAGTGGTAGAGGCTGAACATGGTGCCGGTGGTCAGGATGGCGTCGCCCAGGGCGATGATGAAGAACTGCTGGTAGCGCTCGGAAAGATGTTCCGCCGCGACGTTGCGCTGGGAGTCCGGCACCGCGCCGAGGCCGGGCACCGGGTAGGAGAGCCGGAAGCCGAGGTAGTCGATGGCCAGCGCCAACGCCCAGAGCGCCTCCCGGGCTCGGCCTTCGACGAGCCCGCCGGCGATCCACGGCACGGCGGAGACGGCGAACCAGATGAAGATCCGCGCCGCCCGCCGCTGGGTCTGCCGGTGGTGCCGGACCGCCGGCATCAGGAACAGGCCACGACCGAGATGGATCGCCACGTACGTCCCGGCGAAGACCAGCCCTCGTCTGCCGAACGCCTCCGGGATGGCGGTGGTCATCAGCAGCGCCCCGAACATCACCGCGGTGACCAACAGCTTGATCTCGGTGCGCTCGGGGTCGTACATGTCGGTGACCAGGGTGGTGATCGCCCAGGTCCACCAGAGCGCCATCAGGATGAGCAGGGCTTGCAGGGCGCGTTCCCAGCTGAGATCGACGACCATGCCGCGCGAGACGAGCGCCAGCGCGACGATGTAGACCAGGTCGAAGAAGAGCTCGAGCAGCGTCACCCGGCGGGGTGACTCCGGGTCGCGTACCGGGGGCCGGTCCCGTTTCCCGGGCTGGTCCGGCGTGGCGGCGGGCACGGGCTGCTCCTGCGGTCCGGGATCGGCGCGACGGGCCGGCGGTCCTCACCGACGGTAGCGACGACCACTGGGTCGCGTGTCCGTTTCGGGTGATCGGTCCGGTCCGGCCGAGGGAGCGTCGTGGCCGGAAACCGTTTGCGAGGGGGCGGGCGCGCGGGGACGCTGGCCGGGATGACGCCACTGGACGCCGCCCCGCCGCCCCGGGTTCCGTCGATCGACGTGGCGCTGGTGCGCCGGCTGATCGCCACGCAGTTCCCGCGCTGGGCCGACCTTCCGGTCCGACCGGTCGCGGTCGGTGGCTGGGACAACCGCACCTTCCACCTCGGCGACGCGATGACCGTGCGGCTGCCCAGCGCCGCGGGGTACGTGCCGCAGGTCGACAAGGAGCACCGCTGGCTGCCGGTCCTCGCGCCGCGGTTGCCGCTGACCGTGCCGACCCCGCTGGCCCGGGGCGAGCCCGGTGAGGGTTATCCGTTCCCCTGGGCGGTCCACCGCTGGATCGACGGGGAGACCGCGCGCGTCGACCGGATCGGCGACCTGACCGCCTTCGCCCGCACGCTGGCCGACTTCCTGGCCGCCCTGCCCCGGCCCGAGCCCGCGGCCGGTCCGCCGGCCGGGGCGCACAGTAGCTTCCGGGGTGCGTCGCTGATGACGTACGACGCGGAGACCCGGCGGGCGATCGAGGCGCTCGGCGACCGGATCCCGGTCGGCACGGTCACCGAGATCTGGGCGACCGCCCTGCGCTCCACCTGGTCCGGCCCGCCGGTGTGGTTCCACGGTGACGTCGCGTGGGGCAACCTGCTGGTGCGGGGTGGGCGGCTGGCGGCCGTCATCGACTTCGGCTGCTGCGGGGTGGGCGACCCGGCCTGCGACCTGGCGGTCGCCTGGACGCTGCTGTCCGGCCCGAGCCGATCGGCGTTCCGCGCCGCGCTCGCCGTCGACGACGGGATGTGGGCTCGCGGGCGGGGTTGGGTGCTGTGGAAGGGCCTGATCACGCTCGACAATCCGGACCCGGTGCGCGCGGCGGAGGCGAGTCACATGCTCGACGCGGTCTGCACCGAGTACGCGGAGTCCGTCGCCCGGTGACCCCGGGCCGGTGGCGACGACGGATCGTCACCACCGGCCCGGGACGGTACTCAGGCGTCCTCGCCGGTCCCGGCCGGGAGCGCCCGGTCGGCCTCGGCGCCGGCGCCGGCCAGCACCCGGGCCTGCTGCGGCCAGGTGGCCAGGCTGGAGGCGGCGCGCAGGCCGGCGGCGCGGATGGTCTCCCGCAGCGCCGCCTCGTCCAGGTCGCCGAGCTGACGGTAGGTGCGGATCCCCGCGGTCTGCAGGGCGGCGGCCAGCTTCGGCCCAATGCCCTGGATCCGCCGGAAGTCGTCCGTGGTCTCCGCCGGGGCGGTGCCGTTCGTCGCCACGACGGCGGCCGGCTCCGGCTGGGTCGGCGTGGTCACGGCGTCCGACGTGAAGCCGTGCTCCGCGGCGGCCCGGGGCGCCGGGACGGCGACCGGCGCGGCGTCGACCTCGACCGGCTCGGTAGCGGTAACGGCCTCGACCTCGGCCGGCGCGGCCTCGGTGGCCTCGGCCCGCTCGGTGTCGGTGTCGGCCGACGGCAGGGTGCTGGCGTTGGCGGCCAGGGTGGCGGCGGCCGGGGGAGCGTCGTACTCGGCCGCGGCCGGCTCCTCGGTGACCGCGGCGGGCGGGGGAACGTCGTCCACGACGGCCGCCGGCCGCTCGTGGTCGACGGTGGCGGTGGCCGGGGCGCTGACCTCGGCGGCTGGCGCCACCGGGTCACCCTCCACGATGGGCGCCGTCGGGCTGGCGGCCGCCTGGCGGCCGCGCAGCACCCACCCGCCCGCGAGGCCCACCAGCAGGGCCAGGATCAGGATCAGCCATTGCCCGAAAGTCGACGGCACGGCAAACCTCCCTCTTATGTACGTGAACGACAGTCGTGAGAAAAACCGGGGGCAGCTTCGCACACGTACGTCGTGGACGACAGGGAGGTGGGCGGCTTGCGTCCCTGCTGGGACACGCCGTGCCGCCGGGTGGTGGCGGGATGACCGAGCGTGTGCCGTCGGAGGCGGAGGGGCGTCCCGGACCGCGGTGCCGTGCGGGTCCGGGACGCCGGTCTCAGCCCACCGGGTCCGACGCCGGCGCGACGGCGGCGTCCCAGGTGTAGAAGCAGCCGGCGATGGCGTCCCGAGGGGAGCCCCAGGTCGGCAGGTACGGCGACGTGTGCGCGGAGAGGCGCTCGTTGACCTGCCGGTACAGCGGGTGGTTGCGCACGCCGGCCACCACGTCCGGGTCGACGTCCACGGTCTCCATCAGGTGCACGCACAGGTCGTGCAGGCAGTACAGCGACCGGTGCCGGACACCGGTGAGGCCGGGCAGCTCCGTCGCGTCGGACTCGGCGAAGATCTGTGCGACCCGGCCCTCCGCCCCTGGGACGATGCGGCTGACGATCAGCAGACGACTCATCGGGACCCCTCTCGCCGGTGGTGCCCCTGATCCAGCCCGAGGACGTCGGACACCGTGTCGGGCCACCATGCCCGGCGGCTGTCACCTCCCCGTCACGTCGCGAGACCGGGCGGTGACGCCGGGGCGGGGCGAGGGCGGGCGGGTGGCGTGCCGGATCGGGGCGAGGGTCTCGTCGAGCAGCGCGCCCATCGCCGGGGAGGGCTCCAGGCGCAGCTCTCGCAGCAGCAGGTCGCGGTAGACGTAGAAGGCGTGCACCGCCTCGAAGGCGTTCCCCTCGGCCAGGTGGATCCGGACGACCAGGCGGTGCGGGGTCTCGCGGAGCGGCTCGGCGGCCATCGCCTCCAGCGCCGCCTCCAGCGCCTCGCCGTGCCGGCCCGCCGCGAGATGGTTGCAGGCGAGCTGTTCGAGCATGTGCAGCCGGAGCTGGCGCAGCCGTTCGCGTTCCAGCAGGACCCAGTCGTCGTACCAGCCGGGGAGGAGGTCGTGGCGGCCGGCGACGCGGACGGCGTCCGGCACCTCCCCGTCGCGGACCCGGGCCGCGACGTCGACCAGTTCGTCGGTGTCGAGGTGGACGGTCGGGTCGAGCCGGACGGTGTCCCCGTCGGTCAGCAGCGGACAGCACGGGTCCTGGCGCAGCCGCCACAGCGCGGTACGCAGTGACGACAGTGCCCGCTCCTCGGACGTCTCCGGCCAGAGCAGCCCGGCCAGGTGGCTGCGCGTCGCGGCCGGCCGCAGGCCGATCAGCGCGATGACCCGTTGCAGCCCCCGGGGCACCACCACCGGCACGTCGTCGTGCAGCAGCCGGAAACCGCCGAGCAGCTGTAACGACACCCGCGGCGCGGGTCCGGCGCCGGCCGTCGGCATTTCGGAATGACCGGTCACCGGCGCACCCCCCGACCCGGAATCCTCGTCCCGACCGTCCTTGTTGCCCTGGTGCGCGGCTGCCCGCGACGCCGGTGTCGGAACGGCTCGCGGCGGCGGCGTCGGATATCGGCGCCGTCCGGGCTGGCCAAGACGGAGATTATCAATCACGATTACACTGAGTCAACCTATTCGTCGTTAATGTGACCCTCCAGTACGGTCAGTAACAACAGCTCTGAACTGCGAATATTTATCGCTATGCGACGGGAGCCGCAAGCGGGCGCATAGCCCGTGCACAGTTTGCGTCAACGCAGCGTCACGACTTGTCTACGCGGGGCGCTGGCAGTGCGTGACGCCGCGGTGACGTCCCCAGCGGGATCGTGTCGGCAGTCGTCCGGCCGCACCGGAACTCGCCCGAGGGGGAGACGCTTCATGGACCGTTCGCTCATCGTCGCGAAGGTGGTGCCCACCGCCGAGGACCAGGTCGCCGAGATCTTCGCCGAGTCCGACGCGACGGAGCTGCCGCATCTGGTCGGCGTCCGGCACCGCTCGCTGTACCGGCTGCACGACCTCTACGTCCACCTGCTGGAGACGGAGCTGCCGGGCGAGGGGGCGGTGGAGGACGCCCGCGGGCATCCCGAGTTCGTCCGGGTCAGCGCGCGGTTGCGGCCGTTCATCTCGCCATACCTGCCGGACTGGCGGTCACCCCGGGACGCGATGGCCCACTGCTTCTACCGGTACGACGCGCCCGGGCGGCGGCCGTGACCACCACCGCGCCGCGCGACGAGCAGCTCTGGTCCCGCTGCGCCGGCTGCGCCTCGCTGCTGTACCGCAAACGGCTGCGCCGCAACCTCGACGTCTGCCCGGAGTGCGGCACGCACTCCCGACTGGACGCCCCGGCGCGGGTGACGCAGCTGGTCGACCGGGACTCGTTCGCCGCGCTGCCCGACCGGGCGGTGCAGGTGGACCCGATCGGCTTCGTCGACGCGCTGCCGTACCCGCACCGGCTGACCGCCGCCCGCGCCGGCACCGGACTGGACGAGGCGGTGGTCTGCGGCACCGCCGCCGTCGGCGGGCACCGGATCGCGCTGGCGGTGATGGACTTCCGCTTCCTCGGCGGCAGCCTCGGCTGCGCGGTCGGCGAGCTGATCACCCGGACCGCCGAGCGGGCCCTCGCGGACGAGGTGCCCCTGGTGCTGATCACCGCCTCCGGCGGGGCCCGGATGCAGGAGGGCGCGCTGTCGCTGATGCAGATGGCCACGGTCAGCCAGGCCGTCGCCGGGCTGCGCGAGGCGGGGCTGCTCACGGTCAGTGTGATCACCGATCCGACGTACGGCGGGGTGGCGGCCTCGTTCGCGACCAACACCGACGTGGTGCTCGCGGAGAGCGGCGCGCGGATGGGCTTCGCCGGGCCGCGGGTGATCCGGCAGGTCACCGGCGCCGCGCTGCCGGAGGGCTTCCAGACGGCCGAGTTCCTGCTGCGGCACGGGCAGGTCGACATGGTGGTGCCCCGGCACGCGCTGCGCGGGCGGCTGACCGCGCTGCTCGCCGCCGCCCGGGAGGGCCGCGGGATCCGCCGGCGCCCGCCCGTACCCCGGCAGGAGCCGACGCCGCGACCACCGGCGCCGGCCGGCGGGCCGTCCCCGGAGACGGCGGACGGCTCCGGGCGGGACGCCTGGGAGACCGTGCGCACGGCCCGCAACCCGGGCCGGCCCACCACCCTGGACTACCTGGAGAGCGCCTTCGACGGCTTCGTCGAACTGCACGGCGACCGGCTCGGGGCGGACTGCCCGGCGATCGTCGGTGGGCTGGCCCGGCTCGACGGCCGACCAGTGATGGTGATCGGTCACCAGAAGGGACACACCACCGGCGAGCTGGTGGCCCGCAACTTCGGCATGGCCAGCCCGGCCGGGCACCGCAAGGCGCTGCGGCTGATGCGGCTGGCCGCCCGGCTCGGCCTGCCCGTGGTGACCCTGGTGGACACCCCGGGGGCGGACCCGGGGGTGGGCGCGGAGGAGCAGGGCCAGGCGGCGTCGATCGCCGAGAACATCCTGGCGCTCAGCGTGCTGCCCACCCCGGTCGTCGCGGTGGTCACCGGGGAGGGCGGCAGCGGCGGCGCGCTGGCGCTGGCCGTCGCCGACCGGGTGCTGATGCTCGAACACGCCGTCTACTCGGTGATCAGCCCGGAGGGCTGTGCCGCGATCCTCTGGCCGGACAGCTCCGCCGCGCCGCAGGCCGCCCGCGCGCTCCGGCTCACCGCGCCGGACCTGTGCCGGCTCGGCGTGGTCGACGAGGTGGTGCCCGAGCCGGCGCCCGCCGCCGACCACGACCCGGCGGGCGCCGCCGAGCTGCTGGCCCGGTCGGTGGCGGCGAACCTCGCCCCGCTGCTCGATGTGCCACCGGCCACCCTGGTCCGCCGTCGGCGGCAACGCTTCCGCCGGTTCGGCGCGGCCCGCGCCGGAGCTCCGGCGGTGCGGCGATGAGCGTTCCGCAGAGCCCGGACGCGGTCCTCGACGGCCTGCGCCGGCTCGCCCACCGGCTCGTCGCCGAGCTGGCCGGCCCGGTGCGCCGGGTCCGGCTGCGCAGCGGCGAGACCGTCCTCGAGGTGGAGTGGCACGTCCCGGCCCAGGCCGCGCCGGGAGCCGCGCCCGCGCCCGCGCCGTCCGCCGGCCCGCCACCGCCCGAGCCCGGCCGGCTCGCCGTGCGGGCGCCTGTTGTCGGCACCTTCTACCGGGCTCCGGAACCCGGCGCGGCGCCCTTCGTCGCCGTCGGCGACCTGATCCGTTCCGGCCAGGTGGTCGGCATCGTCGAGGCGATGAAGCTGATGAACGAGGTGACCGCCGACCAGGCCGGGCGGGTCGTCGAGGTGCTCGTGCACGACGGCCAGCCGGTCGAGTACGACCAGCCGCTGATCGCCCTGGAGCCGGCCGGGCAGCGGAGTGGATGATGTTCGAGAAGGTGCTGATCGCCAACCGGGGCGAGATCGCGCTGCGGGTGCTGCGGGCCTGCCGGGAACTGGGCGTGCGCACGGTGGTGGTGCACTCCAGCGCCGACGTTGACTCGCTGCCGGTGCGGCTGGCCGACGAGACCGTCCGGATCGGACCGGCGCCGAGCCGGCAGAGCTACCTCAACGCGGCGGCGATCGTCGAGGCGGCCCGGCAGACCGGCGCGCAGGCCGTCCACCCCGGCTACGGCTTCCTCTCCGAGGACGCCGACTTCGCCGAGATCTGCGTGGAGAACGGCCTCGTCTTCGTCGGGCCGCCGCCGCAGGTGATGTCCGCGCTGGCCGACAAGTCCACCGCGCGGGCGCTGATGAGCCGGGCCGGGCTGCCGCTGCCGCCGGGCAGCGTACGGACCCTGCCGACCGTCGCCGAGGCCCTCGACGTGGCCGCCGAGGTGGGGTACCCGGTGATCGTGAAGGCCGCCGCCGGCGGTGGCGGGCGCGGGATGACCGTGGTCCGCTCCGCCGCCGCGCTGCCCCGGGCGTACGGCCGCACCCGGGCCGCCGCCCAGGCCGCGTTCGGCGACGACCGGGTGTACGTCGAGCGGTACCTGACCGACGCCCGGCACGTCGAGGTGCAGGTGCTCTGCGACGGCCACGGCAACGGGGTGCACCTGGGCACCCGGGACTGCTCGGTGCAGCGCCGGCACCAGAAGCTGGTCGAGGAGGCACCCGCCCCGGCGCTCTCCGCGGCCACCCTGGACACGCTGGCGGAGACCGCGCTGCGCGGCGCCCTCGCGGTCGGCTTCACCGGCGCGGGCACCGTGGAGTTCCTCGTCGACGAGGCGGAGCGGTGCCACTTCCTGGAGATCAACTGCCGGATCCAGGTGGAGCACCCGGTCACCGAGATGGTCACCGGCATCGACCTGGTCCACGAGCAGCTGCACATCGCCGCCGGGGTGCCGCTGCGCTGGCGGCAGGAGGAGATCCGGCTGCACGGGGTGTCGGTCGAGTGCCGGGTCAACGTGGAGGACCCGGACCGCGACTTCGCACCCACGCCGGGGCGGCTGGAGCGGTTCCGGCCGCCGGGCGGGCCGTTCACCCGGGTCGACACCCACGGCCACGCCGGGTACCTGGTCAGCCCGCACTACGACTCCCTGCTGGCCAAGGTGGCGGTCTGGGCGCCGGACCGGCCGTCCGCCCTGGACCGGCTGGAACGCGCGCTCGGCGAGTTCGACGTCGCCGGCCCCGGCGTGCGGACCACCATCCCCTTCGTCCGGCGGGTGCTCGACGACGCCGCCTTCCGCAAGGCCCGTCACACCACGGGTCTGGTCGACCGGCTGCTCGCCGACCGCGCCCCCGTACCGGCGCAGCCCGCCCCGGCCGCCAACCCCGGCACATCCGTCAGGAGGACCCGATGACCGTCGCCCCCGACCGACCGCTCACCACGGAGATCACCGACATCCTGGTCACGCACTGCGGCCTGGACGCCGAGACCGCCGCCCGCAGCCCCGCCGCCAGCCTGGAGGAGCTGGGCATGGACTCGCTGGCCCTGCTCGAACTCTCCGCGGTCGTCGCCGACCGGTGGCGGGTGCGCATCCCGGAACAGGCCGGCCAGCTCAGCATCGCGGGCGTCGCCGGCCTGGTGGCCCGCCGGGCCGACCCGCCGGGGCACACCGAGAACAGCGTGGTCATCGACGCGCCGCTGCCGCTGCTCTGGCGGGTCACCAACGACGTCGCCCGGTGGACCGAGCTGTTCACCGAGTACGCCGTGGTGGAGATCCTGGAACAGGCCGGTGACAGCGTCCGGTTCCGGCTCACCATGCACCCCGACGAGAACGGGGTCTCCTGGAGCTGGGTCAGCGAACGCACCGCCGACCTGGCGACCCGGCAGGTGCGGGCGCACCGGGTGGAGACCGGCCCGTTCGAGTACATGCGCATCCACTGGCGCTACGACGAGGTACCCGACGGCACCCGGATGACCTGGGTGCAGGACTTCGCGATGAAGCCCACCGCGCCGGTCGACAACGCCGGGATGACCGACCGGATCAACGCCAACAGCCGGGTCCAGCTCGCCGTCATCAAGGAGCGCATCGAGCGGCTGCATCAGGGAGGCGACGATGAGTGAGACCGTCACCGGCGTCATCGCCGCCCGCGACGTCGCCGCCGACCGGCGGCGCGGCGGGGAACTGCGGGTGCTGCTCGGGCCCAAGACAGTCGGCAGCACGTCGGGCTTCATGGGGGTGGCCGCGCTCGCGCCGGGGGAGCGGATCGCCGAGCACTACCACCCCTACAGCGAGGAGTTCCTGTACGTCGCACGCGGCGCCGTCACCGTGGACCTCGACGACGAACCGGTGCCGCTGGCGGCCGGGGAGGCGCTGTTCGTGCCGCGACTCGTGCGGCACCGGCTGCGCAACACCGGCGACGAGCCCGCCGAGGTGGTCTTCCACCTCGGCCCCCTCGCGCCCCGCCCGGAGCTCGGCCACGTCGATACCGAGGTCGCCCAGCAGCGGGGCCCGTCGTGACCGGCCGGCGCTCCGTCGTCACCGGCGTCGGGGTGGTCGCCCCGGGCGGCGCCACCCGGGACCGGTTCTGGAAGGCCATCACCGAGGGGCGCACGGCGACCCGGCGGATCACCTTCTTCGACCCGGCGCCGTTCCGCTCCCGGATCGCCGCCGAGTGCGACTTCGACCCCGACGCCGCCGGGATCACCCTGGCCGAGCGGCAGCGCGCCGACCGGTACGTGCAGTTCGCCCTGGCCTGCTCGGCGGAGGCGCTCGCCGACAGCGGCCTGGCCCTCACCGACGCCGAACGGGAGCGCGCCGGGGTGGTGCTCGGCACCGCCGTGGGCGGGACGATGGCGCTCGAGCGCGAGTACGTCCGGGTCAGCGACGCCGGCCGGCGCTGGCTGGTCGACCACAGCCTCGGCGGGCCGTACCTCTACCAGGCGCTGGTCCCGAGCAGCCTGGCCGCCGACGTGGCCTGCCGGCACGGCCTGCACGGCCCGGCCCAGGTGGTCTCCACTGGCTGCACCTCCGGCATCGACGCCATCGGGTACGCCCACCAGCTCATCGCCGACGGCGAGGCCGACGTGCTGCTCGCCGGGGCCGCCGACTCGCCCATCTCGCCGGTCACCGTCGCCTCGTTCGACGCCATCGGGGCGACCAGCCCGGACAACGACGACCCGGAGCACGCCTCCCGCCCGTTCGACGCCGACCGGCACGGTTTCGTCCTGGCCGAGGGCGCTGCGGTGCTGGTGCTGGAGGAGGCCGGGCACGCCCGCCGCCGGGGCGCGCACGTCTACTGCGAGGTGGCCGGCTACGCCAGCCGCAGCAACGGTTTCCACATGACCGGGCTGCGCCCCGACGGGGTGGAGATGGCCCTCGCCATCGGCGACGCGCTGCGGCAGGCTCGGCTCGCCCCGCGCGACGTGTCATACATCAGCGCGCACGGCTCCGGTACCCGGCAGAACGACCGGCACGAGACCGCGGCGTTCAAGCGGGCGCTCGGCCCGGCCGCGTACCGGGTGCCGATCAGCTCGATCAAGTCGATGGTGGGGCACTCGCTCGGCGCCATCGGCTCGATCGAGATGGCCGCCTGCGCCCTGGCCATCGAGTACGGCGTGGTGCCGCCGACGGCGAACTGGACCACCCGCGACCCGGAGTGCGACCTGGACTACGTGCCCAACGAGGCCCGCGAGCTGCCGGTGGACGTGGCGCTCTCGGTCGGCAGCGGCTTCGGCGGCTTCCAGTCCGCGATGGTCCTCCGCCGCCTGGCGGTGATGGCGTGAGCGCGAGGAGTGAGCCGGGCTTGCGAGCCCCGCAGTCGCGAACCGGGGTGGCGTCGTGAGCGCGAGGAGTGAGCCGGGCTTGCGAGCCCCGCAGTCGCGAACCGGGGTGGCGTCGTGAGCGCGAGGAGTGAGCCGGGCTTGCGAGCCCCGCAGTCGCGAACCGGGGTGGCGTCGTGAGCGCGAGGAGTGAGCCGATTTTGCGAGCCCCGCAGTCGCGAACTGGGTTGGCGTCGTGACCGCGCGGGCGGTGGTGACCGGGGTCGGGGTGGTGGCGCCGAGCGGCGTCGGCGCCGACGCGCACTGGGCGACCGTGCTCGCCGGCACCCGGCGCATCGGGCCGATCAGTCTCTTCGACCCGACCGGTTATCCCACCCGGCTCGGCGGGGAGGTGCCCGACTTCGACGCCGCCGGGTACGCCGACGGCCGGCAGCGGGTGCAGACCGACCGGTGGACGCATCTCGGGTTCGCCGCCACCCGGCTCGCGCTGGCCGACGCCGGCCTGCCCGAGCAGGCCCCCGACCCGTACGGCTGGGCGGTCACCCTGGCCAGCTCGTCCGGGGGGAACCTGTTCGGGCAGCGGGAGCTGCAACGGCTCTGGGGCGGGCCGACCCGGACGGTGGGTGCGTACCAGTCGATCGCCTGGTTCTACGCGGCCAGCGTCGGGCAGCTCTCCATCCACCACCAGTTCAAGGGGCCGTGCGGGGTGCTGGTCGCCGAGTCCGCCGGCGGGCTGGACAGCCTCGCCCACGCCGTCCGGACCATCCGTCGGGGCACCCCGGTGGTGATCGCCGGGGCGACCGAATGCCCGCTGAGCCCGTACGCGCTGGCCTGCCAGCTCCGCTCCGGCCTGCTCAGCGACGTGGCCGACCCGGAGCGGGCGTACCGGCCGTTCGACGTGGGGGCCGCCGGGTACGTACCCGCCGAGGGCGGCGCGGTCTTCGTGGTGGAGGAACTGAGGCACGCGCTGTCCCGGGGCGCCCGGATCTACGGCGAGGTGACCGGTTGGGCGGCCACCCACGACGCCGCCCCCACGGACCCGGAGGCCGGCCCCGACCCGACGCACTACGCCCGGGCGCTGCGGCTGGCCCTGGACCGAGCCGGCGTCCGCCCGCACGACGTGGACGTGGTCTGGCCGGACGCGCTCGGCGTGCCTGCCCACGACCGGGCCGAGGCGGCCGCGTTGCGCGCCGTGTTCGGCTTCCGGAACCCGTCGGTGACCACGCAGAAGCCGCTGACCGGCCGCGCCCACCAGGGCGGATCCGCCCTGGACGCGGCGACCGCGCTGCTCGCCTTCCGGCACGACCTGCTGCCCGCCTCCGCCGGGCCGGAGCAGCCCGCGGAGGGCTGCGAGCTGAACTTCCTGCGGGCGCCCCGCCGGCCGCGCAGCCGCATCGCGCTGGTCGGCGCGCGCGGGTTCGACGGCTTCAACAGCGCGCTGGTGCTGCGTGGCGCCGCGCCGCCACCACCGACGGCAGAGGGGACCTGACCGGGCCGCGGTGTGAGCGTGGCGGGCGTGGTCAGTGCCCGGTGGCGCCGTCGATCGCCTCGCGGATGACGTCCGCGTGGCCGTTGTGCCGGGCGGTCTCCTCGATCATGTGCACCAGGATCGAGCGCAGGTTGACCGGCGCGCCCCAGCCATGCGGACCACCTCGTCCAGGCCTCCGGCGGCCACCGCCGCCCGCGCCTGGGCACAGACGTCCAGAAAGGACGCGACCAGCGCGTCGGTTGTCTCGTCCGAGCCCACGCTGAACTCCGCGTCCGGGTCGATCGGACCAGCCGGCCGGCCCGCGTACGTCTCCAGGAACCAGCCGTGCTCGGTGGCGGTCAGGTGCTTGACCAGGCCGAGCAGGCTCAGCCCGGAAGCGATCAGCTCCCTGTCGACCGCGTCCGGGTCGTAGCCCGGGCGGAAGGCGTCGTTGCCGCGGACCACCAGCGCCAGGTCGGGGTCGTAGGCCAGTGCCGGGGCCAGTTGCGTGCCGCGGACCTCGTGCGCCCGCAGCCCGCGCAGCCCCAGGTTCCGGGTCCGGCCAGGGTGCGAAGACGTTGCCACCTGGCGTCCGTCCAGGGCGTGGGCGGCGATAACCTCGGCGGCGGAGGTGGGCCGGTGAGATTCCAGGTGGCGGTGTGCGGGCCGGCGGAGGCGACGGAGAGGGAGCTGACCCACGCCCGACGGGTGGGGGAGCTGCTGGCCGAGCGGGGCGTCACCGTCCTCTGCGGAGGCGGTGGCGGGGTGATGGCCGCGGTCGCCGCCGGCGCCCGCTCCCGCAACGGCCTGGTCATCGCCGTACGCCCCGACGACGGCGCCGATCCCGGCCCGGCCGACGTGTCCGCGTCCGTAGTGACGAACATGGGGCAGGCGCGCAACGCGATCCTGGTGTGGAGCGCGGACGCGGTGATCGCCGTCGGCGGCTCCTGGGGGACGCTCAGCGAGGTGGCCCTGGCGATGCGGCGGGGCACCGTTCCGGTGGTGCTTCTCGGCGGCTGGCGGATCCTCGGTCCCGCCGGCGAGCCGGTGCCCGGGCCGCGTCCCGTCCACACCCCGGAGCAGGCGGTGCAGGCGGTGCTCCGGTCCGGGGGGTGATTCGCGCTCAGCCGAGCAGCGCCAGCAGATCACGAGGATGGCCGGCGGTAAGGTCCGCCGGCTCACCCGGGTCGTACTGATGGCCCCAGCCGGCGGCCACCGCCAGTGCGCCGCTGCGTCGCGCCGCCCGCAGGTCGAGCGGCGAGTCACCGACGTAGGCGGTTCGGGTGGGATGGACGCCCAGCAGCCGGCAGGCCAGCTCGACGCCGTCGGGCTCGGGTTTGGGTCGCGCGACCTCGTCCCCGCCGACGACGACCTGGAAGTGCCCGAGCAGACCGACCCGGTCGAGCAGGATCTCGGCCGCCCGGTGGCTGGCGCCGGTGAAGAGACCGACCGCCCCCCGTTCGGCGACGCCGGCGAGCAGGTCGGCCACCCCGGGATAGACGGTGACCTGCGTCGCGAGGGCGGTCAGGTGGGCGTGGTAGCGGGCGAGGTCGCGGTCGGTGGCCGACCGTCGGAGCAGGTGCGTCAGCAGCGCGGCCGGTGGCCCGAGCGGGTACCCGGCGATGATCTCGGCGTCGGAGAGCAGCGGTCCGCCGGCGTCCATGATGGCGGCGCGGTAGGCCGCGGGCACCACCGCGTGGGATTCGATCAGTGTGCCGTCCATGTCGAAGACGATCGCGTCCACCCGCTCGTGTGCCGCCCGCATGGACAGAGGCTATGGCAGCCAGTACGGTCCCGTCGGACCCGAACGGTGGGGGAAATCTCAGCCTGCCGTCGTCCTGAACTGGGCGGCGAGGCGCTTCGGGGCGCGGGCGTACCAGGCCTCGGTGACCAGCTCGGTCAGCTCCTCGACACCTATCCGGTCGAGCCGGACCAGCACCGCCGGGTACCCGTCGAAGTGCGGCGTGGTGAGGTAGACCGCCGGGTCCTCGGCGAGCAGTGCCTCCTTGGCGCCCAGGTCGGGCACCCGCGCGCCGAGGATCGGCCCGTCCGGCGCGGCGTCGCCCAGCGCCGCCAGGTCACCGCGGCGCAGCGGTCGCTCCCAGACGAAGAGCTTGTCCCGGACCCGCCACGCGGGCAGGTCGTCGTGCGAGCCGCGCTCGGTGGTCTCCGGCAGGGCGAGCGCGATGCGTCGTACGTCGTCCCAGGTCGCCATGGCCCGACCGTACCCCCGCCCACCGACACCTCGGGCCGGCCGGGCATGGTGGCTAGTGCGCCCGCAGCAGGGCGATGTCGTGGTGGTCGACCTCCCGCGGCGGGTAGCCCTCCCGGAAGCGGAGCTGCTGGTCCACCGACAGGCAGGGCACTGGGCGGCCGTCGATGACGCCCCCGGCGAAGCCGTCCGCGGCGTACGCGAACGTCGCGCCGTCGAGTCCGGACTGGACCCCGCTGCCGTCCGGGCGGAACGCCACCGGGTGGATGTCGACCTTGCGGCCGTCCGGCGCGGTCAGCTCGGCGCGGACCGGCAGCCAGTCCACGGTGGTCACGAAGCCGAGCCGGTCGAGCAGCGCGAGCAGCTCCGCCTGCCGGCTCGCGTCGAACGCCAGGTCGAGATCGGCGTGCGGCCGGGTCTGCCGGCCCACCACCGCGTCCGTCGCCCAGCCGCCGGCCACCCAGACCCGCAGGCCGTGCGCGGCGAACTCGGCCAACAGCGCGGTCACCTGGTCCCCGTTCATCCGGCGATCTTGGCAGAATGGCCCTTTGCCGGCAAACGGGAAAGGACCGTGATGCGCAGGATCATCGTGTGGATGTCCGTCTCCCTCGACGGCTTCATCGAGGGACCGGATCGGGAGCTCGACTGGCACCGGGTCGACGAGGAGCTGCACCGGCACTTCAACGACGAGCTGCGCACCAAGGGCGCCTTCCTGGACGGCCGCCGCACCTACGAGCTGATGGCCGGCTTCTGGCCGACCGCCGACCAGGACCCGGCGGCCAGCGCGCCGACCCGTGAGTTCGCCGCGATCTGGCGGGACATGCCCAAGATCGTCTACTCCCGGACGCTGGCGCGTGCCGACTGGAACGCCACGGTCGTCCGGGAGGTCGTCCCCGAGGAGGTCATGGCGCTCAAGGCCCAGCCCGGCGGTGACCTGGTGGTCGGCGGCGCGGACCTCGCGTCCGCCTTCCGGCGCCACGGGCTGGTCGACGAGTACCGGATCTACCTCCACCCGGTCGCAATCGGCCGGGGCAAGCCGCTCTTCCCGCCCTCGGACACGCCGGTCGACCTACGGCTGGTCGAATCCCGGCCGTTCGGCAACGGGGTCGTGCTGCTGCGCTATCGCTGACCGCGCCGAGTGGCGATCAGCCGGACCCCGAGCTACAGCGGCAGCCTCTTCCTGCGCGGCATCGACAAGCTCTTCGTCACCACCGGCAGTTAGGAGAATCAGCATGGCCCTCGACCCGCAGGTGGTCGCGTACCGGGCCGCGCGCGCGGCCGCCGGCGCCGCACCGCTCTACGCCCGGACCCTGGCGGAGGCCCGCGCCGCGGACCTCGCCGCGATCCGCGCCGGCGGCGGCGCGGTCGAGCCGGTCCATCAGGTACGCGACACGCACGTCCCCGGCCCGGCCGGGCCGCTGCCGGTGCGGATCCACCGGCCGGCCGGCGACGGCCCGCTGGCCACCCTGGTCTACTTCTTCGGCGGTGGCTGGACGCTCGGCAGCGTCGACACCGCCGACAGTATCTGCCGCCGGCTGGCCAATGCGACGCCCTGTCAGGTGGTGACCGTCGGCTACCGGCTCGCCCCCGAGCACCGCTTCCCGGCCGCCGTGGAGGACTGTTACGTGGCCACCCGGTGGATCGCCGGGCACGCCGACGAGTTCGGGGCCGACCCGGGGCGGCTGGCGGTCGGCGGGGACAGCGCCGGCGGCAACCTGGCGGCGGCGGTCACCCTGCTCGCCCGGGTCGACGGCGGCCCCCGGCTCGCCGCGCAGCTGCTCGTCTACCCGAACACCGACCAGCGGGCAGGACCCGGGCCGACCGACGACGAGGATCCGCTGCTGTTCAACCGGCACTCCGTCGACTGGTACCGAGGGCACTACCTGGCCGACCCGGCCGACGCCGCCCACCCGCTCGCCTCGCCCCTGCTCGCCGAGGAGCTCACCGGGTTGCCCCCGGCCCTGGTGATCACCGCCGAGCACGATCCGCTGCGCGACGAGGGGGAGCGGTACGCCGTCCGGCTGCGCGACGCCGGCGTCCCCACCGAGCTGACCCGCTACCCCGGCATGACCCACGGCTTCTTCGCGATGCCCGGCGCCATCGACGCGGGGAAGCGGGCGCAGGACCAGGCCGCCGCGTTCCTGCGGCACCGGTTCGGGCTGGACCCGGTCGCGTCGGCGGCCGGTGCGACGGACGGTGGGCGCGTCGATGGCTGAGCCGCTGCTGGCCAACGTGCCGCCGGACGAGTCCGGTGTCGGCCGGGGCGCCCTCGCGGTCCCGGCGCCCTGCGGGTCCGCCGCGCCGCCCGGGGCTCCGGCCACGGCAGCCGGCACGGATCGGTCCGCACCGGCGGGCGCCACGGCCGACGCGTCGGTGCCCGGGGCCGGCGGCGGGTTCGCCGGGCCGGCGAGCCTGGCCGACTTCGCGGGGCTGGCCCGGGCCGCGCTGCCGCCGGAGGTGTGGGACTTCGTCGACGGCGGCAGCGGGACGGAGACCACGCTGACCGCCAACCGGGCCGCGCTGGACCGGGTCGCGGTGCTGCCCCGGGTGCTGACCGGGGTGGACCGGCCGCGGACCGAGGCGCCGCTGCTCGGCCGGCCGCAGGCGATGCCGGTGGCGGTCGCGCCGATGGCGTACCAGCGGCTGGTGCATCCGGACGGCGAGCCGGCGCTGGCGGCCGCCGCCCGCGCGGCCGGGGTGCCGTACGTGGCCAGCACATTGAGCAGCACCCGGATCGAGGAGATCGCTGCGGTCGGCGGAGAGGTCTGGTTCCAGCTCTACTGGCTGCGCGACCGGGGCATGGTCGCCGACCTGCTGGACCGGGCGCACGCCGCCGGCTGCGCCGCGCTGATGGTCACCGTCGACGTGCCGATCCTCGGCCGGCGGCTGCGCGACGTCCGCAACGGCTTCGCCCTGCCGCCGCACGTCACCGCGGCGAACCTGCCGGGCGGGCGGGACGACCTGGCCCACCAGGGCACCCCCGGGGTCTCCGCGGTCGCGGTGCACACTGGCGCGGTCTTCGCCCCGGCGCTGAGCTGGGCGGACCTGGCCTGGCTGCGCGGCCGTACCCCATTGCCCCTGCTGGTCAAGGGCATCCTCGACCCCCGCGACGCGGCCCGCGCGGCGGAGACCGGGGCGGACGCTGTGGTGGTCTCCAACCACGGTGGCCGGCAGCTCGACGGCGCGCCGGCCACCGCGACGGCGCTGCCCGAGGTGGTGGCCGCGGTGGGGAAGCGGTGCGAGGTGCTGCTGGACAGCGGCGTGCGCGGCGGGGTCGACGTGCTGCGGGCGCTGGCGCTCGGCGCGACCGGGGTGCTGGTCGGCCGCCCGCTGCTCTGGGCGCTCGCGGCGGGTGGCCGGGCCGGTGCCGAGGCGGCCCTGGCGCTGCTCGCCGCCGAGCTGCGCGACGCGCTCACCCTGACCGGCTGCGCCGACCCGGCCGCCGCCCGACACCTGCACACGACGACCGGAGGCTGATCGAGGAGCCGGTGGACCTGGACGTCGGCGGGCTGCACCCGTCCTCCGACGAGCTCGGCGCCGCCGGGGCGACCGGCACCGGGGCACCGGCACGCTCGTCAGCCGCGGTGCGGGCCCCTGATCTCGCCCGAGCCGCGGGGGATCAGCCGGGTCGCCACCAGGTGGGTCCGCGGGCGCCACTGCTCGCCGTCCAGCCGCCGGAAGATCAGCGACGCGGCGACCCGGCCCATCTCGGACGGGTCCTGCGCGACCACTGTGACGGCCGGCTGGAGGAGGTCGGCGAGGGGGAAGTCGTCGAAGCCCACGAGCGCGACGTCGTGCTGCCGGCCGAGCTGCTGCAGGGCCCGGATGGCCCCGATGGTGACGAGGTTCTGCGAGGTGAAGAGCGCGGTGGGCGGGGACTCGGCGGAGAGCAGGCGGCGGACCGCCTCCTCCGACTCCCGCTCGGTGTGCAGGTCGTGGACGGCGGTGGCGGCGGACGGTCGGATGCCGTGGTCGGCGAGGGCCTCCCGGAAACCCTGGAACCGCTGTCGGGCCGTGGGGATCGTCTGCAGATCGCCGAGGTAGGCGATGTCCCGGTGGCCGTGGGCGACGAGGTGGTGGACGGCGGACGCGGCGCCGTCGTGGTTGTCGGCGAGGACGGCGTCGACCGGCAGTCCGACCGGCGGCCGGTCGACGAAGACCACCGGGGTGCCGGCGTTGACCTCGCCGGCCAGGTAGCTCTGGTCGTCGCTGGCGGGCACGACGACCAGGGCGTCGGCCTGCCGCATGGTGAAGGCGTGGATGAGGTCCCGTTCCCGTTCCGGGTTCTCGTCCACGCTGCCGGCGAAGATGAGCACGCCCCGGTCCCGCGCGGCGTCCTCGAGAGCCCGGTGCAGGGCGGCCGAGAACGGGTTGGCCAGGTCCTCCAGGACCGCCGCGATCGCCGCGCTGCGGCCGCTGGACCGCCGGAGGCTGCTCGCGGTGAAGTTGGGCCGGTAGTCGAGCTGGGCGATCGCCCGCTGCACGGCGGCGGTCTTCGGGGCGGAGACCCCCGCCTCGCCGTTGACCACCCGGGAGACGGTCTTCGGGCTCACGCCGGCGAGCAGTGCGACGTCCCGGAGCGTGGGTCGGGCCTTGGCGGCGGTCGACGTAGCGGGGGCGGCAGCGTGCATGGGCGCTCCTACCGGGCGGGGTGCTGCGGTGGCGGTCGGGGGCCACGGCGTACGTGGCCCCCGACCGATGGTGATCGACGGTCAGGTTATCGCCACACCGACCGCAGCGGCCGGATGGTGAGCGACCGCACCATCACGTCACCGCCCTCGGCGAAGAGGCGCGTCTGGTCGCTGGTGGGCGTGGGGAAGATCTGGTCGGTGATGGTGGTCTGTCCCGACCCGCCGAAGACCTCGACCGAGGAGCGGTCCACGTACACCGTCATCCGCACCCGGTTGCCGTCCACGGAGAGCGGGCCGGAGTGCACGCCGGGGAAGAGCGGACCGACGTCGATCTGGCCGGATCGCGTCCGGTCGACGTAGAGGCGGCGCGCCCCGGCGTCGTACCCGATCACCGTCCGTTCGTCGTCGCCGCCGCGGACCTGGAGGCCGAAGCGGTCGGCGTCGCGGAGTTCGAACTCCGCCTGGATCTCCAGCACGGTGCCGTCCGCCGCCGCGGGCAGGTCGCGCACCCCGGGCCGCACGGTGGCGTCGTGCAGGGTGAACACCTCGCCGTCGCCCCGCAGCGAGGTGAGCTGATCGGTCGGCCGCTGGACCAGGCGCAGCTCGCCGTCGATCGTCTTCAGCGCGAACTCCCGGGGCAGGGCCATCGCGCCGCGCCACGGCGCGGTCGGGACGCTGCCGGCGTACTGCCAGTTGTTCATCCAGCCGACCGCGACGCGCTCGCCGCCGGGGGCGTCGTTGTAGGTGACCGCCGCGTAGTAGTCCTTGCCGTGGTCGAGCCAGTCGTAGCGTTCCAGCTCGCTCGGCGCCGGCCGGTCGGCGAACATGATGTGGTCGACGAGGATGTGCCCCCAGCCGCCGGAGTTGAAGTCGTTGATCTCCAGGTGGGCCCGCCGCCCGGCGAACTCGCGGACGTCCCAGCCCACCCAGTCCAGGCGTTCGCTGTCCTTGCCGGTGGCGGTCCGCACCACCTGGCCGTCCACCACGAGGTTGACCGCGGTCTCCACGGACCGGGGCAGCACCGGATCGTCGGTGGCGACGAGGTGGTCGACCAGCAGGTGCCCCCACCCGCCGGTGTTCTCGTCGACGATCCGCAGCTGGGCGGTGCGCCCCCGGAGCTCGGTCACGTCCCAGCTGCGCCAGTTCATGAAGCCGGAGAAGTTGCCGGTGGCGGTCCGCACCACCCGGCCGTCCACCAGCAGCTCGACCACCGTACGGCCGGTGCCGTCGGCCAGGTGGCCGCCGGCGCCGAGGAGCAGGCTCAGGTGGTTCCGGTCGATCGTGAAGCCGGGCGAGGTCAGGGTGCCCGTCGTCGAGTCGGCCTCGAAGAACGTTGTGAGCAGCTTGTCGCCGACGTGGCCGCGCTCGGACCGGGCGGGACCGACCACCTGCGCGCGGTCGCGCAGCCCGCCGGTCGCCGTCCAGCCCGCCTGCTCGTACGTCTGGCCGTCGGGCAGCTCGAAGTCGATGACCGGCTCGGCCCCGTCGGGCAGGAAGTCGGTCGTCGTGCCGGGCAGGTGCGGGTGGGCGCCCCCGCCGACGAGGAGGTTCAGGTAGTCCCGGTCGGGGGTGAAGTCGGGGGAGACCAGTCGCCCCTTCGGCGCGTCGAAGCCGAGGAAGCTGTTGACCAGGGATCTGCCCCGGAACCCGCTGACCTGCTGCTGCCCGGGCACCGTCCCCGGGTACGGGCCGGCGCCGAAGGGCCCCGGTCCCAGCGTCGGGTCGTTCTCGACCGTCCAGCCGGCGTAGTCCTGCTCGAAGTCGGCGAAGAGCGTCCCGGCCGCCGGCTCGGGGTCGCCGGTGACGATGTTGTCGGCGGTGAAGCGGGTGCCGTCCCAGTCGCCGACGAAGTACTGCGCGCCCGATCCGCCGGCCACCGCCCCGGGGTTCAGGTTGACCACCAGGACCCACTTCGTGTGTTGGGGGTCGCCGTCGACCGGCAGTTCGAACAGGTCCGGCACCTCCCAGACACCGCCGACGGCGTTGGCCGGCCCGAAGTCGCTCAGGTGGGTCCAGGACCGCAGGTCGGCGGAGCCGTAGAAGCTCACCTTGTGCTCGGTGGCCAGCACGACCGCCATGGTCCACCGGCCGGACTTCGCGTCCCAGAAGACCTTCGGGTCACGGAACTCCCGGGAGCCGAGGTCCAGCACCGGGTTCCCGGCGTACTTCGTCCAGGTGCGCCCCCGGTCGGTGCTGTACGCCAGCGACTGCGCCTGGATGCCGGTGGCCGGATACCAGCTGGTGTAGACGGCGACCATGGCCGGCGCTCCCGGGCGGCCGAAGCCGGAGGTGTTCCGCTCGTCGACGACGACGGACCCGGAGAAGATGTGCTCGTCGGCCGAGTACGGGATCGCGACCGGCAGCTCCGTCCAGTGCAGCAGGTCGCGGCTGACCGCGTGCCCCCACGACATGTTGCCCCACTGCGCGCCCTCGGGGTTGTACTGGAAGAACAGGTGCCACTCGCCCTGGTACCACACCAGCCCGTTCGGATCGTTCATCCAGTTCCGGTCGGGGCTGAAGTGGAGCTGTGGACGGTAGTCCTCGTCCCTGGTCGTGGTCGGCGCCGCGTGCGCGCCGGCGCCCGGCGTCGTCGCCACGAGAGTCACGGCCGCGCAGGCGGCCAGCCATCGGCGGATCCTCATCCACATCCTCCGTCCATCGGGGACCTCCGCGTCGCCCGGTCCGGGTCCGGGCGTCCGACCGTCGGCGAATCCTCCGCGCGCCTGACATCGATGTCAAGGTTACCTACGAGTTACATCCTGATTATGGAAAACCACTTGCCCAGCCATTGACATCTCTCCGGCACTGCCCCGAAACTGCGCTGACATCGTTGTCATCACGGCCCCGGTCCGGCCGGGGGAGTCGTTGAGGGAGAATCCATGATCCAGCACATCGGCCGCCGTCGCGCGGCCCTGCTGGTCGCCGCCGCGGCGGCGACCGGCATGGTCGTCAGCGGGTGCGGCGACAGCTCGGGCGACGGCGCCGGCGACGGTGACAAGAGCGTCGCCGTCTCGCTGATCACCAAGAACTCCACGAACCCGTTCTTCGTCACCATGCAGCAGGGCGCGAAGAAGGCCGCCGAGGCGGAGGGCGTGAAGCTGACCGTCGCCGCCGGCAAGGAGGACGGCGACGAGGCCGGCCAGGTGCAGGCCATCGAGGACGCGATCGCGCGCGGCGACGCGGGCATCCTGATCACCCCGAACGGTCCGGGCGTCAATCCCGCGATCAAGAAGGCCCGGGACGCCGGCCTCTACGTCATCGCGCTGGACACCCCGCCCGACCCGGCCAACACCGTGGACATCACCTTCGCCACCGACAACTTCAAGGCCGGTGAGCTGATCGGCAAGTGGACGGCGACCCAGCTCGCCGGCAAGCCGGCGACCATCGCCCTGCTGGACCTCTTCAACGACAAGGTCGTCTCCGTCGACTACAACCGCGACCAGGGCTTCCTGACCGGCATGGGCATCGACACCGCCGACAAGAAGAAGAACGGCGACGAGGCGAAGACCGGCAGCTACTCCGGCGGCAGCTACACCATCGCCTGCAACGAGCCGACCAACGGCGCCGAGGACGGCGGTCGGACGGCGATGGAGAACTGCCTGACCAAGAACCCCGACATCAACGTCGTCTACACCATCAACGAGCCGGCCGCCGTCGGCGCGCACAAGGCGCTGCAGGCGGCGGGGAAGACGCAGGGCGTCCTGGTCGTCTCCGTCGACGGCGGGTGCGACGGCGTACGGCAGGTCAAGGACGGCGTCATCGGCGCCACCTCCCAGCAGTACCCGCTGAAGATGGCCGAGCTGGGCGTACAGGCGATCAAGAAGATCGCGAACGACGGGGAGAAGCCCAAGGTCTCCGAGGGCCTCGACTTCTTCGACACCGGCGTCACCCTGGTCAGCGACAAGGCCGCCACCGGGGTCGAGAGCATCACCAGCGCCGACGGCGCCCAGCGCTGCTGGGGCTGAGCCACCGCCGCCACGGTCGAGGGCCCGAGGCGTCCTCCGCCCCGCGCCCTCGACCGGGCAGTTCGTTAGCCACCGCCGACATCGGCAGGGAGCCCGCCGTGACCACCACGACACCACCGACCACCGCCGCGCAGCAGTTCGCCCTACGCCGGCACTCGCCACTGCAACGCGTCCAGCACCTGCTGCACGCGCACCCCGCGATCAGCCCGTTCCTCGTGCTGGTCATCTCGTTCGTCGTCTTCTCCACCCTCAACCCGCGCTTCGCCTCGCCGAACTCGCTGTCGCTCGTCCTGCAGCAGGTGGCGGTCATCGGCGCGCTCGCCGTCGGGCAGACACTGATCATCCTGACCGCCGGCATCGACCTGTCGGTCGGCGCCATCGCGATCCTGGCCATGATGCTCGCGGCCAAGCTGGCCGAGGGCCAGGGGCTGCCGGGCGCCCTCGCCATCGTGCTGGCCATCGCCGTCGGCGCCGCCGCGGGCGCGCTCAACGGCGCGCTGGTGACCCGGCTGAAGCTGCCGCCCTTCATCGTCACCCTCGGCACGCTCAGCGTCTTCACCGCGATCGGACTCCTCTACTCCGAGGGCCAGAGCGTCCAGGCCACCGACCTGCCCGCGGTGCTCAGCTGGACCGGCGAGTCCTTCCCGGTGGGCCGGTTCCGGATCACCGTGGGCGTGGTCGCCGTCGTCCTGCTCTACCTCGCGCTGGGCTTCGCCCTGGCCAAGACCGCCTGGGGCCGACACGTCTACGCGGTCGGCGACGACAAGGAGGCCGCCCGGCTCGCCGGCATCCGGGTCGACCGGGTCCTGCTGAGCGTGTACGTCGTCGCCGGCGCCATCTACGGCATCACCGCCTGGATCCTGATCGGACGCGCCGGCGCGGCCAGCCCGAACGCCATCACCGACGCCAACCTGGAGAGCATCACCGCCGTTGTCATCGGCGGCACCAGCCTCTTCGGCGGCCGCGGCGCGGTGCTCGGCACCCTGCTCGGCGCGCTGATCGTCGGCTTCTTCCGCAGCGGCCTCTCCCTCGCCGGGGTCGACGACCAGTACCGCGTACTCGCCGTCGGCCTGCTGGTGATCCTCGCCGTGGCCGTGGACCAGTGGATCAGGAAGGTGAGGTCATGACCGCCACCAGCACACAGACCCCCGCCGGCCGTTCCGGCGCCCTGCAGAGCGGGCAGCGTTCGCCGGTGCTCTCGGCCCGCGGCCTGGTCAAGACGTTCGGCAAGGTCGTCGGGCTCGACGGGGTGGATCTCGACCTGTACCCGGGCGAGGTGCTCGCCGTCATCGGGGACAACGGCGCCGGGAAGTCCACGCTGATCAAGTGCCTGACCGGCGCGCTGGCGCCGGACGCCGGGGAGCTCTTCCTGGAGGGCAGGCCGGCGCAGTTCAAGCGGCCGCAGGACGCCCGGGACGCCGGTATCGAGACCGTCTACCAGACGTTGGCCGTGGCGCCGGCGTTGGACATCGCGAGCAACCTCTTTCTGGGCCGGGAGAAGCGCCGGCGCGGCGTGCTCGGTTCGGTGTTCCGGATGCTCGACCAGAAGGGCATGCGCCGGGAGGCCGCGCAGGCCCTCGCCGACCTCGGCATCGGCACGCTGCAGAACGTGGCGCAGGCGGTCGAGACGCTCTCCGGCGGACAGCGTCAGGCCGTGTCGGTCGCCCGGGCCGCGGCCTTCGGCAGCAAGGTGCTCGTGCTCGACGAGCCCACCGCGGCGCTCGGCGTCAAGGAGTCCAACCAGGTGCTCCGGATGATCGAGGAGGTCCGGTCGCGTGGCCTGCCGGTGATCCTGATCAGCCACAACATGCCGCACGTGTTCGAGGTCGCCGACCGCATCCACATCCAGCGGCTCGGTCGCTGTGCGGGCGTGGTGACGCCGGCGTCGCACACGATGCCGGAGGCGGTGGCCATCATGACCGGCGCGACCACCCTCGAGGAGACCCCGGGCCGGACGGCGGGCTGAGTCCGTCGCGGACGTGACCGGGCGATCCAGGCCCGGGAGAGGAAGACTGTGATCACGGTTGTCGGCGAGAGCCTGGTGGATCTGATCGAGGATCCGTCGGGCGGGGCGGTCGCCCACCCGGGGGGCAGCCCGGCGAACGTCGCCGTGGCGCTCGCCCGCCTCGGTCAGCCCACCACCCTGCTCACCCAGCTCGGTGACGACGCGCACGGGCGGCTGCTCCGCGCCCACCTGGCCGGCAGCGGCGTACGGCTGGATCCGACGTCGGTGCCGGACCTGCCGCGCACGAGCGTGGCCCGGACCCGGGTGGGCGCGGACGGACAGGCCCGGTACGACTTCGACATCGCCTGGCGGTCCTTTCCGGACCGGGCGCTGGCCAGTGGGTCGGGGAGCCGGTGCCTGCACACCGGCTCGCTCGCCACGGTGCTCGAACCGGGCGCCGGTGACGTGCTGGCGCTGGTCCGGGACCGGCGGGCGACCACGATGATCAGCTACGACCCGAACTGCCGCCCCGCCCTGATGGGCGACCGGACCACGGCCCGGCGCCGGGTCGAGGAGCTGGTGGCGGTCAGCGACGTCGTCAAGGTCAGCCTGGAGGACCTGGCCTGGCTCCACCCGGGCCGTGGGTACGAGGAGCTGGGGCGGGCATGGCTGGAGCTGGGCGCCGTCCTCGTGGTGGTCACCCGCGGCGACGGCGGGGCCTGGGCGGTCAACCGCGGCGGTGCGGTGCAGGTGGACGCCCGACCGGTGCGGGTGGTGGACACCGTCGGCGCCGGTGACGCGTTCACGGCCGGGCTGCTGGCCGCGCTGAGCGAGCGGAACCTGCTCGGCGCCGCGCGGCGGACGGCGCTCGGCGACGTCGGCCGGGACGCGCTCGCCGCGGTCCTGGCGGAGGCGGCCCACGTCGCCGCCCGTACCTGCGCCCGGCGGGGGGCGGATCCGCCCACCCGCGCCGAGCTGGCCGTCGACCGGCCCGCGGTGGTGGGATCCGGCGGCGGCGCCTGATCCCGCCCGGGCGGCCCGGCCACGATTCCCCGCCGTGCGCCAGGCCACCATAATGGACCGATGGTTGCCTGGGAGTACGCGTTGCTTGTCCGTCGCTATCAGGGGCAGGGCCGCAATTTCCACGTCTCGTTCGTCTGGTACGGCCCCGACGGCTCACGCACCGACATCACCGCGTACGGTGACACCGCGATCGCGCACCTCAACCGCGCCGGCCGGGAGGGCTGGGAGCTGGTCTCCGCCGGCGAGGACGTCAACAACGTGCAGGGCAGCACCGAGGTGCACCGCTACCACCTGAAGCGCCCGCTCGCCTGACCCGTTACCGTCTTCTCCCACCGCCGCGGAGCCGACGGTGGTGGGAGGAGGAACGGTGGGCCGGTACGTCGTCGGCGTGGACTTCGGCACGCTCTCCGGCCGGGCCGTGGTGGTCGACGTGGCCGACGGCGCCGAGCGGGGCAGCGCGGTGCACGCGTACCGGCGCGGGGTGCTCACCGACCGGCTGCCGGACGGGCCGGCGCTCCCCCCGGACTGGGCGCTGCAGGACCCGGCAGACCACCGCGAGGTGCTGCGGACGGCCGTGCCCGCCGCCGTCCGCGCGGCCGGCATCGACCCGGCCGAGGTGATCGGCATCGGGCTGGACGCCACCTCCTGCACGGTGCTGCCCACCCTGGCCGACGGCACCCCGCTCGCCGAGCTGCCCGAGCTGCGCGACCGGCCGCACGCCTGGCCGAAGCTCTGGAAGCACCACGCCGCGCAACGGCAGGCCGACCGGATCAACGCCCTCGCCGCCGAGCGCGCCGAACCCTGGCTGGCCCGCTACGGCGGCCGGGTCTCCGCCGAGTGGCAGCTCGCCAAGGCGCTGGAGGTGCTGGAGGACGACCCGGCGGTGTTCCGCCGCGCGGAGCGCTGGATCGAGACGGCCGACTGGCTGGTCTGGCAGCTCTGCGGCCGCCCGACCCGCAACGTCTCCGCCGCCGGCTTCAAGGGACTACGGCAGGACGGCCGCTACCCGGCCACCGATTTCCTCGCCGCGCTCCACCCCGAGCTACCCGACCTGCTGTCGAAGGTCGACGGGCCGCTGGTGGAGGCCGGTGCCCGGGCCGGCGTACTGACGGCCGAGGCGGCCCGGTGGACCGGCCTACCGGCCGGCGTCGCGGTGGCCGCCGGCACGATCGACGCGCACGTCACCGCCGCCGCGGCGCGTTCGGTCGAGCCGGGCCGGATGCTCGCCGTCCTCGGTACCTCCACCTGCCTGATCATGAATGCGGACGCCTGCCACGAGGTGCCCGGGGTCTGCGGTGTCGTCGCGGGCGGGGTCACCGCTCGCGGCTGGGGCTACGAGGCCGGGCAGAGCGGCGTGGGTGACATCTTCGCCTGGTACGTCGAGCGGGCCCTGCCCGCGTCGTACGCCGACGAGGCGCGGCGGCGCGGGGTCTCGCCGTACGAGCTGCTGGACGCCCTCGCCGCCGACCAGCCGGTGGGCGGGCACGGGCTGCTGGCGCTGGACTGGCACAGCGGCAACCGCTCGGTGCTGATGGACCACGAGCTGAGCGGGGTGCTGGTCGGGCTGACCCTGGCCACCCGGCCGGAGGAGATCTGGCGGGCGCTGCTGGAGGCCACCGCGTTCGGGGCGCGGACGGTCGTCGAGGCGTTCACCGCGGCCGGGGTGCCGGTGGACGAGTTGACCGCCGCCGGTGGGCTGACCGCCAACCGGCTGCTGCTGCGGATCTACGCCGACGTGCTGCGCCGGCCGCTGCACGTGCTCGACGCCCCGCATCCGGCCGCCCTCGGCGCGGCGATCCACGCGGCGGTGGCGGCCGGGGCGTACCCGGACGTGGAGACCGCCTCGGCGGCGATGGGCGCGCGGCACCGCGAGACCTGGCGCCCCGATCCGGCCCGCGCCGCCGCCTACGACGACCTCTACGCCGAGTACCGCGCCCTGCACGACCACTTCGGCCGCGGTGGCACCGACGTTCTGCACCGCCTCCGCACCCTCCGCAACCGCGCCCGCTCCCACCCCTGACCCCCCGGCCTCGCCTCGGCGGGGGCGGGCGGCGGGTGGGGCGGGAACGGCGACGCCCCGCGCGGCCGAGGGCCGGGCGGGGCGTCGGGGTGGTGCGGGTCAGCCGAGGTCGACGGCCGGGTAGAGGGGGAAGCCGGCGAGCAGGTCGCTGGCCTGCTTGCTGACCTTGTCGGCCAGGGCCGGGTCGAGGACGTACTTGGCCTTGGACTCGCCCGACGTGGTCTGGCTGAGCACGGTGTGGATCAGCTCGGCGGTCTGGTCCATCTCGGCGGTGCCGAGACCGCGGCTGGTCAGCGCCGGGGTGCCGATCCGGATGCCCGAGGTGTACCAGGCGCCGTTCGGGTCCCGCGGGACCGCGTTGCGGTTGGTGACGATGCCCGAGTCGAGCAGCGCCTGCTCGGCCTGCCGGCCGGTGAGGCCGTAGCCGGTGACGTCGATGAGCACCAGGTGGTTGTCGGTGCCGCCGGTGACCAGCTTCGCGCCGCGGCGCGCCAGGCCCTCGGCGAGCGCCTGGGCGTTGTCGACGATCCGCTGGGCGTAGTCGGCGAAGTCGGGGCGGCGAGCCTCGGCCAGGGCGACCGCCTTGGCGGCCATCACGTGCGGCAGCGGGCCGCCGAGCACCATCGGGCAGCCCCGGTCGACCTGGTCGGCCAGCTCCGGCCCGCAGAGCACCATGCCGCCGCGCGGGCCGCGCAGCGACTTGTGGGTGGTGGTGGTGACGATGTGCGCGTGCGGCACCGGGTCGAAGTCGCCGGTGAAGACCTTGCCGGCGACCAGGCCGGCGAAGTGCGCCATGTCGACCATGAAGGTCGCGCCCACCGAGTCGGCGATCTCCCGCATGATCCGGAAGTTGACCTTCCGCGGGTACGCCGAGTAGCCGGCCACCAGGATCAGCGGCTTGAACTCGCGAGCCGCCTCGGCGACCTTGTCGTAGTCGATCAGGCCGGTCGCCGGGTCGGTGCCGTAGCTGCGCTGGTCGAACATCTTGCCGGAGATGTTCGGCCGGAAGCCGTGGGTGAGGTGACCGCCGGCGTCCAGCGACATGCCCAGCATCCGCTGGTTGCCCAGCTCGCGGCGCAGCGCGAACCAGTCCGCCTCGGTGAGGTCGTTGACCTGGCGTACCTGGGCCTTCTTCAGCGCGGGGGACTCGACCCGGTCGGCCAGGATCGCCCAGAACGCGACCAGGTTCGCGTCGATGCCGGAGTGCGGCTGCGCGTACGCGTGGGCGGCGCCGAACAGCTCCCGGGCGTGCTCGGCGGCGAGCGCCTCGACGGTGTCGACGTTCTGGCAGCCGGCGTAGAAGCGACGGCCGACGGTGCCCTCGGCGTACTTGTCGCTGAACCAGTTGCCCATGGCCAGCAGGGTGGCCGGGGAGGCGTAGTTCTCGCTCGCGATGAGCTTGAGGGACTCGCGCTGGTCGACCAGCTCCGCCCCGATGGCGTCGGCCACCCGCGGCTCGACGGCCCGGATCACCTCGAGCGCGCTGCGGAAGGCGGTGGATTCGGCGTTCAGCGACATGCGACCTCCTGGTGACGTGCGGAAGGCCCAGGCGCTCGGCAGGCGTCCTCATGACGGGACCGCTTCCCGATGGTTCTCCATCCCCACGCGCCAGTCACGGCCCGCGCCGATCCTACCGGGTCGACCCCGGCCTGCTCTCGTAGGATCGGCTGGTGGGGGAGGACGGGGCGCTGCTCGCCATCAGCGACCTGCACGTCGGGCACGCCGACAACCGTGCGATCGTCGAGGCGCTGCGCCCGGAGTCGCCGCGGGACTGGCTGCTGGTGGCCGGCGACGTCGGCGACACCGTGGCCCAGGTGGAGTGGGCGCTCGACCTGCTCAGCCGGCGCTTCGCCACGGTGGTCTGGGCCCCGGGCAACCACGAGCTCTGGACGCCGCCGGCCGACCCGGTCCAGCTCCGCGGTGTCGCGCGCTACCGCCATCTGGTCGACCGCTGCCGAGGGCTCGGCGTGCTCACCCCGGAGGACCCGTACCCGGTGTGGCGCGGTCCGGGCGGGCCCGCGCTGGTGGCACCGCTCTTCCTGCTCTACGACCACAGCTGGCGCCCGGACGGCCTGGACACCCCGGAGGCGGCGCTGGCCGAGGCGTACCGGACCGGGGTGGTCTGCACCGACGAGTTCCTGCTGCATCCCGACCCGTACCCGAGCCGGGCGGCCTGGTGCGCGGACCGGGTGGCGACGACGGCGGCCCGCCTCGCCGCGCGCGACCCGGCGCTGCCGACGGTGCTGGTCAACCACTTCCCGCTGGTCCGCGACCCGACCCGGATCCTGCGCCACCCGATCTTCGCGCAGTGGTGCGGCACCGAGGCCACCGCCGACTGGCACCGGCGCTTCGCCGCCGCCGCGGTGGTCTACGGCCACCTGCACATCCCCCGGACGACCTGGCACGACGGGGTGCGGTTCGAGGAGGTGTCGGTGGGCTACCCGCGTGAGTGGCGGCAGCGGTCGGCGCCGGCGGGCACCCTGCGCCGCATTCTGCCCGCGCCGGCGGGGACGCCGCCGACGGCCTGGTGACACACGCCGGGGCCCGACCGGTGGCCGGGCCCCGGGGAGGTCGCGGGGGTCAGGCGGTGGCGGCGTCGACCTGGCTCTTGCGGGCCTTCGGGTCGTCGAGGGTGCGCGGGGCGTCCTTGCGCATCGCGATCATCCGCTCGCCGATCTCCTGGAGCTGGTTGCGGCCGAGCGCCTCCCGCACCTTGGGGAACCACTGCTGCTCCTCCTCCTCGACGTGGTGCTCGACGTTCTCGATCAGCACCGTGGTCTTGGCGACGAAGCGCTCGTCGGAGGCGTCCATGGCGGCCAGCTCGGCGCAGAGCAGGTCGGCGACGTGGTGCTCCTCGTACGACTCGAGGATGTCGTCCTCCAGGTCCGGCAGGAGCTTGCGGACCTCGGGGTACATCACCTCGTTCTCCAGGTAGGTGTGCACCGTCAGGGCCTCGAGGATCTGGTTCACCAGCTCCTGGCGCCGGCTCGCCGGGCCCTCCTCGGCCTTCTGGAACTCCCGGAAGAGGCGGCGCATCTCCTTGTGGTCCTCTTTGAGCAGCACGATGGCGTCGGTGGACACCGGTACCTCCTAGGGCGTTGGGCTGACGCTGATCCCCTACCCCGGGCATGAGCTGCGGAAACGGATGGGGCCCGGCGACATCGCGCCGGGCCCCACCACTGGTCGTGCGTGGTGCTACTTCACCGCGTTGTACGCGTCCACCATGCCGGCTCCGTAGAACCCGTTACGCTCGCCGCCGGAGCAGGTCGCGTCGTAGGCGTGCGGGCCGGTCGAGATCAACGGCACCGGGTTGTAAACGCCCTCCGGGCAGGACTGGGCCACCGAGGTGGTCTCGAGGAACGCCGCCAGCTGGCCGGGGGTCATCCCCGGGTGCGCCGACGCCGCCAGCGCCGCGACGCCGGTGGCGTGCGGGCCGGACATCGAGGTGCCCTGCTTGTACCCCCACCCGTTAGTACGGGTGACGGTGTTGAAGGTCGTCGACAGGATGCCGTCGGTGAGGGTTGACCTCACGCCCTGCGTACGGAACCGGGTGTCACCACCCGGGGCCGTCACGTCGATGACGCCCTGGCCGTACGAGGAGTAGTAGCTCTTCGCACCGGTCGGGCCGACCGCCGACACGGTCACCACGCCCGGCGCCTCCGCGGGGAGGTCCATGCAGGCGTTGGTGAGGTTCTCCCGCGCCTCCGGCGTCCCGTCGTCCGGGCTGCCGTAGTCGGAGAGCTTGTGGGCCAGGTCGTAGTTCGAGTTGCCGGCGGACGCCACGTTGAGCACGCCCCGGCTGTTCGAGTAGCGGATGGCCCGCTGCACGGCCTGCCACACCGGGCGCTGACGCGCGTCGTTGCGGCAGTTGAGCTCCCACGGGTCGATGTAGTAGCTGTTGTTGGTCAGCTGCATGCCGTGGGTGGCGGCCCACATGAACCCGCAGACCGCAGCCTCCGGGTAGATGAAGCCGTCGTCGTTGACCACCTTGACGGCGGCGACCTTGACGCCCGGCGCGATGCCGGTCACGCCGACGCCGTTGACCGCGGCGGCGATGGTGCCCGCCACGTGGGTGCCGTGGTCGCTGGTGGTCGGGTTCCACGCCGTCTCGGAGGTGTCGACGACACCGCCGAGGCAGGACGTGGACTTGTCCTTGGCGATCTGGGTCGCCAGGTCGGGGTGGGTGCTGGAGATGCCGCTGTCCAGCACGCCGACGACGACGTTCGAGCTGCCGCTGTTGATCGCGTGGGCCTGCGGGAGGTGGATCATGTCCATGTCCCACTGCTTGGCGTACTCGGGCTCCTTGGTCGGGTCGCCGGTGGCGCTGGCGACGTCGGCCGCGGAGACCTCGACGGTCTCGCCCTCGTCGAGGGCGGTGCCCAGCCCGGCGGTGGACGCGACCGACTCGACGCCCGCCCCCGCCACCGCGGTGGCGAAGCCCGGGTTGGTCGACCGGACGACGAGCACGCCGATCTGGTCGTAGGTGGACACCACGGTGCCCTTGGCGGCCGCCACGCGGGCGGCGGCCTGGTCGGTGTTGGCGCCCTGCGGGGCGAGGACCAGGAAGGTGGTGTCCGGTCCGGTGGCCACCGCCGGTGCCAGCCCGCCGGTGACGGCGAGACCGACGCCGAGCGTCACGGCGGACGCGGCGGCCAGTGTCTTGCGACGGAGGTTCTTCACACAGACTCCCAGGGGGCCGTTCCGGCCGGGTCGCACTCCCTGGCGGGGAGCGGACCGGCGGGAAACGGGCAGGTTGCCCGCTTCCGAGGGTTCAGCGTAGGGAGGAGGTGTGTTGTTACACACACCCGAACGGGCGAACAACAACCGTCAGACGGTGGCCAACGTGTAGGGGATCTCGTCGAGCAGCTCACGGGCGAGGAAGCCGATCCGACCGTAGCGGGGGACCAGCCGTTGGCCGCTGACGGCGTGCGCGAACGCGGCCCAGCAGGCGGCCTGCGCCGGTGCCGCGCCCCGGGAGAGCAGGCCGGCGAGCAGCCCCGCGCGGACGTCGCCGCTGCCCGAGGTGCCCAGCCCGGCGTCGCCGCTCTCCTCCCGCCAGCCCTGCCCGTCCGGGGTGGCGATGTGCCCGTACAGGGAGACCACCGCGTCGTAGCGGCGGGCCACCTCGGCCGCCTCGGCGTCCAGGTCGTCGCCCAGGTCCCGGTCGAGCAGGTGCCGGGCCTCGGTGAGGTTCGGGGTGAGCACCACCGGGCGGCCCGAGCCGACCAGCAGGTCCGGGGCGTGGCTGAGCGCGCCGAGGGCGTACGCGTCGAGCACCAGGGACGTCTCCGGTCCGGCGGCGCCCAGGACCAGGTCGAGCAGCGAACGGGTGTGCTCGATGTCGTTGAGCCCCGGGCCGACCGTGACCACGTCGGCCTGCCCGACCAGCTCGGCGAGCCGGTCCCCGCGGTCGCCGGCGACCGCCCCGTCGGGGGTCTCCGGCAACCCCACCACCAGCGCCTCCGGCACCTGGATGCTCAGCGCGGTGGCGGTGGACTCGGCGGCGGCGAGCTGGAGCACGCCGGCGCCGGCGCGCAACGCGGCCACCCCGGCCAGCAGCACCGCGCCCGGCGTGAACCGGGAGCCGCCGACCACCAGCACGGTGCCGCGGTTCTCCTTGCCGCCGGTCGGCACCGGCAGCGCCCAGTCCCGCAGCAGCGCGGGGGTGATGACCGGGGTGTCAGACCGGTTCGGCATGGATCTCGTCCTCCCTGGTCGGCCGCGCGCCCTGCTGGTGCAGGTGGGCGACGTCGTTGAACCCGTCCGGGACCAGCCGGCCGTCGGCGTCCGCCGACCAGCCGGTCACCGAGCAGTTGGCGATGACGTGCTCCCGGGTGAGCGCCATCAGCTCCGTCTCGGTGAGCCCCTCCACCAGGTAGCGCAGCAGGAAGACCAGCGCGTCGTGGCCGAAGAGCAGCACCCGCCGGTCCTCGTGGTCGCGGCGCAGGTCGCCGAGGAGGGTACGCAGTCGCAGCGCCACGTCCGTCCACGACTCGCCGCCGGGCGGGCGGTAGTAGAACTTGCCGAGCCGGGCCCGGCGGTCCGCCTCGGCCGGGAACCGTTGGCGCACGCCGCGCCCGGTCAGCCCGTCGAGGATGCCCAGCTCCCGGTCGCGCAGCCGCTCGTCGCGGCTGACCGGGATCCCGGTGCCGGCGAGGGCCAGCTCGGCGGTCCGCACCGCCCGCAGGTACGGCGACACCACCGCGACGTCGGGGCGGCGCGCCTCGGGCAGGCCGGCCAGCCAGCGGCCGGTGGCCCGGGCCTGCTCCTCCCCGGTGGCCGACAGCGGCACGTCCGCGTCCCGGTGGGTCAGGTCGATCAGCTCGGCCCCGGACGCCTCCGCCGCGGTCGCCGCGACGTTCGCCGTGCTCTCGCCGTGCCGCACGATCCAGAGCGTTGCCAGTTCCGCCATGCGCCCTCCGGTACCCGGGGCTCGTGCCGGGTAACCGTGCGCTCCGGGCCGCCGAGGGCGTGAAGGGGGCGGTGGCGGGTAAGCGCGGTGCTCCACCGGAAGCCGACACATGGGGAGGTGCGCCGTGGCGACCATGGTCAAGGAACCGGCCAGCCCGGTCAAGGACAAGAACTACGACCTGATCCACACGATCCAGCTCTCGCTGGAACACATTTGGCGGATGGAGACGTACATCGCCGACGCGGAGAACCAGGGCGACACCGAGCTCGCCAACTGGTTCCGAAAGATGCAGGAGAACAACCGCAAGGCCGGTGAGCAGGGCAAGCAGATGCTGATGCAGCGGATGCAGCAGGAAAAGGGATAACCCGTGCGCGGTGACCGGGCGGGCGTGGCGCCCGCCCGGTCGCGCCGCCGCGCTCAGGAGACCTGGACGGCGTAGCTGCCCCGGCCGAAGGTACCGGCCACCAGCCGGTGGTTCGTCCCGTCGTACTCGATGTCGTCGACCGGTACCAGCGGCAGCCCGCGACCCTGCCGGAGCCAGACGCCACCGCCGGAGGGGCTGACGAAGACGCCCTGGTCGGTGGCGACGTAGAGGGTCAGGCCGCGGCCGATCGCCAGGTCGTTCACCGGCGCCCTGGGCAGGGTGCCGCTCAGGTCGACGAAGTGTCGGCCGCCGTCGAGCGAGCCGAGGACGTACGGTCGGTCCGACCCCGTCCGGTACGCCGACAGCGTCACGTACACCCGGTCCGCCCGCTGCGGGTCGACCATCACCCGGGCTGCCCGGAGAGCAGCAGCTGCCAGGAGGCGCCCAGGTCACGGGTGACCCAGACCCGCCCGTCGTCGGTGCCCAGGTAGACCGTCCGGCCGTCGCCGGCCGGCGCGATCGTGGAGATCCTGCCGTAGTTGGGGTAGACGCGGTGCTCAGGTCCGCGAGGGCCTGGAGCACGACCGCGGACACCTCGCCCAGCCACTCCCGCTCGGGTGTGCGCTTGGCCTGCGTGATGACCCGCTTCGACAGCTCGCCGTCCGACAGGTACGCCTCGCCCGCCTCGCGGGGCCTGCTGGCGTGCGCGCAGCCCGTCGTTGAACACTACCCGCGCGCACCCGAACGCCCGGGCCAGCGACTGCTGCTGACACGGCGTCGGGTAGACGCGAAAGTTGTACCGGAGCTGCACATCGGACGGTCTGCCACCGGCCTATGACTGAAATTGAGGGCATCCGGACCGGCAGGCACTGCGTCTTCGCCCTGCACGCCCATTTGGTCTTCGTGGAGTTGACGATGGCGTACAGCCGGTCGGGGTCCGAGGCGGACTGGCCGAGCCCGATCCGGCCCACGTCCGGCCCGCGGCGGGGAGGCCGCCGCCGCGGCGCAGCCACGTCGCGCCGCCGTCGGTGGAGCGATAGACGCCCCGGTCGCCGCCGCCGTTGTACAGCGAACCGGCCGCCGCCACGAAGGCCCGCTTCGGGTCGGCCGGGTCGACGGTGATCGCGCCGATCCCCCCGAGTCCCGCAGCCTGAGCGACCGCCAGGTCCTCCCGCCGTCGCGAGAGGCGTACACCCGGGTCCCCTCGTAGGTGACGCTGCCGCCACCAGGTCGGCCAGCCGGTCCTCGATGGTCAACCCTTCCGATCGAGAGAGGTGGCCCCCGTGAGGAGGCAGCACTTGGGGCACCTGACCGAAACCGGGCAGCGGCGCGGGCATCGACTCGGCAGAATGTGCCGTGCCGGCCGGTGGCCGCTGGTGGGTCGGCCGCTGACGGTCTCGGTCGAGAATTGGGGAGCGGATGACGGTCATCAGGGGGTTGCGGGAAGCACTCGTGCTCTTCGTCATCGCGGTGGTGCTGATCGCGGCCGGCGTGGGTGTCTGGGTGGCGGTGAGCGGCGGCGACTTCACCCACCGGCTCGGCGTGGCGTGCCTGGTCGTCGGCGCGCTGATCGGTATGACGGGCGACCTGACGCTGAGTCGGATTGAGACGATGCCCGCGCGTTCCGTGTTCGGGCTCGCACCCGAGCGGGAGGGGGCCGGTGGCGGACGAGTGCTCACCGGGGTCGGCATCTTCCTGTTCGTCGCGGTGCCGCTGATCGCCGTGGGCATCCTGCTCGTCGGCTGACAAGTCCCCGGCGAGCGGGCCGGCGTCGTACGGTGTGAGGCGTGGCGACCACGGCGGCCGAGGAGATCCGGGTGGGGGAGCGGCTGGTCCGCGTCTCCAGCCCCGACAAGCCGTACTTCCCGGAGCGCGGACTGACCAAGCTGGACGTGGTCCGTTACTTCCTCGCGGTCGGCGACGGCATCCTGCGCGCGCTGCGGGACCGTCCGACCATGCTGGAGCGCTGGCCGCGCGGCGTCTTCGAGGGGGCGAAGATCGCCACCCGGCAGACCAACCGGGGCGACGCCTTCTACCAGAAGCGGCTGCCGGCTGGCGCGCCCGACTGGGTGCGTACCGCGCACCTCACCTTCCCGAGCGGGCGGACCGCCGACGAGGTGGCCCCGAGCGAGCTGGCGGTGGTGATCTGGGCGGCGAACCTCGGCACGCTCCGGTTCCACCCGTGGCCGGTCTCGGCGACCGACGTCGACCACCCCGACCAGCTCCGCATCGACCTCGACCCGATGCCGGGCGTCGACTTCGCGCAGGTGGTGCCGGTCGCGCACGAGGTGCGGGCGTTCCTCGACGAGCTGGGGCTGGTCGGCTACCCGAAGACCACCGGCGGGCGCGGCCTGCACGTCTACCTGTCGATCGAACCGAGGTGGAGCTTCGGCGAGTGCCGGCGGGCGGTGCTGGCGCTGGGCCGCGAGATGCAGCGCCGGCTGCCGGACCTGGTCACCACCACCTGGTGGCGGGAGCAGCGGGACCGGCCGGTCTTCGTGGACTACAACCAGATGGCCCGCGATCACACCATTACCTCGGCGTACTCGATCCGGCCCACCCCGGCGGCGCTGGTCTCCGCGCCGCTGGACTGGTCGGAGCTGGACGACGCGCGGCCCGAGGACTTCGACGTGCTCAGCATGCCGGGCCGGTTCGCCGAGCGGGGTGACCCGCACGCGGGCCTGGACGGGCGCCGCTTCTCGCTGGCGCCGCTGCTGGAACTGGCCGACCGGGAGGGGCTGGCGGCCCCGCCGGAGCGCTGACCGCTCACTGCCAGGGGCTCTGCGCCCCGCTGAACTCCTCGAAGACCAGCCAGGTCCGGGTCGACAGCACCCCGGCGATGCTCTGCACCCGCTCCAGTACCACGTCCCGCAGGGTGGCGTTGTCCGGCGCCCGGACCAGCGCGAGGACGTCGTGCTCGCCGCTGAGCAGCGCGACGTGTTCGACGTAGCGGACCTGCGCCAGCTCGGCGGAGACCTCCCGCCAGGTGTTCTGCTCGATGGTCAGCGCGATGTACGCCGACGTGCCCAGCCCGGCCGGCTCCGGCGCCACCAGGGCCCGGAACCCGGTGACCACCCCGTCCCGCAGCAGCCGCTCCACCCGGGCGTACGCGTTGGTCCGCGAGACGTGCACCCGTTCGGCCAGCGTACGGATGGAGACGCGCCCGTCCCGGACCAGCTCGTCGAGGATCCGCCGGTCCACCTCGTCGAGCGGCCCGGCCGAACGTCCCGTTCCACCCGCCTCGCCCGGTGTCGGGGTGGTCTCCTGGCTCATGAATCGCTCCTCGGCTCGCCATTCGTCCCACGTTCGCTGGGGATCTTGAGTCAATCATCCAACAGCAGGAGCATAGGGCCACCACACGTCCAGGAGGTCCCCGCCGTGACGACCACACCCCAGGCGGTCCGCAGGGCATCCCCGCGCACCCGCCGGCCGGCCACCCCGGCCGCCCCCGACCCGACGGCCGGCCTGCTGCCGACGACCGAGCCGGTCCGCCTGCTGAACCCGGACGGCACCCCGCTGCCGCCCCGCGCCGACTACCCCGAGCCGCCGGTCGAGGCGCTGCGCGAGATGTACCGCCGGATGATCATCGGCCGCCGCTTCGACGTCCAGGCCACCGCGCTGACCAAGCAGGGCCGGCTCGCCGTCTACCCGTCCTCGCGCGGCCAGGAGGCCTGCCAGGTCGGCGGGGTGCTCGCCGTCCGCGACACCGACTGGGTCTTCCCCACCTACCGCGAGTCGATGGCGCTGACCGCCCGGGGCATCGACCCGGTCGAGGTGCTCACCCTGCTGCGCGGCGACTGGCACTGCGGGTACGACCCGACGCGGGTGCACACCGCGCCGCAGTGCACCCCGCTGGCGACCCAGTGCGTGCACGCCGCCGGGCTCGCCTACGGCGAGTCCTACCAGGGCCGGGACACCGTCGCGCTGGCCTTCATCGGCGACGGCGCGACCAGCGAGGGCGACTTCCACGAGGGGGTCAACTTCGCCGCCGTGTTCAAGGCCCCCGTCGTCTACTTCGTCCAGAACAACAAGTACGCGATCAGCGTCCCGCTGTCCCGGCAGACCGCCGCGCCGAGCCTGGCGTACAAGGGTGTCGGCTACGGCGTGCCCAGCGAGCAGGTCGACGGCAACGACCCGGTGGCCGTCCTGGCGGTGCTCACCCGCGCGGTGGAGCACGCCCGCTCCGGCAAGGGGCCGTTCCTGGTGGAGGCGCACACCTACCGGATGGAGGCGCACACCAACGCCGACGACGCCAGCCGTTACCGGGACCCGGACGAGGTGGAGGCGTGGCGCGACCGGGACCCGGTGGCCCGGCTGGAGACGTACCTGCGGGCCCGCGGCGTGCTCGACGACGCCGCCGTCGCGGCGATCGCCGAGGAGGCCGAGGCGTACGCGGCGGAGCTGCGCGAGCGGATGAACGCCCAGCCCGCCGTCGACCCGCTCAGCCTCTTCGAGCACGTCTACGCCGAGCCGACCCCGCAGCTGGTCGAGCAGCGCGAGCAGGTCCGTGCCGAGCTGGCCGCCGCCCGCGACGAGGAGGGGGACGCCTGATGGCCACCATGACCATGGCGAAGGCGCTCAACGCCGCGCTCGCCGACGCGATGCTCGATGACGACCGGGTGGTCGTCTTCGGCGAGGACGTCGGCCAGCTCGGCGGCGTCTTCCGGATCACCGACGGGCTCCAGGCCCGCTTCGGCGACAAGCGTTGCTTCGACACCCCGCTCGCCGAGGCCGGCATCGTCGGCTTCGCCGTCGGCCTGGCCATGTCCGGCCTGCGGCCGGTGGTCGAGATGCAGTTCGACGCGTTCGCCTACCCGGCGTTCGAGCAGATCGCCTCGCACGTGGCGAAGCTGCGCAACCGCACCCGCGGCGCGCTCAGCGTGCCGATCGTGATCCGGGTGCCGTACGCCGGCGGCATCGGCGGCGTCGAGCACCACTGCGACTCCTCCGAGGCGTACTACGCGCACACCCCCGGCCTGAAGGTGGTCACCCCGGCCACCGTCGAGGACGCGTACTCGCTGCTGCGGGAGGCGATCGACGACCCGGACCCGGTCGTCTTCATGGAGCCGAAGAAGCTCTACTTCTCCAGCGCCGAGGCGGAGCTGCCGGCGCGCACCGCGCCGTTCGGCAAGGCCGTCGTGCGCCGGGCCGGCACCGACGCCACCCTGGTCGCGTACGGGCCGGCGGTGCCGGTCGCGCTGGAGGCCGCCGAGGCCGCCCGCGAGGAGGGCTGGGACCTGGAGGTCGTCGACGTCCGGACCATCGTGCCGTTCGACGACGCCACGGTCACCGCCTCGGTGCGGAAGACCGGCCGCTGCGTGGTGATCCAGGAGGCGCAGGGCTTCGCCGGGGTCGGCGCAGAGATCGCCGCCCGGGTGCAGGAGCGCTGCTTCCACGCCCTGCACGCCCCGGTGCTGCGGGTGTCCGGCCTGGACATCCCGTACCCGGCGCCGATGCTGGAGCACACCCACCTGCCCTCGGTGGACCGGGTGCTCGACACCGTGGCCCGGCTCCAGTGGGACGACCAGCCCGACCCGCGCTGGCTGTCGCAGGGGAGCGCCGCGTGACCACCGTCGAGCGGACGCAGGTCTTCCTCCTGCCCGACCTGGGCGAGGGGCTGAGCGAGGCGGAGATCGTCGAGTGGCGGGTCGCCGTCGGCGACGTGGTGACGGTCGACCAGAGCGTGGTCGAGGTGGAGACCGCCAAGGCGGTCGTGGACGTGCCCTGTCCGTACGCCGGTCGGGTCGTCGCGCTGCACGGCGCGGCGGGTGAGGTACGCCCGGTCGGCCAGCCGCTGATCACCATCGGACCGCTGGACGGCGCCGGCCCGGACGACGACCGGGAGCCCGCCGGGCACGCCACCTACCGCGAGGAGGAGCGCGCCGGCTCCGGCAACGTGCTGATCGGGTACGGCACCGGCCACGGCGGCTCCGGCCGGCGGCGCCGCCGGCCCCGCCTGGCGCTGGCCCCCGAGTCGACGGCCGCCGCTCCGGCCTCCGCCGTAGCGACCAGCCCGGCGGCTCCGACCAGCCCGGCCGCCTCGGCGGCTCCGACCAGCTCGGCCGGCCCGACCGCCGACTCCTCCGCCGGCTCCCCGCGGGCCGCCCTGGTCATCTCGCCGATCGTCCGGCGGCTGGCCCGGGAGCGCGGCGTGGACCTGGCGACGGTCCGGGGCAGCGGCCCGGGCGGCGTGATCCGCCGGGCCGACGTGGAGGCCGCCCTCGCCGAGGCCAGCACCGACGCCGCCGCCCGGCTCGCCGCGGTCCCGGACGCCCCGGCCGCGCACGTCAGTCTCGCCCCGGCCGGCGAGCAGGACGTGGTGATCCCGCTGACCGGCATCCGCAAGGTCATCGCCGACAAGCTCTCCCGCAGCCGGCGGGAGATCCCCGAGGTGACCATCTGGGTGGACGTGGACGCCACCGCGCTGCTGGCGACCCGCGCCGCGATCAACGCGGCCAGCCCGGACGCCCCGGTCAGCATCCTGGCCCTGCTGGCCCGGATCTGTCTCAGCGGGCTGCGGAGATATCCGCAGCTCAACGCCCACGTCGACACCGAGGGGCAGCGGATCGTCCAGTCCGCCGGGGTGCACCTGGGCATCGCCGCGCAGACCGACCGGGGCCTGCTCGTCCCGGTACTGCGCGACGCCCAGCGGCTGACCACCCGGGAGCTGGCCGCCGAGCTGGCCGCCACCACCGCCGCCGCCCGCGCCGGCACGCTGCCCCCGGCGCGGCTCACCGGCGGCACCTTCACCCTGAACAACTACGGGGTGTTCGGTGTGGACGGTTCCACGCCGATCATCAACCACCCGGAGGCGGCGCTGCTCGGCGTCGGCCGGATCGTCGACAAGCCCTGGGTGGTCGACGGGCAGCTCGCGGTGCGCAAGGTCACCCAGCTCAGCCTCACCTTCGACCACCGGGTCTGTGACGGCGGGGTGGCCGGCGGCTTCCTGCGGCACGTCGCGGACTGCGTCGAGCAGCCCGCGCTGCTGGTCGCGAACGTCTGACGGCGCGGAGCCGGTCGCCCGTCCGGGGCGGCCGGCTCCGCCCGGTACGGGCCGCCGCCGGGGCCGCTTCCCGACCTCGCCGCCGGGCTGACCGGTGCCGCCGGCGTTGGCCGGCCCGCCCCGGGACGGCGGCGGAATCCCCGCCGTCCCGTCTGCCGGATCTGCTCCCCGTGCCCGGCCGGCGGCGTTAGCCGTCCGGGAGCCCGGGAATCCGAGGTCGTCGCCGCTCGGAGCCCGAGAGGAGCAGCCCGTGCCGTACCAGGAACTGCCGCCCACCGTGCGGAACCACCGCCCGGCCGTCGCGGGCGCGCCGCTCTGGTGCGACGCCCGCCAGTACGGCCTGACCGGCGACGGGGTGACCAACGACCAGCCGGCGCTGGCCGCGCTGGTGGACCGGCTCGGCGACGGCTACGCCGCAGACGGGCGGGCGCGGGTGATCCACTGCCCGCCGGGGATCTACTCGATCCGCGACGCCGGGACCGTCTGGCGCAGCGGGGTGTCGCTGGTCGGCGCCGGCCCGGCGGCGACGCGGTTCCTGCTGAGCAACGAGGGCAACCGGGCCGACCCGACGCCGCTGGCCTTCTGGACCACGGTGCAGCACGGCGCGAACCGGGACCGGCACATCGCCGACTGCACCTTCGCCGACTTCGAGATCGACGGCTCGGGAGTGGCGATGGCCGAGTACAACTACCTGGCCAAGGGGCTGGGCCTGCAGTACCTGGTGCGGGGGGTGTTCCGCAACCTCTACATCCACCACACCGCCGCCACCGGGCTGGGCTGCGACTTCCTCCAGGACAGCCTCATCGACGGTGTCGTGGTGGTCGGCTGCGGCCGGCTGGACAACGGCGAGGAGATGGGCGGCGCGGGCATCGGTGTCGGCATCGGCGGCTGGGGGACGGTCGAGCGGCTCGCCATCGCCAACTGCACCGCCGTCGGAAACGGCACCAACGGCATCTTCCTGGAGCTGCAGAAGGACTACTGGCCCCCGCCGCGCGGTTACCGGATCATCGGCTGCCACAGCCAGGGCAACCGGTTCGGCATCTCCGACTGGGGGGCTGACGGCCTGATCGTCACGGCCTGCACGATGACCGGCAACCTGGAGGCCGGCTTCGACGTCTCGGCCAACGGCACCGCCGGGGTGGCCGGCCGGGGCGGGCTGCTGACCGACTGCGTGATCGACGGCAACGTGGCCGACGGCGTCAGCATGGGCAACACACCCGGCCCGTACACCGTCCGGGGCAACCGGGTCACCGGCAACGGCAGGTACGGCTTCCACGAGCACAACCTCGGCCACGGATACCAGGACCCGGCGATGGACGTGGTGATCGAGAGCAACGAGTTCTGGGGCAACGGCCTGGACGCGATCCGGGTCGACCGCCCGATGACCGACACCGTCCTGCTCAACAACCGCATCCGCAACAACGGCCGACAGTGCGCCGGGGCGTACACGGGCGGCGGTGAGACCGTCCGCTACGGCGACAGGAAGCTGGTCGACCGGTCGGCGGACTGGCCGCACGACGGCCACCGGGGCAAGGTGCTCCGGGTCGGCAAGCGCACCGCCGTGGTGGCCGCGAACACCGCAACCGAACTCTCCCTCGCCCCGGTACGCCCCGACGCCTCCACCGCGTGGAGCGGCGACACCCCGCTGCCCGGCACCCCGTACGAGCTGCCGGCCGCGCCGGAGATCCGGGCCGGCATCACCATCAACGCGGCGTTCGACTCGGCGACCATCCGGGGGAACCGGGCCTGGGACAACCACGACGTCCGGACGCAGACCCACGGGCTGTGGATCACGGAGCGGGGCAGCTGGATCGACTGTCGGGTGGAGGAGAACGACTTCGCCGGCAACGGCGCGGCGGCCGCCCGGCTGGACACCCCGCCGCTCGGCGGGCGGTGGGAACGCAACCACGGCGACGAGGACTGGGACTGACCGGCCGTGTCCGGCACGACCGGTGCGCCGGCCGCCCAGGATTGCCGATCCCGGACGTCGTGGCCCGCCCGTCACCTACCGGGCACACCCGACATCAAATGGCCGCCCCGTCGCCCACCATTTCCCCCAAAAGCGCGACCCGGCCGGAGAAACGCCGTACAGAATGGGGCCAACGGGGACTGGAAATGGGGTGCGCATATGGATGTGAGACGGCGACTGAGGCTGTTCGCGGTAACCATCGCAGTCACACCATTGGTGATCGGCGGCTGCACCGCCGGTCAGCGGGAGGCCGCGAAGCCGGGGCACAAGAAGGCGGCCGCGCCGGCGGTTACCGTGACACCGGCGGACCGGACCAAGGATGTGCCGATCAGCGCCGAGGTGGGCGCGAAGGTCGCGCACGGGAAGATCACCGCGGTGCGGCTCACCGACGACAAGGGCGCGCAGGTGCCGGCCGAACCGCGGGAGGACGGGTCGAGCTGGGTGCCCACCAAGCCGTTGCAGAATTCGCGGACGTACACCGCGGAGGTGACCGCGACCGGCGGTTCCGGACGTACCACCACGCAGAAGACGACGTTCACCACGATGGCGAAATCGACCAAGCCGGCCATCACCACCGAGCTCTATTTCACCAGTAAGCAGACGTACGGGACGGCTCTGCCGGTAACCGTCGCGTTCGATCCGCCAATTCCCAAAGAAGCCCGGGCGGACGTGCAACGGCGATTGTTCGTGAAGACTGACCCGCCGCAGCCGGGCACCTGGTCGTGGGTGGCGGACGGGAAGCAGGTCGAATACCGGGCACCTGATTTCTGGCAGCCCGGCACGAAGATCAGCGTACGGAGCGCCCTGCAGGGGCTGCCGATCGGCAAGAACGCCATCGGCGACGCCGATCACAGCGCGACCTCGAAGATCGGCCGGCAGGTCTCGCTCGACATCGACAACGCCACCAAGCAGATGTCGGTCTATCAGGACGGCAAGCTGCTCCGCAAGATCCCGGTGAGCCTCGGCAAGTCGAGCACCCCGACCTCCAGCGGCACGATGGTGATCATGGAGAAGTTCGACCGGACCACCTTCGACACGCGGGGCGACCCGAACGGCGGCTACGTGGTCGACGTTGACGACGCGCAGCGGCTGACCTGGGGCGGCGAGTTCATCCACTCCGCGCCATGGTCGGAGGGGGACCAGGGCAACATCAACGTCTCGCACGGCTGCACCAATGTCTCGGCCGATGCGGCGCACTGGCTGATGGGAGTCACACAGGTCGGCGACCTGGTGACCGTCAAGGGCACCGAGGTGAAGTTGGACCAGGGCAACGGCTGGACCGCCTGGAACGTCAGCTGGGACGAGTTCGCCAAGGGCAGCGCCCTGCCCGTCCCGGCCGGGCTGAAGCCCACCCCCAGCAGCACGCCGCACCCGGGCGCGGTGGCCGGCGGTTCGGCGCCCGCACCGACCCCGTCGGCCAGCGGCGGCTGATCGACCGGGGAGGAACGACCGGGCCGGCCCGCCACCTCACCGGTGGCGGGCCGGCCGCCCGTCACGGCCGCTCAGCCGAGGCGCACCCGGGCCACACCCGTCGCGGTCAGGCTGCCCAGCCAGAGCAGGTCCCCGTGCTGCCGCACGCCGGTGATCATCGAGTACGCGCCGGTCGGGCCGTGCAGCGTCCGGAGCACCCGCCCCTCGCCGTCGACCAGCGCGACCAGGCCGTACCGGCGGGGCTGCGGCTGCACCGCGCCCGGCAGCAGGGCCACCAGCTGTCGGACCCGCGGATGCGGCAGCAGCCGCTCCATGATCGGCAGGCGGGGGCTGGGCAGGGCGATCCAGTACGTCCCGTCGCCCACCGCGGCAACGTTGTCCGGGTACGCCGGCAGGTCGGTCAGCACGGTGGCCCGGCCGTCCGGCAGGTCGATCCGGAGCAGCCGGTGGGTGGCCGTCTCCACCAGCATCAGCGCCGACTCGTCCGGGGTGAGGGCGACGCCGTTGGGGAAGTAGAGCCCGCTCGTCACCACCTCCGTACGCCCCGTCCGCCGGTCGTACGCCAGCACCCGGCCGTTGGGCCGGTGCTCCAGCAGGTCCCGTTTCCAGTGCGAGAGCGGGAACCGGTCGGACGAGTCGGTGAAGTAGATCGTGCCGTCCCGGGCGACCGTGGCGTTGTCGGCGAGGTGCACCGGCGGCGCGCTGCCGGTCAGCTCGTGGACCACGCCGTCCGGGGTGACCCGCAGCAGCCCCCGGTACGCGTCGCAGACGACCAGCGCACCGTCGACCGGGTCGAGCTCGATGCCCAGCGGCCGGCCGCCGGTCTCGGCGAGCAGCCGGGGTCGGGTGCCCGCCGGCGCGTCCGCCGGCCACCACCACAACCGGCCGTCCTCGTCCCCGCTGATCACCCGGCCGTCCGGGTCGATCAGCACGTCCTCCGGCCCGTGCGCGCCGTCCGGCAGCGGCAGCAGATCGGCGTGGTCGAGCCGGAGGTCGGTGGGGGCCCACGGCCCCTCCAGCGGCGGGGGCACGGTGGCCGGCTCGCGAACGGGCCGGATGAGTCGGGGCGGGCGCTGACGGGGAACGGCCATCCGCTCATTGTCACCCGCCGATGCGCCGCCGCGCGCGCCCGTTGCGTGTCGGGGCGACGGCGGCGGGGCGACCCGGGCCGTCCCGGAGGAGGGGTACCGCATCATGGGGAGCACCTGAGCGCGACCCTGACGTCCTCGGGGTCGGACCCGGGCCGTACCCGGATCCCGGGTTCCGCCGGGCCGGAACTGTCGGTCCCGGCCGATAGGTTCGTCGGCATGGGGCAGCACAGCGACCGGTTCCACCTGGAGATCAGCGTCGGCGACCACGTGGTGGACGTCCGGGCGGTCGGCGAGATCGACATCGCGACCGTCGGGTCGTTCCGGGCCGCGCTGTGGGCGGCCCCGGCCCGCCCGGTGCTCCGGCTGGATCTCTCCGGCGTGCGGGTGCTCTCCGCGACCGCGGTGCGCGCACTGTTCGCCGCCCACCTGCGGATCCGCGCGCGGGGCGGCGAGCTGGTGCTGGTCGACCCGGATCCGGTGGTGGCCCGGGTGCTGCGCGCCACCGGCCTGCACCGGGTGCTGCCGGTGCGGGAGTCGGCGACCGTGGGCCCGGCGGCGGTGGCGGAGCTGGTGCCGGCCTGACCGCGCCGGTCGGGCCCGGGCCGATCGCGCCGGGGCGGCGGGAGAGACGCGACCGGGCCGGGTGCCGGCCCGGGCAGCGCGCCGGGGCCGTCGGCGCGTTGCCGGCGGCCCCTGGCGTGCATCAGTGCTGGGTCAGCGGACGCCGAGCAGGTCGACCACGAAGACCAGGGTCTCGTTCGGCTTGATGACCCCGCCGGCGCCCCGGCTGCCGTAGCCCAGGTGCGGCGGGATGGTCAGCCGACGACGGCCGCCGACCTTCATGCCCACCACGCCCTGGTCCCAGCCGGCGATGACCTGGCCGCCGCCGAGCGGGAACTCGAAGGTCTCACCCCGGTTCCACGACGCGTCGAACTCGCGGCCGGTCGAGTGGGCCACCCCGACGTAGTGCACGCTGGCCAGCTGACCCGGCTGGGCCTCCGGGCCCTCGCCGACGGTGATGTCCTCGATGACGAGATCGGCGGGCGGCGCGCCCTCGATCGGGCCTACCTCGGGCTTGTCCATTCGCAGGTCTCCTACCTCGGTATGGATCCGGTCCCCGTCGATCCTGCCCGATAGCGGCCCGCCTATTCGCGTCAGTCCCCGCCGGGTGACCCGGGCGGGGACCGTGGGCGTACGAAGCGGGCATCACCACCGGTGACGCCCGCCCTGTGGGTACTGCCAGATCCGTCACGTCACTTCAGCCAGGAGAGCCGCTGGACGATGGGGAGCTTCGCCCAGGCCCGGCCGAGCCCGAGGGTGTTGCCGGCGCCGACCAGGGCCAGCGCGGCCAGCAGACCGGCGTAGATCAGGTGGTCGTCCATGAACGGGTTGTTCTCGGGGGGCAGCACGACCGTCCACATCATGACCAGGAGGATGCCACCGGCGACCGCGGCGACCCGGGTGCCGATGCCCAGCAGCAGGGTGACGCCGAGGGCCGCGAGGCCGATCATGAACAGCCAGTCCGCCCAGGCCGCCCCGGCGATGTCGTTGTACAGGCCCTTGAACGGACCGGCGGCGCCGAAGGTGAGGAAGCCCTTGGTGGGGCTGCCCCCGTTGATCCAGGCGTTCTTCGCCGCGGTCTCGTGGCCGAGGCCGAACGTCTTGTCCAGGAAGGCCCAGAGGAAAGTCCAGCCCAGCGCGATCCGGAGGCCGGCGAAGACGTACCGGGTGGCCTTCTGGCCGGTGGTCTCGACGTCGCGGGTGGTCCCGGCCGCCGGAGCGATGGTGTTGGCGGTGATCCGCTCGACTGTCGCGGTCATGGTTTCCACGTCCCTTCTGGTGCCTCGCACCGCGCTTCCCGGTGGCACTTTCATTCCAACCCCGTCCCGTCGTCGCGGGCAGGGCCGACCGGGCCGCTCCGGACCGGGACCTTGGGCCCCTTTCGGCCCGGTCCGGACGGCCTTTCCGGGCCTGCCAACCGCCTCTGACCAGCACCGCCGGCCCGGTCTTACGGTCGCCTCCGGAGACCCGTGACGAGGAGGCCGTGATGAGGACGTGGCAGGTGGGCGACGTGATGACCAAGGACGTCGCGACGGTCGGGGCGCAGACCCCGTACCGCCAGATCGTCGACGTGCTGATCCGGCGGGGCATCAGCGCCGTGCCGGTGGTGGACGGCTTCCGCCGGGTGCTGGGGGTGGTGTCCGAGGCCGACCTGCTGCACAAGGTGGAGCGGGCCGGGCACCCGGACGAGCGGCGGGTCTTCGAGGGACGGCGCCGGCGTACCGCCCGGGAGAAGGCGGACGCGCTGCTGGCCGGCGAGCTGATGACCGCCCCGGCGGTGACCACCTTCCCGGAGGCGTCGCTCCCGGCGGCGGCCCGGCTGATGGACCGGGAGGCGGTCAAGCGGCTGCCGGTGCTGGACGACCTCGGTCGGCTGGTCGGCATCGTGACCCGCAGCGACCTGCTCCGGGTGCACCTGCGCAACGACGCGGAGATCCGCGAGGACGTGGTGCAGGAGGTGCTGCGCCGGGTGCTCGCCGTGCGGGACGGCCTGGTCACCGTCCAGGTCCGCGACGGCGCGGTCACCCTGGACGGCCGGCTGGACCGGCGGACCGCCGTCGACCTCGCCGGCCGGCTCGCGGCCCAGGTCAGCGGCGTGGTCGCGGTGCACAACGCGATCGGGTACGACGTGGACGACACTAGCCTGGTCGACCTGGACCCGGGCCAGGCCACCCCGGTCGCCTGACCGCCGCCGCGGGTCGCCGCCTCGTCGGTTGCCCAGTCCAGCGCCCGCCGGCCACCGTCGGAGCCGTCGACGCCCACCACGATCAGACGATTGCTCTCCATCGCTGCGCTCCTCTCCTCCTGCCCCGAAGTCCACACCGAGCGCCGGCGGGCGGACGGGTGCGAAGGACCCACCACGGCGGGGCCGTTCGCCCCGGTTCAGCCGGGTTGGGCGAGCTGCGCGGCGAGCAGCGCGGGTGCCTCGGCGAGGGAGGGGCCGTACCAGGTCAGGTGCCGCCCGGAGACCAGCGCGCAGGGCACGCCGGGGAAGGATTCCGGACCGTCGTCGGCGGTGAACCGGTACGGCTCGTCCGGCAGCACCACCAGTTCCGGCCGGCGCGCCCGCAGCTCGGCCAGGTCGGGGCGGGGGTAGCGCTCGGCGTCCTCGGCGTACAGGTTCGCCACGCCGAGCCGGCGCAGCACGTCACCGGCGAACGTCCGGCTGCCGAGCACCACCCACGGCCGGCGCCACACCGGTACGACCGCCCGGCGCAGCGCCCCGGGCTCGGGCAGGGCGGCCCAGGCCCGGCGGGCCGCCACGAGCCAGTCCGGCTCGGCGGTCGCGCCGAGCGCGCCGGCCAGGTCGGCCAGCTCGGTCAGCGCCTCGGGCACGGTACGCGGGAAGGTGACCCGGACCGGTACTCCGGCCGCGAGCAGCGCGTCGGCGTCGGCCCGCCGGTTCTCCTCCTCGTTGAGCAGGACCAGGTCGGGTCGGAGCGCGAGCACCCGGGCCAGGTCCGGGTACTTGCTGCCGCCGACCCGGGCGACGTCCAGCCCGGCCGGGTGGGTGCACCAGTCGGTCGCCCCGACCAGCACCTCGGGGCGGGTCAGCGCCACCGCCTCGGTCAGGGACGGCACCAGGGAGACCACCCGCACCTGTCGCTCCCCTCCGCCGCCGATCCGACCTCGATCATGCCGTACCGGCGACACGTCGACGCCCGTCGGTCCGTTGGCCGGGACTGCCGTCGGCCGTTGCTGATCCCATCGTCAGGTCTCAGCAATCCGTGCGTTTTCCGCATGGAAGGTCCGTAACGGTGTCACCGCAACGTGAGGGTCGCGGTGTCCTGATGACGGTCTCTCGCTTCCGCCTGCCGCTGTCGTGGCAGGGTTGCGCCACCTGCCCGCCCCGCCCCGGCCATTCGGCTGGGGAGGGTGACGCGGGTCTTCTGGTCGGCTCCACGAGGCTTCGGCGCTTTCGCGCCCCGGTCTCCGGCCACTCCGGTACCGGTGGTGCTGGCCGCCGCAAGGGCGGCGAGGTTGCAGGCGGCGTTAGCGTCCCGGTCCATCACCAGGCCGCATACATCGCAGCAGAAAGTGCGCGCGTGCAGCGGCAGTTTGGCTTTCACCGCGCCGCACCCGCAGCAGGTCTTCGAGGAAGGGAACCAGCGGTCGGCGACTTGGACCTGTCCACCGTTCCAGCCGGTCTTGTAGGTCAGTTGTCGCCGGATCTCTCCGAATCCGGCGTCGGCGATCTTCCTTGCCAGGCGCCGATTGCGGAGCATCCCGGCGACGTTCAGGTCTTCGACCACCACCGTGCCGTACTCGGCGCTGATCGCTGTGGTGATTTTGTGCAGCGCGTCGGTACGCAGGTTCGCCACCTGGTGGTGTACCCGGTTACGTTCCGCGTTGGCTTTCAGCCACCGTTTCGAGGGCGTCTGGCCGGTGCGCCGGTCTGGCCCTTGGCGGCGGGAAACCCGCCGCGACAGGCGTTTGAGGGCCTTCAGGGCGGTGTCGTAGTGCGCCGGGTTGGGCACGTGGCGGATCTCGCCTTGACCGTCGGCGAGGACGGCGAGGCATTTCACGCCCAGGTCCACCCCGACCGCGACGTCCGGGCGGGCCGGGGTGCGCTCGGCGCGTTCGACCTCGACTTGGAAGGAGACGAACCAGCGCCCGCGCTCGAACCTCACAGTGGCGCAGAGGATGCGGGCGCTGCCGCCCGCGATACGGCGCTCAAGCTTGCGTGTGGATTCGTGGGTGCGGATCGTGCCCAGTCTGGGCAGGGTGACATGACGGCGGTCCGGCTCCACGCGGATCGTGCCGGTGGTGAATCGGCAGGCCAAGCGCGCCTTGTGTTTCGACTTCCGGCGGGGCATACCCACCCGCCCGCCCTTGCGCTGCCCACGCTTGGACTTGGCGTAGTTGTCAAACGCCGCGGCGGCGTTGGCGAGGCCGGTGTTGTAGGCCTCCTTGGAGTTCTCCTCCCACCAGTCGGCAAACCGCGGATCGGTGCGCTTGACCTGATTGAACGCCTTACGCAGGGCTGGCAGCGACCACGGCCGCCACTCGGTCAACTCCGGCCCGGCGAGCCCGTAGGACTCTTCGGCGCGGCGCTGCCACCACGACGCCGACACCCAGCCCACCGCCCAGTTGTAGGCCGCGCGGGCTGCGCCGCAGTGCGAGCGCAGCGCCTGCTCCTGCGCGGCGTTGGGGTCCAGAGCGAACCGGTACGCCTGCACCACGAAGCCCGGCTGCGGCTGGAACTTCTTCACTCGGCCTCCGCTGCGGCGCGCAGTGCGGCGTCGGCCCGGTGTCGGGCCGACCGGCGCCCGTACAGGCGGGCGCACATCGAGGTCAGCACCTCGGTCATGTCCCGCACCAGATCATCGCCGGCCTCCTGTGCATCGAGGATGATCAGGCGACGGCCCGAGGCGGCCAGGGCGGCCTCCAGGTGCTCCACACCGAAGCGGGCCAGGCGATCGCGGTGCTCGACCACGATCACCGCCGCTTCGGGATCGGCGAGGACACGGGCGAGTTTGCGACGCCGGCCGTTCAGTCCGGAGCCGACCTCCGTGACGACTTCACCCACCGCAAGCCCGACCCTGGTCGCTCCCGCGACCACCCGGGCAACCTGCCGATCCAGGTCAGGCTTCTGGTCAGACGAGGACACCCGGCAGTACGCCACCACCCGGCCAGCCGCAGGGGCGTCAGGCTCCTGCACTAGCCAAGTCCCGGTAGCGGTACGCACCACTGGCACGGGCATCTTGCCGTCCCTAGCCCACCGCCAAGCGGTCTGGTAGTGCACACCGTTGCGTGCCGCCCACACGCCCAACCTCACGCGACTATCCTATAAGGAAATTGATAGAAGATGAAACAGCGTGCAACAGCTCTCAACCCCCAGAATGAAGCGGTGCCCGCTGCTCGACCGGCCCGCCGAGGAGCGCGGCAACCTGATCATCCCGGTCGGCTACCCGGCGGCGGCCGCCACGGTGCCGGACATCGCCGGCGAGCCGCTCTCCGAGGTGGTCGTCTGGCGTTGACCGCGCCCGGTCAGAACTCCGCGTCCACCCGGGCGGTGACGTCCAGGTGGGCGGGCCGGCAGCCGACGGTCGCGGCGAACCGCCGGACGGCGGCGTCGACGTGCGCGCGGACGGCGGCGGTGCCGGCCCGGGGGTCGAGCTGCACCTCCACCCAGAAGTCGGGCCGACCGGTCGGGCCGGTGAGCAGCACCCGCGCCCGGCGCACCCCGGGTTCCCGGAGCAGGTCCCGCTCCAGCGCGCCGGTGAGCACCCCGCTCGCCACCCGGGTACGCCCGCCCCCGTCGCCGCCGTGCACCAGGGTGCCCGCCAGCCGGCCCGGCGCCCGCAGCTCCCGGGCGAGCAGCCGCTGGCCGAGCAGGGCCAGCAGCACCCCGCCGACCACCACCGCCAGGGCGCTCCACGGCGTGCCGGCCCGCCACCAGCGCAGCAGGCCAGCGCCGAGCAGCGGGCTGTCGGCGCCCGGCAGCCGGCCCAGGCTCACCGCCAGGCCGGTGCCGCCCAGGGCGGTCAGCAGCAGGGCGACGACCGTCCAGAGCAGCCGGTGCGCGGCGTTGCTCATGCCGCCCGCCGGGCGGGGACCAGCCGGACCTCGACCCGCCCGCACGTCGGCGCGGCCAGCCGGTCCAGCTCGCGGTGCACGGCGAACTCGACGTCCGAGCGGGCCGCCGGATCGCCGGTGGCGGTCACCCGGGGCCGCCAGGCGTCCCCGCGCCGACGGATCCGCACCCGGGCCCGCCGTACGCTCGGCACCGAGCGGACCGCGCGGGCCAGGCGTCGTTCGACCGAGCGCCGGTGCAGGTGCCATCCGTCGTCGCCGTCGAGCCGCAGCCGGGTCGGCCGCCACCGGAGCAGCTCGGCGGTGAGGACGACCAGGCCGATCAGGGTGACGGTGGCGGCGACGCTCCGGGCCGGGGCGTCCTGCCAGCGGGTGCCGGTCAGGGCGGCGTGGCCACGGGGGAGCAGCAGGCCGGGGCGGCCGAGCGCGGCGAGCGTCCCCTCGACCGCGACGAGGATGCCGCCGACGAGCAGGGCGACGGCGAGCAGCAGCGTGGCGATCCGGTTGGCCGTCCGCACCTCAGCCTCCGCTGTCCGGTGGGATGCCGTCGTCCCGTTCGGGCAGGAGCAGGTCCACCACGGTGACGGTGACGCCCGCCACGGTCAGCCCGGTCTGCGCCTCGACCTGGGCCGCCACCCGACGGCGTACCGCCTCGGCGACCGTTGGAAGGTGTGCGCCGTGGTCGACGGCGAGGTCGAGGTCGACGCAGGCGGCCCGGCCGTCGGCGCGGACGGTCGCCGCCGGGGCGGAAACGGCTGCGGTGCGCCGCGCGGCGTCCTCGGCGAGCCGGGCGATCCGCTCCTCTGGCCAGCGGGGCGGGCCGGCGTCGGAGCCGGTGGGAGTGGTGCGTCCGCGGCGGGGCAGGGTGCCGGTCATCGGGGCCCCGGTCAGCGCCGGCGTGGCGGGGCCGTCCGGTCGGCGAACCCGGCCACGGTGACCTCGCCGTCGAGGACCCGGACCAGGAGCCAGCCGACCAGACCGGCCAGGGTGGCGGCCGCGGCGACGCCCGCCCCGCCGAGCGCCCAGACCGCCACCAGGAGGAATCCGGCGAGGAATCCGAACTGCTGCCGCGTCATGCCCACCTCCGCTCGTACCGGCCGGCTCATGGGCGCGGCGTACCCGTTCCCGCCGTCGCCAGTCCTCCGCGACGTGGCGATGCTCCCGGTGGTCAGCGCGCGCCCGCCGCGACCCGGGCCGGCTCCGCGGCGAGGGTCGCCACCGGCACGCCCTCCCGCGCCGCCCACTCCACCGCGTGCCGCACGTCCGTCACCGGCAGGGGCCGACGGTCGGTCACGGTGACCGGCGCGTGCACCCCGAAGGTGACGAACGGGTACGACCGGGCCAGCCCGCCGGTGACCGCCGCGAGCACCGCCTGCGTCTCCCGGGCGGCGCTGCGCCGGCCGAACCGCTCCGGCGCGCCGGGCGGCTCGTCCACCCGGACCGCGACCAGCGCCACCGGCAGCGTGCCGGAGGCGGTGACGCCGTCCAGGCCGGTCCACCGGCGCAGGCCCGGCTCGTCGAGCAGCCCGGCCGGTCCGTCCACCGACTCCGCCCGCCCGGCGCATCGGCCGCCGGGCGGTGGTGCGGAAGACCGGCACGCTCTCGTCCCGGCGGCGCCGGCCGGTCCGGGCAACCGGATTCGGCCGCACCGGCGAGGCGCTCACCATGATCGACGTCCTAGACTCGGCCCGGTCGACCGACGGATGGATTGGCGAAGATGACGAGCACCGGCAGCGAGGACGCGTCCTGGCTGCGTCCGATCACGACCGGGGGCGAGCCGCTGCTCACCCGGGCCGGTCAGGTCGTGTACGCGTCCCGCCGGCTCAGCGAGCTGGTGCACGGGCGGCCGCCGGGCATCACCGGTAACCAGTGGAGCACCGCCATCCGGGAGGGCTTCGACCAGGTGGTCTGCGCCGCGAACACCGGTCGGCCGCTGTTCGCCGTGGAGATCGCCGCTGCTCCGGCCGCCGGCTCGCCGGAGCAGCGCGCCGAACGGATGAAGAGTGCGGTCTGCGCGGCGGTCGGCCTGGAGGTGCTGCGGATCGAGTCGCCGACGTTGCGCGGCGCCGACCACGGCCGGCGGATCGTCGAGTACGTCATCGACGCGCGCGGCTACGCGGACGCCACGGTGGCCGGGCCGGAGGGTGTCGAGCCGGTCGGCTTCCGGGACATCGTCGGCCGGCTGCCCGACGGCCGCAGCGGGCACGTCAACGACCTCGGCGCGCTGACCCGGGCCGCCGTCGTCGAGGCGTACGTGGATCGGCGCCTCGCCGACCCGATCGTCCGGGGCCTGCACGCCCGCTGGAAGAACGGCCCGGCCGAGGGGTGGAGCTGGGTCGGGGTGCGGCCCGGACGGTGCCTGGTCGAGCGGGTCCGGCTCTACCCGCAGCGGTTCTCCTGCGGAGTCGACCCGGCGCGTCTCGCCGAGGACCTCTCCGCCCTGGCGGTGGGGGAGCGGCTGCGCGGCCTCGACGCCGGCGAGCCGCCGTCGCTGATGGACCGGGACCAGCTCCGCCGCGACATCCGGCTCCTCGCGTCCCACGAGGACCAGATGGAGGGCGACTTCGCCTTCGCGCACCTCTGCGCCGACTGACACCGCCCACCGCCGCGCGGCTCGCGCCGCCACCCGGGGCCACGCCCGCCGCGCCCGCGCGCGCCGACCGTGACGGGCCAATGACCGTGATGTGCCGCCGACCGTGGCCGCTCGGCCGGACCGCTGGTGCGGAACTTTCCCGATTCGGGCTTGAACCTTCGCCGCCGCCGCTCCGTACCTAAGCGGGAATGGACCCAGTTCTTCCAGCCGCGCCGGAAGGCGCGGGAGACGGTGCGGAAAGGGCATCGTCGGTCATCGACGTGCGACCGGAACGTCGCAGTGATCCTCACCCCGAATTCCGTCGGTCCGCCGGGGTCACGAGTCAGCCACCGGATCGAGAAGGAGAGCAATTCGATGCGCAGGTCCACACGGGCGCGCCGGCCATCCGGTAACGCGCGGAGCAAGCGAATGCTGGCCGTTGTCGGCACGCTCGCGGTCTTCGGCGGAATCGTCGCCGTGACCCAGATCTCGTCCGCCCAGGACCGGCGGACGTACACCCGCACCGCCTCGGCGTCCTGCCTCCAGCCGAGCCCCGGCGCCACCTCGCCGACCGGCCAGGGCAGCACCACCCGGACGTGGCAGAACGGCCGCTGGGTGCGCAACCACTGGGGTGACGGGCAGATGTCCGTCGCCGAGTGCCAGGCGGTCAAGGCCGGCGGCGGGGCCGCGGCCGGCCCGCCCACCGTGGCCTGCCCGGACGTGAAGGGCAAGCTTCCGCAGGTCCCCGACCAGGCGCGCAACGAGGTGGACCGCAACCTCGCCCTGTTGGACGCCCAGATCGCCGAGGCCAACCGACGGCTCGCCGCCGACGGCGGCCGCAACGGCCAGGACTTCATCAACAGCACGATCCTGCGGCCCCTGGCCGACAAGCGGAAGGCGACGTTGAACCGGATCGCGACCGCGATCGGGCGGGTGGCGCAGCGGCCGCAGGGGCTCGACCAGCTCGCCCAGTGCGCCCTCGCCGACGCCGGTCAGAACGCCGGTGGGAACACCGGCGGCCAGAACGGCGGCGGTCAGAACGGCGGCCAGAACGACAACGGTGGCCAGAACGGTGGTCAGACCGACAACGGCGGCCAGAACGGCGGCAACAACAACGGCGGTGACAACGGCAACGGGCTGGGCGTCCTCGCCAAGGACTGCACCAACAGCAAGCTCCAGCCGCACGACGGTTTCCAGAACGGGAACCGCTGTGTGAGCACCGCTTTCGGTGAGGTGGGTGCGGCCGCGAACAATCCCTCGCTGCTCATCACGCAATTCCCGAACCAGGTCAACCGGAACCAGCCGTTCACCCTCCGGGTCACCACGAAGAACCTGGTCCGGGACCGCTTCCTCGCGGCCGGCCAGGGCGGTTACTACCTGGAGAGCTCGCTGTTGAACGACCAGGGCCTGGTCCGCGGGCACTTCCACACCGCGTGCCGGATGCTCAACGACACCCGGCAGCCCCCGAGCCCGCAGGACGTACCGGCGTTCTTCGTGGCGACCGAGGACGGTCGGGGCGGCGCCCAGCCGGACGACGTGCAGATCCAGATCCCCGGGCTGCCGCAGTCGGGTCTCGCGCAGTGCGCCGTCTGGGCCGGTGACGGTTCGCACCGCATCCCGATGATGGAGCGGGCCAACCAGACCCCCGCCTTCGACGTGGTGCGGATCGAGGTCAACTGAGACCGGGTCGGTCGACGGCCGGAGCCGCCCGGGGGGTACGCCCCGGGCGGCTCCGCCGTTTCCGTCAGACCAGCGCGGGCGCCGGTCGGGCCGGCTCATCGTCCGGGGCCCGCAGCGCGCCGATCCGCCGGGTCCGGGCCGGCGCGGCGAGCAGGTTGCCGACCGCCACCAGCAGGGCCAGGCCGAACAGGCCCAGCCAGAGCGCGGTGTCGCCGAACCGGTCGGTGACCAGCCCGCCGACGGTCGGGCCGCCGAAGGTGGCGAAGGCGTATCCGAGGGAGTAGACGCCCTGGTAGCGGCCGCGCTGGGCGGCGGGGGAGAGGTCGGCGGTGAGCGCCGAGTTGGCCGGCGTCATCATCATCTCGCCGAGCGTCCAGACCAGCACGGCGAGCCCGTAGAACCAGACGCTCTCCGCCAGCGCGGTCAGCGCGAAGCCGGTGCCGATCACCACCGCCGCCACCGCTGTGGTGCGGGACCGGTCGAAGCGGCCGATCAGCCGCGGCACGAAGAGCTGCCCCACCACGATCATCAGTCCGTTCACCGCGATGATCGGCCCGTACGCCGCCGCGGGCAGCCCGTCGGCCTGCAACGCCACCGGCAGCATCACGTTCGCCTCGATGCAGAGCCAGGCCAGCCCGGTGAGCGCGGTGAAGGTCAGGAAGACCGGGTCCCGTAGCACCACGCCGAATCCACCCCGGTCCGCCCGGGTGAACTGTCCGACCGTGACCGGGGCCGGTCGGGACTCGGGCACCTTGACCGCGATCAGCGCGGCCGTGCCGAGCAGCACGGCGGCGTTGACCAGGAAGAGCAGCAGCGGGTCCACCCGGACCAGCAGGCCGGCAACGGTTGCGGCCACCGAGAAGCCGATGTTGATCGCCCAGTAGTTGAGCGTCATCGCCCGCAGCCGGTCGCGTTCGCCGACCACGTCGATGATGGTGGCGGTGAAGGCCGGCCGGGCGACGCCGAGGAAGAGCCCGAGCAGCAGGGTGAGCAGTGCGATGGCGACCGGCTGGGTGCTCAGCCCGAGGGTGCTCGCGGTGGCCGCGGCGGTGACGTTGCCGGCCAGCATGGCCGGCCGCCGCCCCCACCGGTCCGCGACGATCCCGCCGAGCAGCGTGCCGACCGCGCTGCCGGCGCCGTGCAACCCGATCACCATCCCGGCGTACGACGCGTCGAAGTGGCGTACCGAGACCAGGTAGACACCGAGGTAGATGGCGACGAAGCTGCCCAGCCGGTTGATCAGGGTGGCGGTCCAGAGATACCAGAACGTGCGCGGGAGTCCCCCCGCCGTCTGCCGCCACCAGGTCGCCATGCGCCACCCCCGAGAGTCGTCTGTGTAATGCCTGCTAACCGCTCCGGTCATTACAGTCCAGGGGTACGACACTCTTGCGGGCCAGCGTCGATCATGGTGGCGCGGCTCACCCTCGGGCCGTACCGTCGACGGATGTCGACCGAGCGCTTCCCGGCGCTGCTGGACGGGCCGGGCAACGACGTCAGCGAACCGCGCGAGCTGCTGCTCGGCTACCTCGACTGGTACCGCCGGGCGCTGGCGCGCAAGACCGCCGGGCTCTCCGAGGCCGCGCTGCGGACGCCGGTCGACGGCCTCGGTTGGGCGCCGCTGGGGCTGGTCCGCCACCTGGGCTGGGTGGAGCGGCGCTGGATCCGCTGGGGCTTCGCCGCCGAGGCCGTGCCGCCCTGCCCGCCCGGCGACGACGACGACGCGGAGTGGGACGTCCGCGGCCTGCCGGGCGACCAGGTGTGGCGGGAGTACCGGAGCGAGGTGGCGTGGACCGGCCGGATCGTCGAGGGGGTGCCGCTGGATCGCCCGGCGGAGCTGGGTGGTCGGTTCCGCACGCCGGAGGAGGCGCCCAGCCTCGGCCGGATCCTCTTCCACCTGCTCCAGGAGTACGCCCGGCACGTGGGTCAGCTCGACGTGGCCCGCCAGCTCCTCGACGGGAAGACCGGGGAGTGATCAGCCCGGGTGGCGTGGACACGCAGGGCGGGAAATTGTGAACGGTTGAAAAAGCGGACCGGGGCCACGCCGATTTCTCAGCGTGACCCCGGCGTGCCCGAAGGTGATACCCGACCGCTCAGCGGTTCTTGTACGCCTCCACCACCGAGACCGGGATGCGGCCCCGCTCGGAAATCTCGTAGCCGTTCTTGGCGGCCCATTCCCGGATGGCCCGGTTCTGCTCGCGGTCCATTCCGGAGGTGGCCGGGCGCCCCGGGCGGCGCGCGGCGCGGGCGGCCTCGACCGGTCCGCGGCCGATCCGCCGGCCAGCGCTGATGTACGGGTCCAGCGCCTTGCGCAGGACGCCCGCGTTCTCGTCGGAGACGTCGATGGTGTACGCCACGCCGTCCAGGCTGAACTCGACGGTCCGATCGGCCTTTCCGCCGTCCAGGTCGTCGGTCAGAACGGTGATTACTTTCCTTGCCATCGCCATTGCTCCCTGTGTCGGGCGGGGTGTGGCTAAGAGTTTGACGTATGGCGCGGCGAATTCGCAACAATACCCGCGGTTTGCCATTCGGCGGGTCGCCTAATCCGGTCGCGAAATCGTCCGCCGCCGGCCGGGCGCCGGGGGGACGGGGGCGGCCGCCGGCCGGGCCGGAGACGTGGCGTGGGTCACAGCCCGGAACAAGGGGAACGCTTTGTTACTTGAGCCTGACACGCTCAATCTCAACGTGATAGCAGGTGTTCGATGGCAACTCTTCCGGTACTTCCGCTGACCGACGCCGTCCTGCTGCCCGGCATGGTCATCCCGGTGACCCTCGACCCGACCACCCAGGCCGCGGTCGACGCGGCCCGCGCCACCGGCGACAAGAAGCTCCTCGCCGTGCCCCGCATCGACGGCGAGTACGGCTCCGTCGGCACGGTCGCCACCATCGAAAAGGTCGGCCGGCTGCCCGACGGGGAGCCCGCCGCCGTCGTCCGCGGCCTGTCCCGCGCCCGGATCGGCTCCGGCGTCCCCGGACCCGGCGCCGCCCTCTGGGTCGAGGCGACCGAACTCGACGAACCCGCCCCGGCCGGCAAGGCCCGGGAACTCGCCCGCGAGTACCGCGCGCTGATGACCTCGGTCCTCCAGCAGCGCGGCGCGTGGCAGGTCATCGACGCCATGGAGCGGATGACCGACCTCTCCGAGCTGGCCGACGCGGCCGGCTACGCGCCCTGGCTCAGCCTGGCGCAGAAGACCGAACTGCTCGCCGCGCCGGACGTCACCGCCCGGCTGGAGCTCCTCGTCGGCTGGGTGAAGGACCACCTCGCCGAGCAGGAGGTCACCGAGCAGATCAACAGCGACGTCCGCGAGGGACTCGAGAAGTCCCAGCGCGAGTTCCTGCTGCGCCAGCAGCTCGCCGCGATCCGCAAGGAGCTCGGCGAGGACGAGCCGGACGGCTCCGCCGACTACCGCAGCCGGGTGGAGAGCGCCGACCTGCCGGAGAAGGTCCGCGAGGCGGCGCTGCGCGAGGTCGGCAAGCTCGAGCGGGCCAGCGACGCCTCCCCGGAGGCCGGCTGGATCCGCACCTGGCTCGACACCGTGCTCGAGATGCCGTGGAGCACGCGTACCGAGGACAACACCGACCTGGCCGCGGCGCGCGCGGTGCTCGACGCCGACCACGCCGGCCTGGCCGACGTGAAGGACCGCATCCTGGAGTACCTCGCGGTGCGCAACCGCCGGGCCGAGCGCAACCTCGGCGTCGTCGGCGGGCGCGGCTCCGGCGCGGTGCTCGCCCTCGCCGGCCCGCCCGGCGTCGGCAAGACCAGCCTCGGCGAGTCCGTCGCCCGGGCGCTCGGCCGCAACTTCGTCCGGGTCTCCCTCGGCGGCGTCCGCGACGAGGCGGAGATCCGCGGCCACCGGCGCACCTACGTCGGCGCGCTGCCCGGCCGGATCGTCCGCGCGCTGCGCGAGGCCGGCTCGATGAACCCGGTCGTGCTCCTCGACGAGGTGGACAAGCTGGCCGTCGGCTACTCCGGCGACCCGGCCGCCGCCCTGCTGGAGGTGCTGGACCCGGCGCAGAACCACACCTTCCGGGACCACTACCTGGAGGTCGACCTCGACCTGTCCGACGTGCTCTTCCTGGCCACCGCGAACGTGGTGGAGACCATCCCCGGCCCGCTGCTGGACCGGATGGAGCTGGTCACCCTGGACGGCTACACCGAGGACGAGAAGGTGGCCATCGCCCGCGACCACCTGCTGCCCCGGCAGCGGGAGCGGGCCGGGCTGACCGCCGACGAGGTCGCCGTCGCCGACGAGGCGCTGGCCCGGATCGCGGGGGAGTACACCCGGGAGGCCGGCGTCCGGCAGCTCGAACGCGCCCTCGCGAAGATCCTCCGCAAGGTCGCCGTCGAGCTGGCGAGCGACCCGGCCGCGGTGCGGGTGGACAACGGCAACCTGGCCCGCTACCTGGGCCGGCCCAAGTTCACCCCGGAGTCGGCCGAGCGGACGGCGGTGCCCGGCGTGGCGACCGGCCTCGCGGTCACCGGCGCCGGCGGCGACGTGCTCTTCATCGAGGCGACCAGCATGGAGGGCGAGCCGGGGCTGACCCTGACCGGCCAGCTCGGGGACGTGATGAAGGAGTCCGCGCACATCGCGCTGTCGTACCTGCGGTCCAACGGGCGACGCTTCGGCATCGACCCGAACGCCCTCGCCGGGCGGCGGATCCACGTGCACTTCCCGGCTGGCGCGGTGCCCAAGGACGGCCCCAGCGCCGGCATCACCATGGTCACCGCGCTGGCGTCGCTGGTGACCGGCCGGCCGGTCCGCCCCGAGTTCGGGATGACCGGCGAGGTGACCCTCTCCGGCCGGGTGCTGCCCATCGGCGGCGTGAAGCAGAAGCTGCTCGCCGCCCACCGGGCCGGCCTGACCGAGGTGATCATCCCGGCCCGTAACGAGCCGGACCTCGACGACCTGCCCACCGAGGTCCGCGAGGCGCTGACCATCCACACCCTCGCCGACGTCGCCGACGTGCTCGCCCTGGCGCTGCGCCCCGCCGACGTCGACGTGGAGACGCTCGGCGGCCAGAAGCTCAGCGCGGCCTGACCACCACCCGCCCCCTGGCGGGATACACGGAGGCCCCCTGCCGGACCGGCAGGGGGCCTTCGTGCGTGGCTCAGCGTCGGTCGCCTCGGTCGGCACCGAAGTCGCGGCGCTCGCGCCGGTCGGCCCCCTCGAAGCGGCGCTCGCCGCCCCCGTCGCCGTCACGATCCAGCCGTACGGTGGTCTTGCGGCCCTTGATGGTGCTGCCGCGCAGCCCGTTGATCACCTCGTCGGCGACCCCGACCGGCACCTCGACCAGCGAGAACCGGTCGGCGATCTCGATCGAGCCGATGTCCCGGCCGCTGAGCTGGGTCTCCCCGGTGATCGCCCCGACCAGGTCCTGCGGCCGGACCCCGGCGCGTCGGCCCAGCCCGATGAAGACCTGCGTGGTGCCGCCGGTACGCGGTCGGGCGCCGCCGCCACGCCGCTCCCCGCCGCGGCCCTCGTACCCGGGCCGGGTCTCCCGCTGCGGACGGACCGCGACCTGCGGGATCTCCACCTCGTCGGGGGCGCCGGGCAGGGTCGCCTCGTGGGCCAGCTTCACCGCGGCGAGGGCGACCTCCATCATGTCGAACTCGTCCGACAGTGACTCCACGATCACGCGGAACGGATCGAGGTCGTCCTCCAGCAGGCTCTCCCGCAGCGCGGCCTGGGTCAGCTCCAGGCGCCGGGTCCGCAGGTCCGCCACCGTCGGGATCTTGTCGATGGCGATCCGCTGCCCGGTGACCCGCTCGATGGTCTTGAGCATCCGGTGCTCGCGTGGCTCGGCGAGGGTGATCGCCACGCCCTCCCGGCCGGCCCGGCCCACCCGGCCGATCCGGTGCACGTACGACTCCGGCGCCGACGGCACGTCGTAGTTGACCACGTGGGTGAGCTGCTCGACGTCGAGCCCACGGGCCGCCACGTCGGTGGCGACCAGCAGGTCGGCGGTGCCCGAGCGGAGCCGGCCCATCACCCGGTCCCGTTGCTCCTGGCTCATCCCGCCGTGCAGCGCCTCCGCCCGGTAGCCCCGGCCGTTCATCGTCTCGGTGAGCCGGTCCACCTCCTCCCGGCTGCGGCAGAAGACGATCGCCGCGGTCGGGGACTCCACGTCCAGCACCCGGCCCAGCGCCGCCGGCTTGTGCCCCCGGGCCACGATGTATGCGCTCTGCCGCACCCGGGGCGCCTCGCCGGCGACCGGCCGTTCGCGTTCGATCTGGATGCGCTGCGGGTCGGTCAGGTGCTTGCGGGCCAGCCCGTCGATCCGGGACGGCATGGTCGCCGAGAAGAGCACCGTCTGCCGCTGCGCCGGGGCGTGCTCCAGGATCGCCTCGATGTCCTCCGCGAAGCCCATGTCGAGCATCTCGTCCGCTTCGTCCAGCACCACGGTGGCGAGCGAACCCAGCCGCAGGGTGCCCCGGGCGATGTGGTCCAGCGCCCGGCCGGGGGTGGCCACCACCACGTCTACGCCCATGTCCAGGGCGCGCAGCTGACGGCCGATCGGCTGGCCGCCGTAGATCGGCAGGACCCGGGTGCCGAGGTCCTTGCCGTAGCGGTGGAACGCCTCGGAGACCTGCACCGCCAGCTCCCGGGTGGGCACCAGCACCAGCGACACCGGGTTGCCGCCGCTCCGGTCGTCCGGCATCCGCTGCAGCAGCGGGAGGGCGAACGCGGCGGTCTTGCCCGTACCGGTCGCCGCCTGCCCCAGCAGGTCCCGGCCGGCCAGCAGCGGCGGGATCGCCTCCCGCTGGATCGGGGTCGGCTCCTCGTAGCCGAGCGCGGAGAGCGCGCCCAGCAGCTCGGCGCGCAGCCCGAGATCCGCGAAGGCGATGCCCTCGTCGGTGTCGGCGGAGGGGATGGGGTCGGTCGGTGTTGGTGCGGAACTCATGCGCCAAGCCTTTCATCACCCCCGCCGGCCCGTCGCGGCGACCGGCACAACGGTCACCCCCGACACGTTCACCCGACGATGGCCAGCACCATGGTGAGCCCGACGACGGTGTCCAGGACGGCGCACCACTCGGCGTACCCACGCGGCACCACCGCGCCGCGCCGGTGGTGCGCCACGTCCCAGCCGGCGTGCCCGAGCCAGCCGGCGGCCACCAGCCACCGCGCCGGCCCGTCGTCGGCCACGGCGGCCAGCCCGGCCAGGGCGGTCCAGCCCGCCAGGCCGGCCAGCTGCGCCGGCAGCGCGCCCGGGGTACGCCACTGCCGGCGCAGCGTGCCGATCAGCAGGTAGCCGGCGGGCAGCACCAGCAGGCTCCACGGCGGCAGGACCACCGGGGCGACCCAGTTGTCGACCGTCATCAGCAGCGCCAGCCAGGTCGGCCAGCGGGCCGCCAGCGCGGCGACCACCGGGTGCCGTGGCGCCGGCGTCGGGTGGTGGCGCCGGTGCCGCAGGGCGACCAGGACCATCGCCGGCACCATCAACAGGTGGCCGCCGAGCAGCAGGCCGTCCCCGCCGACCAGCCCGGCGGCGAAGGGCACGAGCAGCAGCAGGAACGGCACGTACATGGCGGCGACCATCTCGGCGGTGGCGCGGGCCCCGTGGCCCCGGTGCCACATCCACACCGCCATCCCGATCGACATGTCGGTCGCCATCACGAGGGCGGCGACCTCCGGGCGGGCCAGCGCGGCGGAGAGGCCCAGCGCCGCGCCGGCCGTACGCCAGAGCGGACCGAGCAGCAGCATCCCGACCGCCATGGCGACGGTCATCTCGGCCAGGTGCCGCAGCAGGCGGCGGCCGGGGCGGTCCGCGGGAGTCGGCGGGGGAGCGGGTACGGCGAGCGTCTCGGACATGTTTCGACCCTGCGGCCTACCCGCGCCGGGGAACAGGCGCGACCGTCACGGGAAAGCCGTGCGGAACGCACGGGCGGTCCGTGACATTCCGCAGGGGTGGACGGGACCGAACGGGGCCCTAGGATCGGCGGACATGACGGTCGGGACGGCGGGGGCGGACCGGCGACTGCGCCGCGCCCGTCAGGTCACCCTCGCGTCGCTGGCCACCAGCCTCTGGACCAGCCTGCTGCTGCCCGGCGTCGGGCTGACCCGGGAGCCCGATCCGGTGCGGCTGACCCTCGGCGCGGTGGGCGTCGCCGCGTTCGCCGTCGCGCAGGCCGGCGTGCTCTACGCCGCGGTCACGCCCTGGTTGGCCCAGCGGTGGCGGCACCGGTTCGAGGTCGCGTTCGCCCTGGTCGCGGCGCTGAGCGTGCCGCTGGTCGGCCCGGTGGCGGCCGGCCGGTGGCCGACCTGGGCCTGGCTCGGCGCCTCGCTGGTCGGGATGACCCCGCTGCTGCTGCGGTCCGGCGCCGCGCTCGCCGCCGCGCTGACGGTGGTGACCTCGCTCGCGGTGGCCGCCTGGACCGGCGGCCCGGTCGGCTCCCAGTTGGCGATCACCGGGGGCGTCGGGGCCGGGATCGCGGCGGTCAACTGGGTGCAGGTGTGGTTCTGGGACCTGCTCGTGGAGGCCCGGCAGGGGCACGACGCCCGGGCCCGGCTGGCCGCCGCCGAGGAGCGGCTCCGCTTCGCCCGGGACGTGCACGACCTGCTCGGGCACGACCTCACGGTGATCGCGCTGAAGGCGGAGCTCGCCGCCCGGCTCGCGCCGGTCGACGCCGGGCGGGCCGGTCGGGAGGCGGCCGAGGTGCAGCGCCTCGCCGGTTCGGCGCTGCACCGGGTCCGCGAGGCGGTGCACGGGTACCGGACGGTCGACCTGTCCGAGCAGCTCGCCGCGGTGCGGGAGGTGCTGCGCTCGTGCGGGGTGCGCTGCGACGTCGTACGGCCGCCGGGGGAGCTGCCGGCCGGCGCCGCCGCCGAGCTGGGTGCGGTGCTCCGGGAGGCCGCCACCAACGTGCTGCGGCACAGCCGGGCGGGCTGGTGCCGGATCGAGATCAGCTGGGACGGTGCCGTGGCCACGGTGACGGTGAGCAACGACGGCGTCGACCCGCACGTCGGCCCGGACGGTCACAGCCACGGGCTGCGCGGCCTGGCCGAGCGGCTGGCGTCCACCGGCGGGGTTTCGTCGCCCGCCGGGAGGCCGGTGTCTTCACCCTCCGGGCGACCGTGCCGGTGACCACGTGATCCGCGTGCTGCTCGCCGACGACGAGGAGCTGATCCGGCAGGCCCTCGCCGCCCTGCTCGGCCTGGAGGGCGACATCGAGGTGGTGGCCCAGGCCCGCGACGGCCGTACCGCGGTGGACGCCGCCCGGGCCCACCGGCCGGACGTCGCCGTGGTCGACCTGGAGATGCCGCCGCCGGGCGGGATCGAGGTCGCAGCGGAGCTCGGCCGGGCGCTGCCCGGTTGCGCGGTGGTGATCCTGACCGGGCACGGCCGTCCCGGCCACCTGCGCCGGGCGCTGACCGCCGGGGCCCGCGGCTTCCTGGCCAAGGGCGCCCCCGGCGGCGCGCTCGCCGAGGTGATCCGCCGGGTCCATGCCGGCGAGCGCTACGTCGACCCGGCGCTGGCCGCCGACGCGCTGACCCTGCCGCCCTGCCCGCTCACCCCGCGGGAGCTGGAGACGCTGCGGCTGGCCGAGTACGGCACCCCGGTCGCGGTGATCGCCCGGCGTACCCACCTGGCCGCCGGCACGGTCCGCAACCACCTGGCGGCCAGCGTGCAGAAGCTCGGTGCGACCGACCGGGCGGAGGCGGTCCGGATCGCCCGTGAGGCGGGCTGGCTCTAGGGCCCCTCGACCGGGGCCCGGGCCTCGTCGTACAGGGCCGGACCGGCGTACGCCACGGGCGTCCGCGCCGCGGAGGGGCGCAGGTCGGCCAGCTGCTCGGCGCTGAGCGCGTACACCACCCGCCCGAGGCCGGAGCGCTCGATGGCGGTGGCGCACATGCGGCAGGGCTGGCAGGAGGTGTACATGGTGCTGTGCGCGGCCGTCTCGGCAGCCAGCTGCCGGGCCGCCCAGCGGGCCAGCTTCAGCTCCGGGTGGGCGGTGATGTCGTCGTCGGTCCGCTCGGTGTTGACCTCCTCCGCCAGCACCCGCCCGTCGGCGTCGACCAGCAGCGAGCCGAACGGGCCGTCCCCGGCGTCCCGGGCGGCCCCGGCCAGCTCCACCGCCCGGCGCAGGTGGCGTTCATCGGTCTCGGTCAGCGCGTCCACCCCGCCCGCATTCCCGGGGGACGTCCCCGCACACCGACGGCGACTAGCCTGGCCGGGTGCGCACGGTCGAACTGGTCTGCTCCCCGCCCCTTGAGGAGACGGTCCGGGCGGCCTGGGACCGGCTCGCCGCCGCCGGGATGTCGAGTCTGGCCCGCAACATCCACCCCACCAACCGGCCGCACCTGACCCTCGCCTCGGTCGACGAGTTCCCGCCCGGCACCGAGCGGCGCCTCGCCGACCTCTGCGCCGCCGCGCTGCCGCTGCCGGCCCGCATCGAGCGGGTCGAGGTGCTCGACGGCAGCGCCCCGCTGGTCTGGCTGGTCCGGCCCGTACCGGAGCTGGTCGCCCTGCACGGCGCGGTCTGGGACGTGCTGGCCGGCGCGCCCGGGCAGAATCCGTGGCACCTGCCGGGGCGGTGGATCCCGCACCTGAGCCTGGCGCTGCGGTTCCGGGACGCCGACCGGCGGCTGGCCCGGGCGCTGGCCGGCGCCGACCGGCCGAGCGGGGAGTTCGTCGCGGCGCGCAGCTACGACGGCGAGACACGTACGGTCAGCGACCTCGACGGCCGGCCGTAAGGACCGGGCCCTCGGACGCGCCGCGGACGACGACCGGGTCGGCGAAGGTGTCGGCGAATCCGGCGAATCCGGCGGAGACCGGGTTGCGGTAGCGGTCGGTCCCGGAACCGGCGACGGCCGGCGCGGAGGCCGTCGTCGCCAGCACCAGTCCGACTACGGCGGCGAGCACGCCGCCGTAGTGGAGGTGTCCCATCAGACCTGCCTCGGGTCGGTGTCGACAGAGGTCACTGCGGTGTCACCGCTTCTACAACGTTGGATGCAACGATGCAAAGAGCGGTGACACCGTTCGGTCGGCGCCGAAACGTCCGCGTGTCAGCATGGGGGGCATGACCACCACCAGCACCGACGGCGGTCCGGTCGCCGGCCTCGCCGCGCTGCTCGCCGACCGCACCCGGGCCAGCTTCTGCCTGGCCCTGCTCGACGGGCGGGCCTGGACGGCGGGCGAGTTGGCCCGCACCGCCGGGGTGGCCGCCTCCACCGCCAGCGACCACCTCACCCGGCTGGTCCGCGGCGGGCTGCTGGTCGAGGAGCGGCAGGGCCGGCACCGGTACGTCCGCCTCGCCGGCCCGTCGGTGGCCCAGCTCATCGAGGACCTGGCCGGGCACGCCCCCGCCCCGACGGCCCCACCCCGCACCCTGCGCGCCGCGTCGGCCGGCGCCGCCCTGGCGTACGCCCGGACCTGCTACGACCACCTGGCCGGGCGGCTCGGTGTCCGGCTGTACGACGCGCTGCTGGCCCGGAACGTGCTGGACCGGTCGGGCGGCCTCGCCCTCACCCCCGCCGGGCTGGACTGGCTGGCCGAACTCGGGGTGCCGGTCGAGCCGCTGCGGGCCGCCCGGCGGCCCCTGGTCCGCGACTGTCTCGACTGGACCGAGCGCCGCCCCCACCTGGCGGGGGCGCTCGGGGCGGCGCTCTGCCGCCGCTTCCTCGACCTCGGCTGGACGGTACGCGGCACCGGCCGCGCGATCCGCCTCACCCCGATCGGCGCGCCCGCCCTCGCCGCCACCCTCCACCTCGACCCCGCCGACCTGGCTCCCGCCCCGCCCCGCGACACCGGCGCCGGCCGCGCCTAACCCGCCTTCCGCCCTCCCCAGCCATCCGGACCGACGCCGGCGGGGGAGACGGTTCGGTGGGGGCCGAAGGGTTCCAGGCCTAGCGTTCCGGTCATGAGCTGGTCGACAATCGCCGCCACGGCCCCCTGCGGGCCGCCCGTCCCCGACGTCGAGGGCGGCTGGTCCGTCACGCTGCACGCGGACGTGACCGCCGTGCTGACCCACCCCGACTGCGTGGTGCCGACCGCACCCGGCGGGCCACCGGGCACCCTGGCCTGGCTGCGTGGCGCGGTGAGCCGGTTCAGTGACCGGGAACATCACCCGGCGCGGCGCGCGGTCGGCGTGGCCGTGCTGGCGAAGCTCGACCCGGACGAGCTGCGGACCGCCGCCGGCCGGCTGACCGAGGACGAGATCGACCGGGCCGGCGGGCGGCTCGACGTGATGGCGCGCCTGGCGCGGCGCGTACCGCTGGAGGTGCTGGCGGCCCGGCTCGGCCTGGCCGACCCGACGGCGGCCGTGCCGGCGGTCGCCGCGGTGGCCGCCGCCTACCACCCGGGCGCGACCCCGGCGGCGGTGGCGCGCGCCGACCGGGCGGTCGGCACCCTGCTGGCGATGTCGCCGCCGGCCTCGCCGGAGGTCACCGCGAACCGGCTCGGGCTGCTGGTGCAGGCCTGCGACGCCACCGCCGGGCTGATCGGCGCCGCCGCCCGGCACGTCCTGCCGGCGCCGGCGTCGGTGTCGACGGGCGACCTGCTCGCCGAGGTGCTCCGGCTCGACCCGCCGGTCCGGGCCACCCGCCGGGTCGCCACCGTCGCGCTGCGGCTCGGCGGGTGGGAGATCGACGCCGGCGCCGCGCTGCTGCTCCGCTTCGACGCGGCCAACCGCGATCCGGCCGTCTTCGCCGAGCCGGACCGGTTCGCCCCGGGCCGGCCCGGCCGCGCGTTGACCTTCGGCGCCGGGCCGCGCGGGTGCCCGGGCGAGCGGCACGCCCTGGCCCTGGCCGCCGGGGTGGTCGACGTGCTGCGCCGCCGCTGCCGCGCCACGGACGCCGAGATCCGCCACGACCCCCACCCGACGCTGCGCGTCCCCACCAGACTCGAGGTGATCCCCCGATGAACGACCGGTACGCCGCCTTCCACGCCCTGCACCGGCCGGGCCGCCCGCTGCTGCTCCCCAACGCCTGGGACGCCGCCTCCGCCGCGGCGCTCGCCGCCCGGGGCCATTCGGCGATCGGCACCACCAGCCTCGGGGTCGCCGCGGCCGGCGGGAAACCCGACGCGGCGGCGGCGACCCGGGACGAGAACCTCGACCTCGCCCGGCGGCTGCGCGGGCTGCCGGTGCTGCTCACCGTCGACGTCGAGGGCGGCTTCAGCGACGACCCGGCGGCGGTGGCCGGGTACGTGGCCGAGCTGGCCGCGCTCGGCGTGGTCGGGGTCAACCTCGAGGACGGCCGCCCCGACGGCACCCTGGCCCCGCCCGAGCTGGTGGCGGCCAAGCTCGCCGCGGTGCGGGCGGCGGTGCCCGGGCTCTTCCTCAACGCCCGCACCGACGCCTGGTGGCTGGGGGTGCCCGAGCCGCTGGAGCAGGCCCTCCACCGGGCCCGGGCGTACCGGGACGCGGGCGCGGACGGGCTCTTCGTCCCCGGGGCGCCGGACGACACCGTCGGGCTGCTTGCCGCCGAGGTCGGCGTGCCGCTGAACGTGCTGCACCGACCCGGCGGCCCGGGCCTGGCCGAGCTGGGCCGGCTCGGGGTCGCCCGGGTGAGCACCGGCTCGCTGCTGTTCCGCGCGGCCCTCGGCGCGGCGCTCGACCTCGCCGACGCCGTCCGCGCCGGGCGGGACGGTGGGCCGCGGGCCGTCCCGTCGTACGGGTGGGTGCAGGAGCTGTCTGGACGGTTCGGGGCGGACCACACCGGATAGGGCGTCGTTCGAGGGAGATAGGAGGATTGTTCGGGGATCCACGGGTTCTGGTGCTTACGGTGTGTTTCAGGTTCATCCACACCGTGTCCTGCCCGGAGAGAGGACCCGACCATGCGAGTGCCCAGCCGAAGCCCCGGCCCGCAGCCCGGGCCCGCCGTCGCGTCCACCGCCCCCGTCCGCCGCCTGCCCACGTCGCCCACGGCCCGCCGGTCCGCGTCCGACGAGCCGGACCTGACCGCGTACCGGGCCGCGGTGGCGGAGCTGGTCGTCGAGGTGGGCGCCCTGGCGGACGCCCCGTCGACCGCCGCCCGGCAGGTGCTGCTGGACCAGCGGCTGCGCGAGCCGGCGATCGCCGCGGTGCTCGACGCCACCCCGCAGGGGTTCGTCGGCGCCCGGGAGACGCTGCTGCTGGAGATGGCCCGCTACCAGCCGAACGCCCGCAGCTCCGCCGCTGACCTGACCGCGCTGGTCCGGATCTACCTGCTCTCCCGGATCGACGTGATGTGGTGGCGGGACGCGCCCACCTTCGCGACCGACGCGCAGGTCAACGGCAGCGTCGACCTGGTCGACCTGGAATGGCTGCGCCGCCGTGGCCTGCTCGGCTTCCGGTACCAGGAGCAGCCGGCCAGCGTCCTCGGCCGCAGCCTGCGCGCGGTACACCGCCGGCTCCTCCCGGACGCCACCCCGCGTACCGCCGGCCTGATGTTCCGCCGGGCCCGCCGCGAGATCGTGGCCCTGCTCAACGACATCGCCCGGGAGTTCGCCGTGGCCACCCCGTCCGGCACCCCGCCGCTCTGGGTGACCAGCCTGGCCCGCAGCGCCGAGCACCAGTACCGGCTGCGCCGCCTCGGGTACGCCGCCATGGTGCCCAGCGGGCACTGCCTCGGCTACGCCGCCGACGTGGAGCTGGCCTGGTACCGGCGCTTCGGCGCCCGGGACACCCTGGCCGGGCTGCTGCTGGCCCGGCAGGACGCCGGCGAAATCAACGTGGTCGACGAGGGCCAGGCCTGGCACCTCTGCCTCGCGCCCACCGCCCGCCGCCGCCTGCGGCGGGCGTACGAGGCCGAGATGGGCATCTGAGGAGGATGTGCGGCATCGCGCTCAGCATCGGTCCGGAGGCCGACCCGGCCACCTTCCGCCGGATGCTGGCCGTCCTCGCCCCGCGCGGCGAGGTCACCGAGACGCGGCAGGAGAACGGCCTGCTGGCCGGCGTCCGGCGGCTGCGGATCGTCGACCGACACCGCGCGCTGCAGCCCTGGGTCTCGCCCGACCAGCGGTACCTGCTCTGCTACAACGGCGAGGTCTTCAACCACTTCGAGCTGCGCGTGGAGCTGACGCGGCTCGGGTACGCGTTCCGGGGCGGGAGCGACACCGAGGTGGTGCTGGCCGCCTTCCTGCGCTGGGGCGAGGACGCGGTGCGCCGGCTGCGCGGGGAGTACGCCCTCGCCGTCGTGGAGCGGGCCACCGGCCGGGCCTACCTGGCCCGCGACCCGCTCGGGGTGAAGCCGCTCTACTGGGCCCGCAGCCCGGGCTGCCTGCACCTCGCCTCCGAGGTCAAGGCGCTGGTCGGGCACGGGGCGCCGATCAGCGAGGTGCCGCCCGGGCACCACGGCTGGGCCGAGCCCGACGGGACGGTCCGGCTGCGCCCGCACGTCGACCTGCTGACGCTGGGCGTGGGGCTGCCGGTGATCGACGACCCGGACGAGGCCGCCCTGCTCGTCCGGGTCGCGCTCACCGACAGCATCCGGATGCGGGTGGACACGGACCTGACCGTGGGCGTGGTCCTCTCCGGCGGGTTGGACAGCTCGCTGGCGCTGCTGCACGCCCACCGGATGCACCCGGACTGCCTGGCGATCACCGTCGGCGTCCCGGACAGCCCCGACGTGGCGTACGCCCGGCGGTTCGCCGCCGACCTCGGCGTGCCGCACGAGGTGGTCGAGCTGCGCCCGCGCGACATCCGGCTGGCCGACGTCCGGGAAGCGATCCGGATCTCCGAGCTGACCGAGTACGGCGACATCATCAACGCCGTGGTCTCGGTGCCGATCTTCCGCCGGCTGCGCGAGCTGGGGGTGAAGGTGGTGCTCACCGGGGACGGGGCGGACGAGCTGTTCGGCGGCTACCCGATGTACCGCCGGGTCGGCCCCGAACGGTCCCGCCGGCTCGTCCTCCACAAGATCCGCAACCTCTGTCGTACGGAGTTGCAGCGGGTCGACCGGACCAGCATGGACCACGGGGTGGAGGCTCGGGTGCCCTTCCTCGACCTGAGCGTGGTGGAGCTGGCCATGCGACTGCCGCTGGAGCTGAAGATGCGCGACGGGCAGGAGAAGTGGATCGTCCGGCGGGCGTTCGCCGACGTGCTGCCCGACTACGTCCGGCGGCGGCCGAAGAACCCGATGTCGTACTCGTCCGGGCTGCACGAGCGGGCCCGGCTGTACAAGCCGCTCTTCGCCCGGCTGCACCGGTCGTTCGGCTACGACCTGCTCGAACCCGTCCGACGGGACTTCGACAGCCTGCTCACCCGCTGCGGCAACGACCTGGACCGGGCGATCGCCGACGGGCTGGCCCGTCCCGACTACACCGTGCTGGAGCACGCCCGGGACCTGGTCGGCGCGGCGAGGTGGAACGCCGCGCCGGTGGTCCGCCGGCTGGTCGGCCCGCGCCGCACCCGGGGCGGCGACGAGGCGCCGCTGCCCGGCTGACCACCCGGTACGCCCCGCCCGAGGGCACCCGACTGTCGGTGCCGTCGGGCACGATGTGCCGGTGACCCTCACCGCGACCGACTACGCGTGGTTCCCCGAACGATTCTCCGCGCTGGCCGAGGCGTACTGCCTGACCCTGGTCGAGCGGGTGTCCCCGGTCGAGCTGCTGGACCGGCTCGACGCCCGCGAGCGGCGCGTGCTCACCGGCGTGGACGCCCTCGTCGAGCCGGCCTACGGCGCGTGGGAGGACGGTGGCGGCGACGACGCGTTCGTGGGCGTCGCCGCCGTCGGCGACTGGTCGCTGGTCGTCGAGCCGAACGGCCTGCTCGGTGTCACCGAGGCGGTGCTGACGCCGCTGTCGCGGGGCCGCACGGTCGTCTCCCACTTCCGCAACGTCAACGCCCTCAACCTCTTCTTCTGGTACGTCGACGGCGACCTCCGACTGCAGTTCGAACCGCTCTTTCCGGACAGTCGGGTCGGCAGCGATCCCGACGGGCTGGTCGAGGTGATGCGAAGGGTCGGGTTCGACCTCGACGGCGACGACTACGACCGGTGCGACGAGGCGGCGTTCGCCCTCGCCGCGCACCTGACCGGGGTGCGGTTCACCGCGGACCTGCTCGCCTCGGCGGAGTACCTGTGCGGCACCGTCCGGCTGCCCGGCCGCTGAGCGGTCCGGGCTTGACTCTGACACCGTGTCAGGGCCGACCGTGGGGGTAGTCAGCAGTTCACTCATCTGTGAGCAGGCGTACGAATCTGTGAGTATTAGTATCGGTCTGATGAAGCTTGCCGAGTGGGCGCGTCGCAGCGGGGTGCACCCGCAGACCGCGTACCGGTGGTTCCGCGAGGGGACCATGCCGGTGCCCGCTCGGCGTCTTCCGTCTGGCACGATCATGGTGGATGTGGCCGGTGGTGACACCCAGGGCCGGGTGGTCGTTTACGCCGGGGTGTCGTCGGTCGACCAGCGAGCCGATCTGGATCGGCAGGTAGCCCGTGTGACCGCGTGGGTGACCGGGCAGGACATGGTCGTCTCCCGCGTGGTGACCGAGGTCGGGCCGGCGCTGAACGGTCGACGCGAGAGGTTCCTCGGGCTGCTGCGTGACCCGAAGGTGACCACGATCGTGGTCGAGCACCGGGACCGGTTCGCCCGGTTCGGTGGCGAGTACGTCGAGGCGGTGCTTGCCGCGCAGGGACGTCGGCTGCTGGTGGTCGACCCGGCCGGGGTGGACGACGACCTGGTGCGGGATGTGGCGGAGATCCTGACCGGCCTGTGTGTCCGGCTGTACGGGCGCCGCGGCGCAGCGGACCGGGCCAGCCGCGCGGTGGCCGCCGCCACCGCCGGGGACCTTTCGTGAAACGGTACGAGTCGCCCGCCGGGTGGACCGTTCAGGCGTACAGGTTCGCCCTCGACCCCAGCGACGTGCAGGTGGCCGGTCTGCGCCGCAACACCGGCGCGGCACGGTTCGCTTTCAACCACATGCTGCGGCGGGTCAGCGCGGTCAAGGCGCAACGCGCCGCCGAGGCCAGCTACGGGGTGGCCGAGGCGGACCTGACCCCGTGGCAGGGCTGGTCGTTACCGGAGCTGCGCCGCACCTGGAACGAAATCAAGACGTGGGTGGCGCCGTGGTGGGCGGAATGCTCCAAAGAGGCGTTCAACACCGGCCTGGCCAACCTGTCGGCGGCGCTGGGCAACTGGCACGCCTCACGTACCGGTGCCCGCAAGGGCCGCCGGATGGGCTGGCCCCGGACCAAGAGGAAGCACGGCCGCAGGTCGGCCCGGTTCACCACCGGCGCGATCCGGGTCGACCCCGGCTACCGGCACGTGGTGTTGCCACGGCTGGGCCGCATCCGTACCCACGAGTCCACCCGTAAGCTGGCCCGGCGGGTGAGGGCTGGCACCGCGACGATCCTGTCCGCAACGGTCACCGAGACCGCCGCCAGGTGGTTCTGCTCGTTCCAGGTCGCGGTCAAACGCGTCGTGGGCCGTGCGGCGCACACGCCGAAAGCCGGTCGGATCGTCGGCGTGGACACCGGCATCACGCACCTGGCGGTGCTGTCCACCGGCGAGCTGGTGCCCAACCCGGCACCGTTCAAGGCGGCGTTGAAGAAACTCGGCAAGGCCCAACGCCGGGCCGCCCGCCGAATCGGCCCGTACGACCCGGCCACCCGGCGTAAGCGGACCGCGTCCAATCGGTGGCAGCGGGCGCAGGACACTGTGGCCCGGCTGCACGCCACCGTCGCCGCTGTCCGCGCCGACTCGTGGCACCAACTCACCACCCGGCTGGCGCAACAGTTCACCACGGTCGTGGTCGAGGACCTGCACGTGGCCGGGATGGTCCGCAACCGTAAGCTGGCCAGGGCTCTGATCGACGCCGCCCCGGCGACCCTGCGCCGGCACCTTGGCTACAAGACCGGTTGGTACGGCAGCGTGTTGTACGTCGCCGACCGGTGGTACCCCAGCTCCAAAACCTGTTCAGGCTGTCAGACGGTGAAACCCAAGCTGTCGCTGGCCGAACGCACCTTCAACTGCACCACGTGCGGACTGTCCCTGCACCGGGACGTCAACGCCGCACGTAATCTTGCCGGCCTAGTTCGGCACGTCGACCTGGAGTTGCTGGGCGACGCAAAAACAGGACGTGGAGCCTACGTAAGACCCGTAAGACCTGCACCCGCAGGCGGGGCAGCGGGCCGTGAAGCGTCAAGACCGGTTCATCCGGTCAACGCCGCCCGGCAACGGACGGCTGCCAATCGTGAGTCACATTTACTCACTGAAAGGTAACGGGACCATGTTCACCATCGGAGAGAATTCGCCGGACTCGGTCGGGTGTCGGTGCGGATGCTGCGGCACTACGACGGCATCGGACTGCTGCGCCCGGCCGCCGTCGACCCGCGCACCGGCTACCGGTACTACCGGGCCGAGCAGCTGCGCCGGCTCAACCGGGTGATCGCCCTCAAGGAGCTGGGGCTCACCCTGGACCAGGTCCGGGCCATCGTGGACGACCAGGTCGACGTCGCCGAGCTGCGCGGCATGCTGCGGCTGCGCCGCGCACAGTTGGAGGCGCAGGTGGCGGCGGACCGTGCCCGGTTGGCCGGGATCGAGGCGAGACTCCGGATGATCGAGAGGGAGGGTCGGATGACCAGCCAGGACGTCGTACTGAAGGAGATCCCGCCGGTCCGGGTGGCGGAGCTGACGGGGACCGCGCGCAGCTACCAGACGCCGGACATCAGCCCGGTGATCCAGCCGCTCTACCCGGAGCTGTTCCGCCGGCTGGCGGCCGCCGACATCTGCCCGACCGGGCCGGGGCTCGCATACTACGAGCCCGCCGGGGAGGGCGAGGCGGTCGTCGTGCACGCCGGGGTGGGGGTCGACGAGGACCGGGCGGCCGCGGGGGACGTCGCGATCGTCGACCTGCCCCGGGTGCCGACCGCCGCCACGATCGTCCACCACGGGTCGATGGACGAGGTGGAGGGCACCCTCCAGGTGCTCGCCATCTGGATCGAGGAGAACGGCTGGCGGGCCACCGGCTTCGCCCGTGAGCTCTACCTGGACTACTCCCAGGAGGAGCCGGAGAAGGGCGTCACGGAGCTGCAGATTCCGGTGGTCAAGGGCTGACCGCCCGGGCGGAACGGGGGACGGGCTGCCCCGTCGCGGCCGCCCGTCCGTGCCCGGCCGGCGACGCGAGGTCCGATCGCCGCCAGCATCCCCGTCCGGACCGCGCGAGGGTGGGGTCATGACGACAGCCATCCACACCACCTTCCTCGTCCGCCACCTGCCGGCCGGAGTGCTGGCCGCCGTCCGGGAGACCGGCCGCGACGCGGCGGGGCAGCCGGTGGAGCGGTGCACCGCCGAGGGCGGGGAGCCGCTGCGCTGCTGCCTGCGCGACGCCACCCCGGGCGAGCCGCTGCTGCTCTTCGGCTACGCGCCGCCACCGGCGGCCGGGCCGTACCGGGAGGTGGGGCCGATCTTCGCCCACGACACGGACTGCCCGGGCGCGGATCCCGCCGGCGGCTACCCCGCGCAGTGGCGGGGGCGTCCACAGGTGCTGCGGGCGTACGACCGGCGGGGGCGCATCCACGGCGGCCGGCTGCACGACGGCGACGACCCGGAGGCGGTCATCGCCGAGCTTCTCGCCGACCCGGCGGTGGTCGCGCTGCACAGCCGCAACGTGGCGTACGGCTGCTACATGTTCACCGTCGAGCGGTCCTACGACTGAGCCACCCCGTCCCGGGGGCGTGACCGGCGGTGGCCCGGGTATCAGCCCCGCATGGCGGGACTGGACGCGATCGCGGTCGGGCAGGTGGCGCGGGACCTGGTGCTGCTGGTGGACGGGGTCCCGGACGCCTCTCGGACGGCCCCGGTGCGGCGTCGCCGGGAGCTGCTCGGCGGCAAGGGCGCCAACCAGGCCGTGGGCCTCGCCCAGCTCGGCGCGCGGGTCGGCCTGCTCGGGGTGGTGGGGCTGGACGAGGTCGGGGACCGGCTGCTCGGCCAGGCGCGCACCGACGGCATCGACGTCGCCCCGGTGCTGCGCCGCGAGGGCACGCCGAGCGCGCTCATCGTCGACGTGGTGGACGCCCACGGCCGCTGGCGCTACCTGGAGGACATCCCCGAGGAGACCCTGCTGACCGAGGCGGACGTGGCCGGCGCGGCGGACGTGGTGCGGGCGGCGCGGGCGGTGCTCGTACAGCTGCAGCAGCCGCTGTCGGCGGCGCTGGCGGCGGCGCGGTGCGCCCGGGCGGCCGACCGGCTGGTGCTGCTCGACGGCGCGCCGGACGACCCGGACGGCGCGGCTGAGCTGCTCGCCCTCGCCGACGTGCTGCGCGCCGACGCGCGGGAGGTCGGCCTGATCGTCGGTGACCCGCCGCGGGACGCCGACGCCGGCCTGCGGGCCGGCCGGGAGCTGCTCGGTCGGGGGCCGTCGCTGGTGGCCGTCGAGGTGGCGGGGGAGGGGAACGCCTTCGTCTGGCCGGGCGGGGAGCTGTTCGTGGCGCTCAGCGAGACGCCCACGGTGGACAGCACCGGCGCCGGCGACGCGTTCGTCGCCGCGCTCACCGTCGGCCTGCTCCGCGGCGAGCCGCCCGAGCGCACCGCCCGGTACGCGGTCGCGGCGGCCGGCGCCACGGTGGGCCATCCCGGCGGCCGGCCGGCCCTCACTCCGGCGGCGATCGAGGAGCAGCTGGCCCGCATCCCGGCGTCCTGACGGCCGGCCCGCCGCCACGGCGAGGCAGGCGAGCGGCCGGTGCGGCGATGGACAACCGTCTCTGCCTGCCCTAGCGTCGCCGGTATGCGGAGGAGGACTCTGATCGCCGCAGGCGGCGCCCTGCTGCTCGCCGGCACCGCGTGCACGCGTCCGCCGACCCCGGCGCCGCCCCCGGCCGCGGCCGGGACGCCGACGGCCTCCCGGCAGGACCCGGGCCAGGTTGAGCGGACCCTGGCAAGCCTGCGCAAGGTCGACGACCTGCCGCTGTACGAGATGACCTACACGGGCGACTACGACCCGACGGTCGGCATTCCCGCGCCGCCCACGGCGAGCCCGTTCGGCTGTTCGCTCTTCGCCGCGCTCGGCGACCGTGGCCGGCCGTTGTTCGCCCGCAACTTCGACTGGGAGCCCAACCCGGCCCTGGTGCTGCGGACCGACCCGCCGGACGGGTACGCCTCGATCTCCCTGGTGGACATCTCCTACCTCGGGGTGGGCTCCGACCCGGCCGGCGACCGCCGGCTGCTCAACGCGCCGCTGCTGCCCTTCGACGGAATGAACGAGCGCGGACTCGCCGTGGGACTGGCCGCCGACGACCGGGCGACCGCGCGGCCGGTGCCGGGCCGGCCCACCGTCGGTTCGGTACGCGTCCTGCGCCTGGTGCTGGACAACGCCGCCACGGTGGACGAGGCGATCGGCGTCTTCGAGCGCTACAACCTGAACTTTGCCGGCGGTCCGCCGCTGCACTACCTGCTCGCCGACGCCACCGGCGCGTCCGCCGTGGTCGAGTTCGTCGACGGGACCATGCGCGCCCGACGGGGCCGGGGCGCCTGGCAGGCACTGACCAACGTGCCCGTGGTGGGCGTGTCCGAGCAGGTCCTGCGGCAGGACCACCGGTACGGGGTGATCGCCGCCGCGCTGGACCGGACCGGCGGCGTGGCGGACGGACCCGCCGCGCTGAAAATCCTCGACGCCGTCCGGCAGCCGCACACCCGCTGGTCGGTGACGTACGCCCTGCGGACCGGCGAGGTGCGGCTGGTCACCGCGACCGGTGACGGCGAGCGGCGCTACCAGTTGCCGATGAGCTGACGGGAGGCGGGCCCGGCCCCCCGCGTGCGGGGACCGGGCCCGAGTGTGGTGGAGACCGTCAGTCCCGGTAGTCGGGCTGGGTCTGCACGTTGAGCCGGGTGAAGTGCCTCGTCTCCGCGCCCGGGATGGACGCCTGGTCGATCTCCAGCACGTCCAGACCCTTCTGGATGTCGCTGGAGAAGATGTTGCCGTTGTAGTAGTACGACGACCAGGCACCGCCGAGAACCAGGCGGGTGTCGGAGATCGGTCCCCGCTCCCAGTAGCCGATCTCCCGCGGGGCCGACGAGTCGGTGAAGTCCCAGACGGAGATGCCGCCCTGGTACCAGGCCTGGACCATGATGTCGCGCCCAGGCACCGGGATCAGCGAGCCGTTGTGGGCCACGCAGTTCTCGGTGCTGGAGTTGTCCCGGGGGATCTTGAAGTAGCTGCGGAACACCATCGTCCGGGCGTCACCGCTGCCGGTGACGTCGTAGATGGCGTCCGCGCCGCGGTTCGGCCCGACGGTCGTGTTGCAGGTCGCCGCGCCGCCGCCGCCCAGCTCGTCGGTGAAGATGACCTTGGTGCCGGTGTTGTTGAACGTGGCCGAGTGCCAGAAGGCGAAGTTGACCGTGTCCCGGACCTGGTTGATCACCCGGGGCGCCTCCCGGTCGGAGATGTCCATCAGGATGCCGTCACCCATGCAGGCGCCGGCGGCCAGGTCCTTCTGCGGGTACGCGGTGATGTCGTGGCAGCCGGTCGTGGCCGAGCCGCCCGGGCGGCCCGGGTACCCGCCCTCCGGGAAGAGGTTCGGCGTGGCCACCACCGCCGCGTCGGTGGGCGTCTCAAGCGGCACCTTGACGATGGAGATGGAGTCGTGCGGTGGCTGGCAGTCGGGGAAGGCCGACGCCGGGCTGTACGAGGAGACGTACAGGTAGACGGACAGGCCGTCCTTCGCGGGCACGAGGGTGTGCGTGTGCGAGCCGCAGTCCGTCTCGACGGCCTTGATGTAGCGCGGGTTGGTCTTGTCGCTGATGTCGAAGACCTTGATGCCCTCCCAGGACTCCTTGACCGCCGCCGACTGCGAGACGCTGCTGCAGGAGTCGTCGCTGCGCGAGGAGTCGGTGGAGAGGAAGAGCAGGTCACCGTAGACCGAGATGTCGTTCTGGGACCCCGGGCAGAGCACCTGCGACATGATCTTCGGATTCGACGCGTTCGCGATGTTGTAGATCGTGAACCCGTTGTAGTTGCCGACGAACGCGAACGGTCCCTGGAAGGCCATGTCGGTGCCGAAGGCGCTCTCGGTGTCGAACGGCGCCTGCTTCGGCAGGTTGGCTATCTGCCGGATGTTCGGGCTGCTGGAGATCTGGTCGACGACGAGCCCGGTGGTGTCCACCGTGGCGGGCTCGGCGCTGAGCCTTGGGGTCGCCTGAGCGCCCGGGGCGGCGGCGACGCTGGCGAGAAGGAGGCCGGTGGCGGCCAGGCTCACGATCCGGAGCCGACGGGATGGGGACGTACGGAATCTGATCATCGGCGAGGCCCTTCGAAAGGGGATGATGATTGTCCACACCTTACCGGCGAACGACCGACCTCAATGTGATCTGGGTCACATCATTCGTGTTTGCCGATGGATGCGATCGGTGCGACCTCGACCGGGAGAAGACACGCATGACCGGTCGGCGTGGACGGACCATCATGGCCGTCACAGTCGCGGCGGGGGTTGTATGTGGAGCTTTCTCTGGAGCTGAATCGCCGCGGCATCAGGTCCGCTGTCAGCGGGCGCACGCGCCGTCGTGGCCAATGAGGAGCGGAGACCTGAACTTCGACGGCGGACCGTCGCTGATATACCTGATCGGGCGCTGACCAAGATGCTGGTCGTCGGCATCCTCGAGGAGCGCCGGGACCGGCGGGGATCTCAGGTATCAGTTTTTGCTGAACTGAGTCAGCACACCCGGACCCGACCCCTGGCGGGGCCGAGCCCGGGTGTGCCCTCCGGTCAGTCCCGGTACTCGAACTGAGTCTGCACGTTGAGCTGGTTGAAGTGCCTCGTCTTCGCGCCGGGGATCGACTGCTCGTCGATCTCCAGCACGTCCAGGCCCTTCTGGTCGCTGGAGTAGATGTGTCCGTTGTAGTAGTACGCCGACCAGGTGCCGCCGAAGGTCAGCTGGGCGGCGTTGACCGGACCCCGCTCCCAGTAGCCGATCTCCTTCGGGTTGGCCGAGTCGGTGAAGTCCCAGACCGAAACGCCGCCCTGGTACCAGGACTGGACCATGATGTCGCGGCCGGGCACGGGAATCAGCGAGCCGTTGTGGGCCACGCAGTTCTCGGTGTCGGCGTTCTCGCGAGGGATCTTGTAGTAGCTGCGGAACACCAGCGAGCGGTTGTCACCGCTGCCGCTGACGTCGTAGATGGCGTCCGCGCCCTTGTCCGGCCCGACCTTCTTGTTGCAGGTCGCCGCGCCGCCACCGCCGAGTTCGTCGGTGAAGACGACCTTGGTGCCGCTGTTGTTGAAGGTCGCCGAGTGCCAGAAGGCGAAGTTCTTCGTGTCGCGCACCCGGTCGGTCACCCGGGGGGCCTCCCGGTTGGAGATGTCCATCAGGATGCCGTCGCCCATGCAGGCACCCGCCGCCAGGTCCTTCGCCGGGTAGGCGGTGATGTCGTGGCAGCCGCTGGTCGCCGTGCCGTTGCCGCTGCCCTTGTATCCGCCGTCGGGGAAGAGGTTCGGCGTGGCCACCACCGCGGCGTCGGTCGGGGCGCCCAGCGGCACCTTGACGATGGAGATGGAGTCGTGCGGCGGCTGGCAGTCGGGGAACGTGTCCGACGGGAAGTACGACGACACGTACAGGTAGACCGAGGTGCCGTCCTTGGCCGGGACGAGGGTGTGGGTGTGCGAACCGCAGTTGGTCTCGACTGCCTTGACGTAGCGTGGGCTGGTCTTGTCGCTGATGTCGAAGACCTTGATGCCCTCCCAGGACTCCTTGATGGTCGCGGACTGCGCGACGCTGTTGCAGGAGTCGTTGCTGCGCGAGGAGTCGGTGGAGAGGAAGAGCAGGTTGCCGTAGACCGAGATGTCGTTCTGCGACCCGGGGCAGAGCACCTGCGACACGATGGCCGGTGCGCTGGGACGGGCGATGTCGTAGACCACGAAGCCGTTGTAGTTGCCGACGAAGGCGTAGTTGCCCTGGAAGGCGACGTCGCTGTTGGTGGCGTTCAGCGGGGCCTGCTTCGGCAGGTTGGCGATCTGCCGCAGGTTGGGACTGCTGGCGATCTCGTCGACGCCGGGGATGGTGTTCGAGGCGTCCCCAGTGGTGCCTGACGCTGGCTGCGATACCACCTGGGCGTTGGTCGGTGGGGCGACCATGACACTGGCGATCAGGAGACCGGCCGCGGCCAGGCTCACGACTTGGAACCGCCGTGTTCTTGGCGTGGAGAATTTGATCATCGGCGAGCCCTTCGCAAGGGGGGTGACGACTGTCCACACCTTACTGTCCCCTGAGGTCGGTACATGTGACCTGAGTCACATGTCGGCGCCTTGGTCAATGGATACCATCGCGGTGACCTCGACCTCAGGGAGTGGCTCATGACCAACCGGCGCGCCCGGACCCTGGCGATCGTCACACTGGCCCTTGCGCTGCCGGTGGTGATCCTGATCGTGGTCCGCTTCGGCGGGTCAGGCTCCGCACGACCCGTCTCCGCCCCGGCCACCGCCGCCCCGGCGGGCACGCCCGCCCCGACCGGCCCCGCAGTCATCGTGCCCGGGCGACCGGGGGAGTCGGCGGCCGTACGGGCGGCCGAGGAGATCGGCGACGTCGCTCCGGCCCCGCACAACTCGATGGACGTCTGGTTCGTGCGGATGATGATCCCGCATCACGCGCAGGCCCTGGAGATGGCCGCGCTGGCCCCCGACCGGGCCGCCGACCCCGACGTCCGCGCCCTGGCCGACCGGATCCGGGCCAGCCAGGGGCCGGAGATCGACATGATGCGCGGCTGGCTGCAGAACCGCGGCCTCTCGCCAGAGGTGGCGGGGCACGACCACGGCACGATGCGCGGCATGCAGTCGCCGGAGGCGATGCGCCAGCTCGCCGCCGCCCGGGGCGCCGAGTTCGACCGGCTCTTCGTGCGGATGATGACCGAGCACCACCAGGGTGCCGTCGAGATGGCCACCAATCTGCTCAAGGTCGGCTCGGATCTCACCCTGTCGGAGTTCGCCAACTCCGTCGCCACCGAACAGGCCGTGGAGATCAACCGCATGCACGAGCTGCTGGCCCGCTGACCGCCACATGACCACCAATCCCCGACGGACCGGGCGAATGGCAGCGGTTGTTGATTCCGCCGAGCCGCGACCCCAGCTCGACTACTACCTGCTCCTCTCGCCCGCCGACGGCCGTCCGTTGAATCCGGAGGGGATCGTCATCGAGGAGTTCGTCCGAGACCGCCACTGCGTGACGGTGGGCCTGCACAACGCAGGATGGACGCCGGCGGACGGCCGCTGGTGGAGTTCCGCTTCGTTCAGCCGCGGTATGCGTACCGACCCGGAGCTGTCCGGGCGGGTGACGCCGGTCGGCCGCGGCGCCGCCGAGGCGGCCTACCGGCGGCTCGGCGGGGGACGGCTGCCCGCCGAAGCCGTACTGCGTAGCTACTTCCGTGACTACGAACCGTTTGCTGTCGCGCCGCCGCTCCGGCTCGGCCCGGCGGACGCACCGGACGGATTCCACGAGAAGCGGGTCTACCGCGTCCTGTTCGCCAAGGATCTTCGTGCGGACCAACTGGCGAACCTCACTGCCGTGTGGCGGACGCCGGCCGACGGAGAGCTCGCCGATCCGGCGGCATGGGGGTTTCCCGCCGGCCGACTGCGCGTAGGCGGCGACCTCTTCGCCTGGAATCTCCGCAGGATCGACCGGAACCTCGCCTGGTGCCTCGACCTGACCGCCTCGCTGGCGACCGACGCCGACGACGCCGTCGGGCCGGTGCTGCACGAGCTGACCTCCGTCCTGCGCCAGCAAGGGCTGATTCCCGTGACGACCGAACGGTTCGCCTGACGGCTCAGCCCTTTCCCTACCGAAACCTCCCGTCCTGCCGGAGTACTTCGCATGCCCGCACCACCGAAGTTCGAGCCGCACCATCGGCGAATCATCGCCGACATCAGGGAAACGCATCGCCTCGGGCGAGTGGCCTCCCGGACACAAGCTGCCCTCGACCAAGGCGCTTGCCGAGCTGTACGAGGTCGGCAGCCAGTCGACGGTCCGCCAGGCCATCACGATCCTCATCGAGACCGGCGAGCTCTACGGTCACCAGGGGCTCGGCGTCTTCGTCGCCTAACCGTGAGGACCCGACGGCGAGGGGAACGACGACCGCCGGCGTGTGACTGCACGCCGGCCTGGGTCACGCTGGCCGTCTGCGACGGGCGGTCCGGGCTGGCCTCGGGTACCGCCCACCTGCTGGCCCACCTGAGACGGGCGACCGCCCCGTTGCTGCCGGAGCTGGTCAGCGACACGGAGATCCGGGTCGCGCTGAGTTCCCGGGTGGAGGCCGATGCCCTCAGCCGGGCACTGTGCGACTGGGCGGCTGGCGCGGACGACGGCTGGACAGTGACCATCACCGGGTCGGGTTGGCCCGCCCCCGGGCGGGCCACGTTGCACCAGGTGCGCGGGCGGTTCGCCGCGGAATGGATCGCCTGGTCGGTCGCCGTGGCCGCCGGCTTCGAAAACGGTCCGACGGTAGGCATCGACGAGCGGGACGCCCCGTACGCTGGGTGACCGTGAACCGCACGATCTTCGGTCGTCCGCTGCGCGGCGTCGCGTTCGACGTCGCCGTCTCCGGACTGGTGGCGCTCTTCGCCGTCGCCGGCGTGGTCACCCAGCCGGGCGGCTGGAAGGCGACCGGGGTCGGCCTCGCCATGGCGGTGGCGCTGCTGTTCCGGCGGTCGCACCCGACTCCGGTGGCGGCCGTGGTGGGCGCGCTCGCGCTCACCCAGGTGATCGCCGGCTGGGGCCCTCAGGGCTACGACATCGCCGTGCTGATCGCCCTCTACAGCGTGGTGAAGTACGCCGACGGGCTGCGGGACGGCATCCTCGCCGGTGCGGTCGCCGCCGTCGGGGTGGTGCTCGCCGCGCTCCAGGTCCGCGGGCCGGCGGCGTGGTGGGCGAGCGCGATCTACTTCGGGCTGATCACCGGCGCGGTCTGGCTGGTCGGACTCAACGTGCGGACCCACCGGCTCTACGTGCTGACCCTAGAGGAGCGGGCCGCCACCCTGGAACGCGAGCGGGAGGCCGAGTCCCGGGCGGCGGTGGCCGAGGAGCGCACCCGGATCGCCCGGGAGCTGCACGACGTGGTCGCCCACAGCATGGCGGTGATGATCGTGCAGGCCGACGGCGCCCGCTTCACCATCGACCGGGACCCGGCCACCGCCCGGGAGGCGGTCAAGGTGGTCGCGGACACCGGCCGGCAGGCGCTCGAGGAGATGCGGCGGCTGGTGGGCGTACTGCGGGAGCCCAGCCGGCCCGAGCCGGTGGCCGCGCCCGGCATGGCGGGTGAGCCCGGCGGCGGCGGGTTGTCGGCGGAGCCGGCGCACCGCCGGCCGGCGCTGGTCGAGCTGCCCGAGCTGCTGGACCGCTTCCACGCCGCCGGGCTGCGGATCGCCTGGACCGTGACCGGCGAGCCGCCGGCGCTGCCGCCGGGCCTGGAGCTGACCGTGTACCGGGTGGTGCAGGAGGCGCTGACCAACGCCCTCAAGCACGCCGGGGTCGGCGCGTCCGTCGAGCTGGACCTCGGGTACTCCGACGACGCCGTGCTGGTCCGGGCCGTCGACGACGGGCGCGGCCGGCCGCTGGTCCGGCCGGCGCCGTCTGGCGGGCACGGCCTGGTCGGCATGCGCGAGCGGGTCAGCGTGTACGACGGCAGCCTCACCGCCGGGCCGCGGCTGGCCGGGGGCTGGCGGGTCGAGGCGCGGCTGCCGCTACCGTCGGCGGCCGAGGGGGTGGCGGCATGACGGTCCGGGTGGTGATCGTGGACGACCAGGCGCTGGTGCGCGCCGGGTTCAGGATGGTGCTGGACTCCCAGCCCGACCTGGCGGTGGTCGGCGAGGCGATCGACGGCGCCGACGCGCTGCGGGTGCTCGACCGGGTCGAGGCGGACGTGGTGGTGATGGACATCCGGATGCCGACCATGGACGGGGTGGAGGCGACCCGACGGATCTGCGCCGGGCGGCCGCCGGGGCGGCCCCGGGTGCTGGTGCTCACCACCTTCGACACCGAGGCCGACGCGTTCGCCGCCCTGCAGGCCGGGGCGAGCGGCTTCCTGCTCAAGAACGTCCCGCCGGAGGAGCTGCTGGCCGCGATCCGGGTGGTGGCCGAGGGCGACTCGGTGGTGGCGCCGTCGATCACCCGGCGGCTGCTCGACCGGTTCGCCGGTCAGCTCGGTCCCGGCCCGACCGGGGACCCCCGGCTGGCCCAGCTCACCGAGCGGGAACGGGAGGTGCTGCTGCTCGTCGCGCAGGGACTGTCCAACGCGGAGATCGCCGCCCGGGTGCACGTCGCCGAGGCGACGGTGAAGACCCACGTGGGCCGGATCCTGGCGAAGCTCCAGCTCCGCGACCGGGTGCAGGCGGTGGTGCTGGCGTACGAGAGCGGGCTGGTCACCCCCGGCGGCTGAGCGGGCGTACGACCTGGGTCGTACGGGTCCACCCGGTCGGGGGCGACCCGGGGCGTACCCAGGTCGAGCGCGCAGGTGGAGATCAACTGGCCGGTGCCGCGCATAGCGTCGGAAGGGTCAGATCCACCGCCTCCACACGGGGAGCAGCACGTGTCCGTCGCACCTGTCACGACCGCCGCCGGCGTCGCGGTCACCGCCCGGGACCTGCGCAAGGAGTACGGCGCCGGCCAGTCCCGGGTCGTCGCCCTCGACGGCGTCGACCTGGACTTCGCCGCCGGCCGGTTCACCGCCATCATGGGACCCTCCGGGTCCGGCAAATCCACCCTGATGCACTGCCTCGCCGGGCTCGACCGGCCGACCGGTGGCGCGGTGCGGATCGGCGACGCGGACCTCGCCCGTCTCGACGACCGGCGGCTCACGCTGCTGCGCCGGGACCGGGTCGGCTTCGTCTTCCAGAAGTTCAACCTGCTGCCCACCCTGACCGCCGAGGAGAACATCGTGCTGCCGCTGGCCATCGCCGGCCGGCGGCCCGACCCGGCCTGGCTGCGGCAGGTGGTCGCCGCGGTGGGGCTCACCGACCGGCTCCGGCACCGGCCCGCCGAGCTCTCCGGCGGCCAGCAGCAGCGGGTCGCGGTGGCCCGGGCGCTGATCACGCGACCATGGGTGGTCTTCGCCGACGAGCCCACCGGCAACCTGGACTCCCGCTCCGGCGCCGAGGTGCTGCGGCTGCTCCGCGAGGCGGTCGGCACCCTCGGCCAGACCGTGGTGATGGTGACGCACGACCCGGTGGCCGCCGGGCACGCCGACCGGGTGGTCTTCCTCGCCGACGGCCGGCTGGTCCACGAGCTGGTCGCGCCGACCGCCGGCCAGGTCCTCGACGCGCTCACCCGCCTCGACGCCGCCGCCACGCCAGCCCGGGGGCGGTGAGGCGATGTTCCGCCTGACCCTGCGCCAGGTACGCGCCGACGGGCTGCGCCTGCTGCTCTCCTCGCTGGCCATCCTCCTCGGCGTCGCCTTCGTCGCCGGCACGCTGATCTTCACCGACGGCATGCGGGCCGCCGCCTACGACCGCGCCGGCACCTTCGACCGGCACACCGACCTCGCCGTGTACGCCGGGGAGACGCCCCTGCCGCCCGCCCTGGTCGACCGGGTGCGGGCCGTCGACGGGGTGGCCGCCGCCGACGGCGAGCTGACCGGCTCCGCCGGGGTGGTCGGCTCCGACGGCCGCCCGGTGCTCGGGTACGCCGTCCTCGCCTCGATCCCCACCGACCCGGCCCTGCAGTCGTACGACGTGGTGGCCGGCCGGCTGCCGGAACGCCCCGGCGAGCTGGTGCTCGACGCGCCGACCGTCGCCGACGAGGGTTTCCGGCTCGGCTCGCCGGTGCGGGTCGGCGGGACCGGGGGAGCGGCCCGGCCGTACACCCTGGTCGGCACCGTGGACGTGGCCGGCACCTCGCGGGACGTCGGCGGGCCGTACCTCGGGCTGGTCGGCGCCGACGCGCTCGCGGTGACCGGCGAGCGGGGGTACGGCCGGATCATGGTGGCCGCCCGGCCCGGGACGGACCCGCGGGCGCTGGCCGAGCGGGTCCGCGCGGTGGCCGGGGCCGGGGCGACGGTGAAGGACCGGCAGCAGATCCTCGACGACGTCGTCGACGAGGCGGTCCGCGACCAGCGGCAGTTCGGGCTGTTCCTGCTGACCTTCGCCGCGGTGGCCGTCGTGGTGGCCGGCTTCGTCATCGCCAACACCTTCGCCATCGTGCTCGCCCAGCGGACCCGGCGGACCGCGCTGCTGCGGCTGGTCGGCGCCACCCGCGGCCAGATGTTCCGGGCGACCCTGCTGGAGGCGGCGGTGGTCGGGCTGCTCGCCTCGGTGCTCGGCGTGCTCGCCGGCGCCGTGCTCGCGGGCGGGCTGAACGCGTTGCTGTCGGCGTGGGACGCCCCGGTCTCCGGCGGGCTCACCCTCACCGCCCGGACGGTGCTGCTCTGCCTCGGCCTCGGCACGCTGCTCACGGTCGGCGCCGGGGCGCTGCCAGCCTGGCAGGGGACGCGGGTGCCGCCGGTGGCCGCGCTGACCGACGCGGCGGTGCGGCCGTCCCGGCGGGCCGGCCGGGTCCGGCTGGCGCTGGGCGCGCTGGTCTTCGCCGCCGGGGTGGCGGCGCTGGCCGGCGCCGGCGTGGCCGGCCAGGTGCCGCTGGTGGCCGCCGGCGGGGTGCTCAGCTTCTTCGGCATCGTGCTCTTCGGCCCGGTGCTGGTGCCGGCGCTGGTCCGGGTGCTGGGCTGGCCGGCCCGGCGGCTGCTCGGCGCGACCGCCGGGCTCGCCGTCGCCAACGCGGTCCGCAACCCGCGCCGGATCGCCGCGACCGCCACCGCGCTGGTCATCGGCATCGGTCTGGTGTCGGCGTTCGTGGTCGGGGCGGGCAGCGCCAAGGCCGGCATCGAGCGCGCGGTCGACGCCGAGATCGGCGTGGACTTCCTGGTCACCGGGATCGGTGCGGACCTGCCGGCGTCGCTGGCCGGGGAGCTGGCCGCCCGCCCGGAGCTGGGCATCGTGCACGAGCAGCGCAGCCGCGTCGTCGGCGGCGTCGAGGTGCGCTCGGCGCACCCCGCCCTGGTCGGCCGAACCCTGACCGCCGTGGACGCCGGCGACGTCGGCCGGCTCGGCCCGGGGACCGTGCTGGCGCACCGGGAGGTGGCCGCGGCGCGGGGCTGGACGGTCGGCTCGACCGTGACCGTCGCCGGTCGGCCGTTCCGGGTGGCGGCGGTGGTCGCCGACGACGGTCCGGCGTTGGCCGGCAGCCCGGTGCCCGCCGGCTTCGTGGTCGACGTGGTGGACGCCGACTTCGGGCGGCTCTTCCCGGCCGAGCGCGGGTACCTGGCGGAGGTCGACCCCGCCGACGGGGTCTCCCCGGCGGCGGCCCGGACCGCGATCGAGTCGGTGCTCGGCAACTACCCCACGGTGAACCTGATGGACCAGGCCGCGTACAAGCGGATGCTCACCGGCACGGTCGACATGGTGCTCGCCTTCGTCACCGCGCTGCTCGGTCTGGCCGTCGTGATCGCGCTGGTCGGGGTGGCGAACACGCTCAGCCTGTCGGTGGTCGAACGCACCCGGGAGAACGCGGTGCTGCGGGCGGTCGGGATGACCCGGGGCGGGATGCGGGCCGTGCTGGCCGTCGAGGCGGTGCTCACCGCCCTGGTCGGCGCGCTGCTCGGGATCGCGCTGGGCACCGGCGTCAGTGCGGGCGCGATGGCCGTCGTCGCCCGGATCGGCGGCGACTTCACCCTGGTCATGCCGTGGGCGCGACTCGGCCTGATCCTCGCGGTGGCGGTGTTGGCGGCGCTCGCCGCCGCCGTCCTGCCGGCCCGGCGGGCGCTGGCCCGGCCGGTGGTCGAGGCGCTCGGCGCGGAGTGACGCCGGCCCCCGCAACGGCAACGCTCCGGCCCGCGGTCGCGGGCCGGAGCGTGGTCGGCTCAGCTCAGCTCAGGGTGGCGCCCTCGGCCGGCGGGTTCGGCGGAGTGCTCTCCGTCGTCGGCGGCGGGTTCGGCGGGGTGCTCTCCGTCGTCGGCGGCGGGTCGGGCGGGGTGCTCGCCGTGGTCGGCGGCGGGTCGACGGGCGCGGAGCTCGACGGGCTGCCCGACGGTGCCGGGTCGGCGGTCGCGCTCGGCACCGCGCTCGGCGTCGCCGAGGGCGAGACGGACGGCCGCGCGCCCGGGCCGACCGGGCGGTAGGTCCGGCCGTTCTGGTTGGTGGGCGTGACCTCGTTGACCACGGGGTCCTCGCCGGCGCCCCCACTGGGCGCGGCCCCGGGCGACGCGGGCGGGATGGTGGTGGCCGGGTTGTTGTTGACCGACTTCGCCGCGCCGAGCGCCGCGCCGAGGGCGGCCAGCGCCAGCAGCACGGCGGCGAGCGCGCCGACCAGGGTGCCACGCCGGCCCCGGCGGCCCGCCGGGGGGACCGTGGCCAGCGGGGCCGCGGCCGTCAGGTCGTCCCGGGTGTTGGTCGGGCCGGCCGGCCGGCGCAGCGCGACCGGCACCATCGCGGTGGGCGACTCGGAGACCGCGGCGCGGGCCGCGGCCGCCATCTCGGCGCCGGTCGCGAAGCGGTCGGCCGGGTCCTTCGCCAGCGCCCGGGCGACCAGCTCGCGGACCGGCTCCGGGATGTCGGGCGACAGCTCCGGCGGCGCGTCGTCGAGATGGCGCACGGCGACCTGGAGCGGATTGTCGCCGGTGAACGGCGGACCGCCGGTGAGGCAGCAGTACGCGACCGCGCCCAACGCGTAGATGTCGGTGGCGCCGGAGACCGGGCGGCCGGCGGCCTGCTCGGGAGCCATGTAGAGGGCGGTGCCGGGCACCGCGTTCGTGCTGGTGATGCTGGTGACGTTGGTCGACCGGGCCACGCCGAAGTCGACCAGCACCACGCTGCCGTTCTCCTGCACCAGCAGGTTGCTCGGCTTGACGTCCCGGTGCACGATGCCGCGGGCGTGCGCCGCGTGCAGGGACTGGGCCACCTGCGCCACGATCGACATGGTCTCGGCGACCTCGAGCTGGCCGGCGGTCTCGATCCGCCGGGACAACGGCTCGCCCTCGACGAACTCCATGACCAGGTAGTCGGCGCGGCTGCCGTCGGGCAGGTCGTCCGTGCCGGAGTCGAAGACCTGCACGATGCCGGGGTTGCGCAGCGAGGCCATGATCCGGGCTTCGGCCCGGAACCGGGCGATGAAGTCGGGGTCGGACACCAGCGCCGGAAGCAGGACCTTCACTGCGATCTGACGGCCCAGCACCTGGTCCGTGGCACGCCAGACGTCGCCCATGCCGCCGGTGGCGACACGTTCGTCCAGGCGGTACCGACCGCTGAGTACGACTTCCGATGACAACACCCCAATACCGTACCCAGCGGGGCGGCGGAGTATTTCCCGCGATCTCTCCGGTCGGAGACGGCGGCCGGTCCGAGGTCGATCCGCCGAACGGTCAGCGACACCAGCGCCGTTTGGCCAACCCGTGACGACGCGGATACGCTCGGCCCGAAAAAGGTGCCGCTGGGCTCGTATGTCTGGTTTCAGGATCCCGGATTCACCGGTTCACCCCCTGATTCGGGCATCGGAGCGTCGAAAGGCCACCGGCCGTTACGCCAACTCGCCGTGTTTGGTCGTAGACAAATCTCACTATTTCCCTGTTGGACGCCGGCTTGTCGTGCCAGCGATCCACTCCTAGCGTTAGCCCGGCTCCGGGCCGCCCCGTCGCGCCGGTACGGTATGTCCGCCGACGGCCGTGCTTTACGGCGTTGTCCATACGTGCCGCCCGCCGCTCCGGCGTCGGGCGCGATCGGGTCAGCGGGGGGCTGATGGTGCGGGTGGTGGTCCGGTTACCGGACAGGGCGGGCGTCGGCCATGCCGGACCCGACACGGGCCGGCCCGCGGATTCAGGACGGCGGGTACATGACCGGTGAGCTGAGCGAGGCGGTCGTCGCCGCGCAGGCGGGGGACGAGGAAGCGTTCCGGTTCCTCTACCGCAGCCTGCAACCCGGCCTGCTGCGCTATCTCACCGCGCTGGTCGGCGCGGACGCCGAGGACGTCGCCTCGGAGACCTGGCTGCAGATCTCCCGCGACCTGCCGAGCTTCACCGGCGGCGAGTTCCGGGCCTGGAGCGTGACGATCGCCCGTAACCGCGCCATGGACCACCTGCGCCGGCAGCGCCGCCGGCCGTCGCTGCCGGTGCCCGTGCAGGCGCTCAGCGAGCTGGCCGGAGACGCGGACACCGCCGAGCGGGCCGGCGAGACCATCGGCACCGAGGCGGCGCTCGCGCTGATCGCCACCCTGCCGCCCCGGGAGGCCGAGGCGGTGCTGCTCCGGGCGGTGATCGGGCTCGACGCGGAGACCGCCGGGCGGGTCCTCGGCCGGCGCCCGGGCGCCGTCCGCACCGCCGCCCACCGGGGGCTGCGCCGGCTCGCCGCCCTGCTCGAACGGGGCGAGCCGGGTCAGTCCTCGGGCGGGAACGGGAATCCGAGCCCGCCCCGCCCCCGTACCGGCCGGGGACGGCACGCGCCCAGCGCGCCGCACGCCGAACCGGCGGACGGATGACGTGAGGGGATTCCGAATGAGCTTTCGCCGGTCCGACGGACCCGCCGACCGGGCGGAGTCCGAGCGTCTCCTCGACGCGGCCCGGGACGCCCGACCTCCCGCAGCCGACGCAGACCCGTTGCGGCACCTGCTCGCCGCCGCGGCGGCCCCGGCGAACCCGGGCGAGCTGTCCGGCGAGGAGCAGGCCCTGGCCGCGTTCCGGGCGGCCCGCGCGGCACCCGCGCCCGCGCCGGCGCGGGCACCCGGACGACGGCGGCTGCGGGCCGGCGCCGTGGCCTGGGTCGCCGGGCTCGCCGCCACCGCCACCGCCGGCGTCGCCTTCGCCGCGGTCAGCCTCGACGCTCCCGAGGAGCCCACGCCCCCACCCGCACCCACCACGCCGGGCGGCGGCGACAGCTCGCCGTCGCCCACCCGGGGCGCCGACCCGACCGGCAGTGACCCGGGCGCTCCCGGCGCCACGGCGCCGTCCGGGGCACCCGGCACCACCGGCACGGGGCCGGGCCGATCGGCGGGTACGGCGAAGCTGACCGGGCTCTGCCGGGCCTACCTCGCCAGGTCGACCGAGCAGCGCGCCCAGGCGCTGGAGACGCCGGCCTTCGCCGACCTGGTCACCGCCGCCGGCGGCGCCGAGCGCGTCGAGGACTACTGCCTGCGCCTGGTGCCGGAGGCGAGCCCGACCTCCTCGTCCAGCCCCCGTGCCGCCAGGTCGACCCGACCCACTCCCGCCGCCCCGGCCGGGAAGTCGAGCACCGGCACCGACGGCTGAGCCCGGGATCCGGACAAAAATTCATCTCCACGGGCGCGCGGATTCCGTCTGCTAGACAGAAGATGGTGGGACCGCGGGTGCACCCGCCGACGACGGTCGGTGACAGCGCGGTCGACGCAGCGGTCGGGACCCGCGTGGAGAAGGGAGCCGTCTCTTGGTGATGTCACCAGAGCTGGACCGGGCGACCGTCCTGCGGGACACGGCCGGGGCGGTCGGACACATCGCCAGGATCTGCTTCAAGACCGGCCCACCCAGGTTCACCGGCGTCGAATTGGAATGGACCGTGCACGACGCGGCGGACCCGGCCCGCCCCGTCGACCGTGAACGACTGCGCCGGGCGTTGGGGCGGCACAGCCCCGTCACCATCGGCGGGACGAGCCCCGCCGAGCCGCTCCCCGGTGGCGGCAGCGTGACCGTGGAGCCGGGCGGGCAGGTGGAGATCTCCACCCCGCCGCAATCGTCGATCGCCGCGCTGATCGCGGCCACCGAGACCGACATCGCCGCGCTGACCGCCGTGCTGGACGCCGCCGGCCTGGTCCTGGGCCACACCGGCATCGACCCCTGGCGGCCACCGCGCCTGGTCGTGGAAACCCCTCGCTACCAGGCCATGCGCTGCGTCTTCGACCAGCGTGGACCGGCCGGTCGGACCATGATGTACAGCACCGCCGGGCTGCAGGTCTGCCTGGACGCCGGCGAGCCGGAGCGGCTGGCCGAGCGGTGGGCGGCGGTGCACGCGATGGGGCCGCCGTTGCTGGCCGCCTTCGCCACCGCGGACCGGCACGCGGGCCGGCGTACCGGCTGGGCCTCGGCCCGGATGGCCGCCTGGCTGGCCATCGACCCGACCCGGACCCGGCCGGTCTGGTCCCCGGCCCGGCCCGACCGGGACCCGGTCGCGGCCTGGACCGAGTACGTCCTCGCCGCGCCGCTGCTCTGCCTGCGCGACGACGGTCCGGACTGGACCCCGCCGACCGGGGTCACCTTCGCCGACTGGCTCGCCGGGGCGCTGCCCCGGCCACCCACCACCGACGACCTGGAATACCACGTCAGCACGCTCTTCCCCCCGGTACGCCCGCGCGGCTACCTGGAGGTCCGCTACCTGGACGCCCAGCCCGGTCGGGAGTGGACGCTGCCGCTCGTGGTGCTGGCCGCCCTGCTCGCCGAGCCGGGCACCACCCGGGCCGCGCTCACCGTCGCCGCCCCGGTGGCGGACCGCTGGCACGCCGCCGCCCGGTACGGCCTCGCCGACCGGCCGCTCGCCACGGCGGCGGCGGCCCTGTTCGACCTGGCCCTGGCGGCCCTGCCGGGGCTGGACCTGCCGCCGGGGACGCACGAGGAGACGACCCGAGGAATCCGGCGGCGCCGCGCCGCCGCGGAGAGGGGGTACCGGTGACGACGACCGAGCGGCCGGGCACGGAGGCGGAGCGGCTGCGCAGCCGGATCGCGGTGGAGCTGGAGCGGACCCGGGCCCGCACGGCCCTGCTCACCGAGGCGGTGGACGACGACGACCTGATGCGGCAGCACTCGCCTCTGATGTCCCCGCTGGTCTGGGACCTGGCCCATGTCGGCAACCAGGAGGAGCTCTGGCTGGTCCGCGACGTCGGCGGCCGCCCACCCGTCCGCCAGGACATCGACGACCTGTACGACGCCTTCAAACAGCCCCGCAAGGACCGGCCGTCGCTGCCGCTGCTGCCGCCGACCGAGGCGCGAGCGTACGTGGGCACCGTCCGGGACAAGGTCTACGACCTGCTCGACGGCATCCGCTTCACCGACCGGGGACTGGTGGCCGACGGGTTCGCGTTCGGGATGATCGTGCAGCATGAGCAGCAGCACGACGAGACCATGCTCGCCACCCACCAGCTGCGCTCGGGGCCGCCGGTGCTGGACGCGCCGCCGCCGCCGGAGCGGCGGGCCCGGGTGGCCGGCGAGGTGCTGGTGCCGGCCGGCCCGTTCACCATGGGCACCTCCACCGACCCGTGGGCGCTGGACAACGAGCGCCCCGCGCACACCGTCGAGCTGCCCGCGTACGTCATCGACGCCGCGCCGGTCACCAACGGCCGATACCGCGAGTTCATCGCCGACGGCGGGTACGACGAGCCGCGCTGGTGGAGCGAGGCGGGCTGGCGGCACCGCACCGAGGCGGGGCTGACCGCGCCGATGCACTGGCGGCGCGACGGCGACGGCTGGGCGTACCGGCGGTTCGGCCGGTGGTCGCCGGTCCGTGACGACGAGCCGGTGGTGCACGTCTGCTTCTTCGAGGCGGAGGCGTACGCGGCCTGGGCCGGCCGGCGGCTGCCCACCGAGGCCGAGTGGGAGAAGGCGGCCCGCTGGGACCCGGCCACCGGTCGCTCCCGCCGCTACCCGTGGGGCGACGAGGACCCCACGACCGAGCACGCCAACCTGGGGCAGCGGCACCTGTGGCCCGCGCCGGTGGGCGCGTACCCGGCGGGGGCGTCGCCGCTCGGCGTGCACCAGCTGATCGGCGACGTCTGGGAGTGGACCTCGACGACCTTCCGCGGACATCCGGGCTTCGCCGCGTTCCCGTACCGCGAGTACTCGGAGGTCTTCTTCGGCGACGACTACCGGGTGCTGCGGGGCGGTTCGTTCGGCACCGACCAGGCGGCCTGCCGGGGCACCTTCCGCAACTGGGACTACCCGATCCGGCGACAGATCTTCAGCGGGTTCCGCTGCGCCCGCGACGCTGCGGAGCGGAGCGGAGCGGCAGTGTGAGCGCGAGGAGTGAGCCGGTCTTGCGAGCCCCGCAGTCGCGAACTGAGGTGGCAGTGTGAGCGCGAGGAGTGAGCCGGTCTTGCGAGCCCCGCAGTCGCGAACTGAGGTGGCAGTGTGAGCGGCGGTGCCGCCTGATGTGTCGTCACCTCGCGTACCTGGGACCGCCGGTCAGCCTGCGGACCCTGCTGTACGACCCGCCGTACTCGCTGCTGCGGCAGTCCTGGGCGCCGCGGGACATGCGCGGCGGCGGCACGATCAACGCCGACGGCTTCGGCGTCGGCTGGTATCCGGGTGAGGGCGACCCGGTCCGCTACCGGCGGGCCCAGCCGCTCTGGGGCGACACCACCCTGCCGGAGCTGGCCGCCGTCACCGTCACCGGCGCGGTGCTCGCCGCCGTCCGCTCGGCCACCGTCGGCATGCCGGTGCAGGAGAGCGCCGCCGCGCCCTTCGCCGAGGCGCGCTGGCTGTTCAGCCACAACGGGGTGGTCCGGGGCTGGCCGGACGCGATGGTCCCGCTCGCCGCCGAGCTGCCGGTACGCGACCTGCTCACGCTGGACGCGCCGACCGACGCCGCGCTGCTGTGGGCGCTGGTCCGGCACCGGCTGCGGGCCGGGGAGGAGCCGGCCGCGGCGGTGGCCGCCACCGTGGCGGCGGTCGCGACGGCCGCCCCCGGCTCCCGGCTGAACCTGTTGCTGACCGATGGCCGGACGGTGGTGGCCAGCGCCGCCGGCCACGCGCTGTCGGTCCGGACCGCCGGGGACTCGGTGCTGCTGGCCTCCGAGCCCCTCGACGACGACCCCGACTGGCGGCCGGTGCCGGACGGGCAGCTGGTGGTGGCCACCCGGGCCGGGGTGCGGACCCGCGCCCTGGCGGGCGGGTGACGCCGGACTTTTTCGCAGGTGGGACAGGGACGTTCGCCAACGGAAGGGACACCTCATGAGCGCGGAGCCACTGGAGATCTACCTGGAGGAGCAGGACCTCGACCGCGGCCTGCGGGAGGACGTCCGGTTCGGGTTGACCGCCGAGCCGAAGTGGCTGCCACCGAAGTGGTTCTACGACGCCCGGGGCAGCGAACTCTTCGAGGAGATCACCCGGCTGCCGGAGTATTACCCGACCCGGGCCGAGCGGGCCGTGCTGGCCAAGCGGGCCGGCGAGATCGCCGAGCTGACCGGCGCGAAGACGCTGATCGAGCTGGGGTCCGGCTCGTCGGAGAAGACCCGGCTGCTGCTGGACGCCTTCACCCGCCGCGGTGGGCTGGGCACCTTCGTGCCGCTGGACGTCTCGATCAGCGCCCTGCGGCAGTCCACCGAGGAGATCGCCGCCGACTATCCGGGGCTGCGGGTACGCGGGATCGTCGGCGACTTCACCCGGCAGTTGGACCGGCTGCCCACCGGCGGCCGGCGGCTGGTGGTCTTCCTCGGCGGGACGATCGGCAACCTGCTGCCGGTCGAGCGGGCAGAGTTCCTGACCGCGATGCGCGCCGCGCTGGAGGCCGGCGACTGGCTGCTGATCGGCACCGACCTGGTCAAGGACCCGGCGGTGATCGTGCCGGCGTACGACGACGCGGCCGGCGTGACCGCCGAGTTCAACCGCAACGTGCTGCGGGTGATCAATCGGGAGCTGGGGGCGGACTTCGAGCCGGAGGCCTTCACCCACGTGGCAGCCTGGGTGCCGGAGCGGGAGTGGATCGAGATGCGCCTGCGCGCCGAGCGCCCGATGCGGGTGCGGGTGCTCGACCTGGACGTCGAGTTCGCCGCCGGGGAGGAGCTGCGGACCGAGGTCTCGGCGAAGTTCCGGCCCGAGGGGATCGCGGCCGATCTGACCGCCGCCGGGTTCACCCCGGAGGCCTTCTGGACCGACCCGGACGGCCTCTTCGGCGTCACGCTCGCCCGGGCCGACTGAGCGGCCGGGCCGGAGGCCGCCGCGGGTGACCCTGTTCACCCGCAGCGGCCCGCGCCGGGCGGGGTGGGCTACGCTGGCCGACGCGAAGGGGAGTAGCCCCCAATGTCGTGGTCGACATACTGATGCGTTCCGCATCCGGCCACGCGGCCCCGGCCCCGGGGCGGGCGAGACCTTCGACTCAGGCTGTCGCAGCCGGGTCGAGGGCGCCCCTGTACCTCCTCCCGGCTTGATCGGGAAGGTTCACATGGACGGTTTCCTCGTCGCGCTCGTGATCAGCTTCGGCGTCATCTTCGTCGCCGAGCTGGGTGACAAGTCCCAGCTCATGGCCCTGACGTTCGCCACTCGGTTCAAGCCGATGCCCGTGCTGATCGGCATCACGGTCGCCACCGCGATCGTGCACCTCGCGTCGGTCGCGATCGGGTACGGCCTCAACGCCGCCCTGCCCACCGGCTGGATCTCGCTGATCGCGGGTCTGGCCTTCCTCGCCTTCGGCGCGTGGACCCTGCGGGGCGACAAGCTCACCGAGGAGGAGAAGCGCAAGGCCGAGAAGACCGGCAAGTCGGCGATCGTCGCCGTCGGTGTCGCGTTCTTCCTGGCCGAGCTGGGCGACAAGACCATGCTCGCGACCATCACCCTGGCCACCAAGTACGGCTGGTTCGGCACCTGGCTCGGCTCCACGCTCGGCATGGTGGCCGCCGACGCGCTGGCCATCCTGGTCGGCCGGCTCCTCGGCCGGCACCTGCCGGAGAAGGCCATCCGGTACGGCGCCGCGGTGCTCTTCGCCATCTGCGGCCTCTGGCTGATCTTCGAGGCGGTCGCCGAGCTCTCCTGAGCCCTCCGGGCCGGCCGGTCCCCGCCCACCGACTACTGCTCCCCGGGACGGGTAACAGCTCCGGATGCGGTGGTCGGAGGTCCTGCGCCACGGCGACCAGATCCTGGTCGCCGTGGTGGAGGTCGCCGGCGCGGTGATCATCTTCGTCGGAGCGCTCTGGGCGGCGCTGCGGTTCGTGGTCGTGGGACTCCGGCACCGCGACGCCGCCCTCTTCACCCCGATCCGGCTCTCCCTGGGCCGGTTCCTCACCCTCGGGCTGGAGTTCCAGCTCGCGGGGGACATCCTGCGTACCGCGGTGTCGCCGACCTTCACCGAGATCGGGCAGGTCGCGGCGATCGCCACCATCCGGACCGCGCTGAACTTCTTCCTCCGCCGGGAGATCGCCCAGGAGCAGCGGCAGGTGGGCCAGGCGGGCGGCGGGCCGCCGCCGTGACCGGCGCGCTGCCGGACCTGACCACCGGGCTGGCCTTCCTCGGCGCCTTCGCCGCCCTGGTCACCACCGGTTCCTGGCGGGCCGCGCTGCGGATCCTGCTGGACCTGCTGGTCGCCGCCGGACTGCTGCGCCTCTCCATGGCCGGCGGCTGGTCGGCGCTGGCGGTGGCGGCGGTCGTGGTGGCGCTGCGGCAGCTCCTCTGGGCGACCCTGGCCGCCGGCCCGCCCGGCCCGGCCCCAACATCGCCGCCCCGCTGCGGCGGAGACGATCACCGCTTAGTGCGGTGTCCACTAACGCGCACCGGGTTTCCGGTGGACGTTGTGGATCCTCGCCTTGGGGGCGAGCGACTCCCCACCGGGTGGTGGGGCGGGCCTCCGCGGGCCAACTGATCCTCGCGCCGGCCCGGGTGGGCGGCGGGGGTCACGTCGGGACCGGCCGGCACCGGGCAGGTGTCGGCCGGCTCGACGGTGCGTGACCACCTGCGGCAGCACGACCGCTGTCGGGGTGGTGGGTCCGCCGCCCGGAATACGGGTGGCGATGCTGGCGGCCGCGACGAGGTCGCGGTGGCCGGAGAATGCGCAGTGCGGGCAGGACAAGGTCCTGCCGCGGGGTTTGGGTACCCGCCTGCGGCAGGCGGGGCAGGTGGAGGAGGTGCCGCGTTCGTCGACCAGTCGGACGGTGATACCGGCGAGAGTGGCCTTGTCGGTGAGGACTTGGAGGAGCCGGCCGATCTGCCACTGCCGTAGCCGCAGGTTGTGCCGCCGCCCCGCCGGCAGGTCCAGCACTCCGCGGGGGTCGCCGACGTGCAGGACACCGACCCGCTGCCGCACCGCCCACGAGACGACGCTGTGGGCGGCTTCGTGCTGGGCCTGACGGACCCTGCGCCGGTGCCGGCCCTCCACCAGCCGTGCCCGGCGCCGGTACTGCCGCCACCGCCGGGATCCCTTCTGACCAGGTTTCGGCGCCCTGGGGGCAACGGCGCGACGGCGGGCCTTGGTGTCGGCCAGGTGCATGCGGTGCTCGGCGCGGATCGCCCGCCCGGACACCAGCAACCCCTCGCCGTCGGGGCCGGCCACCGCGTAGGGGTGGATGATTCCCAGGTCCACCCCGGCGACCCTGGCTGGGTCCGGTTGTTCATCGGGCGGGTAGACCGCCACCGGCACCTCGGCGGTGACATCGAGGAACAGGCGCCCACCTTCACACAGCAGCGTGATCGACCGGACTTGTTCGGCCGGATACGGCACCTCCCGCGCCAGGCGCACCCACAACGGCGCCCCACCTTTGGCGGTGGGTATCCGCACCCGGCGTCCGTCGAGGGTGAACGTGCCGTGATACCAGCGCACCGGCACCAGCCCCCGCCGCCGACGCGGGAACCGCGCCGACAGGTCACCGCCCTTGCGACGTTTCGCCGCCGCGAACCACGCATCGGAGAACCGGCGCAACACCGACCGGGCACCCGTGGTGTCCAGCTCCGCGAACGTGCCCGGCCCGGACGCCGCCATCTCCCGGCACAACTCCTGATAGCCGGACAGGGGTACGTCCCGGCGGCGGCGCCGCCACGCGTTGACCTCCAGCACGCACGTCCACACGTCACCGGCGGAGCGCAGCAGCCCGAAGCACCGGCGCCGCTGCCCGGGCGTCACCCGCAACGCGACGCGTGCGGTGCGATGCATGACCCGCGGGGCGGCGGGATCTCGACGGCGAGGCACGGACCGAAGCCAACACCACGCCTACGACAATTTCCCAACCCCCACCATCCAGGCCAACGTTCATGGACACCGCACTAGCGTTGGCGGCGAGAGGCGAACACGGAGAAGACCGGAGGACAAGCGCATGAGCAGGCACGACGAGCCCAACGAGTACGGCTTCGCCGGTGACGCCACCGCCCCCGAGCCGCCGGCCGGCGCGCGCCCCGACGAGCAGGACCGGATCGAGGAGATCGCGGTGCCGGCCGACGACTTCACGGAGCCGTTCGCCGACGCGCTGGAGGAGACCGAGGAGACCGAGGAGGAGCGGGCGGCTGAGCGCCGGCGCTGAGCCGCGACGCTCGGAGGCGCGGCGCGGACCGGACGCGGTGGGACGCCGAGCGGACGGGCCGCCCCACCGCGTGGGCCGGTCAGCGCGGGCCGGGCACGCTCAGTGCCGCCCCGGTCTCCGTGCAGAGCACCGCCAACCGCTTGATCAGCTCGTCCGGGTCGGCGTACGGGTCCAGCCCGCGCACCTCGTCGGGGGCGAGCGACGGCACCCGGACATGCGAGATGAGCGGGTGCAGCGGCCGGCTGTCCGTCCCGTCGGCGCCGAACAGGTGCTCGTGCAGCTTCTCGCCCGCCCGCAGCCCGGTGAAGACGATCTCGGCGGGGACGGACGCCTCGGCGGCGAGCCGGCGGGCCACGTCGGCGATGCGGACCGGCTCGCCCATGTCGAGGACCAGCGCCTCCCCGCCCCGGCCGATGGTGGCCGCCTGGAGGACCAGGTGCACCGCCTCCTGCACGGTCATGAAGTACCGGGTGACGTCCGGGTGGGCGACCGTGATCGGCCCCCCGGCCTCGATCTGCGCCTGGAACGCGGTCAGCACCGAGCCCCGGCTGCCGAGCACGTTGCCGAACCGGACGCTGAGGTACGCCGCGCCGAGCTGCTCGGCGTAGTGGGCGGTGAGCCGCTTGCAGTAGCCGAGCACGCTGATCGGGTTCGCCGCCTTGTCGGTGGAGATGTTGACGAACTCGGCGACGTCCCGGCACGCCTCAGGACGTTCAGGGTGCCCCGGACGTTGGTCTTGATCGCCTCGCCGCGCCGCTGGAGCATCGTCAGGTGCTTCAGGGTGGCGGCGTGGAAGGCGATGTCCGGCTGCCGGTCGGCGATGACCCGGGCGATGCCTCCGCGTCCCGGATGTCGGCCAGGATCAGCTCCGGCCCGTCCAGCAGCGCCCGGCCGTGCAGCGACATCTGCAGGGCGTGCAGCGCCGACTCGTCGCGGTCCAGCATCATCAGCTCGCCGGGCTCGCAGCGGGCGACCTGCCGGCACAGCTCCGACCCGATGGAGCCACCGGCCCCGGTGACGAGGACCCGGCGACCGGCCAGGCCGTTGCGTTCCACGGCCAGGTCGGCCACCCGCTGCGCCCGGCCGAGCAGGTCGGTGATCTGCATGTCCAGCACGTCGGTCATCGCCACTGGCCCGGTCCAGCAGCTCGCGTACCGCGGGAGGCACCTTGAAGGCGGCGCCGGCCTGGCGGGTGCGGCTGCGCACGTCGCGCATCAGCTCGGCGTCCGAGCCGCTCATCGAGAAGATCACCGTACGCGCCCGGGTCCGCCGTACGGCCTCGCCGATCTGCTCCCGGCCGCCCAGTACGCGTAGCCCCGCCAGGCGCTGCCGGCGGCGGCCGGGGTGCTCGTGAGCAGCCCGGCCGGGACGTACCGGCTGCGCGGGTCGCCGAGGAGCACCCGGACGAGCCGCTCGCTGGCCTCGTCCACCCGTAGACCAGGCACCGCTCCGCGCCGCGGACCGGGCGCTGGCGGCGTTCCCGGTGGGCGCGCCAGACGGCCCGGGCCGCGCCCATCAGGAGCAGGGCGACGGCGGTGCCCACCAGCGGCGTGCTGGCCGGTACCGGCCGGTCGGTGACCGGCAGCAGCCCGGTCAGCGTGACCAGGGCGGCGAGCGCGCTGGTGCCGGCCGGGTCGCGGGCCTCACCGGCGCTGCCGATCGGGTGGCGCCAGCGGAGCCGGGAGCGGACCACGGTGCCGGACGGACTGGACTCGGGGTCGGGCCGAATTCGAAGCGGGTCCAGGCGGCACCCAGAAAACCGGCGCACCAGGCGACGGTGTCCAGCGTTAGCAGACACGGGGTGGCCGCGCGGTGGGTGGCCCCGGCGCGGAGTGCTGCGACTGCATCGGCGGTGGTGGCTTCGCGATCCATGGTCTGCCCCCGCGTCTGGTCCGAGAATGGGAGGATTTGGTACTTGTGTGCCGGTCTGATCGTCTACATTCGTTGAGTCGTCCGCTAAGAAGGATGAGTGCTTTAGATACTGGCACGCGTACTGGGCGTCTTAGGGGGGTCTTCGTGCAGTTTTTCCGGATAGCTGGCTCGACGCGAGGGGAGTTGTGATGGAAGTTCGCAGCTACCTGCGCCTGATCCGACGCCACTGGTGGATCGTTCTGATCACCCTGATGGTGGCGCTGGGTACGGCCGCCCTCGTGACGGTCCGGACCCCACCCCGGTACATGGCCTCGGTGACCTTCTTCGTCACCACGCCCAGCCAGGGCGTCACCGACGCCTACCAGGGCGGGCTCTTCCTCCAGCAGCGCGTCAAGTCGTACGCCGACCTGCTCACCAGCGACCGGCTGGCGCAGAGCGTGGTGGCTGAGAACCAGGTCGGGCTCACCGCCGACCAGGTGCAACGGCGGGTCAGGACCTCCACCGAGGCGGGCACGGTGCTGCTGAAGGCGACGATCACCGACACCGACCAGACCCGCGCCCTGAAGATCATCGAAACCCTGTCTGCCAAGTTCGTGGAGCTGGTCCAGAAGGTGGAGACGCCGCCGGGCGGCAGCTCCGCCCCGATGAAGCTGGAGGTGGTCAATGGACCCCGGGTGAGCTCCAACCCGGTCTCCCCGCAGCCGGTACGCAACCTGGTCATCGGCGGCGTGCTCGGCCTGCTGCTCGGCATGGCGCTGGCCCTGCTGCGCGGGCTGGCCGACGTGCGGATGCGGGACGCCGCCGCGCTCCAGCGGGTGACCGGCAGCCCGCTGCTGGGGGTGGTCCCGTTCGAGAGCGGCGCCCGGAGCGCCCCGCTGATCGTCGGCGAGGCGGCGAACTCGGCGCGCGCGGAGGCCGTCCGGAAGCTCCGCACCAACCTGCGCTTCGTCGACGTGCACGAGCCGGCCCGGGTCATCGCGGTGACCAGCGCTCTCCAGGGCGAGGGCAAGACCACCATGGCATGCAACACGGCCATCGCGCTGGCCGAGGCGGGCTGGCGGGTGCTGCTCGTCGACGCCGACCTGCGTCGGTCCAAGGTGGCCGACTTTCTCGGCCTCGACGGCGGCGTCGGCCTCACCGACGTCCTCGTCGGCGACGTCCAGGTGGGCGACGTCGTCCAGCGCTGGGGCGACAAGTCCCTGCTGGTGCTCCCCAGCGGGTCCGCACCGCCCAACCCGAGCGAACTGCTCGGTTCCAAGGCGATGGCGGATCTGCTGCTCGCCCTGCGGGAGTCAGCGGACATCGTGATCATCGACACCGCACCGCTGCTGGCCGTGACCGACGGGGTGGTGGTGGCGGTGCAGGCCGACGGCGCGCTGCTCATCACCCAGCAGGGCCGGACTTCGCGCAGCCAGGTGGCCGCCGCCGCCGCGTCGCTGCACTCGGTCTCGGTCCGGCTGCTCGGCTGCGTGCTGAACATGGCGAAGCTGCCGAAGGCGGACGCCTACCAGTACGAGGCGTACCGGGTGGCCGTTCCGCCCGCGCCGTCCGTGCCCGCCGACCGGGCGTCCGCCGGCGAGCGTGCCGAGACGGACCGGGTCAGCGATCCGACTCAGGAACTCACCCGGCTGTCCCGATGAGCGCCAGCATGGGTGTGATCGACTGTTCGATCTCCTCGGCGCAGCGTCGGAAGTCCGCCGGCGTACCACCGATCGGGTCACGCAGATCGTCCGCGTCGGGGGCGGCGGGTTGCAGCCGCCCCCGGGCGCGGGCCGCCGCCTCGACCGCCGCCCGCAGCGGTCGGCCGGCCGGGTCCTTCGGCGGTTCCGCCGCGGCGGCCAGCCGGGCGAACTGGCGGAGGGTGAAGGTCCGGTGCAGCACCCCCGGGGCCAGCGCCGTGCAGAGCGAGCGCTGGCGCCGGGTCGCGGTCAGCACCACCGTTGCCCTCGTCAGGTGTTCCGGGCGCAGCTTCCGGGTGCGGAAACCGGTGGGGTCGGCGCCGGCCCCGGCCGCGACGTCGATCGCGTACGGGTGCATGGGCGCCCCGTCGACGGCGTCGGTCCCCGCGCTGGCCACCGTGACCGGGTGCGCGGCGAGCAGTCGCCGCGCGATGTACTCCGCCATCGGTGACCGGCACATGTTGGCGTGGCAGACGAAGAGCACCCCGTCGACCATCTGCACCCCTCTCGTCGGCACGGTCGCGGGACGGATCGCCGCGACGGCGGTGCTCCGGCGGTTGCGGCCGGACGCAGAGGGGTTGTCGGCATCGTACGGGGTGCCGGCGGCCCGCCGCCGGGCCGCCGCGCCGGGGGTCGACGCATGAAGATCGGCATCCTCTCGTACCACTTCCCGCCGGAGCCGGCGTTCATCCCCGGCAGCCTGGCGGAGGAGCTGGCCGCCCGCGGGCACGAGGTCCGCGTCCTGACCGGCTTCCCGGACTACCCCGGCGGGCATGTCTATCCGGGCTGGCGGCAGCGCTGGCGGCACCAGACGCGCAGCGAGCGGCTGACGGTCCGCCGGGTGCCCCGGTACGCCGGGGGCGACGGGTCCACGCGGGCGCGGATGGCCAGCTGGCTGTCCTTCGCCGGCAGCGTGGCGCTCACCGGCCGGCGCTACCTCGGCGACGTCGACGCCCTGTACGTCTTCCAGCTTCCGGCGGTCACCTTCGCCGCCGCCGGCCTGCTCCGGCTGCTCGGCCGGGTGCCGACCGTGCTGCACGTGCAGGACGTCTGGCCCGAGGAGGACCCGTCCCGCGGCGCCGACACCCGACGCTGGTCGGGGCGGGTCGGTGCCACCCTGCGTCGGCTCTACTCGGAGGCCGACGGCATCGCGGTCAGCGCACCGTCCATGCGCGACCTGGTCTCCGACGGCGGCGCCGACCCGGCCCGGGTGCGGAACGTGCTCAACTGGACCGACGAACGGATCTTCCACCCGACCGAGCCGAGCCGGGCCGCCCGCCGGCTGGTCCGCCGGGACGGCCGGTGCGTGGTGATGCACGCCGGCACGATCGGCGTACGGCAGGGTCTGGAGACCGCGGTGCGCGCGGCGGCGGCGCTGGACGATCGGATGGACCTGGTCCTGGTCGGCTCGGGCGCGGAGGAGCGGCGGGTGCGGGGGCTCGCCGCCGAGCTCCGGGCGGAGAACGTCCGCTTCGTGGAGCGGCGCTCACCGGTCGACATGCCGGAGCTGTACGCGGCGGCGGACTACCAGCTGGTGATGCTGCGGGACCTGCCGGAGCTGCGCGGCATGGTGCCCGGGAAGCTGCAGGCGGCCCTCTCCTGCGCCTCGCCCGTGGTCGCCTCGGCCGGCGGCGACACCGTCGAGCTGGTGGAGCGGGCCCGGGCAGGGCTCTCCTGCCCGCCGGAGGACTGGGCCGCGCTGGCCGACCGGTTCTGGCTGGCCTCCGCCATCCCGCCGCCGGCCCGCGCCGACATGGGCCGCCGGGGACGTGAGGCCTACCTGCGGGAGATGTCGCTGCGGGCCGGGGTCGACCGGATCGAGCAGATGCTCCACGAGGTGGCAGCCGGCACAGCGCCGGCCGGCGGTCGCTCCTAGCGAAACTCGCATAAACGCTTGAAGGCGTAAAAGGGTCGAATAGCACCACTGAGTCCTAGTCGTTAGTGCTAGAAAACGACCAATGGGCACGTCTGTCCGCTTTTTGGAGTGGAGAGTGGCGTGAGGCATAGCGGTGTGCCGCGCCGCCGGAGCAGGTCCCGACAGCGCACCCGAGCTCGGGTCCGGTGGCGGGCTGGTGGGCGCCGGTGCCGTGCTGATGCTGCTGACCCTGGCCTGGCGTCGCCGCGAGCGCTTCGGGCTGAGCGGTCGCTGACCGATCGCACCGGGCAGGGCCCGGACCAGAGCGGGATGCCCGCCCGACAGTGGTCCGGCGGGCGTCCCGCATTCCCGGCGGCGGCACAATGGGGGCGATGGCAGGGGACTCCTGGGTGGACCGGGCCGGGCTGGTGACGCTGCCCGGCGGGGCCGTGGTGCGCGGGCGGCGGATCGCCGACGCCGCCTCGCCGGCCGACTTCGCCCTGCTGCTCGCCCCCGGCCCTTACCCCGCCTGGCCGCACCGGCGGATCCGCTGGCCCGACTTCTGGCTGCCGCTGGACCGCGCCGACGCGCTCGACGCGCTGCGCGAGGCACGGCGGCGGGCGTACGCGGGGGAGCGGGTGGAGATCGCCTGCCGGGGCGGTGTCGGCCGGACCGGCACCGCGCTCGCCGCGCTCGCCGTCCTCGACGGGCTGCCCGCGGAGCGGGCGGTGGCCTGGGTACGCGCGCACCACCATCCGCGCGCGGTCGAGACGCCGTGGCAGCGACGCTGGCTCCGGCGGATCGACCCGGCCCGGGACGGCCCCGCCGCCCGTTGACCGGGCGGTGGGCCGGCCGGTCACCCGGAGACGTACCGGCGCAGGTGGCGGGCGGTGACGGTGTCGCCGTGCGCGACCAGGTCGGCGGGGGTGCCGGTGAAGACCACCCGCCCGCCGTCGGCGCTGCGGATCGGCAGCTCTCCGGTCGGGCGGCGGACCGGGTCGCGCAGGGCCGCCCGGTGGTCGAGGTGGCGACCGGTCAGGGTCGCCGAGCGCCGCAGGCCGGCGACATCACCGGCGTAGCAGATCCGGCCGCCGGCGGACCCCGGGGTCGGCCGCGGCCAAGCGATCTTGCGGGTTAGTCTGCGTGGTCATGAGAGCCCGGGTCCTGGCCGCCGCCACCGCCGCCGTACTCGTGACCGTCGTGCCGACCGTGCCGGCGCACGCCGCGCCCGCCCAGGCCGCGCCGGGCGCGCGGGCCGCCCGCGCGCCGCTGCCCTGCCCGAAGGCGCCGGCCCCGAAGGTGTCCCGGCCGCCCCAGCCGGTGCCCCCGCCAGCCGTGCCGCAGGACCGGGTGGTCGGTGGCGAGCAGCTCGACACGCCGGGACTGGTCGCGCCGGCCGGCGCGCCGGCCCCGCCGGCGGTCACCGCGACGTCCTGGCTCGTCGCCGACCTGGACACCGGCGCGGTGCTCGGCGCCTGCGGCCCGCACGAGTACGGCACCCCGGCGAGCACCCAGAAGCTGCTGCTGGCGGCCACCATGATGCCGAAGCTCGACCCGAAGCAGGTGGTCACCGTGACCCGGGGCGACCTGAAGATCGCCCCGGGCAGCTCCGCTGTCGGCCTGCTCGTGGGCGGCCGGTACACCGTCGAGACGGTCTGGCTGGGGCTGCTGCTCAACTCCGGCAACGAGGCGGCGAACGTGCTGGCCCGGCTCGGCGGTGGCACCGGGGGCGTGACCGGCGGGGTCCGCGCGATGAACGAGGAGGCCCGCCGGCTCGGCGCCCGACAGACCCACGCGGTCACCCCCTCCGGCCTGGACGGCAAGGGGCAGTTCACCAGCGCGTACGACCTCGCCCTGATCGCCCGGTCCTGCTTCGCCAACCCGCTGTTCCGCCGGTACGCGCTCACCGAGCGGACCCAGATCCCGGCCCAGCCCGCGCTCAAGAAGGGCGGGTTCCAGATCCAGAACGAGAACCAGCTCATCTACCGGTACCCGGGGGCGCTCGGCGGCAAAACCGGCTTCACCGAGCTGGCCCGGCACAGCTACGTCGGCGCCGCCCAGCGCAACGGCCGGCGACTGGTGGTCACCCTGCTCGGCGCCGAGGCCCGGCCGGTCCGCGGCTGGCAGCAGGGCGCCCAGCTGCTGGACTGGGGCTTCGCGCTGCCCCGGGACGCCTCGGTCGGTCGGCTCGTCGAGCCGGGCGAGCTGGACGCGGCGGAGGCCGCCCCGAGCGGCTCCCCGGCCCCGCCGACCACGCCCGCCCCGTGGCACGGCCCCGCCGCGACCGCCGCCCGCCGGATGGCCGAGGGGGACTGGCGGGTCATCGGGCCGGTCGCCGGCGGCGCCACCATCGTCGGGGTGCTGGTGGCGGTGCTGGTCGCCCGCCGTCGCCCCCGCCCGACCGGCCGCCGCCGCGCCTAGTCCCGGCCCCGGCCGCCGCCGCGCCCAGCCCCGGCTCCGGCCGGGCCGCCCGGCGCGGGGAGGGGACGAATCGCCCCGGTTGCGGCCCGTCGCGCCCCGGGGTCGCCCTATGGTCGACCCATGCGGGACAGCGCGGCAGCCGGCCGGAGGACGTCCCAGCCGGGCCCGGCCCCGCGTACCGGCGGCCCGCGCCCGCCGGACGCCCGCTAGGGCCGGGAATGCCCCGGACCCACCGGCCGTCGCCGGCGCTGGTGTTCAGCCTGACGGTCTCCGGCGGGCTGCTCGTCGCGGTCAGCCTGTGGGCCCGGCACCGGCCGCCCGGCCGCTGGGAACGGGACCTCTTCGCCCTGGTCAACCAGATCCCCGGGCCGGTCGGACCGGCCCTGGTCCTGGTCATGCAGCTCGGCGCGTACCCGGCGGTGCTGGTGGCGGCGGCCGGCGCGGTCGCGGCCCGGCGGATCGGCCTGGCCCGGGACCTGCTGATCGCCGGCAACCTCGCCTACTGGTCGGCCCTCCTCGGCAAAACCCTGATCGGCCGGGCGCGACCCGGCGGGTTCCTGGCCGACATCCGGTTCCACGACACGGTCACCGGGCGGTTCGGGTACCCCTCCGGGCACATGGCGGTGGTTACCGCGCTCGCCGTGGTGCTCGCCCCGGCCCTGCCCGCCCGGCTGCGCGGCCTGGTCTGGCTCGCCGTGGCGGCGGTCGGCACCGCCCGGATCCACGTCGGCGCCCATCTGCCGGTCGACGTGCTCGGCGGGTTCCTGCTCGGCTGGTTCGCCGCCAGCCTCACCCGGCTGATCGTCGGCGACGTTGGCCCCGGCGACTCGGCCCGGCGGCTCCGACAGGTCCTCCTCGGCCGGGGCGTCGAGGTGGCCGAGCTGACGCCGGTCCGGGGCGACGCCCGGGGCTCCCGCCCGTGGCAGGTCACCACCACCGAGGGACGACGCCTCTTCGTCAAGGTCACCGGTGGCCGCCAGCGGGACGCCGACTGGCTCTACAAGCTCTACCGCCGGCTGCGCTACCGGGGCATCGCCGACGAGCCGCCGTACGTGACGGCGAAGCAGAAGAACGAGCACGAGGCGTACCTGCTGCTGCTCGCCGAGCGGGCCGGGGTGCGTACCCCGAACCTGGTCACCACCGCAACCGACGCGGTGGGCGACGCGCTGCTGGTCCTGGAGTTCGTGCCCGGCCGGCCGCTCGACGCCCTGGACGCGGCCGACCTCGGGCCGGACGTCCTCGACGACGTCTGCCGGCAGGTGGCCCGGCTGCACCGGGCCGGCCTGGCCCACCGGGACCTGCGGGCGGCCAACGTGCTGGTCGCCGACTCCTCGGCCTGGCTGGTCGACCTCGGCTTCGGCACCGAGGACGCCTCGGCCGAGCAGCAGGCCCGCGACCTGGTGGAGCTCCTGGTCACGCTGGCCGCGCTGGCCGGCGTACGGCCGGCCGTCGACGCCGCGATCCGGCAGCTCGGCGCCGGTCCGGTCGCCGACACGCTGCGCTGGCTGCAACCGGCGCTGCTGTCCCGGGCCGGTCGCGCCCTGGCCGATACCCGCCCCGGCCTGCTGGCGGACCTCCGCGACGAGATCGCGCGCCGGTGCCCCGGCCGGCAGGACCGGCTGGCCCGGGTCGTCCGGATCACCCGACGCGACGTGTTCCTGCTGGTCATGCTCGGTCTGCTGGTGCATTTCCTGCTGCCGCAGCTCGGCCAGGTGCGGGCCGCGCTGCACGCCGTGCTGCACGCCGACCCGCTGGCCGTGACCGGCGCCCTGCTGGCCTCGGCCACCACCTACCTGCTGAGCGCGCTGGTGCTGCGCCTCGCCGCCGCCGGCCGGGTGCCGCTCGGCCGGACGGTCGCGGTGCAGGTGGCCGCGTCGTTCGTCAACCGGCTCGCCCCGGGCGCCGTCGGTGGCGCCGCGCTGAGCATCCGCTACCTGCGCCAGCAGGGCCTGCCGGTCCCGGCCGCGGCCACCGCGGTCGCCGTGGACCGGATCTCGGGCATCGTCTCCGTCGGCCTGCTGCTGCCCGTCCTGCTGCCGTTCGCCCGCGGCGCGCGCCGCCATCTGGTGGGCGCCGCCACCGGGCGGGGGCTGTTCGTGCTGCTGGCCGTGCTGGCGGTGCTGCTGATCGTCGCCGCGACGCTGGCCGTACCCCGGCTGCGCGCGCGGGTCGGCGCGGCCCGGCGCCAGGCGGCGCAGGCGCTACGCTCGCTGGCCCGCAGCGGACGGATCACCCGGCTGCTGGCGGCGAGCCTGGGGCTCACCCTCGCGTACGGCACCGCGCTCTGCCTGTCGCTCCTCGCCGTCGGCCTGCCGGTCGAGCCCGCGCTCGTCGCGCCGGTGCTGCTGGTCTGCGTCGTCGGGGAGGGGGTGTCGTCCGCCGCCCCGACCCCCGGCGGGCTGGGGGCCACCGAGGCGGCGCTCGTCTCCGGCCTGCTGCTGTACGGGGTCGGGGTGGACACGGCGGTCGCCGGGGTGCTGGTGTACCGGCTGGCCACCTTCTGGCTGCCGGTGCTGCCCGGCTACGTGACGCTGCGGGTGCTGGTCCGCCGACACGTCGTCTGAGCGCCGGGGGCGGTGGTCTCCACCGCCCCCGGCGGGCACCTCACGGTCGCGGGTCGACGTCCGCACCGGCGGTGCGGGCCCGGTCCGCCTCGGCGTCCGCGGCGCCGACCGGCGTCCCGTCGGAGTCGCGGGCGGCGTCCGAAAGGTCGGTCTCCGCCCCGGCGCGGGCCGCGTCGGCGCGGGCGTCGTCGGCCCCGACCACGGGGCCGTCCGCCTGCTCGCCGGTGTCCTCGGTGAGGTCGCCGGCGGCGGCGAGGCCCAGCGGGGCGTACCTGGGATCGGTCATGGTCTCCTCCTTCGACGTCCTGCCCCGGGCTACCCCGGGAACGCGACGCCGACACCTGACCGCCGCTCCACCCCGGACGGTGGGGCTCAGGTCACCGTCCCCGTCGGGCAGCCGGGTCGGGCGGTCCGGGTGAAGTCCGCGGTCCGGTTGGTCTCCCAGCTGCCGCCGCCAGGTCCTGTCTCGCGGATCATGGCCGTCGGGGACGGGGCGTGGCCGTCGGGGCCTCCAGCATCCGCGCCGCGGGCCCCGCCCGCCGACGGCTCACTCGTTGTGCAGCACCTCGGCAATCGTGAGCCGGGCCGCCCGACGGGCCGGGACCAGTGCCCCGAGGAGCGCGATCACGACGCCGGCGAGGGCCATGAGCGCGAGTGTCGGCGCCTGCCACACGTCCAGCACCGAGGACGGGATGGAGACCCGGGCCGCGTCGGCGGCGATCGGCACGACGTACCCGTGCGCGAGAATCCCCAGGGGGATACCGAGGACGTCCGCCGGTTCGCCTGACCGACCCGGCCTGCGCGCCGTCCTCGCCCGTTGACCAGTGGCCGGGCCGCGCCGCCGGTCACCCGGCCGGCGGCGCAGCCTAGCGTTCCGGTGCTCGTCGTGGGCCGGAACCGGCGACCGGCCCCCCGATCGGGCAGCCGTGGCTAGCGTCGCTGAACATGAGAGCTTGGGCTCTGCCGCTCGCGGCCCTCACCGCCGTGCTGCCCGCCGTCGGCGCCCCGACGGCCGCCGTCGGCGCTCCCACGGCCGCTGCCCGCGCTTCCACGGCCGCCGTCGCCGGCCCCTCGGGCCTCCGCAACCGGGCCCCGGCCGGCATGGTGCCGCCCTGCCCGAATGTGCCCGCCCCGGCGACCCGGCCACCGCAGCCACCGCCGCCGGCGGACCCCGCCGCCCGGGCCGTCGGCGGGGCCGCGCTCGCCACCGCCGGCCTGGCGGTGCCGCAATCCGTGCCCGCGCCGCCGGCGGTGACCGCGACCTCGTGGGTGGTCGCCGACCTGGACAGCGGCGCGGTGCTGGGGGGCTGCGGTCCGCACGAGTACGGGGTGCCGGCCAGCGTGCAGAAGCTGCTGCTGGCCGCCACGATGCTGCCCCGGCTGGATCCCCGCCGGGAGGTCACCGTGACGGCGGAGGACCTGGCCATCGAGCCGGGCAGCTCCGCGGTCGGCCTGATTGAGGGCGGCCGGTACCGGATCGAGACGATCTGGCTGGGCCTGCTGCTCAAGTCCGGCAACGAGGCGGCCAACGCGCTGGCCCGGCTCGGCGGCGGCGCGGACGGCCAGGCCGGCGGGATCCGCGCGATGAACGAGCAGGCGCGGCAGCTCGGCGCCCTCCAGACCCACGCGGTCACCCCGTCGGGACTGGACGGCCCGGGCCAGTTCACCAGCGCGTACGACCTGGCGTTGATCTTCCGGGCCTGCTTCGCCGACCCGGCCTTCCGCCGGTACGCGGCAACCCGCACCGCGGAGGTCCCCGGGCAACCGGCCCTGCGCGAGAAGCCGTTCCAGATCCAGAACGACAACCAGCTCCTGTACCAGTATCCGGGCGCGCTGGGCGGCAAGACCGGGTTCACCGACCTCGCCCGGCACACCTACGTGGGCGCGGCCGAGCGCAACGGCCGGCGGCTGGTGGTGACCCTGCTCGGCGCGGAGACCGCCACCCAGCGGGGGTGGCAGCAGGGCGCGGCCCTGCTCGACTGGGGCTTCAGACTGCCGCGGGACGCCGCCGTCGGCCGGCTGGTCCGCCCGGGCGAGCTGACCGCCGCCAGCGCCACGCCGACCGGCACGGCGCCTCCGTCGGCCCTCGCCGGCGGCGCCGGGCTGCACGGCGCTCCGGCCGGCGGCCCCGCGCCCTGGCCCCGGACCGGACCGCTCCTCGGCGTCGGCGCGGTGCTGGTGGCGGGGGGAGCGGTGCTGATCAGCCGACGTCGGCGGCACGCCGTGCGCGCCAGCTCGGGGACCACCGGGCAGGGCTGGTAGCGCCGCCCGCCCCGGCCGTACCGGGCGGGTCTCCGGGTTTGCCCGTCGCCGCCGTGACGGGTCCGGTAGACAGGGCAGCGTGAGCAGCGGGAGACGACCGTCCGGCGGCGCCCGGGGCCTGGCGGTCGTGCTCGTCGCCGCGACCGCCGTCGGCGCGGGCTGCCAGCGACCCGCGACGCCCCCGCCCCCGGCCCCGCCCTCGCCCTCGTCCTCGCCGAGCCCACCACCGTCCGCCACCGGGCCGCGGGCCCCGGCGGACTTCGTGGCGCTCTCCGACGTCGATCCGAGCATCCACCTTGACATCCGGTACGCCACGGCGCACAACTTCGTCGGTCGTCCGATCGCCAGCTACCCGGAGCCGCTCTGCCTGCTCACCCGTCCGGCGGCGGAGGCGCTGCGCCGGGTGCAGGCCGCCGCGCTCGGCCAGGGGCGCAGCCTGAAGGTGTACGACTGCTACCGCCCCCAGCGCGCCGTCGACGACTTCGTGGCCTGGGCGAAGCTGCCGGGGGAGCAGCAGATGAAGGCCGAGTTCTATCCCGACGTGGCCAAGTCGAAGCTCTTCGCCGACGGGTACGTCGGCGCGCCGACCTCGCACAGCCGGGGCAGCACGCTGGACCTCACCCTGGTCCCCGCCCCGCCGCCCACCCAGCCCGGATACGTGCCGGGGCAGCCGCTGGTGTCCTGCACCGCGCCGCCCGGACAGCGCTTCTCCGACAACTCGGTCGACATGGGCACCGGCTTCGACTGCTTCGACCCGCTCGCCCACACCGCCGACCCGCGGGTCACCGGGGACGCCCGGGCGAACCGGGAGCTGCTGCGGCGGCTGATGACCGCCCAGGGGTTCGAGAACTATCCGCGGGAGTGGTGGCACTACCAGTTCACCGCCGAGCCGTACCCGCGGACGTACTTCGACTTCCCGGTGGCCCGGTCGTCACTGCCGTGAGCGCCGTCCCGGCCGGCACCCGGCCGGGACGGCGCTCACGGTCAGAGGATGCCGCGGGCGACGAACGCCGCCCGGGTCGCCGACGCGGCGGTCGACCCGTAGAGCCGCTGCGCGGCGACGACCGTGGCCAGCGCCGCGTCCTGGAACGAGGTGTCCGGGGCGAAGTCGAACTGCGCGTCCACGATCAGCGTGGTGGCCCTGCGGTCGCCGAGGGCGGACCGGATGTCCCACAGCGCGCGGGACCAGATCTCGCCGTCGCGGTGCACCTCGCCCACCATGTCCGCCGGGTAGATCTTGGTGCCGTCGAGCCGGCGCAGGCAGTGCGGGACGGTGCGGGTGTAGGAGACCGAGTCCCAGTCGGCCACGCAGGCCTCCGGGGTCTTCGTCGGCGTGCCGGTCGCCCAGCTGGTCACGACGACGGCCAGGTAGTCGCTGAAGGCCTCGCCGATCGAGCCGGACTCCAGGTTGGTGCCGAAGCCGGGCACCTGCCCGTCCTGCACCGAGTGGCCGTACTCGTGGACGATCACCTCGGCGTCCTCGGCGTCGTCCACGCCGCCCTTGCCGAGGGTGATGTTCGCCTTGTCCTCGCGGAAGAACGAGTTGTCGCCGCCGAACTGGTCGATGCGCAGCTCGATCTGCCGCTGGTTGACCGGCCGCAGCGTGCTGCCGAAGCCGAGCGACTGCAGGTACGCCTGGGCGGTGTTCACCCAGTGGTAGCCCATGACCTGCTCGAACTGGTCGGCGTCGCGGTGCCACGCCGGGTACCCGCCGTCGACCGCCCGGGCCGGGGTGCCAGTCTTGCTCTTGACCACCACGTACTTGCCGGTGAGGGTCCCGGAACCGTCCAGGTTGGTCAGCAGCACCGACCGGTACGCCCCGGCCAGCGCCGGGTAGTCGGCGTCCTTGGCATCGGTCAACGTCTGGTCGCCGAGCTGCTGCACCGGGTTCGGGGCGAAGACCGTCGCGGTGGCGCTGTGCCCGTACGGGTCGCCGGCCGCCTGGACGGTCGTGCCGCCGGCGGCCAGCGCCGCGGTGACCGCCGAGGCGACCAGCGCGGAACGTCTGATGTGGGGGTTCATCATGATCCCTTCACGTGTGGATCGATCCGCTGAGACTAGGCTGCCCGGCGAACCCTGCCAACCCCCGACGGGCAGGCCAGCGGCCCTCCCGTCGTCCCAGGAAGGACCCCTCGTGGAGACCGAACGGATCGGCCCGCCCCTGCTGGCGGGGGAGCGCGAGACGCTGCGCGCCTTCCTCGACTTCCACCGGGCCACGCTGGCCCTCAAGTGCGAGGGCCTGAGCGACGAGGAGCTGCGCAGGCAGTCCTCGCCGCCCTCGACGCTGTCGCTGCTCGGCCTGGTCCGGCACATGGCCGAGGTGGAGCGCGCCTGGTTCCGCCGCGTGATCAACGGCGAGGACGTCCCGCTGGTCTGGTCGGAGTCCGGCGACTACCAGGAGGCGTACGACGCGACCGAGGCCAGCCGTTCGGAGGCGTTCGAGGCCTGGCGGCGGGAGGTCGAGCACGCCCGCCGCATCGAGCGGGAGGCGGAGTCGCTGGACGTGACCGGCCACCAGGTCCGCTGGGGTGAGGACGTGTCGCTGCGGCTGGTGATGCTGCACATGATGCACGAGTACGCTCGGCACAACGGCCACGCCGACTTCCTCCGCGAGGCGATCGACGGCACCGTCGGCGTCTAGGGCCTGTCCTGTCGATCATGGAAGCCAGATGATGGCGGCGATGAGGACGGGCTGGCTCGGGGATGACCTGCCGGTGATCCCGCCACCGCCCTCGAGCATCACCCGGCTCGGGCAGCAGCGGCGAGATCACCCTCTGATCACGCTCACGCTGTGGGCCGTCATCGCTGCGCTCCTGGTCGGCCGGCGCCCCCGCCTGATCCGGCGGCGCACCGCAGCCCCCGCCTGATGGTTCGTAGCGGGTTGGCGGGTGGGCTTTCGTGAGTCACGAGCCGTGATGCGTGTTCCGCCCGGTCAGGGGTAGTCGGGCGGTTGGTGAGATGAGGTGGGGAGGGCTGGGTGAACTCGTACCCTGCGGTGGAGGCCCACGGCTTGATCGGCGACTTCCGGCCGCCGCGCTTGGGGGTCGCTGGCTGATGTGCGACGTGCCACCGCCATCCGGGCAAGGGTGGTTGTCAGGGGAAATCGTGGAGCTGAGGGTCCATGGGGTGGCGGGCGCCGGGGCCGGTCAGGTGCTCGGCTGCCGGGACGTTCGTCAGGTGGCCGGCGACCGCCGGGCCGGCTTCTACCGGCCCCGAGCGCAATCCCGGCACACCACCGGTGCCGGTGGGACGGTGCTGGAGGCGTACCAGTGGAGCGACCTGCCCTCGGGCACCGCGGCGCGGACGCTGTCCCTGGTGTTTCTACTGCCGTTCATGCTGAGCAACGTGACGTTCTGGATGCGCCCGGCGGGACGGGGCTTGCAGTCCGGCGTCACGGTGCTGAGCCGGCTCCTCGCGCTCACCCTGACGCTGGTCTACGCGCTGACGGCGGCTGGGGTCGCCCTCGACCTCCTGGCATGGAAGTGCATGGGCTCGTCCGGCTGTCTCGCCGGCCGTGGCTGGCTGTCCTGGCTGGGCGGCCGACCGGTCGGTCTGCGCCTGGCGCTGCTGGCCCTGGTGCCGTTCGCCGCGGTGGCACTGGTGTGGTTTCTCGGCGCACGACAGGCTCGCTCGTACGGAGCCTTCCGGTTGCCGACGGCAAAGCCGCAGGGTGACGACCTCACGGCGTTGGACCGGTGGGACGTCTCGCCGAGGGCGAAACGTCTTCACACGATCCACGTCGCCGCTGCTCTCGTCACGCTGGACGTCGTGCTGCTCGCCGCACGCGCCGCCGCCGGGACGTCCGTGACGGTGGTCGTGCTGTCCGCGCTCACCGGAGCGCTGCTGGCCACGTGTGTGGTGCTGCTCTGCGTCCCGCGCCTACTGGAGTCGGCTCCGATCGCCAGCACCAGGGATCGGATGCCTCTGGTGCTGCGCGCCGTAGCCGGCGGCCTGACGGTCGCGACGCTCGGGTACGTCGCCGTGGAACCGGTCCGCTGGCCGCGGTCGAACGGACTGCCCAGGTACGACGACATCGTCGCCATTGTGTTCGTCACCCAGACGGCGCTGCTCGTCGCGCTCGCCGTACTGGCGCTGTGGCGTCCTGGCGGCCGGGACCGCCGGCCGGCGCTTCTGCGCGGGTTGGGCGCGGCCGTCGTCGCCGCAGTCGCGGTGGGCCTGGCGGGGGCCCTTTCGGGCGAGGTGGTCTACCGTGCGGCGTCTCTGCTCAGCAGGCGGACTTTCATGCTGCGAACGGGGGACCTGGCGGTCCCAGTGCCGGCATACCGGTGGGCGATCCTGGCCTTCTTCCTGACCACAATCGCCGCCGTGGCGGCGGGCGCCATTATCATCCTGTCGACCCGCGCGGAGCGTCGGCGAACCGCAGCAGCCATCGTGGCCCGGGACTACCCGGCTCCCCCGCCAGAGGCGAAGGCCCGGGCCCGGCGAGTGGAGAAAGCGGTCATCCAGGCGTCTTTTACCGAACAGCTGGGCTCACTGGCCATCGCCTACGCGTGCCTGACCGTGATCGGGCTCGCGGCCAGCGCGCTAGCGCTGGCGGGCTTGGAGCCGAGCCCGCTGGCGCAGGACCTTCTCGGCGTGCCCAGCGAGGTGCAGAGCGTAGTGATGGCCATCGGCAGCTACCTGATCCTCGCCGTCGTCGTCGGGCTCCTGGTGGGCGGGCTGTTCGCCTCGCGGACGGCATGGTTTCGCCGCTACGTCGGAGTGCTGTGGGACCTCGGCACCTTCTGGCCCCGCGCGGCCCACCCGTTCGCGCCGCCCTGCTATACCGAGCGGGCGGTGCCCGAGCTGACGGATCGGATCTGCCAGCTGGCGCGACGCTACGACGGGGTGGTGCTCAGCGGACACAGCCAGGGGTCGGTCATATTGGCCGCAACCGTGCTGCGACTTCGCCCAGAGGTGCGGCGACGAGTCGCGCTGCTCACCTATGCCTCCCCCCTCAAGCGACTCTGCGCCGAGCTCTACCCGGAGTACCTCGGCGAGCCCGTGTTGCACGAAATCGGCCACCGGATCGGGTGGCGCTGGCTGAACCTGTGGAGCAACACCGACCCCATCGGCGGCTGGATCTTCTCCGGACAGCGACCCGGGGACCAGCCCGCGCTCCCCCCGCCCGCCGCGCTGGTGGACCGCCGCCTACGCGACCCCGACGACGTGCTGGCGCCACCTGGGGACAGCACCCCGCCGCCGATATGGGGGCACACACCATATGAATCGGACGATCGCTACGCCGCGGCAGTCCGCGAGCTGGCAGACCGGCTGCGAGCAGATTGGGAGCAGCGGGGTCCACAGAACTGCGCCGAACTGCATTGAACGACACCTAGACGAGTAAGTCCGAAGTCCTTCGGGTCTGTGCAGACAGGCGAAGGGTGTTGAAGATCAGTTTGTGACGACCGACCTCAACACCCTTCTGACCGCACTGTACGTGAAGATCGATGACTGGCTGGGACGGCCGCCCCGGGCCGGACGGCCACCGCGGTTGTCCGACGCTGAGCTGCTGACCCTGGCAGTGGCGCAGGTCCTGCTCGGGGTCCGTTCCGAGGCCCGCTGGCTGCGGTTCGTCCCCGGTCACCTACCTGGCGCGTTTCCGTACCTGCCGGGCCAGTCCGGGTACAACAAACGCCTCCGGGCCGCGCTGCCGCTACTCAAACGCGCCATCCGAGCCGTCGCCGAGGACACCGACCTGTGGACCGACGGCGCCTGGGTCGTCGACTCGACCCCGGTGGAGTGCGGCCGGTCCCGGCCGACGGTGAAACGCTCGGGCCTGGCCGGGTGGGCCGGCTACGGCTACTGCGCCTCGCACTCGAGGTTCTTCTGGGGCCTGCGCCTGCATCTGGTCTGCACCCCGTCCGGCCTGCCGATCACCTGGGCCCTGGCCAACCCGAAAATCGATGAACGGCAGGTGTTGACCGCGATCCTTGAAGACGACCCGGACCTGATCTCGCAACGTCCCGGGCTGCTGATCATCGCGGACAAGGGCTACGTGTCCGCCGAGTTGGACCGCTGGCTGGCTGAGCGCGGAGTCCGGATGCTCCGCCCGTCCTACCGCAACCGCACACCACGACCCGGCGAACACCTCCTGAAACCGATCCGGCAACTCATCGAGTCGGTCAACGACACGCTCAAGGGCCAACTCGACCTCGAACTACACGGCGGACGCAGCATCGAAGGCGTCGCCGTCCGCGTCGCGCAACGCCTCCTCGCGATGACCGCCGCAATCTGGCACAACCGCACCACCGGCCAAGCCGTCACCAGGTCCCTGATCGCCTACGACCACTAACCAAGGAGTTCGGACTTACTCGTCTAGACGAGTAAGTCCCAACCCGGGTCAGTTGTCGTCGGCGATTCCGTAGCGCTGGCGGGCCTCCTGAACGGTCTCGGGCTTGACCTCGCCGCGCCGGGCCAGGGCTGCGAGCGCAGCGACCACGACCGACTGCGGGTCAACCCCGAAGTGGCGACGGACGGCCTCGCGGGTGTCGGAGAGGCCGAAGCCGTCCGTGCCGATCGAGTGCCAGTCCTGCGGCACCCACTGGCTGATCTGGTCCGGGACCGCCCGCATCCAGTCGCTGACGGCGAGCACGGGGCCGGGGGCGCCGTCCAGCACCCGGGTGACGTAAGGGATCCGGTCCTCGCCCTTGAGCTGCAGCGCGTCACAGTCCAGAGCGTCGCGGCGCAGCTCGCTCCATGAGGTGGCGGACCACACGTCGGCCGCCACGCCCCAGTCGCTGGCGAGGAGCCGCTGGGCCTCCAGGGCCCAGTGAATGGCGGTGCCGGAGGCGAGGAGCTGCAGACGCGGGGCATCCGCCGCCAACTCCTGGGCATTGGCTTCCTGGAACCGGTAGAGGCCCTTGAGGATGCCCTCCTCGATGGCCGCGCCCGACGGCATGGGCGGCTGGACCTTCGCCTCGTTGTAGACCGTGAGGTAGTAGAAGACGTTTTCCGCGTCCGGCCCGTACATCCGGCGCAGACCGTCGCGGACGATCACGGCGACCTCGTATGCGAAGGCCGGATCGTAGGCGATCGCCGCAGGGTTGGTGGAGGCGATCAGGTGGGAATGGCCGTCCGCGTGTTGCAGGCCCTCGCCGGTCATTGTCGTACGGCCGGCGGTGGCACCGATGAGGAAGCCGCGGCCGAGCTGGTCGGCGAGCGCCCACATCTGGTCGGCCGTCCGCTGCCAGCCGAACATCGCGTAGAAGATGTAGAAGGGGATCATCGGCTCGCCGTGGGTGGCGTACGACGTGGCGGCGGCAGTGAAGTCGGCCATCGAACCGGCCTCGGTGATGCCCTCGTGGAGGATCTGGCCGTTCGTGGCTTCCTTGTAGTACAGGAGCATGTCGCGGTCGACCGGGTCGTAGGTCTGGCCGTGCGGCGAGTAGATCCCGGCGGTGGGGAAGAGCGACTCCATGCCGAAGGTACGCGCCTCATCCGGAACGATCGGCACCCAACGCTTGCCGGTCTCCTGATCCCGCATCAGATCCTTGACCAGGCGGACAAAGGCCATGGTTGTCGCGATCTCCTGACTACCGGACCCCTTGGCCAAGGTTTCGAAGGGCTTGGCGGGCGGCTCGGGCAGCACCACCGGGTGGACCGTGCGAGCCGGGGCGGGCCCGCCGAGCGCGGCCCGGCGCTCGTGGAGGTAACGGACCTCCGGCGAGTCGGTGCCGGGGTGGACGTACGGCACCAACTCATCGTTGAGCCTGCTGTCGGGGATGGGGAGTTCGAGGAGGTCGCGCAGCGCGCGGAACTCGTTGCCCGTCAGCTTCTTCATCTGGTGGTTGGCGTTGCGCGACGCGAAGCCGGGGCCGAGCGTGTAACCCTTGACCGTCTGGGCGAGGATCACGGTCGGCGCGCCCCGGTGCTCGACCGCGGCCCGATAGGCGGCGTACACCTTGCGAGGTTCATGGCCCGCCCGCGAGGCGTGGAAGCACTCGGCGATCTTCGCGTCGGTCAGCACCTTCGCCATCTCGACGAGCGCCGGGTCGGCGCCGAAGAAGTGATCGCGGATGTAGTCGACATCCCGGGCCGCGTACGTCTGGAACTGCCCGTCGGGGACTTCGCGCAGCCGGCGTACGAGCGCGCCCGTGGTGTCGAGCGCGAACAGGTCGTCCCAGGCCGAGCCCCAGAGCGACTTGACGACGTTCCAGCCCGCCGCGCGGAACTGGGCCTCCAGCTCCTGGACGATCTTGAAGTTGGAGCGCACCGGTCCATCGAGCCGCTGCAGGTTGCAGTTGATCACGAAGGTGAGATTGTCCAGGCCTTCGCGACCAGCGAGGGCGAGCGCGGCGGTCGACTCGGGCTCGTCCATCTCGCCGTCGCCGAGGAACGCCCACACCCGCGAGGCGGAGGTGTCCTTGATGCCACGGTGCTGCAGATAGCGGTTGAACCGCGCCTGGTAGATCGCCGACAGCGGGCCCAGGCCCATCGACACGGTTGGGAACTCCCAGAGCCACGGCAGCCGGCGCGGGTGCGGGTAGGAGGGGAGGCCATCGCCGCCCGCCTCCTGCCGGAACCGATCGAGGTGGCCCTCGGTGAGCCGTCCGTCCAGGAACGCGCGGGCGTAGATGCCGGGGGAGGCATGGCCCTGGATGTAGAGCTGGTCGCCGGAGCCGTCGGCCTCCTTACCGCGGAAGAAGTGCTGGAACCCGGTCTCGTAGAGCCACGCGGCGGAGGCGAAGGTGGCGATGTGGCCGCCCAGGCCATGGCGGCTGCCGCGGGTCACCATCGCGGCGGCGTTCCAGCGGTTCCAGGCGGTGATGCGCCGTTCCATCTCCTCGTCGCCGGGGAACTCCGGCTCGGCGGCGGTCGGGATGGTGTTGATGTATTCGGTCTCCAGCAGCTTCGGCAGCGCGAGGCCGGAGCCCTCGGCGTGTTCAAGAGTGCGGCGCAAGAGGTACGAGGCGCGGTGCGGCCCGGCTGCCGCGGTGACGGCGTCGAGAGAGGTGGCCCACTCGGCGGTCTCCTCGGGGTCGCGGTCCGGGATTTGATCGAGTGCGCTTGGCTGCTTTCGCCCGATGTCGGTCATGGTGGGCCGCCTTCCGACGGTTCCGGACCTCTCGTCCGCGGGGCGGGAGGTCGAGACGGTGAGACAGGGGACCTGCCGGCCGGGACAGCTCGGGGCCGAGGGGTCCAACGCCACTATAGATCTGATCGATGATCGATCAAAAGGCGCCGAGCAAGCTCTCCGCTGGCCACGAAAGTGGCGTCCCATGTCGCGAAATCAGACTCGGGGAGCACAACCGAGCACATGCTCCTTGACCAACTCGTCGACCCGGGGATCCCGTCGCCGAAAGGCCTCAACGATGGCCTCGTGCTCCTCCGCGTACGACTGCTGGCGGGTGCCCAGCCACCGGATGGAGAGCGTCGTCCACACCTCGATACCGAGCGACTCCCAGGTGTGCAGCAGCACGCTGTTCCCGGATGCGCGCACCAACTCCCGATGGAAGGCGACCGTATGACGCACCTGGGCCTCGGCGTCACCTTTGCGATCGGCCTCGTAGAGCGCGGCGACTTCGGGCTCCAGGACGGAGACGTCCTTGCCCAGCCGTGGCGCGGCAAGCGAAGCGGCGACCTGCTCGAGGCCCGCCCGCACGGGATAGATCTCCTCGAGATCGGCCGCGGAGAGATTGCGTACCCGTACGCCCTTGTTGGGTGCGGACTCGATCAGCCGCAGCACCTCCAATTCGCGCAGCGCCTCCCGGATGGGCGTCTGGCTGACCTCCAGCTCCACGGCAATCCGCCGTTCCACGATCCGCTCGCCCGGCTTCCAGCGCCCGCTGACAATCCCCTCGACGATGTACTCGCGGATCTGCCGAGGCAGCGAGCGGACGACGGGCGGGGCCATGGGCACTCCTCGGGAGATTGGTGGCTCCCTAGACAATACGGCGGCCAACCGGAGGGCCGAATCGACCCGCCACCCGGGCCAGCCGAAGAGGTCACTGGTTCGATCCCAGTATCGCCCATCGTAAGTATTTGCAGGTAGGGAGTCCGTTGCCGGAGGTGCCGGTAACGGGCTCCCGGATCGTCACAACTTGCGGGACGAGCCAAGATGCGCGCGGAGCGTTGCGGCGACCTCGCCTGCCGCGGCGAGTTGATCCGGCGTGAGTGCGTCGACGAAGAGTTCGCGGACGGCGCGCAGATGCGGGACCGTCGCACCCCGGAATGCCTCAGCGCCGGTCGGGGTGAGCACGACCTCGGCCCCCCGGTTGTCGGCGGCGTACTCCTCGCGGCGGATGAGTGCGCGCCGCTCCATGCGGCCGAGGTGATGGGAGAGACGGCTGCGCTCCCAGCCGATGCCCGCCGCGAGCTCGGAGGAGCGCATCCGCCGCCCCTCGGCCTCGCTGAGGGCGAGCAGCACCGCGTAGTCGCCGGGCGACAGCGAGGACTCGCGCTGCAGGCGTGATGTGAGCTCGGACCTGAGTGTCTCCGCCGTCTCGATGAAGTCGCGCCAGATCCGCAGCTGCTCGGCGGTCGGCAACTGGCGCCCTCTCCGCCGCTGCGGTGTGTCCTCCGTCATGCGTCCTCCAATTGACGTGTCAATCATACCGTGGGCATAATTGACACGTCAATCAGTCTGGCGATCCCGGGGCGGCGCGCCGCACTGCCCGAGATCGGAGCAGGAGGAGACCATGAGCGCCGAAGGCTTCGAACTGGGACTCAACACATTCGGCGAAGTAGCCACCGACGGCGACCGTGTCCTGAGCGACGCCGAGACCGTCCGGCTGATCGTCGAGGAGGCGCAGCTTGCCGAATCGGTCGGCCTCGACCTGTTCAGCGTGGGCGAGCACTACCGCGAGGGCTTCACCGACTCGGCGACGCCCGTGCTGCTCGCGGCGATCGCGACGGCCACCGAGCGCATCCGGCTCGGCACCTCGGTCACGGTGCTCAGCACGAACGACCCCGTCCGGCTCTACCACGAATTCTCGACCCTCGACGCGGTGTCGAACGGCCGCGCACAGCTCATCCTCGGGCGCGCCTCGGCGACCGAGTCGTTCCCGCTGTTCGGCTACGACCTGGCCGACTACGAGCAGTTGTTCGAGGACAAGCTCGACCTGTTCATGCGGCTCCAGTGGGAGGACTCGGTCACCTGGTCAGGCACCGTCCGTAGCCCGCTGATCAAGCAGCGCCTGCACCCACGGATGCAGCCGGGTGGCATCCCGACCTGGATCGGCGTGGGCGGCAGCCCGAGCTCCGTGGTCCGTGCCGCCCGCTACGGACTTCCGCTCATGCTCGCGATCATCGGCGGGCGCCCGCAACGGTTCGCCGGCCACGTCGACCTCTACCACCGCGCGCTCGAACAGTACGGGCACGCCCCGAAGCCGATCGGACAGCACTCACTCGGCCTCGTCGCCGACACCGACGAGGAGGCTGCGGAGACCTGGTGGCGCTACTGGCAACCGGTCGTGACGCAACTCGCCCGCGAACGCGGCTTCTACAAGCCGACCCGCGAACGCTACGAGGCCGAGATCGACCGCGGGGCACTGTTCGTAGGGTCTCCCGAGACAGTCGCCCAGAAGATCGCCACGATGGCCCGCGACCTGCGACTCAGCCGCTTCGACCTCAAGTACGACGTCATGCACCTACCCCGGCGGGCCCGCGCCCGCAGCATCGAACTGCTCGGCCGCGAGGTCGCCCCGCGGGTGCGGGAACTGCTCACCAAGGAGCCCACCCATGTCTGAAATCCTGTTCGGCCTCGACACCTTTGGCGATGTCCCGGAGGACGACTCCGGCAGACCGATCTCCTACGCCGCCGCGATCCGGCAGGTCGTCGACGAGGCGGTGCTGGCGGACGAACTCGGCGTCGACGCCATCGCCGTTGGCGAGCACCATCGACCGGAGTACTCGGTGTCGACCCCGGAGACCGTGCTCGCCGGCATCGCCACGCGCACCTCGCGCATCCGCCTCGGCTCCGGCGTGACCGTGCTGAGCTCGGACGACCCGGTACGGGTGTTCCAACGCTTCGCCACGGTCGACGCATTGGCACACGGCCGCGCCGAGGTCATCCTCGGACGCGGCTCGTTCACCGAGTCGTTCCCGCTGTTCGGCTACGACCTGGCCGACTACGACGCGCTGTTCGAGGAGAAGCTCGACCTCTTCGTGAAGCTGCTCGACGAGCAGCCGGTCACCTGGAGCGGCACCATGCGCGCCCCGCTCGAGCAGGCCGACGTCTTCCCGAAGACCGAGTCGGGACGCCTCGGCACCTGGGTGGGCGTCGGCGGTTCGCCGCAGTCGGTCGTGCGCACCGCACGCCACGGCCTGCCGCTCATGCTCGCCATCATCGGCGGCCCGCCCGAGCGCTTCGCGCCCTACCTCGACCTGTACCGGCGAGCCGCGGACCAGTTCGGCACGACCGCGCATCCGGTCGGAATGCACTCGCCGGGCTTCATCGCCGACACCGACGAGGAAGCCAAGGAGGTGTTCTGGCCGCACTACCGGGTCATCCGGGACCGGATCGGCGCCCTGCGCGGCTGGCCGCCGATCCGCCGGGCCGAGTTCGACGCCGATATCGACCACGGATCCCTCTACATCGGCTCACCGGAGACCGTCGCCCGCAAGATCGCCCGCACGGTCAACGCCCTCGGCGTCGGCCGGTTCGATCTCATCTACACCGCGGGCGCACAGCCGGTATCCGCCCGGCTGCGGGCCGTCGAGCTCTACGGCGCGAAGGTGATCCCCATGGTCCGCGACATCCTCGCCAACTGATCCCAGATACGCGAACACGAACGGAACAGACATGAACGACACCGCCCAGAACGGCCCCCGAACCCTCGGCATCCTCGGTGCCGGCAAGCTGGGAACCGTTCTCGCCAGGCTCGCCCTGGCCGCCGGTTACCGTGTGCTCATCGCCGGCTCCGGCGACCCCGCCAGAATTGCGCTCACCGTCGAGGTGCTCACTCCCGGCGCGGTCGCCACCACCGCCGTCGACGCCGCGGCCCGCGCCGACATCGTCATCCTCGCCCTGCCACTCGGCAAGTACCGCAGCATCCCCGCAGACGCGCTGCGCGGCAAGCTCGTCGTCGACGCCATGAACTACTGGTGGGAAGTCGACGGCATCCGAGACGACCTCACCGACCCGCGCACGTCCTCGAGCGAGATCGTCCAGGCGTTCCTTCCCGGCGCCCGTGTCGTCAAGGCGTTCAACCACGTGGGCTACCACGACATCGAGGACAAGGCCCGCACCGCAGGCGTTGCCGCACGCACGGCCGTCGCGATCGCCGGCGACGACCCCGCCGATCTCGCCGCCGTCGCCTCCCTCGTGGACGCACTCGGCTTCGCCCCGGTCATCGCCGGCCCCCTCGCCGAAGGCATACGCTTCGAACCAGGCACCGAGCTCTTCGGCGCCGACGTAGACGCTGACGAGGTCCGAGCCAGACTCGACCGCTTCCCGGAATCGGAGCGTGGGCGGATCGTCGCCCGCGCGCGTGCCAAGACGCCGGGACTGAAGACGAACGGCTCTGGCACGAAGGCGGTGGTGAGCACGTCCTGAGTGGTGTGTCGAGTGCGGCAGCCTGCCACCGGGACCGGTCGAACCAGGCACGACCTCAGCCTCAGTCCGCCCTGCCAGCTCGGTGCCGACGGTTCGGCAGGTGGTTCGGGGGGCGGATTGGGAGCAGCGGGCTGCACTAAAACGGCCGTCAACCGCACCCAACGGCACCCAACTGCACTCAACGGCACCGCCCCTACCTGCCGTCCCGCTTGCCATGGCTGGCCTCGCTGGGCGAAGAACACGCCGTCACGCAGCAGCGGTGCGATCTGCTGGTGGTAGGCCATCTCCGCGCCCTGGTCCCAGGTGAGGGTGAGTCGCGCCGCCTCCGGAAGCTCCGCCAGCACGGCGAGCAGGCACTTTTCTCCGAGCGCTCAGAAGCCTGACGCCTGGCGGAGTGTGATGACGGGAACAGCCCCCACAGGCAGTTGACCCAGGTCGGTGATGCGTGGAGGACCATGTACGCACGCTCCGGGTGCACGCGGCGGGGCCGAACAACCAGGGAGGCGGACAGTGAGTGACGTGGACATGACCGTCATCCGGAACAATCCGGAAATGAAGAGGTACGAGGTTCTGGGCGACGGCACTCTCGCCGGCTTCGCCGACTACCGCCTCGTCGGCGACCGTGTGGTGTTCACTCACACCGAGGTGGACGTCGCCTACAAGGGGCGCGGACTGGGCTCGCGGCTGGTCGGGGAGGCGCTGGACGATGTGCGACGGCAGGGCCGATTCGCCACCCCGCTCTGCCCGTTCATCGTCTCCTACATCCGCCGCCATGCCGAGTATGCCGACCTGGTCCGGCACCCGTGACCGAGCCGGCCACGCACGACCCCTTCGATGACGGGAAGCGGTATTCCGGCCCGGAGATCCTGGTCAGCTACGACGCTCGCCGGTGCCGGCACGCCCGCGAGTGTGTCCGGGGTCTACCGAAGGTGTTCGACGTCGGACGACGCCCATGGATCCTGCCCGGGGCCGCACCGGGAGACGAGGTCGCGACCGTCATCAGGCGGTGCCCGACCGGGGCCTTGCAGTATCGCCCGACGACCGGTGCCGACACCGAGCAACCTGATCCGGTGACGACCGTACGAGCGGTGCCCGGTGGCCCCCTCCTCTTGCGGGGCGACCTGCGGGTGTGGACGGATCAACCCGGCGTCGGTGTCGGGATGCGCCGCGAGACCCGGATGGCCGCCTGCGCCTGCGGCGCCACCGGGCTCGCCCCGTACTGCGACGGATCGTGTGGTGTCGAGCTCTAGTCAGCTCCCTGGCGGTCACCCGGCGGCGGAGTGTGGTTCGCACGCCGCGCAACGATTCCCTGGCAGGGATGTTCTCGTAGACTCGCCGATTCGACAGTGCCAGGTCGACGTCGACCAGGTCGCCGTTGCCCATCCGCCCGAACGAGCGAGTTCGGCGTAGGCATCGGCACGCCGGGCGACCGGTCAGGACGAAGGGAGGTCGGAAACTCCTGACGTCTGAGCGGCGCCGCACGATGTCGAGCATCTCGTCCACCGCGCCGGCCGGGTCGGTGACCGGGAACTGCACCGCGCGCACCACCGCGTCCGGCCCGACCAGCAGGGTGAGCCGCTTGAAGCGGTCCACGCCGCCGGCCCGGAAGGTGGGCAGGAGCAGCCCGGCGGCGAGCCGGCCGACCTGGTCGGACAGGAGCGGGTACGGCAGCCGGGCGTGCCCGGCGAAGGCGCGCAACTGGTCGGGACGCTGGGTGCTCACGCCGCGCACCTCGGCGCCAGCGGCGCGGAACAGCTCAGGCCGGTCGGCGTACGGGCCGGACTCCAGGGTGCACCCGACGGCGCCGGGGATGTCCTCCCAGCCCGGCGGGTGGCCCTGCGCGGGGGCGAAGGCCCCGGGGAAGAGGTAGAGCACGCGCCCGACGACCGCCGCGTGCCACTGCCCGGGAGCGCCCCTGATCCAGCGCGCTTTCTGCGCCCGAGGGGCAAGGGGCTACGGAAGTCCGGCGGGCGGCTGCCGAACCGCCAGATAATGCGGGTGTCAGCCTGCGGTTTATCCCCAGGGGGCGGCCGGCTGGCTGATCGAAATGCCGTCGGGAAGGAGCAGCAGTCGGATGAGCACGATGCACGCCGTGAGAGCTCACACCAGGGGCGGCCCGGAGCAACTCGTGTACGAGGAGGTGCCGCGGCCCGAGCCGGGGCCCGGTGAGGTGTTGGTGGCCGTGAAGGCTGCTTCCATGACGCCCCGCGAGCTCACCTGGCCGGAAACCTGGACGCACAGCTCGGACGGGACAGGACCCGAGCGCACGCCGATCATCCCGTCGCACGAGTTCTCCGGAGTCGTCGCGGCGTCCGGGGCGGGGGTGGAGAGCCCCGCCGTGGGGGAGGCCGTCTACGGGTTGATCCCTTTCACCCGCGATGGCGCGGCCGCCGAGTACGTCGCCCTGCCCGCGGCCGTCGTGGCGGGCAAACCCGCCACCGTTGACCATGACCACGCCGCAGCGCTCCCACTGGCTGCGCTGAGCGCCTGGCAGGCACTCGTGGACCACGCCGACCTCCAAGCCGGCCAGCACGTGCTGGTGCAGGGCGGCGCCGGCGGAGTGGGGAGCTACGTGGTGCAGCTCGCGGCCGGTCTCGGTGCTCGCGTGAGCGCTACGGCGGCGGCGGCCGACCTGGAATTCGTCAAGGGTCTGGGTGCCGAGCAGGCCATTGACTATGCGCACGACCGCTTCGAGGATCACGTCCGCGACGTGGATGTCGTCGTTGATCTTGTCGGAGGAGCGACGCAGTCGCGGTCCTGGTCGGTTCTGAAGCCGGGCGGCATTCTGGTCACCCTCTCCGCGCCTCCCGACCAGCAGGAGGCAGCCCGGCACGGCGTCCGCGGGGTGTACTTCATCGTCGAGCCCGACCAGAACGCGTTGCGTTCCATCGCCGAGCTCGTCGATGACGGTCGGTTGAGGCCGGTGCTGGACCGCGTGCTGCCCCTCACTGAGACGCGCTCAGGTTACGAGGCGCTCGAGACGGGCAAACGCCGCGGTAAGATCGTCATCCACGTCGCCGACTAGTGCCTCGTCACGCAGCCTTGATCGGGTAATCGGGATGGCGGATCTTGGAGCCGATGGCGAATCCTGACTTCGGCTGTGCGCGGTGCATCGGATGGACGCTCGGCTCCTACCCCCACTCCCGGCGCACCGGAGGCTGCTCGGGCTCCTCGTGCGGGGGATCCGTTTCTGCCGTCTCGACCTGGTCCGCCGGCGCGACTCGGGCGGGCAGCTCGCCGAACCTGACGTGCCGCAGGACTTCGAACTCCTCGTCCGTTGACCGGTCGGTGTGCCCTCGATCCTCACCCATCGCCGACCTCCCTCGTCGGGTTCCATTGTCCCCGCTGAGGCAATATTCGGTCACCGCAGGGTTCGATCAGCGAGGAGGCAGCGAGACGCCTCCCTGGGTCTCGCTGCGCTCCGTCAGCCCGCAACTGCTCCTGTCGCACCAGCGGCTGTCCCCCTCCGGGACTCTCGAACGCGAGGCAGGAGGAGCGGACGAATTGTCGTCCACTGTTTCTCCGCGATCTCGGTGATGCCGTCCGGCATCTGGCACGGCCGACCGGCCGACCGCGCTTGAACCCCGCGCCGCACCTCCGGCCGCACCGGAGGTGCGGCGCGCGGGACGTTCAGCGACCTGTGGCCGGGTCGCGTCGCAGCGGGAGCCAGGCCAGCACGTCCTGGATCTTCGCGTCCCAGTACGCCCAGTCGTGGGCGCCGGGGGAGAAGTCCACGGCGAGCGGCACCCCGCGCCGCCGGGCCGTCTCGACGAAGCGGGTGTTGTCCTCGTACAGGAAGTCCTCGGTGCCGCAGGCGACGTAGAGCGCGGGCAGGTCGTCGCCGGCGCGCTCCAGCAGCGCGACCGTGTCGTCGTCGGTGCCGGGCACCGGCCGGTCGCCCCAGACGGTGTGCCAGACCGCCGGGTCCACCGGGCTGGTGGGGTGCTCCCGTCGGGTGGCCACGTTGAGCGCGCCGGAGAGGCTGGCCGCCGCCGCGAACCGGCCCGGGTCGCGCAGCGCCCACTTCACCGCCCCGTAGCCGCCCATCGACAGCCCGGCGACGAAGGTATCCTCCCGACGCTCCGAGAGCCGGAAGAACGAGCGGCAGACCTCGGGCAGTTCGGCGCTGAGAAAGGTCCAGTACCGGTTGCCGTGCTCCTCGTCGGTGTAGAAGCTGCGGCTCCCGTTCGGCATCACCACGGCCAGCCCGAGCGGCGCGACGTACCGCTCGATCGCGGTGCGACGCAGCCAGATGGTGTGGTCGTCGGTCAGGCCGTGCAGCAGGTAGAGCACGGGCGGGTCGCCGACGATGGCGCTGCCCGCCATGCCGATCTGCGATGAGGCGCGTTCCGGCAGGATGACCAGCATCGACGTGTTCACGTCGAGCGCCTCGGAGAAGAAGTCGCAGTGCACCAGCGCCATGGCGCCCGATGCTACGCGACACGGCGGCCACGCCATTGCCGCGTGCGTCCAGCAGGCTGACGGCCCCGAGCAGCCACCCGCCGGTGAGGGCCCGGCGCAGCACGTCCGCGGTGGAGGTGTGGGCGCGCCGCAGCCGGGCGGCGATGTCGGTGGCGTCGCCGAAGCGGGCCACGGCGAGCCGTTCGGCTTCGGCCGGATCGGCCCCCTCGGCGACGGCCTGCGCCGCCGCGCTGCGCAGGTGGTCCTCGGCCTCCACCATGGTCCGCCGCCCGGCGGCGCCGGTGCCGGCCAGCCGGTCGAAGAGCCGGTCGAGGTACGCGCGTCGATCGGAGCGTCGCTCATGCCGGTGCTCGCTGGGCCGGTGTGAGGATCGCGGCGACGCCGCGGACGAGGGCCTGCCATTCGGACTGCTTCGCCGCCAGCGCCGCGCGGCCCTGCTCGGTCAGCTCGTAGCACCGGCGACGGCGGCCGGTGTCGTCGTTCCACGCGCTGGCCACCAGGCCGGCGCGTTCCAGCCGGTGCAGCGCGGGGTTGATAGCTGTTGCACGTTGTTTCATCTTCTATCAATGTCCTTATAGGATAGTCGCGTGAGGTTGGGCGTGTGGGCGGCACGCAACGGTGTGCATTACCAGACCGCTTGGCGGTGGGCTAGGGACGGCAAGATGCCCGTGCCAGTGGTGCGTACCGCTACCGGGACTTGGCTAGTGCAGGAGCCTGACGCCCCTGCGGCTGGCCGGGTGGTGGCGTACTGCCGGGTGTCCTCGTCTGACCAGAAGCCTGACCTGGATCGGCAGGTTGCCCGGGTGGTCGCGGGAGCGACCAGGGTCGGGCTTGCGGTGGGTGAAGTCGTCACGGAGGTCGGCTCCGGACTGAACGGCCGGCGTCGCAAACTCGCCCGTGTCCTCGCCGATCCCGAAGCGGCGGTGATCGTGGTCGAGCACCGCGATCGCCTGGCCCGCTTCGGTGTGGAGCACCTGGAGGCCGCCCTGGCCGCCTCGGGCCGTCGCCTGATCATCCTCGATGCACAGGAGGCCGGCGATGATCTGGTGCGGGACATGACCGAGGTGCTGACCTCGATGTGCGCCCGCCTGTACGGGCGCCGGTCGGCCCGACACCGGGCCGACGCCGCACTGCGCGCCGCAGCGGAGGCCGAGTGAAGAAGTTCCAGCCGCAGCCGGGCTTCGTGGTGCAGGCGTACCGGTTCGCTCTGGACCCCAACGCCGCGCAGGAGCAGGCGCTGCGCTCGCACTGCGGCGCAGCCCGCGCGGCCTACAACTGGGCGGTGGGCTGGGTGTCGGCGTCGTGGTGGCAGCGCCGCGCCGAAGAGTCCTACGGGCTCGCCGGGCCGGAGTTGACCGAGTGGCGGCCGTGGTCGCTGCCAGCCCTGCGTAAGGCGTTCAATCAGGTCAAGCGCACCGATCCGCGGTTTGCCGACTGGTGGGAGGAGAACTCCAAGGAGGCCTACAACACCGGCCTCGCCAACGCCGCCGCGGCGTTTGACAACTACGCCAAGTCCAAGCGTGGGCAGCGCAAGGGCGGGCGGGTGGGTATGCCCCGCCGGAAGTCGAAACACAAGGCGCGCTTGGCCTGCCGATTCACCACCGGCACGATCCGCGTGGAGCCGGACCGCCGTCATGTCACCCTGCCCAGACTGGGCACGATCCGCACCCACGAATCCACACGCAAGCTTGAGCGCCGTATCGCGGGCGGCAGCGCCCGCATCCTCTGCGCCACTGTGAGGTTCGAGCGCGGGCGCTGGTTCGTCTCCTTCCAAGTCGAGGTCGAACGCGCCGAGCGCACCCCGGCCCGCCCGGACGTCGCGGTCGGGGTGGACCTGGGCGTGAAATGCCTCGCCGTCCTCGCCGACGGTCAAGGCGAGATCCACCACGTGCCCAACCCGGCGCACTACGACACCGCCCTGAAGGCCCTCAAACGCCTGTCGCGGCGGGTTTCCCACCGCCAAGGGCCAGACCGGCGCACCGGCCAGACGCCCTCGAAACGGTGGCTGCAAGCCAACGCGGAACGTAACCGGGTACACCACCAGGTGGCGAACCTGCGTACCGACGCGCTGCACAAAATCACCACAGCGATCAGCGCCGAGTACGGCACGGTGGTGGTCGAAGACCTGAACGTCGCCGGGATGCTCCGCAATCGGCGCCTGGCAAGGAAGATCGCCGACGCCGGATTCGGAGAGATCCGGCGACAACTGACCTACAAGACCGGCTGGAACGGTGGACAGGTCCAAGTCGCCGACCGCTGGTTCCCTTCCTCGAAGACCTGCTGCGGGTGCGGCGCGGTGAAAGCCAAACTGCCGCTGCACGCGCGCACTTTCTGCTGCGATGAATGCGGCCTGGTGATGGACCGGGACGCTAACGCCGCCTGCAACCTCGCCGCCCTTGCGGCGGCCAGCACCACCGGTACCGGAGTGGCCGGAGACCGGGGCGCGAAAGCGCCGAAGCCTCGTGGAGCCGACCAGAAGACCCGCGTCACCCTCCCCAGCCGAATGGCCGGGGCGGGGCGGGCAGGTGGCGCAACCCTGCCACGACAGCGGCAGGCGGAAGCGAGAGACCGTCATCAGGACACCGCGACCCTCACGTTGCGGTGACACCGTTACGGACCTTCCATGCGGAAAACGCACGGATTGCTGAGACCTGACGACGGGATCAGCAACGGTAGACGGTGCCCTCCGGCAGGTCGAAGGTGCCCTCGGAGCGGTCCCGGAGGGCCTGGATCAGGGCGTAGCCGTGCGTCGGTCCGGTGCCGCAGTGCGGCCAGGACCAGCAGGTCCAGGTGCCCACGCAGGTCCATGCTCATGCCAAGGAACGCGAAGCCTAGCGATTGTGGGCGTCAAGGGGATTCGCCCCGATGGCGGTCGGAACCGACGGTTCCTATTGCCCTCGTCGTCTAGGGGGGACAGGATGACCAGGCGCGCACTGGAAACCTCCGCGTAACCTGCGCGCTGCTGGTCTCTGTCACGAGGAAGTGGGAGTCAGTCATGAGCGACGTGTCGACGGCGCTGGGTGTGCGCCTCTATCCCGACCTGGTCGAACGGGGCGGGCTCGCGTCCGGGCTCACCGAGACAGCTGCCCAGCACCAGCTCGACGTCGGCCGGGTCTCCGCTCCCGAGCAGGGCCGCAGCCGCTTCACCTGTGCCGAGCTGACCTCCGAGCGGGGCACCGTCTGCGTCGGACTGGGCTCCCAGGCGCGCTACTTCATGATCGACATCAGGGTGGCGGGGGAGGTCCAGGCCCGGGGCGACACCACCGACCTGGTGCAGGTCGCCCAGGTGGCCGCCGCCTGGCGGGCCGGCGCGACCCTCGACGACCTCACCACGCGCTTCCCTTTCATGGAGCGGGTGACGGTCCGCCCGGCGGTCGCTCAGGTTTAGTAGCGGACACGACGGGCCGGCACCCCAGCCAGCGACCGGCGCGCCGTGGAAGGTCGTACCCCGGTCGTAGCGTGCCGTCAGGAGCGCCGACGACGAAGGGACCGATCATGCTGCGAGGACTCGCCACCGTCAACTTCTGGGCCGACGACCTGCCGGCCGCCCGGGCCTGGTACGCGGACCTGCTCGCCCTCGAGCCCTACTTCGAACGGTCCGGCCCGGACGGGAGCCCCGCCTACTACGAGTTCCGCCTCGGCGACCACCAGGACGAGTTGGGCCTGATCGACCGCCGCTTCGCGCCGCCGGGCGCGGCCGACCGGCCGGGCGGGGCGGTCGTCTACTGGCACGTCGACGACGTGGCCGCGGTCTTCGACCACCTGCTGGCCGCCGGGGCCGTGGTGCACGACCCGCCGCGCGAGCGGGGTCCCGGCTTCGTCACCGCCTCGGTCGTCGACCCGTTCGGCAACGTGCTCGGCGTGATGACCAACCCGCATCACGTCGAGACGCACGGCCTGACGAAATAGCGACGACAGTCGACGCGGCCCTCCGCTAGCGTCCGGCTGTCGACAGGTCAGCCGGACGGGGGAGATGGATGAGGCGTCGTCGGTCGCCGCAGGAGAAGAAGGCGTTGAGCTACGCCCTCGACTGCCGCAACGACTACGGCGGGAACGACAAGGCTTCCCGCCTCGCCATCCCCCGCAACAAGCGGTTCCCGCGCCGCGCCAACCGGCACCACGACCACCAGCGGCTGGCCGGTCTCACCGGCGCGCCGGACCCCGCGATCGACGAGGTCGTCGAGGTGCGCCTGCGGGGCCGCCGCCCGAAGTCCTGGCGAAAGTTGCCGGACCTGCCGCTCGGCCGCCACGTCGAACGCCGCCGTCACGCATGAGCGACCAGGGCAGCGCCTCCACCGTCGCCCTCACCACCCGGCTGCGGCTGCACCGGCGCGAGTGGCGCCACGCCGGCCGGACGTACCAGGTGATCAGCCTGCGTCCGACCGACCCGGTCCGGTACGCCGTCCGGGTGGAGCGCCACTACACCGTGGTCAGCTCGGACCTGGCCGGCGCCCGGCTGCTCGGCCGGCTGCTCTGGGGCCTGGCGTACCAGCGCCGGCCGGACACCCTGCTCGTGCTGGAGCCCGGCCGGCTGGTGCCGGACGTCGAGGAAGGGCGGCCCAGCCCACCCGTGGTCTTCTCGGTGGCCGCCCGGACCGTGCTCACCCCGGTGGTGGCCCGGCGGCTGCGCGCCGCCCACCTCTGGCGGTCCCGGCCGACCGGCACCGTCACCTGGAACACCGTGGGGTTCCCTGCGGCGCTGGCCGACCTCCAGCGCTGGTACGCCGACCGTCGCGCCGGTGTCCCGCTGCCGGACGGGTACGTCCCGACGTGGCCGACGCCCCACCTGCACGCGGACGCCTCCGTGGTGACCCTCTCGGCCGCACCCGGGTTGCTGCGCCAGTGGGCGACCACGGTCGGCCGGGCGGGCGGCTGGTGGTACGGGGACGAGTCGTGCACCGAACCGGACTGGGGGGTCGGCTTCGACGTGCACGCGGTCCGGCACTTCCACCGCCGGGTGTCGGCGGCCCGCCGGGCCCGGGCCGAGGTGCTCGCCGCCCCGGGCCTGCCGACCGAACCCGACCTCGTCGCCGAGCGAGTTCGCGCCCACATCGAGGTGGTGGCCGCCCGCCGGCCGGGGCCCTGGGACTTCGCCCCACCGCCCCGGCCGGACTGAACGGCCGCCCCGGCCCACCCCGCAAGAGTTAATCGGTTGCCGGCCCGCGGGCCGGCTGCTGCAATCCGAGTAAGCCCGAGCAGAGGAGCCAGGCAATGCGCGCAGCGTCCGTGTCCAACCAGAAGGGAATCGCCACCTACCCAGAGGACATGACGCTGCGTGAAGACGTTGAACTTGGGAATCCTGGCACATGTCGACGCCGGTAAGACGAGCCTGACGGAGCGGCTGCTGCACAGCGCCGGCGTCATCGACGAGCTCGGCAGCGTCGACGACGGCAGCACCCGCACCGACACGATGGTGCTGGAACGGCAGCGCGGCATCACGATCCGCTCCGCCGTGGTCTCCTTCGTCGTCGACGGGGTCACCGTCAACCTGATCGACACCCCCGGCCACCCCGACTTCATCGCCGAGGTCGAACGGGTGCTCGGCGTGCTCGACGGCGCGGTGCTGGTCGTCTCCGCGGTCGAGGGCGTCCAGGCCCAGACCCGGGTGTTGATGCGGACGCTCCAGCGGCTGGGCATCCCCGTGCTGATCTTCGTGAACAAGGTCGACCGGGCCGGCGCCGACCCGGAGCGGGTGCTGCGCCAGATCGCCGAGAAGCTGACCCCGGCCGTCATCGCCACCGGACGGGTCGACGCGCCCGGCACCGCGGCCGCCCGCTGCCTCCCCGTTGACCCCGGCGACCCGGAGCACGTCGCGCGCCTCGTCGACCTGCTCGCCGCATACGACGACGCGCTGCTCGCCGCGTACGTCGAGGACGAGCGCGCGGTGACCGGGCGTCGGCTCCGCCGGGCGCTCGCCGCGCAGACCGGGCGGGCGCGGGTGCATCCGGTCTTCGCCGGCTCGGCGATCACCGGGGCCGGCGTCGAGGCGCTCATCGCCGGTCTCGTCGAGCTGCTGCCGGCGGCCGACGGCGACGGGGACGCCCCGCTGCGCGGCACGGTCTTCAAGGTCGAGCGCGGGCCGGCCGGCGAGAAGATCGCGTACGCCCGGATCTTTACCGGCACCCTGCGGGTCCGCGACCGGGTCGCGTTCCGGGCGGATGCGGCGGCCAAGGTCACCGCGATCAGCGTCTTCGAGGCCGGTGGCGTCGTGCCGGCCCCGTCGGTGGGCGCCGGCCGGATCGCCCGGCTGTGGGGCCTGGCCGACGTCCGCGTCGGCGACTTCCTCGGTGCGCCGCCCGACCGGCCGGCCGGCCGCCACCATTTCTCCCCGCCGACCCTGGAGACGGTGGTGGCGCCGTGCCGCGCCGCCGACCGGGCGGCCCTGCACTCGGCGCTCGCCCAGCTCGCCGAGCAGGACCCGCTGATCAACCTGCGGCAGGACGACATCCGGCAGGAGATCGCCGTCTCGCTCTACGGCGAGGTGCAGAAGGAGGTCATCCAGGCCACCCTCGCCGACGAGTACGGCGTGCCGGTCGACTTCCGGGAGACCACCACCGTCTGCGTGGAACGTCCGGTCGGGGCCGGCGCCGCCGTGGAGTGGATCGGCAGGGAGCCGAACCCCTTCCTCGGCACCATCGGGCTGCGGATCGAACCGGGCCCCATCGACAGCGGGGTGGAGTTCCGCCTCGGCATCGAACTCGGCTCGATGCCGCTGGCGTTCCTCAAGGCCATCGAGGAGACCGTCCGGGAGACCCTGCGGCAGGGCCTGCGCGGCTGGTCGATGATCGACTGCGTGGTCACCCTGACCCACGGCGGGTACTGGGCCCGGCAGAGCCACTCGCACGGGGTGTTCGACAAGAGCATGTCCAGCACGGCCGGGGACTTCCGCAACCTGACCCCGCTGGTCCTGATGGCCGCCCTCACCCGGGCCGGCACCCGGGTGCACGAGCCGATCCACCGGTTCCGTCTGGACGTGCCGACGGATCTCTTCGGCGCGGTGCTGCCGGTGCTGGCCGGGCTCGGCGCGGTGCCCCGCGACTCCACGGTGCGCGGCTCGTCGTACCTGGTGGAGGGGGAGGTGCCGGCCGGCCGGGTGCACGCGCTGGAGCAGCGCCTGCCGTCGCTGACCCGGGGCGAGGGGATGCTGGAGTCGGAGTTCGACCACTACCGGCCGGTGCGCGGGCCGGCGCCGGGCCGGCCCCGCTGGGACCACAACCCGCTCAACCGCAAGGACTACCTGCTGGCGGTGGCGCGCCGGGTCACCGGAGCGACCCCGGACCGGTGACCGCCGTGCGCCGGTCCGGGCGCCCCGGCGGTCACCGGCCGGTGGTCTCCGGCGGGGTCCGCCCCCGGTCCGCGGCGGTGCCGGCGACGACCGGACCGGGCGGCGTCGGGGGCTCGGCGGTGACCAGCGGGCGCAACGCGGTGCGACCCGTCGCGGTGACCAGCCGGGTGGTGAACGGGCGGGCGAGCAGCACGACGAGGACCGCGACCACCGCGCCGAGGAGCAGGCCGGCGAGGACGTCGTGCGGGTAGTGCGCGGCGATGTACACCCGGGAGAAGCCCATCACCAGCGCGGCGACCGCGGTGACCAGGCCGAGTCGTCGGGACACGAACCACAGCGCGGCGGCCGCCGCGCCCGCCATCACCGAATGGTCGGAGGGGAACGAGAAGTCGGTGCTGCGGGTGGCGAGCACGAGGATGCCCGGGTGGCTGGTGTACGGGCGGGCCTCGTGGAACGCCGACACGAACGGCTGGTTCGCGGCCACCGCCAGCAGGGTCGCCACCGGGGCCAGGACGGCCGCCGCCACCCGGGCCGGCTCGTTCGTGCGCCGGGCGTACCACCAGGCCGCCAGCATGAGGGCGGCGAAGAGCACCGCGCCGTACGCGGCGTAGCCGGTCCCCGCGGCATGCAGCCAGGGGGTGGCCACCGCGAACCGGTTGACCTCGTCGAACAGTCCGACGTCCATCGCGCTCCCGTCGCCGAGTAACACCTACAATGTTTGTAGTCAGAGGGTACTACTACAAGATTTGTAGTTACTGGGGGACGGGTGGAGAGCAGACGCCGCCGGCACGGCGACCTGGAACACGAGATCCTGGCGGTGCTCGCGGCCGCCGACGCGCCGCTCACCCCGGCGACGGTCCGGGAGCGCCTCGACGCCGGGCTCGCCTACAACACCGTCACCACGGTGCTGGGCCGCCTGCACGACAAGGGACGCGTCACCCGCCACCCGGCGGGCCGCGCCTACGCCTACCAGGCGGTACGCGACCGCGCCCAGGTGACCGCGCACCAGATGCGCCGGCTGCTCGACGACGACGACAGCGACCGGTCGGCCGTCCTCACCCGCTTCGTCGGCTCGCTCACGCCCGAGGACGAGGCGCTGCTGGTCTCCCTGCTCCAACGGACCGAGCCGGACTCATGATCATCGCCCTGGGTGTGGTGCTGACCTCCGTCGCGGCCTACGCCTGCTGCGGGCCATGGCTGAGCCGTACCCTCCGACCCGCCCTCGCCGTGCGGCTCCTCGCGCCGACCGGCCTCCTCGTCACCGCGGCGCTCTGGTTCGCCGCCGCGGTCGCCGCCGCCACCTGGATCGGCCAGGACGCCGAGATCGCCGCGGTCGGCGCCTGGTCGGCCCAGGCGCTGCGGTCGCAGGCCCCCGTGCCCTGGCCGGTCTCGGCCGCCGCCCTGCTCGCCCTCGCCGCCGCGGCAACCCGCACCGCCGTCTTCCTGGTCCGCCGGGTCCGGGCGATGCGTGCCGCGCACCGCGACTGCGGCCGACTGGGCGAACCCGGCTCCCTGGTGGTGCTCGACATCGACACACCCGACGCCTTCACCACTCCCGAGGCCACCGGCCGCATCGTGGTCACCCGCGGCATGCTGCGCGCCCTCGCCCCCGACGAACGCGCCGCCCTGCTCGCCCACGAGGCCTCCCACCTGTCCCACCGGCATGCCTGGTGGACCACCGCCGTCGATCTGGCCGCCGCGGCCAACCCGGCGCTCGCCCCCACCGCCCGGACGCTGCGCAACGCCGTCGAACGGTGGGCCGACGAGGACGCCGCCGCCCGACTGGGGGACCGGCGGCTGGTCGCCCGCGCCCTGGCCCGGGCCGCCCTGGCCCGGCGGCGCCACCCCGGCGACCTGCTGCCCGCCGCGACCGGGGGCGACGTCCCGGACCGGGTGCGGGCCCTGCTCGACCCGCCCGTCCCGCGACGCGGCCCGGCCGTCGCCGTGCTCGCCCTGGTCCTCGCCGCGCTGACCCTGGGCGCCGCGACCGTCCAGCACCAGGGCGAACGCGTCTTCGAACGCGCGGAGCACGCTCACTCGCAGCGGGGGTAGCGGGCCCGTACCGCGTCCACGCAGGTGTCCCGGGAGGTCGGCCCACCGAAGCGGAGCCGGTCGTACCCGGTGAACGCCGGCTCCAACGCGTCCAGCTCGTCGACCAGCGCGTGCAGCCGCGCCGACCAGGCCGCCGACCCGGCGTCCGGCTCGTCCAACGCGGACCGGATCGCCGCCGTCAGCTCGTCCTTCCGCTTGATGGATTCCGGGGTGACCGAACGCAGGCAGACGTACCGGCCGCTGAGGTAGGCGTCCCACTCGGCCGCGCCGGTCGCCGGGTCGGCCCAGTGCGCGGTGAACCAGGCCGCCAGGCGCTCCGGGCCGCCCGCTCGCTCGGCCAGCGCGAACAGGTCCGCCGGAACCATCTCCGCGTCGTCCGAGCGCAGGTAGCCCGGCAGCGGCAGCCGCCGGTCCAGCATCAACCGGCGTACGTCGTCCGGGTCCCGACCGGTCGCCGCGCACAGCTCCGCCAGGACCACGAACTGCTTGCTGACGTACGCGTCGTCCGCCGCCGTCATCGAATGGTCCCCGTTGACCTCGCGGAACCGCTCGGCCAGCCGCTTCCTCAGCTCCACGCGCTTTCCCTCCGGTCAACGGACCGGCCTCCGCGCGGTCGTCACCGGCACGGTAGCCGCCGGACGGTTCGGCCCGCACCGAACCGTCACCGGTCGTCGAGCCGGGCGAGCGCGTTGCCGACCAGCTCGTCGGCGGCCGCCTGCCACCGGGCCCGGTCGCCGGGGGAGTCCCGTCGCCGACGCCATCGTCGTCGTGGCTCGGCACGGGGCGTCGCGATCAGCTCGAACAGCCCCGGTTCCCGGTACACGGAGACCGGAGGGTCGACCTCGGGATCGTCCGGCGGTTGCGCGTACCGCAGGAGGGTGTTCGCGGCGTGGTACCGCACCAGGTACTCGCTGTCGCAGACGGCCCGGCCGAGCGCGTGGACAAGGTCCGCAGTGGGCGCGAAGCGGGCCAGCGCGATCGCGGCATCCATCCGGTCCGTCCAGTGCCGCGCGCCGAGGACCGCCACGATCGCCGCCGCCCACGACTCCTCGGCGGTCAACCGGTGCAGGGCGGTGGCGACGCTGACCAGAAAGGTGTTCGACGCGGTGGGGACGGCGGCGCGCAGCAGCTCCCGAGCCCGAACCGGCGCGAACCCGGCCTCGCCGAGCACCGCCAGGGACTCCGCGGCGACCACGTCCCGGTCGTCGAGGCCGGCCGTCAGCATCCGTTCCACCATGACGGGATCAGCCCGCGCCGCCCGCAGCAGCCTGGAGAACTCCGGCCCGTCGTGCCACACCAGGTACGGGTCGCCGAACACCGCCCGCCGCCACGCGCGCCATTCGTCAACCGTGGCCGGCCGCGCTGCCTCGTCGGAGGTCATGTCCGCATCGTGTACCCCGACGGCGACCGCCGCAGTCCTGAACTCGGCGGGGGCGGACAACACCGGTTCAGGCCCACCCTTCGTCTCCCGGTCCGGATGCCACCAGACGCCGCCGGGCGTCCGCCAGGCCCTTGTCGTTCTCGGCGGGCCCATCGATGCCGGTGCGGTCGTCCGCGACGATCCGCCGCGCGAAGTAGTCCGCCTGGACCGCCCACCGGAATCGCAGCATCGGCCGCAGACCCCGGTCCACCTCGGCGCGGTCGAGCGCGCCTCCGCGCAGGTACGCCTCGACCAGCTCGCCGCCGCGATCCGGCCCGCCGACGTACATCACGGCCGAGGCCAGGTCGTACAGCAGCGGACCGGTCAGCGCGACGCTCCAGTCGATCACCCCGCACACGCCCGCCGTGCGATCCCACCGGAACGCCTCCGGCGCCGGATCGGTGTGCAGCAGACCCCACGACAGCGTTTCCGGCGCCAACTCATCCAGGTCGCGCACCGCCGCGGTCACCGCCGGACGGACCCAGTCGCGTACCCCCAGGTGGCCCGCCGTGGGATCGACCCAGTGGAACCGTTCCGCGTCGCGGACCCGGACCGTCGCGAGCGCCCGATGGACCCGGCCGAGTGTCGACCCGATGACCCGCTGCTCCACCCGACCCTCGCCGGTCAGCGCCACCCCCGGCACCCAGGTCAACAACGCCAGCGGCCGGCCACCCGCCGTCACCACCGTCCGCCCGTCGACGGTGGGCACCGGCGCTCCCGCCGGTACGCCGGCCCCCTGCAACCGGTCGGCGATCGCCAACCCGCCCGTGAACTGCGCAACCGCCGTCGGCGCCACCGACTTCAAGACCCAGCGCCGCCCATCCCGGTCGACGAACCAGGTCTCCGAGTTCATCCCGCCACCGTGATGGCTGAGCTGCGCGCCACCGAGCCGCCAGTGCCGTTCCAGCCAGGACCGCAGCGTCGCCTCGGGGACCATGGCCGCAGTCAACCAGCCGTACGCCGGCATCGACCAGCCGAATATCAATTGCGGTCATCGTGCTCCGCGTTTACCGTCAACTGGCAACGTCAACCGGATCAACCCAGGGAGTACGCCGTGTCGCAGCGCACCCGCACCGAGGCCCCGCGGCCCACGCCGCGCGGTGGTGCCCCGCTGCCCACCGGCGAGCGAGGCCTGGGCCGCTGCCAGCGTCAGCGGTGGCAATCGGGGTGGCGGCGCGACTAGCGCCAGCGCGACACGCGCAGCCGCCCGCCCCCCGAAGGGACCGGGCGGCTTTTTCGTCACCCACTCCCCTCAGGGGCGTAGCTCAACCCGGTGGAGCACCGGATTCCAAACCCGACGGTTGCAGGTTCGAATCCTGCCGCCCGTGCTCGCCCTGTCCCGGCCCCGGCCGGCGACGCCGCACCTACTCAACTCCACAGTGGATGGCATGAGCACGAGCCCGGCCGACGCCCCGACGCGCCGGCCGGGGCGACACATCCGGGACGGTTCCCCGTCCCACACGGGCCGTTGGAGCAATGGCAGCTCACCCGGTTCTCAGCCGGGCGGTTACGGGTTCGAGTCCCGTACGGCCTACGACCGTCCCACCCGGGACGGACACGCGGTTGTAGCGCAGTCAGGCAGCGCGTCACCTCGCCAAGGTGAAGATCGCCGGTTCGAATCCGGCCAGCCGCTCGCACACCCCCGACACGAGGAGACGACGATGGGTTTCACCCCGCTGGCCGGCACCCGGGCGCCGGTACGGGTCTGGACCGACCCGTACGGCATCGAGCCGCAGGCCGCGCAGCAGCTGCGCAACATCGGCGCACTGCCCTGGGTGCAGGGCGTCGCCGTCATGCCGGACGTGCACTTCGGCAAGGGCGCCACCGTCGGGTCGGTCATCGCGATGCGGCAGGCCGTCTCGCCGGCCGCGGTCGGCGTCGACATCGGCTGCGGCATGTCCGCCGTGCGGACCTCGCTCACCGCGGCCGACCTGCCCGACGACCTCGCCCCGCTGCGTTCGGCCATCGAGGCGACCATTCCGGTCGGGTTCGCCAAGCGCGACGACCCGGTCGACCCGCGCCGGGTCCGGGGCCTGGCGCACGCCGGCTGGGACGCGTTCTGGCGGCGCTTCGGTGAGCTGGACCGGAAGGTGGCGCAGCTGGAGCACCGGGCCCAGCACCAGATGGGCACCCTCGGCGGCGGCAACCACTTCATCGAGGTCTGCGTCGAGCGGGGCGGTCCGGACGACGGGCAGGTCTGGCTGATGCTGCACTCCGGTTCCCGCAACATCGGCAAGGAGTTGGCCGAGCGGCACATGGCGGTGGCCCGCGGGCTGCCGCACAACGTCGACCTGCCCGACCGGGACCTCGCGGTGTTCCTCGCCGGCACGCCGGAGATGGACGCCTACCGCCGGGACCTCTTCTGGGCCCAGGAGTACGCCCGGCGCAACCGGTCGGTCATGCTCGCCCTGCTCTGCGGCGTGGTGCGGGACGAGTTCCCGCACGTCTCATACGGCGAGCCGATCTCTTGTCATCACAACTACGTGGCGGAGGAGACGTACGAGGGCGTGGACGTGCTGGTGACCCGGAAGGGCGCCATCCGCGCCGGCCGGGGGGACCTGGGCATCATCCCGGGGTCGATGGGCACCGGCTCGTACATCGTGCGCGGCAAGGGCAACCCGGACGCGTACTGCTCGGCCTCGCACGGGGCCGGGCGGCGGATGTCGCGGGGTCAGGCGAAGCGGACGTACAGCACCGCGGACCTTGTCCGGCAGACCGTCGGCGTGGAGTGTCGCAAGGACGCTGGGGTGGTCGACGAGATCCCCGGCGCGTACAAGGACATCACCAAGGTGATGGCGCAGCAGGACGACCTGGTCGAGGTGGTCGCGCACCTCAAGCAGGTGGTCTGCGTGAAGGGTTAGACCGACCGGCGCCCGTGGGGGCGCCGGTCGTACGCCCCGGTGGCGCAGCGGAGAGCGCGCCGGTCTACGAAACCGGAGAGCCCAGGTTCGAATCCTGGTCGGGGCACCTTGCGGAAGTTCAAGATTTCTGTACCGACTGGCGGTTTGAACTTCCGCCGATTCGCATTGTCGCCATGCGTTGGCGACCGAAGTTCAGGTGAACCGGCTATCTCCGCGACGGTACCAGGCGGTTGGGGAGCCGATACGCTGGGCCGTCGTGCCCAGGAGAACCCGTCTGGTTGGCAAGGCCACGGACGATCCACAGGTCATCGTGGGGGAGAGGCCACGTGGGAGGGGGCGAAGATCCGTCAAACGACCGCGGCGGCTTCGGCCCGGGGCTTTCGGGGTGGCGTACCTGGACCCGGCGTGTCCAGGCGATTCGTGTCGTCGCCCCGAGGTTCCTGCAGCGACGGTCGATTGCGCCAGCCCCCGCCTGCCCCAGCGAAAGCCGAGCGAGAGGCCCGCCTTTGGTGCGTCTCGCTTGCCGGAGGGGTCATCGCGGCAATCGGACGCGGAATTCTTGTCGGTGGGTCGAAGTATGGTGGGCGCCGCTCGGCCCTGAAGATCGCCGGTGCGGCTTCGCAGCAGGAGGAGCGCAGGATGCCCACCCGCCAGGATCGCCCAGTCGATGCAGCCGTCTGCGACGACGAGGGCCATGGCGGCGCTCAGAACCCGAGCGGGCGGACGCCGGATTCCCACCGCAACGCCCTAGCGGAACCACTGACGCAGCTCGCCGAGGACAACAGCACTCTGCGGGGCATGCAGTTCGAGAGCATCGTGCGTTTCTGGCTCCAGGCCGATCCGGTGTATGCGCCGCAGGTGGCCCGGATCTGGCGGTGGGAGCAATGGCCGGGTGCTGATGGCCCCGACTTGGGCGTCGACCTGGTGGTCGAGACCGTCACCGGCGCGTTGTGGGCGGTGCAGTGCAAGGGATATCACCGCCCGCCTCGCCCTCATCGACGGCGACCAACACGACGACGCGCACGGCACCTCACCGATGCCGATCGCCGCGTAACATCAACCCCGGATTTCCACGGTGATCGTCTTCTACACCACGCCCGTGGACGCGACCGCCAGGACAACTGAGAAGCGGCCACTTCGCCTGAGAACTGACACGAGCCAGGTGGGTGGACATCACGAGCGCCTCGACCTGACTGGGCGGCTGCTCCGGGCGGACTAATAGGCAGTCACCGCGCTGGACGGCATGCCGTCAGGCGGCGCGCCGGTACGCCTCGCCCAGGAGGTCTCGCATCAGCTCGATTGGGTTCATTCCCCGCCGGCCCGCTTCGGCCTCCAGCCACTGGACCAGCTTGTCGTCGGAGTCGAAGCTCAGCGTGTAGGCCACCCGTATCCGCCGGTCCGTGGTGTCCACCTGGGCGGCACTCCAGTCGACGGGTTCGTCTGCCTGCTGCTCAACCTCATCCCGCCTCATCGGCGTCCCCTCTTGTCCATCTGCTTGTTTGAGACGAAGCTCAACGGCCGGAACTCACTGCAGGTTGTGTCCTAACTCGGTATAGGGGGATGCGTCCGCCGCGGGCTTGATCAGTTAGCTGGGTGGCGACACCCCATCGCAGGATCTTTGCAACTGTCTCGTCGGCGATGTCGATGCCGAGCCTGTCGCTCGCTGCGTCAGCAAGGTCTGCTACGTCGCCGACGAATTGGCCCTCTGAGTCGGCCGCCGCGAGGATCGCCTGCCACACAGCCCGCCAGGTGCGGCGTCTTTGCGTGCTCCATGCTTTGGCACGGATGTCGAAGGCTTGGAGCCGCTGATCTTGCGCGGGTTTCTGCGGTCGGGTGGGTCCCCTTGGCTTTGGGACGCAGAGTTGGTAGGTGTTGCAGCGCTGGCCGTTGCCGTGGTCGATGATCTTCAGCAGTCCAGTCTCCTGTAGCCGTCTCAAGGAGGCTTGGACGTTGGCCCTGTTCGCCGGTCGTCGTCCAGATGCTGTTGCGATCGCCGCTGCCAGCTGGGTCGGTGACAGGGCTACGTGCATGGCCTCGTCGGCGCTGTCGACGAGTACCCGCCAAACCGCACGACGGAGACTTGCCATTCGGCCAGCGATGGTGTGGGTGTGCACCCACGGGGCGGACGGATGGCGGTCGTCGAAGGCGCTGTAGGCCCGCTCACGGTCGATCATCGCATCGCCGTCCTGCAGCTAGGGGCGCCAGTGACCCAACTCGTTCGCGACCACCGGGCCCTGCGGTCCGGGCTTGGTCGCCGGAAGGAGTTGCGGTGAGGCGCGGGGCGACAGCCACATGCTCCCCAATTTAGGGCATTATCCTGCACTGACAAGAGTCCTGGCTGCGGCTTGCCTCAATTCTTGTGACCGAGCCGCCGCCGCCCGTGGACCTTGCGGCACTCGGCCATGCGGTCGCGAAGGCCAGACGCGCGGCCAATCTCACCCTCGACGGCCTCGCCGAGCGCAGCGGCGTCTCGCGGCGGATGCTGGTTGAGGTCGAGGGGGGCCGCATCAACTGCACGATCGGCGTCCTGCACGGCATCGCGCATGCCGTCGGCGTGCCGTTGGGCGACCTGGCCCAGACGGCCTGCACGGACAGCCGTACCAACTAGTTGGCATCGCATCAGTCCCAGGACGACGCCGACGTCCGTAAGCAGACGTCGGCCGGACGCTAGACGCGCCGAAGCACACAGACGACCTTGCCCAGGATGACCGCGTGTTCGGCGGAGATCACCTCGTAGAGCGGGTTTCGCGGGACGAGCTCGACGCGACCGTTGCGGGTCCGGTAGGCCTTGACCGTCGCCTCGCCCTCGATCATCGCGGCGACGATGTCGCCGTTCTCGGCGACCGCCTGCTGGCGCACGACGACGACGTCTCCGTCGCAGATTGCCGCCTCGATCATGGAATCGCCTTTAACTGTCAGAGCGAACAACGTGCCGTGCCCTACTAGGGCGCGAGGCAGCGTCAGCTCGTCCTCCACGTGTTCCTCGGCGAGGATCGGGGCGCCGGCAGCGATAGTGCCGAGCACCGGAACTTTGACGCCTGGCTGGTCTGCTCCGTTCGATGTCGTCCCAGCCTGCGCCCTGCGGATGTCGACCGCCCTGGACGCGTTTGCCTCACGACGCAGGAGGCCAAGCCGTTCCAGCATGTTCAAGTGGTATGCCACGGACGAGGGAGAGCCAAGCCCGACGGCTGCACCGATCTCGCGCACCGTGGGCGGGTAGCCGTGCTGCTGGATCCAATCTTGTATCACAGTCAGGATGCGCTGCTGCTTGGCGCTGATGTGGGGCGGCTCGGCCTCGGCGCCATCAGAGGTTGTCATCCACGGACAATACAACGGATTCTAGAACACGCGTACTAACGCGCTCGGTGCGGCTTCGGCCCGCAGCCATCATCGGTTGACGAGGTTGTTCCCTCATCGAAGCGCTGCCGTCGCCGTCATCTCCTGCCGTTTTGCCGGCCGGTTGCCGCGGTTTGCGCGCCGGCAGCGCCGACAACCCGCCATGCAACTCAGTGGTGAGGCGGGTTTGGGGACGCCGAACTCGTCGTGGCTTGCCGTGATCGACCGGGCTGCGGCCTAGTGTCGGTGGCATGCAGCCAGGCGACGACGCGACGATGACGATCGGTGAAATTGCCAGCAGGTTCGGGCTGGCCACCCACGTGTTGCGGCACTGGGAGTCGGCGGGGCTGCTGGCGCCGGCTCGGGTCGTGGCTGGGCGCCGCCGCTACCGCTCCGCCGACCTGTATCGGGTCGCGACGATCCTGCGCGCGAAGGAGACGGGACTTTCCCTGGAACAGATCCGCGAGCTCATGACGTCGGCCGTGCCGGCGCGGCGGCGGGAGATTCTGCTGCGTCACCGCGAGGACCTCGTCGCGCGCATCGACGCGCTGCGGGACTCCCTGGCGTTCATCGACGGGGGCCTGGAGTGCGAGCACGAGGACTTCACCGCGTGCCCGCACTACCAGGCGATGGTGCGCGCCCGGATCGGTTCGCAGGCCGCACCTCATGTACCCACATGACGTGCAGGTCCCCGGATGGCCCTGCCGCGAGGGCCAGCGACGATCATGGCCCGGCGGAGCCAGTCGCGTCACCCCTCGGTCCGCTGACATTCTGAAATGACAAGCCCCCAGCTGCGGCTCCAGGTGCACGTCAGCTCGAAGGGATCAGGGTCGGCGGGCTGAGGCGACGAGCATCGGAAAGGCCACGAACAGCCGTCCTTTGCTCGCCCGGGACTGCTGGTCCCGGACCCAGACGGCACCCTGCTCAGCGGTCACGCTGCCCGCGGTGACCGCCTTGGCGGCGAAGGCCTCGACCATGGGCAGGAATCCGGATTCGGTGAAGATGCCGGTGTGCGCTTCGACGGTGACATCCTGGAATCCGGCGTCGAGGAGCAGGTTCCGATACGCCCGGGCCACCTGGGGGTTCGGGAGGGAGTCGGCCTGGCTACGCAGGATCGCTCTGGTGAGGTCAGGGTGGGACGAGTCGATCATCAGCGCGTCCCAGTCCGGTCCGACCAGCACGATCCGCCCACCCGGGCTCAGCACGCGGTGTGCCTCCGCCAGCGCCGCAGCGGGGTCCGGCACCACGTGCAGGACCTTGTCCGCCCGGTATCCCGACACCGCCTGGTCGGGGAGCGGGACAGATTCGGCGCTGCCCGTCCGGAACTCGGCCCCCGGCCAACGGCGACGCGCCGTAGCGATCATCAGCTCATCCGGGTCGACACCGATCGCGGCTACGCCGTGCTGGTTGAGCTCGGCCACCGCGCGTCCCGCGCCGCAGCCCACGTCAACCACTGAGTCCCCGGGGGAGAGGTCCAGCAGCTCGTAGCTGCGGTGCCGTAGCCGCACCACGCCCGCCTCGGTTTCCGCGGCGTCGAGTCGCGCGATCAGCCCGGCAGTGGCATCCATCGTGTCTTCGGTCATGGACGCCACCCTCCGACTTCAGGTCGACCTGAAGTCAAGAGGCCGTCCCACCGGCGGATGACGTCTCGCCGGTAAGCGGGCATGGGGTGGGGGTGGGCCGTAGCGTGCGGGGGTGGACAGCGTGCACCTGCCCCGCCGGCTGCTGCTCGCCGGAATCGGCTCAGCCGCGGTGGCGACCGTGGCGGGCTGCGAGTCGCGGGGCGCCACGTCGGCGACGCCGAGGCCGACCACCACAGCGCGGCCGTCGCGTGCACCGCGCGGGCACGACGCTGCGTTGCGGCGAAAGATCGCCAGTCTGCTCGTGGTCGGCTTTCGCGGTGACCGAGTCAGCGACGGCGACTGGATCGTGAAGGCGGTCAGGGGCGGCTTGGGCGGGGTGATCCTCTTTGATCAGGACCTGGAAACCAAGTCGGTGCGTAACATCCGCTCGCCCGGGCAGGTCACGCGACTGGTGAAGAGTTTGAAAGATGCCTCACCGGGCCGGCTCATCGTCTCCATCGACCAGGAAGGCGGCCGCACGTCCCGCCTCAACCCGAGCAACGGCTTCCCGGCCACCAAGTCGGAGGCCGAGATCGGCGCGGAGAACTCCCCGGCAACCACCCGCAAGTGGGCGCGAGGACTGGTCGCCAGCCTGACGCGGATCGGGGCCAACGTGAACTACGCCCCGGTCGTCGACCTGAACATCAACCCCGACAGCAGAGCGATCGGCAAGCTTGGCCGCAGCTTCTCCGCCGACCCGGACGTGGTGGTCAGCAATGCCACGGAGGAGATCCAGGCCCATCGGGCGGCTGGTGTGAAAACCAGCCTCAAGCACTTTCCCGGATTGGGCAGTGCCGCCGGAAACACCGATTTCGAGGTCGTCGACGTCAGCGACACCTGGCAGCAGATCGAACTGGAGCCGTACCAGCGGCTGATCCAGGCCGGCCTCGCCGACTCGGTCCTGGCCGCCCACGTGCTCAACAAGCAGCTCGACCCGGCGTATCCGGCGTCGCTGTCGACCGCGACCGTGACCGGCCTGCTGCGCGGCCGGCTCGGCTGGCACGGGCCAGTGGTCAGCGACGACATGCAGGCGGCCGCGATCACCGAACGGTACGGCGCCGCGGAGGCGGCCGCCCTGGCGTTGCAGGCTGGCCTCGACCTGCTCGTCTTCGCCAACCAGCAGGTGTACAACCCGCGAGTCGTCGAGGAGACAGTCGACACGATCGTCAATCTCGTCCGGACCGGGCGTTTCACCGAGGACCGCATCGACCAGTCCGTCGCGCGAGTGGATTCCCTCCGCCCGAAACGCTGACCCGACATGCTCGCGCCGCTCCAACTTCGTGGACGCGTTCGCGGCACAACAGGCAGCCTCTACTACCTCATGATAGTAGAAGTGGGTGAGGAGTCCGTGCGGATCGGCCGATGCCGAATCCACGTTGGCTTGCCATGTGCCGGCGTGACGGTCCCATCCGCAGGGGCGGCGCCTCCGCATGCCGGCAGAGGACCTCGCACACCGCCTGACGGGGAAAGGCGATGGGAGGGAGCGACCCGGCGCGGGCCTGGGCGGCCGAGCGCTCGGCTAGCAGCTAGGGAATCGGCAGCGCGGATAGGAGCGGAATGTACGCAGGGGCAGCGAGCATGGTGCTGGTGGCGGTGCTCATCGTCGCCGGCCTGTACCTGGCCCACCGGGCTCTGGCGATCGCTTCCTCGCCGCTGGAGAGCCTGCCCTTCCAGTCCGGGTGGCAGCCCGAGGAGCACGCACTGTCGCGCTACCACGTCCGGTGGTACCTCGCCACGCTGCTCTTTCTCGCCTTCGACGTGGAAATGCTGTTCATGTACCCGTGGTCGGTGGTCGTCACCCGACTCGGGGCCACCGCGATCGTCGAGATGTTCGTCTTCCTCGGCGCAGTCTTCGTGGCCGTGCTCTGGGCCTGGCGGGAAGGCGCGCTGCGGTGGGCCTGAGCGAAGCGTTAGGGCGGATCGCCGCCCGGCACGCGCATGTGCTCGTAGCCGAGGTGCCAGGGCACTGGGTGACCCGGGCCGCGGTCGAGCGGCACGTCCTGGCCCGGGGCTGGCGGCTGGCCCTGTCCCCGGCGGACGCCGACATCCTGGCCGTCTGCGGCCCGCCGCCCCCGCACCTGGCGGAGCCGCTGCATCGGCTGTGGGAACAGATGCCCGGCCCGCGCGCTCGCATCGAGGTCGAATCCCCGCAGGCAGTCCTGCCCGCCCTCGTCGCAGCGGAGGAAGAACTGCTCGACCTCACCAGGCAGCGTGTCGACAGCCGTGACCGGTCACCCGACCACGCCGCGACCGGCCATGCCCATCCGGGTGAGCATCACCCCCACGAACCGCACGCTCCACACGGCCGCGCCGGGCACGACACCGCCCACCCCGCCCCGGACCGCCGTGGCGGCGGAGAGCAGGGCGGGGCGGCCCACGAGCCGCAGGCCGACCACGGCACGGGCGCCGACTCCGCGGAGATTCAGGAAGGAACGCACCGCGGAGGGCCGGCGCACGATGCGCACGGCCACATCGGCCACCCCGAGCCGCCACACGGCAGCGGTGAGCACGCCGACGGCGGCGGCCGGGGGCATGACGATCACGGCCACCCGGGGCACGCCGACCACGATCAGACGGCGACTGGTCGGCAGGCGGGTCATGGTGGTGCGGGGCGCTCCGGTCATGAGGACATGCCCTCCGACGGCCATGGCGACATGAACCACTCCGGGCGCGCCGGTTCTGAGCACGCCCATCACGAGGGCATGGGGCACGCTCAACACGGCGCGATGATGGGCCATGGCGGCATGGGCCACGGTGGCATGGCGCATGGGGGCATGGACATGGCCCCCGGCGGCATCCCGCTCGCCAGCGGCGGTGAGGACCGCGATGGCTTGGAGATGGATCTCCTGCATCTGCGACTTGGCCCGGTCCTGGCGTACTGGCCGGCGGGCCTCGTCCTGCGGTGCACCCTCCAGGGCGACGTCATCGTCGACGCGGAGACCAGCCTGGTCGCCGCCGACGACCGCATTGCAGCCGCAGAGCCGGGGCACGTGCCGGGGGACCCGCGGCGGTTCGCCGCCCGACGCTGCGACAACGCCGCCAGCCTCCTGGGGCTCGCGGGCTGGGGTGATGCCGCCTCCCGCGCTCGGCGGATCCGGGACGCCCTGCTGTTCACCGATGACCTTGATAGGCCGGCGGGGGAACTCCACCGGCTGCGCCGCATGGTCGGCCGGTCGTGGTGGTTGCGGTGGTCGCTGCGCCGCGTCGGGCCGCGGAATGCGCACGATCTCGCCCGCCGCGGCCTGCCAACCACCATGGCAGGCGGCGTCCGTGACCGGCTGCTCGCCATGCTCGACCGGGCCGCACACAGTACCGCCGGCCAGCAGCCCACCGGCCCGCCGCTCCGCGTACCCGTCGACGCGATCCCTGATCTGGTACGCGGGTGGGACCTCGCCACCGCCCGCCTCATCGTCGCCAGCCTCGACCTCGATCCGCTCGCCGCCGATCGGGAGGTGAGCCATGTCTGAAGCCGCGGTCACCGTGGTCCACGCCGGGTGGGCGGTGCCCGCCGCCGGGCTGCTCGGACTCCTGGCGGTCGCCGGTGCCGTTCTTGACGGGTTCCTGACCGCGCGGACAACCGGCACGGGCTCATCCGGGCTGAGCCAGCCATTCGGTGAGGTGGCCCGGCTGATGCGCCAGCGGCGGCGGACCACGGTCGCGGCGGACAGCCTGCTGTGGCGCATCGGCGGGTCAGGACTACTGCTGATGGCGTTGATGATCATCACGGTGGTGCCGCTCGGACGGTGGACGCTGTTCGACCTCGACGTCGGGGTGATCTGGTTCAACGCCATGGACGTGCTGGCGTGGGCGTTCGTGTGGCTGACCGGCTGGGGCGCCAACTCGGCGCACTCCCTGGTCGGCGGTTACCGGTTCCTCGCCCACGGGCTGGCCTACGAGCTGCCGCTGATGTTCGCGCTCGTGGCGCCCGCGGTCGGTGCGTCGAGCCTGAACGTCGGGGAGATCGCCGCCGCCCAGCAGGGCCTCTGGTTCGTCGTCTGGATGCCGGTGGCCTTCCTCGTCTTCTGCATGGGAGTCCTGGCGATCGCTGTCTGGGGACCGTTCTCCCCGGCCCTCGGCGCAGACGTGGCCGGCGGCGTGACCGCCGAGCTGTCCGGCGTCGACCGGCTGCTGTTCCAGGGCGGCCGGTACGCGTTGCTCGCCGCCGGGGCCGCGTTCGCGGTGCCGATGTTCCTCGGCGGCGGCGCCGGCCCGCTGCTGCCCGCCTGGGCGTGGGTGCTGATCAAGACCCTCGCCCTGCTGGCCGTGTTCGTGTGGCTGCGCCGCCGCCTGCCGGCGGCGCGGCCGGACGTGTTCATGGAGGCCGGGTGGCTGGTGCTGCTTCCCGCGGTGCTGCTGCAGGACCTGATCGTCGCGGTCGTCGCCGCGGGGAGGAGCTGAGGTGATCACTCACGTCGCGTTCTGGGCCCTGGCGGTCGTCGCCGTGCTCGCCGGCGCCGCCGTGTTCATCGTCAACTCGATGGCCCGGGCCAGCTACGCCCTCGCCGTGTCGTTCATCGCCGTCGGCGTGCAGGTGCTGCTGATGCAGCAGAACTACGTCGGCGTGGTGACGATCCTGATGATGGTCATGGAGATGGCCGTCATGGCCGTCTACATGGTCATGTTCATGGGAATGAACCCGGCGCTGATGCCGATGAGCATGGTCCACGACAACCGCCACGCCCTGGCGGTGTCCATCGGTGTGTTCGTGCTCCTCGCCGCCGGGGTGCTGCTCGTGCCCTGGCCCACGCGGCGCGGCGCCCCGCCCGTCGACGTCACCGAGGCGTTGGGGGAGGAGCTGATGGGCCCGAAGATGCTGGTCATGACCGGCGTCGGGGCGGTCATGGCGGTCACGATCATCGCCGGCGTCGTGCTGGCAGCCCACCGGACCCGCTACGACCGGTTCGGCGACGACCTGCGCCGGCGACCGGCCGACGACCCGCAACCGGGAGGTGTCGGCCGATGACCCTGCAGACCGTGCTGCTCGTGGCAGCGGCGCTGTTCAGCGTCGGCCTCTACGGCGCGCTGTCCCAGCAGGTGGTGGTCATGGTGATGATGGGGCTGGAACTGATGCTCAACGGCCTCATCCTGGCCGCCGCCGGCTTCTGGTGGTTCCTCGCCCCGGACCCGTCCGGGCAGGTGCTGCTGCTGATCATCATCGTCGCGATGACCGTCGAGATGGCGATGGGCTTCGCCGTGGCCACCCATCTGCATCGCGTGCGCCGTACCGACATGACCGACATGGCCGCGGACCTGTCCCGATGAGCCAACTAGCGCAGGCGGCCCTGTGGTCACTGGTAGCCCTCCCCACGGCGGCTGGGACCCTGCTGGCCACGAGCCGGCGCGCGGAGCGGGCCGCCGCGCCGGTCTCACTTGCCGTCGCCGCGGCCTCGGTGGTCCTGTCGGTGGTGGTCGCGGTGGCCCGGCCCGCCGTTGCGGTGCCATTCATGGCCGGCGTCGACTTCGCGCTCACCGTCGACGGGCTCGCCGCGCTGCTGGTGCCCATGCTCGCCGTGGTGACCCTGCTGGTGCTAGTCGCCGCGGCAGGGGAGATCCGCCGCTCGCAGGCACGCTTCCACGGCCTGATGCTGCTGTTCGCCGCCTCCGCCGCGCTCACCGTCACCGCGGCGACCCTGCCCACGTTGCTGTTCGCGTGGGAGATCATGGGCGCGGCCTCGTACGCGCTGATCGGGTTCAGGTGGCGCGACGAGGACCGCGTGTCGGCCGGCCTGACCGCGTTCGTCACCACCCGCTCGGCCGACCTGGGCCTGTACGTCGCCGCGGGAGCCGCCCTGGCCGGTGGCGCGGGTCTGGCCCTGGCCGAGCTGCCCCACAGCAGCCCGGGATGGCGGCACGTCATCGCCGCCGGGATCGTCGCCGCCGCGCTCGGCAAGGCCGCGCAACTGCCACTGTCGTTCTGGCTGTCCCGGGCGATGGCCGGCCCGAGCCCGGTCAGCGCGCTCCTGCACTCCGCGGCGATGGTGGCCATGGGCGGCTACCTGCTGCTGCGGGTGCAGCCCCTCCTCGCCGCAACCGGCTGGGCCGCCCCGGTGACCATGTGGGCCGGCGGTCTGACGGCGCTGCTGCTCGGCGCGGTGGCGGTCGCCCAGCGGGACATCAAGCAGCTGCTGGCCGCCTCCACCGCCGCCCAACTCGGGTTCGTGGTGATGGCCGCCGGCGCCGGCACGGTGGCCGGCGGCGCCGCCCATCTGATCGCGCACGCCGCGACCAAGGCGCTGCTGTTCCTGGCGGCAGGGGCGTGGCTGACCGCGTTGGGCACCACGCAGCTCGCCGGCCTGCGCGGGGTCGCCGGTCGGTGGCCGCTGGTCGGCTGGTCCGCCACCGCCGGGGCGCTGGCGCTGGCCGGGATCGCGCCGCTGGCGCTGTGGGCGACCAAGGACGCCGTCCTCGCCAAGGTCCTGGAACAGTCGCCCTGGCTGTACCTGGTCGGGCTGGCCGCGTCGGCATTGTCGGCCGCGTACGCGGGCAAGCTGCTCGTCGTCATCTGGCGACCCCTCGGGCGGCGCGGTGACCGCGACCGGGTGGAAGCCGGGCGGGTCACCGGCCTGCAGCAGGCGCCGCTGGTGATCCTCGCGGTGGGCGCCGCCTGTGCCGGTCTGCTGGCCCTTCCACCGGTCGACGCCGTCGTCGCCCGGACTGTCGGGCAGCCCGGCGAGTTCCACGCCTCCGTGGTCGAGCTTGCGGTCTCGGCCGTGCTCGCCCTGGCCGTCGTGCTGCTCGTCGCCCGCCGACCGGCCCCCGAGCCACGGTGGGCGCTCCGGTGGCTGGGGCTGGAGGCCACCGTACGGGTGCTGATCGTCCGCCCGACCCTGCGCTGCGCCGAGGTGCTTGCCCGCTTCGACGACCAGGTCCTCGACCGCGGCGTCGAATCCGTCTCGGCCGGGACGCTGCGCCTGGCCGCATGGGCCGGCCGGGTCGACGACCGGTGGCTCGACCGCGCCGTGGAACGGCTCGCGGCCGGAGCTCGCCAGCTGGGACAGCTCGCCCGCCGCCCGCAGACCGGTCAGCTGCACCAGTACTACCTGCAGGCCGTCGTCGTGCTCCTCGTCGCCGTCGTCGTCCTCCTCGTGTGGGGATAAGCCGTTGCTCAGCCTGATTGTCTTCCTGCCGCTGATCGCCGCCGTGGCGTTGGCCGCCGTGCCGCGTCTCGGCGACACCGTGGCGCGCTGGACCTGGGTCGCCGTGGCGGCCGTCGACCTCGGACTCATCGCCCTCGTGTGGGCGCGCTACGACACTCCGCCGCCCGGGGAGTTGGCCTTCGCCGAGCGGGCGGCGTGGATTCCCGGCGTGAACAGCAGCTACCACATCGGCGTGGACGGGTTCTCGCTGCCGCTGGTGTCGATGACCGCGGTGATCTACCTGGCCTGCGCGGTGTACGCGCTACGCGAGCGGCACCGCCCCCGCGCTCACGCGGCACTGTTCCTGTTCCTGCAGAGCGTCAGCCTCGGCCTGTTCGTCGCCGCCGACCTGATCCTGTTCTTCGTCTTCTTCGACCTGTCCATCGTCGGCATGTACTTCGTCATCGCCGGCTGGGGCCACGGCAACCGAGCCCACTCGGCGCTGAAGTTCTTCCTCTACACATTCCTCGGCTCGCTGGCACTTCTCGTCGGCTTCATCGGCCTGTACGTCGCCGCCAACCCGCACACCTTCGACATGCCGGAACTCGCCGCCACGCCGCCGCTTCAAGGCCGGCCGGTCGCTGGTGGACTGGTGCTCGCGGCGATCCTGCTCGGCCTAGCGGTGAAGACGCCGACCGTGCCCTTCCACACCTGGCTCCCGCCCGCGCACACCGACGCACCGGCCGTCGGCTCGGCGGTCCTCGCCGGGGTGCTGCTGAAGATGGGCACCTACGGCTTCGTCCGCATCGCCATGCCGATGCTGCCGCAGGCGTGGCGAGCCTGGGCGTGGGTGGTCATCGTCGTCGGCGTCATGTCGGTGATCTACGGGGCGCTCGTGGCGCTGGCCCAATCCAACGTCAAACGCATGATCGCCTACACGTCGGTCAACCACATGGGCTACATCATCCTCGCCGTCGGCGTCGCCGGCCTGGTCGCCGCCGACACCACCCAGGCCCGCAGCGTGGCGGTCGCCGGCGCAGTCACCCAGATGGTCAGCCACGGCCTGATCACCGGCGCCCTGTTCCTGCTCGCCGGCGTCCTGCAAGACCGCGCCGGCACCTACGACATGCGCGACTTCGGCGGGCTCGCCGCACCCGCGCCGACCTTCGCGGCGCTGTTCGCCGTGGGAGCGTTCGCCTCCCTCGGCCTGCCCGCCTTCTCAGGCTTCATCGCCGAGTTCCAGATCTTCACCGGTAGCGTCGCCGCGGCCCCGGTCACCGCCGTCGCGGTGCTCGGCATCCTGATCACAGCGGCGCTGTTCCTCCGCGCGCTGCAACGCGTCTTCACCGGCGACACCGCCGGCAGCTCGGTCGGATTCACCGACCTGCGCGCCCGCGAGCTTTGGTCGGTCGGGCCGCTGCTGCTGCTGTCCCTGGCGGTCGGGGTTCTGCCGCGCCCGCTGCTCGACGTCATCGAACCCGCCGCACACGCCGTCGTCGGCCTGCTCGGGCGGTGACCGGTGGAGACGGAGATGATGCGGCCGCTGCTGCTCCTGCCCGAGATGCTGCTCGCTGGCGGCGCGCTCGCCGCGCTGATCGGCGGTTCCTTCGTCCCCCGCCACCGGCAGTGGATCATCCGGATCTTCACCGCCATCGTGCTCGTCGCCACGATCGTCGCGGCCGCGATCCAGATCCGCAGCCCGGCGACAAGTGCCTTCGACGACTCGTTCGCCGTCGACACGGCCACCGGCATCGCCCGCATCCTCGCGGCGTCCGGCACCCTGCTCATCCTGGCGATCGCCGCCGACGAGATCGCCGGCAGCGCGCGGGAGAGCGAGACCTATGCCCTGCTGCTGTTCTCCACCGCCGGCACCGTGCTGCTGGCCGGCGCGAACGACCTGCTCGCCCTCGCCGTCGGGTTCCTGCTCGCCAGCATCCCGCTGTACGCGCTGATCGGTCTCGCGCACACCGGCGCAGGGGCGGAGGCGGCCATGAAGACGTACCTGATGGGGGCACTGTTCGGCATTCTGCTTCTGCTCGGGGTGACCATCCTGTCCGGACTCACCGGCACCACCGGCTACGCCGAACTCGCCGACCGGCTCGCCGGCGCGCCGAAGGCGGCGGTGACCGTCGCAGCGGTCGCCGTGATCGGTGGCCTGATGTTCAAAGCCGGCGGAGTGCCCGCCCACTTCTGGGTCCCCGACGCGGCCCAGGCAGCAACCGCCACGGCCGCGACGTTCCTCACCACCGTGCCCAAGATCGGCGCGTTGGTCGCGGTCTACCGGCTCGCCACCGTGCTTCCCCCGTCGTCGTGGCCGCTGCTGGTGGCGGCGCTCGCGGTGGCGAGCATGACGCTGGGCAACCTCGCCGCGTACTGGCAGTCCGACCCCCGGCGGCTCCTCGGCTGGTCGACGGTCAGCCAGGTCGGCTTCCTGCTCGTACCGATCGTGGCGGCCGGCCGCAGCGACCTCGCCCTGCCGTCGCTGCTCGTGTATCTCACCGGCTACACCGCGACCAACATCGCCGCGTTCGCGGTCAGCGCCGCCCTGCCCGAGCGCCGCGACCTCACCGACTACCGCGGCGTGGCCGCGGAGCGGCCCTGGCTCGCCGCGGCCCTGTTGGTCGCGCTGCTCGGCCTGGTCGGCACCCCACCGGCCGCGGTGTTCGTCGGCAAGCTCACCACCGCGACGGCGGCCTGGGACGGCGGATACGCCTGGCTCGCCGTAGTCGTGTTCGCCAACAGCGTGCTCAGCCTCTTCTACTACCTGCGCTGGATCGTCCCGACCTACCGCCAGCCCAACCCTGGAAATCCGGACGGCGGTGCCCGTGGACCGTCCGGAGACGAGCAGGTGCGGCCGTGGTCACCGCGACTTGCGGTGACCGCCGCCGCGGTCAGTCTCGCGTTGGGTGTCGCCGCCGGTCCCCTCTGGGCCCTCGTGACTGGGCCGTAGACGTGCGCGGTCAGTCCGGTCAGAGCCGTCGGTTTTCAGGCGGAGCCGACACGGAACGCGTCCAACGGGCTCTTACGGGTAGCACCTGCCTCGGTGTGGGCGGAGAGGGCCGTATGAGCCCGTCGACCTGCCTCGCCGGCGCATAGATCACCAACCATCATCTGCCTCCGCTCATACGGCCCTAGAGGGGAAACGGCTCTGCGGAAGATCGGCGCATGGCTCGGGTTCACCTCGGGAGAGTGAGGCTTCCTCACCCCGCCGAGTTCGATGATCGAGTCATACCGCCTCATGCGTCCACGAAGCGGGTCTGACGGAAGGTCTGCCGCAGGGCTGGGTGTCATCGCCGTGGGGAGTTCCCTCACCCCGGGAGTTGCCCGCAATCACGTTCGGTGTCGCCACGGGGGTCGTCGCCAGCTGCGTACCCGCTGACCTGACCGATTGCCGGGACCGAGTGGAGAAGGGAGAAGGGGGCATGGAGTACCGGAGGTACCTCCGCAGACCGAACTTGCTGCTCACGATCGCGCTGTTCGCCGTGGTGGTCGCTGCAAGCGGGATCACCTATGTGGTGGCACGACCGTCGCCGGCGGACCAACCGGAGGTGACCCTGGGCGGGGCGAAGGCGGAGGGCGGCCCGGCACACGGTGCCTCGGGCTACACCTACCAGCGGTCGAAGGAGCCGGATCGTACGGAGATCATCGACTCCTCCGGGGAGCCGGTCGCGGTCATGACCGACGGCGCGCGGACCGGGCACATCTACGGCCCGGCGCGGACGTTCGAGGAGCCGCGCTTCACTGATGCGAAGGTGGAGAGCAATATGTGGGTTCGGATCGCACCGCAGGAGTGGCGTGCGGGCGCGGAACAGGAGAGATGGTTCGTCGACTGGCTCGCCGCGGCCCGCAAGGACCGCTCGCCGGACGTGTTGGCGATCGCCTTGGAATACACCCACGGAGCCCCGGCGAAGAAGGACAACCAGGGGCGGCAGTATTCGGGGGACGCCTCGTTCGGACCGCCGGACCCGTTGGATCCCGATGGCCGTCAGGAGCGCTCCGACTTCTACGACTACCTGCAAGCGCCGTGGACGTTCCTCGACGGCAAGATTGAAGTGCCCTCGCCGGAGCGGGAGCTGGCCCTGGACTGCTCCGGCTACCTGCGGATGGTCTACGGTCACCGGCTCGGGTATCCGCTGCTCGGCACGAACAGCCCGGGTGACGGTCTTCCGCGGCGGGCGTACGCGATGGCCGAATTCGGCCCAGGCGTCCAGTTGATGCCCAACTCCGGCCAGCGGGCCCGCGGAATCGACAAGCTGCTCCCCGGCGACCTGGTGTTCTTCAACGCCCAGCCGGTACCCAACCGCCAGATCGACCACTCGGGCATATACCTCGGCCTCGACGACGGCGGGCACCACCGGTTCATCTCCAGCCGGTCACAGACCGACGGTCCCACCATGGGCGACCTCTCCGGCGCACCCCTCCTGGACGGTGTCGGCTACTGGCCGGACCGGTGGCTCACCTCCCGCCGGATCTGATCCGCCGAGCATCCAGGGGTACCCGCTGGCGCCTCCCTGTGCGCGGTTGGGGCATAGTCGTTCAGACGACGCCCCAACCGGCCGGCCGCCGTGCACTACTCGATGGCACGCCGGCTCGACGGTGTGGCCCGAACAGCCCCGGTGGTGGCTCCACCCTGACGGGAGTCGTCAGGGTGCGATGAGCTGATCGAGCCGCCCACTCGTCCGGAGTTTCCGGCCGGGCGTCTTCCAGCCCCCGTATCCAATGAGTCGGCGCCTTCGACGAGCATCTGATGAATGGGCGGAAGTGTTCGCTTGGACGGCTGGCCCGTCGGCGGACATCAGCACCGCGATCGCCCGGCGCAGCGTCGCCGGGCAATGCGCGGTCCGGATCATTCGCTGCAGTCCCTGACCCGCGGCCATCGGCGCCTACTGGACCAACACTCCCGGCATCTGCCCACCAGCGACCACCTCACACCACCATCTGTGAGGAGACAGCCTGCCGGACACACCCTCAGAAACCACGGGTTACACGATCAAGGTTCAAAGGCCCGCGATTCTCCCACTACGCGGGGAGGTTGGCAGCGTTTTCGCGGACCTTCGTCGGGTAACCGTTGGGCGAGATCCCGGCGCGCCGTGTCGAGAGTCCGGAAGCCGGGAGTGTCCGAGGCACCAACGAGGTACCGCGGGCGTCTTCCTTGTCCCGCGGTGCTGCGCCTCCGATTCGCCTGGAGGCGCCAACCCCGATGGGAGCTTCACGATGAGATCGATTGTCCGCAGGAGTCTCGTGTCCGTTGCTGGTCTCATGCTCACCGGTGGCGGCGTCGCCGGTCCGGCGATTGCCGCCCAGGCCGCCCCAATCGAGAGCAGGCCGGCGGTCGCGGTGCCGCCGGAGCCTGCGGGCGAGGGCAAGCGGGTGCTCGAGCATGACTACCAGAGACAGCCGAACGGCTACTACTGCGCCCCGGCCGCGACCCGCATCGCCCTCTCCACTCAGGGCAAGGACCCGAGCCAGAAGGAGGTCGCCCAGAAGCTGGGCACCACCGAGGCCGGCACCAACTCGGCCGACGACACGACCCGCGTGCTCAACGAGGTGACCGGTGGTGGCTACGAAACCACCGAGATCAAGAGCGCCACCGCGAAGCCCGAGCAGGTCGACAAGCTGCGTACGGACGTGGTGGAGGCGGTCGATGCTAAGCGCGGCGTCGTCGCCAACACCCTCGGCACCGCGGTCGACACCGACGGCGACCGGCATCCGTTCCCGGGCGGGCACTACGTGACCGTGGTCGGGTACCGCGACGGTGGCGACGCGATGGAGATCGCCGACCCGTACGGCCCGGAGAAGCACTACTGGATCGACGACGAGAAGCTCGCCGACTGGATCGCGGAGCGCGGCTACTCCAGCTGACGCCGACTCGCGACACGGCCGCTGGCCGGGTTCCCGGAAACGGGTCCGGCCGGCGGCCTTTGCGAGCTTGGGTGCGGGCAGCGGGTCAGGATGGTGCCCGGGTTCGCGACAGTCAGTTCTCCGCTGTCAGGTTCGGGTTTGCTCCCTGTGCCCCACATCTCAAGGGCCAATGGCGGTTCCAGGAGGGCAAGTGCGGTGTCCACTAACGTTCACCGGGTTTCCGGTGCCTGTTGTGGATCCTCGCCGGTTGGGCGAGCGACTCCCCACCGTTCGTTGGTGGGGCGGGCCTTCGCGGGCCAACTGATCCTCGCGCCGCCCGGGGTGGTGGGACGGGGGATACGCCTGGCTCGCCGTCGTCGTGTTCGGCAACAGCGTCCTCAGCCTCTTCTACTACCTGCGCTGGATCACGCCGGCCGCGCCGACGGCAAGCCGGTGGTGGAGTCCCAGCTGAGCCGTCGCGGGTGGTCGGCGCGCGTGGCGGTGTCCGCCGCCTTGCCCAGCCTCGCCGCCGGTCTCGCCGCCGGGCCGCTCTGGCACGTGGTGAGCCGGTAGCAGGAACAGCCGCGCGGGGCAGTTACCAAGATCTGCCTCGCCGTCGTCTCCGAGGTGCGTCGATTCCGCCTGCCACGACACGCCTCTTCTACTATCCGCAGATAGTAGGGCAGAATGCGGAAGGTCCTCGCCAGGGGTGAGCGCCATACGGCGCTGTCCGCCCTGCTCCACATCACGGTAGAAGGAGTTCGTGCTGGTGGCTTCCATGCCCCTCCACCATCAGGTCCCGTGTCGCTCGCCCGCACCGTCGGTCGGTGCGCGTCGGTTGATACACCGTCTGCTCACCGTGGTGGCCGCCGTCGCGGTCGGCGCCGGGTTGCTGGCGGCCCCGGCGCACGCGGCGCCATCGGCGGACGAGATCGAGGCGCAGATCGACAAGCAGTGGGAGCAGCTCGAGCCCACCATCGAGGGCTACAACAAGATTCGGGCCCAGCTGAAGGTCAACCAGAAGAAGTCGGCGGACCTTCAGAAGAAGATGGCGCCGCTGGAGCTGCAGTCCGCGTTGGCGATGAACCGGGTGGGGGCTATCGCCGCCCGTCACTACATGCGAGGCCCATCGCAGGAGATCGGCGCCCTGCTGGTGGGCACCAAGCCCGGGACCCTCGCCGAGCAGCTGGTGATCCTCGACCGGCTCGCGGCGCAGCAGCGCCAGGAGATCGCCGGTGTGCTGGCTGTCCGCGACCGGTACAACGCGCAGAAGCAGAAGCTGGACGAGCTGATCGCCACGGAGATCAAGCAGCGGGACGAGCTGGCCGCGAAGAAGAAGCAGATCGACGCCGAGATCAAGCGGCTGACCGCCTCACTGCCCAAGACGACGGTGAAGGTGACGGGCTGCCCCACCATCTCCGGCGTGGTCAGCAGCGCCGCCCAGACGGCGATCCGCGTCGCATGCCAACAGGTCGGCGATCCCTATGTCTGGGGAGCCAATGGTCCGGACGCCTTCGACTGTTCCGGCCTCACCCAGTACGCCTACAAGGCTGCGGGCATCTCGCTCACCCACTTCACCGGCGCGCAGTGGAACGAGGGGCGGCCGGTTTCGCGGGCCGACGCCCGGCCTGGCGACCTGATCTTCTTCTACAGCGACCTGCACCATATGGGGCTCTACCTCGGTAACGGCCTGATGGTGCACGCGCCGCGGGCCGGCAAGCCGGTCAATGTTCTCAGCATCAACTACATGCCCATCGCCGGCTTCCGCCGAGTGACCTGACCGCCAGCCTGTGACGGAGGCTCCCGCCGGGAGCCTCCGTGACCTCTGGAGAGAGGGCCCGATTACGCCTGGTAGGCCAAGTTGATCATCATGCCAGCCTCCGCGTGGTAGATGTTGTGGCAGTGGGTCATCCACTGACCCGGGTTGGTCGCGTCGAACTCCACCGCCACTGTCTGCTTCGGCACGATAATCACCGTGTCCTTCCGCACTCCGGTGTCGGCGACCGCGAACGTGTGCCCGTGTACGTGCATGGGGTGGAACATCGTCGTCTCGTTGACGAACTCCAACCGGACCCGCTCGCCCTGGCCGACCACCAGCGGATCGAGCTTGTCGAAGGTGGCGCCGTTGACGGTCCACTGGTAGGGCATCATCGATCCGCCCAGCACCAGCCGGTGCACACGATCGGCCTGGCGGCGCTCCAGCCGGACGGCATCGGCAGCCCTCAGCCCGCCGGTGAGCAGCACTCGACGGTCCAGTTCCGGGGGGTGGACGGCCCCGCCCGGCGTGGCTCCGGCACTGGTGCGGACCAGGGCCAAGCCCTGGCCGTCCTTGCCCTCTGCGACCGCGACCAGGGGAAAGACGCCGTCGCCCAGTTCCACGGTGACGTCCGCCCGTTCACCCATGCCGAGCACCAGGGCGTCACAGGTCGTCGGGGCGACTGGGAAGCCGTCGGTGTGGGTGACGGTGAGGCGGTGGCTGCCGAGGGCGATCCGGAATGCGGTGTCGGAAGCGGCGTTGACCAGGCGGATCCGCACCCGCTGGCGCGGCCGACCGGTGAACGTCACGGGGGCGGCTGGGGCCCTGCCGTTGATCAGATAGTGCGCGTAGGCGACGTCACCGGCACCACCCAGCACGGGTGAGGTCATGGTCTCCATGGCGCCCATCGACATGCCGGTCATGCCACCCATGCTGCCGTGATCCATGCCGGCCATGTCCCCGTGGCCGCCCATCGACTGCAACGATGCCAACACGTCGTCCGGCGTGCGGCCAATGCCGTCGACCCAGTCGTCCAGCACCACGATCCACTCCTGGTCGTACCGGCCGGCCTCGTGCGGGTCGTCGACGACGAGCACCCCGTAGAGCGCGCGGTCGAGCTGAACGCCGGAGTGCGGGTGGTAGAAGTAGGTGCCCGGGTCGGGGACGGTGAACTCGTAGGCGTGCCTGCCGCCTGCGGCAATCGCCTGTTGGGTCACCCCGGGCACGCCGTCCATGTCGTTGCGCAGCGCGACACCGTGCCAGTGCACGCTCGTCTCGGCGGCGAGACCGTTGGTCACCTCGACCCGGAGCACATCTCCGGCCCGCGCGCGAATCAACGGCCCGGGTGCGGACTCCTGATATCCCCAGGTCTGGACCTGCCGGCCGCCAAGATCGAGGGTGACCGGTCGGGGGTTCAATGCCGCGGACACGGTGCGGCCGCCGGCCCGCCGCCGGGCCGCCTCCGTCCGCGCCACCAGGTCGCCGCCCGGCGCCACGAGCTGCGGGTCGAACATCCCGCCCGCCCAGACGGCGGCACCGGCCGCACCGGCGAGGCCGACCGTTCCGGCAATACCAGCCAACAGCCGCCGGCGGGTGAGGGTGGGGGACATGGCTGCTCCTTCACCTACGAGGAACCCTGCCTGCAGCGTGACCTTTGCCGCCGGCCGGTCACCACGTCCCGCCGCTTTCTTTGGGTTCGTCTCATCACCGGTCTCCTTTCTCGGGGCTGCACCCCCACACTGCTCCCGGCCGTCGCCCTGGCGTCAGCGCCCATCGGCCCTGCTCCCTGGGCCGAAGGTCCTACCCCTGCGGGGTAGTAGTAACAGAAGGCGCTAACTCATAGGGCACTCCGCGTTTGCGCCATACCCCCTAGGGGTATATGTTGTTGGCGGAGGTAGAACCCATGACACGTCACCACACCGGCCACGCCGCCGTCGCGACCGCGCACGACCATTCGCACCGTTCCCACGGGCCACAGGTCGCGCAGCCTCACGAGACGCACTCGGCGGCGCCTCGATCCCCTGAGCACGGCCAACACCACCACGGGGGGCATGCCGGCCACGGCGGCGGGCACGACAAGCACGCCGGGCACGACCCGGAGCAGTTCCGGCGGAAGTTCTGGCTGAGCCTGGCGCTGACCGTGCCGATCGTGGCCACCAGCCACATGGTCATGGACTGGTTCGGCTACACCCTCGACTTCCCCGGCATGACCTGGGTCGGACCTGTCCTCGGATCCCTGGTGTTCGTCTACGGCGGCTGGCCGTTCCTGGTCGGCGGCGTCCGCGAGGTCCGCGACCGGGCGCCCGGCATGATGCTGCTCATCTCGATGGCCATCACCGTCGCGTACGCAGCCTCCCTAGCGACCAGCCTCGGCGCGTTCAGCCTCGACTTCTGGTGGGAACTGGCGGCGCTGGTGACCATCATGCTGCTCGGCCACTGGCAGGAGATGAAAGCGATCGGCCAGGCCCAGGGAGCCCTGGCGGCCCTCGCCGCGCTGCTGCCCGACGACGCCGAACGCCTCGACGACTCCGGCCGACCGCACCCGGTCTCTCTGCGTGATCTGCGGGTCGGCGACGTCGTGCTGGTCCGCTCCGGCGGCCGGGTCCCCGCCGACGGCCGCATCGTCGACGGCTCCGCGGAACTGGACGAGTCGATGATCACGGGGGAGTCCCGTCCGGTGCCACGCGCCGTCGGGGACCGCGTGGTCGCCGGCACCGTGGCCACCGACTCCGCCCTGCGGGTACGCGTCGACGCCATCGGAGAGGACACCGCCCTGGCCGGCATCGGCCGCCTCGTCGCCCAGGCGCAGGCGTCCGCCGGCCGCGCGCAGGTGCTCGCCGACCGGTTCGCCGCCTGGCTGTTCTACCTGGCCACCGCCGCAGCACTGATCACCTTCGGCACCTGGTGGGCACTCGGCGACGTCAACGAAGCCGTGGTCCGCACCGTGACCGTCCTGGTGATCGCGTGCCCGCACGCTCTGGGGCTGGCCATCCCGCTGGTGATCGCACTCTCGACCGCGGTGTCGGCCAAGGCAGGCCTTCTGGTCAAGGACCGCCTGGCCCTGGAGCGCATGCGGGGCGTGGACGCGGTGCTGTTCGACAAGACCGGCACCCTGACCAAGGGCGCCCACACCGTCACCGCCACCGCCGCCACCGCCGGGCTCACCGACGACGAGGTTTTGCGGATCGCCGGTGCGGTCGAGACAGACAGCGAGCACCCACTCGCCCGGGCCCTGGCCAAGGCAGCCCGGGACCGTGGCCCGACCGCGAAGGCCCGAGACTTCCGCTCGCTGACCGGACGTGGCGTCCAGGCCGTCGTCGACGGCACGTCGTACGCCGTCGGCGGCCCCGCCCTGCTGAGGGAACTCGACGCTACCGTGCCCGCCGACCTCGAGGCCGCCAGCGACCGGTGGTCGGCCCGGGGTGCCGCCGTCCTGCATCTCGTGCGGCTACCGGCCGACGGCCGACCGGAGCCGATTGGCGCGTTCGCGCTCGAGGACGAGGTGCGGCCGGAAGCCCGGCAGGCCATCGCCGAGCTGCGCGAGCAGGGCGTGAAGAAGATCGTGATGATCACGGGCGACGCCCGGCCTGTCGCCGAGGCGGTCGCCGCCGACCTCGGCTTCCGGCCCGGCGTGGACGAGGTGTTCGCCGAGGTCCTGCCTGCGGACAAGGATCGCGCGGTGGCCGCGTTGCAGGCGCGGGGCCTGACGGTGGCAATGGTCGGCGACGGGGTGAACGACGCGCCCGCTCTGGCCCGCGCCGACGTCGGCATCGCGATCGGGGCCGGCACGGACGTGGCGATCGAGTCCGCCGGCGTGGTCCTGGCCTCCTCGGACCCGCGCGGGGTTACCGGCGTGATCCGGCTGTCCCGGGCGTCGTACCGGAAGATGGTGCAGAACCTGGCGTGGGCGGCCGGCTACAACGTGGTGGCGATCCCGGTCGCGGCCGGAGCCCTGGCCTGGGCGGGCATCGCCCTCAGCCCGGCGGTCGGCGCCGTCCTGATGTCCGCCTCCACCATTGTGGTGGCGCTCAACGCCCAGCTGCTCCGGCGGGTACGCCTTACTCCCGGACGCGGCTGAGCAGCTGGGACCCTGGCCCGGCCGGCACGCAGCCGGCCGGGCCGATGTCGCCGGTACCGTCCCGACGGCCGCGCGCCGGCCGACAACCTGGCGGTGTCCATCCGGGCCGAGACGCCTACGGGACGGCCCCCTCCGGCTGCGGCGCAGCAATCCGCGCCACCGCCCACGCGCGGCCCGGTGGCGCCACCGACCATCGGTAGGCCACCGTGACGGCCAGGGACAGCGCCACCAGCCACCCCAGAGCCACGATCAGTGCGCCGAGTTCGTCGAACCCGCGCGTCAGCGCGCCGTCGAGCAGCACCCTGACGCCGCCGTAGCCGGGCAACGCCTTCGCCCACGTCGGCGGCTGCGCGCGCAGCATTGGGCTCTGACTGATGCCGAGGTCGAGAAATGGCAGCAGGAAAGCCATGAAGACGCCGCCGACCCGCCCGAAAACCGGCGCGATGAGAGCGCCGACCAGGGCGTACGTGACAGCCACACGGACGTTTCCCGCGGCGTACATCGGCCAGCGGACCGCGTCGAAGACCGACGCCGTGGTGGCCAGCGACACCGCCGTGGCCAGCAACGCCGCGGCGGCGAGCACCCCGAGCCGGCCGGCCAGTAACGCCGCCGGACGCAACCCGGCCAGCGCCGCCCGGCGATCGCCGGCACGGCTGTCCAGCACGGTGAACAGCCCGGCCAACGCCGCCAGCGAGGCGACCGCGATCGGCATCGTCGCCCCGTGCACCTCTGGCATCGGGTACGTCTCGGCCAGCCGCCGGCCGTGCTCGCGCACCGTCACCATGATCGGCTGTTCCGGGGTGATCGCGTCGGCCAACAGAATGAAGATCACCGGGACCGCGACGTAGAGCGCCCACATCGCCGGATTGCGGTACCCGTCCCGCCACGCCGCCCGGGCGGCGCCCGCCAACTGAGCCCACCACCCGCCCGGCCGATGCCCTCGGCGGGCCGTCCCACCCCGGGTTGGGTACCAGCGTTCCGACAGCCGCGCCGATCCCGATGCAGATGACCGCCGCCATGAGCATGCCGACGACCACGTGGCCCGGCCGGTTGACGCCGGTCCGCAGCCCGAGTGTGAGCAACGCGATCGCGCTGACCAGCACCGCCAGCGTCAGCCCGGTGAGGAGCCGGGCCGCGACCATACGCGCCGGCCGCAGCCCGGCGAGCACCACCCGCTGGTCGGTGTCGCGGGTCGCGGCAGTCTGGAAGTACATGCCGATGCCGGCGAGAAACGCCGCCGACCACGCGGCCGTGGCGTCCTCCACCGCCGCGCCGCCGCGGCCACCCAGGATCCGCGCCGCGTCGGCCAATGTCCCCGCCACCACCACCACGAACACCACGGGTACGACGACGAGCAGCAGCAGGTTGACCGGGTTGCGGGCGTAGTCGGCGAGGAACCGCCGCACGAACGCCAGGACGCTCACCGTGGCGCCGCCCGGCCGTTCGTGATGGCCACGATCCGGTCGAACCGCTCCTCGTCCACCACGAAGTGGCTGATGACCAGCGCGGTACGGCCGGCACGCCGACGTTCGTCCACCAGGTCCCAGAACTTCTGGTACGTGTCCCAGTCAAAGCTCGCGTACGGCTCATCGAGCAGCATCAGCTCGGGATCCGGCAGCAGGGCCAGCGCCAGGTTGAGCTGGCAAGCGTCCGGCCGGAGAGCCGTTCGGCCCGGGTGTGGGCGTACCGGTCGAAGCCCAGCTCGTCGTACAGCGACTGCAGCGACTGCTCCGTCTCCTCCTTGGCCATGCCGTAGGCGTGGCCGAAGAGGTCGAAGTGCTCATCGCAGGTCAGCCGCGGATACAGCTGTGGGCTCTGTGGGCAGTAGCCGATCCGCCCGCGGTGCGCGACCGTTCCCGCGTCGGCGCGCAGCGCGCCGACGAGAATCTTCATCAGAGTGCTCTTGCCCGAGCCGTTCTCGCCGATCACCCCGACTACCTGGCCTGGGCGCAGGTCGAGGTCCACCCCGCGCAGCACGGGCTGACGCCGCCGGAACAGTCCTCGACGATAGGACTTGCGCAGGCCGCGGGCCGTCAGCACGGACGCCGCATCTGGTGACTGCCGGCGAAGCGCGGGGTCTTCATCACGGCCGGTCACACGTCACCTCCGTAAACGCGGGGGTGGTGTGAGCGTTCGTGCCGCCCTCAGCTTAGGGGCGATGGGGGAGGGGTGCCGCCGTTACGACAGGGAGGTCTCCAGCGCGTGCCAGCTGGCCCCTGAGTCGCTGCTGCGCCGCACGTCACCCGATCGGGTCGCGACGAAGAGTTGATCCCCATGCACGGTGAACGCAACAGGGGCGTCGGGCGCGGTTCCGCCGGTGGGCGACCAGGTGTCACCGCCGTCGGACGACAGGAGGATCCGCCCGTCCACGCCGATGGCGTAGAGGCGCTCGGCGTCCTGCCAGTGCAGGAGAAGCGCCGGCGGTCCGCCGGATGGCTGCCACGTGCGGCCACCGTCGGTCGAGCGCTGCACGCCGCGTTCGGTGGTCGCGAGGATGATGTCCGCCCGCTTCGGGTCAACGGCGAGGTCGTACGCGTCGATCTGGGAGCGGCTGTCCCAGGTGGTCCGGTCGCTGCTGGCCATCAGCGTCCCGGAGGTGGAGTCCAGGCCGTACGTGATCGCGCCGGTGGTGCGCAGAACGTGGAAATCGGCGTGCCCGGCCAGTAGGAGGGAGTGCCAGCTGTCGCCGCCGTCCCGGCTCTCGATGAGGCCGAGGTGAGCGGGCCCGGGCTGTCCCGGCGCGGGGTGGCCCGAGGCGAGGAATGTGTTCGGGCCGACGACGGCGAAGCCCATGGTGTCCTGGCGTGCGTCGCCCACCAGTGAGGCCTGGTTGTGGGACATGCGCACGACGCCGTGGTGGGTCGCGACGTAGAGCTGTCCGTCGGCGGGGTTGACCGCCAACCCGTGCACGTGGCTCACCGTTGTCGTGGCGGCATGGTGGTCGGTTCCCGCACGATCGCGCCATCGGCTACCGATCAGGACGGCCGCGGTCAGGACAAGGACGGCGACCAGCCCGATCGCCCAGATCCTCCTGTTGGCAGACCTGCCAGGCATCCTGATCTCCTCGTGCGTGGTCCTCTCGGCAGGTGCCCATGGTATGCCATCTACTATGCGCGGTTAGTAGGCGCGTGTCGGGATAGATGGCTCCTGCCCATCTCGGCGCTCGTGCTGTTGGACACAGGAGGGGGTGGGATGCGACAGGTGGCGGTGGACCTGCATCGCACGGCACAGCGTGCGGCGACCCTGGCGTTGGCGGGCGCGATCGGCGCGGCGGCGGCTTTCGTACTTCGCTTCAACCCGACCGACCGGGTCGCTGATCCCACCGGCCCGTGCCTGTGGCATGCGGTTACCGGGATCAACGGCCCGGGCTGCGGCGGAACGCGCATGTTCTACTACATGCTGCACGGCGATCTCGTCGACGCGGCTCGCCGCCACCTGGCCGCCCTCGTCGCCGTCCCCTTCCTCCTCTACGCGGGCGTCCGCTGGGCCGGCATCGCCTGGTTCGGGCGGGAGCTTCCCGCGCTACGGTTGTCGCCCACGCGTCTACTGGGCCTACGGCGTCGCCTTCCTGCTCTACAGCACGGTCCTTCGCAATCTGCCGTGGCCGCCGTTCATGTGGTTCGACATCCCGAACCTGACCCCCTGATAGGCGCGTGCGATCCCGACCCCTCTCGGTGGCATTGGCACCCAACTAGTCTAGGTATGGCATGAAAAGCCCGATGGTGAACGAACCGAGCCTGCGGAGGCAGACGCTTCTGCGGCTGGTGCTGCTCGTCGCTCTGGCGTTCGGCGTGTTCGGGATGCACACCTTCGGCCACCCACCAGACCTCGGATCCTCCGGCGGTGGGTACATGACGACTGCCGCCCACAAGATCGAAACTGTGCCGGCTGCAGAGCAGGGCCACGACGGCTCGCACGGCCACAGCGACGGCCTTCACGCGATCACCGTGTGCCTGGCGGTGCTGGGCGGCGTCCTGGTTCTCAGCTCTCTGTCGGCGCTGCGGCAGCGCCAGTGGGACCTCGCCATGCCGACCGGCGCCCAGCCATGGGCGACGGGCAGGCGTCGAGCTCCGCCTCGCCGCCCGATCGGGCTACATCTCACCGCTGCGTCGGTCCTTCGGACATAGGAAGCGCGCGAATCCGGACTGCCCGGATCGGACGACTCCTTTTCCCGAAACCTAGCGACAAGGACTACGTACCTGATGAAGCAAACCATCCTGCGCCGCAGCGCCCTCGCGGGCGTCGCCCTGTCCGCTCTGCTCGTCACCGCGGCCTGCGGCGGCGGTGACGACACGGCCGGCATGGAGCACGGCAACAGCAGTCCGTCGACGAGCACCTCGTCCTCGGCCAACGCCACCTTCAACGACGCGGACGTGATGTTCGCCCAGATGATGATCCCGCACCACCAGCAGGCGGTCGAGATGGCCGACCTGGCCCCGACCCGGGCGAACGACCCGGAGCTGAAGGACCTGGCTGCCAAGATCAAGGCAGCGCAGGATCCCGAGATCACCACTATGAAGGGCTGGCTGACGGCGTGGGGCAAGCCCACACAGATCCCCAGCAACCACAGCATGCCCGGCGTGAGTTCGGCGCCCGGGCACAACATGCCCGGGATGTCGGCCTCGCCCAGTCATGACATGCCGGGCATGAACTCGGACATGCCGGGCATGATGTCCGAGCAAGAGATGGCGGACCTCGCCGCCGCCAAGGGCACCGCGTTCGACAAGAAGTTCACGGAAATGATGATCGCCCACCACAACGGCGCCATTGAGATGGCCAAGACCGAGCAGGCCAACGGCAGCAACCCCGAGGCCAAGGCGCTCGCCGCCAAGATCGCCTCGGATCAGGCCGCGGAGGTTCAGACCCTGCAGAAGATCCTCGACCGCCTGTAAGCGGCGTCTCCCCGGCCGGGCTCGACGAGGACGTCGAGCCCGGCCGGATGTCCGCCACCTGGCCAACTGGTCCGCCTTGCGCGGCTACTCGGCCTGAGCACACCCGCGCAGCGGCCCCTCGCCACATGGCGAGGGGCCGCTGCGTGTCTCGGCGATCCGGTGACGGACCCCTCCACCGCGGTGACCCGACGATCAGGCCCAGATCACGTGGGTGACGACCATGGTGCCGTCGGCGAAGTGCCGGACGTAGGTGGAGTGCCGGTCGGCGCGCGAGCCGCTGACCAACCTGCCCCAGGACTCGGGGGAGTTGCCGACTGACGCGGTGGCCGGCGAGGAGCCGACCGTGCTGGTCGAGTCGACGTGCGAGTAGATGGTGATCAGCTGGTCGTAGTCGTGCTGGTTGGGGTGCTGGTTGGTGCTGGGGTCGTTGGTGTAGTCCATGCAGGTGCCGAGGTTGGCGTTGTTGAAGTTCTCGTCCTGGTGGTCCAGGCCAAAGGTGTGGCCGACCTCCTGGCAGGTGACGAGGTTGCGCCACGCCGGCGTGTTGTACTGGGCGGTGTTGAAGTAGGTGTCGTTCAGCTTCACGGTGCCCTGGGTGATGTGGGTGCCGCCGGTGACCGAGATCGAGGCGATGCCGAGCCAGCCGTTGTTGCCGTAGGTGGAGTTGCAGACCTCCACCCGGCCGGCGGTCGCCTTGCAGTTCCGGTTGCTCAGCCCGGCCACGACGGTGGTGTTCAGGACGGTCGACTTGCTCCAGTCGGCGGAGGCGCCGGACAGTGCGGAGTCCCACTGGGAGCTGACGTTGTCACCCAGCTTCAGGGTGAACGGGTTGGCGGTGCGCGCCCAGTGGTAGCCGCCCCAGCTGTGGTTGGCGTGGGCGGGCGACGGGAAGGCCAGCAGGGCGAGGGTGGCGGCGCCGGCGGCGGCCAGCAGTTTCTTGTGCATTCCAGCTCCTCTGGGAGTGCCGTTGGGGGTGGGTATGGCATTGACCTGCATCACTTGATACGTCTCATGTGAGCGTGTCCGGACCTTGCAGGAGGCAACTTTTCGCCCTCTGCAAATAGGGACCACCTTCGACGTTCGTCGCGAGCCGGTCGGGCGCTCCTGAGGTATCCGGCCCCTGTGCCCACCAGCCCCGGCACGTCCTGGTGGCCCGGCGGGTCGCCTCACGTACGCTTACGGGCACGAAGGGGGAGCACGTGGCGGAGCTGGGCAAACTCGAATCGACCGTCATGGACGTTCTCTGGCACGCCGACGAACCCGTGCTGGTCAGAGACGTCCTTGAGGCGCTGACCACCGACCGTGCCCTGGCCTACACCACTGTTCTCACGGTGCTCGATAACCTGCACCGCAAGGGCTGGGCCGTGCGGGAGAAGGACGGCAAGGCGTACCGCTACCGGCCGGCCGGCACTCGTGAGCAGATGACCGCCCGCGCGCTGCGCCAGGTGATCGAGACCAGCACCCACCCCGATCTGGTACTCCTGCACTTCGCACGGTCAGCTTCCGACCGCGAACTGCACATTCTCAAGCAGGTGCTTCACGAGCGGGAGTCCGGCGGGTGAGCCTCGCGCTCGCCCTCTTCACCGGCACCGCCGCCGTCGCCTGGTGGGGGCCCGCCGCGTTACGACTGTGCTTTCGCCACGTGGCTGACCCCGTCGCGGTGTTGCTCGGCTGGCTCGGGTTGCTCGTCGCGGTGATCGCCACTTTCGGCCTCGCCATCGCCATGCTTCTCGCCCCGGGGGCCACCCACGAGTGGGCACTGCACGACCTCGCCCGCATCTGCTGGCACTGGACCCGGCCCAGCCGGCCGCCCGCCCTCGACGAGGTTGTCGGGGCAGCGGGGGCGCTGATCATGCTCGCCGTGCTCGCCAAGTTCGCTGCGACGTGTGCCCGCCGGGCACGCAGCGCCCACCGCGCTCGCCGGGCCCACGCGGATCTGCTCACGCTCGCAGGCGGGGCGCCCGACCCCGGCGAGGCGGCGGTGCTGTGGATTCCGCACCCGACCCCGTTGGCCTACAGCCTCGGCGGATCCGGTGGGGTTACGGTGCTGGCCAGCTGCGCCCGTGACCTGCCGGCGGAGCAGCTCGCCGCGGTGCTCAGCCATGAGCGGGCCCATCTGCGCGAGCGCCATCATCTCCTGGTTGCCGTCGTGGAGGGGCTCGCGGCGGCCGTGCCCTGGCTGCCGTTGACCCGGGAAGCGCCGTCGGCCGTCCGTCTGCTCGTCGAGCTGCGTGCGGACGCCGCTGCGGTACGCGAATGCGGCCAGGCGGCCGTGCGAAATGCGCTGCTGACCTTCGCTGGCGCGCCGCATCCGCCGTCCGCTCTGTCGATGGCGGGCGCGGAGGTGGCAATCCGACTGCAACGACTTCAAACGCGCCGTCTGCACGGGCGAGATTTTGCTGCTCGCGCGGTGCTCGCTTCGGTCGCCTTGATCGCACCTGTGAGCGTCGGCCTGCTTGCGGGCATTGTCTCCTGCCTGTAGGCGTCAGGCCCGAATCCGGGTGTGGCGGCGTGCTGGTGCGTCATCCAGGGAGGTCGGCAGGGTTGTGGTCCTCCGTGTCCAGGTGGGCTCGTAGCTGGTCGTCGGTGGGTTCGACCAGGAAGCTGCCGTCGGGCCACAGCAGGGTAGGAACACGTCGTTGTCCCCGCTGCAGCTGCCGGACCAGTTCAGTTGCGGTCTCGTCCTCGTCGAGGTTGACATAGGTGTACGCGATGCCGGCCTGGTCGAGCAGGGCACGGCTGCGTCGAACGTCGGGGCACCAGCCGGTGCCGTACACCACCAGCTCGGGTTCGGCCGCACGGTGGTGCGGGCGGTCGTCTCCGTTCATCTCACTCTCCTTGAGCGCTAGGGCAGTTCGGCATGCCGCATCCCCTGGACACCGCCCGGTGGCCAGGGGATGCGGCGCCGCTGGAGGTCAGCCGACGAGGTGGTAGCCGGCCCGCTCCACCGCCGCGCGGACGTCAGCGGTCTCCAGCGGGTTGGCGCTGACGACGGTGATGGTGCCGCCGGCCACGTCGGCCTGTACGTCGCTCACGCCCTCGACCTCTGCGACGTGACGGGTGACAGTCTTGGCGCAGCCGCCGCAGGTCATGCCCGACACCCCGTACGTGCTCCGGACTCCCGCCTGGGCGTCGGTGGCGGCAGGGGTGCTGTCAATGGTGACGGTGCCGCAACCGCAGCTCGATTCATTGCCGCACATGTGGATCTCCTCGTGATCGCTGGTGTTTCCCCCTCCACGGCGCGTCACGGACGGCCGCGCAGTGCCAGGCCGACACCCGGCCGGCCAGCAGCCTGAAGATACCCCTCCCCGGTATTTGCCTCAAGGGCTCGGCGGGCCCGTTCAGCCATCGGGCGATACGCGCGGGATCGCTTGACACCGCATACGGGTGGGGGGTACACAGTTGCCACTACCCATACCCCCCAGGGGTAACAAAGGAGTGATCACGATGTCATCCGGCTCGAAGCGCTGGTGGGCCCTCGGACTCATCGCCCTCGCCCAGTTCATGGTCATCATGGACACCTCGATCATCGGCGTCGCACTACCACGCATACAGGCCGACCTCGGCTTCTCACCGGAGAACCTGTCCTGGGTCTTCAACGCCTACGTCGTCGCGTTCGGCGGTCTGCTGCTGCTCGGCGGCCGGCTGTCCGACCTGCTCGGCGCTCGGCGCATGTTCGCCGCCGGCTGGCTCATCCTGCTCATCGGCTCCGCCGTCGCCGGCCTGGCCGACAGCGTCTCGGTCGAACTGGCCGCCCGCGCCGTACAAGGCGCCGGAGCGGCGCTGATCGCCCCGTCGGCGCTCACCCTGCTGATGATGCTCTTCGGCGCCGAACCCAAGGAACTCACCCGGGCCCTTGCCCTGTACGGCGCGGCGGCACCCGCCGGCGGCACCGCCGGTGTCTTCCTCGGCGGCGTCATCACCGAGTACATCAGCTGGCCTTGGGTCTTCTACATCAACGTCCCCATCGCGGCCCTCGCGCTGCTGGCCACCCCGGCCCTGATGCCCACCGGGGGTACCCGCCGTGGCTCCCTGGACGTTCTCGGCGCCTTGACGGTGACCGTCGGCCTCGGTGCCGCCGTCTATGGAGTCGTCCGCGCCCCCGAGGTCGGCTGGGCCTCCGGGCAGACCTGGCTGGTTCTCGCCGGAGCCGTCGTCGCCCTGGCCGCGTTCGTCGCCATCCAGGCGGCCCGCCGCGAGCCGCTGATGCGCCTGTCGATCTTCCGCGCCCCGAACCTCGCCGCCGCCAACGTCGCCCAACTGCTCCTCGGGGCGGCCTGGATCCCGATGTGGTTCTTCCTCAACCTCTACCTGCAGCAGGTCCTCGGCTACAGCGCCTTCCCGAGCGGCGCCGCGCTGCTGCCGATGACGATCCTCATCATGATCGGCATGATCGCACTCGCCCCGCGCGCCATCGCCCGGTTCGGCCCGAAGCCCATGGTGGTCACCGGTCTCGCGATCCTCGCCATCGGCCTCGGCTGGCTCTCCCTGGTCCGGCCCGACGGCATCTTCACCGTCGACGTCCTGCCCGCCTCCCTGGTCGCCGCGCTGGGCATGTCCCTGGCGTTCATCCCGTCGCTCAGCACGGCCATCTCCAGCGCCCGCCCCGAGGAGGGCGGCCTCGCATCCGGCATCGTCAACACCAGCTACCAGGTGGGCTCCGCGCTCGGCCTGGCCGCGATGACCGCGGTCGCCTCCTCCGCCGGAGCCGACCGGCTCGGCGACCTGCCCGCCCTCACCGACGGCTACTCCGCCGCCTTCGTCGGCGCGGGAATCATCGCCGCCGCCGGCGCTGTCACCGCCGGGATCACCCTGCGCCGAGCCAGGCGGCAGACGGCGGACCACGCCGAACCCGTGAGCGTCGGGTAATCCGAACGCAACCTATCGACCGCCCACAGGACGCCGGTGGATCAGTCCGAGCCTGGCTGATCTACCGGCGCCGACCTGCGACGAGCGCCCACACGCTGAACCAGCCATTGGGTTGTGCGGACCGACCTTCCGGAAATCAGCAGAGCAGGCGCCTTTGACGCACGCCGGCCCACCACCCGTGTTGGTCGCTTTTGACGCCAGGCCCCACCAGCCGCCAGCTCCGGAAGCCGCCACCCCACGCCCACGACAGGGCTCACGCGTCCTGTCGTCTCACGCGCATTCGCCGCCTACGTCTCGGCGTTTACCAGGATCGCGGTGACCAGCACGACGGCCAACATCAGGAACGCTTCGACCAGGACGGTGCGGCGTAGCTGATGAGTGCAGTCCTTCGCGCGGTCGTCAAGCCGGGGCACCACACGCCTGCTGTTGTAGAGCCCGACGAGGGCAACAACCGTCACCAGGGCGACCTTGACGAGAAGCACCCGTCCCCAGCTGGTGGTCACGATATGGCCCGGCCGCTCCAGGATCAGCAGGGTCAACGCGACGCCGGCGACACCCGTGAGCGCTACCGCGGCGGTGGCCGGTATGGAGAAGCGCACCGCCATCTCGGCGGCACCCGTCGGTGCGCCCAGGCGGGCGCGACCGAGCAGCAGGACGGCCAGGAGAAGAACCCCGCCGACCCAGACGGCGGCGGCGATGGTGTGGGCGAAATCGGCCGCCACGACGACGACCCGAGGTTCCGCGGTGACGGTGTGCCCGTCGAGCAGGAAGGAACCCAACAGCAGCGCCACGGTGACACCCAAGAGCACAGGGCGGACAGCTCGGGCTCGCACCCGCGCAACGTCGCCGGTCGGTCCACCAGCGGCAGGCGTCACCAGGTTCCGAGAGTCGGTAGCTATCGCGGCGACGGTCGGAATGGAGTGACGCCCGACAGCGTGTCGGCCCCGGATCAGCGCCGCTTCGAGTGAACCGGACACGAGCAGACCCGCCGCGCCGGTGAACCGCAGGACCAGGCTGGCGGCCACCGGTGTCTGGCTGAGGGCGGCCAACGCCGGAACGCTGGCCGCCGAGGTGAAGGTGCCCTGCTCACTGAAGACCGCCGCGAGTGCAGCCAGCTCAAGGGCCGCTCCGGCCGCTACCGTCAGCCCAGCCGCCCGCACCCAGACCTGCACTACCCGGATGTCACTGCGAGTACCGACCAATGTGGTCAACGCGAAGACAAGACCACCGACACCGAGCAGGATCGCCCCGTAGGACAGCCACCGCCCGACGCCGCCGACGAACCGTACAGGCCCCTGATCCGCATCGGCGGTATGGCCAACAGCGTGTCCGCCGGAATGGGCGGGCGGCGAAGCCGACGGCATACCGGGCCCACCATGGCCGGCATGTCCGTGCGGGCTGTCTGTTGCCTCGGGTTTGGCGGTCGCTCCAGGCGCCGGGGGAGGCGAGGCCACCGTGAAGGTGAGGACACCTGTCAGAGGGTGGGCGTCCGGGGCTGCGACATTCCATCGCAGCTTGAACGTGCCGGCGGTCAGGGGAGTGGTCGGATGGACCAGCCACGTACGGCCCCAGTCGGGGGTGTGGCTGGTCGCCGGTACGGCATTGCCCTTGACGTCGGAAAGCTTGAATCCAGCTCCAGTGGGCGTGCCGGCGGCACTGAACGTCAGCCGAATCTCTCGAACGGCGCCATCGACCCGCCCACCGTCGGCCGGCACGGCCTTGACCAGCTTGAAATGCGCGGCGGCGGGGGAAGCGAACCCGAGCGCCACGATGAGGGCGGGAAACAGCGCCAGCCACACCCGCAGTGCCCAGCGCGCGGCGCGACGTGCTGACGGCTGATGACAGGCAAGATCCGGCGATGCGGCAAGCAAGGTCAGGCCGCCCGGCGACGCCGCTGGAAAGGCACTGTTGATCCTTCCGCCGAGGAGCCGTGGACCCGACGCCCACACATCGCTCCCACCTGATGTGGTCGCCATCCTAGGGCAACTACTACCCGCTGATAGTAGGGGCGTGTCAGCCTCGACGATCCTGAGAACTCCGGCCGGCGGAGAACGGAGCACGATGGCGCCGCCGACGACTCGCAACGGCGGCAGACCGTGCCCGAGAGTGGTGCGCGGCGTGGACGCAGTCCGGGTCAGGTGTGGTCAGGGCGCTTGGTGGTCCTGCGCTGACGGATTTTGAAGCGGGCCACGGCGATCAGCGCGATCTTGACAGCGACGAGCGCCACGACGACGTTCGCGGCTAGGCCGGTCCACCGCGACTCCGCCACGATCGAGCCCGCCAGCCCTACATGCAGAGCGACGACCAGGACCACGGCCAACGCGAGGACAGCGGTCTGGAGGTGGGATCGCGGGAAGCCCCGCCGTTGCCCGGATGGCACGCCGACGGCGTCTCGGAGGGGGGCCGAATCGGGGGATTCGAGCCGCTGCCAGGCTACGGCCAGAGGGTCGCGGCGGCTGAACCGCTCGAAATCGCGGGTGATGATGTCGCGGATCTGAGTCAGGCGGTCTCCGTCCGCAGCCTCGATGCGCACAGTAAGGGAGTTGCCGTCGGCGGTGAGCGTCGCCTGGCCCCACGGGCCGAAGGTGACACTTCCGCTGGTGTCGCTCCACTCGGCGGCCACCTGCACCTCCCGGCGCATGTGCAAGTGCATGCGGGCAGAGTGGCCACCGCTGCCCATGGCGGCGGCGTGCTTGCAGAACTGGACGAGGTACCGGGTGGCTCTGTCGGTCTGGATCTGGGCTTGCAGGACTGGCACGGTGTTCCTTCTCGGTCGTGGTCTCCGGCGATCCGAGACCGCGGCGGTTCGCGGGCCGGCTCCCGGCGTGGTCGAGGGTCGGGCTGGACAGGCGGTTCACCCAGCAGGTCGGCGCGTCCCAAATTATAGAGACAACCTGTCTCCGTCAACCGCAAACTGTTCTGATCGTGAACGACGTGTAGGATGTTGGTGTGCCCAAGCTGTGGACCGAGACGATTGACGCGCACCGCGCAGCGGTTCGGGACGCCGCCATGGATGCCATGGCCGCCCTGGTGGCCACGCACGGGCTGGTCGCGGTGACGATGTCGCAAATCGCCCAACAGGCCGGCATCGGACGCGCCACGCTGTACAAGTACTTCCCGGACGCCCAGGCCGTTCTCACCGCCTGGCACGAACGCCAGATCACCACACACCTCGACCAGCTCACCGCCGCCGTCGACCCCGCCGCCCCAGCCATCGCGCGCCTGGAAGCTGTCCTGCACACCTACGCGCACATCCAGCACCACTCGGCGCGCCACCACGGCGGCGAACTCGCCGCGCTGCTGCATCGCAGCGAACACGTCGACCGCGCCCAGCAACGACTACGCGGCTTCGTCCAAGACCTAATCGCCGAGGCCGTGCGAGACGGCGACCTCCGCGACGACGTGGCAACCGACGAGCTGGCCACCTACTGCCTGCATGCCCTCACAGCAGCCGGCACCGTTGCACGTCCAGACGCCGTCCAGCGCCTGGTCATCGTCACCCTGGCCGGACTGACCGCCAGCGCCGGTAATTCGCCTCTGTCGTAGCCCGGTTCATGGGCTTGGAAGGAAGCCGCAGCACGACTGACGATTTTCCCGGGCTCAGGGCAGCGTGCAGTGCGGACACGTGGGGTGGATGCCGGCGAGAGTGGCTCGGAGCGCCAGCTCTGGACGTCGATGCAGGATGGACAGCATGACGAAAATCCGGGAACGCGTCTTCGATGCCTTTTTCGGCCACCCTCGCGGCCTCCCCGGCCGCATCGGCGGTGCGATCATGGCCAGAGGAAACGCCGACCAGGAACACTGGGCCGTTGACCGCCTGGCACCACCCGTTGGCGCCCACCTCTTGGTCGTCGGGCACGGTCCGGGCGTCGGCCTCGCTCTTGCCGCCGGCCGCGTGGGCCCGACAGGGCGCGTGGTCGGCGTCGATCCCTCGGCGACCATGCGCCAGCTGGCAACTGCCCGTTGCGCCGAGGCGATCGCCGCTGGCGTGGTCGAGATCCGCGATGGCGCAGCCGACCGCACCGGATGCGCTGACGCCAGCATGGACGCCGTGGTCTCGGTCAACAACGTGATGCTGTGGGACCGGCAGGCCGGCCTGGCTGAGGCGGTCAGGGTGCTGCGGCCCGGCGGGCTTTTGGTGATAACGGTGCACCGTCACGTGCTGGACACCTCAGCGGAGCATCTGGCCAACGATGTGGCCGCCGTCGGCTTCGTCGACGTGAGCCTCCAGGTACGGCCGCGGCGCATGAACAGCCCCGCCATCGAAGTGGTCGCCCGACGACCCACCGGCTGATTTGCGAGCACAGCCTGGTGGCACACGGGCCTGCGCCACGACACCCGTGAGGTCAGGGCGGCGACGTTGGCGTGTGCCGAGCCCCTGCTCGGCGAGCAGTGGCAAGGGGCGCGTTCAGCGCCGGGCAGCCGGCCGGCGGCGCCGGGCAAGGGTTCATTTTCACCAAAGGTCTAGCGATACATGAAGATATTTGACAGTGTGATGATCACCTGCGTGATCGCGTCATGTGGCGACACGCCCGACGTTAGGGGGCGCCGTGCGTAGACCTTCCCGAATCCGATCACTCGCCGTCGCAGGCGCGGCGATCCTGTTGGCCGTGATGGCATCTCCGGCCCAGGCACACGAGCCTTGGGACGACGGGTCCGTCCCGCCGCCCCCGCCGAGCAGCCCCGCCGACGGCTACAGCCAGAACATGCACCTGCTCGGGACCGACGCCCACACCGGCGGCGTCAACTCCGACCTCGCGTTCTCCGGCAACCTCGTCTACGCCGGCCACTACGGCGGCTTCCGAATCATTGACATCTCCGAGCCGGGCTCGCCCGCTGAGCTGGCCGACGTGCACTGCAACGGCCCCCAGGGCGATGTGTCCGTCTGGGGCGGCCTGCTGTTCCTGTCCGTGGACACCCCGCAGAGCACGCCGGGCTGCGAGGGGTCCCGCAACGTCACCGCGTCCACCCCGGGCGCCTGGGAGGGCGTACGGGTCTTCGACGTCAGCGACCCGAGGGCACCGCGGTTCCTCCAGGCGATCCGCACCGACTGCGGCTCGCACACCCACACCCTCGTGCCCCGGGAGGACGGCGGCACCTACATCTACGTCGCGTCGTACCCGCTGAGCGCCACCAACATCGGCCCCGACTGCCAGGCGCCGTTCGAGCGGATCTCGGTGATCGACGTACCGGGTGGCGACGCCGCCGCCGGCCTCGCCGCGAAGGTCGTCGCGGAGCCCACCGTCAAGGGGATCGACCTCTTCTCCGGCGCGTCCGGCGACTTCTTCGCATGCCACGACATCCAGGTGCTGACCCCGCGCAAGCTCGCCGCCGCGGCCTGCCTGTCCCAGGGCCAGCTGTGGGACATCAGCAACCCGATGGCCCCCCGCGTGATCGCCAACGTCGACACGCCGGACGTGGACATCTGGCACAGCGCCGCGTTCACCCACGACGGGAAGTACGTCACCTTCGGCGACGAGTACTTCGGGCCCGCGCAGGAGCCGTTCGGGGCGATCTGGACGTACGCCGTCGACGACCCCGCCACGCCGCTGAGCCACCTGCGCATCCCACGCGCCGAGCCGAGCACCTACCACAACTTCAACTACGTGCCCGTTGCCGGCCGCAACATCCTGGTCTCCTCCGCGTACGGCTCGGGGACCTCGATGGTCGACCTGACCGACCCGAGCAACCCGAAGGAGATCGCCTACTACGACATGCAGTCCAACCAGTGGTCGACCTACTGGTACAACGGCCTGATCATCGCCAACGACATCTCCCGCGGTGTAGATGTGATCCGGTTCAGCGGCCCGCAGACCGCCGGGGCCAAGAAACTGCCGATGCTGAACCCCCAGACCCAAACGTTCCTGCTCCGCTGACACTGCTACGAGAAAGCGGGCGGGCGCCGTCGGCGCCCGCCCGCTTTCGTGACCTACCAGCGAACCCGCACGTCGGCTGGTTCCTCGCCGTCCAGCCGCCGGGGGAAGACAGCCGATCGCCAAGGCATCGGGAGGCGAGCTCCCACCAGCGGCGATGTTGCGGATTATCAACTGTTGCCAAGCCAAGGCCGGTTGTTCGAGTGGACCGGCTTACATGTCCCCAACTCCCGGCCGAGCCGCCGGCGGCGCTCCGACATCCTGAGCAAGAACCCACCTGGTGCGGCACGTCGACACCCGCAAGTTGAGGTCCCGGCCGTAGTGGTCAACATGCGCCGGCGATGGCTTTACCTGCGCCAACCGGCCGCCCTGCGCCGACTGCCGGGTGTCACGAGCGCCGCCGGCAACTCCACCATGAACGCCTGTGCGGACCCGAACCCTGCCCCGACTGTGTCAGCGCCGCCGCCGGCCGGCGCCGCCCCGCCCGGGTTTGCTGAATTGTGATGTGAATTGGTTCGGGACGGGTCACATCCGACGGGAAACGGTCATTCGGGTAAGGGATGCGGTGATTGACAACAAATTCAGCGCCGACCCCGCCCCGATGTCCGGTTGCCTCCCGATAGTTCCGTCATAGCTACTCGTCCCATTGAGCGACATCAGTGACGGGCTGTTCCGGTCAGAGTAATGGTGTTCGGAGTTTAAGCAGGTGGGGTTGCTTGGCGGGGGCGTACCCGCCGGTAGTGTCGGCGCGTCCGGTGCGGTTTTCGATCGCAAATGGCGACGCCGTGCCGACCCGCTCAATCGTGATCTCACGAACCGGGGACCCAGTGCAACACCGGGGTGAATCCGCGAGCCACGGCCCGCGGTAGGGCGTTACTTCCCGCCCGAATCCGTCAGCTAACCCGGTAGGCGGCCACGGAAGGAGTTCGAGCCTCGTGCGAACCACCCCCCGTTACGCCCCTCGCCTCCACGGCATCGCGGTGCCGACGCTCGCCTGACCGGCGACTTCCGGCACCGTCCCCAAGCCCGGCCCACCGGGCGCTCCCGATCCCCGCGGCACCCCCGCCCCAGCAACGCGCGTGAGTTCCTCCGCGTGTCGGGCCGGCGTGTGCCGCTCAGGCCCCCCGTGGAGGAACACATGAAGCACCGAATGAAGCGTCAGCTGCGGCGTGTCGTGACCGAGCGCCCGTACCAGATCATCGCCGGCTCCGCCGCGGCGCTCGTGCTGGCCGGCGGCGTCGGCACGGCGCTCGCCGCCACCAACGACACCCCGGCGCACAAGGTGAAGACCGCCGCCGTTGCCGAGCTGGCCCCCCGGCTCGGCGAGGCCGCCACCGGTGGTGAGGCCCGGATCGCCGCCCCGTCACCGTCTGCGAAGGCCAGCGCCAACGCCACGACCGACCCGGACGTGACCAAGAAGGCGAAGCCGAAGCCGCCGTCGACCAAGGTCCTCGACTACACCTACGAGGCGCAGTACGCCTACTGGAACTGCGGCCCGGCCGCGGTGCGCAACGCCCTCAGCGCGAGCGGCGTCGAAACCACCCAGGACGCGATGGTCGCCCCGCTCGGCGCCACCGAGAACGGCACCAACTCCGCCGCGGACACCACCCGCGGGCTCAACCAGATGGTCAAGGGCAACCCGTGGCGGACCCACATGATCCCCGGCGCGGCCACTCCGGCGCAGATGGACCAGCTCCAGGCCGACGTGGTCAATGCCATCACCGACGGCCGTGCCGTGGTCGCCAACACCGTCGGCTCCGCCACCGACACCGACGGCGGCTGGCACTCGTTCCCCGGCGGCCACTACATCGCCGTGGTCGGCTACAAGGACGACGGCCGGACCGTCCGGATCGCCGACTCGGCAAATCCGGCTACCGCCTCCTACTGGATGACCACCATCGACCTGGCGAACTGGATGGCCACCCGCGGCTACTCCGCCTGATCGCACCTCTCCCGTCGGGCACCGGCTCCACCGAGCCGGTGCCCGACGCCATTTCCGGCCCGGCCACCGGCCATGTCCAGGCGAGAACAACCATTGACCCGTGCCGGACCGGTTACACCGAAGATCGGACAAGCCCCTCGCCGGACAACTCGCCGCCGCCGGCACGGCCCCCGCCGCGCACCTGGCCGCCGCCCAGTACCTCTCGCACGGCATCTGGGTCGCCTGACCACATCAAGCGGCCCCCGGCTTTGCTGCTCAGACATGGCTTATGAATGCGAACGCGCGAAGCGCCAGCGAGGGCACATGCAGGGCACGCTGTCACCCCAGCTCCCACGCAGTCCAACACACGACCCACGGTCGATCAGGCCGCACGACCGGCAGCGGCTTGCTCCCGAGCAGGATGGCTGCGACGGCACCGACTGCTGCGCGGATCTCAGCCTCCTGGTCACGCAGGGAATCGCACACCACAAGAAGAACGTCGCCGTGAACGTGGGTCTGGGCGCGGTGGCCCGTTCGCTGCCTGATCAGCGAGCGGACCTGTTTCCGTAGGAAGGCCATCTGGTCACCGGGAACCGCCCGCACCTCTGCGTGCCCGTGCTCACGCACCACGTCGCAGACGACCTGTGCAACGATCGGGACTCTGGGGTCAACCGCGAGCGCGGGGAACAGGTGGTCCATCAGTGTTAGACACCGTCGGCACGTCGGCGCGAACGCCGGCTCCCGGTACCTGCAGAGCGTCCCACCGTCACCGCCGACCATCACCGCCCAGACCCGGCCGCACATCGTCGTCGGCGCCCAGACCGACTCCCGCAGCGCCTGGACGTCATACCGCCGCTGGACTGCTCTCCGGTCACTGCCCGCCGAGGTGAAGTAGTGGTCGGGTATGGCACCACGTCCCTGCTCCGACGGCTCGTGCCGCTGCACGAGGTGCACGGCCTCACCGCCGCTCACCGCCGCGAGAAGCAGTAGAGACTCCCCAGCGCGAATGACGTTCGGTCCGTGCAGGCCGTCACGCACGCCAGCAGTATGCCCGCGTCCCCCCAAGGCGCTCAGTCAGCTGACCTGGGTTGCCGGGCACGCGGGCTGTGCTGAAGACGGGCGCCTGACGGGGCGGCTGCTACTTCAAGGACCCATATCAGCTCGCCGACGTGTTGCCGGAGATCCTCCAGTTGCTTCGGCGAATGGCTGCCGTAGCCGTCGGCTGCGGCGTGCCGTTCCCAGTAGTCCATGTAGTGATCAAGCGCAGCTCCGAGCGTCAGGATCTGACGGTGCGACAGCCGAAGGATCGTCTCGTCGTCCAAGGGGGAAGCCACAAAGGGATCGTCCCAGCCGGCTCTCGCCGAGAACAGCTACTCGGTCGTGTACAAGTGCGCTGCCGAGCTGCCGAAGTTGCTGTGACGGTGAAGCCGTAAGCGCATTGGGCCAGGCTTGTCGAAGGTCACGGTCGCTGGCGGTGTGCCGGTCGGTCTGGGGGTCAGGGGGTAGCGGTGGCCAGGAATATGGGGACGGCGACCATCAGGCGTCGTCTCTGGAACGATCGATGGAGGTTCGGGTCCTCCGCTCGCAGCGACGGCTTTCAGGAAGCCGACAGTCAGCCTTTTTCATCGTGGCGGTGCTGGTCACGGTAGGTGCGGGCCCCGGTGTCTACATGAGACGAGGCTTCCGGTAAGACAGCGGTCGACCAAGATCCGATGCCCCAACCGGGAGCCCCGCTGTGCTGTCTTACCCCGCCGCCATCCCGCTGTCCAGCCGGAGCCTGAACCACCTCGCCGGCGAGGCTCTGTTCGTCGAGCTGTTGGCGGAGGATCTCCAGCATCACGCCACACAACTGCGCCGTCGCGTCACCGGGTCCGCCCGCCAGGTCCTGAGCATCGCCTCGGGTGCGGCGTCGGCCGCACCGACGCCGGCCGGCCAGATCGCGGGCGGGGTGTTGGCCGTGCTTGCCTCCCTGGTCCACGGGCCCAGGCAACGGAAGCCGATCACGCTCTTCCGGATCAACAAGACCGAACCTCCCACGGCTTTCCTGCCCGCCGGGCCGCCGTCTAGCGAACGACCTCGGGACGGCTCTCCGGATCGAGCCGGACCGTGAACGCGTGGCCGACGGGTAATTGACTGGCTGGCAGTGCGGCCGGGTTGATAGCGTGCCCCCAGATCCGTGACCAGGCCGAGGAGGTGAGACCCGTGAACGCAGTTCGCACGTGGTGCTCCCTCCCGTCACGGACGGGCGACTGACGTATCCGTCGCCGGGAGCGCCCATCAGGATGGCACTCCCGAAAGGCACCAAACCATGCATTCTGTACGTTTCACCGCTGAGACCTCGTCCGACGGTGTCGTCGAACGCGACTTCCTCGTGGGCGAGATCCCGGGTGTGCTCTGGGCACCCGTATCCGGCGCCGATCATGCCCCGATCGTGCTCGTGGGGCACAACGGCGGCATGCACAAGAAGGCGCCGGGGCTCCGGGCCCGCGCCCTGCACACCGCGGCCACCTGGGGGTTCAATGTCGTCGCGATCGACGCACCGGGACACGGCGACCGCCCGCGTACGGACGAGGACGAGCAGGCCCGTACGGAGATCCGGCAAGCCATGACGGCGGGTGATACCCCACGGTTCGCGGCGGCCAGCGTCCGCTTCATGGCCTCGGTCGCGGAACGGGCCGTACCGGAATGGCAGGCGACGCTGGACGCCCTGCAGGCGTTGCCGCAGATCGGCCCGGACGCGCCGGTCGGCTACGGCGGGGGCATCTCGATGGGCACGTCGATCGGGGTACGGCTGACCGCGGCCGAGCCCCGGATCACCGCCGCGATCTTCGGCGGCGGGTTCTTTGTGGACGAACCGGTGATCATGGCCGCGCGGCAGATCACCGTGCCGGTCCAGTTCCTGCTGCCGTGGGACGACGAGCACGTCGACCGTTCGTCCGGGTTCGCGTTGTTCGACGCGTTCGCCTCTGCCGAGAAGACGTTGCACGCGAACCCGGGCGACCACCGCAGCGTCCGGTGGGTCGGGGTGGACGATACGTTCTTGTCCCGCCACCTCGGCCGGGCCTGACCTGACCGGTACCGGCGTCCGGCGCGAAGCTGGGCGCCGGTACCGGCGATAGATGCAGATTCGCGGCGGCGAATGACTCCAGATGCTGCCTTTTTGCGGCTTGCATCGATGAGCCTTTTTTATCGTGGCGGTGCTGGTCACGATGAAAAAGGCTCAGTAAGCCATTTCCAACCTGATGGTGCAGGTCAGTGGCGTGGTGAAGGTCGGTAGCCGGGTCAGGCGAGGCTCCCGTAAGACAAGCAATCGACCAAGGAAGATGCCCCTACCGGGAGCCTCGTTGCTGTCTTACCCCGCCTCGATCCCGCTGTCCACCCGATCGCTGAACCACCTCGCCGACCTGATCCGCACCCACCGCCACCAGCGACGATCCCGCTGGCGCCGACTCGACCCGGGCCGGCAGGCCCTGCTCGCCCTGGCCCACCTGCGCAACGGCGACACCCTCACCCGCCTGGCCGCCGGATTCCAGGTCGGGGTTGCCACCGCCTGGCGCTATATCCGCGAGGCGATCACCTTGCTCGCCGCGACCGCCAACGACCTGCACCAGGCGATGACCAGGATCCGGCTGCTGGCCTACGTCATCCTCGACGGCACGCTGATCCCGATCGACCGCGTGCACGATCAGAAGCCGTACTACTCCGGAAAGCACCGACGGCACGGGATGAACGTGCAGGTAATCGCGGATGCGGCCGGACGCCTCGTCTGGGCGTCGGCGGCACTTCCCGGCTCGGCACACGACCTGACTGCTGCGCGAACCCACGGCATCATCGCCGCGTTGACCAACGCTGACGTGATGACCTTCGCGGACAAGGCGTATCAAGGCGCCGGCGGTTCCGTGCGTACTCCGTTCAAGCGGCACCGCTACCGGCCGAAGCTGTCGCGCCGGCAGAAGGCCGTGAACAAGGCCCACGCCCGGAGCCGCTGCCGCGGCGAACGCGCCGTCGCCACCCTCAAGACCTGGAGAATCCTGACCAAGCTGCGCTGCAGCCCCTCCCGGACGACCGCAATGGTGCAGGCCATCCTCGTTCTCCACCACGTCGAAAACCCGACCTACCAGGGAGGAAAAGCGCTCGGCCATGCCGACCGACCCTAGTGATGAGTTGTCGCGCCCGCACCCGTCACACCTACGACGGGACACGACGAGACGGAAGGATGACGTGATGAGTGCGGACACGCGGCTGGAGGAGCTGGGCGTGGCCGGGCTGGGCGGGAGCGGTCTGGGCGAGGTCGACGAGCCGGCGTTCTCGGGGCTGGCGCAGCGGCACCGGCGGGAGCTGCACGTGCACTGCTACCGGATGCTCGGGTCGTTCGAGGACGCCGAGGACGCCGTACAGGAGACGTTCCTGCGTGCCTGGCGGCGGCGGGAGACCTTCGAGGGGCGGTCGACGTTCCGGGCCTGGCTGTACCGGATCGCCACCAACGCCTGCCTGGACCTGCTCGCCAAGCGCCGCCCGGAGCCCGCGACCGGCGGCGAGGTGCTGTGGCTGCAGCCCTACCCGGACCGGCTGCTCGACGAGCTGCCCGCGGGCGACGCGGACGAGCCGGAGACCGTCGCCGTCGCGCGGGAGACGATCGAGCTGGCGTACCTGGTCGCGGTCCAGCACCTCGCGCCGCGCCCGCGGGCCGTGCTGATCCTGCGGGACGTGCTCGGCTGGCCGGCGAAGGACGTCGCGGAGCTCCTCGGGGACTCCGTCAACTCCGTGAACAGCGCGCTGCAGCGGGCCCGCGCCGGCATGCGGGAGCACCTGCCCGCCGAGCGGCAGGACTGGACCGGCGGCGAGGAGGACGCCGGGACGCGCGAGCTGGTGCGCCGCTTCACCGAGGCGAGCGTGGCCACGGACATCCCGGCGCTCGCCTCGATGCTGCGGGACGACGTGCGCTGCTCGATGCCGCCCACGCCGGGCCTGTACGTCGGCCGCGACGCGGTGGTGAACGACTGGGTCGAGGACGGCTTCGAGAGCCTGAAGGGTCTGCGCGCCGTCCTCACTTCCGTGAACCGGCAGCCCGCCGTCGCCTTCTACCTCTGGCGGGAGCGGGAGGAGGCGTACCTGCCGCTGACGATCGACGTCCTGCGCGTCACCGGCGGCGCGATCACCGAGATCATCATTTTCCACGACGACCAGTTCCCGCGGCTCGGGCTGCCGGAGCGCCTGCCGGCGGACGGCACGGAGTAGTCCCGGTGTGGACGCTCACGCTGCGCGGTGGCGCGCGTGTCGCGGTGGTCGCGGCGGAGTGGCGCGACGCGTTCGGCGTCGTCACCCGCGGGCGGGTGCAGCTGGAGCTGCGCGACGGCGAGCCCGGGCCGGTCCTCGGACGCGACGCCGGGTTCTGGCTCCGCGGCACCGGCGTCCGCGCTCTGCGCAACCCCGGCCGTCGCACGGCGAGGGTGCGCGTCGTCACGCCCAGGGCCAGGACCGTCACCTGCCAGTCAACACACCCTGTACGCCCGTTACCGAATGATGGAGAAACGACATGAACAGCATGAACGACACCGGGGTCGTCGCCGGTTCGGCATCGGGGCAGGCCAGCCACACCCGCCGACTCCGCGGGCTCGCCGGCACCGGCTTCATTGCCACGCTCGCAGCGATGGTCGCCACCACCCTCGCCGCTGCGCTTGCCCAGGCCGTTGGCGTCGACTTCGAGGTCCCCGATGGTGGCGAGACGATCCCGTTGTCCGGGTTCGCCGTGGTGACCGGCTTCTTCTCGGTCGTGGGCATCGTCATTGCCGTCGCTCTTCTTCGTTGGAGCGCTCGCCCCGCCGAGCGATTCGTGTGGACGGCAGTGTCGCTGACCGCGATCTCGTTGATCCCGCCCCTCCTCTCCGGGGCAAACACCGCCACCACCACCGCCCTCCTCGGGCTACACCTCGTCCCTGCGACGGTGATGATCTCCACCCTGGCGCGGAGCCTCCGCACCCGGACCGATTGACGATCCCGCAACGGGACAACGCGCGGCGCAAGGGCGTGCGCGAGCGCACCAACGTGGCCCCCGGTGCTGCCACCCTCCATTCCAGGTTCCTTTTCTTGGTCAATTCGAAAGCTGAGTCGCGTGTGCGAAGAAGCACAGGGCACCTTGCGGGATGAAGACCAAACGCCATCCGCTTCGGTCGGGGCGCACCGGTTACCCCGGGTCGCGTTCACCCTGGCCGACCCCGCCGTCGCGCGCCTCCCATGTGGATTCGGCTCCTGCGCGGCTTGAGCCGGGATCTGACCCTCTCTCGGGTCGACGTCAGGCTCAAGCCGCGCCGGGACGCGCTCGCAGCCGAGCCCTGACACCTACGCCTGCGGGAGGCGGCCACGCCGTAGCCGGCAGGGCAGGGAGCGCTGTTTGTGACGTGGGAGGTTGAAAAAGGCTCAGTGTGCATTCGAATCGCACCCGGGTACGCGGATGGCGCGGTGGACGAAGTGGGAGAGTCGCCCGGCATTCACCCGGGACACGTTGAGGACGCGGGTCCAGCTGCTGCTCATAAACGGCGGGCCGCCCGGTTCGACCCCGGGTCCGGCGACGCCACTCCCGCGGCCGTCGTCAGCCCATGTGCACGGCGTTGGCCGTGGCCAGGTGCGCCTTGCGGACCTTGATCAGCAGCAGGGTGGCCAGCCCGGAGAGCAGGATCAGCCCGGCGCCCCAGGCGAACGCCACGGTGTAGCCGTGCACCAGCGCCTTCACCTGGGTCATCGGGTCGGGGACCCGGCCGACCAGGTACGCGGTGACCGCGCTGGTGTACATGGTGTTCAGCAGGGCGGTGCCGAGCGATCCGCCGACCTGCTGGGTGGCGTTGAGGGTGGCGCTGGCGGCGCCCGCGTCGTGCTCGGGCACCCCGACCAGGGCGAGGCTGGACAGCGGCACGAAGGTGAAGCCGAGGCCCATGCCGAGGATCACCTGGGCGGGGAGCAGGTGGCTGACGAAGGACGTGTCCACGTCGATCTGGGTCAGCGAGAGCATCGCGGCGGCGGCGAGCACCGCGCCGGCCACCATCAGCGGCTTCGCGCCGAGGCGAGGCAGCAGCTGGCTGGCCACGCCCGCGGCGACGAGGACGCCGGCGGTGACCGGCAGCGAGGCGAGGCCCGCCTCGACCGGCGTGTACCCCAGCACCACCTGGAAGTAGAAGGTGAGGAAGAGGAACGCGCCGAAGAGCCCGGCGCCGATCAGGGTGGAGGCGATGTACGCCCCGCCCCGGTTGCGGTCGAGCAGGATGCGCAGCGGCAGCAGTGGGTGGCTGGAGCGCAGCTCGATCAGCACGAACGCGGCGAGCAGCACCAGCCCGGCGGCGATGAACCCGATGGTGGCGGCGGCGTCCCAGCCGTCCTCGGCGGCCTTGGTGAAGCCGTACACGAGGGAGACCAGCCCGGCGGTCACGACGACGGCGCCGGGGATGTCGTAGCGGGTGTCGCCGTGGGCGCGGCTCTCCGGGACCAGCGGGATCGCGGCGAGCAGGGCGATGGCGGCGATCGGGATGTTCACCAGCAGGCACCAGCGCCAGTTGGCGTACTCGGTGAGGACGCCGCCGAGGACGAGGCCGACGGCGGAGCCGCCGCCGGCGATGGCGCCGTAGACGGCGAACGCCTTGGCCCGCTCCTTCGCCTCGGTGAAGAGCACGGTGAGCAGGGCCAGCGAGGCCGGGGCGAGCAGCGCGCCGAAGGCGCCCTGCAGGGCCCGGGCGGCGAAGAGCAGGCCGCCGGTGGTGGCGAGGCCGCCGATGGCGGAGGCGAGCGCGAAGCCGACCATGCCGACGAGGAAGGTGCGCTTGCGGCCCCAGTAGTCGGCGATCCGGCCGCCGAGCAGGAGCAGGCCGCCGAAGGTGAGGGTGTAGGCGGTGACCACCCACTGCCGGTCGGCGTCGGAGATGCCGAGGCTGAGCTGGGCCTGCGGCAGGGCGATGTTCACGATGGTGGCGTCGAGCACCACCATCAGCTGGGAGATCGCGATGACCGCGAGCACCAGCCAGCGCCGCGGGTGCGCCGCCGGCGCGACAGCGTCCGGTGCGCCGGGCGCGGTCAGGGTGTTTCCGGGCATGGGGCCAGTGCCGGTAGATGGTGGCCTTGCTGACGCGGGCCCGGGCGGCGACGGCGTCGATGGTCTTCGTTTGGCCGCCGGAATATGAGCCACGTCGCAGTGTCAGCCGAAACGAGTTCGTTCCGCAGGGGTTCATCGAGGATTCACCGAACGGGGCGAGGAACGCGTTCCCGAACCCACCCGGCGTGGACTTCGCTACCGTCGGGGCGTGGCCGAGGTGAACCTGCGCCTGCGTGGCGGACCGTACGACGGGCAGACCGTGGGCTGGGACGTGCCCGACGCGGACGACCCGCCGATGTCGTACGAGCTGAAACTCCACGGACCGCACGAGGCCGTGGAGATCTACCAATACCAGCGGGCGGAGCGCGCGCCGGAGGGCGTGGCGGACTGGATCTACGAGGCGCCCGACGTCGGGACGCGGTAGGAGAGCGGCCGCGACGTGAGCGAGGTGCTGGAGGACGGCGACATCTACTTCCTCTACCGGCCGCGGGTGGGCGAGCGGCACGTGGAATCGCTCGACGAGGTGCAGCGGCTGCTGGTGGTGCTGCATCCGTGGTACGGGCGGCGGCGTCTGCGGCTGCTCGTCGCGGGCCGCAAGCGCCTGCCCGAGATCGACGAGCACGACCGTTTCTGGGCGTTCGTCGACGCCGTGGTGAGCCGGCCGGAGGAGCTCTACGAGGCGCTCAGGCGGCACCTGTACGGGACGAAGGCGCGTGGTGAGCGGTTCCAGCCACCGGCTCGTCCGGTGGCCGAGGGGGCGTACTGCATCACCCGGCACGACGAGCACACCCATCTGGCGTACCAGCTCGAGCTGCCCCGCCGTCCCGGTCCGCCGCAACACGAGCTCCGGATCGAACCGGAGGCGAGCTACGTCGTCACGGTGCAGAATCCGCAGGCCCCGTCGCCGCCCGGGGTCGGTCTGCCCGGCCACGGCCGGGCGAAACTCCCCGCCAACCTGCAGGAGCGCTTCGGCACCCGCCGGTTCGTCCCTCTCGATCCGCCCCGGTTCCTCGACCACGCGGGCGTGGAGATGGTGCTGATCGGGACGGCCCACGACGCGTCGGCGGAGCTCGGGATCGACCTCGACGCCGAGGTCGAGCGGGCGGCCCGGAACACGATCTTCGAGGATCTGCGCATCGGACGCGCGGAGCGGCCGGCCGCCCCGCTGCTCACCGGCCGGTGGCAGTGACGGCGTCCCGCGACTCTCACCGCTCGGCGACGAGGACGACCGGGACCGACACCACGTTGATCCGGCTCCCGTCGCGCGCGGAGACCTCGTACACCTCGACGGTGCCGGGACCGGTGACGGCCACCCGGTAGCCGACGGTGGCCCGGTAGTCGCCCCGGCAGCCGGAGCCGCAGGCGGCCGTGGTGAACGAGGTGCCGACCTCCCGGCCGTCCGCGGCCAGGACCCGGACGCTCACCGTCGCCTCGAAGACCTCCGCGCTGCCGGTCACGGTGACCGGGCTGGTGACCCGTTCGCCGATCGACGGGCCGGTCACCACGATCGCCGGCAGCAGGTCGGCGTAGTCGTCACGGCCGGTCGACGCGCCGTCGGTCGGGGTGAACGCCACCCGGCGCACGGTGGGGAACTGGGTCAGTGTCCAGACCACCTGGGCCCGGCGGAGCCGCGCCGTCGCTGTTCCGCCGCTGTCGAAGCCGGCCGGCGGGGCCAGCGCGGCGACCCCGTCGGCGATGCGGACCACCTGGACGCCGGCCGGCACCCGGGTGGTCAGGCCGACCGCCGCCTCGGCGCGGGACGGTCCGGCGGCCAGTTCGGTCAGCGCCAGCCGGGACGTGGCGACGGTGGCCGGGAGCGTACGCCGGGTCGGCGCCAGCTTCCCGTCCCGGACGAACCAGAGCTGCACGGTGATCGTCCCGCCGTCCGGTCCGTCGGGCGTCACCGGGACCGTCGTGGTGGGGGAGGCCGGCGGGGGACGACGGCTCGGCGTGGTGGTGGCCGGTGCGGGGGCGCGCGGCGTGGCGGTGGCGCCGGCGGTCGTGGGCGCGCCGACCGGGGCCGGCCCGAGGGTGCCTGTCCGGGCCGGGGCGCAGCCGGCGGCGAGCACCACGACCGCCGCCAGCGGAGCGAGCAGGCGTCTCACCGGTCACCCCCGGAGGGTTGGACGGGCAGGTCGAGGCGGAACAACGTGCCCCGGCCGGTCTCGCTGCGCACGCCCAGCCGCCCGCCGAGCAGTCGGGCGTTCTCCCGGGCGATGGCCAGGCCCAGCCCGCTGCCCGGGCCGGTGCGGGACGGGTCGACCTTGTAGAACCGGTCGAAGACGTACGGCAGGTGCGCGGCGGGGATGCCCGGCCCCTGGTCGCTGACCTCGACGATGACCGACCCGTCGGTGCGCCGCACCTCGGCCCGGACCGCGCCGCCGCCGTGCTCGACCGCGTTGGAGACCAGGTTCGCCAGCACCCGCTCCAGGCGGCGCGGGTCGGTGTCGACCGGCGTCGCGTCCCCGGCCACGGTCACCCGGCCGGTCCAGCCGCGGGCGTCGACGATGCCGCCCAGCAGCGCGACGACGTCCACCGGCCGCACCGACAGCGCCTCCCGCCCGGCGTCCAGCCGGGAGATCTCCATCAGCTCCTCGACCAGCCGCCGCAGCCGCACCACGTCGGTGACGAGCAGCTCGGCGGCCCGGCGGGCGTCGGCGGGCAGCGAGTCCAGCTGCTCGGCGAGCAGCGACGCCGCCGCCACCAGGGCGGTCACCGGCGTACGCAGCTCGTGCGCGACGTCGGCGGTGAACCGCCGCTCCCGGGCCCGGGCCCGGGACAGCGCCTCGATCTTCGTCTCCAGCGCCTCGGCCATCTCGTTGAACGACGCGGCCCAGGCGCTGAACTCGTCCCGGCCGTGCACCGGCAGCCTGGTGTCCAGCAGGCCCTCGGCGACCGCCCGGGCGGCCCGGCTCGCCCGCCCCACCGGCTCCAGGGTCCGCCGGGCCAGCGCGTTGCCCACCCCGGCGGCGAGCAGCAGCACCGCCGCCCAGCCCACCAGCAACGCCGTGCGGAGCTGGCGCAGGCCGTCGACGAGGTCGTCCTCCACGGTCACCACGTACAGCTCGGCGGTGGAGCCGGGGATCCGGCCGCCCACCACGAGCAGGTGCGGCCGGGCGCCGTCGGGGGAGCGCTGGTAGCCGAGCTGCCCGGCGGTGACCGCGGCCCGCAGGTCCCGCCCCGGCGTCGGCGCGTAGCGCGGGTTCGACGCGGCGGTGTCGCCGGCCACCAGCAGGACGTGCCGACCGTTGCCCTCGAAGCTGGCCAGCAGGTCCGCCCGGCGGGCGTCGGTCAGCGGCAGGAACTGCCCGGCCAGCACCAGCTGGTAGCGGGCGTCGGCCGCCGCGCGTTGCAACGAGCCGTCGAACCTGGCCTGCCGCAGCATCAGGTACGAGCCGCCGGCCAGCACCCCGGCGGATACCCCGGCGACCAGCACGAACGCGACGACGAGCCGGCGCCGCAGGCGCCCCGGGGGTACCCGGCCGGCCATCGCGTCACCCCGTCGACAGCTTGTAGCCGGCCCCGCGGACCGTCCGGATCAGCACCGGCTGCCCGGGATCGTCCTCCACCTTGGCCCGCAGCCGCTGCACCGCCACGTCCACCAGCCGCGAGTCGCCGAGGTAGCCGTGCCCCCACACCCGGTCCAGCAGCAGCTCGCGGGTGAAGACCTGACCGGGTCGGCGGGCCAGCTCCAGCAGCAGCCGGAACTCGGTCGCGGTCAGGGTCAACTCCCGTCCCGCCTTGCGGGCCACGAAACGGCCCGGGTCGATCTCCAGCGGGCCGGCCGTCACCGTGGTCTCCTCGACCGGGGCGACCGCCCGGCGCAGCACCGCGCGGACCCGGGCGATCAGCTCCGGCAGGTCGAACGGCTTGCGGAGGTAGTCGTCGGCGCCGCACTCCAGCCCGACCACCACGTCGATGGTGTCGGTGCGCGCGGTGAGCATCAGGATCGGGACCTGGCTGCTCCGGCGGATCTCCCGGCACACCTCGAAGCCGTCCAGGCCGGGCAGCATGACGTCGAGCACGATCAGGTCGACCGGCCGGGCCCGCCAGCCGGCGAGGGCGGTCGGCCCGTCCACCGCGGTGTCCACCCGGAACCCGGCCCGGCGCAGACCGAGGGCGGTGACCTCCCTGATGGAGGCATCGTCCTCGACGATCAGCACGCGGCCCTCCATGACGACCTCAGGGTAGCTCCGGCGCGACGGTGCGGGACCCTGGCGCAACGGTCGGTGATGAGGGCCGACCGGCCCCCATCACCGGTGTGGTCAGGCCTGCCACTTGTGCGCCACGTCGAGCACGATCCGGCTGTGCGTTCCCGGGCCGGTGAGCACGAACACCCGGTACGGCAGCTGCGCCCGGACCCCCACCGCGAAGGTGGTGTAGCCCTCGAAGCTGCCGCCGAAGACCACGTCCCGCAGCGTCCGGTAGCCCAGCGCGTTCACGGCATGGTCGCCGGTGCGGTACGGCAGGGTGGCGACGTGGTTCTCGTCGTACGCCGGGGCCCGCAGGGAGACTCGCAGCAGCGCCCCGCCCGCCGTGTACGGCGACAGCGCCAGCCCCTGCCCCTCGGTCCACGTCTCGCCGTACGCGACCGACCAGCCGTTCGCCGGCCCGGCGAACTCGAACACCACCCGGTCCCAGCAGTCGTGCTTCCCGGCCCGGACCTCCATCAGCGGGGCGCTGCTCAACGCGCCGCCCGACTTGGCCGTGCTGCCCCAGGTGATCCCGCAGTACGGCGTGGTCGCCGCCGCCGCGCCGCCGGTGCCGGCGAGCAGGCCGCCGAGCAGGACCGTCAGCGCCACCAGCGCTCTCCTCAGTCTCATCGTGTCCTCCCTGTCGATGTCGAGGGACCTGCTCCGGTGGTCCCGCCTCGACGGTCGGCGCGCCGTGCCACGGTGGCTTCGCAGCCGGGTAACCGTCGGGTAACAGCGACCCGTCCGCGCCGACGGTCCCGCCCCGGGACCGTCAGCGGTCGACCGTGGGAAGCGCCGACGGGTCGGACAGCGTCCGCAGCGGCGACCGGTACAGCGGCAGCCAGGTCAGCGCGGCGCCGGCCGCGCCCACCCAGAGCGACGTACGCGCGCCCGCGTACTGGCCGAGTAGCCCGGCCAGCCCGGCGCCGACCGCGATCGCGCCGGTGAGCAGGAACCGGAAGGTGGCGTTCATCCGGCCGAGCAACGGATCCGGGGTGACCCGCTGCCGCAGGCTGACCCCGATCACGTTGCCGACCCCGGTCCGCCACGCCAGCGCCAGCCAACCGAACCCGGCCAGCCACAGCCACCCTCCGGTGTCGACCAGCGCGACGAGGGCCCCGGCCGGCGCCACCAGCACCCCGGGCAGCCAGAGCGCCCGGCCGTGCCCGATCCGGGCGGCCAGCGGGCGGGCCGTCACCGCGCCCAGCAGCGCGCCCACCCCGCCCGCCCCGAGGAAGAACCCGAGTATGCCGGCGCCGAGCCCGAGCTCGCGCAGGAACACCACCGGCAGCATCGTGGTCATCAGGTTCACGGTGAGGTTGATGCCGGCCAGCGAGACGGCGAGCGGACGCAGCAGCGGGCTGCCCAGCACGTGCCGTACGCCCTCGGCGAGCTGCCGCCCGAAGTCACCGGTCGTGCGCTCCCGGTCAGCGGCCGTCGGGGCGGCGGGGCGTACCCGGGTGAGGGCGAGCGCGGCGAGCAGGTGGGTGACCGCGTTCAGGGCCAGGGCGACCGGCGCGCCGAGCCACTGCACGAGCAGCCCGCCGAAGCCCCGGCCGCCGATCTGGATGGTCGCGTTGCTGGTCATCAGCAGCGAGTTCGCCGCCACCAGCCGGTCCCGGCCGACCAGTTCCGGCAGGAAGCTCTGGGCGGCCACGTCGCCGAAGACCGTGCCGACGCCGGTGAGCAGCACCACCGCGTACAGCTGGCCGATGGTGAGGGCGTCCGCCCACCAGGCCAGCGGGATCGAGGCGTACAGCGCGGCGCGGGTCAGGTCCGCGGCGAGCAGCACTGTCCTGCGGGGCGACCGGTCGACCCACACCCCGGCGGGCAGCCCGATCAGCAGGAACGCGACGGTGCTGAGCACGGCGAGCAGGCCGACCTGCCCGGGGGTGGCCGCGAGCACCGACACGGCCAGCGCCGGCACGGCCAGGTAGCCCACCTGGAAACCCAGGTTCTCGGTCAGGCTGGCGGCGTAGACGTAGCGGAAGGGCCGGGGCCAGCGGGTGGACCCCGGCGCGGCGGTGGTGGCGGTCATGGCGACGACCCTGGTCGGTGCGGGTGCCGGGGTCGATAAGTTTGAGCTGCGTCGAATTCGTGGGGAGGTGTCGATGCTGAGCGTCGCGCTGGGGGTCCGGGACCTGGCCAACATCCGGTTCGCGCTGTCGCCGCTGTGGGAGGCGGTCGCCAGCGTCCGGGTGGTCAAGAACCCGGACTGGTTCCCCGCCCACCAGCCGTGGCACCGGCAGGTCCGGCCGCGGCTCTCCACCGTGGACTGGCGGCTCCTCGCCGACCTGGTGCCGGTGCCCACCGTGGTGATCCCGGCGTTCGTCTGCGCGCCGCCGCTGACCGCCCAGCCCACCCTCGAGCTGGAGCTCGCCGCGCTCGCCGCCACCCCGCCCGAGGCGGTCCGGGCCGCCCTCGACGGCCTGCCGGGGCCCCGCCCGCCCCGGCTCGCCGCCCTGTACGCCGACCCGCCGGCCGGCCTCGCCCGACTCGCCGAGGAGATCGGCGCGTACGCGGACGCCGCCATCGCCCCGTACTGGCCCCGGATGCGGACCCTGCTGGAACGCGAGGTGCTGGTCGGCGCCGGTCGGATGGCCGCCGACGGCGTGCAGGGCCTGCTCAACCGGATCGACCCCTACGTCTCCTGGGACGACGGGACCCTGCACGTCGACCACCTCACCCGGGCGGGCGCCGCCGCCCTGGACGGTCGGGGGCTGCTGCTGGTCCCGTCGGTGTTCGCCGGGTCGCGGGTGTGGTCGAACCTCTCCGAACGCGCGCCGCAGCCGGTCCTGCGCTACCCGGCCCGGGCGGTGGGCGCCCTGTGGGAGCGCAGTGCCGCGCCGGCCAGCGAGGCGCTCGCCCGGGTGCTGGGGCGTACCCGGGCGACGCTGCTGCACGAGCTGGCCGTGCCGGCCGCCACCACCGAGCTGGCCCGGCGCTGCGGGCTGGCCGCCGGCACCGTCTCGCACCACCTGACCGCGCTGCGCGACGCCGGACTGGTGGGCACGCACCGGGTCGGGCGGTTCCTGCTCTACGCCCGGACCAGCTCGGCGGAGGCGCTGATCGCCGGCGCCGGTCCGCCCGAGGCGGCCGGTGGCGCAGAATGACCTGATGCCCGGCCGCTCCCCGCGTACTCCCTCGGTGTCCTGCGTCTTCGTCTGCCACGACGGGGCGGGCCGGTTGCTGCTCGCCCGGCGCGGCGCCGGTGCCCGCGACGAACCCGGCACCTGGGACACCGGCGCGGGCGCGCTGGAGTACGGGGAGACCTTCGAGGCCGCCGTCGCCCGCGAGGTCCGCGAGGAGTACGCGACCACGCCGCTGGAGGTCACCCTGCTCGGGGTCCGCAACGTGCTGCGCGACGACCCGCCGTCGCACTGGGTGGCGGTGGTCTTCGCGGTCCGGGTCGACCCGGCGACCGTCGCCATCGGGGAGCCGCACAAGTTCGACCGGCTCGGCTGGTACAGCCGCGACGACCTGCCCACCCCGCTGCACTCGCAGCTCCCGCCGACGCTGGCGCTGCTGCCGGACCACCTGGGCTGACCGCACCGGCTACCGTGACCGGATGCCGGTCACCCGACGTCGACTGTTGCAGTCTCTCGGCGCCGCCGTCGGCGTCACCGGGCTCGGCGCGGGCGGCCTCGCCCTGGTCGACGCCGAGGTGCTGCCCGGCCGGTCGGTGCTCAACCACGCGCTGGGCCGCTGCGCCGCCCGGCCGCCCGACGCGCCGCGCGGCGCCGCGCAGCCGCCGGTCACCGGCACATTCCGCTCCGCGGCGCGCCGCCGGGAGGTCGCCTTCACCATCTCCTACCCGCCCGGGTACGCCCCGGGCGCCGACCTCCCCGTCTGCCTGGCCCTGCACGGGTACGCGGCCGACGCCGGCACCGCCGTCACCGCCGCCCGGTACCCGGAGTTCCTGGCCGGCGCGCTGCCCGACGGGGTGGCCCCGTTCGCGCTCGCCGCGCCGGACGGCGGCAACGGCTACTGGCATCCGCATGCTGACGACGATCCCCTCGGGATGCTGGTCGGCGAGTTCCTGCCGCTGCTCGCCGCGCGCGGCCTGCGGACCGACCGGGTCGCGGTGGCCGGCTGGTCGATGGGCGGGTACGGCGCACTGCTGGCCGCGCTGACCCACCGCGACCGGTTCCGGGCGGTGGTGGCGACCTCACCGGCGATCTTCCACTCGTACGACGACGCCCGCGGCGTCAACGCCGGCGCGTTCGACAGCGCCGACGAATGGGCCCGCTACGACGTGACGGCCCGGGCCCGGGAGTTCACCGGGTTGCCGGTGCGAATCGCGATCGGCGCCGCCGACCCGTTCGCCCCGGCGGTCCGGACGCTGCGGGACCGGCTGCCCGACCCGGGCGTGGTGACGATCGGCACGGGCTGCCACGACAACGACTACTGGGCCTCGGTCGCCCCCGAGCAGGTGCGGGCGATCAGCGCGGCGCTGGCTGGCTGACCGCCTCGCCGTCGTCGACGTGGACGATGGTGATCCACGATGGCGGCTGCGGCGCGTCCGTGCCGACCAGACCGGCGATCACCCGGGCCGACTCCAGCGGCGCCGCCGGCCACGTCGACGACGGCGAGTACCGCGTCCTGGTCAACGACGAGGAGCAGTGCGCGCTCTGGCCCCGGCACAAGGCGGTCCCGGCCGGGTGGCGGGACGCCGGCTGCGCCGGCAGCCGCCAGGAGTGCCTGGACTTCGTCGAGCGGACCTGGACCGACATGCGCCCCCGCAGCGTCCGCGAACACCTGGCCGCCGAAGCAACCCGGCTGGGCTGATCCACCGGGCGGGGCGCCCCCGTCGAACCGGCCGCCACCGCCCGGCCGGTCAGTAGCCGCGGTTCGGCCAGTGCGGGTCGTCCCACCGGTCCGGGCCGGTGAGGCCGAGCAGCCTGATCCGGTGCAGCAGCTCCTCGCCGGCGCCGGCGGCCCGCAGCGGGGCCGGGGCGTGTCGCAGCAGCCAGTCGGTGAGCTCGGCGCGGAGGGCGTCCTCGCCGGCCGCCGTCTCCCAGTTCTGCCACGGAAGCTGGTCGCCCAGCAGGTCGTACTCCCACTCGGCGAACGACTCGGCCAGCCGCCGGCCCGCCACCGGACCGGGTCGCCGACAGCCAGGCGTCGAGCCAACGACCGAGCGTGCCCGAGGCCGTCACGAGCATGGGCAGCACCACGTGCGCCGGCACCTCGGCGTCCGGGTCGGTGAGCGTGACGACCCACCAAGTGTCCAGGAACTCCCGCACCGCGGCGGCCTGCTCAACGGGCCACCGCTGCCATCGGCCGAGGTCGAACGCCCGCCCGGCGCCTTCCATGCCCAACGACGTAAGCTGCCCGTCGACCAGGGCGGTGGCGAACTGCATGCGCGGCCTCGGAACACTCGGGCAGCACGTCGAGGCAGAGCTGTCGATAGGCCGCGTAATAGTCGCCGTTCTGGAGCCGCGTGAGGTACCTGACCAGGGCGGTCCGGGCCTCGCGCCGCTCCTGCCGCTCGTTCTGCTCGCCGAGCAGGTCCGCGACGCCGCAGCAGGCCAGGAGGCAACACACGGCGAGCAGGGTCACCATGAGTCGGCGTCGTCGACGCCCGATCTGGGCAGTCACCCGCCGGAGGGTACAGCTCAGTGGATCGCCCGCAACGCCTCGCGGAAGTCGGCGGTGGCCGGCTCGTGCGGATAGCGCCGGTGCAACTCCGCGTCCACCTCGCCGGCGACCAGAAGCAACGACGGTAGTGACCGACGAGCGGCGGTGAACGCCGTCAGCCCCGTACTGACCGCCTTCTCCAGGTCACCAGCCCGTGCCGCGGTGGCGGCCAGGGTTAGCCGCGCCTCGGCCGTCCGCATGGGCGACCGGTCCGTACCGTCGGGTGCGGTTGCATCGCGGATGACCTCCGTGGCGAAGTGCTCGGCGAGCCGGTCGTCCTCGGCGAACCGGTAGGCGTCCATGGCGTAGAAGAGCCACTTGGCGGGATCGACCTCGAAATGGTTGTCGGGGCGCTGGGGTGGGGTCAGTGATTCCAGCATGCGTCGGCCACGGTCGAGGGTCCGGCGTACGCCGGTGACGTCGCGGAGGCGGCCGAGCGCCTTGGCCTCCTGCGCGATGAGCTGCACCACCACGGCGGAACCACCGGCCGCCTCCTGCCCAGCCCGGGCGGCGGCGAGGACCGCCGGGTGCCGGGACTGGGTGAGCGCGAACCAGGCGGCCATCTCCCAAGCCCATCCGATGATGCTCGAATGCCCTGCCTCCTCGCCGAGCTGCCGGGCGGCGGTCCGGGTCGCCTCGGCGCCGGCCCGCATGCCGAGGTCGTACTCGACGCAGCCGATCAGCAGCGCCAGCCAGCCCGCGCACACCAGCAGTTCCCGATGCTCGCGCAGTCCTATCGGCTGACGCAGCAGTCGGGCCACCTCGCGCAGCCAGCCCTGACCCTCCGCCCGGAGCTGACGTGCGTCACGCCAGCCGTACTCGCAGCAGAGTTCCGTGACGGTCGCCTGGAGAGTCTCGATCGTGGCCGGTGCGGTGTCGCCGGCCTGCATCCGGCGCAACAGTTCGGCGGTTTCCCAGGGGCGGGCGTCGACGGCTGCGGCGACGTCCAGATGGGCGCAGGCGATCAGTTCGCCGCGGGCCCCGAGCACGTCGTCGAGCCGGCGGACCAGGTCCTCGGTCGGCCTGCGGCGGCCGTTCTCGATCCGCGACAGGTGGCCCTTGTCGGCGGGCAACCGCTCCGCGAGGGCGGCCAGCGACAGACCGCGAGCCTCGCGCATCGCCCGCAACTGTGGTCCGAACGACGGCACCGCACCGCCCTCCCCGCCGTTGCCCGTTGCCGCCCGTCGGTGGCAACCCGCAACCCGTCGACCTGCTGAGCGTACCGCCGCAGAGTGGGGGCGACGATGACCGTGGGTGTTCGCGTGGCAACAAGCTGCTTTTCCGGCCGTCGGCCACCTTTCAGAGGGGAGATCCGGTGCGGCGTGTGTCGTACGAGGAATATCTGCTCGCCGTGGCGCTCACCCTCGCCCGCCGGCACCGCCCGGTCCGGTGCTGGCGGCGGTGGCGCTGCCGCTGTGGCGCGGACCTGCCCTGCCGGACCCGGCACCGCATCCCGATCGGCCGTGGCCACTGGCCGGGGGAGCGGTGACGACCCACGATCCGGTACTGCCAGTGTGGAGCTGCGGCGGCTGCGGCCTGCCCTGGCCGTGCCCGACGCGTCGCCGGGAGCTGCGCGCGGAGTTCGACGACGCGCCCCCATGTCGCTCGCCCTCTACCTGGGCGCGCAGCTCGTCCGGGCCAGCGCGGACCTGACCTGGCTGCCGGCGGGCGGGCTGCACCGGCGCTTCCTCGGCTGGCTGAGATGAGCATCCTGCGCAACGGCGACGAGAAGTACCACTACAGCGACGGCTCGCACCGCTGGGTGCCGCCCGATCCGGAGCTGGACCGGGAGGTCTGGGGGGACAGGTCCGCCAGCACCAGCACCGGCACCTGACCGGCGAGCGGCCGACCGTACGCGTGCGCCGACTGGCCTGACGGCAGCGTCTCGGGTCGGTGCGGATCGACGGCACCGGCCTGAAGCGGCTCACCGACGAGCCCCGGTTGTACCAGTCGCCGGTGTTCTCCCCCGACGGCCGCTACTGCGCGGCGCTGTCGGTGCCGCCGACCAACGAGTACCCGGACGGCGGCAACATCATCGTCTCCACCAGCGGCTTCGGCGAGCCGTGGTGGATCCCCGGCGACGAGTACGACGACAGCAGCCGGCTGGACTGGGCGCGCCCTCTGACCCGCTCCACCCTTCGACGCGGCGGCCGGCTTCCCGGCCGCCGCGTCGGCGTCTGCCGACACCGTCGCGCCGACCGCGCCTCCGACGCCGTCCGATGCGAGGCTGGACGACAGGACGGTCGCCGGGCGACGACGACAGTGGAGGGTGCGATGGCGGAGTCACCGGCCGCGACCCCGTGGCGCGGCGCGCAGGCGCACGGCCGCCGGGCCAACCGGCGCAGCTACCACGACGGCGTCAAGGTCAACGGGTACGTCGACGACCCGTACCACCGGATCCGCCGGGCCGTCGCGGCCCGGATGGTGGCCGACGGCGTCACCGGGCGGCTGCCGGTGCTGGAGCTGGGCTGCGGCCCGCGCGGCATGCTCGACCCGGCGGACCTGCCGGTGCCGCTGGTGCTGGCGGACCTGGCGGAGACGGCGCTGCGCGACGCCCGGCGGGCCGCCGGGCCGGATGCGCTACCGGTCTGCCTGGACGCCACCCGCGGCCTGCCGTTCCGGGCGGGCAGCTTCGCCGGGCTGCTCACCGGTGAGCTGATCGAGCACGTCTACGACCCGGTGGCGCTGCTGCGCGAGTGCCACCGGGTGCTGGCCCCGGGTGGGCTGCTGGTGCTCACCACTCCCAACCTGGCCACCGTGCAGGACCGGGTGTCCTTCCTCCTCGGCCGCGCCCCGCGCCAGGTGGACCCGCTGCACCCCTACCTCTGGCTGCACATCCGGCCGTTCACCGCGTCGCTGCTGCGCCGGGTGCTCCGGCGGGCCGGGTTCCTGCCGCTGGCGATCCGCTCCAACCAGGTCGGTTGGCGGCTGCCCGGCGGACGCTGGGTCACCTCCCGGCTGCTCGCCCGCCTGGCGCCGGGACTCGGCGGTTCGCTGATCTGCGCGGCCCGCCGGGGCGCCGAGCCGCCGTCACCAACTGTTACGGGGCAACGAAACAGTGCGTGATCGTGATATTGACAAAGGGCTATCATAGGGAAATCGTCATCGACCGGGGGATGTCATGGCCCGCCTCTTGACCTGGGTCGTCAACAATCTCGACGCCTTCATCGGGCTGCTCCTGGCCTTGACCGTCGCCATCCTCGGGCTGACCAGCACCGTCAGCCAGGAGGTGGTCAACAGCGCCATCCTGCTGATCCTCGCCCTGCTCGCCCAGGCCATGCTGCGGGACCGGCTGCGCCGGGAGACCGCCGAGCACCAGGTGCGGCACGTGCTCAACGACACCCGCGACCGGCTCACCGAGCTGGTGCCGCAGATGCGGGAGATCACCGGCCCGGAGGGCGCGCTGAACCGGGCCCGGGAGGCCATCGACAGCGTCTCCATGGTCCGGGTGCTCAACGGCACCGAGGTCGGGCAGGCCCTGGCCGAGGCCCGCCGGCACACCGACCGCTGGGACTTCAAGGGCGGCACCGGCACCTACACCCGGGCGGTCACCCTGCCCGAGTGCCTCGACCACGCCCGCCGGCGCAACGCCACCCTGCACTTCTCGATCGAGATCATCGACCCGACCGACGAGGGCGTCTGCGAGCGGTACGCGCGCTTCCGGCGCAGCCTGGCCCCGAACGCGCCGGGGGAGCGGTGGACCGTGGACCGCACCCGCAAGGAGTCCTTCGCCACCGTGCTGGCCGCCTGCTGGCACCTGCAGCGCTCCGGGCTGCTCACCATCGACGTGCGACTCTCCCCACGGATGAGCACCTTCCGCTACGACCTCTCGTCGAGCTGCGTCATCATCACGCAGGAGAATCCGCAAACCCCGGCGCTGCGCATCGACCGCAAGGAGCTCTACTACAACCGCTACAACATCGAGCTGCAGTACAGCCGCGAGCAGAGCCGGCGGGTGCCGATCGAGGCCGCCGGGCAGGTGAAGCTCGACGACGAGCCGTCCGTGGAACAGGTCCGCCGGCTGTTCACCGCGCTCGGCCTGCCGCTGCCCCGCTCGTTCGGCGACCGCGAGGTCGCCGACATCGTGGGCAAGGCCATCCAGGCGAGGGACCCGTACGCATGATGACCTACACCGATCTGGAACGGGAGATCGACCGGGGCACCCGGCCGGAGCTGCTGCGCCGCTGGGTGCTGAACGTCCTCGACGACGTGGCGGAGGGCCGCCGGCCGCTGCGCGCGGTCCGCCACCCGCTCGGCTTCACCTGCCTGCCGGTCGACCGCACCGGCCCCGACGGGATCTGCGTGCACGCCTGGCCGGCCGAGCCGCCACTGGTCCAGCCGACCACCTCCGCCATGCACTCGCACAGCTGGGACCTGCTCAGTCACGTGCTGCACGGCCGGGTGCGCAACGAGCTGATCGAGGTGACCGACGCGCCCGCCGAGCCGATCTGGCGGGTGTACGAGGTGCGCAGCCGCGAGGACATCGACGAGATGGCCCCGACCGACCGGCTGGTGACCGCGGTGACCGCCACCGTGGAGACGCACCAGGCCGGCGACTCGTACGCGCTGCGCGCCGGCGGGTTCCACACCTCCGAGGTGGACACCGGGGAGCCGGCGGTGACGGTGGCGCTGGGGCGTACCACCCCCGGCGGCTGCGACCTGAGCCTCGGCGCGGTGGACGGGCGCAGCCACCGGGTGCGCCGGGACCGATGCGACACGGTGGAGACCGCGCGGATGGCGCGGGAGATCGCGCGACTGGTGGCACGGGGCTGACACGGCTGGAGGAGCCATGGACGTGAAGCCGCTCGGAACCGGGCCGGACCTGCGCGAGGCGCACCGGTTCGCGGTCGACGCCGCACGCGCCGCCGGAAAGCTGCTGCGCGCGGGGATGAGGGGCGAGGTGCACGCCCGGGCCAAGAGCGCCTCCGGCGACCTGGTCACCGACCTGGACCTGGCCGCCGAGCGGCTGATCGTCGACCGGATCCGGGCCCGCTGGCCGGAGCACGGCGTGATCGCCGAGGAGGGCGGCGAGTACGCCGCCGACGACGCCTGGGCGTGGCTGGTCGACCCGCTCGACGGCACCAACAACGTGGCCATCGGACTGCCCGCGTACGTGGTCGGCATCGCGCTCTGCGAGCGCGGGTCGCCGGTGCTCGGGGTGGTCCACGACCCGGTCGCCGGCCGCACCTGGTCGGCGGTGCGCGGGCAGGGCGCGTTCGTGCACGCGGCCGGGCCGTCCGGCCGGCCGCTGCGGGCGCCGCGCCGGCCGGTGCCGTCCGCGCCGGTGCTGGCCTGGACCCAGGGTCACGAGGTACGCCGGGACGACAGCACCGCCCGGGCGTTGAAGGTGGTGCTGGACTCCACCGCCCGGCGGGTGCTGCAACTGTGGGCGCCGCTGCTCTCCTGGGTGATGCTGGCCCGCGGCGACATCGACGGCATCGTCGGCTACCGTCCCGAGGCGGTCGACCTGCCCGCCGGGATGCTCCTGGCCGCCGAGGCCGGCATGGTCGTCCGGGCCCTCGACGGCGGCTGCTTCGACGACCGGTACGGCTGCCCGGCCGAGCGGCGCAGCTTCGTCGCCGGCCCGCCGGAGAGCATCGACCGACTGGTCAAGCTGGTCACCGCGGCCCAGTGGATCGAGCCGCAGGTCCGCCACCTCACCCCGATCTCGCTCACCACCGTCGGCTGGTGAACCCCGCTCAGGTCGTCCGGTCGGCGAACCGCTGCCCGCCGTCAAGGGCCCTCGGACCGGCGGATCGACCGGTACGCGCGGCCTTTACCGCGAGGGCGAAGCCTTCGACGTTGTCGATCATGATGTTGTGGCCGCAGTTGGGAATCGCCACCACCTCGACACCCGAGGCCGCGAGCCGGTCTGCGTCGAAGCGCGGCCCGTCAGCCGCCGGGTACAGGAGCGTGCGCGGGATGGTCAGCTTGTCCAGGTGCTCGCGCACCATGGGCATGGTGCCACGCAACAGGTTCATGGCACTGCGGTAGAGCGCCTGTGGCCCGGCCAGTCGCATCGTGGCCGCCCACTCCGGCCCGACGAACTCCAGCGTCTCGCCCCAGCCGTGGTCGAGGAACTCCTCCTCGGTGTGATAGACGCCGATGCCGGAACTGCCCGGTCGCTTCGTGCTCGGCAGCGGGTGCACCGGATCGAGGGCGGGGTCGACGAGCACAAGCCGGCTTACCAGCTGGGGGTGGCGTGCGGCGAGGATGACCGCGACCGCGCCGCCCATGCTGTGCGCGACCACGTCGGCGTCGCTCACCGCGGCCTGATCCAGCGCACGGGCCAAGACGTCCGCGTGCATTTCCAGGGTGTACGGCGCATCGGCAGGCCGGTCGCTGATGCCGAAGCCCAGCATGTCGATGAGGAGCGAGCGGTGGCCGGAAAGGGCTGGATGCGCGACCGCCTCGGCGTAGTACGGCGCCGAGCTGGCTCCCAGGCCGTGGATGTAGACGCGGGCGGGCTGGGCGCCGGGGATCTCCACCCAGCGAATGCGGGAGCCGTCAGGAGCTACTTGAGCGCTATGCATAGCGCAGAAGATATCTCGTGACCGAGGTATCCTGGCAACGGGGTATGATCTAGATCATGCTGGAACTGGCGATCCTCGGTTTCCTCTACGACGAGCGGCTCCACGGGTACGACCTCCGCAAACGCATCGCCGCCCTGACTGGACACGTGCGCCCCATCGCCGACGGCACGCTCTACCCCCTGCTCAAGCGCATGGAAGCCGCCGGGCTGCTCACCCGGGAACTCCAACCCGGCCAGGTTGCCGCACCCCGGCACATGCTGTCGCTGACCGCCGAAGGCAGAAAAGCGCTGCTCGACCGGCTCCGTGAACCCGACGAGCTGTTCATCACCGACGAAAACAGGTGGTTCACCCTGCTGGCCTTCCTGCGCCACCTCGATGACCCGGCGGCACAGGCCGCCGTGTTGCAGCGTCGGCTTGACTTCCTCACGCAGCCAGCCAGCTTCTTCTGGGACGGCGAACGGCCACTGCGCGCCGCCGACTTCGACGACCCCTTCCGACAAGGGCTGTTCACGATCGCCACCGCTACGACGCGTACCGAGCTGAAGTGGCTTCGCGAGACACTGGCGACCCTGAACCAGGTCTCATGACGCACACCCGACGATTGGCGGCCGTGCCGACGCCGTGATCACCGCGCGCCGGGCCTGGACGGACAGCTCCGAGCGCCTGCTCATCCTGACCCCGGGCTTATTGATCATGATGCGGCTAAGCAGAGCCGCCACGCGTTGAGCGACGCCGGCGTGGTGGAACCGTGGAACGCCTCAGGGGAACGTCACCTCGATGTCCAGGTCGCCCTTCGGTCGGGATCGCGCGGTCAGGGTGGCGCCGTGCGCGTCCGCGATGGCGCGGACGATCGCCAGCCCGAGGCCGTACCCGGCGGTGTGCCGGATCCGCTCGCCGCCCAGCTGCTGGAACGGCTGGAAGATGCTCGTCGGCACGTTCGTGGGGCTGGTCGTGGTGGTCGTCGTCGGCGCCATGTTCATCACCGCGGAGTACCGGCGCGGGCTCATCCGGACCACCCTGACCGCCAGCCCCCAGCGCATCCGGGTGCTCGCCGCGAAGGCCGTCGTCGTCGGCGCCGTCACCTTCGTGACCGGGCTGCTCGCCGCCGCCGTCGTGGTCGCCTTCGGCCAGCGGGTGCTGCGCGGCAACGGCGTCTACGTCCACCCGGCGTCGACGCCGACCGAGCTGCGGGTGATCGTCGGGACCGGCGCGCTGCTCGCCGTCGCCGCGGTCCTGGCACTCGGCCTGGGCGCGCTGCTGCGGCGCAGCGTCACCGCGGTGACCACCGCCGTCGTCGTGATCGTCCTGCCGTACCTCCTCGCCATGACCGTACTGCCGGCCGGGGCGCTCGGTCGGCTGACGGACGCCGTGCACGCCGCGCTCGCGTGAGGCGCCCAGCCGCTGGCGTCGCCGGGTGAACGCAGTCGTCGGCGGCTTCGCCGCCCTTGTCGCGGTCATCGCCTTCGGCTGGGTCGTCGGCCGGACGGGCACGCAGGTCGGACGCCTGATCCACCTTGTCGGCCAGATGGGGAGTCGTCTCCAGCGGCGTCGGCGCCGCCAGGTCAGTCCCGCTGCTCCGAGCCGTCGCTCGCCATTGGAGTCCGCTGCTGCGACAGGCGGGCCGTGTTCACCGCGAACGGATGGCGTAGCCGCCGCATCGCCTCCTCGCTGCCGTCGAAAGTCACGTCCGGGCCGTCGAGCCCGTCGACGGTCGGCATGGCGAGAAACAACGTCGGTCGATCAGTGTCGTGTGATGTCACGCAGCATTCCTATTTTCAGAGGGACACATGGGGTCGCGGGCGGTTCTCGCCGCGCAGTTTCGTGTTCGTGGCGAGCCGGCGCTCGCACTGCCACCCGATGGTGGTCTCTCGATCGCGGGCGACCGCCCGGCGACACCGGCACACCGCACCATACCCGGCGTCGCCGTCCGTCATGCGCCGCCGTCGCAGCGGAGCCGCTGCGGCCGACTACTGCTGAAGCTCGACCGTCCGGCGGCGGTGGGCGAGGCGACGCGGTCTCCGCGGTCACCGGCGGCGGGCCACTATCTGCATGGCTGACTCTTGGCATCGTCCTTTCGGCTAGGTTATCTGAGCCTGTTGGTCTACTGTCTGCTCAGACGGTTGGCGCCGCAGAGGCGGAGCGCGGCCGGTGCGATGCGGAGGAAGCAGCATGATCACCACGACCACCGACCGGCCCGTTGAGCCGAAGACCCGCGCTGACCACGCCTCCGTCGACTCGCCCGCCACCCAGCTGCTCCTCGCGATGGCCGCGCTGCCCGCCGGCCACCCGTCCCGCGCGGCGATGCGTGACCGAGCGATCGAGGCCTGGCTGCCGCTGGCCAACCACCTCGCCCGGCGTTACAGCGGTCGTGGCGAGCCGACCGGAGACCTGACGCAGACCGCGGCCGTGGGGCTGATCAAGGCGATCGACAAGTTCGACCCGTCACGTGGCGTCGACTTCGCCGGTTACGCGATCCCCACCATCGTGGGGGAGCTGAAGCGGCACTTCCGGGACCGCACCTGGGACATCCGGGTGCCCCGCCGCCTGCAGGAGCTGCGGCTGGCCATCTCCGACGCCAACAGCACTCTGCTGCAGACGTTGGGTCGCTCCCCGACGGTGGCCGACATCGCCGCGCACCTCAAGCTGACAGAGGAAGAGGTCCTGGAGGGCCTGGAGGGCGCCCGCGCGTACAACGCGGTGTCGCTGTCCACCCCGATCGGCAGCGGTGAGCGGGCTACCGAGCTGGGCGAGATGCTCGGCGGCGAGGACGGCGAGTTCGCCCTCGCCGAGCTGCGTGTCGCCCTCGGCCCGGCGCTGGCCACCCTTGACGAGCGTGAGCAGAAGATCCTGACCCTGCGCTTCTACGGAAACCTGACGCAGAGCGAAATCGCCGTAAAAATCGGCGTATCGCAGATGCATGTCTCCCGGCTGTTGGCCCGCGCACTGGCCAAGCTCCGGACGCAGTTGGTCGACACCTACTGAGCAGCGCCATCCTCCCGGCAGGCGCCGAAAAGACCCGAGGGCCGCGGCCGCCGCATTGAAGGCGAGGGTGGTGGCGACGGCCGGCGCCCGGCAGACGAACAGTCCCATCGCGCGCAGGTCGGACACCCCCCGTGCGGGTCGGCACGGTGCGGGCGGGCGGGAACGGGCATCGACCATCCTGCCGGCTGGGGCGGCACCCGGCGACAGGCCGGTGCCGGCACACCGGTCACCTGAGAGCCACCCTGACCGGGTGACCGTCGGCTGACCGGATGGTGACGGTGACCTGGTTGCCGTCGACCGTCACGTGTCCGCCCTCGGCCGACACCTCTCGGTCGGTGGAGAACACGGCGACGTCCTCGGCCTGGGTGGGCAGCAGCAGCACCTCGTCCTCCGACCGGGACACCAGCTCGCAGCTCGTCTCCACCAGCGTGGTGGCCCCCACCCGCACACCGGCGGGGAGCATCAGTCCGGCCCGCGCCGGAATCCGCAGCCGTCGTCCCGACAGGACGGGTCGGTCCCGGTGGCGCAGAGTGAACTCGACGGCCGACGGGGCGACGTTGAGCAGGTGCAGCAGGCGTTGACCGGCGCGGTCGACGGTGGAGGTGAGCACCAGGCCGGGCTCGTCGGCGTCGTGCCGCAGGCGGGGCCGTACGCCCAGCCGTTCCAGGGCCGCCCGCCAGAAGTCGAGGTGGCAGGGGTGGTCCGCCGCGATGATCAGGGCCCTACCGGCGCCGACGGTGACCTCCATCGCGCACGGGCGGCCGGAGCCGACCTCGACGAGTACCGGCTCACCGGCGCCGGCGAGCAGTTGGGCGTAGCCGACGCGAACCTCCGCCGGCCCGGCTGCCCAGTCCCGCCCGACCACCGACGGAAAGTAGTGCGGCCCGCCCTCCATCCACCCGTCAGCGGTCACGCCGAGCGCGTCGGCGAGCAGCGTGCAGGGAGTGCCGTCGTGACCACGCTCCGGCAGCGGTCCGTGCAGGAGCAGCCGCCCACCGGCCCGGAGGTGGTCCACGAGCCGCCGCTGCACGTCCGCGCCGAGCGTGGGCGCGGTGGCCAGGGCGATCACCCGCGGGCTGTCGGCCGGTGGCGGCGCCTGCAGGTTGACCGCGGGGAAGGAGAACCCGCCCAGCAGCAGGGCCCGGGCCAGCACGTCCCGCGAGCCCATACCCCGGAACCGCTCCAGCTCGCCCACCTGATCGGTCCGGGCGGTCGAGCCAGGATGGCGGTACTCGGTGAGGTAGTGGTCGGGTACGAAGCCCAACGCCAGCCCGTCGTGCTCCTCGTCGCCGTCGGCCAGCAGGTCGGCCACCCCGCGGACGGTGTGCAGCGCGCGTCGCGCGGCGTCGTACGTGGGGTTGAGCCGTCCTTCCGGGTCGACCGGGGCGGCGAAGCCGTGCCGCTCACCGGTGAAGGCGAGACGGTCGTTGCCGTCGCCGACCGGCTCGGCCAGCGGTGGATTGTGGCCGCCGGCGAACAGGTAGAGGTTGAGCAGCCGGTTGCCCTGGGCCACGCAGAGCCGGGTCTTCAGCTCGATCGCCTCGGGTGGGTGGCGGACGGACAGGTCCTCGCCGTAGTCGCCGTTGCCGGCCTCGAACTCCAGGCAGGTCAGCGGCTGGTCGGGTCCGTGCGTCGCGGCCAGGAAGGCGTTGGAGATGTACAGGTCGGCGACGTTGGTGACGGTCAGGTCGCCGAGGTAGTAGTCCGAGCCGGAGGTCAGCTGGGGCTGGCCGCGGTAGGCCTCGAAGAGCTGGCTGATCCCGATGGGGAAGGTACGCCCCCGTCCGCCGCTGGTGCCGTGCACGTTCACCAGCAACGGCACCCCACGGACGCCGTGCCGTTCGGCGCTGTCGCGTAGCGCGGCCACGTAGCGGCGGTAGCGGTCCCGCATGTAGCGGCCCAGGTCGTCGTGGAGCGTGAGGGACTCCCGTTCCGCCGGGGTGCGCAGGGCGGTCGCCCAGGCCCGCGGGTCGGTGGGGTCGGCGCCGATCCGGGCGGCCGCGCCTTCCTTGCCGTACCGGTCGACCGCCCAGCGGGCCAGGTCGGCGCAGAGCCCGGCGGTGAGGTCGGGGGAGTTGGTCACCCAGGACAGCATCCCGATCTCGTTGTCCAGTTGCACCGCCACCACCGGCCCGCCGCGCCCCGCGAGCCGGTCGGCGATCATCGGCATCACCTGGGCGTACCAGGCGGCGGCGGCGGCGAGGAACTCCGGCGCGAGATAGTCGATCGTGCGGGTGCTGATCGGCGCGCCGTCCCAGGTGGTGGGGAGCAGGTGCCGGTGTTCCTCGTACACCCGGTACGGGATGCCCTCGTTCTTGACCTCGGCCATGATGAACGGCCCGGGTCGGACCACCGCCCGTAGCCCGCGCTGGTGGGCGAGGTCCAGGAAGCCGGCCAGGTCGCGTTGTTCGTGTGTTCGTCCGGTCAGGTCGACGGAGCCGTCGGGCAGTTCGTGCCACAGCCACGGCACGTACGTCGCGACGGTGTCCCCGCCGCACTCCCGCAGCCGGTCGAGCCGGTCGGCCCAGTCGGTGCGAGCCAGCCGGAAGTAGTGCACCTCCCCGCAGAGCAGCAGGTGCGGTCGGCCGTCGATGACGATCCTGCGGTCCTCGAGTAGCACCGTGGACATGTGGGGCAGCGCTCCCCTCACCGGAGATTGTGGACCCGACCCTTGTGAACTTCGACGCGTCTGCATATGGTCGCCTGAAACCGGTTTCTGTTAACCGCACGTTACGGATCGAGGGAGTCATGGGCAACAGTCGGCTCACCGTCCGCGAGATCGCCCGACTGGCCGGTGTCTCGGTCGCGACCGTCTCGCGGGTCTCCAACGGCACCGGTCAGGTGTCCGAGGAGATGCGCCGTCGGGTGCTCGAGGCGATCGAGAAGCACGGCTACCGCCCCGACCACCTCGGTCGCGCGCTCGCCGCCGGTCGGCACGGCGCGCTGGGCCTGGTCTTCCCGGGCCTGTCCGGTCCGTACTTCACCGAGTTGATCCAGGGCTTCGAGTCCGAGGCCGTTCCGTCGCGGGCCAGCGTGCACATCCTCTGCACACATCTGCGTTCGGACTCCGACGCGCAGGCGCTGGAGATGGCCCGGCGGGTGGACGGGCTGGCGGTCATCGGCGGCACCATCTCCGAACCGACCCTGCTCCGGCTGGCAGAGATGGTGCCGGTCGTGGTCGTCGCGGGCGAGGGTCCCGGCGCCGTGCCCTCGGTACGGGCCGAGAACGCCGCCAGCATGGCCGAGCTGACCCGGCACCTGCTACTCGATCATCAACTGACCGACCTGGTGTTCGTGGGCAACCCCGAGGGGTCGCCCGACGTCAGCGAGCGCTGGGCCGGATTCCTCGCCGCCCACCGGGCGGCGGGGGTCACCCCGCCGGCCTCGCCGGTCGCGGTGAGCATGCAGCAGGCCGACGGAGTCCTCGCCGCCGAACAGCTGCTGCGCCCCGACAGCCGACCCGCCGGCGTGGTCTGCGCCAACGACGAGACCGCCCTCGGTGTCCTCGTCGGAGCACTCGGTCGGGGCCTGCGGGTGCCGCAGGACGTCGTCATCACCGGCTTCGACGACGCCCCGATCGCCGCCCTGGTCAACCCGGCGCTGACCACCATCCGCCAGCCGGTCCGGGAGCTGGCGGCCGAGGCGGCCCGGCTGATCCTCACCGCGGTGAACGAGCCGGAGCGCGTCCCCTGCGGCGACATCGTGCTGCCCACGGAACTCGTCCTGCGCCGCAGCTGCGGCTGTCCGGCGAACCCCGTGACCGGAGGTACCGGCACATGAGGAGAGCCCCTGTTCGTCCGCCGGACGACATACCTGTTCGAGCAGTTGAGCCGCATCGGTCGATCCACTGTAAGCGCTTTCGGTAGGTGTAACCGCTTTTCATCCCGCTTTGGGGGCCATGGTGAACCCGCAGGATCGACGGCAGGTGACGATCTACGAGGTCGCGCAGCGGGTGGGCGTCTCGATCGCCACTGTGTCCCGAGCCCTGCGGAGTGGCGGGCAGGTAGCCGGGGAGACCCGTCGGCGGGTCCTCGAGGTGGTGGAGGAGCTGCAGTTCCGGCCCAGTCGCCTGGGGCAGTCGCTGGCCGAGGGCCGGCACGCGGCCAACGGCATCGTCTTTCCGGACCTCTCCGGCCCGTACTACGCCGAGGTGATCCTCGGGTACGAAGAAGTCGCCGCCGAAGTCGGCAGCAGCGTCCTGATCCTGGCCACGCACGGTCGGACGGATCCGGGCCGAAAGGTGCTTGACCTGGCCCGTCGCGTCGACGGCATGGCGATCATGGGCCGGACCGTGTCCGACGGCGTGGTCGCCCAGGTCGCCGCGACCGGCATGCCCACCGTCCTGCTGGCCCGGCTCCCGGTCGGCGAGCTGGACACCGTCACGACGGACAGCGAGGCCAGCGCACGCGAGCTGGTCGCCCATCTGGTCGCGCACGGCTACCGGCGATTCGCCTACCTGGGCGACCCCGACGAGTCGTCCGACGTGACCGCCCGCTACGACGCCTTTCGTTCGGCGCTCGTCGACCGCGGAATCCGGCCTCCGCGTGCGCCGCTGCGCTGCGCCTTCGACGTACCAGCGGGGCAGGAAGCGGCGCGGCGAGCGCTCGCGGGATCGCCCCCTCCCCAGGCGTTGGTCTGTGCGAACGACGAGGTCGCGCTAGGGGCGCTGGCGGCGGCGAAACAGCTGGGCCGGTCCGTTCCCGATGACGTCGCGATCGTCGGCTGGGACGACGTGATGGCCGCCCGGTACGCGGGGCTCACCACGGTGCGCCAGCCGATGCGCGAGTTGGGCGCGACGGCGGCCCGGTGGCTGCAGGACCGGGTGGCGAGCAGTCGTCTCCCGGTACGGCGAGAGGTGCTGAGAACGCAGCTCGTCATCCGCACGAGCTGCGGACAACATCCGAACGAAATGGAGGTTCCGTGATGAGAACAGGGACCCGTAGAGGCGTCGCCGTGGCCCTCGCGGCGGTACTCGCGCTGAGCGGCTGCGGCCGCGACGGCGGCGGAGGCAACCAGGGGGCCGCCAAGCCCGTCGGCGAGGGCAAGGCGAAGGGCGACATCACGGTCTGGGCGATGGGTACCGAGGGCGAGAAGCTCTCGGTGATCGCCGATGACTTCATGAAGGAGAATCCGGACGCGAAGGTCACGGTGACCGCCGTCCCCTGGGACGGGGCACACGACAAGCTCGCCACCGCCATCGCCGGTAAGCAGACGCCCGACGTCAGCCTCATCGGCACCACGTGGATGGGCGAGTTCGCCAAGACCGGCGGGCTCGACGTGACCCCGTCCGATCTGATCAAGAAGGACGACTTCTACGAGGGTGCGTGGAACACCACGGTCGTGGACGGCACCTCCTACGGAGTGCCGTGGTACGTGGAGACGCGGCTGCTCTATGTGAACAAGGCGGTCGCCACCAAGGCCGGGGTCACCACCCCACCGAAGGACTGGGACGAGTTCAAGTCAGCGATCAAGGCGCTCAAGGACAAGGGTGGCGCCAAGTGGGGCGTCAACCTCCAGCCCGGCCAGACCGGTTCCTGGCAGACCGTCATGCCGTTCGTCTGGCAGAACGGCGGCGACGTGGCCAAGGACGGGAAGTTCACCCTCGACAGCCCGGAGGCGGTCGAGGCCTTCGCTTTCTACAAGTCCTTCTTCGACGAGGGTCTCGCACCCAAGGACCTGCCGCAGGGCGCCCTTGAGCCGGCGTTCGTCAAGGGCCAGATCGGCGCGTTCGTCTCCGGTCCCTGGCACATCGGCGTACTGAAGGACCAGGGCGGCGCCGGCAAGTACGACCTGTGGCCGATGCCCACCAAGCAGTCGGGCACGTCGTTCGTCGGCGGTGGAGATCTGGCGGTGTTCAAGGACGCGAAGAACCGCGACGGCGGCTGGAAGTTCGTCTCCTACCTCTCCCGCCCCGAGGTGCAGGCCAAGTGGTACAAGACGGTCAACGACCTGCCCGCGGCCAAGAAGGGCTGGGACGACCCGGCGCTGAGCGGCGACCCCCAGCTGTCGGCGTTCGGCAAGCAACTCGAGGACGCCAAGTCGCCGCCCACCATCGCCACCTGGGAGCAGGTGGCCGCGGCGATCGACGGCGAGGTCGAGAAGATGTGCAAGACGGGACTGAAGGCGGAGGACGCCGCCAAGGCGATGCAGCAGCAGGCCACCTCGATCGGCACCGGGACCTGACATGACCGCGGTCGCGTCCGACGCGTCCAACCGACGGGGGCGCAGCGGCCTGCGCCTCCGTCGGGCCGCGGTCGGCTGGGGCTTCGCCCTTCCCTTCACCGTGCTGTTCGTGGTCTTCATGGCCGGGCCCGTGCTCGCCTCGCTGCTGATGAGCTTCACCGACATCCGCAGCGCCGACCTGCGCAACCCGCTCGGCGTCAACGTCGTCGGGATGCACAACTACAGCCGGCTGCTGCACGACGAGCTGTTCGTCAAGGCCGCGGTGAACACCGCCATCTTCGTGTTCGCCGGCGTGCCGCTGACGATGGTGGCCGGACTGGCGGCGGCGCTCGGGCTGAATTCGGGCCTGACCCGGTTCCGGTCCCTGTTCCGCGTCGGCTACTACCTGCCCGTCGTGACCAGCATCGTGGCGATCTCCGTGGTCTGGCGATTCCTGCTCCAACCGGACTCCGGTCTGCTCAACAGCCTGCTGGGACTCGTCGGAGTGGACGGGCCGAACTGGCTCTTCGACACGCGGTTCGCCCTGCCGTCGCTGATCGTGATGGCTGCCTGGCGCAACCTCGGCTACCAGATGGTGATCTTCCTTGCCGGTCTGCAGGCCATCCCGCAGGAACTGTACGAGGCGGCGCGCATCGACGGGGCGACCACCTGGCAACAGCTGCGGTACGTGACGCTGCCCGCGCTGCGCCCGACCCTGCTCTTCGTCGGGGTCATCGCCACCATCGGTTACCTGCAGTTCTTCGAGGAGCCGCTGGTGATGACCCAGGGCGGCCCGCTCAACTCGACGTTGTCGGTCTCGTACCACATCTACAACCAGTTCGGCTTCGGCAACTACGGCTACGCCGCGGCGATGAGCTATGTGCTGTTCCTGGTGATCGTGCTGATGTCGATCCTGTGGTTCCGGCTGCTGCGTTCCGAAGAGGGTAGGTGATCCGATGTCGACACCGGTGACCGCGACCGGTCGGCGGGAACGTTCACCCGAGGCCCCTCAGGCAGCCGGACGGCGTACGGCGCGGCGCCCTCGGGACCGGGCCGCCACCATCGTCCTGCACGTTCTGCTGGTGATCGGGCTGCTCGCCATGGTCGGCCCGTTCGTCTGGATGCTGCTGTCGTCGTTGAAGCCGGAGAGCGAGATCCGGCTCGTCCCACCGACCTGGTGGCCGCACGACCCGACGCTCGGCAACTTCCGTGACCTGTTCGCCAGGCTGAACTTCCCGACGTACTTCCTGAACTCGGCGATCGTCGCCGGCCTGATCACCCTCGGCAATCTGATGTTCTGCTCGGCGGTCGGCTATGCCCTGGCCAAGCTGCGCTTTCCGGGCCGCCGCGCGCTGTTCGGTCTGGTCCTGGGGTCGGTGATGGTCCCCGGCATGGTGACCTTCGTCCCGTTGTTCGTGCTGGTCGCCAACATGGGCCTGACCAACACCTACGCCGGCCTGGTGCTGCCCTTCCTGGCCTGGGCGCTGGGTGCGTTCCTCATGCGCCAGTTCATGCTGTCCATCCCGGACGAGCTGATCGAGTCCGCAAGGGTGGACGGCGCCGGCGAGCTCCGTATCTTCCTCCGCGTCGTCCTGCCGCTGTGCCGCCCGGCGCTCGCCGCACTGGGCATCCTCAGCTTCCTCACCTTCTGGAACAGCTTCCTGTGGCCCCTCGTGGTGGCCACGACCGAGGACAAGTACACCCTTCCGGTCGCCCTCGCCCTGTTCAGCGTGGGCCAGAACGAGACCAAGTTCGGGCTGCTGCTCGCCGGTTCCGTGGTGGTGGTGCTGCCCGTGCTGATCGTCTTCCTCCTGCTGCAGCGGCACTTCGTCCGCGGCATCGCCACCACCGGCCTGAAATAGCCGGCCGACGGTGGCGTGACGACCCGGAACCATCGACCTCCGGAGGTAGCCAATGATCCGTCCCTACCGTGCCGCCCTGGCGGCGGCACTCTCGCTCACCCTCGCCGCGTCCGGCGCGGCCAGCGCCGCCGCGGCGCCATCGACCGGCCTCCCGGCGTCGGCCGTCACGCCGTCCACCATCACCGCGTGGTCCACCGACACGTGGCGATCGATGGCCGCGATGACGGACCCGCAGACCGGGCTGCCCGCCGACAACATCGGTGGCGCCCTCGCGCCGGCGAGTCGTGCCCGTTACACCTCGCCCACCAACATCGGTGCGTACATCTGGTCGGCGATCACCGCCCGCAAGCTGCACGTCATCGGAGAGCAGGAGCAGGTGCAGCGCATCTCGCGCGCACTCGACTCGCTCGCCCGGTTGGAGCGGCACCCCGACTCCGGCATGTTCTACAACTGGTACGACCCAGCCACCCTGCAACTGCTCCGGACCTGGCCGGAGAACGGCTCGACCGTCTATCCCTTCGTGTCCAGCGTCGACAACGCCTGGCTCGCCGCCGCCCTGATGATCGTGCACAACGGGGTGCCGCAACTGCGCCACAAGTCCGACCCACTGCTCGGCGCCATGGACTTCGGCTTCTACTACGACTCGCAGGCGCGCGGGCCGGATGTGCCGGCCGGGCTGATGCGCGGCGGCTTCTGGGTCGAGCCGCCCCCCGGCTGCTCGACCAAGGGCAACTACGAGCACCGCGGTCCGGACGTCTACTACACCTGCCACACGTACGGGGCGTTCAACAGCGAGACCCGGATGATCAGCTACGTGGCGATCGCGCTCGGCCAGGTGCCGCCCGCCCACTACTTCGCGCCCTGGCGGACCTTCCCCGACACCTGCGACTGGTCCTGGCAGGAGATGCGTCCGGTCGGCGAGTGGCGGGAGTACCTGGACGTGCCGGTCTTCGAGGGCGCCTACCGCTACCGGGGCCTGCAGTTCGTGCCCACCTGGGGCGGTGACATGTTCGAGGCGCTCATGCCGGACATGTTCGTGCCCGAGGAGCAGTGGGGCCCGGACAGTTGGGCCCGGAACCACCCGGTCTACGTGCGCGGCCAGATCGAGCACGGGATGAACGACGCGAGGTACGGCCACTGGGGCTTCTCGCCGGCCTCGGATCCCCAGGGTGGCTACCGCGAGTACGGAGTGGACGCCATGGGGCTCGACACCAACGGCTACGCGAGCGATGAAGAGCGCACCAGCGTCGACTACGGCTTCGCGGGCTGCCCCGATCGCCCCGCTCAGCCGCTGCCCGCCGCGTACGGCGACGGTGTCGTGACCCCGCACGCGGTGTTCCTCGCCATGCGCTACGCGCCGGCCGATGCGCAGGCCGAGCTGACGCGGCTGCGCAACGAGTTCGACAGCTACGGGCCCGGCGGCTTCTACGACTCGATTGCCGTACGCAGCGGCACGGTAGCAAAGCGGTACCTGGCGCTCGACCAGGGCATGATCATGGCCGCGCTCGGCAACCTGTACGGCGGCGACATCCTGCGGAAGGAGTTCACCCGCGGCGGTGCTGAGCGGTTCCTGCACCCGGTGATGCGGATCGAGGAGTTCTCCGTACCAGCCGAGCAGTAGCGGGGTTCGCGGCCGGAGCCTCGCCGGCTCCGGCCGCGGGCAGCCGGGGCCGACGACGCCCGTCGGCCCGGCACACCAGGTAGCCGACGGCCTCCGGCGCCGGGTTCCAGCCCACGGTGACGTGGCTCCGACGGCGTCGGCCCGAGGGGTGGCGCTTTCCCGGTCAGGCCCCGGCGAGCTCGACCAGGACCACGCCGGGTTGCGGCAGCGCCAGATCGATGACGCAGGCAACGCCGTCGCCGGCCGGCTGCACCTTCTCCGCCGGCAGGGCGTCGGCGGCGCGCAGCGCCTCCCACTGCTCGTCGGTGGGCCAGTCGCCGACCCCGAGCCGCTGTGCGAGGGTGGTGACGTCGCCGTGCTCACGGTCGAGCCGGGTGACCATCGCCGGCCGGCCGGCGGCCCCGTCGACGGTCAGCCGGACCCGCCGGGCCAGCGACGCGGCTCCGTCGCGCTTGGACTGGTCGAGGGTGCTGTTCCACACCAGGATCGCCAGGCTGCCGTCGTCGCGCCGGCTGGCCCAGGTCTGCACCAGGCCCCCTGCGCCGTCCCCGTCGGCGGTGACCGGCAGTTCGGTGTCGCCGAGCTGGGCGAGCATCCACAGCGCGTGGTAGCGCGGCTTGGCGATTCCCCCGACGGTGATCAGCCCGAAGCCGCCGTGCAGCAGGCGGGGCGGCCGGCCGAGTTCCTCGAAGTGGTCGCTGGCCACCCAGTAGGACAGCGCGTCGACCCGACCGGCCGCCGACCGCATCCCGGTGAGCAGGAACGCCGCGGCGGAGGCGCCGTCGTTGACCGGGTGGAAGTGGGTGGGAGTCACCCCCCATTCGGTCCACAGGATCCGCGCGTCCGGCACGCCCAGCCGGGCCAGGGTGGGCCGCAGGTCCAGCGGGGGACTGCCGTAGGTGTGGGTGGAGACGAAGTCCACCGGAGCGCCAGAGGCGGCGGCATGTTCCAGCAGCGCGTCGACCCAGCCGGCCGCCGCCGAGGACGGCCCGCCGACCGGGATGCGCGGGTCGACGTCCTTGACGGCGCGGGCCGTTACGTCGTACAGCTTCATCCACTCCTCCCGGGTGCCCGACCAGAACACCTCCAGGTTCGCCTCGTTCCACACCTCGAAGTCCCAGCCGAGCACCTGCTCGCCGTAGCGGTCGAGCAGGTGGGCGACCAGGGCGCGCACCAGGTCGGCCCAGCGGTCCCAGTCCCGGGGCGGGGAGATGACACCCCGGTAGCCGAACACCGTGCGCTCGGGGTCGCTGGCCAGCTCACGAGGCATGAATCCGATCTCGACCACCGGTCGCAGCCCCACCGACAGGAGCAGGTCGTAGACCTCGTCGACGCGGCTGAAGTCGTACCCCGGCTGCCCGTCCACCTCGCGGTAGACACCGAGGTCGTCGTGCAGGATCGCGTGCGCGCGGACGGCGTCGACACCGATCTCGTCGTGCACCCGGCGCAGCGCGGCCAGCAGTTCCATGCCGATCTCCCGGCCGCCCGAGGTGTCCCGGCACAGCAGCTGGGACAGCCGCTCACTGCCGATCATCGGCCGCCACGGCCGGTGCAGGGCCGACCCGTCGGCCGCGGCGTCCAGCCGCAGCGACACCGTGGGCGGCTCGTCGCCGACGGGCCGGGCCGTGGCCGGCACCGGCTCGCTCAGCGTTCCGGTGCGTGTCACCTCCGGCACCGAGGCGACCGCGTAGGCGTATCGCCGGCCAGGCTCGCCGGTGGTGTCGACGTGCCAGGTGTCGGGCACGGCGAGGACGTCACCGCCGAGGTGGTCGACCGGGGTGAACCCGCCGTCGGGTGTCCCGTCGCCCAATGGGGCGCGGTGCACCAGGTAGCCCACGGCGCCGTCCACCGGCTGCCAGGAGAGGCGGACGTGGCCGACGCCCTCGCGGGCGGTCAGCCCGGCCGGCGGCGGCAGCTCCGGTGCTGGTCGTACGCCGCCGTCGTCGCTGCGCCGGGCGATCCGGGCCTCCCAATCGGATCGAGCGCCGGACGGCTGCTGGTCGTTGACGTTCGTCACCGGGCACCTCCAGGCCTCACGGTTGGTCCGGTCCGAGCACTGTAACCGGTTACCGCACCGAGTTCGAGCGGTGCTGGTGATCGATGTCCGGACCGGCATGTCCGACGCGACGTGGGAGCCGGCTCGCGACGCCACCGGGACGCCTCGGGCCGATCGCGGCCGCGCATCGGAGACCTCAGCTCAGCAGCCGACACGTCCGACTGCCACCGTCGCGGATGGACGGACCGACGGGTACGCCACCAGGCCCGGCGACGCCGTTCAGAGCCCGGGCAGCGGACGGCCCACATGCCCCGCCTGAAATCTGCCACCCGGTCTCAGCCATGCCAACCGACCTGCTCGCTCGGTCACGGGCAGCCGCTGAAGATCAAGGCGCCGGCGCGGGCCGGGGGAGGCCTCGGACTTCTACTACGCCAAGTGACGCCCCTGGCCGCGGCGGCCCCGTCATGCCGTCGCTCGTGCGCCCGCCCGAGGCCCGATCGACCGCACCCGCTCTGCGCCGCCGTGCATCCCGAACTTCGCGGGCCGTCGCGCTCCCCTCAGCCGCCGGCCGGTCTGCGTTACATCCCCGCGACGGCCGTGGCGACCTGATGGCGCGCGTGCCGCTTGGAACTCCTCCTCCGCCTCCACGTCCCTACCGTTGGCGAGCTCGTCGCCGCGCACCTGTGCGCCACCACGGAGCCGCCAGGATCAGAACGGCCAGTACGAGGGCAGCGCCGAGCCCGAGCCCGGTGGGCAACGAGAACGATGACGGTTCCTCTGCCCGACCATGGGGCTCGCCTTTGACCGGGACTACGGGACGGTCGTACTTCTTTTCTTCGGGCGCGACCAGGCGGCCGACGGACGCGTCGGGAGGAAGAGCGAAGCCCCAGTTGAGCAGCGCTGCCGCCTCTCCGAAACTCCCCAGCGGCGCGGTCTCGGCTCCGAGCAGGGTCACCGCGAGCCGTCGGCCGTTGCGTTCGGCCACGCCGACGTACGTTTGCCGAGCCAGGTCGGTGAAGCCCGTCTTCCCACCGAGCGTTCCGGGGTATATGCCCAGCAGCGTGTTGTCGTGGGTGATCTCGAACCCCGGCGTTCCCGGCCGTGCCGGTATCTGCGCCACCCTGGTCGCGATGTACCGCCGAAAGTCTTCCCGGGCGAAGGTGGCCCGCGCGATCAGCGCGAGGTCGTATGCGCTGGTGTATTGACCGGGGCCGTCCAGGCCCGAGGGGGTCGCAGCGTGGGTCTGGTTCGCGCGCAGCCGGCGCGCTTCGTCGTTCATCGCCTGCACTCCGCCCTGCCTACCGGCGTTGCCACCGCCGACGCGAGCCAGCACGTTGGCCGCGTCGTTCCCCGATCTGAGGAGGAGCCCCAGCCATAGGCTCTCGATCGAGTACCGGCCACCCTCGGCCACCCCCATCAGCGAACTGGCCGGATCGAGATCGTGCAGATCCGCCCTGGTCACCTCGACGACCTGGGCCGGATCGAGGCGGGGCATCAGGGCGGCCGCCAGCAGCAGCTTCTGCACACTGGCTGGCGTTCGGTGCTCGTGGGAGCCGCACCCGCCGAGAACCTCACCACTGGTGAGGTCCGCCACGAGCCACGAGGTGGCGGTCACAGCCGGCGCCATCGGCGCGTCCGCAGGAATGGCCAGTCCTGACGTCGCCAGCGCCTGCCCCCCGACTGCCCCCTGGGCGGGGTCGACCGGAGGCGAAGACGGTATGGCAGGCGGGGGCACCGGCGGCTTCACGGCCGGGCATGGCACGTACGGCGCGGCTGCCGCCCGCGTTGGTGGCGCGACCGCGATAGCGGGCGGAACCAGGATGGCGCTGAGCGTGAGGGCGGTAACCCGAATGATGGTCACGTTAACGTACGGTAATCCTCAGCAAGGCTGGCGCGGTCCGATTGGAGAAAGCCCGCCGCGGTGACGGCGAGGAGAAGACACACTGGCGGCGTCATCTCGGGCGGTAAGGGTGCAAACGACCAGGCGCGCGAGCTTCCTGATGCGCCGCGCCGCGCCGGTGTCATCGAGGGCGAGGCTTCAGCTGACGTCACACAGCGTTGGTGGCAGGCCTTATCTGACCGTTAAGTAACGGTCTAACTGGTTCACCCCGAGGGCAGCATTGGGCAGACTGGGCCAATGCCCGCCGCCGCTCCGCCCGCTCCCCCCGCCCACCGCCGTCGTACCCAGGCGCTCGTCGCGGTGGTCGCCGCGCTCGCCGTGGCGGTCGGGGTCGGCGCCTGGTCGCAGCGGGATCGCGTTGTTGGCGACCGTGGTGCACCGGAGCCGGGCCACGCGGCCGCCTTCGGCGCGGCGGGCGGCACCCCCAGCTGCGCCGGCCGGCCGGCCCGGGCGCCCCGCGAGCTGCGCGGCATGTGGATCACGACGGTGAACAACATCGACTGGCCGAGCCGGCGCGGACTGCCGGCCGACACGGTGCGGGCGGAGTTCCGGGGCTGGCTGGACCTGGCCGTGCGGCGGAACCACAACGCGGTCTTCGTGCACGTGCGGCCGAGCGGGGACGCGCTCTGGCCGTCCAGGTACGCGCCGTGGTCGGAGTGGCTGACCGGGCGACGCGACGGCCGCGACCCGGGCTGGGACCCGATGGAGTTCATGGTCGCCGAGGCGCACGCCCGCAACCTGGAGTTCCATGCCTGGTTCAACCCGTACCGGGGCGGGCAGCCGGCCACGGTGGGCGGGCCCGGCCCCAGGCTGGACCAGCTCGCGCCGACACACCCGCTGCGGTGGCACCGCGACTGGGTGGTGACCTATCCCAGCGCCGACCGCCCAGGCAGCCGCCTCTACTTCAACCCGGGCGTCCCCGAGGCGCGCAAGTTCGTCGAGGACTCGATGCTGGAGGCGGTCCAGCGGTACGACGTCGACGGGGTCCATTTCGACGACTTCTTCTACCCGTACCCGGAGGCCGGGCAGGACTTCCCGGACGGCGCGGCGTTCGCCCGGTACGGCCGGCGGTTCGCGGACAAGCACGCCTGGCGCCGGGACAACGTGAACACGCTGGTCCGCGAGATGAGCGAGCGGATCAAGGCGGTCAAGCCGTGGGTGAAGTTCGGCATCAGCCCGTTCGGCATCTGGCGCAACAAGCGCACCGACCCGGCCGGCTCGGCGACCGCGGGTCTGCAGAGCTACGACGACATCTACGCCGACACCCGACTCTGGGTCCGGGAGCAGTGGCTGGACTACGTCGTGCCGCAGCTGTACTGGCACATCGGGTTCGGCAAGGCCGACTACGCCAAGTTGCTGCCGTGGTGGGCGGCCACGGTGAGGGGCACCCGGGTGCAGCTCTACATCGGCCAGGCCGACTATCGGGTGGGCGAGCGCGGCGCCTGGCGCGATCCGGCCGAGCTGGACCGCCAGCTCGCCCTCAACCGGCGGCACGGGGTGAGCGGGAGCGTGCACTTCAGCGCCAGGCAGGTGCGCGCCGACAAGCTCGGGGCGGTCAGCCGGTACAGCGGGGCGCACTACGCCGGCCCGGCGCTGGTGCCCGCGATGGCGCAGCTACCAGCGGCGCCGCCGGCCGCACCCGCGGTCACCGGCGCGCGGCGCGAGGACGCCGGCGGGGTGGTGCTGACCTGGCGCGGGGACGGCGCCGCGAGCTTCGCCGTCTACCGCGTGGACGGCAACGCGGCCCGGCTCATCGGCACCACCCGGGGTACCGGTTGGGTCGACCCCACCGCCCCGGCTGACCGCCCGCTCTCCTACTGCGTGTCCGGACTGGATCGCAGCGGGAACGAGGGCCAACTCAGCGCGCGGATGTCCGTCGCCGCGCAGTAAGGGATCCGCGCACTTCGACTTCAGCCTGTCCTTGATGGATGGTCGCATGTGGCGGTGCTGGACAAACGAGAGCACCTGTTGCTGATGCGGCGGTATCGGTTCGTCTTCGACCGATGGGTCTGGGAGTTGCCCGGCGGCTACGCCGTATCGCGGTGCTGGAGGTGCTCGTCCGGCAGGCGCGGGGCGAGCTGTAGGAGGGACGCGCCCTGGCCGTGCCGGACCCGGCAGCGGGAGCTGCGCGCGGAGTTCGACGGCGCGTCGGTGTCGCTCGCCCTCTACATGGGCGCGCAACTGGTACGCGCCTCGGCGGACCTGACCTGGCTCCCGGCAGGCGCGCTGCATTGACGCTTCCTCGGGTGGGTGCGGTGAGCGTGCTGACTGACGGCCGCTGGAGGCTCGGCTCGGACGAGGTCATCGTCGCTTTCGCACCGACAGCTGCACCGCAGGCATCGGCTACCCGCAGTCCGGCTGAACGCCGATCTCTGACGGCCGGACCTGACGGCGCAGCAGGGTCGAGATCCGGGTACCGGCACCTGAGCTGGTGGCGCACGGGCGGGGCGACCTACCTGCGCGCGGGAGCGCGGGGCCCGGGTTCTACTGTTCGTGCTGGGGAAGGTGGACTTTGGCGTCCTCATAGCTGGCGTTGCCGACCGACTCGGCGGGGGAGTAGACGAGGTTCAGGACCCCGGTCTTGAAGGTCTGCGACGAGATCAGGGTGAGCGGGATCGGGGGCTCGCCCTCGTCGAACAGCCGCATGCCCTTGCGGACGGCGATCGGATGCACCAGCAGGTGCAGCTCGTCCAGCAGCCCCGCGGCCAGCAGCTGGCGGACGACGGAGACCGAGCCGCTCATGCCGATGGTGCCGTCAGCGGTTTCGTTCTTCAACGCGGTGACGGCCTCGATGAGGTCGCCCTGCAGCTGCTCGGAGTTTCGCCAGACGAACTTGAGCTGCTGGTTCGACACCACGATCTTGCGGGCGTCGCCGAGCTTTTTGGCGAACGGGGCGTCCTCCCCGCCGGCCGCTTCCCGCTCGGGCCACGCCCCGGCGAAGCTGTCGTAGGTCCTGCGACCGAACAGCATCGTGTCGGCCCTGCCGAGGGTGGCGTCCACGGCAGCGCCCATCTCCTCGTTGTAGTACGGGAAGTGCCACTGATCGGGCGCCTCGACGACGCCGTCGAGCGCGATGAACAGTCCCGCGCTGATCTTCCTCATGATGCTTCTCCAACTCAGTCGCTGAACGTTTCCGTCATCCACCAAGACGACGCAGGCCCGATCAACTTCATCGGTCGCATCTGGATCGGCTGCAGCCAAGCCTAGAGGACGCCTCCCCGGTGCGGGCCGTCCGTTTGAAGATGGCGGACCTCGAAAATGAGGGTCATCGCAACGGTGACCTCCTGGTCCTCCTGATCGCAGTCAACTCCGAGCCCTTGCGGCTCGCGCAGGGTGTCTACAGTGGTACGCGCCACCAGGTCGGTAGTTTAAGAAGGAGTGGGGGCGTCAGCCATGGACGTCTGGACCAGCTTCTTTTCAGCTATGGCGGGTGTCTCGACGGCACTGATGACAATCGCGTTCTTGGTCTTCCAGCTCAAGTCTGACGCCTGGCGGACCAACACCCTCCGACACTTCATCGCGCTGTTCACCCTCGCAGAGTTCGCCACACCGCTAGTAATCAGTTTGGTCATCTTGATGCCGAGCCATCCCTGGCGACTCGCTTCGGCGGTCGTGGGTGCTGGAGGCCTCGTGATGCTCGTGTCCTACTGGATCGCATATTCGCGAACGGACGAGCCCACGCCGTTCGACCGTCTGGAGTTTCGGCTCTCCGCGATCTCGCTGGTGTGCTACGTGGCTCTCACCGGGGCAGCCGCACTGCCGGAGAAGACCGGTGTCTATCTTGTCGGCGGTCTGTCGGTCTGGTTCCTGGTGTCGGGCTCGATAGAAGCGTGGCAGTTCCTCGTGCCACCCCCCGCCGCGGCGCCTCGCGCTAACGCGGTTGCTGACGACACTGGGTCGAACGGCTTCGGCCACACGAGCGAGATGGGGAGCGACGGGGCCGCATCGCGTTGAACCAGGGCTGCGGAGGGCCGAGCGGGGCAAATTGCCACCGCTGCCCGCACCGACCATCTGCACGACCACGGATGGGCCTCGCAGTACAAGCCCAGCGGCGTGGGGTGCGGGTCAGCGCAGACGGGAGAGGAAGGCCCGGACTTGCTCGCGGGCGCGGTTCGTGATTTCGGGGCCGTGGGTGAAGGCGGCCACGTCGTAGTCCAGTTCGCCCAGTACATGAGCCGTGCGCTGGGTCATCCGGAAATCCGTGCAGAAGGACTTCACCGGCCAGCGGACCCCGGCCACGTTGAAGAGCGCGTCGCCGGTGACCAGCACCCGGGTCGGTTCGTGCAACAGCGACACGTGCCCCGGGGAGTGCCCGGGGGTGTGCAGCACCCGCAGGCCACCGCCGACGGCCAGCACGTCGCCATCGGCCAGTGGGCAGGCGACCTCGACGGCCGGGAACCGGCCTCCGGCCAGCCGGGCGAGGAACCGTCCCGCCGTGATCGTCGGGTCGTGGGGCGGCACCTGCCCGGATTCGGCGTACGGCACATCGGCGGTGTGCGCGGCGACCGGGGCGCCGGTGCGCCGGGACAGTTCGGCGGCCCCACCGGCGTGGTCCGGGTGGGCATGGGTCAGCACGATCCCGGTCACGTCGGCCGGGGTCTTTCCGATGGCCGCCAACCCGCGCACGATCCGGGCCGGCGCCCGTTTCAACCCGCAGTCGACCAGCGTGACGCTGCCGTCGTCGCCGACAAAGGCGTACGAGTTGACCAGGGCTCGGCCGACGGTGGGAATGCGCCAGACCCCGGGAGCGAGCGGAACCGCAGCAGATCTCGCCATCGGCCGAGTCTACCGGGCATCGCCGTCGGTCTCTGTCTGGCGAGAACGTCGGGCACCGAGACAGCAGGTGATCAATGGACGGTACCGTCGATACCTGAAGCGCCTTGAACCGAGAGCAGGTGACGGCAGGGCCGCCGATGGCTGCGCTGTCCCGCGGGCGTGCGGGCTAGGCCGGATCGTGACGACCGCACCTCCACAGATGCGCGCCGGACACCTACTGTTGGCGTGGACCCTCAGCGCCCGGCCGTGCTGTCGGTGGCGCCGGCGGGCCCGGCAATGATCGGCGTCACCGCCGGTAGATGAGGGAGCGCGATGTCATTCAGGCGGGCGGTCGTCGGGGGTGCCCTGGTGGCCGTGGCGGTGGTGGGTTACCTCGCGGGCATGGTGCCGGGCGACTCGGTGCGGGCGACGGTGGACCACTGCTATGTCACCTATGACCGGCAGGAGCAGCGGCACAGCCGGTGCGTGGGGCAGTGGACCCGCGCTGGCCGCGCCGTTTCCGGACCGGTCCACGGCGTGGACGTCGGCCGGCAGTGGCAGGTGCTCACGGTGGATCCGGACCCGAACTTCGAGTGGGAAGTGACCATTCCGCGGTCCGCGCGCCGCCAGGCTGTTGTCGCCAACCAGACGCGCGCCTATGTGGTACCCGCATTCGTGCCGGTCCTGCTGATGCTACTGGCCCTGCTGGCGGTGGCGTTTCTCGCGTGGAAGACGCGGCGGCGGGGTGGGTGGCCGAAGCTGCAGGCGCGGCGGCTGGCTACGGGGTGAGCAGGAGGGCGGCGACGGTGGCGGCGGTGGCCAGCGCGGCGAGGGCGGCGCTGGTGGCGACGAAGCGGCCCAGCGGCACCGCGACCCCGGCGGCGCGGCAGCGCTCGTACCAGATCAGGGTGGCCAGCGAGGCCCACGGCGTCGCGAGGGGGCCGACGTTCGTGCCGATCAGCAGGGCCAGCAGCTGGGTGTGGTTGGCCGGCGCGATGACCGCCTCGCCGGCGACGTACGCGGGCAGGTTGTTGACCACGTTGGCGAAGAGGGCGCCGACGCCGCCGGCCCGCAAGGCCCCCTCGGCGCCCGGGTCGCCGCCGATCAGCGCGCCCATCACCGTGTCCAGTCCGTGCCGGCCGATGGTCTGCACCACCAGGAACAGCCCGATGATGAAGACCAGCAGCCGCCACGGGATCAGGGCCGGGCGCAGGCTGTGCCGCGCCCGGATCGCGAAGCCGGCCACCAGGATCGCGGCGGCCACCCCGGAGGCGAGTCCGATCTCGACGCCGGCCAGGATGCCGGCGATGAAGAGCAGGCAGGCACCCAGCGCGGTGCGGTAGAGCACCGGGTCGGGCGGCACGTGCGGGGGCGGCGGGACGAATGGGTCCGCGCCGGCCCGGGCCGGCCGCCAGTACCACCACCAGAGCAGCAGCATGGTGATGACGATGGCCACCAGCTGCGGCCACCACAGCCGGGCGGCCCACGGCAGCGGGTCCAGCCCGATCCGGACGCTGGCCAGGATGTTGGTCAGGTTGGACACCGGCAGCAGCAGGCTCGCCGTGTTGGCCAGCCAGACCGTGGTCATCGCCAGCGGCGTCGGCGGCACGCCGAGCTTGCGGGCCAGAGCGATCATCACCGGGGTGAGCAGCACCGCGGTGGTGTCCAGGTTGAGCGCGATGGTGGTGACCGACGCGAAGGCGACGCAGAGCCAGAACAGCGCCCGGTAGCTGCCCCGGGCGGCGATCGCCACCCGGGCGGCGAGGGCGTCGAAGACCCCGGCCACGGCGGTCAGCTCGGCCAGCACCACCACGGTGCCGATGAAGATCAGGATCGGCACGATCCGGCGTACGGTGGCCTCGGCGTCCGGGCGGGGGAGGAGTCCGGTGAGGACGCAGAGCACCCCGGCGACGGCGAGCCCGATCGCGATCCAGTCCAGTACGTGCAGCCGGCCCCAGCGGGATCGGTCCGGCGCGGCGGACGGCGGCTCGCCGACAGTCTCCACGACACATGATCCTCGCATACGCCCGGCTCGCGGACGGCGCCCGACGCGGCCCGGCCGACTGCCGAGGGTGTCCACGGATTGACGATGAGTGTCCATAATGATCCTGTGGCTGTAGGCGCGCACCCCACCCGGTCCGACCGCCCGATCGACTTCTTCATCAGCTACTCGCCGGCCGATGAGCGCTGGGCGACCTGGCTGGCGTGGGAGTTCGAGTCCGCCGGCTACCGCACTCTGCTCCAGGCGTGGGACTTCGTCGCCGGCACCAACTTCATCGACTTCATGGACCGCGGCGTCCGCGAGGCCGCCGTCGTGGTGGCCGTCCTCTCCGAGCGCTACCTGCACTCGACGTACGGGAAGCTGGAGTGGCAGGCCGCGCTGCGCGCCGACCCCGACGGCACCGGCAGCAAGCTGGTCACCGTCCGGGTGGAGGACTGTCCGATCGACGGCCTGCTCGCCACCATCACCTACGTCGACCTGGTCGGGGTCACCGACCCGGCGCAGGCCCGGGGGCGGGTGCTGGACCGGATCCGGGAGGCGCTCGACGGCCGGGCCAAGCCGGTCCTGCAACCGACCTTCCCCCACCACCCGACCGGGCCGGCCGGGGTGCTCGCCGCGCCGTCCGCGGGCGTGCCCGCGCCGCGCCGCTCCCGGCGTACGCCGATCAACCCGCCGCCGTTCCCGCCCGCGGCGCTGGCGGTGCCCGACTCCCGCACCACCGTGACCGTGCTCCAGGTGGCCGGGCCGCGCTTCGGCCGGGGCGTGATCGAGCCCGGCGCGCCGGTCACCCCCGGGGAACTGCAGGAACACCTGATGGGTGACCTGACGCTGCTGATGAACGACGGCGTCCCCCGGCCGGATCTGCTGGTGGTGGCGGGCAACCTGACCGAGTCGGGCAGCCCGCGTGAGTTCTCCGACGCGCTGAGCTTCCTCACCGGGCTGCGGGTGCTGCTCGGGTTGGAGCCGCACCGGCTCGTCGTGGTGCCCGGCCCCCGCGACGTCACCATGGCCGCCAGCCGCGCGTACTTCGCCACCTGCGAGGCCGACGACGTCGACCCGCAGCCGCCGTACTGGCCGAAGTGGCGGCACTACGCCCGCCTCTTCGACGAGCTCTACCAGGGCCTGGAGGACCGGATCTTCGACAGCGAGCAGCCGTGGACGCTGTTTCCGGTGCCGGACCTGCGGGTCGTGGTGGCGGGGCTGAACTCCACCGTCGCGGTCACCCACCGCGAGGAGGACCGGTACGGCTTCCTCGGCGAGGCCCAGTCCACCTGGTTCGCCCAGCGCCTGCGGCACTACCAGCAGTCCGGCTGGCTGCGGCTGGGCGCCATGGCGCACGCCCCCGGCCCGCGCACCCCGTACGCCGACGAGGTCGCGGCCGACGGGACGACCCTGCGCGACCGGGGGCCGTTCAACCGCCTCGTCGGGCCGATGCTCAACCTGCTGCTCTCCGACGTCGCGCCGACCCGCGCGCCGGCCGACCCGGTGGTGCCGCTCTCCACCACGTCCCGGGACGGCCGGGCGCAGGTGCTGCGACTGGCCGCCGACGGGATGACCCGCTGGGTGCTCGGCCGCGACGACCGGCACGACGTGGGCGAGCCGACGGCGGTGAGCTGGCCTCGGTCGGAGGCCACCTTCGGGGCGGCCGGCCCGGCGCAGGTGCCCGACCCGCGGCTGCCGACCGCCGTGGAGGGGCCGACCCAGGGCGTCGCCGCGCCCGACGTGCCGGCCGCCGCGCCGGCCGTGGTCGCGCCGACGCCGCTGGAGCGGCTGCTGGACCGGCTGGCCGAGGTCTGCGAGGCACGGTACGACCGGGTGCTGGTCCGCCGGGTGCCGGCCGACCCGCCGCACCTCTTCGTCACCTACCGGGCCGACGGGGTGGTCCGGCAGCAGCGGGTCGGCGGGCACGTCGGGACCCCGACCGCCGCCCACGTCGACGACTTCGCCCGGCGGGTGCACGCCACCGACCCGGACGTCGCCTCCGAGCTGATCTACGACGGCGACCGGATCGGCCGGGGGCTGGCCGAGGCGGCGCAGCGGCGCGGGGTGCGCGTGCTGCACCTGACCGAGTTCCAGGGCCTGCTGGATCTGCGCGACTACGTCGCGGCGCAGACCGCCCGGTTGCAGGCCGACCGGCTCTACCCGCCGGGGCAGTACGTGCCGCAGCGCTACCGGCACCTGGTCGGCGCCGACCAGCGGGTCCGCGAGGACGTGGTGGACGAGCTGCTGGAGCTGGTCTCCGCCCCGGACGGCCGGTTCGTGCTGGTGCTCGGCGACTTCGGGCGGGGCAAGACGTTCGCGCTGCGGGAGGTGGCCCGCCGGCTGCCCACCGCCGCGCCCGACGTGATCCCGATCCTGGTGGAGCTGCGCGCGCTGGACAAGGCGCACTCGGTGGACGGGCTGGTCGCCGCGCACCTGGCCAACCACGGCGAGCAGGTGATCGACCTCAAGGCGTTCCGTTACATGCTCCGGCAGGGTCGCATCGTGCTGCTCTTCGACGGGTTCGACGAGCTGGTGGCCCGGGTGACGTACGACCGGGCGGCGGACCACCTGGAGACGCTGCTCCAGGCGGCCGAGGGCAACGCCAAGATCGTGGTCAGCAGCCGGACCCAGCACTTCAAGACGAACTCGCAGGTGCTGACCGCGCTCGGCGAGCGGGTCGGGCTGCTGCCGCACCGCCGGGTGCTGGCCATCGAGGACTTCACCCCCGGCCAGATCGAGGCGTTCCTGCGGCACCGCTACGACGGGGACGAGCGGGCCGCCCGGGCCCGGATGGAGCTCCTGGCCGGGGTGAAGGACCTGCTCGGCCTCTCCCGCAACCCGCGGATGCTCGGCTTCATCGCCAACCTCGACGAGGGTCGGCTGGCTGCCGTGGCGGGGGCCGGCGGCACGTTCAGCGCGGCTGCGCTCTACCGGGAGATCCTGGAGTCCTGGTTGGACTTCGAGGAGCGGCGCACCCAGGGGGTGCCGGGCGCGCCGGTGACCCTGCGCCGCCCCGAGCTGTGGGCCGCGGTCGGCCGGCTGGCGTTCCAGCTCTGGGAGAGCGGCGAGTCGTACCTGCGACTGGCCGAGCTGGCCGAGGCCGCCGGCCAGCTCGCCGGGCTGGCGGAGTCGCGGCTGTCCGGCCCGCAGGCGATGCACGCGGTGGGCGCGGGCAGCCTGCTGGTGCGGACCGACGACGGGCTGTTCGGGTTCATCCACACCTCGGTGATGGAGTGGCTGGTCGCCGAGGGGATCGCCGCGCAGTTCAACCGGGGGGAGGATCCGGCCGCGCTGGCGGTGCGCCCGCTGTCGGCGCTGACCGTGGAGTTCCTCGGCGACCTGGCCGACCCGCGCCGCTGCACCGCGTGGACCGCCCGGGTGCTCGGCGACGAGGACGCCGGGGAGACGGTCCGGGCCAATGCGCTGCGGCTCAGCGCCCGGCTGCGGCTGCCCGACCGGGCCGACCTGCGGGGCGCCTCGCTGCGCGGCGAGGACCTGTCCCACCGGGAGCTGGCGCGGGCCGATCTGACCGGCGCCGACCTCACCGCCACCCGCCTCGTCGCGACCAACCTCACCGACGCCCGGCTGGAGCACTCCCGGCTGCGCGGGGCGCGCCTGGACCAGGCCCGGCTGGCCGGCGCCGACCTGCGCGACGCCGACCTGGCCGGGGCGCGGCTGTTCCGGACCGACCTGCGCGGCGCGCGGGTCGGCGGCAGCCGCTGGCGGCGGGCCGCGCTGATCGACGTGGCCGCCGACGCGGCCCTGCTGCGCGCGCCGGAGCTGCGCGGCGCGGTGGTGGCGCCCGGCCGGCCGGTGGTGCCCGGGCTGGCCCCGCCGGCGGTGGGCGTCTCCTACGGCTTCGAGGTGGGCCGGCTGCCGGTGCCGGTGGCGTACAGCCCGGACGGGGCGGTGCTCGCCGTCGGCAGCGACGACGGTGGCGTGCTGATCTGCGACACGCTCACCGGCCTGCCGGTGCGCACCCTGCAGGGCCACCGGGGGCGGGTCTACGCCGTCCGCTTCGACGCCGCGTCGCACCAGCTGATCACCGGCGCCGCCGACCTGACCGTACGGCTGTGGGACGCCGACCACGGCGACGTGCGGCACGTCATCGAGGACGTCTTCGCCGGCTGGGTCTGGCCGCTGCTCACCGACGGGGAGCGGGGCCGGTTGGTGGTCGGCGACGCGGCCGGCGTGGTCCGGCTCTACGACACCCGGAGTGCCCGACTGCGGCACGAGTGGCCCGGCCATGCGGCGCCGATCTGGGGTACCTCGTTCAGCCCGGACGGCCGGCGGCTCGTGGTGGTGGACAGCGCCGGCGTGGTCCGCGGCTGGGACGTCGCCTCCGGGGCGCTGGCGTTCCAGGTCCGCGAGCCGGAGGTGGTCTACCGGGTGGCGCACACCCCGGACGGCCGGTCCCTGGTCGCCGTCGGGCAGCACGGTCGGGTGTGGGTCCGCCGGGCCGCCGACGGGGAGCTGCTGCGCCAGCCGCGCGGCCACGAGGCCGACGTGTACGCCCTGGACGTGCACCCCGACGGCCGGCTGATGGCCACCGGGGACACCCACGGCGCGCTGCGGCTGTGGGAGGTGGAGACCGGTCGGCCGGTCCGGGTGCTGGGCCGGCAGCGTGGCGCGATCTACAGCGTCCGGTTCAACGGGGACGGCACCCTGCTGGCCTCGTCGGCCAGCGACGGCGCGATCCAGCTGTGGGACACCGTCGACGGCCAGCCGCGGCACGAGCTGACCCGGCACCGCGGCTCGGTCTGGCCGGTGGCCTGGCGACCGGATCAGCAGCAGGTGGCGACCAGCAGCAACGACGGCACCACCCGGCTCTGGGACGTCCGCACCGGGCAGCTGCAGCACACCCTGCGCGGGCACGGCCGGCGGGTCACCTCGCTCTCCTTCTCCGACGACGGCGAGGTGCTGGCCACCTGCGGCAACGACGGGGTGGTGCGGCTGTGGGAGCCGCGTACCGGCCGGCTGGTGCGGCAGCTCAGCAGCCCGGCGGACCGGTTGCTCTCGGCGGTCTTCTGCCCGGGTGAGCCGCTGCTCGCCTCGCCGAGCGGGGACGGCGGGGTGCACCTGTGGAACACCGACACCGGCGTGGACGAGCGGGAGCTCAATGTGGACACCGACCACGTCTGGGCGGCCGCGTTCAGCCCGGACGGCGACGCCCTGGCCACCGCCAACGACGACGACACGGTCCGGTTGTGGTACCGGCGGACCGGCCGGCATTTCGCCACCCTCACCCCGCACCGCGGCCGGGTCCGGGCGGTGGCGTTCAGCCCGGACGGCGAGACCATCGCCACCGGCTGCGACGACCAGCTGGTGCGGCTCTGGGACGCCGCCACCGCGACCTGCCGCGCCACCCTGGAGCAGCACACCGACCGGGTGTACGCGGTGGCCTTCAACGCTGATGGGACGCTGCTGGCCAGCGCCAGCAACGACGGTTCGGCGGTGGTCTGGGACGCGCTGACCGGCGAGCGGCGCACGGTGCTCACCGAGCACACCGGCCGGCTCTGGTCCTGCGCGTTCAGCCCGAACGGCGACCTGCTGGCCACCGCCGGGGACGACCTGGCCATCCGGCTGTGGGACCCGGGCACCGGGCGGCTGCACGGCACCCTGGTCGCACACACCCGGCGGGTCTGGTCGGTGGCGTTCAGCCCGGACAGCAGCCTGCTGGCCAGCGCCGGCGACGACGGCACCGTCCGGCTGTGGGACGTCGCCGACCCGGAGCACGCCCAGCTGCGGGCCACCCTGATCGGGCTGCCCGACGGCTGGGCGGCGGTCAGCCCGGACGGCCGGTACAAGCTGGACGGTGACCCGGGCGGCCAGTTCTGGCACGTCATCGGGACCTGCCGGTTCGAGGTGGGGGAGCTGGACCCGTACCTGACCCAGGTGCGCCGGCTGTCCGTGGACGCCCCGTTCTGACCGCCGCCGGAGCCTCCCCGCCGCGGGCAGGCCTCCCTGCGCGACCTCCGGACCGGGGCGACCGTGGCCGGCGCGCTGCTGGCCCTCGGCGTGCTGGCCATGACCATCGGTCTCATCCGAGCCGAGGCCGCGGCGTTGGCCCGTGCCGCCGACCCGCGCCGACCCTCACCGGGCCGGCCGGCGGGCTCCCTTGAGGCGTCGGCCCAGCTCCCGGGCGATCTCCCGGTTGGCGTCCCGCTCGGCCATGGCCTGCCGCTTGTCGTACGACTTGCGGCCCCGGGCCAGGCCCAGCTCGACCTTGGCCCAGCCGTCGGCGAAGTACATCGACAGGGGCACCAGGGTCAGCCCGCCGCCGCCCTCGCGCAGCTTCTCCAGGATCCGGGCGATCTCCACCCGGTGCAGCAGCAGCTTGCGGGTGCGCCGGGGCTGGTGGTTGGTCCAGGTGCCGAAGCCGTACTCGGCAATGTGCAGCCCGTACAGCATGATTTCGCCGTCGCGCTCCTGGGCGAACGCGTCGACCAGCGACACCCGCCCCTCGCGCAGCGACTTGACCTCGGTGCCGGCCAGCACGATCCCCGCCTCGTAGGTCTTGAGGATCGTGTAGTCGTGGCGCGCCTTCTTGTTCGAGGCGACGAGCTTGCGCCCGGTGTCCCTGGACACGCCCACCTCCGCACTCGTCGACCCGGAGCAGGATACCTGTCACGAGGCGCGCGCCGCCGCGACCCAGGCGGTGGTGAGCAGCAGTAACGCCGCGATGTAGGTGGCCATCACCAGCAGCCCCTGGCCGGGCAGCGTGACGCCGGCCGCCCCCAGCCCGATCAGCAGGTCCGAGCCGAGGAAGAGCGCGCCGCCCACCGCCGCGCGCCGGGACACCCCGGCAGCGGCGGCGGCCATCAGCGACAGTGTCAGGCTGTAGCCGAGCACCGGCAGTCGCAGCGGACCCAGCGCCTCCCACAGCAGTGCGTTGGCCACCGCCCAGAGCGTCAGGTACGCCACCACGGCCGGGACCGGCGGCCGGCGGTACCGGACGAACGCGGTCAGGAACGAGAGCTGGGTGACCAGGAAGCAGCCCATCCCGACCAGGAACGCCGTCCGCCCCGGCACCAGCAGCGCCACGTCCCCGGCGGTGGCGAAGACCAGCCCGATCGCCACCGGGTCGACCCGCCGTCGGGCGCTGTACAGGTACCCCAGCAGCAGCGGCGCCAGCAGCGGCTTGGCCAGCCACTGCATCGTGGTCAGGTCGAACGCGACGCCGACCAGCTCGACGGCGGCGGCGCCCCCGAACGCCCCGAGCCAGCCCCGCCTCACCGGGCCGGCTGCCAGCCGGGCCGGCCGAACACGTAGCCGAGGCGGTGCCGCCACGAGCTGGCTGCCCGGGCATCGGCCCAGATCGCCGTGTACTCGTGGGTGGCCACCCGCAGCGGGTTGTAGGTCGTGATGTTCTTGGTCAGCCCGTACCGGACCGCGGCCCGTTCCGGCTCGAAGCTGCCGAAGAGCCGGTCCCAGACGATCAGGATGCCGCCGTAGTTGCGGTCCAGGTATTCGGCGTTGGAGCCGTGGTGGACCCGGTGGTGCGACGGGGTGTTGAAGACCCACTCGATCGGCCGGGGCAGCACGTTGACCCGCTCGGTGTGCAGGAAGAACTGGTAGAGCAGGCTGATCGACTGCTGGAGGAAGATCATCCACGGCGGGATGCCGAGCAGGGCGAGGGCCAGCCAGAACGGCAGCGAGGTCATCGGCGTCCAACTCTGCCGCAGCGCGGTGGAGAGGTTGTAGAAGACGCTGGAGTGGTGCACGACGTGGCTCGCCCAGAGCAGTCGTACCTCGTGGTGCAGCCGGTGGAACCAGTAGTAGGCCAGGTCGTCGGCGAAGAAGAGCAGCACCCAGGTCCACCAGTTGCCGGGGGAGAGGTGGACGGGGGCGAGCGTCCAGAGCCCGGCGTAGAGCCCGACGGTGGCCAGCTTCCACGGGAAGCCGATCACCTGGCTGCCGAGGCCCATGGAGAGGCTGGTGCTGGTGTCGCGCAGCTCGTAGCCGCGTTCGTCGTCGTCCGGCGCGAACCGGTAGGAGAGGGCCTCGACGATGATGAGCAGCAGGAACGCCGGGACGGCGTAGAGCACGGCGGGAATCATCTGAACTCCTTCGAGGGGGCCCCGTCCTTTAGGGCGGGGAGGAATCGGACCCCTGCGGACCAGGGCAGTGAAAGCCGGTGCGCCGGCAAGGCGGACCGGTGGCCCTTCACGAGAGCCGGCAGGTTGTCACATCGAATTGCGATAGTTCGAGAGCCATGAAGACCACGCATACGAAGCGGGCGTTCAAGTACCGCTTCTATCCGACGGAGGCGCAGGCGGCCGAGCTGTCGCGCACGTTCGGCTGCGTGCGGAAGGTTTACAACCTCGCGCTGGCGGCGCGTGCCGAGGCGTGGTCGCTTCGGCAGGAGCGCGTCAGCTACAACGCCACGTCGGCGATGCTGACCGCCTGGAAAAAGACTGAGGAGCTGGCCTACCTCAACGACGTGTCCTCGGTTCCGCTTCAGCAGGCCCTGCGGCACCTTCAGACGGCCTTCACCAACTTCTTCGCCAAACGCGCGAGATACCCGCATTTCAAGTCCCGGAAAAGTGCGCGGAGGTCGGCGGAGTACACCACCAGCGCCTTCCGTTTCCGTGACGGTGAGCTGACGCTGGCTAAGATGGCGGAGCCGCTGCACATCGTGTGGTCCCGCCCTCTTCCCAAGGACGCGAAGCCGTCGACGGTTACCGTCTCTCAGGATGCGGCTGGGCGCTGGTTCGTGTCCCTGCTGTGCGAGGACCCGACCGTGCGGCTGCTCCCCACCACCGATCGGGCGGTCGGGATAGACGCCGGGCTTGACCATCTGCTGACCCTGTCGACCGGGGAGAAGATCGCCAACCCTCGGCATGAGCGGCATGAGCGGCGTGACCGGGCCCGGCTCGCCCGCGCCCAGCGGGAGCTGTCGCGAAAGGCCAAGGACTCGGCGAACCGGGACAGGGCCCGCCGCAAGGTCGCCAAGGTTCACGCTCGCATCGCCGACCGGCGACGCGACCACCTGCACAAGATCACTACTCGGCTCGTTCGTGAAAACCAAACGATCGTGATCGAGGACCTCACCGTTCAGAACCTGCTGAAAAACCACACACTCGCCCGCGCCATCAGCGACGCGGCGTGGCGCGAGTTCCGCAGCTTGCTGGAATACAAGGCCCAGTGGTACGGCCGCACGGTGATCACGGTCGACCGTTGGTTCCCCTCCTCCAAACTGTGCTCGACCTGCGGAACTGTGCGAGACGCGATGCCGTTGCACGTCCGCACCTGGACATGCGCCTGCGGCGCCACTCACGACCGCGACGTGAACGCCGCGCGGAACATTCTGGCCGCCGGGCTGGCGGTGTCGGCCTGTGGAGCTGATGTAAGACCTCAACGGGAGACCTCCCGGACGAGGCGGTCGGTGACGAAGCAGGAAGGCCCACGGGCGACCGTGGGAATCCCGGTCTATTAGCGCCGGGAAGATGTCAAGCTCGGGCTTCCCTTCCGGACGGGGTGGTGGGGGTGGTGACCGGGGCGGTCAGCAGGGACCGGGCGTGCCGGGCGGCGGCCGTGCCCTGGCCGGCGGCGATGGCCGCGGCGAGCCGGCGGTGTCCGGCGATGTCGAGCAGTTCGGCGGCCCGGCCGTCGGGCGGGACGTCGCCCACGGCGAGCGTGCCGGCCACCAGGCTGTTGAAGGCCAGCAGGTAGGCGGTGTTGCCGGAGCCGCTGACGATCAGCCGCCACATGGCGATGTTCGCCTCGGCCATCCGCGGCAGGTCGGGCGCGAGCGCCGCGTACTCCTCAACGGCCCGGACCACCGCGGCCGTGGCCGCCGGGTCGCCGCGCTCGGCGCAGAGCCGGGCCGCGTCGGTCCCGACGCAGGCCCGCATCTCCAGCATGTCGCGGACCAGCGTCTCCACCGGGAGTACGTCGCCGGACTGGGTCAGCGACAGCGCCAGGTCGAGCCCGGCGTGCACCCGCCAGTCCAGCACCCGGGTCGCGCCGCCCTGGCTGACCCGGACCAGCCCGAGCTGTTGGAGCCGGCGCAGCGCCTCCCGGACGGCGTGCCGGTTGACCTCGAACGCGGCGGCCAGTTCCCGCTCGCCGGGCAGCGTCTCCTCCGGCCGGTAGCGACCGCTGACGATGGCGTCGCGGAGCTGACCGAAGACGTGGTCGGAGACGGAGGCGCGCGGGACGGGGGCGAAGGCCATGGGCAGCAGTGTGGCCCGCGACACATCAACCCGTCAACTGGTTGGACCAGATCCGCCGATTGCCACCCTCCGCTGCCCGCGCCGGCACGGCTCGTATCCTTTCGCCGGAAGCCCCCACGAGCGAAGGGAGTCGGTGTGAGCGACCGGGTCGAGACGTTGGAGTTCCAGGCCGAGGCCCGTCAGCTGCTCCAGCTGATGGTCCACTCGATCTACTCGAACAAGGACGTCTTCCTGCGCGAACTCATCTCGAACGCGTCGGACGCCTTGGACAAGCTCCGGCTGGAGTCGCTGGTCGACAAGGATCTCGAGGTCGAAACCGACGACCTGCACATCGAGATCGAGGTCGACAAGGAGGTCCGTACGCTCACCGTGCGGGACAACGGCATCGGCATGTCCCGCGACGAGGTGGTCCGGCTGATCGGCACGATCGCCAAGTCCGGCACCGCCGAGCTGCTGCGCAAGCTGCGCGAGTCGAAGGACGCCGGCGCCACGCAGGAGCTGATCGGCCAGTTCGGTGTGGGCTTCTACGCCACCTTCATGGTCGCCGACAAGGTCACCCTGCTGACCCGGCGGGCCGGGCAGAGCGGCGGCACCCGGTGGGAGTCCACCGGCGAGGGCACCTACTCGGTCGAGGCGGTCGACGAGGCCCCGCAGGGCACCTCGGTCACCCTGCACCTGAAGCCGGTCGACACCGAGGACAACCTGCACGACTACACCGCCGAGTGGACGGTCCGGGAGATCGTCAAGCGGTACTCCGACTTCATCGCCTGGCCGATCCGGATGACCGCCGAGCGCCCCGGCGAGGACGGCGCGACCACCCGCGAGACGCAGACCCTCAATTCGATGAAGGCGCTCTGGGCCCGCTCCCGGGACGAGGTCGACGAGGCCGAGTACAAGGAGTTCTACAAGCACGTCAGCCACGACTGGGCCGACCCGCTGGAGACCATCCACATGCGCGGCGAGGGCACCTTCGAGTACGAGGCGCTGCTCTTCCTGCCCTCGCACGCCCCGCTGGACCTCTTCTCCCCGCAGGGCCGCCGGGGCGTGCAGCTCTACGTCAAGCGCGTCTTCATCATGGACGACTGCGACGCGCTCATGCCGAACTACCTGCGCTTCGTCAAGGGCGTCGTGGACGCCCACGACCTGTCGCTGAACATCTCCCGGGAGATCCTCCAGCAGGACCGGCAGATCCGCGCCGTGCGCCGGCGCCTGGTCAGGAAGGTCCTCGCCACGCTCAAGGAGATGTCGGCCGAGTCCTACCGCACCTTCTGGACCGAGTTCGGCGCGGTGGTCAAGGAAGGGCTGCTGGAGGACGCCGACAACACCGACGCGCTGCTGGACCTGGTGCGGGTCGCCTCCACCCACGATCCGGCCGAGCTGACCACCCTGCGCGACTACGAGGCGCGGATGAAGGACGGCCAGTCGGAGATCTACCTCGCCACCGGCGAGTCCCGCGGCACCATCGAGAACTCGCCGCACCTGGAGGCGTTCCGCGCCAAGGGCTACGAGGTGCTGATCCTCACCGACCCCGTCGACGAGGTCTGGGTCGAGCGGGTCGGCCAGTACGACGGCAAGGCCCTGCGCTCGGTCGCCAAGGGCCAGGTCGACCTGGAGACCGACGAGGAGAAGGCGAAGGCCGAGGCGGAGCGGAAGGACTTCGCCGAGCTGCTGAGCTGGCTGACCGGCGCGCTCGCCGACAGCGTCAAGGAGGTCCGGCTCTCCTCCCGGCTGACCACCTCACCGGCCTGCGTGGTCGGCGACGCGCACGACATGACCCCGACGCTGGAGAAGATGTACCGGGCGATGGGGCAGGAGGTGCCGCGGGTCAAGCGGATCCTCGAACTCAACCCGGGCCACCCGCTCGTCGCCGGGCTGCGCAAGGCCCACGAGCAGGGCGCCGAGACCGAGGCCCTGACCGCGACCGCTGAGCTGCTGTACGGCATGGCGCTGCTCGCCGAGGGCGGGGAGCTGGCCGACCCGGCCCGGTTCACCCGGATCCTCGCCGACCGGCTCGCCCGCACCCTGTAGGGCAGGCGACTCGCCCTGCGGGTGCCGATCCCGCCGGCCGCGGCGCGCACGCCACGGCCGGCGGGTCGGCTACCCGCGCGCCAGCCGATCGAGGTGCTCCGCCTCCTCGGCCGACGGCTCACCCGGCCCGCTGCGGAGCAGCCGCCACCGGGTCGTCCTGCCGTCCGGGCCGACCAGTTCACCGCGCGCCAACGCCCGGTCGATGTCGTGCCGCACGCGCTGTTCCCGCTGCGGTTCGGTGGCGAAGAGGATGCGCAGCCGTACCTCGGCGCCGACCCGCTCCGCCCGGGTGTGGTGTGCCGCGACCGGGCAGGGCGGCTCGTGTTCCCAGTGGCCGCACAGGACTGTGGTGATGGCCGCCCCGGGGGCGCGTTCATCGTCGTCCGGTGTCATGTCCAGGACTGCCTGGTGGGCGAACCCCTGCCGCATGACGCCATTGTGCCCCTGCCCGCCGCCCCGGCGGTCCGATCCGAGCCGGGACGGTGTCGGTGAAACGTCAGGCCGCCCCGGTCCGGGCCCAGTCTCAGGCCGGGGCGGTCCTCCGCTTGATCAGGGCAGGTCGGGGTAGAGCGCGGCGACCCCGCCGGACAGGCCGGCGAGGACGCGCCGGGAGGTCTCGTCGGCGACGATCTCGTACCGGTCGGCCTCGATGCCGTCGACGGCGATCCGGGCGATGTCCGCCGGATCGGACTTCGGCGCGGACACCCCGGCGGTCATGTCGGTGTCCATGTATCCCACGTGCAGGCCGGCGACGCGGACACCCCGGTCGGCGAGCCGCGTCCGCAGGGCGTTGGTCATCGCCCATTCGGCGGACTTCGCGGCGCTGTACGCCCCGGTCTGCGGGAAACTGATCCAGGAGAGCGCGGACAGGATGTTCAGGATCGTTCCGCCGCCGTTGGCCGCGATCGTCGGCGCGAAGGCGCGCACGACTGACAGCGTGCCGAAGTAGTGGGTCTCCATCTCCAGCCGGACCGCGTCCAGGTCGGCGTCGAGCAGGTCGGCTCCGGTGCTCACGCCGGCGTTGTTGATCAGCAGGGTCACGTCGCCGGCGAGCTCGGCGGCCGCGGCCACGGAGCCCGGGTCGGTGATGTCCAGCCTGACCGGCGTGACGCCCGGCAGGTCGACGCTGTCGGGGTTGCGGGCACCGGCGTAGACGGTGGCGCCCCGCGCCACCAGCTCGGCGGCCAGGTGGCGGCCGAATCCGCGGTTGGCCCCGGTGACCAGCGCCGTGCGTCCAGCGATCTTCATGTCCTGCTCCTGAGTTGCTCGAAGGGTGTGTCGACTTCTCGCCCGGTCACGCGCGCAGCAGCCCCGGCCCCGGGCGTACGTCGATCTCGCCGGGCGGCACGTCGTGCCCGGCGTCGCAGCGCAGCCGCGCGTGGACGGCGGCGCCGCAGTCGTGGTGCTCGACCCGGACGGACGGGCCCGCCTCGTCGGCGGCCCAGGCGTCCCCCCACTGCCGCAGGGCGGTGAGCACCGGCAGCAGCTCCTGTCCCTTGCGGGTCAGGACGTACTCGTCCCTGGTGCGTTGCCCCGGCTGCCGGTAGGGCCGCCGTTCGAGCAGGCCGTCGGCGACGAGCTGCTTCAGCCGGGCGGCGGCGACCGGCTCGCTGACGCCGACCCGCCGGGCGAAGTCGTCGAAGCGGCGGGTGCCGAACGACGCCTCGCGCAGCAGCAGCAGGGTGGACCTGTTCCCGACCACCTCGACCGCGCGGGCGATCGAGCAGTTGGTGGTCAGCCAGGCGTCGCGCTGCGCGAGGAAGTCCGTCATGCCGACCACTCTAGCCACCTGGCTTAGGAGAACCAAAGTCAGCTATCTCACGCCGGACCTGGCGGCGACCGGGAATGGGTTCAGACCTGCCCGGCGTAGAAGCCGTACCGGGCGAGGGGCTCGACGATGACCCGCTCCTCGTACGACAGGTGCGACAGCAGCGTGTCGGTGAGCACATCCACCGCCTCCTGCAGTTCGGTGAAGTCGCCCGGCTGCCGGATCAGGTTCACCAGGGCCCGGTCCACGCTCTCCACCACCTCGTGGATCACCACGTGCTCCTCCTCGAGGCGGTCCAGCACCGGGGCCAGCCCGGCGTCCGCGCGCCGCAGGTGCGGGAAGATCGAGTTGTCCTCCAGCCCGTGGTGCTGGGTCACCGCCGTGCAGTACGCGGCGCAGTACGCCCCCAGCGTCCAGTTGTTCTGCCGCATGGTCATCTCGTTGAGCACCGCCCGGGCGTCGCCGGGGGAGACGGCGCCCCGGCCTGCTGGAGCAGGTCGCGTACCTGGCCGAGCTCCTGACGCAGGTGGTCGTGCACGTCGACCAGGTGCGCCCCGACGGCCTGGGCGTGCGGCGTGTAGACGTGCCCGGCCGGCGCGGGCGGCGCCTCCGGGCGGGTCGACTCGTCCCACAGGCGGCGGTTCCTGAGCCGTACCCCCGGATCGGGGGTGGCGGTGACGGCGAGGGTGGTGGCACCGCCGGCCTCGACCGCCTCCCGCTGCTCCTCGACGGCCCGCGCCCGGCTGCCGGGCTCGGCGCGTTCGGCGGCGACCAGCTCGCGGACCGCGGGCGCGACCTCCTGGGCGAAGAGCTGGATCGCGGTGGGGTCGTCGGCGCCGAGGATGAACCCGGACGTGCCGTGGTCGAGGGCGAGCCCGGCCAGCTCCTCCACCCACTGCTCCGGCGGCCCGACGAGGAAGTCCGAGCGGGACCGGGTGAACCGGCCCGACAGGTTGAGCAGCCGCCGTACCGACCGGGGATCCCGCCCGGCCGCCTCGGCGCCCTCGTCGACCAGCGCGTTGAGCTCGGCCAGCTCCGCCGGCCCCTTGGGCAGGTACGCCAGCGACGGCAGCCAGCCGTCCGCCGCCCGCCCGACCAGCCGCAGCATCCGCGGCTTGTACGCGCCGACCCAGATTCCCACCTCGTGCGCCGGTGCGGGCCCGCGCTTCGCGCCGACCACCCGGTAGTGCTCCCCGTCGACGCGGACGATGCCCCGCCGGTCGTCGGCCCAGATCTCCCGGATGACCCGGATCGCCTCGTCCAGCGCCTCCACCGCCTGGCCGGGCGTGAGCCGGCGTCCGCCGACGGCCTCGATCGCCTCCCAGAACGCGCCGGCCCCGAGGCCCAGCTCGACCCGGCCACCGCTGAGCAGGTCCAGGCTGGCCACGCTGCGGGCCAGCACCACCGGTTGGCGCAGCGGCAGGTTCAGCACGTTGCCGGCCAGCCGGATCCGGCTGGTCGCCGCCGCCACGAACGACATCAGCGTCCAGGTGTCCAGGAAGTTCGGCTGGTACGGGTGGTCCTGGAAGGTGGCGAGGTCCAGGCCGACCTGCTCGCAGAGCTTGGCGAGGGCGACCACCTGCTCGGGCTGGCCGGCGGTCGGGGTGAGGAAGCTGCCGAAGATCAGCTCGTGCCCGTAGTCGGTCATGTCCGCTCCGCCACCTCGCCCCGATCCGCGCCGCCGGTCGGTCGTTGGCTGCGTCGTGCCGGCGGACCCCGCCACCGTAGCCCGGGCCGGAATGCGGTGATCACGGGACCCGAGGAATCGACAGGATTGTTCACAGCTCGGCTCGGTCAGCGGTGTCCATCGATGTCCGGGTGGCATATGGTGCCGGACAACGGCATTGCCGTTCCTCCGGGAGGAGTGACCCGTGACCCGCCACCACCGTGTCCGCCGTCCGCTCAGCCTCGCCCTGCTCCTCGTCGCGGTGACCGCCCTGGCCGTGCCCGGCCCGGCCGCCGCCGCCACCTACCCCTACCAGGACCCGAGCCTGCCCGTCGCCACCCGCGTCGCCGACCTGCTCGCCCGGATGACGCTGGACGAGAAGATCGGCCAGATGACCCAGGCCGAGCGTGGCTCGGTGACCGCCGCCGACCTGACCACCTACCGGCTCGGCTCGCTGCTCTCCGGTGGCGGCTCCGCGCCCTCGCCCAACACCGCGACCAGCTGGGCCGACATGTACGACGGCTTCCAGCGCGCCGCTCTCGCCACGCCGCTGGCCATCCCGGTGATCTACGGCGTGGACGCCGTGCACGGGCACAACAACGTGGTCGGCGCGACGATCTTCCCGCACAACATCGGGCTCGGGGCGACCCGCGACCCGGCCCTGGTGCAGCAGATCGGCCAGGCGGTGGCCGAGGAGGTCTCCGGCACCGGCGTCGACTGGGACTTCGCGCCCTGCCTCTGCGTGGCCCGCAACGACCGCTGGGGCCGCACCTACGAGTCGTTCGGCGAGACGCCGGACCTGCCCTCGGAGATGTCCACCCTGGTCACCGGGTTGCAGGGCACGACCCTGGGCGGCCCGACCTCGGTGCTCGCCACCGCCAAGCACTACGTCGGCGACGGCGGCACCACCGGCGGCGACGACCAGGGCAACACCCAGCTGACCGAGGCCGAGCTGCGGGCGATCCACCTGCCCCCGTTCCAGGCCGCGGTGCAGCGCGGCGTCGGCTCGGTGATGATCTCCTACAGCAGCTGGAACGGCGTCAAGATGCACGGCAACCAGTACCTGATCAGCACCGTCCTCAAGGGCGAACTCGGCTTCAGCGGCTTCGTCGTCTCGGACTGGAACGGCATCGACCAGATCGACGGCAGCTCCGGCTTCACCGCCGCCGAGGTCGCCACCGCGATCAACGCCGGCATCGACATGGTCATGGTGCCCACCGCCTGGAAGAACTTCATCAGCACCCTGCGCGCGGAGGTGCAGAACGGGCACGTGCCGCTGAGCCGGATCGACGACGCGAACCGGCGCATCCTCACCAAGAAGTTCGAGCTGGGCCTCTTCGAGCGCCCGTACACCGACCGGGCCTGGACCCCGACGGTGGGCAACGCCGCCCACCGGGCGCTGGCCCGGCAGGCCGTGCGCCAGTCCCAGGTGCTGTTGAAGAACGCCGGCGCCGTGCTGCCGCTGGCCCGGGACAACAACAAGATCTTCGTGGCCGGCAGGAACGCCGACAACATCGGCAACCAGAGCGGCGGCTGGACCATCTCCTGGCAGGGCTCGTCCGGCGCCATCACCCCAGGCACCACGATCCTGCAGGGCATCCGCGCCGCGGTCGGTCCGACCACGACGGTCACCTACAACCAGCGCGGCACCGGCATCGACAGCAGCTACCGGGCCGCGGTCGCCGTCGTCGGCGAGACACCGTACGCGGAGGGCCAGGGCGACCGGACCGGCAGCATGAGCCTGGACCGGGAGGACCTGCGCACCATCGCCACCCTGCGCAACGCCGGCGTGCCGGTGATCGTGGTGCTGGTGTCCGGCCGGCCGCTGGACATCGCCACCGGGCTGCCCGGCTGGAACGCGCTGCTGGCGTCCTGGCTGCCCGGCACCGAGGGCGCCGGCGTGGCCGACGTCCTCTTCGGTGCCGCGCCGACCGGGAAACTGCCGATGACCTGGATGAACTCGGTCAGTCAGCAGCCCATCAACGCCGGCGACGGGCAGGTTCCGCTCTTCCCGCAGGGCTACGGCCTGACGTACTGAACGCGTTCGCGGAGGCCGCCGGGCGTCGACCCGGCGGCCTCCCTATTGCACGTTCGGGAGTGTCGCAACTCGAAATTCCGGCCCTTCGCCCGGCCGGGTGAAGAACTTCACAAGAAGTGGGCGATCGTCCGAAACCGTTCCTAACGTCGTATGCGTTCGCGATCGCGGACACCACGGACCGGCAACGCCTAATCCCGCCGCCGGCCCGTCGGTACCTGACCTCAGGCGGGAGCGGGGGACCCACACGTTCCTCGGTGCTCGACACCTCGGGGTGAAGCCGCCTGACGGCGGCCGGGCTCCTCGGCCCGAACCCGACAGCTCACCTCGTCGGCGTGGAGGAAACCACACCATGGCAACTGAATACACCGCACGCCACCGACGGACCGGCGCGCGCCGCCTCGCCGTCGGGGCGCTCGTCGTCGGTGCCGCGACCGGCGCCGCCGCGATCCTCGGCCCGGCCGCGCCGGCCAGCGCGGCCAGCGTCAACTGGGACGCCATCGCCCAGTGCGAGTCCGGCGGCAACTGGCACATCAACACCGGCAACGGCTACTACGGCGGCCTCCAGTTCTCCAAGAGCACCTGGAACGGCTACGGCGGCCAGAAGTACGCCAGCCGCGCCGACCTGGCCAGCCGCGGCGAGCAGATCGCCATCGCCGAGAAGGTCCTCGACGGGCAGGGCATCGGCGCCTGGCCGGTCTGCGGCAAGAAGGGCGGCTCGACCCGGCAGTACTCCACCAGGGACTCCGGCTCGACGTCCCGGTCGGACTCGGGATCGAAGTCGAAGGGGGAGAAGCGCTCCTCGCGGAGCGAGCAGCCGGCGACCCGCAGCCACCGGCGTACCGCGCCGGCCGCGGGCGACTCGACCACCACCTACGTGGTCAAGCCCGGCGACACGCTGTCGATGATCGCCGACATGCGGGACCTCGCCGGCGGATGGCACGCGCTGTACGAGCGCAACAAGCGCGTGGTCGGTGCCGATCCGGGCCTGATCTTCCCGGGCCAGCAGCTCCGGCTGCGCTGACGTACCGCCGGATCCGATCCCGTTGGGCCGGAGCCGGCGCAGCCGACGAACGCCCGGCCGGTGCTCCGGCCGGGCGTTCGCCGTCGTGGTGGACGTGGTGCCGGTGTCCCCGGCGGGCCGGACGGGGGATTGCTATCGTCACGGTGCTCGGGAAGGACGTGAAGAAAGCGCGGGTATGACCAACGAACCGTTCTCCGCGGCCGCGAGCCTCGAGGAGCTGCTGACCCGGACGCAGCAGGCGCTGTCGGCGATGCGCTCCCGGCCCGCCGAGCACACCGACGGCGATGCGGAGGAGCTGCTCCGCGGCACCGGCGCCGCGGCCGACGGGCTGGTGCGGGCCGTGGTCGTCCAGGGTGGGCGGTTGGAGTCCGTCACCGTCGACCCGCGGCTGTCGGCCGAGGGGATCGAGGCGCTCTGCGCACACATCGTGGTGGCCGTCAACGCCGCCCTCGCCAACCTCGACACCCAGGTCAGCGCCTCGGCGCGGGCCGACGTGGACGCCCTGGCCGCCCGGCTCGGTGGGCTGCGGGAGCAGTCGAGGCGGCAGATGGAGATGTTCAGCCAGGCGATGGAGCACGCCGCCGCCCGGCTGGGCGGCGGCCGGACGGGCTGACCCGCGCCGGTCGGCGAAATGTCGGTGCCCCGGATCACAATCCCGGGATGGAGAACGCGGCGCAGCGGCCGGCCGTCGGGAGGACGACGACCGGCCGCTGCGTCTTCGATCAGCTCAGGGTGAGCGCGGTGTCGTCGACGACGAAGGAGGTCTGCAGGGAGCTGTCCTCCACGCCGCTGAACAAGATGGTCACGGTGGTGCCGGCCAGCGACGAGACGTCGAAGGACCTCAGGACGTAGCCGGTGGCGGCGTTCACGTTGGAGTATGTCGCCAGGGTGGTGCTGCCGGCCTTGACGGTCAGCTTGTCGTAGGCCGTGCTGCCCGACTCAGACGTGTCGATGTGCAGGTAGAAGGAGAGCGTGGCCCGGCATCCGGCCGGGATGCTCACCGCCTGCGACAGGGTGTCGGTGTGGGTCGAGCCGTACCCGTCGAGCCACGCCTTGTACGAACCGCCGTGCGCGGGCTGGCTGGTCGAGTTGGTGATGACGCCCGAGGTGGCGCTCCAGCTCACCGCGCCGGACTCGAAGCCGGGGTTGGCCAGCTTCTGGCCGGTGCAGCTGCCGGTGGGCGGCGGGGTGGTGGTGCCGCTGCAGGTCGGGTCGCCGGACTGGGCCGGCACGCTCGCCGCGTCCCAGGCGGCCTTGACCGTGTTGAACTCGGTGCAGCTGGTCGGGTAGAGGTTCTTCGCCGCCTGCAGCGTCCAGGTGCGGTACTTCAGGTACGACGAGGACGAGGTCTTCAGCAGCATCGCGTTGTACATGATCTTCATGGCCTTCTGGATGCCGAGGCCGGTCACGGTGCTGCCGTTGCAGGTCGAGCTGGTCGGCTGGCCGTTGGTCGGGTTGCTGCCCATGGCCAGCAGGTAGAACCAGTGGTTGCCGGGGCCGGCCGCGGCGTGCACCTCAGTGCTGGGGATGCTGCTGGAGTAGCAGTTGGGGTCGCCCAGCGCCGACGGGTTGTACATGTTGCGGATCGGCCCGCTGCCGACCAGGTTGATCTTCTCGCCGACCAGGAAGTCGGGGGCGTCGTAGGTGGACGGCTCGTTGGCGAACCACTCGGTGGCCGCGCCGAAGGTGTCCGCGACGAACTCCTGCGTCCCGTTGCCGGAGATGCCGCCCGGCGTGTTGTCGTCGATGCCGTGGCCGATCTCGTGGGCCACCACGTCGAGCGAGCTGATCCACTGGCCCGAGGTGTTCTTGCCGATCTGTACCTGGGTGCCGTCGTAGTACGCGTTCTGGTCGTTCAGGCCGACCCGGATCGGCCAGGCGCCACCGCTGCCGTTCGCGCCGTTGCGGCCGAGCCACTGCGACAGCATCTTGTGCTCGGTCTGCGCGGCGAAGAGCGCGTCGACGCAGCCGGTCTCCTTGTTGGTGGCGGTGCCGTTGCCCCAGACGTCGTCGGAGCCGGAGAACGTCGTGTTGGTCGCGGCGTCCTGGCAGCTCTGGTTGGTGACGTTCGGGTCCTTCATGGAGTACGTGCTGCCGGAGAGGGTGGTGTTCAACGTGACCGGCCCGTTCCAGGCGCCGGTGCCGCTGCCGTGCACGATGCGCTCCTGCTTGCGCAGCACCTTGCCGGTGAGGGCGTCGACGTCCACGGTGAGCCGGCTCGGGCCCTCGGCGTCGGTGCCCCGCAGGGTGGTCTCCCAGGCCAGGGCCGGCTTGCTGTCGAGGGTGTAGACGACGAGCGTGGTGCCCTCGACGGTGGTCACCGTCTTCAGCTGCGCGCGGGCGGTCCGCTCCGCGGCCGCGGACCGCAGCTTCGGCGTCGTGGCGAGGCTGCCGATGCTCTGCTGCTGGGCCACGGAGGCGTACTTCAGGTTTCCGGCGGAGTCGGTCGCCAGGACGAAGTCACCGCCGGTCACCGGCAGGCCTTTGTAGGTGCGCTCGTAGGGCACGTACTGGGTGCCCTCGGAGGTGATGACGGGCTTCTGGACGAATGCCTCGTCGGAGCTGGCGTGCAGGTACTGCGGGCGGCTGGCGACCAGCGCGCTGGCCGACCTGGCGGCGAGTGCGCGGGCCTGGGCCGCGTCGGGGGCGGGGCTGGGCGGTGCGGCCTGTACGGCCGCGGCGGTGCCGGCGGCGATCAGACCGGCCGCGGCCGCACCGGCGAGCGCGGCGAGGCGGGGTGAGAGCTTCAAGGGGGTGTGCTCCTGTTCCTAGGCGGCGCGCGGAGCCCGGTAGGGACGCGCGCCGCGGTCAAGCTGCAAGGCGGGCGATGGCGGTCTCCGGAGCTGCCGGCGTGCCCCGGATCGACCGACCGACCATCCCGAGCCACCGGGGTCGGTGACTCGTGGCAGCACGATCACACGGGCAGCGGTGCAGATCAATGGGTGACCGAGGCAACGGTCTTGTTCCGATCGACTCGGCGACATCGACAATTCAGGAAGCCATGATCTTCAATAGCCCCTGATCAGCCCTTATGTTCTCGGCGGCGAAAGAGGCCGCGCCCAACTTGCGGCTAATGCCGCTATCCGCTGATGGCGCGTCTTGGTGCCGCGCCGAGGCGCCGATCGTCCCCGGCCGTACGGCCCGTCGGTCGGCGCTGAACGAACCGTGATCATCCGCCGCACCGCCGGCCCCTCCCGTCGTTCGGGTGATGTCACGACGGGGTTTCGCGCGGATGACGACGAGGTGCGCGAGCCCCGGTCGGGAGCTCGCCACGCCGGGCTGACCGGGGGTGCCACCGCCGTCCGGTCAGGACGCCCCGGCGAAGGCCCGGCCCAGCGCGGTGATCAGCGCCGACGGAGCGACGGTGGCCGGGCGGTCGCTGACCTGGCCGTCGCCGAGCTCGACCACCCGCCACCGTCCGTCGGCGTGCCGGGCCAGGTCCACCGTCACGAACGGCAGGCCGAGCGGGGCGACCAACGGGGTGAGGAAGCCGGGGTTGACCCCGTCCGTCGGGGCGGCGTCCGGGGTGTCCGGGTGCGGGCCGACGAGCGCCCACCGGCCGTCGATCCACCAGGTGCGTACCTCGGCCCCGGTGAACCGCTCGAACCGGCGCAGCACGAAGCCGCCCGTGAAGTCGTCCTCGCGCAGCTGCAGGAGGCGGGTGGCGACGCGCCACGCGGCGTCGTCGTCGGCGAGGTCCGGGATGAACGCCGCCTCGTGCCAGTGGTGCTTGGCCGATTTCGTCCAGTCGCGCAGTACCGCCGGCCCGCCGCCGAGCGCCCGCCGGGCCGCGTCGAACGCGGCCCGCCCCGCCCCGGTGGTCCAGACCGACTCAGGCGTGACGGTCCGTAACGCCTCGTACCAGCCGGGCAGCTCATGGGCCCGGCGATATTGCGCCGGCGTCGTACGCAGCCGCACGTCCCGGGCGGCCAGGGCGTCCGCGAGGTCGGCGTACCGGTCGGCCCGCAGCATCCAGCCGCGGTAGACCGCGACCCCGGAGGCCCGTACGGCCGCCACCGCCCGGGCCGGATCGTGACCGGAAGCGAGCAGGTCGTGGTCCACCAGGGCGACGAGGATCCCGGCCGCCCGGGCAGCCTCGGCCTCCGCGGCGAAGTGGTCGTCCGGGCGGCGCGGACGCAGCGGGTCGGCGGGGAACAGCAGCATCACCTGGCTCATGTTGCCGGATCGCCGCGACGAGTTCTGTCCTTTGTGGCGACACCGGTGAGGCGGTCGGTGTCCGCCGCCCGTGACGCTTCGACCCCGTGCCTTGCCGACGGTGGCGGGGGAGGGCCGAATTCCGCCCCTGACACCACTTTCGTTTGCTGTAGCGCAAAGTAGCTGCGGCGTAGACGAAAGCTATGGACACCCTGTGCGGAAGTTAGTAGGGTCAGCACTGTCAATATGTTTCGTCGAGCACGACTGGCACGGTAGTTCTCGACGATGGCCTTCAGGCGGCGCAACCCGCCCGGAGGCCATGACCGGCCAGGAATGGCCGTCCCCGGGTCAACGCCGCACCACGGCGACCCGGCGCGGGCACGCGCCGAGGCTCGACCGATGTCCGCCCTTACCCGACGAGACCCCTCAGCTCCGACGCGGAACCGCGTCCGATGCCGCGTGCGATCCGGACCGCCGCCGACACCGGACCACCACCACTCCACACCGGACGACCGTGGCGAGCCGCCACGGCCGGGGATCCCGCGCGGCCAGGGAGGGGCCGCCGGGCGGCTTCGACCACTCCTGACATCGACGGGCCGACGCACGCTCCGCCCGGTGTTCTCCCGGACCGTGAGAGAGGCATCCATGAATCCACATCCACCGCGCGGCCGACTCACCCTGAGCCGGCTCAGGAGGCCGATGGCGACCATTGCCACGATGGTCCTCCTGCTGACCGCCGCCGTGGCTGCGTCCCCGGCGAACGCGCGTCCGACCGATCCGGAACGGCCGGCGACGGCCGGGGCGACCACGCCGTCGCAGCAACTGCAGGCCCAGGCCCTCACCTGGACCGCCGGCGACAACTTCCTGTCGTACCGGTCCGCGCCGACGACCGCCACGGCTGGACCGGCCACCCTCGTCTTCGAGAACAGCGCGGCCACCGGCAACACCACCGGCATGCAGCACACCCTCACCTTCGAGACCGGGAACCCCGCGTACAACAGCGATGTCGACGTGAACATCCTGGCCGATCCGTCGGACAGCAACGGGGGCCGGTGGACGGTCGACGTGGTCCTCACGGCCGGCACCTACCGGTACTTCTGCTCGATCCCCGGCCACGGCGGCATGACCGGGCTCCTGGTCGTCACCGACGGAGGATCGGACACCACACCCCCGACGGTGACGGCCGCGGTCTCCGGGGAGAAGGACGCGACCGGCGCGTACGTGGGCAGCGCCACCGTGACCCTGTCGGCGACCGACACCGGTTCCGGGGTGTCCCGCGTCGAGTACGCCCTGGACGGCGGCGCGTACGGCACCTACTCGGCGCCGGTGACGGTGAACCAGCCGGGTCAGCACACGGTCAACTACCGGGCGACGGACAAGGCGGGTAACACCTCGTCGGTGCAGTCGGTGTCGTTCACGGTGGTGCAGACGCCGCCGGCGGACACCACGCCGCCGACGGTGACCGCGGCGGTGACCGGGCAGAAGGACGCCAACGGCGCCTATGTCGGCAGCGCGACGGTGACCCTGTCGGCGACGGACACCGGCTCGGGCGTGGACCGGATCGAGTACTCCCTCGACGGGGCCGCCTACGCGGCCTACTCGGCGCCGGTGACGGTCAACCAGCCGGGCCAGCACACGGTCAACTACCGGGCGACCGACAAGGCGGGCAACACCTCGTCGGCCCAGGCGGTCTCCTTCACGGTGGTACAGACGCCGCCCGCCGACACCACGCCCCCGACCGTGACGGCCGCGGTCTCCGGGGACAGGGATGCGACCGGCGCGTACGTGGGCAGCGCGACGGTGACCCTGTCGGCGACGGACAGCGGCTCGGGTGTGGACCGGATCGAGTACTCCCTCGACGGGCAGCCCTACGCCGGCTACTCCGCGCCCGTGGCGGTGAACCAGCCGGGTCAGCACACGGTCAGCTACCGGGCGACGGACAAGGCGGGCAACACCTCGTCGGCGCAGTCTGTCTCCTTCACGGTGGTGCAGACGCCGCCTGCCGACACCACCCCGCCGACGGTGACGGCCGCGGTGACCGGGCAGAAGGACGCCGACGGCGCGTACGTCGGCAGCGCCACGGTGACCCTGTCCGCGACCGACACCGGCTCCGGCGTGGACCGGATCGAGTACTCCCTGGACGGGGGTGCCTACGCCGCCTACTCGGCGCCGGTGACGGTGAATCAGCCGGGCCAGCACACGGTGTCGTACCGGGCGAACGACAAGGCGGGTAACACCTCGTCGGCCCAGTCCGTGTCGTTCACCGTGGTGCAGACGCCGCCCGCCGACACGACGCCGCCCACCGCGACCGCGACGGTGACCGGGCAGAGGGACGCCGACGGCGCGTACGTCGGCAGCGCCACGGTGACGCTGTCGGCCGCCGACGCGGGCTCGGGCGTCGACCGGATCGAGTACTCCCTCGACGGGCAGCCCTACGCCGGCTACTCCGCGCCGGTGACGGTGAACCAGCCGGGTCAGCACACGGCCAGCTACCGGGCGACGGACAAGGCCGGTAACACCTCGTCGGCGCAGACGGTGTCGTTCACGGTGGTGCAGACGCCGCCCGCCGACACCACCCCGCCGACCGCGACCGCCGCCGTCTCCGGCCAGCTCGACGACGACGGCGCCTACCTCGGCAGCGCCACGGTGACGCTGTCGGCCGCCGACGCGGGCTCGGGCGTCGACCGGATCGAGTACTCCCTCGACGGGCAGCCCTACAGCCGGTATTCGGCGCCGGTCACGGTGAACCAACCCGGACAGCACACGCTCAGCTACCGGGCCACCGACAAGGCCGGCAACACCTCGGGCACCGCGTCGGTCACGTTCACCGTGGTGGCGAGCGGCCCCGGGCCCGACTGCCCGGTCAAGGACACCCGCCCGACCGTGTGGCTCGGCACCGTGGACAGCGGCGTGCCCAACCGGGTCGTCGAGGACGACTGCACGATCAACAACGTCATCGAGGACGAGCGGAGCTGGCCGAACCACGGCGAGTTCGTCTCCTACCTGACGGTGGTCGCCGAGCACCTGCACCACCTGGGTGTCATCACCCACCTGGAGCACGGGCGACTGATCAGCGCGGCGGCCCGCTCAGGCGTCGGCAAGCCGGACGAAAAGAACGGCTACCAGCCGCTGCTGGACAACACGGCCGCGTCCTTCGGCCGCTGGCAGCACGTCGGCGCGGGCGGCTTCACCCGCAACGCCGACGGGTCGATCAGCAGCCGGCCCGAGCCGGGGCTCGGCATGCTGTGGTTCCCGGTCAGCGCGTACGGCGATTTCTCGCTGAAGCTGCGGTGGCGCGACGACGCCCCCGCCGACGGCCGGGCCAACAGCGGGGTCTTCGTCCGGTTCCCGGACGTCCGCGCGCACCCCGACGAGCCGCGCCCGGAGTGGGTGGCCATCAAGTACGGCCACGAACTCCAGATCCTCGACCGGCCCGACGGCGACCAGTACAAGAGCGGATCGGTGTACGGCTTCGACCGGGTCGACCTGGCCGGCGCCCACGTCACCCCGAAGGGCACCTGGAACGACTACGAGATCCGGGTGGTCGGCCAGCACTACTCCGTCTTCCGCAACGGAGAGCTGATCAACGACTACGTGAACACCCCGGACACGGTCTTCAGCCCGCCCCGGGCCGACGACCCCGGCGGGGCCGGACGGCAGAGCGCGCGCGGATACATCGGCCTGCAGAACCACGGCACCGCCGACGTCATCAGCTTCCGCGACGTGCGGATCGCGCCGCTCACCCCGTGCTGCCCGAACGGGTCGGCCTCCGCCGCCAACTCGACCACCTGCTGCTGATCGAGCGAAGGGAACCAACCATGGCAAAGAACAGGATCGACCGCCGGGCGCTGCTGCGCGGGCTCGCCGGCTCCACCGTGGCGGTCACCGCGGCCAGCCTCACCGGAGCCCTACCCGCCACCGCAGCGGGCGACGACTCGAACGGTCACCTGATCCCGCGCGGCCACATGGGCATCCAGCTCTACAGCGTCCGGGACAAGATCGCGCAGGTCGGGTTCGCGGCGGTCTTCGAGGAGCTCTCCCGGATCGGCTACCGGGAGGTGGAGTTCGCCGGCTACACCCAGGGCGCCGTCGGCGCGATCACCCCGGCCCAGATCCGGCAGCTGCTGGACGACAACGGGCTGAAGGCGGCGGGCAGCCACCGCGGGCTGAACGACTTCCGAACCAACCTGGAGTGGGAGCTCGAAGTCGCGGAGACCCTGGGCATGCCGGCCATCGGCACCGCCCAGGCGCCCACCGGCGACCGCACGATCGCCGGGTACCAGGCGGCCGCCGCGGAGTTCAACGCGTGGGGCGCCGCCGCCGCGGCCCGGGGCATCAAGCTCTACCAGCACAACCACACGATCGAGTTCAGCTTCGCGGTCGACCGCCCCGACGTGCGGCTGTACGACCTGTTCCTGGAACTCACCGACCCGCGGTACGTGTACCTGGAGATGGACATCCTCTGGGCGTACGGCGGGGCGCGGAAGTACCCCGGCTTCCGCCCGGTCGACTACGTCAACGCCCAGCCGCACCGGTACCCGCTGTTCCACGTCAAGGACGGCGTCCCGCTGCCCGACCCCCAGCAGGGCAACTCCTACCTGGACGTCGAGTTCGGCGCCGGGGTCATCCCGTTCGCCGACTTCTTCGGCGAGCTGAAGGGCGGGGGCTGCTTCGAGTACCTGTGGGAGCAGGACTCCGGGCCGAACGCCCAGCCCAACCCGCCCGGGTCGCTGGGCGCCGCCGAGCGGAGCTACCAGCGCATGGTGGAGCTGCGGGGTGCCCGGTGAGCGCCTGGCGGCTGGCGGAGACCGATCCGCTCCCGGAACCCGACGCGGCCCGGCCCGATCGTCCCCGCTCCGGGGCGCGGCGGCTGCTGGTCGTCGCGGCGGTCGTCCTGCTGACTCTGGTCGGGGCCGGTGGCCTCGCGGCCGCCGGCACGGGGATGTTCTCCGCCGAACGGCCCGAGGGCTGCGTCAAGCCGGACCGCAGCCTCCAGTTGTACGCGGTGGAGCTGCCGAAGGACGGCACGCAGATCCGGCTCGGCTACGGCCTCACCCCGGAGACGGCCTCCTACCCGGGGCCGACCATGGAGATGATGGAGGGGGAGTGCCTCGCCATCACCCTGCACAACCAGGTCTCCGCCGAGACGCTGGCGGCGCTGCGCACCAACCCGGCCCACCCGCTCGGCGTCTCGCTGCACGTGCACGGGGTCAAGTACACCCAGCAGTCCGACGGCACGGTGCAGAGCGAGTCGTTCGTCCCGCCGGGCGCGTCGCGCACGTACACCTGGTACGCCGCGCCGCGCAACACCAGGACCGGGGCGCAGGGCACGGCCGGTTACTGGTGGTACCACGACCACGTGGTGGGCGGGCCGCACGGTACGCAGGGCCTCTCGTCCGGCCTCTTCGGCGGGCTGGTCGTCCGCCGGCCGGGCGACCCGAAGCCGGACCGGACCTACGTGACCGCCTTCGGTGACCGGCAGAGCATCAACCTGCGCCGGGGCGAGGCCACCGACACCTGCGACGCGGCGAACCCGCAGCCCGGCCCGACCTGCCTGGTCGCCCGGAAGGGGGAGCGGGTCGAGTTCGTCGTCATCGGCATCGGCAACGACATGCACACCTTCCACCTGCACGGGCACTCCTGGGCGGACACCCGGACGGGGATGGTGAGCAACGGCCAACCGTTCGCCGACTCCGTACCGATCATCGACAACAAGACGCTCGGCCCCGGCGACTCCTTCGGGGTTCAGGTGGTGGCCGGTGACTCGGTCGGACCGGGGCACTGGATGCTGCACTGCCACATGCAGTTCCACTCCGACGCCGGCATGTCGACGATGCTGCACGTCCTCGACGAGAACGGGCAGATGCCCCCGGGGATGGACCACCAGCATCCGGCCGTCGCCGACGCCGGCCAGCCGACCGGCGACAGCCAACCCGCCACCGACGGCGGAGCGCACCAGCACGGCTGACCACCCGCGCCCGCCGCGGTCACCGTGACCCGGGCGGCGTGGCTGCCGGCCCCCAGCGTCGAGGACCAGCAGCCACGCCCCCGACCCGACCGGCACCTCGGTCGCCACCACCCACCCCGTCATCCGGCCACCCAGCCTCACCCCGGATGACCGATCCGGAAAACCCATGTCCCTCAACACAGAGGAGTCGAGATGGCTCAAGGACGCCATTTCCGGTTCTCCCGATGGGTCGGACGCCTTCGTTCCGACTCGACGGGATCCACCACACCGACACCGGTCGCCGGGACCGTTCCGCGGCGCGCGAAGGCGCCCCGCCGCGCCGGCGCCCTGGCCTCGAGCGCCGCGCTGGCGCTCGGCATGCTGGCCCTGCCCGCCCAGGCCGTGAATCCGACGCCCGCCTCGGCCGCGGCCGCCGCGGCCGTGAAGGTGCTGGTCTTCCACGGCCCGGTGGACAAGCAGGACGACCCGGTCGCCCGGGCGACCACGACGATCAGGGAGCTCGGCGCCGAGCACGGCTTCACCGTCGACGACTCCGCCGACCCGGCGGTGTTCACCTTCGGCAACCTGGCCCGGTACCGCGCGGTGGTGTTCCTCTCCGCCAACGGGGTGACGCTCAACGACGCCCAGGAGGCGGCCTTCCAGGCGTACGTCAAGGGCGGCGGCGGCTTCGTCGGCGTCCACGACGCCGCGCGCGCCCAGCCGGAGTCCGCCTGGTTCACCGGGCTGATCGGCAGTCGTCCGGCCGCCGGCCTGCCCAACGCCGAGAAGCCGGTCTCGGCCACGGCGAGCGCCGAGAACCCGCCGAACGAGACCGCCGCGAAGGCGATCGACGGGTCGACGGGCACCAAGTGGCTGACCTTCTCCCCGACCGGGTGGCTCGCGGCCAAGCTGGCCAAGCCGGTCGTGGTGTCCCGCTACGCGCTGACCTCGGCCAACGACTTCCCCGGCCGGGACCCGAAGAACTGGACCCTGCAGGGCTCCCAGGACGGCACCACCTGGACCGACCTGGACACCCGGACCGGGGAGACCTTCCCGCAGCGGTTCCAGACCAAGCAGTACAGCTTCGACAACAGCACGGCGTACCAGCACTACCGGCTGAACATCACCGCGAACAGCGGCGAGCCGCTGATCCAGCTGGCCGAGCTGTGGCTGATCGGCCCCGACTCCGGACCCGCCCCGGACAGCACGGTGCAGCGGGCCGTCGTCGACGTCACCGACCGGCAGCACCCCGCCAACAAGGGGTTGCCGCTGACCTGGACCCGCTCCGACCAGTGGATCAACTGGGATCCGAGCCCGATCGGCAAGGTCCACACCATCGCCCAGGTCGAGGAGGGCACCTACAACGCGGGGCTGAGCGGCAACGGGGCGTTCCACCCGATCTCCTGGTGCCAGGACTACGACGGCGGCCGGTCGTTCTACACCGGCATGGGGCGCACGGAGGAGAGCTGGAGCGGCGACAAGCAGTTCCAGGGCCACCTGGCCGGCGCGATCAAGTGGACGACCGGCATGGTCCGCGGCGACTGCCAGGCGACCATCGCCTCGAACTACCGGATCGAGCGGCTCACCGCCGCCAACCAGCCGGGGCAGCTCGACCAGATCGGTGAGCCGCACGGTCTGACCATTGCGCCCGACGGCGCGGTGTACTACATCGGCAAGGCGGCCTGCCCGACCGGGCCGATCGCCAGCTGGGACGACCCGAAGGTCGGCCTCGGCTGCGGCACGATCCACCGGTGGGACCCGAAGACCAAGCAGGCCAAGCTGCTGACCACCCTCCCCGTGATGGGCAACCGGGGCAGCGGCAGCGAGCTGGTGAAGAACGAGGAGGGCCTGGTCGGCATCACCCTCGACCCGAAGTTCGCCCAGAACGGCTGGGTCTACGCCTACTGGATGCCCCACGAGTCCATCGACCGGGACCGGCGGATCGGCCAGCGGACCGTCTCCCGGTTCACCTACGACGCCGCGAAGCAGACGATTGACCAGGCCACCCGCAAGGACCTGCTGCACTGGGACACCCAGATCCACAGCTGCTGCCATGCCGGTGGCGGGATGACCTTCGACGAGAGCGGCAACCTCTACATCGGTAGCGGCGACAGCAACTCCTCCGGCGGGTCCAGCGGCTACTCCGGCAACAACTGGACCCAGGAGTACCAGGGCACCTCGTTCCAGGACGCCCGGCGTACCTCCGGCAACACCAACGACCTCAACGGCAAGATCCTCCGCATCCACCCGGAGGCGGACGGCAGCTACACGATCCCGTCGGGCAACCTGTTCAACGGCAAGGAGGAGGGCGGCGGCAAGACGCGTCCGGAGATCTACGTGATGGGCGTGCGCAACATCGCCCGGATCGCCTGGGACCCGGTCAACCACTGGCTGACCGCCGCCTGGGTCGGCCCGGACGCCGGCGGCCCCAGCCCGGACCTCGGCCCGGCGAAGTACGAGACCGCCACGATCATCACCTCGGCGGGCAACCAGGGCTGGCCGTACTGCATGGGCAACCGGCAGCCCTACCGGGACCGGAGCAACACCGACGCGAACGTGCTGACCGGCTGGTACGACTGCGACAACCTGAAGAACGAGTCGCCGCGCAACACCGGTCTGGTCAACATCCCGCCGGCCCGGGACAACATGATCTGGTACTCGCCGCAGGGCGGTGGCCCGGTCTACCCGAAGCGTGCCGACGGCAGCGGGCTGCCCACGTACGTGGCGGGCGAGGAGAAGTTCACCCAGCCGTACCTCAAGGGCGGCGGCCAGGCCATCATGAACGGCCCGACCTACCAGCGCGAGAAGGTGGACACCGACAGCGGTGTCGCCTGGCCGGCGTACTGGGACAACAAGTGGTTCATCGGTGACGAGTCCAACGCCAACAACCGGGTCGCCGTCACCGTCGACCCGGCCAAGGTCGAGGACCACGCCCCGCCGGCCTTCGCCGAGGACCTGCGCCAGATCATCCGCTCCGGCAACGGCGGCACCCAGCTCCAGTCCTGGATGGACGCCAAGTTCGGCCCGGACGGCGCGCTCTACATGCTGGACTACGCCGGTGGCTTCTTCAGCCTGCACTCGAACCAGAAGCTGATCCGCGTCGCCTACCAGGGTGGTCCGGCGACGCCGCGGCCGAGCGACGCCACCGCCTCGGCCGTGGCGCAGAGCAACCCGAGGACGATCGCGTTCTCCGGCGCCCGCGTCGGCGGGGTGGCCTGGGAGTGGAACTTCGGTGACGGCAGCGCGCCGTCGCACGAGGCGAACCCGACGCACACCTACGCGGACTACGGCACCTACCAGGCCACGCTCAAGGTGACCTACGCCGACGGCGAGGTGGCCACCGCGAAGCTCCAGGCGTTCGCCGGCTGCACCGCACCGGACGCCCGCAAGACGGTCCGGATGCTCGACACCGACACCGGGGTGACCAACCACGAGGTCGGCGGCGACTGCACCATCAACGACCTGATCGACGACGAGCGCGGCTGGCCGAACCACGGCCAGTTCGTCAGCCACGTCGCCGACGTGGTCAACCAGCTCCGCGCCGACGGCGTCGTGGACAACCGGGAGGCCACCAAGCTGAACACCGCGGCCGCCCAGTCGGAGATCGGCAAGATCCCCGGCTACCGGTCACTCTTCGACGGCACGGCGGAGTCGCTCGCCGACTGGCGGCAGGCGCCCGGCGGGTCGTTCGCGCTGCGACCCGACGGGTCGATCCGCAGCTCCGGCGGGCTCGGCATGCTCTGGTACGCCAAGGACGACTTCGCCGACTTCTCGCTGCGGATGCAGTTCCGGGACGTCTCCGCCGACGGCGTGTACGCCAACAGCGGCGTCTTCACCCGGTTCCCGGATCCGCGGACCCTGCTGGACCAGCGGCCGGCCGGCAGCTGCGGCACGGTCGGGTCGGCCCGGACGTCGCAGGCCTGGGTGGCGATCTACTGCGGCCACGAGATCCAGATCTACGACGGGCCCACCGGTGAGCCGCAGAAGACCGGGTCGATCTACAACTTCGACCCGAGCGGGCTGGACGAGGCCGGGGTGACCCCGAAGGGCCAGTGGAACGACTACGAGGTCCGGGTGGTCGGGCAGCACTACACGATCATCCGCAACGGCGTGGTGATCAACGAGTTCGACAACACGCCCGGCAAGGCGTCGTCCCGCCAGGGCGACCCGCCCACCGACCTGCGCCAGTTCCTCAGCGGGTTCGTCGGGTTGCAGAACCACGGCACGAACGACCTGATCGAATTCCGCGACGTGCGGGTGCGGGAGTTGTGACGGCACCGGCGCCGGGTACGGGGGCTGCCTCCGTACCCGGCGCCGGCCCCTGCGTGTCCGCTGTGGTCGTTATGCTCCCGCGGTGTTCCGACATCTCTTCAACCGTGGTCCGCAGCCCGTCGAGCCGGCCGCCGACCTCGACCCGGCCCTCGACGACCACGACCTGCGGGCCGCCCGGGACAAGGCGCTCACCGGCGACTGGCAGGCCGCTCAGGACGTCGTCGAGGCCTCCGGCGCCGACTGGGAACGACGGGGCCGCCGGATGGCGGCGCTGAGCGTGGCGGCCGCGGACGACGGAGCGTGGCTCGACGCCTGGCGTGCGGCGATCCCGGACGACCCGACGGCGGCGGCGATCTGGGCGTCGACCCTCGCGGAACGGGCGAGCCGGGCGCGCGGCTCGGCCCCGACGGCCGACACCACCCGGGAACAGCTCGTCGGCTTCGCCGAGCTGTCGGCCCAGGCGGCCGCGGCGGGACGGCAGGCGATCGCGCTGGCGCCGCACGACCCGGTGCCCTGGATCGACGTGCTGTGGGCCATGTTCGCCGGCGGCCGCACCCGGCACGAGGAGTTCGCCGAGGCGCTCGCCGAGGTCCGGCGCCGGGACCGGTTCAACTTCGCGGCCCACCTGGCGGCGGTGAGCTTCCACTGCGAGAAATGGTTCGGCTCGCACGACGCCATGTTCAGGCTGGCCCGGGCGACCGCCGCCGCCGCGCCGCCCGGCGCGGGCGTGACCATGCTCCCGGTCTTCGCCCACTTCGAGTACGCGATGCGCGAGTTCAACTGGGGCACGCCGACGCCGAAGGGGCTGCTCGCCTGCCGCCGCTACTTCCAGCGCCCTCAGGTGCAGCGGGAGCTCGACGCGTGCGTGGCGAAGTGGCAGGCGGCCGGGCCGCCCACCCACGCCGACGTGATGGTGTGCCGCAACTGGCTGGCCCTCGCCTACGCGCTCTCCGACCGGCGGGCCGAGGCGAAGGCGGCGTTCGACGAGATCGGACCCTACGTCGCGAGCCCGGCGTGGTCCTACTTCTTCGGTGGCCGTGCCCACGGCTTCCTGTCGAACTGGCGGTGGGCCAACCGGCTCCGGTGAGCCGCGAGCCCTTGCGGGTCAGCTCGGCAGCCACGCCGGTGGGTCGGCGCCCCACGGCGACGGGGGCGTCGCCCACGTACGTGGTCCGCCGGGCAGGCAGACCGGCGGCAGGGCGTACCGGAGACGACCGACCGGAGCGTCCCGCTCCTCGCACCAGCGGCTCGGATCCGGCGCGCTCGCCGGGCCCGCCGAACCCTCCGCCGGAAGCTCGTGCAGCAGCCACCGCGCGGTACGGGCCAGGGAGAGTTCGACCGACCAGGCCCCGCCCCGCTCGACCCGCAGCGTCAGGGCCCGCAGCACCGCCGCCGCGAGGAGGTAGCCGGTGCCGTGGTCGAGGGCCTGGGCCGGCAGCGCTCCCGGCGTGCCGTCGGCCCGCCGTTCGACATCCGCGATGCCGGTGGCGGCCTGCACCAGGCTGTCGAATCCGCGCCGGCGCGCCCACGGCCCGCTGAAGCCCCACGCCGACAGCCGCGCGACCACCAGATCGGGACGCCGGCGGCGTAGCGCCTCGGGGGAGAGGCCGAACCGGTCCAGCGCCGCCGGACGGTAGCCGGTGACCACCACGTCGGCGTCGGCGACCAGCTCGTCGAAGCGCGTCCGGTCGGCGGGCCGGCGCAGATCCAGCAGGGTGGACCTCTTACCGAAGCCGGTGTCCACGTGCTGCGCCTCGATCTCCGGCAGGCGGGGATCGTCGACCCGCAGCACGTCCGCACCGAACAGGGCGAGGACCCGGGTCGCCACCGGACCCGCGATGACCCGGGTCAGGTCGAGCACCCGCACGCCGGCGGCGGGCAGCAGCGGACACTCCGGTGGCGGCGGCAGCCGCCGTGGCGCGGCCGGGCCGTCGAGACGCAGCCCGACCAGGGGCTCCCGCGCGACCGCCACGGACTGCGGGTGCGCGGACCAGTGCTGCGGTGTGCGTACCGCGACGGCGAGCCCGCCGACGGCGGTGAGCGCCTCCTCGACGCCGACCGCCGGCTCCGCGCGGATCCGGTCGGCCACCTCGGCGGCCAGCGACGCGTCGTCGGTCCGGGACGGGTCGAACCCCAGCGCTGTCAGCAGCCGGTCGCGGTGATGCGGGTAGTTGGCGTGGGTGCGTACCCAGCCGTCGGCGGCCGGCCAGAACCGGGACAGCGGCGCGAAGCCCTCGAAGGCCGTCCCGTCCACCCGCAGGTGCCGTTCGCTGGTGAAGGCGGTCGCCACGGCGCCGGTGTCCACCGGGACGGGGTCGGCCACCCGCAGCCCCCGGCTCCGGGCCAGCTCGGCTGCGGCCAGCCCGGCGGCGGCGACGGTCGCCACGGCGAGCTCCGCGACCGGCAGCCGGGCCGTCAGGACCTCCGCCGGACCGTGCCGGTCCACGGAACCGATGGCCGCCGGGTCGCCGCCCAGCGCGGTCCATGCCGTTCGGACCGCGGCTCCGCTCGCCTGCTCCACGAGCCGATTATTCGCCGGCCGCCGCCGCCGGGCGGCGGCGGCCACCCACCGTCACCTCGGTCCCTTGGTGCGGGACGGCGACAGGCTCGGCAACGGGCTCAGCGAGGGCGACAGGGTCGTCGTCGGCTTGGGCCGGCCGGTCGGGCTGGAGCTGGGGGTCGGCACCTTGCTCGGCGTCGGTGACGCGGTGGCCGGCGTCGGTGACGGGGTCGTCGGCTTCGGCGTCTCCGGGGGGGTGGGCGACGGCGTGTCGTCCGGGAACTCGGGCGTGCCGAACCGGTACTTGTCCGGGTCGAGCTTGAGCGCGGCGGTGGCCTGCTCCATGAACTGCCGCCAGATCGGCCCCGGCCCGGTGGACCCGTACACCTCGTAGCTGCCGTCCTTGGTCCGCAGCGGCTTGCCGTCGGTGGTGCCGAGCCACACCGCGGCCGCGAGCGCGCCCGTGTAGCCGACCATCCAGGTGTGCACGTTCTGGGTGGTGCTCTGGCCGGCCTGCCAGGTCCCGGTCTTGCCGGCCGAGTCCCACCCGTTGTCCAGCTTGGCCGCCTTCACCCGGCTCAACGTCCAGTTGAGCTGGTTGATCGCCTCCTCGTCGAGCCCGACGTCGGCCTGCACCAGCCGCTCCTCGACGACGCGCTCGTCACCCTTGGTGACCGACCGGACGAAGTGCTGCTCGGCCCGCTTCCCGCCGGCGGCGAAGGTCGCCATCCCGTTGGCGTGGTCCTGCACGGCAATGCCGTACTGGCCGATACCGACCTCCGTGGAGAAGCGTCCCGCCACCTCCTCGGCCGGCTGGCCGCGCAGCTCGACCCGCTCCGGCCGCGGGTTGCCCTTCTCGACGGCCCACATCGAGTCGACGCCGGCCCGGGTGGCCATGTCGATCACCTTCGCCGTGCCCAGCTTCTCGGTCAGCTCGAAGTAGGTGACGTTGAGCGAGGCGACCGTGGCCTCCCACAGGGCGCAGTCCGGCTGGCACGGCGCGTGTTCGGCGTTGCGGATCGGGCCGGCCGGGCTCTCCTTGGTGCGGCCCGACTCCGGGAACTCCTTCGTCTCCGGCGAGTCGAAGTGCTGCTTCACGGAGATCTTGTCGCCTACGGCGGCGGCCAGGTCGTAGACCTTGAACGACGAGCCCGGCGGGTGCTGGCCGAAGCCGCGGGCCTCCCCGTTCTCGTCGTAGTACCACCCGGCGTAGTCGGCGCCCGCGCCGTCGTTGCCGCCGTAGTACCCCAGCACCCGGCCCGTGCCCGGCTCCACCGCCACCAGCGCGGCCTGCCAGTTCTTCGGCTGCCCGCGAACCGCCTCCGGCGCGCTGTCGCGCCGGATGTCGGCGGCCGCCTCGGCCGCGTCCTGGACCCGCTTGTCGATGGTGGTGACGATCTTGAAGCCGCCGTCGCGGATGAACTCGGCCGGCTTGCCCTTGAACGCCTCGGTCTGCCGCAGCTCGCTGAGCACGTGGTTGATCACCAGGCCGGTCGGCCGGTCCAGGCCCGACCGGCCCGCGTTCGGGTCGACCGGCTTCACGTCGTCGGGATACGCCAGGTTCGCCGCGTCCTGCGCCGACAGGTAGCCCAGCTTCACCATGCCGTCCCGGATGTAGTTCCACCGGTCGATCGAATTCTGCTTCGCCGTCGCGTTGCGCCGCGGGTCGTAGCCGGGCGAGCCCTCCGGGTCGTTCGGGTCGGCCTCCGGCTGCTTCACCATCGCGCAGAGCACCATCGCCTCGGCCGGGGTCAGCTGGTTGGCCGCCGGCGCGTCCCGGCGCACCGTCTTGCCGAAGTACGTCTGCGCGGCCGCCTCGATGCCGTACGCGCCGCGGCCGAACGGCACCGTGTTCAGGTAGAAGCCGAGGATCTCCTCCTTGGAGTACTTGTCGTCGAGCTTCCAGGCGATGACCGCCTCGCGGAGCTTGCGGGAGTAGGTGACGCCGTTGAGGTCGGCGGCGACCCGCGCGTACTGCTGGGTGATGGTCGACGCGCCCTGCCGCTGGCCGCCGGTCACGTTCGACCAGGCGGCGCGGAGCACGCCGGAGAAGTCGATGCCCTTGTTGGTCCAGAAGCTGCGGTCCTCGGCCGCCACGATCGCCTGCTTGGCGGAGTCGTTCATCTGGTCGTACGGCACGATCGTCCGGTTCTCCGCGCCCAGCGTCGCCATCTTCGTGCGACCGTCGGCGTAGTAGACCGTGGTCGACTCCGGCAGCCTGAGGTCGGTGGGGGTCGGCACGCTGTCGAAGTAGTAGCCGCCGGCCACCAGTCCGGAGCCGCCGAGCAGCGCGAACACGGCCAGGAAGATCAGGATGCGGTGGCGCCGACGCTTCCGTCCCGCGGGGGCGACCCGCGCTCCGGAACCGTCGGCGGCGTTGTAGTTGTCACCGGTGGGAAGCACCCGCACCCGATACCCTCCGCCCGATCCGACGAATCTTGCGTGTGCCCGATTACACCAGGTCGGGCGAGCTCCCGGGTGCCGGACCCCGGGTCAGCCCGGGTGGTCCGGCGGGGGTAACCGCACCGTTGCGGTGCGCAGTGCGCGGCGTGGTCGCGGGCGCACCGACCGTGATCGCGTTCGAGCGGGCGGGCGAGCAGGGCGAGTCGGCGCTGCCGCAGCCGCGCCACCGTCGACGGCGGCAGCGCCAGGAATGGAGCCGGCCTTGGAGTTGGTGACGTGCGCGAACCCGCCGCCGCGCCGAGCGGCAATCGACCGGGGCGGTCCCTCGTGGGGGGCCGCCCCGGTCCGTCCGGGCCGGGGCCGTCAGCCGCGCCGGCAGGTCACGGGTGGACGTACCCGCTCACGCGGTCGTTGCGCACCCGGACGGGCGAGGGGCGGGCGGCCCACCGCGCGGCGGCGTTGCCGCTCATCCGGCCGCCGGCCCGGAACGGGGACAGCCGCCACATCGGGTGCGCGGTCCCGCCGCCCGGCAGCCGGATGACCTCGCGGCTGGTGTACCCGTGCCGGTGGTGCAGGTCCCGGTCGGCCGTGGTGAACACCTCCGCGTAGGTCGGCAGGCTCAGCGTGTCCATCCACCGCTGGCTGCCGGCGAGCACGGCGGCGGCCCGGTTCGGCCGGTCGGGGCCGGGGGCGGCCAGGAACGCCAGATGGTTGTGGGCCTCGACGGGACGGCGCGTGGCGAGGGCGCGAACGAGGAGGAGGAAGCGGTCGCGGTGGGGGCCACACGCGGCCCCCAGGCGTTCGCCGTACCCGGCCGGCGCCGGGATCGGCCGGTAGCGGTGGAACCAGACGGTGGCGGCGGTGCCGCCCTGGAGGAGGAACGCGTCGCCGAAGAGCAGCGCGTGTTCCGTCCAGATGCGGGCCACGGCGGCCAGCACGCCGGATCGGCACGGCTCGTCCGGGACGAGCCAGGCGCCGAGGGGGGTGGGGGAGAGCGTGTCGGTGATGAGATCGACGATCCGGTCGATGTCGCGCCATCCGGCACGGACGACGGATGTTCTCACGGGCATGGAGAGCTCCTGCTCCTGCTCACGATCACGATCGGAGGTGGCGCCGACCCGGCGTCGCGCACCCGGCGCGCCGGTCCACGGGTCGGCCACGGGGCCGCTGGGGCCGTCGGGGCACTGATCGACACGACTGGCCGGAGCGGCCGTCAGGCGCACTCCGGCGGTCGGTGTTCAGGCGGGTCTGGTCCCCGGCCGGGGCGATCGGGAGGAGAGGCCGGCCGGGTGGTCCGGGCGGCAACGCTGTCCCCGTACGGCGGGAGGCGTCCAGGCCGCCGCCGACCCCTCGGCGACGTCGCTGTGCGCGGCGCCGGACGAACCGGCGCTGCTCGGCACGGGAACAGGCCCGGGCCCGGGCGGCAGGTAATCGGCGTCAGACCGGAGCGGGTGTGCGAGGCGGCCGAGCGGGGTGTCCGCCTCCAACGGTGACCACTGGCGCACCGCGGCGTCCGGCCGCGACGGGGCGACGTCGGCGCCCGGCGTGCGGTCGGCGTGCTCCGGCGTCGTGGCGGCCGGTGCTGCCCGGCCCGGCGGTGGAGCGTTCTCGGCCGGGGCGCCGGCCTGGTCCGGTGGACCGGCCGGCGGCTTCGCGCTTCCCCGCACCGGTTTGCGGGGCCTGAGCCCCGGCTTGACCACCTTCGCGGTGACCGGACGCGGAGCGGTGGCGGCCGGCTTCGCCGGTCTGGCCCGGCTGGGGCCGCCGGTCGGGGGCGGGGATTTCGTCGCGCGGTGGGACGTCGGGCCCGGGCGGGCCGGTGCGGCCGCCGGCCGGCGGTACGGCGCGGTGTCCCGCGCGGTGCGGTGCGGCGGGGTGTGCCACGCGGTGCGGTGCGGCGGGATGTCCCGCGCGGTGCGCTGCGGCGGGGCGTCCCCCGTGGTGCGCTGCGGCGGGGCCGGGGGCGGCGACGTGGGCTGGGTCGAGGCGGCCGGCGGTGGGGTGTCCGGGGTCGCTTCGCCGGTCTCGGTCGAGGGCGCGGCGGTGCCGGACGGGTCCGCCGTGGGTGTCGCCGGCAGGCCGTCGGTCAGGAGGCCCTGGAGGAGGTCGACCGTCCCGATGACCGTCACGGTGGGCGTCGGTTCGGCGGCGTACGCGGCGTCGCCGGTGACCGCGTCGTAGGCGGTCCACGCGCCGCTCACCCCGGCGAGCAGGAGGCCGAGACGCAGGGCGACCCGCGTCAGCCGCTCGCCGCGTCGCGTCATCCCCGACACCTCTCCGAACCCCGGTCAGCGCCGGGGTCAACGCCCGTACTGTACCGAAGGCGCTCGCCCGATCACAGAGTGCGGCTGATCGGAATCGGGCGCGTCGCGAGCGGGCAGGAGTGGAATTCCGGCGGCCTGGGTACCTCGGCGGCCATGAGCACCAGCACGGTCGACAGCACCGCCACCGCCCCGGCCGCCCCGTCGGTGGGCACCGTCGCGGTCGTCGCCCACCGGAAGAAGACCCTCGGCGGCGGCCTGGACGAGCTGCGGGCCAGCCTGGTCGCCGCCGGCGTCGGGCGGCTCCTCTGGTACGAGGTGCCGAAGAGCCGCAAGGCGCCGAAGCGGGTGCGCAAGGCGCTGAAGAAGGGCGCCGACCTGCTCCTGGTCTGGGGCGGCGACGGCATGGTGCAGCGCTGCGCCGACACCCTGGCCGGCACGGACGTCCCGATGGGCATCCTGCCCGCCGGCACGGCCAACCTCTTCGCCACCAATCTCGGCATCCCCGCCGACCTGCCGGAGGCGGTCCGGATCGCGCTGCACGGCCGACGCCGCACGCTCGACCTCGGCCGGCTCAACGGCGAACACTTCGCGGTGATGGCGGGCGCCGGCTTCGACGGGGACCTGATCCGGGAGGCCGACCGCAAGCTCAAGGGCCGGCTCGGCCGGGTGGCGTACGTCTGGACCGGGCTGCGGCACGTCCGCGGCGAGCTGGTGCGCACCCGCATCCGGGTCGACGGCGCCGACTGGTTCGACGGCGAGGCGAGCTGCGTGCTCTTCGGCAACGTCGGCACGATCACCGGCGGCATCCCGGCCTTCGACGACGCCCGTCCCGACGACGGCGCGCTGGAGGTCGGGGTCTCCACCGCCAGCGGCGCCGTCGACTGGGCCCGCACCCTGGGCCGGATGGCGGCCGGGCGTTCCGAGGACTCGCCGTTCGTGCGGATCACCCGCGGCCGCAAGGTGACGGTCCGCTTCGCGACGCCGAAGACGTACGAGCTGGACGGCGGCGCCCGGACCACGGCGAAGCGGCTGAAGGTGAAGGTCGTCCCGGGCGCTCTGACGGTCTGCTGCCCCGACCCGCCGCCGGCGGTCAGGGCGTGACCGCGCGCGGCCGGGTCCGCATCCGCACGGGTCGCGGCACCCGTCGGACCAGCGCCCGGACGCCTGCGGCGCAGCCGATCCCGACGGCGAGCGACACGACCAGGGCCAGGGCGCGCGACCACGGCCCGACGATCGGCATCACCTGCCAGTGGGTCAGGTAGATGAAGAGCGAGCTGCCGGCGAGCGTGGCGGCCGCCCGGTTGAGGGCGGGCCGGCTCGGCAGCCGCGGCACCCAGACCAGCAGCGTGAAGCCGGCGACGATGAACGCCTCCCGGAACGGCTCCCCGAACAGGCCGGGCACGGTGGCCAGCGCGGCGGCGGTCACCACCAGGCGCTGGGCGGTCCGGGTGGCCCGGGCGGCGGCCCAGCCGAGCGCGAAGAGCCAGCACATCACCACGGCGTCCGGCACATGCCCGAGCGCGGCGAGACCGGGCAGGTCGTAGCGGGTGACCAGGCCGAGGGCGGCCAGGGCCAGCGGCAGGCCGAACGGATACCGCCGCTCGGCCCGGTCCACCGCCGGCACGGCCAGTAGCGCGGCGACCGCGACGAGGATGTACACCAGGGCCTCGATGAACCAGAACTGCCACGCGGTCGGCCCGTCGTGCGGGCCGAGAACGCTGTTGAGCAGCAGCACGTTGGTCAGGGTGTAGTCGCCGGTGACCGCGCCGGCGACGGCGATCCAGGCCACCGAGGGCAGCACGACGCGGCCGATGGCGCGCCCGGCGCCGCGCAGCCGCTCCCGCCGTGGCGCGTCGGTGAGTTGGAACCGGGCGAAGTTGAACCCGGCGACGGCGAGCAGCAGGTGGGCGCCCCCCTTGACGGTGAAGAGCGGGATGTGCGACCCGACGATGACGACGATGGCCAGGGCGCGCAGCGCCACGCTGGTCTCCAGCACCCGCCGTCGGGTCGGGGGTGGGGGCGCTGGCCGGGCGAGGTCGCGGATGGCGGTGGTGTGCCAGTCGGCGGGCAGGTCGCCGAGGAGTTCCTCGAGGCGTACCGACATCTCCACGTAGGACAGCGAGTCGCCGCCGAGGCCCACGAAGGTGTCGTCCGGGGTGACGTCGGGCCGGTCGAGCAGCTCGGCGTAGAGCCGGCGGAGCCGGTCGGCGTCACCGCTGGCCGGCACGACGGCCGGCGCCGGCGTGGGCGGCAGCCCTCGGACCGCCCGGTAGTCGGGCTTGCCGCTGGTCAGCCGGGGCAGCTCGGCCAGGACGTGCACCCGTACCGCACGGGCCGGTAACCCGGCCGCGGCGGCGGCCGACCGCCGCACCCGCTCCGGGTCCGGGCCGCCCGTCGCGGCGACGACCAGCTCCCGGTCCGTACCGGCGCAGTACGCCTCGAAGCCGTCGCGCCGCAGGTGCGCCTCGACGCGGTGCGGGTCCACCCGGAGCCCGAAGATCTTCGCGAACCCGCCGGCCCGTCCGACGATCTCGTAGAGCCCGTCCGGCCCGCGCCGGGCCACGTCCCCGGTGCGCAGCTCCTCGACGGTGCGGCCGAGGGCGAGGTCGGCGGGCGACTCGGCGTAGCCGAGCATCACGTTGGGTCCGGAGTAGACCAGCTCCCCGGTGTCCGGTGCGGGCCAGTCGGGCAGTGGACGCAGTCGGAACGCGCCACCGGGCACGGGCACGCCGATCGCCTCGGGTCGGCTCTCGGCCAGCTCCGGCGGCAGGTACGCCATCCGGGCCGTCGCCTCGGTCTGTCCGTACATGACGAAGAGCCGCCAGCCCCGGCGGCGGCCGAGGTCGGCGTAGCGGGCCACCCGCTCGGGGTCGAGCCGCCCGCCGGCCTGAGTGAGGTAGCGCAGGTGCGGCAGCCGCATCCGGTCGAAGCCGACCCGGTCCAGCAGGTCGAAGGTGTACGGCACCCCGGCCAGGGTGGTGCCCTGGGCGGCCCGGAAGAGGTCCCAGAAGCAGGTGTCGGCGACCGACAGGTCGGTCAGGACCAGCGCGGCGCCCCGCAGCAGGTGGCTGTTGACCACGGAGAGCCCGTAGCAGTAGTGCAGCGGCAGGGTGGTCGCCGCCCGGTCGGTGTCCCGGATGTCCAGGTAGCTCGCGATGGCCTCGGCGTTGGCCTGGAGGTTCGCCGACGACAGCCGGACCAGCTTGGGCGAGCCGGTGGAGCCGGAGGTGCTGAGCAGCAGCGCCAGGTCGGGGTGCAGCTCGTGCCGGCTGGTCGGGCGCCGCTCCTGCACCCGCAGCTCGCCACCGACCCGGCGGATCACCACGTCCGGGTCGTACGCCCGGGTCAGCTCGGCGGTCGCGAGGTCGTTGTCGCCGGGCACCAGCAGCAACGGGTGCCCGGCGGCCAGCGCCGCCAGGTACGCGACCAGCTCGTCGAGCCGGTTCGCCCCGGCGAGCAGGACCAGGCGCCGGGTGGTGCCGAGCCGCCCGGCCAGCGCGGCCACCCGCTCGGCCAGCGCGGCGTAGCTGAGCCGGGTCTCGGCGGTGATCACTGCCGGCCGATCACCGTGGCGGGCGAGGGCGCGGACGAACGGCGCCGGCCCGACTTCGAGAAGCATGGCCGAAAGGTTAGGGCAGGCTCACCTAAGGTTCGAAGGGGGGTTGGCTTGCTTCGACGGCTGTCATTAAGGTAAGCCTTACCTGTGCAGAAACGTCTCCGTCTCACCCTGACCGTGGCCCTGGCCGGGCTCCTCTCCCTGACCGCGTGCGGTGGTCCCGAGGGCGATCCCGGCAAGCCGGGCGACAAGCGGCTGACCATCTACAGCGGCCGCAGCGAGGCCCTGGTGAAGCCGGTGCTGGAGAAGTTCGAGAAGTCCACCGGCATCAGCGTGGACGTCCGCTACGGCAGCACCGCCCAGATGGCCGCCCAGCTGCTGGAGGAGGGGGAGCGCAGCCCCGCGGACGCGTTCTTCGCCCAGGACGCCGGCGCGCTCGGCGCGGTCGGCAAGGGCGGCCTCCTCGCCACCCTCCCCGGCGAGCTGCTCGACCGGGTGCCGGCCGCTTACCGGGACGCCGACGGGGAGTGGGTGGGCGTCAGCGGCCGGTCCCGCGTGCTGGCCTACAACGCCGACCAGGTCGACGCCGCCCAGTTGCCCAAGAGCGTCTTCGAGCTGACCGACCCGCGGTGGAAGGGCCGGATCGGGGTCGCCCCCACCAACGGCTCCTTCCAGGCCTTCGTCACCGCCCTGCGGGTGCAGCACGGCGACGCCCGGGCGCGCGAGTTCCTCACCGGGCTCAAGGCCAACCAGCCGCAGATCCGCGAGGGGAACGTGCAGATCGTCTCCGACATCGACGCCGGCACGGTCGCGGTCGGCCTGGTCAACCACTACTACGTGTACGAACTGGCCAAGGAGCGCGGTGGCAACCCCGACGCGCTCAAGGCCAGGCTGCACTTCTTCCCTGACGGCGACACCGGCGGACTGGTCAACGCGGCCGGCATCGGCCTGCTCAAGCGCTCCGGCGGGGACCCGGACGCCCGGGCGCTGGTCGACTACCTGCTCGGCGCCGAGGCGCAGACCTACTTCGCCACCGAGACCTTCGAGTACCCGCTGACCGCCGGGGTCCCCGCCGCCCCGGGCCTGCCGCAGCTCGCCACCCTCGACGCGCCGAAGATCGACCTCAACGACCTGGACACCCTCGACGCCACCGTCGCGATGATCAAGGAAGCGGGGCTGGCCTGAGCGGCGTCCTGGCCGGTGACCGGCGGGCGAAGGCCCGCCGGTCGCCGCGCCGCACCGTACCCCGGCCGGCGCTGACCGCCGCCTCCGCCGCCGCGGTCGCGGTCGCCCTGCTGCCCCTGGTCTACCTCGCCGTCCGGGCCGCCGAGGCCGGCGTCGACCGGATCCTCGCCGAGCTGCTGACCGCCCGGGTCGCCGTGCTGGCCGGGCGTAGCCTCGCCCTCGCGGCCGTGGTCACCGCGGCCTGCACCGCGCTCGGCGTCGGCATCGCCCTGCTGGTGACCCGCACCGACCTGCCCGGCCGACGGACCTTCGGCGTCCTCGCCGCGCTGCCCCTGGCCGTCCCCACCTACGTCGCCGGGTTCGCCTGGACCGCCACCGTGGACGGCTTCGAGGGCTTCTGGGCGGCCGCCCTGCTGCTGACGGTCTGCTCCTACCCGTACGTCCTGCTGCCCGCCGTCGCCGCGCTGAACCGGACCGACCCCGGGCAGGAGGAGGTGTCCCGCTCCCTCGGCCGGGGACCGTGGCGCACCCTGTTCGGGGTGACCCTGCGGCAGATCCGCCCCGCCGTGGCCGCCGGGGCGCTGCTGGTCGCCCTCTACGTTCTCTCCGACTTCGGCGCAGTCTCCATCGTCCGGGTGGACACCTTCACCCGGGCCATCTTCACCGCCTTCAACCTCGGGTTCGACCGCACCGGCGCGCTCGTGCTCTCCACCGTCCTGGTCGCCCTCACCGTCCTGCTCATCGGGGCGGAGCTGGGCACCCGCACCCGCGACGCCCGGTACGCCGGCAACCCCGTCCGGCCCCCGGTACGCCTGGCGTTGGCCCGCTGGCGTGGACCCGCGCTGCTCGCCCTGCTCGCCGTGTACGCGCTCGCCCTCGGCGTGCCCGCCGCGGGGCTGGCCCGCTGGCTCGCCGCCGGAGTGTCCCGCCCCGGCTCCCTCGCCGAGGTGGCCACCGCGGCCGGCGCCTCGCTGTCGGTCTCCCTCGCGGGCGCGGCGCTGACCATGCTCCTCGCCCTGCCGCTGGGGCTGCTCGCCGCCCGGGCCCCCGGCCCGGTCGCCACCGTTCTGGACCGGCTCACCTACGTCGCCCACGCCCTGCCCGGCGTGGTGATCGGACTGTCCCTGGTCTTCTTCGCGGTGAACGTCGCGTACCCGCTCTACCAGAGCGTCTGGCTGCTGGCCCTGGCGTACGCGACGCTCTTCCTGCCGCTGGCCGTCGGCGCGGTGGCCGCCGCGGCGGCGCAGAGCCCGCCGAGCGTGGAGGAGGCCGCCCGGTCCCTGGGCCGCGGCCCGTTCACCGTGTTCCGCACGGTAACCCTGCCGCTGACCCTGCCCGGGATCGGCGCGGGGGCCGCCCTGACGTTCCTCACCTGCATGAAGGAACTGCCCGCCACCCTGCTGCTGCGCCCCACCGGCATGGACACCCTCGCCACCGAGCTGTGGACGCACACCTCGACGGCCGCGTACGCCGCCGCCGCCCCGTACGCGGCGATCCTCGTCGCCCTCGCCGCCGTCCCGACCTGGCTGCTCGCCGCCCGCACCGGCCTGGTCGACCCCGCACCCCCCGGAGGCCCCCGATGACCGAGAGCATGCTGACGGTCGCCGACGCGGCCAGGTCGTACGGGTCGGTGCCGGCCCTGGCCGGCGTGGACCTGACGGTGGCCACGGGCGACCTGCTGGCCGTGCTCGGCCCGTCGGGCTGCGGCAAGACGACCCTGCTGCGCTGCGTCGCCGGGTTCGAACGCCTCGACCGGGGCGCCGTCACCGTCGCCGGGCGGCCGGTGGCCGGCCCGGGCGGGCACGTCCCGCCGCACCGTCGCCGGGTCGCCGTGGTGCCGCAGGACGGAGCGCTCTTCCCGCACCTCTCCGTTGCCGACAACGTCGGCTACGGCCTGGACCGGGCGGCCCGTCGCGGTGGCCGGATCGAGGAGGTGCTGGCCCTGGTCGGGCTCGCCGGCTACGGCGGGCGGATGCCGCACCAGCTCTCCGGCGGCCAGCAGCAGCGGGTCGCGGTGGCCCGGGCCCTCGCGCCCCGGCCGCCGCTGGTGCTGCTCGACGAGCCGTTCAGCGCGCTCGACGCCCAGCTCCGCGCCGAGCTGCGCGCCGACGTACGCCGGGCGCTGCGGGCCGACGGTGCCACCGCCGTGCTGGTCACCCACGACCAGGCCGAGGCGCTGTCCATGGCCGACGCCGTCGCGGTGATGGACGCCGGCCGCATCGTGCAGCACGGCACCCCGGCCGAGGTGTACCGGGACCCGGCCACCCCCTGGGTGGCCCGCTTCGTTGGAGAGGCGGTGCTGTTGCCCGCCACCGTCGACGACGACGTCGCGGTCACCCCGCTCGGCCGGCTGCCGCTGCGCGGACCGGCGGTCGGCGGCGCGGCAACTGTCCTCATCCGCCCCGAGCAGCTCCGGCTGGCGCCGACCGGCGGCTCCGTCGCGACGGTCGTCCGGCAGGACTTCCACGGGCACGACGCGCTGACCACGCTGCGCCTGGCCGACGGCACGCTGCTCACCGCGCGGACCCTCGACGAGGGCGCCGGACTCAGCGCCGGGGCGCAGGTCGCGGTGACGGTGCGGGGACAGGTCCGCGCGTACGCCGGATCGGCCTGACGCCCCGGCCGCTGCGCGGTCCGGGGGAGCGGGCAGGATCTCGGCATGGACGGCGACGTGGGCGACTACCTGGGCGAGCTGGTCGACCGGGCGCGCGACGTGCTCGGCGACAACCTGGTCGGCGCGTACGCGGCGGGGTCGGTCGGCCTGGACGCCTACCAACCGGGACGCAGCGACGTCGACGTGGCGCTGGTCGTCGCCCACGCGCTGGACGGGTCGACCAAGCGCACGCTGGTGGACCGGCTGCGGCATGAGGCGCTGCCCTGCCCGGCGCGCGGCCTCGAACTGGTCGTCTACCGGCGCGACGTGGCCGGATCCGGCACCCCGGAGCCGGGCTTCGAGGTCGAGCTGAACACCGGCCCGGCGATGCCGTTCCGCGCCACGTACGCCCCGACTGACCGGCCCGCCGCGGACGGACGCTTCTGGTACGCCCTCGACCGCAGCATCCTGCACCAGTCCGGGCTGGCCCTGCTCGGCCCGCCCGCCGGGGACGTCTTCGCCGACCTCGCCCCGGCCGACCTGCGCCGCCTGCTGACCGAGGCCCTGGCCTGGTGGCTCGCGCTGCCCATCCCCGCCGGAGACGGGCCGGCGCCCGGCGCGGAGGATGCCGTGCTGGGCGCGTGTCGCTCGTTGGTGAAGGCCCGCGACGGCGTCTGGCTCTCCAAGGTGGACGCCGGTTACCGGCTGATGGAGCGGGGCGAGCACGTGGAGCTGATCGCACGCTCCATCGCCGCCCGCCGGGGCGAACCGCCGCCGAGCGGTCCCGAGGCGCGCGCCTTCCAGCGGCAGGTCCTCGCCGAGGTCGCGGGGACGCATTGACGGAGGTGACAGTCCTACTGTAAACAAGGTGTACTGAACGAGTCGGGGAGGTTCCCATGCGACGCTCGGTACTCCTGGCCGCGATCCTGCTCACGCTGACGTCGACCACCCCGGCCGTCGCCGCGCCGCCACCCCGTCCGGCCGCCGCGAGCCTAGCCGCCGCCACCCCGGTCCAGATCTACGGCGCCTGGCACTGCGGCAACGACTACTGCACCTGGCGGACCGTCCGTACCGTGGCCGAGTTCGACAGCCAGAATCACTGGCTCGTCGACCGGGGCGACGGCCGCCCCTCCGTCAACCTGGTGGTGCTCAGCTTCGTGAACCCGCTCGCGCTGCTGCACCAGACCACCGACGCGACCACGCTCGACGGCGTACCGCGGGGCATCACGTCGGAGATCGTCAGCTACTTCACCTCCCACGGCATCCGGGTGATGCTCTCCATCGGCGGCATCACCTACACCGACGACTGGGACGCCGCGCTCGCCGAGAACCCCGCCCTGCTCGGCCAGCGGGCCGCCGCCGTCGCCACCCGGCTCGGCGTCGGCATCGAGATCGACTACGAGCAGAACAGCGATCCGAACCTCGCCGGCCTGCAGTCCTTCATCGACGCCTACCGGGCCGTCCACCCGTACGACGCCACCGGCGCCCGGCCGCAGGCACGGCTCACCATCGACGTGGCCGCCGGCGATCGGTGGCTGATCGACCTCAACCGCCGGGCGACCGCCGACTGGCTGCGCACCGACGCCCCGGTCCTCGACTACGCCAACGCCATGGTGGCCGCCCGGCCCGCCTCGGCCAGCAACTCGCAGGCGAGCTGGCAGGAGCACGTCGACGGCAAGCCGCAGTACAACCCGCCCGTGCCGCCGCTCGCCCCGGCCAAGTTCACCGGCGGCGTCTACATCGCCTACGGCGGCAAGCCGCTGCCCGAGTGCGTCGACTACATCAACTCCGTTCAGCGGGCCGCCGCGCCGTACGTGCAGACCGTCACGCCCAACGGGGCGGGCACCTCTGCCGGCATGCTGGGGTACATGTTCTGGGCCGCCGAACGGCCGTCGACCCGGGGCATCGGGACCGTGCCGCCGAACACCTGCGAGGGCGGCGTCGGTGCCGGGGCGACCGCCCTGACCGTCCCGGTGCCGATGCCCGCGCTGCGCCAGACTTGACCCCGCTCAACGGCGTCGGGTAACGGATCGGCGCAGGCAAGGGGGCGTTGATGCCGGTGCGCCGAGCGACCTAGGCTGTGCCGAACCCACTAGACACAGAGGAGCGTCGGTGACGGACACGCCTCGGACCGCCACGCCACGTGCGGACGCGCTGGACACCAGCGTCGCGCACTCAGCCCGCCTGTGGAACTATCTGCTCGGCGGCAAGGACAACTTCGCCGCCGACCGGCAGGCCGCCGAACAGGTCCTCGCCTTCATGCCGGAACTCGTCCAGTCGGCCCGGTTCAACCGCGAGTTCCTCGGCCGGGCGGTCCGCCACCTCGCCGGTGCGGCTGGCATCCGGCAGTTCCTCGACATCGGCACCGGGCTGCCGACCGCGAACAAGACCCACGAGGTCGCCCAGGCCACCGCGCCGGAGTCCCGGGTGGTCTACGTGGACAACGACCCGATGGTGCTCGTGCACGCCCGGCCCTGCTGACCAGCAGCCCGCAGGGCGCCACCGACTACATCGACGCGGACCTGCGCGACCCGGAGCGGATCCTGGCGGAGGCCCGCCGCACGTTGGACTTCAGCCAGCCGATCGGCATCATGCTGCTCGGCATCATGAACTTCCTCGTCGACGACGGCGAGGCCGTACGCATCGTGCGGCGGCTGGTCGACGCCGTGCCCGCCGGCAGCTACCTGGTCGTGTCCCACCCGACCAGGGAGGTCAACCCGGAGGCGGTCGACCGGGCGCTGGCGATGTGGAACGACGGCGGCTCCGCGCAGATGACCGTCCGGTCCCCGGTGGAGATCGCCCGCTTCTTCGACGGTCTCGAACTTCTCGAACCCGGACTGGTTACCTGCTCCCGGTGGCGTCCGGGCGGCAACGACACGACCCCGACCTCCGAGTACTGCGCGGTGGCGCGGAAGAGCGCGTGAGGCGGCCCGGCCGCCCGGCGCCGTGCCGGGCGGCCGGGTCAGCGGTGGATCAGTAGACCGTCACGCCGTACTTGTTGGCGGCCTCGGGGACGGGCTGGTAGAACGTCGTGCCACCGGACTGGCAGTTGCCGCTGCCGCCGGAGGTGATGCCGAGCGCCTTGGTGCCGTCGTAGAGCGGGCCGCCGGAATCGCCGGGCTCGGCGCAGACGGTGGTCTGGATCATGCCCTTGACGGTGCCGCTGCCGACGTAGCGGACCGTGACGTTGAGGGCGGTCACCGTGCCGCTGTGGGTGCCCGTGGTCGACCCGGTGCGCTTCACCGCCTCGCCGACGAACGCGTTGGCGGCGGTGTAGCCGCCGGGGTGAGTCAGCGAGGTGTTGTCGTACCGGACCAGCGCGTAGTCGTTGCCCGGGAAGCTGGAGCCGATGGTCGGGCCGATGAGGGTGGTGTGGCTGGAGTTGGTGTACCAGGTGTTGGCCACGTCGCCGCAGTGCCCGGCGGTCAGGAAGTAGTAGGTGCTGCCCTTGACCACGTTGAAGCCGAGCGAGCAGCGGTAGCCGCCGCCGTAGATGGCGTCGCCGGCGGAGAGCAGCGGGCGGAAGGTTCCGCGCGCCCGGTCGATCCGGATCGCCCCGGAGTTGCTGCCGGCGCTCTTCCGGATCGTGGCCATTTCGGCGGCGGAGACGGTCTCGTCGGCGGTCACCACGACCCGGCCGGACTCCACGCGCCAGGCGATGCCGTCGACGCCGGAGGCCGCGACGGCCTGGTCGACCTGGGCGAGCTGGCTGGCGCTCCAGCTCGGCGCCGCGGCCGAGGCGGCGCCCGGCACGGTGAACGCGCCGGCGGCGACCAGGCCGACGGTGGCGGCGAGCAGCGGGGTGAGCCGGCCGGGGGTGTGTCGGATTCTCACGGTCTCCTCCTTGGAGGCGGCGGGCGACCGGTGCGGGCGGGGCCCATGAGGCGTCGCCGGGCCCAGGGTCGGGGATTGACCTCGGCGAACGTGATAGCGGCGAGTATCTATCACGGTCAATTCAACCGCAAGGGGCGAGCCGCCGACGGCCGGCTCGCCGCTAGGGTGTCAACGGGGGAGGTGCGCCATGACGATGCAGATGACCAGGGCCTCGCGCCGTCTCGTCCGGGACACGGAGAGGCCCGACCGGTGAGCCGAGCCGTCGACCTCGAACCCGACCTCGCCGCGCTCGACGCGGCGTTCCCGGGCGCCGTGGCGACCCGGGCGGCGGACCGGCTGCGGCTGGCCCACGACGCGTCGCACTACCTGCTGCATCCCCGCGCGGTGGTCACCCCGGCCGACGCCGAGCAGGTCGCCGCCCTGCTGCGACACAGCCGTCGCAGCGGTACGCCGCTGACCTTCCGCTCCGGCGGGACCAGCCTCAGCGGGCAGGCGGTCACCGACCAGCTCCTCGTCGACACCCGACGGCACTTCCGCGAGCTGACCGTCCTCGACGACGGCCGACGGGTCCGGGTGCAGCCCGGGGTCGTGCTGCGCCAGGTCAACAACCGGCTCGCCCCGTACGGCCGCAAGCTCGGCCCCGACCCGGCCAGCGAGTCCGCCTGCACGGTCGGCGGCGTCGTCGCCAACAACTCCAGCGGGATGACCTGCGGCACCGAGTTCAACACCTACCGGACGCTGGAGTCGCTGCTGCTGGTGCTGCCCAGCGGGTCCGTCCTGGACACCGGCGCCCCGGACGCGGACGAGCGGCTGCGGACGACCGAGCCGGAGCTGCACGCCGGCCTGCTGCGGCTGCGCGACCGGGTCCGTGGCAATCCCGACTCGGTCCGCCGCGTCCGCGCCCAGTACGCCATGAAGAACACCATGGGCTACGGGGTGAACGCCTTCCTAGACCACGACTCGCCCAGCGACCTGCTGACCCGGCTCGTCGTCGGCAGCGAGGGCACGCTCGCCTTCGTCGCGGCGGCGACGTTCCGCACCGTACCGGTGCACCGGCACGCCGCGACCGGCCTGCTGGTCTTCGACACCCTGGCCCGGGCGATGGCCGCGATGCCGGCGCTGGTCGCCGCGGGGCCGGCGGCGGTCGAGCTGCTCGACGCCGCCGCGCTGCGCGTCGCCCAGCTCGACCCGCGGGCGGACGCCGCGCTGCGCGGCCTGGCCGTCCGGGAGCACGCCGCGCTGCTGGTCGAGTGGCAGGAGGCCGATCCCGACGCGCTCGCCGACCGGGTGGCCGCGGCCCGGCCCGTGCTCGCCGGCCTGCCGCTCTCCGCCCCGGCCCGGCTCAGCGGCGAGGCGGCGGCCCGGGCGGCGCTCTGGCACATCCGCAAGGGCCTGTACGCGGCCGTCGCCGGGGCCCGGCCCTCCGGCACCACCGCCCTGCTGGAGGACATCGCCGTACCGGTGGCCGCCCTCGCCGACACCTGCGCCGAACTCGCCGACCTCTTCGCCCGGCACCGCTACGAGCAGAGCGTCATCTTCGGCCACGCCAAGGACGGCAACCTGCACTTCATGCTCAACGAGCGGTTCTCCGGCGGCGAGGCGCCGGAGCGGTACGCGGCGTTCACCGAGGAGATGGTGGACGCCGTCCTCGCCCACGGCGGCACCCTGAAGGCCGAGCACGGCACCGGCCGGGTGATGGCGCCGTACGTCCGTCGCCAGTTCGGCGACGAGCTCTACGAGGTCATGCGCGAGCTGAAGACGCTCTGCGACCCCGACGGCGTGCTCAACCCCGGCGTGCTGCTCAGCGACGACCCTGACCTCCACCTGCGGCACCTGAAGACCGTGCCGACCGTCGAGCCCGAGGTGGACCGCTGCGTCGAGTGCGGCTACTGCGAGCCGGTCTGCCCCAGCCGGGACCTCACCACCACGCCCCGGCAGCGCATCGTGCTGCGCCGGGAGATCGCCGCCGCGCAGGCCGACGGCGACCTGCGGCTGGCCCGCGAACTCCAGGCCGACTACGACTACGACGCGGTCGACACCTGTGCCGTCGACGGCATGTGCGCCACCGCCTGCCCGGTCCTGATCAACACCGGTGACCTGGTGAAGCGGCTGCGCGCCGAGCGCAACGGGAGCCTCGCCCAGGCCGGCTGGCGGGGCGCCGCCGCCCGCTGGGGCACCGCCACCCGGGGCATGGCCCGTGGCCTGGACCTGGCCGGCAGCCTGCCGCCCGCGCTGCCCGAGACGGCCACCCGGGCCGCCCGGGCCGTCCTCGGCCCCGAGCGGGTCCCGCAGTGGCGGCGCGACCTGCCCCGGGGCGGCGAGGTCCGGCGCGCCCACCCGGTCGACGACCCGGACGCGGTCTTCGTCCCGTCCTGCCTGGGCACCCTCTTCGCCCCGGCCGAGGGCGGCCCGGGCGTGGCCGCCGCGCTGCTCACCCTCGCCGACCGCGCCGGGGTCCGCCTGCTCGTCCCCGACGGGATCGCCGCCGTCTGCTGCGGCACGCCCTGGTCCTCCAAGGGCCTCACCGACGGCTACCAGGCCGTCCGCGACCGGGTGTCGCCCGCGCTCCGGGCGGCCAGCCGCGGCGGGACGCTGCCCGTGGTCAGCGACGCCGCGTCCTGCACGGAGGGCTTCGCGAAGCTGGTCGCCGACGGCGGCGACACCGTCGGGGTGGTCGACGCCGTCGCCTACGCGGCGACCGAGCTGCTGCCCCGGCTGACCGTCCGGCGCCGGCTCGCCTCCCTCGCCCTGCACCCGACCTGCTCGTCCACCCGGCTGGGTCTCGACGAGGCGCTGCTCACCGTGGCCCGGGCGGTCGCCGACGAGGTGGTGGTGCCCGACGGCTGGCAGTGCTGCGGCTTCGCCGGCGACCGGGGCCTGCTGCACCCGGAGCTGACCGCCGCCGCCACCCGCGCGGAGGCCCGCGCGGTGTCGGAGCGGCACTTCGAGGGGTACGCCTCGGTCAACCGCACCTGCGAGATCGGGATGGCCCGGGCGACCGGCCAGCCCTACCGTCACCTCCTCGAACTCCTCGAGGAGGCGACCCGCTGACGGGTGTCGCCCGCTCGGCGGCTCAGAGCGGCCGGCTCAGCTCTTCGATGATCTCGGCCGCCGGGGCGGCCCGCGCGGCGCGGTAACCGGTGCCGGCCCAGAGGTGCACCCGGTCGGCGTCACCGGCCGCGGCGGCGGCTCGCCGCAGCGGCCGGGTCAGGTGGTGCAGCGCCGGGTAGCCCAGCGGGGCGTCCGCCTCGTACCGGTCGATGAAGTCGTTGCGCAGCCCGCGCGCCGGCCGTCCGGTGAAGGCCCGGGTGACCACGGTCCGGTCGCGCCGCGGGTCGACCAGCGCCTCCCGGTGGGTACGGTTCGCGCCGCTCTCGTCGGCGCGGAGCAGGAGCGTGCCGACCAGGACGGCGGTCGCGCCGGCGGTGAGCGCCGCCCGGACGTCCGCGCCCCCGCCCACGCCGCCCGCCGCGAGGACGGGCAGGCCGGTGCGGGCGCGGACCAGGCCGACGAGCTCGGCCAGCGGCCGGACCGGCGCGGGGGAGTCCGGGGTGAAGGTGCCGTAGTGGCCGCCGGCGTGCCCGCTCTGGCCGACCAGCCCGTCCACCCCGAGGTCCGCCGCGGCCGCCGCCTCCGCCGGGTCGGTGACCGTGACCAGCACCCGGCTTCCGGCCCGTTGCAAGTCGCGGAGCACCGCCGCGGGCGGCAGTCCGAAGGTGAAGCTGACCACCGGCACCGGGTCGTGGACCAGCAGCGCGATCTTCTCCGCCCAGTGGTCGTCGTCCTCGGTCCGCGGGGCCGCCGCCAGGTCGAGCCCGTACGGCCGGCCCTCGTCGGCGATGCGGGCCGCGTAGCGGCGGAACTCGGCCTCGTCGACGGGCACCGGCGTCGGCACGAAGACGTTGACGCCGAAGGGCAGGCCGGTGGCCCGCGCCGCGGCGATCTCCGCCGCCACCGTCTCCGTCGGCTGGTAGCCGGCCGCCAGGAAGGCGAACGCGCCGCAGGACCCCACCGCCGCGACTAGCCGGGGGGTGGTGGGTCCGCCCGCCATCGGCGCGGCGACCACCGGCAGGTCCACCCCGAGAAGCGCTCTCCGCTCGGTCTCCACCGACCCAGTCTGCCAACCCCGGTCCGCCGGCGCGGTGCGGGTACCGGTCCCGGGTGGCGGATCTCCGGCGCCGACGGGATCGCCGGTCTATGTTGCAGGGGACGACGGTGCCCCCGGTGGCGGCCGAGGGCCGGCGGCGCCGGGCAGGCCGTGACGCGGAGGTGAGGGACGGATGTCCGCAGATACGCCGCCGACGCGACCGCTCGCCGGGCGGGTCGCGGTGGTGACGGGTGCGGCCCGGGGCATCGGACGAGCCGCCGCCGTCGCCCTGGCCGGGGCTGGGGCCGACGTGGTCGGCATCGACGCCGCCGGCCCGGTCAGCGCCATCCTCGACTACCCGCCGGCCACGGCGGAGGACCTCGCCGAGACCGGCCGGCTGGTGACCGGGGCCGGTGGGCGGTGGCGGGGGGACGTCGCCGACCAGCGGGACATCGCCGCCCTCCGGTCGGCGGCGGCCGTCGCCGAGCAGGCCTGGGGTGGGGTGGACATCGTCTTCGCCAACGCCGGCATCCAGGCGTTCAAGCCGCTGCTGGAGATGGCCGACGCCGACTGGCACGACCAGATCGACGTCAACCTGACCGGTACGGCGAACGTGCTGCGCGCGTTCGCCCCGCTGCTGGTCCGGCGCGGCGGAGGGCGGATCATCGTCACCTCCTCCACCCAGGGCCAGCACGGCACGAAGTCCGGCGCGGCGTACTCCGCGTCGAAGTGGGGGATCATCGGGCTGATGAAGTCCGCCGCCCTGGAGCTGGGCGGGCACGGGATCACGGTGAACGCGGTGATCCCCGGCCTCGTCGACACCGTGCTCACCCGTCACGAGGACCGCTACGCCCAGGCGATCAGCGAGGGCGGGCGTACGCCCACCGGGGACGTCGGTGCGGACGAGCGGACCGCGGTGGAGCTGCTGCGTGCGAAGACCCCGCTGGGTGTCCCGTGGGTGCAGCCGTCGGACGTCGCGCCGCTGGTGGTGTTCCTCGCCTCGGACCAGGCGCGCATGGTCAGCGGCACCTCGTTCGCCGCGACCGGCGGCGACAGCGCCCACGTCACCGCCTGACCGGCCGGCTCGCGGGAGGGCGGGTCGGGAAGGTAAGTGCGCCGACGTGAAGCGGGTGCGGGGCGTGATGCGGGCCGAGGCGGGTGTTTCCGCCCGCCTCGGCGTCATAACCGGTGCGTCACCGTTTCGCCTGCTGCTTCGCGGCCTGCGGCTCCATGCCCTTGCCGACCTTGTTGAGTGCCTTGCGTAGCTCGCCCTCGGTCATCTTGGAGTTGCCTTCGATGCCCTTTTGATGGGCCTGCTGACGCAGCTCGTGCAGTTGCTCCCGACCAGACATGGTCACCTCCGTCGTACTCGATCCGGAGCCCCACGCTTACCCGCGACGGCGGCGAACCAACGCCCGGCGGCGGCGGAGCCGGCCGGATCACCCGGCGACCGTGGCCAGGTAGCGGTCGGCGGCCTCCGGTGTCATGAACCAGTCCGGGAAGTCGTTCGGGTCGCTGAAGCCGTTGGCGAAGCGGCGGGCGATCGTCGGGTTCCCCGCGGCGGCCCTCAGGATCTGCTGCACGTCCGGCGGCAGCGGCTGCAGCATCGCGTTGGTCCAGGCGGTTACCGCCGGCCCGGTGCCGGCCCAGAACCGCTCGAAGGTCTGCCCCATCCACTCCCGCTCGAACGGCCGGTCACCGCGCTCCAGAATGGACCCTCAGGTAGGTCTGGACTGAGCGGGCAGGTGGGCCCCCTCTCAATGAGAGGGGGCCCACCGCCTGCAGAGGAGGGGTCAGTCGGGCGCGCCCACCGTCGAGGGCAGGATGGTCACGTCGTCCTTGTTGACGAACATGATCCGGTGGCCGAACTGGATCTGCACGTACTGCATCTTGCCGCGGATCACGGTCCAGTCACCCGGGAACGTGCCGGCGAAGGTGTAGGCCTTGTAGAACTCGCTCGGCGCGACCAGGCCGACCGCGTACCGCTGCCCGGCGGACAGCGTGTACTGCAGCGGCCGGAGGGTCTGGTACGGCACGCCGGCCGGGTAGGCCGCCTCCTCCGGATAGGCCCGCCCGTACACCGGGATCGTCGCCTTGCCCGGCTTGGGCGTCACCACGAAGCCGGTCGCCCACTTGGCCACCGGTGCGGAGCCCGGGTTGTAGAACCACGCCTTCTGGCCGAGGTACCAGATCGCCGTCCAGTCACCCTGCCGGTCCGCGACGGCGTACGTCTGGCCCGCGGACGCCCGGGCGCCGTGGTCGGAGGCCTCCATGGTGGACGGGGAACCGTCCTCGTGCAGGCCGACGTCCTTGACCAGCGGCGCGTCCTGGCTGGGCGCGCTGTGCAGGATCACCGACGACGACCCGCGCAGCGGGCAGGGTTCGCTGGTCGGGTTGCCGTTCTCGTCCAGCTGGCAGCCCCAGAACGCCGGGTGGTTGCTGGCGAAGTCCGGATCCATGGTGACCAGCCCGGTCGTCGGCGTGCCAGTGCTGTGGAACGGCGCCTTGAGCAGGTCGAAGTAGTGCGACCAGTCCCAGTACGGGCCCGGATCCCAGTGCATGCCCCGGACCGTCGTCGGGATGGTGCCCGGCACGTTGTCATGGCCGATGATGTGCTGGCGGTCCAGCGGAATGTCGAACTTCTTCGCGAGGTAGCCCACGAGCTTCGCGGACGTGCGGTACATGGTCTCGGTGTACCAGGTGCCCTGACGGGCGAAGCCCTCGTGCTCGATGCCGATGGACTTGGCGTTGATGTACCAGTTGCCGGCCTGCCAGGCGACGTCCTTGGTCTTGACGTGCTGCGCGGTGTGGCCGTCGCTCGAGCGCATCGTGTAGTGCCAGCTCACGTACGCCGGATCCTGCACCAGTTCCAGCGTCCTGGCGTAGGTCTCCTCGGTGTCGTGGATGACGATGTATTCGATCTTCTGCCGGGCCGGCCGGTCGGACAGGTCGTGGTTGCCGTAGTACTCCGGGTCCGTTCCGTCGCCGAGCAGTTGGTACGGCGCCGGGATCCACTGGCAGGCCAGCTCCGTCGGGCATTCCACGCCGTCGGCGCGGGCCACCTTGCGCAGGCCGAGCTTGTCGAGCCAGGACTTCTGCGGCGTCACGTCGCGTGCGGCGAGGGTGACGCGTTGCCCGTCGTCGGTCGTCCGTGCCGCGCCGGTCCGGATCGTCGCGTACACCTCGTTGGCGAAGGTCGCCGCGGAGTCGGTGCTGTCGGAGCCGGAATACCGGGCCACCGCGCCGTACCAGGCGGCGGGGTCGGTGCCGCCGCCGACCGGGGCACCGATCTGCTTCTGGTACGACGCCAGCAGGGCGGCGCCCCCACGGATGTTGGCCGCCGGGTCGGACCTGAGCGCCTCCTTCCCGCTGCCGGTGACCGCCGCGGCGGCATCCAGGGTCTGCAGCGCGGCCTCGGCCGGCGGGTTGACCGCGGGTTCCGCGGCGTGGATCGGGGCTCGCGAGTCGTCGCCGCGCGGGTCCTCCTGCGGACCGTAGTGGCCGGGCTCGCCCAAGCTGTTGACGTACGTCGCGTCGGTGAGGTGCATCGGGCCGTACCCCGCGCTGGTGCTGGGGGTGCCGGCGTTGGTGTCCCAGCGGGACTCCAGGTACGAGACCGCGAGCAGGACGGACTCGGGGACGCCGTACTCGGCGGCGGCTGCGGCGTACTGCTGCTGTCGTGTGTCGGGCGTCGGGTTCGCCGCGGGCGCGGGGCCGACCGGCACGAGCGTCGCGGCGCCGACCAGCGCGGTGGTGAGCAGGAACCGCCTGCCCATCGGGGCTCTTGATCGGGGCATGGAACCTCCGTCCAGGGGATGACTCAGTGGTCACCCTCGCCCCGGCGGGCCATCATGTCAATAGGTTCCGATCAGCCGCATCACGGCGGAAGAAACCTTCAGGATGGGCCGCCGCCCGGCCAGGTCGCTGACCGGATGGCGGCCCACCGAGGCCCGGCTGTGCGGACCTCAGCCGGCGGCGACCGTGGCCAGGTAGCGCTCGGCGGCGTCCGGCGTCATGAACCAGTCCGGGAAGTCGTTCGGGTCGCTGAAGCCGTTGGCGAAGCGCCGGGCGATCGTCGGGTTCCCCGCGGCGGCTCCCAGGATCTGCTGCACGTGCGGCGGCAGCGGCTGCAGCATCGCGTTGGTCCAGCCGGTGACCGCCTGCCCGGTGCCCGCCCAGAACCGCTCGAAGGTCTGCCCCATCCACTCCCGGTCGAACGGCCGGCCACCGCGCTCCAGAATGGACCCCAGGTAGGAGTGGGCGCACTTGGCGGCGGTGTTGCTGCCCTGGCCGGTGATCGGGTCGTTGGCGACCACCACGTCCGCCATTCCGAGCACGAGCCCACCGGAGGGCAGCTCCGCCACGGGGTGGCGCACCGTCGGGGTGTACCGGCCGGACAGGGTGGCCCGCCCGTCGGTCAGCTCCACGTCGAGGCACCGGTCGTAGATCCATGGCGTGTAGCGGCGGGTCAGGTCGAGGGTCAGCTTGAGGTGCTCGGCCGGGTCCCGCCGCTCGGTCCACAGATCGAGCGGCCCGCCGGGCACCGCCTCCCAGAACAGGATCTCGCACGGCCCCGACAGGGTCAGGGCGGGGATGACGAACAGCTCACCCAGGCCCGGCACGGCGTTGAAGCTGACGTGCGGCGCCGGCAGCAGCGGGTCCGGGGTCATCCCGTGCACGTAGGCGACGGCCAGACCCCGCTGCGGGGCGGTGTGTACCGAGCGCTGCGGGTCCCGGTCGAAGACGCCCACCAGGTCGCCCTTGCCGGCGGCGACGACGGTCAGGTCGTACCGGCCGAGCCGGGTCAGCCCGTCCAGGTCGGCGGTGGTCACCCCCTGGTAGTGCACCGTCCCGCCGCGCTGCTCGAACAGCTCCAGCCAGGTCGCCATCTTCAGCCGCTGGTCGGTGCTCTGCGCCGGCTCGTCCAGCGGGCAGGGGATCCGCAGCGCCCGCTCACCGGGCGGGGCGGACAACGACACGTGCAGGCCGTCGATCCGGGGCGCCTGGTCCTGCCACAGGTCCAGTCCGTACCGGCGCTCGGTGCGCAGCGCGGCGTCGAACATCGCCTGGGTGCTCATCACCCAGCCGCGGCGGATCTCGTCCGGCGTGCGGGCGGACATGACGGTGACGTCGTAGCCCTCGGCGAGCAGGCTCAGGCCGAGCTGCAGTCCGGACTGGCCGGCCCCGACGATCAGGATCTTGCGCATGGGTTCCTCCAGGTTGGGCTATCGGGCCGCGAGCGCGCCCGCGGCGGGTCGGGCGGTGCGGGCCATCGTGTGTTCCACCACCGCCAGCAGCGCCCGGGCCACCGAGGACGCGTCGCGGACGTCGCAGGCGATCAGTGGTACGCCGGCGGGCAGCGCGAGCGCGTCGCGGACGTCCTCCAGCGGGTGGTGCAGCACCCCGTCGAACAGGTTCACGCAGACCACGAAGGGCACGCCGCTGTCCTGCTCGAAGTAGTTGACCGCCGGGAACGACGCCGCGAGATTCCGGGTGTCGGCGAGCACCAGCGCGCCGACCGCGCCCCGGCACAGGTCGTCCCACATCGGCCAGAAGCGGGGTTGGCCGGGCGTGCCGAACAGGTACAGCACGAGGTCGGCGCCGATGGTCAGCCGGCCGAAGTCCATCGCCACGGTGGTGGTGGTCTTGTCGATCCCGGGGTCGAGCCGGTCGACCGGTTCGCTGGCCGCGGTCATCCAGGCCTCGGTGTTGATCGGCGGGATCTCCGAGATGGACCGGACGCAGGTCGTCTTGCCGACGCCGAAACCACCGGCGATGACGATCTTCGCCGACGTCAGCAGCGGATTCTCAGGCAAGTCGGCGGAGGCCATCGCGCAGTCTCTCCAGGAGGCGGAAGTCGAGGGTGTAGGTGTCGGCGTGGATCGTCACGCGGTCGGTGGCGGCGAGGTCGTCGACGACCACCCGGGTCACCCCCAGCGACATCCCGCACACCGCGGAGAGTTCGGCGACCGACCGGGCCCGGCGGGCGTGCTCGTACAGGGACCGGGCCTCCGGCAGCAGGCCCGAGGCGAAGACGGCGTCGTAGTACGGCACCGACACCAGGGTGTGCACCAGCAGCGGTTGCCGGGTGCGGGTACGACCGGCGGTCAGCACGTACGGCCGCACCTTCCAGTACGTCATCGGCATGATCAGCCTCCTCGGCTCCGATCGGGTCAGCGCGGCTGGCTGGCGGTCATTCGATGCAGTTCGTGCCGCACCTGCGGGGTCAGGGCGTGCCACACCGCGCCGACGAACTGGGTCATCCGGTAGGAGACGACCCGCAGGTCGCAGCCGGGAGCGGCGGCGACCGCCAGGCCCGCCGACTCGCCGACCCGCATGAACAGCAGGTGCCCGCGGGGCAACCGCACGGTCAGGTACTCGGAGGCGCCGAGGTCCAGCAGCGCGGCGGAGCGGTCGGCCATGCTCAGCAGGCCGGCCGTCAGCGCGGCGAGCTGGTCGCCGAGGTCCCGGGAGACGTTCCGGGAGGCGGCGAGCTGGAGGCCGTCCAGCGACACGATCAGGGCGTGCGTGACGCCGGGTACGTCCTCGGCGAACTGGCGGATCAGCCAGGCGCAGTCCGGCAGTCCCGGCCCCGGGCCCGCCGGGCCGTTTCCGTTGCCGTGGCCGTTGCCAGTGAAGCCGTGGGTCATCGCAGCGGTCCTTCATCGTTGCTCGTGGTGGCCTGGGCGTCGCTGACGCCGGCGGCGAAGGCCGCCGTCTCGTCCGGCCAGGCCTCGGGGGTGGACCCGTCGTCCGGGGTGCTCCGGTGCTGCGCCGTCGCCGCCGGCCGGCCCGCGCCGGGGATGGGGTCGTCGGCGCGCATGCTCTCCGGCACCCGGCGGGGCAGCCCCGCGGTCGACGGGGCGGGGGTCTCGCCGGCCGGCCGGCCGATCGTGTTGAGGCGGACAGTGGGCGCGTGCGTGCTGTCGGAGGCCGGGGCCATCTGCGTACTCCAGTGGTGGACCCGGCCCCCGTCGGCCGGTGGCGGGGGCGGCCAGGCCGCCGGTGGCGCGGACCCGGCGGGAGCGGGTCCGGCGAGATCCGGCCCCGCCGCGGCGGCGTTCTCGCAGAGCAGCGCGCCGGGGACGAGGACCGTCGCCGTCGTGCCGCCGGAGGGCCGGCCGGTCAGCGTGACCCGCAGCTGGTGGGCGACGGCCAGGTGCGCCACGACGGCGAGACCCAGGTGGGCCGCCGGGTCGAGGGTCGTGGGGGTGATCGGCGCGCCGGTCAGCAGGGCGTTGAGGGCCGGCAGGTGGTCGGGGTGGATCCCGACGCCGGCGTCCTCCACGCGCACCAGGACGCTGCCGTCCTCGGTGATGTACGCCGACACGATCACCGACGAGGTGGGCGGGGAGAAGCGGGTGGCATTGTCCAGCAGCTCGGTGAGCACCCGGATCACGTCGTCGGCGGCGAACTCGACCACCGCCAGGTCCACCACGTGCCCCACCCGGATGCGCGGGTAGTACTCCACGGCCGAGGTCGCGGCCCGGACGACGTCGACCAGGGTCACGGTCTGCGGGTCGGCGTCCTCGACCCGGCGGCCGAGCAGGACCTGGAGATTCTCCGCGTGCCGCCGGATGCGGGTGTTCGCGTGGTCGATGCGGTAGAGCCGCTCCAGCCGCTCCGGGTCCTGCTCGTCGGCCTCCACGGCCTCCAGGTGGGAGCCCATCTGGTACGCCGAGGCGAGGATCCGCATCGCGAACTGTTCGCAGATGGCCGGCCACGGGCCGGCCGATGGCTCCTCGGGTGGTGGGGGAGGTGGTGGGGGTGTCTCCTGTGGTGCGACGGCCCACTGGGCGACCGTCGGATCCAGCCAGCGTGCCGCTCGCTGCCGCCAGGTCACGCGACGTCGACCCGCCGATTGCACTGGGGTGATATCGGTGCTTCTCACGAAAATACCGATCTGTCAGTAATCACCGACTGTGGCATGGTGCAGCAGTCAACCACCGTCTTGTGGGGATAGCAACGGTCAAGGTCAACTTGGGGCGGTTTTCACATCCGTACCGCCCGGCGCCCACGGATGCTTCATCGGTTCCGGCCGCGGAAACGCAACAGCTGGCGCCCCGGGATCCGCCCGGCCCGGTGTGACGTCGGCCGGCGGCGGCGGACAAACCCCCGGCCGGGCGGCATGATCATGACGGCGGGTGTTCGACGAGGAGCGGAGGCGAGCGGTTGACGGCGGACGTGCCCCGGGGCGGGCGGGTGCTGTTCATCGGCGACAGCATCACCGACGCCGGACGGGACCACGCCGGCGACGACCTGGGCTGCGGGTACGCGATGATGGCCGGGGCCTGGTTCACCGCCCGGCACCCCGCCCACCGCGTCACGTTCCGCAACCGGGGCGTCAGCGGCGACCGGGTCCGCGACCTGCGGGCCCGGTGGGAGGCCGACTGCCTGGCCCTCGCCCCGCAGGTGGTGTCGGTGCTGATCGGCGTCAACGACACCTGGCGCCGCTACACCCGGGACGACCCCACCGACGTCGCGGAGTTCGAGCGCGACTACCGGCACCTGCTCGACGTCGCCCGGCGCCGCCTGGACCCGGCGTTCGTCCTCGTCGAGCCCTTCCTCATCCCGCTCGACGACGCGCAACGCGCCTGGCGGGCGGACCTCGACCCGAAGGTGGCGGTGGTCCGCCGGCTGGCCGCCGAGTTCGACGCGACGCTGGTCGCGGTGGACGACCTCTTCCGGGTCGCCGGGGTCGGCGAGCGGGTGTGGACGAACGACGGCGTGCACCTCACGCCGTTCGGCCACGCGCTGCTCGCCCAGCAGTGGCTGCGCGCGGTCTCCCCGGTGGCCTGAGGGCGCGGGGCGGCCGGTTCAGCGGGTCCGGGCCGCCCGGCCCGTCGACGTGTCCCGCCCTCAGTCGGAGCCCGGCAGGTCGAGTTGCACGGTGGCGATCTCCCACGCCCGCAGCGGCAGCCGGACCACGCCGTCGCCGTCGACCGGCAGCGGCTCGCCCGGCCGGCCGACCAGGTCGGCCCGCCACGCCCCACGTACGCCGCGGCCAGCGCCGATGACGGCGTTGGTGTCCCGGGCGGCGACCAGCCGCAGCTCGATCCGGCCGTCCCGGTCCCGGAGGCTGGTCAACGCGACGCCGTCCCCGTCGACCGTCAGTCCGGTGACCGGCGCCGGCAATCCGGCGGAGGGTTCGCCGCTGCCCGAGAAGTCCAGCAGCTCGTGCCGGTACGCCTCGGCCGCCGCCAGGACCCCGGCGGAGTCCCAGTCGCCCCGGAACGGCAGTACCGCCAGCTCGACGCTGCGCTCGCCTCGGCACTGGGCCAGCGGCGTGGGAAGCTGCGGGCCGGCGGGTTCGTCCCGTAGGGCGTGCCGGTTGCGGGACAGCATCCCGATCGCGCGCAGGACGGTGACGGCCAGTTCCCGCCCGGAGTCGGTCAGCTCGTACTCGGTCGGCTGGGTCAGCAGGACGGCGAGCGACCCCTCGGCGCCCCCGGCGGCGACGAACCCGGAGGCGGGGAACGTCGGCAGCGGCACCTCACCGCCGCCGCCCTCGGCGGTCAACCCGCGCTCGACGACCGCGAACTGACCCTCCGCGTACGACGAACGGGCCGCCGCGGGTAGCGGCAGGTGCAGGCGGACCCGGTGGTCGTCGCACCGGTTGTCGAAGCTCAACCGCAGCCGGGCGAAGGGCTCACCGGCCCGTAGCTCCACCCGGGTGGTCACGGTGACCGTCTCCCGGTCCACGCGGCGCGAGCCCGCGTCCACGTCGGCGCCGACCGGCCAGCGGTACTCGCGGACCACGTCGAGGACGGCGACCACCGGACCGTCGTGCACCACGACGGTCCGCACCGCGCGCGGCTTGTCGACCAGCTCGTCGGCGGCCGGCGGGGCGTAGTTGTAGCTGTCTCCCACGTCGCCGCCGTCAACGATCCGCGCCACGCCGTCCACGCTCAGGCCGTCCGGTGTGGACAGCCGCAGCGTGCCGTCCTCGGCCACCTCGACGCGGAGCAGGCCGTTGGCGACGGTCCGGTCGACGACCGTCACGGGCGCCGGACCGGCCGCCTCCGACCCCGGCGTGGCGCCGTTCGCCCGGGTGGCCGGTCCCTCCTGGGGCAGGACCACCGGGCGTACCGCGGCGAGCCCGAGCGCCGGCACCTCGACCAGCGCCGCGACGGTCAGCCGCGGAGCGGCGACGATCCGCACCCGCCACCGGTCCGGGCCGCCCGCGACGGCGAGCGCCAGCCGGACGTCCTCGACGTCGAAGGTCGGGTCGCCGTGCCGGGCCACCTCGAACGTGAGGGTGGCGTCGTCGCGCGACATCGACCAGGCGGTGATCTCCTGCCCGTACAGCTCGCGCCCGTGCACCCGGGTGAGCACCGCCGGCAGGTCGGCCGCCGGCACCAGGTCGTCGGCGAGCAGCGTCCCGGCCCGGTCGAGGACCTGCGCGGGCGCGACCGTGCCGTCCGCGCCGACCAGCCCGACCGCCTCGTCCGGGGACGCCTCGACGTCCAGGCGGACCAGGGCGGTCCGGGCCGCCGGGGTCGGGTTGAACAGCAGGTGCCCGTCGCGCGGCACCGCGCCGGCCAGCCGCGCCCCCACCAGGTCGCAGACCGCCCGGCCCAGCTGGTCCGCCTCGGCCAGCCGGGCGGCCACCTGCTCGGCGGTCTCGTCGCAGCCGCAGCCGGTCACCGAGTCGTGGCAGCTCGCGTCGATCAGCCGGGTCCAGGCCATGTCGAGGAACCGTTGCACGGACGGGTCGTGGAAGAGCGCGGCCAGGGGTTCGGCGTACCGCTCGACCCGCCGCTCGGCGCGGCCCATCGCCTGCTTCAGGTGGGCGCGTACGGAGATCACGCCGGGCAGGATGTTCGCCCGGGCGTGTGAGCGCAGCTCGCCGGCGACGGTGGGCAGCCCGTCCACCGTGGTCGGTTGGGTGGTGAAGTACTCCGCGAGGGTGCCGAGCCGCAGGTGCACCCCGTCGACGCCGGCGGCGGCGAGGAGGTCCGGGGCGTCCGGCGCGGGCGCGGCGTGGTCGGCGCCGTACATCGCCAGGGTCGGGCTGTCGTCGCCGTCGGGCCGCCAGCCGCGCAGCCGTTCGGCCAGGTCGGTCGCCCGGCGGGTGACGAGTCGCCGGTCGTCCATCAGCCCGGCCGCGTTGCCGTAGCCGCCGGGCAGGTACTCGGTGCGGATCGTGGTGCCGTCCGGGGCCTGCCAGGCGAACGCGTGCGACCGGACCCGCTCCGGCACGCCCCGGAACACGCAGGCGTGGGCCAGCCCCGCCCCGGCCAGGAGCTGCGGCATCTGCGCGATGTGGCCGAACATGTCAGGCAGGTAGCCGACCGGCATCGCGCCGCCCAGCCCCGCGCTGCGAGCCAGCCCGCGCTCCAGGTTGCGGACGATGTTCTCCCCGGAGCACAGGAACTCGTCGAGCAGGATCTGCCACGGCCCCACGGCCAGCCGCCCGGCCCGCACCAGCGCGACCACCTGCTCCCGGCGCTCCGGCCGGACCTCCAGGTAGTCGTCGACCGCGGCGAGCTGCCCGTCCAGGGTGAACCGCTGGCGCTCGTCCTGCGCCATCCGGTCGAACACCTCGTCGAGCAGGGCCACCAGCCGCAGCCGGAACCGCTGGAACGGCTCGTACCACTCCCGGTCCCAGTGGGTGTGCGGCACCACGATGATCTCGGTCGGTCGGTCCATCAGCTCGCTGCCTCTCCGCCGATCGCCGCCCCGGTCAGCTCCCCGTAGCGGCGTACCACCTGTTGGCTGGTCCGTACGTCGGCCGCGCCCTCGGCGATGCCGCTCAGCGGGCGCGCGCCTTCGGTCACCATCGCGTGGAAGGCGACCAGCTCCTGCTCGAAGGCCTCGGTCACCGACCGGAACACCGTCCGCCGCTCGCCGTCGCCGTGCCGGTCCACCGCGGTCAGGCTGGTCGGTGCGTTGAGCAGGTACGGCGACGGGAAGACCAGCTCCAGCGCGCCCCGGGCGTGGTGCAGGGTCACCGTTTCCCGGTAGGCCGGACAGTCCGGCAGGTTGAGCCATCGGATGCCGTACCGGCCGCCGGACGGCAGTCGCCCGGAGATCTCCACCGACGGCTCGGGCGGCCCGTCCGGCTCCAGCGGCCAGGTGGCGACGTGGTCCACGGTGGCCGGTGCCCCGGTGAAGAGCCGCAGCAGGGACAGGTCGTGCGAGATGCTGTTGATCAGAATCTGGTAGAGGGTGCGCGCTCCGCGATCCCCGCCCACCGCCGCGTCGAGCAGCCCGTCGTCGGCCTCCCGCAGCCGGGCCAGCTCCGCGGCCGGCACGTCCCGCGGCAGGGGCGGCAGGTTGGCGAACGCCAACTGCTGGTCCCCGCCCGCGTGCAGGACGGTCACCTCGACCGCGTGCACCGCCGCCGCGCCGCCGATCTCGTCGAGCAGCCGGGCGGCCTCGGCCACCGCCGGGTCGTACTGCTTCATGTAGCCGACCATCAGCGCCGCGCCGGAGCCGGTCAGCCGGTCGGCCTCGGCGACCGTGTAGGCGAGCGGCTTCTCGCAGAGCACCGGCAGCCCCCGGCCCAGCGCCGCGGCGGCGAGTTCACCGTGCGAGCCGGAGGTCGCCAGCAGCACCGCGTCGTGGCCGCCACCGGCCAGCATGCTCGCCGCGTCCGGGTACCGCCGGGCCGGGTCGACTCCGTACCGGGCGCCGAGTTCGGCCAGCCGCGACGGGGACAGGTCGCTGAGCGCGACGATGTCGAACAGGTCGGCCCGGCGTCGCAGCAGGGGCAGGTGCACGGTACGGGCGATGACGCCCAGCCCGGCCACCGCGATCCTGATCCGCTTGCCCGCCTCGGTCATGGCAGCGCCTCCTCCAGCCACCGCCGGTTGCCGCGCTGGTCGGCGCGGATCCGGTCCAGGTCCTGTCCCTGCGCGGGGGCGTCCTGCTCGATCACCAGCCAGCCGGTGTAGCCGATCTCGTCGAGGCCGCGCAGCACCCCGGCGAAGTCGACGTCGCCGGTGCCCAGGGCGCAGAAGCCGCCCGCGGCGACCACCTCGGTGAGCCCGCCGCCGGCCTCGCGGACCCGGCGGTGCGCGGCCAGGTCGGCGTCCTTGAGATGGACCTGCCCGACCCGGCCGGCCCACTTGCGCAGCGCGGTGGCGGGGTCCCCGCCGGCCAGCGTAAGGTGCCCGGTGTCCAGGCAGACCGCCACGTCGGTGAGTTCCAGCAGCCGGTCGGCCTCCGCCTCGGTCTCCACGTCGGTGCCCAGGTGGTAGTGGAACACCGGTTCGAGGCCCCGGCCGCGGCACCGGTCGACGGCCCGCTGCACCCGGTCGGCGAAGCCCGGCCAGGCGGCGGCCGGCAGGGCGGCGGCCAGGTCCGGCGGCGTGCCCGGGCGGGCCATCCGGGCCGGGTTGGCGGCGCAGGCGAGGGTGGGCCGGGGCGCGAACCGGGCATCGTCGACGGGCGCGGCGGCGAACACGTCCAGTGCCGCGTCGAGCTGGGCGAGATCCTCGGCGAACCCGTCGGGGTCGGCGAAGCGCAGGTCCACCCAGCCGCCGGCGAGCCCGACGCCGTTGGCCGCCAGCCGCCGGGCCAGCGCCTCCCCGGTACCGAGGTAGCCGATCGGCCCGGAGTCCACTCCGGTGTAACCGTCCGCGGCCAGCGACGCGAGCAGCTCGTCCGGGCCGACGAACGGGTCGTCCGCCTGGTAGATGCCGTAGTTGCAGGGGGCTCCGGCCACCCTGGTCCGTGCGGTCAGCGGCATAGTGCGATCACCTCCATGCGGTGGGACTCCAGGACGTGCAGCCCGTCGGCGGCGGGCAGCAGGCACCGGTCGCCCCGGACCACCCGGTGGCGGCCGTCGGGGTAGCCGAGCAGCGCGCCGTCGGCGCCGAGCGCCAGCAGCTCGTCGCCGAGCCGCAGCAGCAGGGGCGCGTCGGGGCCGGCGGAGACCGCGGTGCGGCCGGCGGCCAGCGCGTCGCGGACCGCCGCCTCGTCAGCCGGGTCGCCGTCGACGAGCACCCAGGTGGTCGGCGCTCCGGGCAGCGCGTCCGCGCCGGGCCGGTGGAAGTCGCTGCCCCCGACGGGTACGACGTCCGGCCGCCACGCCTGGGCCCACGCCAGCGGAGCCCCCCAGGTGCGGTCCCACCAGCCGGAGTGCCACACCTCGACCAGTCGGGTGCGGGTGGTCACCGGCTGCCGCCACGCGCAGTCCCCGCCGAGCGGGTGGTTGATCGACAGCAGTCCGCCCGCGCGCTCCGCCGCGCCGAGCCACTCGTCGGCGGGCCGGCGGAAGTCGATCCAGCCCACCGGGCCGAACGCGTTGGCGTGTCCCCGGTCGGTGGTCACCTCCTGCCCGGGCACCAGCGTGATCCCGTACCGGCGGGCCGAGCCGGGCAGCCAGGGGTGGTGGCTGACGGTGTTGTGGTCGGTGACGGCGAGGAAGTCCAGCCCCCGGGAGACGGCGAGGGCGGCCAGCTCGTCGATGGTCTGCCTGCCGTCGCTGTGCACGGTGTGGGCGTGCAGGTCCCCGGCCAGCCAGCGCCGCCCGTCCACGTCCGGCACGGTCGGGCGGGGCGGGCGCTCGGGCCGCTCCGGCGATCCCGGCGCGTCCGGCGGCGTCGGTGGGGTGCCGCTGGTGGTGGCGGTGACCTCGAAGTCGAGGCCCTCGGGCGGGATCCGGTGCAGCCGGAGCAGCACCTGCCACTCGCCGGGCTCCAGCTCGCCGGGCAGGTAGCCGGGGGTGGCCCAGTCCGCGGTGATCGTGTAACCGTCCCGGGCGCCCCCGGACCAGCCCCGGAAGCCGGCCGGCCCGACGCACCCGAGGTCCAGCACGCCCGCCGCGCGCGGGTAGTCCAGCCGTACCGTCAGCGCGGCGGTGCCCGGCGCGACGGTGACCGGCAGGGCCCGCAGCACGTCCTCCGCGCGGTCCCGCAGCGTCCACCTGCCCCGGTGGGTGACCATGGTCAGGCGTCCGCCCCGACCCCGGTGCGCGGCGCCGGCACCGGTGCCGCCGTCACGCCGCCGACCAGCTCGCCGTCGCGGTAGACAAGTGAGCGGCCGGGCCGTGGCACCAGCCAGCCGGTGTCGCCGGGACCCGGTTCCCGTCCCTCGGGCACCACGACCTGCACGCTGGTCGCCGTGTCGTCCTCGCCGGGCACGTCCAGCGACACCAGCGAGAAGCTGCCGAGGTTCTCCACGACGACGACCTGGCCGGTCAGCGCGTCGGGGACCGGCTCGGGGGAGTAGTCGAGGTATTCGGGCCGGACCCCGTAGACCACGGTCTCCCCGTCGGTCAGCTGGCCGCGGGCATCGTCGGGCACCGGCAGCCGCACGCCGGCGACGGCCAGTGCGTCGCCGTCGGCCCGGGCCGGGACCAGGTTCATCGGGGTCGAGCCGATGAACCCGGCGACGAAGGTGTTGGCCGGGTGGCGGAACACCTCCGTGGGGGTGCCGACCTGCCGGATCCGGCCGCCCTCCATCACGGCGATCCGGTCGGCCAGGGCCAGCGCCTCCGCCTGGTCGTGGGTGACGAAGACGGTGGTGACGCCCAGCTCGCGTTGCAGCCGCTTGAGGAAGGTCCGCGCCTCCAGCCGCAGCCGGGCGTCCAGGTTGGACAGCGGTTCGTCGAGCAGGAACACCTTCGGGTGGCAGGCCATCGCCCGGGCCAGGGCGACCCGCTGTTGCTGGCCGCCGGAGAGCTGCCCGGGACGGCGGTCCAGCAGCGCCGACAGGCCCAGCTCGTCGGCGGTGGTCGCGGCCTTGTCCTGCCGGGCGGCCTTGCCGACCTTCTTGATCCGCAGCGGGTACGCGATGTTGTCCCGCACGGTCATGTGCGGGAAGAGCGCGTAGTCCTGGAAGACCATCGCCACGTCCCGCTGGCCGGGCGGCAGGTTCGTCACGGCGCGCTCGCCGATGCGCACGGTGCCGCCGGAGGCGAGCTCCAGCCCGGCGATGGTGCGCAGCAGGGTGGTCTTGCCGCAGCCGGAGGGGCCGAGCAGGGCGAAGAACTCGCCGTCGGCGATCTCCAGGTCGAGGGCGTCCAGGGCGCGTACCCCGTTGGGGTAGACCTTGGTCAGCTCGCGCAGGGTGATGGCGGACATCAGCGCTTGATCCCTCCGTGGAAGCGGAATCCGTACCTGCTGCTGACGAAGACGAACATCAGCGCCACCGGCAGCGAGTAGAGCAGGGAGAAGGTGGAGAGCAGTCGCAGGTCGGCCTGGCCGCCCTCGGTGTAGAGGGTGTACATGATCACGGCGGCGGGCCTCTTGTCCGGTCCGAGCAGCAGGAACGGGACGAGGAAGTTGCCCCATACGTTCGCCACCGCCCACACCCCGACGGTGGCCAGCCCGGGCCGGACGATCGGCACCACGATGTGCCGCATGATCTGCAGCGGGCTGGCGCCGAAGACCCGCGCGGACTCCTCGTACGACGTGGGCGTGGCGTCCATGAAGTCCTTGAGGATGAAGATCGCCGCCGGCAGCAGTCCGCCGCTGAGGATCAGGATGACGCCGAGCCGGGAGTCGATCAGGTTGGCCCGGACGGCCAGCTCGAACAGGGGCACCATGGTGGCCGTGCCGGTCACGATCGACGAGAGCAGCAGCAGCCCGTAGAGCAGGGCGTCCCGCCCCGGGACCCGGACCCGGCTCAGCGCGTACGCGGCCAGGGCGGCGAACGTCACCACCAGCAGGGCGGTGCCGCCGGCCAGCCAGACCGAGTTGACCAGCGAGGTCAGCGCGTACGGGTTGTCCAGCAGGGCGCGGAAGTTGTCCAGGGTGAAGTCCGGCAGCGAGGTGCCGATCGTCGGGGTGTCGTCGAACGGCGCGGTGGCCAGCCAGAGCAGCGGCAGGGCGAAGAAGGCGAGCACCAGGCAGAGGAAGACGTAGCGGCCGATCCGGGCCAGCACGTGCCGTACGGCGGCCCTCGACCTGTCGTCGGTCCGGGTGCCGTCCGCCGTCGTGGTCACGGTGCTCACGGCGCCTCCTGAGTTCGCGACTGCGGGGCTCGCAGGACCGGCTCACTCCTCGCGCTCACGGCGCCTCCTTCCGCCGGCCCAGCGTGCGCAGGTAGACCAGCGCGATGACCAGGTTGATCAGCAGCATGATGAACGAGATCGCGGCGCCGAAGCCCAGCTCGCCGCCGGAGAGCGCCACCTTGTAGACGTAGACCGCCAGCACCTCGGAGCGCTGCTCGGGGCCGCCCGCGGTGATCAGGAACGGGGTGAAGTCGTTGAACGTCCAGAGGCTGATCAGCAGCAGGTTGGTCAGCACGTGGCCGCGGATGCGGGGGAACACCACGTCGCGCAGCTGCTGCCAGGTGGACGCGCCGGCCAGCCGGGCGGTCTCCAGGTGTGAGCGGGGCACGTTCTCCAGCGCGGCGGCGTAGAGCATCATCGAGAACGCGGTGCCCCGCCAGGTGTTGAAGATGATGATCGACAGCATCGGGTGGTCGAGCAGCCAGGCCATGCCGGGCGTGCCGAGCAGGGCGTTGAGCGTGCCGGCGTCCCGGTCGAGCAGGGCGATCCACAGGAAGGCGACGACCGAGCTGGGCAGGATCCAGGACAGCAGGATGAACGCCTCGACCACCCGGCGCAGCGGACCCCGCCGGTCGCGCAGCGCGAAGGCGATGGCGAAGCCGAGGCCGGCCTGACCGATCACCGCCGAGCCGAGCACGAACTGCAGGGTCAGCAGCAGCGACGTGCGGAAGCGTTCGTCGGTCAGCGCCCGGGTGTAGTTGTCCAGTCCGACGATCTCCGGGTTGGCCGCGGCCAGGCCGGTGAGCCGGTAGTTGGTGACGCCCAGGTAGATCGTCCAGGCGGCCGGCACCACTAGGAAGAGCAGGATCAGCACCATGCTCGGGACGAGGAACCCGGCGGCGCGGGCCCGGCCCAGCCCCGCGGCGTCGGGGGCGGGGGAGGCGCCCATCACCGGGCGCGCTCCCCCGACCGTCTCGTCAGGACGAGACGTTACCTGGACCACCGACGATCCCTTCGACCTTCTTCTGGTACGCCGCGGCCGCCTCGTCGGCGCTCTTGCCCGACGCCGCGGCGGCGGTCGCCTCCTGCAGCGCCACCGACACCTGCGGATAGACCGCCAGCGGCGGCCGGTACGCGGTCAGCGGCAGCACCTTCTCGGCCACGAAGTTGAGCATCGGGTCGCTGGCGAGGACCTCCTTGTTCACGTCCATCCGGGAGGTGATTCGCGCGGCGCCGGCGAGCTGCGCCTTGGTGGCCTCCGCCGAGTGCATGAACGCGAGCAGCTCGAACGCCTGGGACGGGTACTTCGAGTTGGGGTTCAGCACGTCGACGCCGCCGCCGGACATGCTCACGAAGTCCTGCCCCCGGATGCCCGCGCCGGGCTGCTTGGCCGGGATCATCGCGTACCCGACGGTGCTGTCCCGGTCGGGCATCTTCGCGATGCCGTCCTTCGGGTTGATGACGCTGCGCCAGAAGTAGTCGCCCTCGCCGAGGATGCCGATCTTGCCCGCGGCGAACTCCTCGAAGGACTTGTCCCGGCCCTTGGCCTCCTGCTGGAGCTTCGGGTCGCCGAGGCCGCCGCCGTAGACCTTGGTGTAGAAGTCGAGCACGTCCTTGACCGGCTGGTTGGCGCCGGCCCACTTGCCGTCCTTCCAGATCTCCCCGCCGGCGCCGACCAGCAGCGGCAGCGCGCCCTGCATGCTGGTCGCCTCGCCCATCGCCGTGCCGGCGTTGATCTGGATCGGGGTCACCCCGGGCAGCGCCTTGAGCTTGGCGCCGGCGTCGAGGATCTCCTGCCAGCTCTTCGGTTGCCAGTCGGCGGGCAGGCCGGCCTGGGCGAAGAGCTTCTTGTTGTAGTAGAGGACGCGGCCGTCGGTGCCCTGCGGGACGCCGTACCGCTTGTCGTCGAACGTGCCCAGGCCCTGCACGCTCTCCGGGATCTGCGACCAGCCGTCCCACTTGTCGACCTGGTCGCCGGCCACCTCGGACAGCGGCTTCAGATATCCGGCCTGGGCGAACTCGCCGACCCAGATGCCGTCGACGGACACCACGTCGGCGCCGCCCTTGGAGCGCAGGCCCAGGGCCAGCTTGGTCTTGTACTGCTCGTCGTCGACGCCGCTGGGCACGAACGACACCTTGGCGGTGATGCCCTTGGCCTTCTGGGCCTCGACGAACCGGGGGATGACCCACTTCTCGATCCACTCGGCGCCGGCGGAGTTCTTGCCGCCGGCGATGGCGTTGGAGGCGATGGTCAGGGTGATGTTCTTGGCGTCCTTGCCGGCGGGCTCCGAGTCGCCCCCGCAGGCCGTGGCGGCGAGGGTGACGGCGGTGAGCGCGGCGAGCACACCCGTGACGCGTCTCGGTGTGACTGACATGGGTTGTTCCCTTCGCAAGGAGTGACTTCGAAGAGACTCGCGGGTCGCCCGCCGGCCGCAGGTCCATGCCGGCGGTGCTTGTCGGCCACAATGTCATGACAGCCTGACGACGTAAATACCTGTCACTGAAATGAGCCTGAAACAGGCGCGTCACCGCTCGGCGACGGTCACCTCCAGCACGTACCGGGAGGCCCGGTAGATGTGCGCGCCGTGCTCGACGTAGCGCCCCTGGTCGTCGTACGCCGTCCGGGTCATGGTCAGCAACGGGGCGCCGCGCCGCTCGCCGAGCATCTGCGCCTCGGCCGCCGTCGCGGCCCGGGCGCCGATCCGCTGCTGGGCGCCGCGCACCCGCAGGCCGGCCGCGCGCAGGATCGCGTACAGGCCCCGGCTCTGCAGGCCGTCCAGGGTGAGCCGGACCAGATCGAGGGGGAGCCAGTTCTCCATCACCGCGAGGGGCTCCCCGTCGGCGAAGCGCAGCCGGCGCAGGTGCTGCACCTCGCTGCCGGCGGTGACCCCGAGCGCGGCCGCCACCTGCGCCGGGCAGGCCACGGTGGCCAGTTCGAGCACCGAGGTGGACGGCTGCCGTCCGGTCCGCGCGAGGTCGTCGTGCAGGCTGGTCAGCTCGACCGCGCGGCGTACCTCGCCCCGGACCACCTGGGTGCCCACGCCGCGGCGGCGGACGATCAGTCCCTTGTCCACCAGGTGCTGGATTGCCTGCCGGACGGTGGGCCGGGACAGTCCCAGCCGGTCGGCGAGCTGCAGCTCGCTGTCCAGCCGGTCGCCGGGCGCCAGCTCGCCGCGCTGGATCGCGGCGCTGAACTGCTCGGCGACCTGGAAGTAGAGCGGGACCGGGCTGCTCCGGTCGACCACGATCTCGGGGCCGGTCACGGCGGACCTCCTCGTCACGGATGCCCAGGGGGTCGGGGGCGCGCTGATGGGCGCCACTGTACCGAAGCGGTAACTGAGCGAACCTGCCGGATGTCAGGACAACACATTGACACAACTCCCGGCCACTGTTACCAATCAGGGACCAGGATCGAGCTGGCGGTCACGCCGTCGCCGGCCCGGACAAAGGACGCCGCATGCTCGACGTGCTCACCATCGGCCGGGTCGGAGTGGACATCTATCCGCTGCAGATCGCCACGCCGCTGGCCGAGGTCGAGACCTTCGGGCGGTTCCTCGGCGGCAGTGCCACCAACGTCGCGGTCGCCGCCGCCCGGTACGGGCTGCGCGCCGGCGTCATCACCCGCACCGGCGCCGACGCCTTCGCCGACTACGTGCACCGGGCGTTGCGGGACTTCGGCGTCGACGACAGCCAGGTACGTCCGGTCGACGGGCTGCCCACCCCGGTGACGTTCTGCGAGATCTTCCCGCCCGACCACTTCCCGATCTGGTTCTACCGCACCCCGACCGCCCCGGATCTGCAGATCCACCCCGACGAGCTGGACCTCGCCACCATCGTGGACGCGCGGGTCTTCTGGGTCACCGGCACCGGGCTCTGCCAGCAGCCCAGCCGGGACGCGCACCGCACCGCGCTGGCCGCGCGCGCCGGCCGCCCGCACACCGTCCTGGATCTCGACTACCGGCCGATGTTCTGGCCCGACCCGGCCGCCGCCACGGCCGCCTACGTCGAGGCACTGCCCCGGGTCACCGTCGCCGTGGGCAACCTCGACGAGGTCGAGGTGGCCGTCGGCACCCGGGACCCCGAGCGGGCCGCCCGGTTGCTGCTCGACCGCGGGCCGCGGCTGGCCGTGGTCAAGCTCGGCCCGGACGGTGTGCTGGCCAGCACCCCCGAGCGGACGGTCCGGGTGCCGCCGGTGCCGGTGGAGGTGGTCAACGGGCTCGGCGCCGGGGACGCCTTCGGCGGCGCCCTCTGCCTGGGCCTGCTGCAGGACTGGCCGCTGGAGCGGACGCTGCGCTTCGCCAACGCCGCGGGCGCGATCGTCGCGTCGCGGCTGGCCTGCTCGTCCGCCATGCCTGACCAGGCCGAGACCGAGGCGCTCGCAGCCCGGGCGGAGCCGGCCCCCGCGACGGAAGGAGACCGGTGAGCACCGAGTACGAGGCGTTGACCCTCACCCGCGCGCACCGGCCGCAGGCGATCGCCGAGGCCGCCGCCGGACGGACCCGCCGACCCTGGCCGGACCACGGTCGGCCGCTCTTCCTCATCGCCGCCGACCACCCGGCCCGGGGCGCCCTCGGCGTCCGGGACCGGCCGATGGCCATGGCCGGGCGTACCGACCTGCTCGACCGGCTACGACTCGCGCTGTCCCGGCCCGGGGTCGACGGGGTGCTCGGCACCCCGGACATCCTGGAGGACCTGCTGCTGCTCGGCGCGCTGGAGGACCGGCTGGCGATCGGCTCGATGAACCGCGGTGGCCTGTTCGGCGCGGCGTTCGAGCTCGACGACCGGTTCACCGCGTACGACGCCGACAGCATCGCCGCGATGGGCTACGACGGCGGCAAGATGCTGTGCCGGATCGACCCGGACGACCACGGCACCGCCTCCACGCTGCAGGCCTGCGCCCAGGCGGTCAGCGCCCTCGCCGCGCACCGCACGGTGGCGCTGGTGGAGCCGATGTGGGTGGGGCGCACCGACGGGCGGGTCCACGTAGACCTGACCCCCGAGGCGGTGATCAAGAGCGTGAGCATCGGGCAGGCACTCGGCACGACCTCGGCGTACACCTGGTTGAAGCTGCCGGCGATCGACGAGATGGACCGGGTGGTGGCCGCGACCACCCTGCCCGTCCTGCTCCTCGGCGGCGACCCGACGGAGACCCCCGACGTGGTGTACGCCCGCTGGCAGCGGGCGTTGCGGCAGCCCGGCGTCCGCGGCCTGGTGGTCGGCCGGGCGCTGCTCTACCCGCCGGACGACGACGTCGCCGCCGCGGTCGATCTGGCCCACTCGCTCCTGCCCGCCCGGCAGCAAGCATGACCGGGGAGCTGCACCTGCCCTGGGGGACGACGGCCCGACTGCCCTGGGCGCTGGAGCTCACCCCCGGACAGGCCGGCTGGACGTACGCGGGACTGCGGGTGCTCGTCCTGCCCGCCGGCGGCGTGGTCACCTTCGCCACCGGTGACGAGGAGATGCTGGTCCTGCCGCTGGCCGGTGCCGCCACCGTCCGCTGCGACGGGGTGCGCCTGGAGCTGACCGGCCGCGCCTCGGTCTTCGCCGCGGTCACCGACTTCGCCTATCTGCCCCGGGACGCGACGGTGACGGTCCAGGGCGAGGGGCGCTTCGCGCTGCCGTCGGCCCGGGCCACCCGCCGGCTGTCGCCGAGCTACGGCGCGGCCCGGGACGTGCCGGTGGAGCTGCGCGGCGCCGGGCCGGCCAGCAGGCAGGTCAACAACTTCTGCGCCCCGGGGGCCTTCGACTGCGACCGGCTGGTCGCCGTGGAGGTGCTCACCCCCGGCGGTAACTGGTCGTCCTACCCGCCGCACAAGCACGAGGACGACCGGGTCCACGACGACGGTCGGGTCGAGGCGGCGCTGGAGGAGATCTACTACTTCGAGGTGTCCGGGGCGGCGCCGGGCGACGGCGGCGGACCGGTCGGCTACCAGCGGGTGTACGGCACCGACCGGCGGCCGATCGACGTCCTCGCCGAGGTGCGCAGCGGTGACCTGGTGCTCGTCCCGTACGGCTACCACGGCCCGTCGATGGCCCCGCCCGGCTACCCCCTCTACTACCTCAACGTGCTGGCCGGGCCTGGCGCGGACCGCACCATGGCCTGCGTGGACGATCCCCGGCACGGCTGGATCCGGGGCAGCTGGACCGACCAGGAGGTCGACCCGCGCCTGCCGCTGACCGGCCCGCCGGCGGGAGGCCGCTGATGCGTCGGCTCACGGTGGCGCAGGCCCTGGTGGCCTTCCTCGCCCGGCAGTGGTCCGAACGCGACGGCCAACGCCGTCGGCTGATCCCGGCCTGCTTCGGCATTTTCGGCCACGGCAACGTCGCCGGTCTCGGCGAGGCCCTGGCCGGCGCCGCCGCCGCGGGCGTCGACCTGCCGTACCGGTTGTGCCGCAACGAGCAGGGCATGGTGCACACGGCCGCCGCGTACGCCCGGATGACCGACCGGCTCAGCACCCTGGCCTGCACCACCTCCATCGGCCCGGGCGCGACCAATCTGGTTACCGGCGCCGCCGGCGCGACCATCAACCGGCTGCCGGTGCTGCTGCTGCCCGGCGACATCTTCGCCACCCGGGCGGCCAACCCGGTGCTGCAGGAGCTGGAGGACGTCCGCTCCTACGACGTCGGTGTCACCGACGCGCTGCGCCCGGTCAGCCGGTACTGGGACCGGATCAACCGCCCCGAGCAGTTGCCGGCGGCGCTGCTGGCCGCCATGCGGGTGCTCACCGACCCGGCGGAGACCGGCGCGGTCACCCTCGCCCTGCCGCAGGACGTGCAGGCCGAGGCGTACGACTGGCCGGAGGAGCTGTTCGCCGAGCGCACCTGGCACGTGCCCCGCCCCCGCCCGGACGAGGCGGCCGTCCGGCGGGCCGCCCGGATCGTCACCGCGGCCCACCGGCCGGTGCTGCTGGCCGGCGGCGGCGTCATCTACAGCGGCGCGACAGACGCGCTGCGCGGCTTCGCCGAGCGGCACGGCGTGCCGGTGGTGGAGACCCAGGCGGGCAAGGGCGCCCTGCCCCACGGCCATCCTCTGGCCGCGGGCGCGGTCGGGGTCACCGGCTCCGCCGCGGCCAACGAGCTTGCCGCGAACGCCGACGTGGTGATCGGCGTCGGCACCCGCTACAGCGACTTCACCACCGCCTCCGGCACCGTCTTCGGCGACGCCCGGTTCGTCAACCTCAACATCACCGGTTTCGACGCTGCCAAGCTGTCGGGCGTGCAGGTCGTCGGCGACGCCCGGGAGAGTCTGGCCGCGCTCGGTGCGGCCTGCGCCGACTGGGCCACGCTGCCCGCGTACCGGTCGACGGTCGCGGACCTGGGCGCCCGGTGGGCGGCGGTGGTGGACCGCGCCCGGCACGCCGACCCGCAGGCGCCGCCGACGCAGGCCGCGGTCATCGGCGCGGTCAACGACGCGGCCGGCCCGCGGGACGTCGTGGTCTGCGCTGCCGGGTCGATGCCCGGCGACCTGCACAAGCTGTGGCGCAGCACCGACCCCAAGGCCTACCACGTCGAGTACGGCTACTCCTGCATGGGCTACGAGATCGCCGGCGGGATCGGGGTCAAACTGGCCGCGCCGGACCGGGAGGTCTTCGTGCTGGTCGGCGACGGTTCCTACCTGATGCTGCCGAGCGAACTGGTCACCGCGGTCGCCGAGGGCGTCAAACTGGTCGTCGTGCTGGTCGACAACCAGGGTTTCGCCTCGATCGGCCGGCTGTCCGAGAGCGTCGGCGCGCAGCGGCTCGGCACCGCCTACCGCGACCGTGCCGGGGAGCCGCTGCCGGTCGACCTCGCGGCGAACGCGGCGAGCCTGGGCGCCGAGGTGATCCGGGCGACGACGATGGCCGAGCTGCGCGCCGGGTTGGACGCGGCGAAGGCGGCGGACCGGACGACGGTCGTGTACGTCTCGACGGACCCGATGGAGCCCGGGCCGGACGGCGGTGCGTGGTGGGACGTGCCGGTCGCCGAGGTGTCGACCACCGCGGCGGCGCAGACAGCCCGGGCCGCGTACGAGACGGGACGCAAGGCGCGCCGCGCGCACCTGCGCCCGTCCTGACCCACCTCACCACTGTTCACTTCGTGCCGTCGATGCTGCGGTACCTCCTGGCGGGCGCGCCGCTCAGGCCACCGCAGTTCCCGGTCCCGTCGGTAGACTGCCGCGATGCACCGGTCCCGGGTCCACGCCCTGCTCAGCGACGTGCCGCAGGACTCCGCGGCGCAGGCGACCGGCTTCTGGTCCGCCGCGCTCGGCGTCCCGCCGCGGCACGACACCGACGAGCCGGAGTTCACCAACCTCCCGGACGTCGTGCCCGACCTGATCACCGCGATCGTCCGACGAGCGACGCCGCGACCGCCGGGACGGCGGCCGGGGCGTCCACAGTGTCCGGTCACCCGGTGTACGGCAGGGTGACCTTCGACTGGTTGCCGGTGCCGAGGCTGGTCGGCGTGCTGCCGATCGCGTTCCAGACCTCGACCTTCACCGTGCCGCCGGCCAGGTTCCCGAGCGTGCCCACGCCCGAGTAGAGGCCCTTGGTCTCGGTGTAGTGCTCCCAGCCGGTGACCGGGTCGGTGGCGTAGTAGTGGTACGTCTCCACCCGATCGAAGGTGCCGTTGCCGGTCAGGTCGTAGGAGACCCGCACGTGGGTGCCATCGCCCACGCCGATGTCAGCGTCGAGGAACAGGTCGAACCGGGTCTGCCCGCCGGAGTAGGTCGCGGTCACCCCGGTGGTGGTGTAGACCAGCGGGTTGTGCGGCGTACCCACCCAGTTGCCGTTCGCCGCGGCGACCGTCGCCGTGTCCGCGGTGCCGGCGGTGCCGGAAAGCTGGCTGGTGCCCTGCAGGTACACGTTCGCGGCGAAGCCGGTCGGCGGCGGGGTGGTGGAGGTGGGTGCGGTCCCGGTGTACGGCAGCACGAGCTGGGACTGGTTGCCGATGCCCAGGTTGGTGGAACCGCTGCCGATGGCGTTCCAGACCTCGATCCGCACCGTGCCGCCCGCCAGGTTCCCGAGCGTGCCGGTGGCCGACTGCAGACCCTGGGTCTGCTTGTAGTGCTCGCTCCCGATGACCGGGTCGGTGGCGAAGTAGTTGTACGTCTCCAGCCGGTCGAAGGTGCCGTCACCGGTCAGGTCGTACGACACCCGGGCCTGCACGCCGTTGCCGACCGCGGTGCCGGTGTCGACGGCCAGGTCGAACCCGGTGGTCCCACCGGTGTAGCTGCCGGTCAGCCCGGTGGCGGTGAACACCTGCGGGTTGGTCGGCGTGCCGTCGTGGTTCCCGTTGGCCGCGGCGACCGACACCGTCCCGGCCGTGCCCGCGGTGCCGCCGAGGGCGCCGCCCGCGAGCAGGTACTGCGTCGGGCTGGGCGGCGACGTCGGGGGAGTGGTGGTCGGGGTCGGGCTGGGGCTGGTCGCCGTCGGGGTGGGCGACGGCGAGTCGGTCGGCGTGGTCGGCGGGGTGGTCGGGACGACCACGCCACCGGTGGCGCTGCCGCCGCTCCAGGTCAGCGCCCCGGAGGTGGCCGTCCTCCCGGCCGGCACGGTCAGCGTCGTACCGTTGGAGAAGGTCACCGTCAGCGGCTGGGCCGTGATGTTCGACGCCACGTAGGTGCGGGCGGTGCCCTTCGTGAAGACCTTGGCCAGCGGGTGGTTCGCGGTGATGCTGGTGTCCACGGTGCCGAGCGCGGCCAGGTTGCGGATCCAGTGGAAGGTGTGCGCCTTGCTCTCACCCTCCTCGCTGGTGAAGGTGCTGTTGGCTCGGAAGTTCGACAGGGCCTTGTCGCCGTCGCCGAGGGCCAGGAACTCCCAGATGACGTCCTGCCAGACGCTCGGCGGGCCGCCGTTGTTGGTGACCAGTTCGTTGTAGTTGGCGGTCACGTAGGCCGGGTCGTTGCCCAGGTAGAAGTGGCCGCCGGTGATCGGCAGCATGTTGATGCCCTGGATCATCTCCGGGTCCGCGGAGAACCAGGTGGAGTACGAGGCTCCGTCGCCCCAGACCATGCCGACCGTCTTGTGACCGAAGGCGGCCGGGAAGTTCTCGTCGTGCACGTCGAACCAGTACTCGGAGATCGCCGCGGACTGGGTGGTCCAGATGTAGATGCCGGCGTCCCGGACGGCGGTGTCGCCGGTCGCCTGGCCCCACTGGATCAGGGCGTTGGCGAAGTTCATCCCCTCCGACGAGGACTCCTGGTTGTTGCCGGCGAAGAAGCAGGCCAGGCCGGACGCCCAGTCGTGGCCGGCGTAGATGTCGAAGTCCCGCAGGTAGGGGAAGCGGGCGTCGGCGCGGTCGTAGTTGTTGGCGTCCCGGATCAGCAGGTCGACCATGCCGCCGTACTGGGTGTCGGCCGCCCAGTTGGGGTCGAACTTGGCGACCGTCGCGGCGGCGGCGATGAAGTAGCCGTAGTGGAAATGGTGGTCGTTGAGGTCCTCGTCGGAGAGGTACGAGGCGGGGTAGCCGATCAGCGTGCCCCAGTTCCTGTCGTAGTAGAAGAGCTGGCTGTTCTCCCCGGAGCCGGCGGTCAACCAGTTGGTGAGCCGCGTCTTCATGGCGCTCACCGCCGCGTTGCGGACGGTGGTGAGGCCGAGCTGGTCGGCGATCTCGGCGATCCGCGCCGCCCGGCCCAGGCCCTTGCCCGCCCAGTACGTGTCCTGGCCGCTCACACCCTCGGGGTTGGCCAGTTCGGCGTTGAGGTAGTTGGTGACGGTGGTCAGGTCGGCGCCCGAGGAGTCGCCCACCGCCGGCACCTCCGGCAGCACGCCGGTGTACTTCATGCTGGTGGTGAAGGACGAGACGCCGGTGAGCGTGCGCATCGCGCCTCGCGGTGAGACGTACGTCGGGGTGATCGGGGTGCCGCCGGCGAGGTTGCGCCACTGGTGCGGGTAGAGCGACACCACCGTCCTGGTCTCGGTGCCCTCGCGCGGGGTGGTGGTGAACGCGTAGTTCGTGCGCACCGTGCTGGTCGCCGGGTCGTACGCGTAGGTCATCCTGGTGCCGGTGACGTGCGCGTGGGCGTACCGGCCGTACTCGGCGGCGAGGGCGGCCTTGTCGGCGCCGGCGGGCAGGACGGCGACGGAGAAGTAGCCCTTGCCGTTCAGCGTGGAGCTGATGCCCGCGCCGGCCACGGTCCAGCTCGCGCCGGTCGGCGCGTACGCCACGTAGTCGTGGCCGCTGACCGTGAAGCCGATCATCGAGCCGGAGTTGGCCCACACGGTCGGCGCCCCGGCGGCGGTGAGCTGCGCGTTGCCCCCGGTGATCCGGTAGTAGCTGAACGGCAGGCCGTGGCCGATGGTGGCCCGCATGGTGCGCGCGCCGTCGTTCCAGTCCGCGGTGACCGTCCAGTCGGTCCAGTCGGCGGCCTTGACGACCGGGGCGCCGAGCCCGGCCACCCCGACCCGGATGTCCTCGGTGTACGGGAAGTGGTACTCGCCGACCCCGGTGGCGGTGCCGCTGATCGCCGGCGTGGTGCTGTACGACAGGCCGAGCCCGTTGTTCTCCGCGTGGTACGCCAGCGGGTGGGCGTGCATGTTCTCGCTGGTGGCGCAGTTGTTGCGCTTCCACAGCAGCGACGACCACCAGTCGTTGGTGGGGATCGCCCCCTGGGGGGCGTCGGCGGTGACGAAGAGGCGCGGGTTGGTGCTGATCTCGCCGCAGCCCTTCGGCAGTGCGGTGTTGGGCGGGCGGGTCTCGGTGTAGCTGCCGGCGCCGACGGTGCCCGCCTCGGCGGTGCTGCCGCCGACCACGACGACGCCGAGCATGCCCGCGGCGAGGAACGAGGCGGTGGCGAGGGCCAGGGCGCGGATGCCGCCGGGTCGCCGGCCGGCGGGGGACGGGACGGGTGTCGGCTCACGACGGTCGCCCGGGGAGAAGTCCCGGAGGGGGAGTGTCATGGGGTTCCCCTTTCGCAATCAGGGATCGGGGTACGGGGTGTGCGGCAGGAGTTGAGAGAGCGCTCTCTTGGGGAGCGACGTTAGGTTTCGGTTACGCCGCCGTCAATGGCTTGTTAAGCGAGAGAGCGCCCTCTAAGGCTTCCTTACCGCCGGTCCGCCCGACCGTCCCCCGCCCGGGAACAGCGAAGATGGTCCATCGGTCGCCCCGGCGACCCGACCCGCGAGCCCCCGAAACATGCTGGAAATTCATCCACACCGGATCATGAAAGTCGAGCCTGGGCGCGCTCCCGCGACGTCACCCGATGGTGGCCGTCGCGTCAGGCCAGTTGCCACGTCAGGCACGGCACGTCCTCGCCGGGCGGGCAGGTACCGGGACGCTCCCGCACCCAGTCCACGCTCAGCGCGTCCACGGGAACGATCTCGTTAAGGACGGGTCGCCGGTCCTCGACCTCTTCGGCGCTCGCGACCGGGTGCGGACGAAGATCAGACATCGTCGCAGCGAACCGCACGCTCCGGGTCCGGTCAACGGGCGTAGCCGGCGCGGCCGGCGCGGCGGACAGTGAGCTGCGACCCGAGGTCCGATGGTGGTCCGACGCGCCGCCCGGCGGTGGCGCCCCGGTGCCGGGCCGGACGGCCTCAGACGGCCGACGTCACCGCCCCGTCGTGCCGGGCGGCGGGTGCCGGCTGCGGACGGTGGGACGCGGCCGGCAGTTGGCCGTCCGACCATCCGGTCGGCGCCGCCGGGCGGTCCGGCTCGACGGCGCCGGTGCTGGCCGCCGAGGCCGGGCGGGCGGCGGCCCGAGCGGCGCGCATTCCCTCCTGCGCGTTGTTCCAGGCGGTGCAGGGCCAGGCCGCGCCGACACAGCTCGGGCTGGTGCAGGCGTCGTCCTCGTCGGCCTGGTGGGCGTCGGCCACCGCGGTGGCGAGGCCCCACAGCAGCGGGTCGGTCACCTCGGCCGGACGGTCGGAGTGGTCTGTGCTGGCTTCGGACATGTCTGGTCCCCCTCTTCGAGCGGCCCCCACCATTTCCAGCCCCGTTGTCGATCAAACCTTCGCCCGAGATCTTTTTCGCCGGCCGCGGGGCCCGGCCCCGCCGAGCGGCGGCATAGGCTTGCCGGTGTGGCGAGGTACTACGACGTGCATCCGGACAATCCGCAACCCCGGGTCCTCCGGCAGGTCGTCGACCTGCTCCGGGACGACGGCCTGATCGCCTACCCGACCGACTCCTGCTACGCCTTCGGCTGCCAGCTCGGCAACCGCGCCGGCCTGGACCGGATCCGCGAGATCCGCCGGCTCGACGACCGGCACCAGTTCACCCTGGTCTGCCGGGACTTCGCCCAGCTCGGCCAATTCGTCAAGGTCAGCAACTCGGTCTTCCGGCTGGTGAAGGCGTGCATCCCCGGCAGCTACACCTTCATCCTGCCGGCCACCGGGGAGGTGCCCCGCCGGCTCCAGGACCCCCGCAAGCGCACCGTCGGGGTACGGGTGCCGAAGCACACCGTCACCCAGGCGCTGCTGGCCGAGCTCGGCGAGCCGCTGCTCTCCAGCACCCTGCTGCTGCCCGGCGAGGACGAGCCGATGACCCAGGGCTGGGAGATCAAGGAACGGCTCGACCACCTCCTTGACGCGGTGGTCGACGCGGGAGACTGCGGCCTGGAGCCGACGACCGTGGTCGACCTGTCCGGGCCGGCGCCGGAGGTCCTGCGACGCGGGGCCGGGGACACCACGCGCTTCGAGTAGTCACCGCGCCAATTACCCGGTTCGACCGCGCGCTGCGCGCCCGCCGTTCCACGATGTTGAGGCGACGGCCTACACATGATCCCTCCGCCGCCGTGCAGCGGCGATCGGATGACGGGAGTGCGACGTGAGCGGGCTCGTGCTGATCGCGGTGCTGGGCGTGACGGTGCTGATCGGCACCACGCTCGGCGGCCGGTACAGCGTCGCGCCGCCGGTCCTGCTCATCTCGATGGGCGCCCTGCTCGGGCTCCTCCCGCCCTTCCAGCACGTGGTGCTCGAACCGGAGGTGGTGCTGCTGCTCTTCCTGCCCGCGATCCTCTACCGGGAGAGCCTCGTCATCAGCCTCCGCGAGATCCGGGCCAACTTCGGAGCCATCGCCCTGCTTGCGGTCGCCCTGGTGGTGCTCACGATGGTCGCCGTCGCGTACGCCGCGCAGGCCCTCGGGGTTGAGCCGGCGGCGGCCTGGGTGCTCGGCGCGGTGCTCGCGCCGACCGACGCGGCCGCGGTCGCCGGGCTGGCCAAACGGATGCCGCGCGGCATCCTCACCACGCTGCGCGCGGAGAGCCTGATCAACGACGGTACGGCGCTGGTGCTCTTCTCCGTCGCCGTCGGGGTGATCGCCGGCGGCGCGGTGCCCAGCGCGCCCGGCCTGCTCGTCGGGTTCGTCGTCTCCGCCGCCGGCGGGGTCGCCGCCGGCCTGTTGGTCGGCGGGGCGGTCATCCTGATCCGCAAGCACGTCGACGACCCGATGCGCGAGGGTGGGCTGAGCATCCTCACCCCGTTCGTCGCGTTCCTGCTCGCCGAGACCGTGCACGCCAGCGGCGTGCTGGCCGTCGTGGTCGCCGGGCTGCTGCTCTCGTACGCCGGGCCGCGGGTCATCCGGGCCCGCTCCCGGATCACCGCGTTCGCGTTCTGGGACCTCTCCACCTTCATGATCAACGGCAGTCTCTTCGTGCTGCTCGGGATGCAGATCCCGCGCTCGCTGCGCAGCATCACCAGCCACTCGCCGACGCAGTCGCTCGGCATCGCGGCGGCGGTCACCGCCGTGGTCATGGTCACCCGGATGGGGTGGCTGCACCTCGCCATCCCCGCCCTGCAGACCCTCGACCGCCGGAAGGGCCGCCGCGCCAGCCAGTTCGACTGGCGGGTGCGCACCGCCGCCGGCTGGGCGGGCTTCCGCGGCGCCGTCTCCCTCGCCGCCGCCCTCGCCGTCCCGGTGGCGACCAGCGCCGGCACTCCCGTCCGCGAGCGCGACCTGATCGTCTTCGTCACCGTCACCGTCATCGTGCTGACCATGCTGATCCAGGGCACGACGCTGCCCGCCGTCGTCACCTGGGCCCGCCTGATGGGCGACGAGGAGCGGGCGGACGAGGTACGCACGGCGCGGCTGCGGGCCACCGAGGTCGGGCTGGCCGCCCTGCCGCAGGTCGCCGCCGAACTCGGCGCGTCGCAGGACGCCGTCGACCGGCTCCGCTCCGACTACCAGGCGCACCTCGACGACGTCCGCGCCCCCCACCTCCGGGGGACGACGGAGGAGCGCGAGATCGAGCGTCGGCTGCGGCTCGGCGTACTGGATCACAAGCGCCGTGAGATCACCCGGCTGCGCGACACCAACGAGATCGACGACGCGGTGCAGCGGGAGGTGCAGGCGGCCATCGACATCGAGGAGATCCGGCTGCTCGGCCCGACCACCGAGGACTGACCCGCCGGCTACTCGCTGCCGGGCACGGCCATCTCGCCGAGCCGGGACCAGTCCTGCTGCGGGACGGTCACGTTGACGATCCGGGGGGTCTCGGCGAGGTGGGGCGGTAGGGTCCGCTGCGCCGTCCGGAAGTGCTCGGACCGCACGTGCGCCGCCCCGGCCTCGTCGTCCCGGAAGGCCTCGACCAGCACGTACTCGGTCGGGTCGTCGATGCTGCGGGACCAGTCGAACCAGAGGCAGCCGGGCTCGGCGCGAGTGGCCGTGGTGAACTCCTCGGCGATCTGCGGCCACCGGTCGGCGTGCTCCGGCAGCACCCGGAACTTGGCGGTAATGAAGATCATGGGTAGAGGCTACCCAGCCGGCCGTGCCCCGGCGCCTGACCCGGGCGACGTGGCGGCAGCCTGCCGCCACGCCGCTCCGGGTGCGGACCGATGGCCGGTCGCGGGGGAGTCGGCAAACCGACAGCCTCCACTGTGGTGCGCCGTCCTTAGAATGAGCCATGGCTCCGCCGGCGATGAACCGCGCGACGATCGACGTGCTCGGTCTGCTGCTCCAAGCGTGGGAGCACGAGACCGAGGTGCACGGCTGGCAGTTGATGAGGTCGCTGCGGCGCTCGGGTCCGACGATCTACGCGGTGCTCGACCGGCTCGAGGACGCCGGCTGGGTCACCGGCTCCTGGGAGACCCCGGCGGACGGCAGCGCGGGACGCCCACGACGCCGTTACTACCGCCTCACCCCCTCCGGCGCCGAGGCGGCCCGTCAACACGCCGTCGTCCCCGCCTCCGCGCCGCCGCCGCGGCCACGCCCGGCCCCCGGCTTCGGTCGACACGCCCAGCTCCCGGCCGGTGGGCCGAGCCGCTGATGGGCACCACCGAGATGGTCCTGGCGGTCGTGCTGGGGCTGGTCGTCAACGAGATGACCGACCTGTCGCCGTGGCTGGGCCGCAAGCTGGTGGCCTGGTCGGCCTGGCTGCGTTACCAGGACACCCCGCGCGCCGGCATCCGGGCCGAGGAGCTGGCGGCGGTCATCAACGACCGGCCCGGCAAGCTCTTCAAGCTGGGCACCGGGCTCGGCTTCTTCTCGGCGGCCCTGATCACCCGGGTGCGCCGGCTGATCATCGGCGGATCGGCGCCGGGGGAGGAGCCGGTCGGCGACGACCTGCTCGGCCCCCGCCGGGTCCTGCCGCTGGAGGATGAGCCGACCCGGTGGGTGGCGCGCTTCCTCTTCCCCACCGAGCGGTACCGGGGCGAGTGGCGAAGGCACTGGATCCACCCGGCGAAGAGCCTCGGGGTGATCACCCTCTACGCCGTGCTCGGGGTGTGGGCGGTCCAGGAGCGGATCAAGCCGCGGTACGTCGGCTGGGTGATCGCCCTGGTCGTCGCCCTGGCCGTCCTGACGGCCGCGCACCGGGTGTTCGCGTGGTACCTCGGCCGGTTCGTCATCACCAACAAGCGGCTGATGTCGACCGAGGGCGTGCTCTTCCGCCGGGTGGGGATGATCCCGCTGCTGCGGGTCACCGACATGCGCTACGTGCAGTCGCCCCTCGGCCGGCTGCTCAACTACGGCACGTTCCGCCTGGAGTCCGCCAGCCGGCGCAACGTGCTGCGTACCATCGTGGACCTGCCCAACCCGAACGAGCTCTACCTGCGCCTGGTCGAGGAGCTGTACGAGCCGCAGGCCGTGGAGGCGCGGCTGGGTCGCTACGTCGACGAGGACGAGGACGCTCCGGACAGCGATCCGTCCGTCGTCGGGTTCGACGAGGTGGGGGTGAGCGAGCCGCCCGGCTGGCGACTCGTCAACCTCCGCCCGCAGCCGGACTGGTCGGCGACCGGACCGGTCGACCCGGCGTCGGTGCGCCAGGAGGTCATCTTCCGGATCGCCGAACTGTCCGACCACCTGGCCGCCCTCACCGACGCGATCACGCGACTCGAACCCGCGTCGGCGCCAGCGGCGGTCCCTGCCGGCGAGACAGCCAAATCCGGTGAACTGCCCACCCCGGTACGGTCCGACGAGCAGCTGGCCGCGCCAGACGTCGGACCCGCGGCACGCGGCCGCAGACATGCCGACGAGCAGGAAACCAGCCGGCCGATCCCGCGCAGACGTCGCCCGACGGTGGCAGATTCGTTGCCCGACGTCGGCGACTGAGCCGTACCAGGGTCATGCGTTGCGGGTACCGCCGCGACTTCCATCCGATGCAGCACCCGCTGTTCTGGACACGATCGCGCCGGCCGCGACCCGGCTCGGCCCGGTCGGGCGTGCGGGCCGGCGGCGTGGTGAGGGCCGGACCGGCCGGCCCACGGCCACGGCCTGCGCATTGACACCCGGACGCTTCGTACCCGGCGGAGACGCAGACGACGGGCGGTAAGAATCGTTCAACGCCTATACACTCGTGTGTCACCTGCCACGGCGGCTGCGGGTCGTCCGTGCCGGCGTATGGCGCGAAGAGGAGCGCGAGGGTAGTCAGCAGTTCACTCACCTGTGAGTAGGCGTACGAATTTGTGAGTACTGGTATCGGTTTCATGAAGCTTGCCGAGTGGGCGCGTCGCAACGGGGTGCACCCGCAGACCGCGTACCGATGGTTCCGCGACGGGACCATGCCGGTGCCCGCTCGGCGTCTTCCGTCTGGCACGATCATGGTGGACATGGTCGTCTCCCGTGTGGTGACCGAGGTCGGGCCGGCGCTGAACGGCCGACGCAAGAGGTTCCTCGGGCTGCTGCGCGACCCGAACGTGACCACGATCGTCGTCGAGCACCGGGACCGGTTCGCCCGGTTCGGTGCCGAGTACGTCGAGGCGGCGCTTGCCGCGCAGGGACGTCGGCTGCTGGTGGTCGACCCGGCCGAGGTGGACGACGACCTGGTGCGGGACGTGACGGAGATCCTGACCAGCCTGTGTGCCCGGCTGTACGGCCGCCGCGGCGCAGCGGACCGGGCCAGCCGCGCGGTGGCCGCCGCCACCGCCGGGGACCTTTCGTGAAACGGTACGAGTCGCCCGCCGGCTGGACCGTTCAGGCGTACAAGTTCGCCCTCGACCCCAGCGACGTGCAGGTGGCCGGTCTGCGCCGCAACACCGGCGCGGCACGGTTCGCTTTCAACCACATGCTGCGGCGGGTCAGCGCGGTCAAGGCGCAACGCGCCGCCGAGGCCAGCTACGGGGTGGCCGAGGCGGACCTGACCCCGTGGCAGGGCTGGTCGTTACCGGAGCTGCGCCGCACCTGGAACGAAATCAAGACGTGGGTGGCGCCGTGGTGGGCGGAATGCTCCAAAGAGGCGTTCAACACCGGCCTGGCCAACCTGTCGGCGGCGCTGGGCAACTGGCACGCCTCACGTACCGGTGCCCGCAAGGGCCGCCGGATGGGCTGGCCCCGGACCAAGAGGAAGCACGGCCGCAGGTCGGCCCGGTTCACCACCGGCGCGATCCGGGTCGACCCCGGCTACCGGCACGTGGTGTTGCCACGGCTGGGCCGCATCCGTACCCACGAGTCCACCCGTAAGCTGGCCCGGCGGGTGAGGGCTGGCACCGCGACGATCCTGTCCGCAACGGTCACCGAGACCGCCGCCAGGTGGTTCTGCTCGTTCCAGGTCGCGGTCAAACGCGTCGTGGGCCGTGCGGCGCACACGCCGAAAGCCGGTCGGATCGTCGGCGTGGACACCGGCATCAAGCACCTGGCGGTGCTGTCCACCGGCGAGCTGGTGCCCAACCCGGCACCGTTCAAGGCGGCGTTGAAGAAACTCGGCAAGGCCCAACGCCGGGCCGCCCGCCGAATCGGCCCGTACGACCCGGCCAGCCGGCGTAAGCGGACCGCGTCCAATCGGTGGCAGCGGGCGCAGGACACTGTGGCCCGGTTGCACGCCACCGTCGCCGCTGTCCGCGCCGACTCGTGGCACCAACTCACCACCCGGCTGGCGCAACAGTTCACCACGGTCGTGGTCGAGGACCTGCACGTGGCCGGGATGGTCCGCAACCGTAAGCTGGCCAGGGCTCTGATCGACGCCGCCCCGGCGACCCTGCGCCGGCACCTTGGCTACAAGACCGGTTGGTACGGCAGCGTGTTGTACGTCGCCGACCGGTGGTACCCCAGCTCCAAAACCTGTTCAGGCTGTCAAACGGTGAAACCCAAGCTGTCGCTGGCCGAACGCACCTTCAACTGCACCACGTGCGGACTGTCCCTGCACCGGGACGTCAACGCCGCACGTAATCTTGCCGGCCTAGTTCGGCACGTCGACCTGGAGTTGCTGGGCGACGCAAAAACAGGACGTGGAGCCCACGTAAGACCCGTAAGACCTGCACCCGCAGGCGGGGCAGCGGGCCGTGAAGCGTCAAGACCGGTTCATCCGGTCAACGCCGCCCGGCAACGGACGGCTGCCAATCGTGAGTCACGTTCACTCACTGAAAGGTAACGGTGAGCCCACGTCATGGCCCCTGACGGCATCTGGCAGTTCGGGCCGGCGCGCCTGTTGACGGTGGTGGGAGTCGGCTACCTGACCGTCGTGCTGGCGCTGGCGGCGGTCACGTTGGAACTCGACGCCGAACACCCGACCTCGGCGAGTCGTTCCCCCGGGACCGGCGCGATGACCGAGGGGCAGGGTGATGACGGCCCCAGTGCGCCCGCCGTGCCGCCGTCCCCGGTCACACCTGTCGGCGGCGGGGACGTGCGCGTCGGATCGGCGCAAACCCGACCCGCAACACCACCCGCGACACCACCCGCGGCCCGCCCGCCCGTCGTCCCACGGCCCACCACCCCGGCTGCACGGCCGGTGCTGACGTCGTATGAGGCCGAGTCGGCGGCGAACGGGCTGGAGAACACCCGGATCTACACCTGTTCCGGCTGCTCTGGCCAGAAGAAGGTGGGCAACATCGGCCGCGGCATGGGAACCCTGCGATTCAACGGCGTGACCGCCCGGACGGGCGGCTCGGCCGCCGTGACGATCGCCTACGTCAACGGGGAGTCCCCGCGAGTCGGGCAGGTCAGCGTGAACGGCGGGCCTGCGATCACGCTGACCTTCCCGGGCACCGGCGGGTGGAGCAGCGTCGGCGCCATGGTCGTGACGGTGGCTCTCCGGCCCGGACCCAACACGCTGACGATGTTCAACCCGAACTCGGCGGCACCCGACTTCGACAAGATCACAGTCAGCGTCCGATAGCCCGAGCCGGTGCCGCAACCGGGAGGGGCAGCGCGCCGTCCAACCACTGAAAGCGGCGGGCGGCCGGTGTGGCGGAAGGGACGGCGAGACGAGATGGGCCGGCGAAGCTACCTTGTGGCGATCGTTGCAATCGGAGCACTGCTGGCCGGCTGCGCTGGGCAGGGCGGGACGCAGGCCAGAGCCCTGGACAGCACGCAGCTCGGCAGCACCGGGAGCCCGGGACCGGCGGATCCGGTGGCGCTGATCGGCAACTGGAGGCTGGCGGAGGTGGCCGAGGAGCCGGACGGCATCCTGCGCCTCGCACCCGACCAGATCCAGCTCTTCGGCCGCTGTGGGATGCTGGTCGGCTCCTGGCGGGCCGACGCCGGTGGACTGTTCGTCGTCGGAATGTTCGGGGCCTCAGGAGCCGAGGGCCGCACCGGCTGTGAGAAGGCCGGCAGGTCGACCCCGGAGTGGCTGCGGCTGATCAGGTCGTACCGGCTCGAGGGCGAGACGCGGGTGCTCCTGGATGGCGAGGGCGCGCTGGTCGCCCGGCTACTGCCAGGCGCGAAGCCAACCGCCGGGCCGAACCTGGCGGCGTCCGAGGTCGAACCGCCGGAGGTCACCGACGAGGTCCGGCGGCGGTTCGCGCCCGCAGCCGCGGTGCGGGCGACGCTGACCCCCGCCGACGGGGACCGGCTCGTCGGGAGGTGGGTGCCCGCTCCGGGGCCCGAGACGGCGTACGTCGAGTTCGGTGCCGACGGCGAGTGGCGCGGCTCCGACGGTTGCAACGGCCAGGCCGGGCGCTGGATCGCCGGCCCAGGGGGAGCCCTCCTCGCCACCACCGGTTTTAGCACGCTGATCGGTTGCGACCACGCGCCGGTCGGGGCGTGGCTCTCCTCGTCCTGGCGGGCCGGCCTGGACGGCGAGACCCTGGTGCTCCTCGACGCCCGAGGCGAGGAGGCCGGGCGGCTGCGCCGCGCCGGCTGAGCACCGGCCCGGCGCTGGTGATCCGGCCGCCGACCACCTCCCCGGGGGTGGTGACGTGGCTACCCGGCGGCGCCGCCGGTCAGAGCCAGGGCAGCGGGTCCACGGCCCGGCCGCCGAGACGCACCTCGAAGTGCAGGTGGGGCCCGGTGGAGGCGCCGGTCGACCCGACGAGTCCGATCACCTGGCCGGCGCGTACCCGCTGGCCGGCCGAGACCAGCAGCCTGGACTGGTGGCCGTAGCAGGTGGAGAGCCGCTGCCCGTCGGTCCTGCCGTGGTCGAGACAGGTGTAGTTGCCGTAGCCGCCATACCAGCCGGCCCGGGTGACCCGGCCGTCTGCCGCCGCGACGATCGGGGTACCGACGGGGGCGGCGAGGTCCACGCCGGGGTGCAGCTGCCACACGTGGAAGTACGGGTCCAGCCGGGTGCCGAACCTGCTGGTGAGGCGGCCGCGCAGCGGCCGGCCGAGCTTGCCCACGCCGGCGGTGGCGGTGCCGCGGGCCGGTGCCGCAACGGCGGGCACGGCACGTACGCGCCGCTCGATCTCCTGCCGCAGCGCCGCCTCCTCCCGCTCGCGGCGGGCGAGTTCGCTCTGACCTGAGGCGATCGCGCCCGACAGCGCCACCGCGCGGCCGGTGGGGGTGTCGACCACCTCCGCGGAGTCCGCGACGGCGAACGGCGGTGCCGGGTCCGGATCCCCGCCGGCGGTCAGCGCGGTCAGCAGCTGCAGCACCGGATCCGGTTCGCGCCGCACCCGGGTCAGGTCGTCGCGGGTGCGGGCGAGGACGTTGTGCAGGTACTGGATCCGGTGCTGGACGTCGGTGAGCGCGGCGACCCGACGGGCCTGGGGCGTGTCGGCGGCGTCCACCGGTGGCTGGGGATAAAGGTCGGCGCCCGGGTCGGCGGCGATCAGTGCCGCGGCGGAGCCGGGGCTCACCAACGACTCGCCGGAGCCGGGGGAGACGCCCACCCGCGGTGGGGTACGGACGGCCGGCGGCGTGGTCGCGGGCGGCACCGTCTCTCCGGTCGACGGAGTGGCCGACGGGGTGGTCGGCGGCTTCAGGGTGGGCAGCTTGACGGAGGGCGGCTCGAGGGGCGGCAGCGTGACCGTCGGCGGGTTCACCGGCGGCAGCGACAGGGTCAGCGACGGGCTGGGCAGGGTCGGCAAGGGGAGCGGCTCCTGCGCGGCGGTCTGTGCGGCGGTCGCCGCCCCGGCATCCAGGCAGAGGGACGTCATCATCAGCGTCGCCGCCCCGGCGACGGCCGCCAGCGTGGCTCGCCTCCACCACGGTCGGTCCATGCCGTGCTCCTGCCGTCGAACCCGATGTCCGTCGCTCTGCTACATCGGATCCCGGCGGCTGATCGTTACAGGTCGCCGTGCGGCGGTGGGCTCTGCCGCCGCCGTAGCCGCCCCCGGGTCAGCAGGGCGCCCGCGACGACGGCGCCGGCCAGCACCACCGCCGCGACGGCCGGCACCCGCATCGACCGTCCGGGCGGGACGTCGCTCGCCGCGGCCGGCGACTCCAGCGCCGGGTCGGTGGGCGTGGCCGTCGACCCCGGGAGCAGATAAGCGTTGCTGGCGAACTGGGCGCCCGTGGCGGTGGACTCCAGCGAGGTGACACTGACCCGGTTGCGGACCATCGTGCCCGGCGGCACACCGGGGCGGACCCGCCCGGTGATCGTGATCCGCGGCACCGCCGGGGCGGTGCCCAGGCGCAGGTCGCCGAGCTCGCAGACGATGGTGCGAGGGGACGCCGTGCACTGACCCGGTTCGGCCCGGGCGGTGACCCCGTCGAGATCAGCCGTGGTGGTGAAGGTGACCCGCGTGTTGGTGAGGGTGCCGCCGCCGGCGATCGTGATGGTGTGGGTCACCCGCTGCCCGGGCAGCGCGCCGAACGGCGTCGACGTCAGCACCGGCGCGGAGTCCGGAGGGACCGGTGTCGGCGTCGGGGCAGCCGCGGCCATGGCGGCCATCAGGCCCATCAACGGAGCGGCAACCGACTCCCACATTCCCACACTGTAGGCCGGCCGGCGGGCGTCCGCCGGTCGTTGTGCCTCCCCGTACCTCCTGCGGGTTTCATCGACGCCGGCCGTTGCGCCCCCGGCCTCGTCCCGGTTCGGCGGAAGGGGGCGCACCGGGCGATGGTCCAGATCCAGCTCGGGTCTGGTCATCGATCCGTTTCGGTGCGCCCCGCTCCACCGCAGGGTGCTATTCGCTGGCGAGCGAGCGCTGCTGCTCACGGAACTGTTCGACGGGAAGCCCGCCTCGGCCCCAGTTCTCGGTCTCGACTTCGTCAATGACGACGAAGGTGGACGTCAACGGCTTGTGCAGCACGTCGAGCAGCAGTTTGCTCACGCCCTGGATGAGCGCCGCCTTCTCCTCGGCGGTCGCCGCCGTCGCGCCGGGGCTGGTTCCCTCGCGGGTGATCTGAATCGTGACGATGGGCATGTCGGGTCCTTTCGGGCGGTTCGGGTCCGGTCAGTGGCCGGCGTTCTGGCCGCCGTCGACGTGCAGGATCTCGCCTGTGACGAACGGGGCGGATTCGAGGTAGACGACGGCGTCGACGATGTCGCTCGTCTCGCCCATCCGGCCGACCGGGTGCAGCCCGGCGTACGTCTCGTGGAACTCAACCGGGTGCATCGGGGTCTTGATGATCCCCGGAGCGACGGCGTTGACCCGCACTCCTCGGCCGGCGTACTCGATGGCCAGGGACTTCGTGGCGGAGCTGAGGCCACCCTTGGTGAGCGACGCGAGCACGGACGGCACGTTGGAGTTGGGCTGGTCCACCAGGCTGGTCGTGATGTTGACGATGTGTCCCCCGCCGACGGCGAGCATGTGCGGCAGGACGCGCCGGGTGAGATGGAAGAACCCGGCGAGGTTGACCCCGGTGAGCAGGTTGAACTCCTCGTCGGTGTAGTCGGTGAACGGCTTGGCGACGAAGGCGCCGGCGTTGTTCACGAGGGTGTCGATACGGCCGAAGCGGTCCAGGGCGGCGGTGACCACCCGATCCGCGGTGTCGGCGTCTGCGATGTCGCCCCGAACGGCCACGATTTCCGGGTCGTCGGCGGCGGTGATCGAGCGTGAGGTGGCCACGACGCCGTAGCCGAGCTTGCGGTACGCGTCGACCAGGCCGGCGCCGATGCCCTGAGACGCACCGGTGATCACAACGACCTTCTGACCCTGTTTGGTGCCCATGATGAACCTCTTCCTGGTTGGCCGAAGCCTCGATGACTACTAGACGACCGGTCGGCTATGAAGCTAGACGACCGGTCGTGTATCGTCTACTCCATGGGACGGACGAGTGACGCGCGGAACAAGATCCTCGGCGCTGCGGCGACGCTGATCGAGCAGCGCGGGTATTCGCCGCTGGGCGTGGCCGAGATCTGCTCGACGGCAGGAGTGCCGAAGGGCAGCTTCTACTACTTCTTCGAGTCGAAGCAGGCGCTCGCGCTGACTGTCATCGACGAGCACTGGGCGGCCCAGCGGCGGCAGTGGGTCGAGGTGCTCAGCAGTGGTCACGATCCGCTGCGGCGCCTGCGAGACCTCTTCGAGACCACGGAGGAGGTGCAGCGAGCCGGGCAGCAGAAGGTCGGTCTGGTCGCCGGTTGCCTGTTCGGCAACCTCGCGCTGGAGCTCAGCAACCAGAACGAGGAGATCCGCAGCCGGCTACAGGGGATCTTCGAGGCCCAGATCGACCTGATCGAGGAGGTCGTCATGGAGGCGAAGGCCCAGGGCCAGGCCGGCGCGCTGGTCGACGCCCGCGACGCCGCACGGTCCATCGTCGCGCAGATCGAGGGACGCGCGCTGCTCGCGAAGCTGCTCAACGATCCGGCCCAACTCGAGGCGCTCTGGCGCAACTGCCTGGACCTGCTCCAGGTGCCCACGCAGGCGCGGCCGGCAACCGACTGAGCGGCGGCCCGCCGCGACGATCACCCGCTGCTCAGCCCGCGAGGATCAGGTCGGCGGCCCGCCAGGCCAGTGCCATCACCGGGGCGTTGAGGTAGCCCGAGACCAGTACCGGCAGCACGGAGGCGTCAACGACCCGTAGGCCGTCCACGCCGCGGACCCGGAGCTGCGGGTCGACCACGAACTCGTCGCCCGGGCCCATCGCGCAGGTCCCTACCGCGTGGTAGCCGCAGTAGCCGAGCGTCAGCGCCGCGTGGATGATCTCGTCATCGTCCTGTACTGCCGGACCGGGCACTGTCTCCGCGGAGATCCGCTTCGCGATCGGCCCGGTGGCGAACAGCTCCCGCATCCGCCGGAAGGCACCCACCGCGAGGTGACGGTCATGCGCGGTACTGAAGTAGTTGGCGACGATCCGGGGTGGGGCCTCCGGGTCGGCCGACGTGATGGCCAGGCTGCCCTCGCTGTCCGGCCGGGTCACCGTGGCCAGGGCCATCAGCCCCGGCTCGGTCTCCAGCTCCAGCGCGTGCCCGGGACGCGGTGGTGCCGCCGAGAAGGGCGCGATCAGCAGCTGCGCGTCGGGATGATCGGCCTCCGGGCCTGACCGGATGAACGCCCCGACGTCGTACACCGGCAGGGCGAGCGGTCCTCGGCGGGTCAGCAGGTAGCGCAGCAGTGCCCGCCCCTGACCGATCCGGTTGCTGAGCATCGGGTTGTAGCCGCCCCTGGCGGTCAGCCGGAACTGCAACGGCATTGATCGGTGCTCACGCAGGCCGGTTCCCACCCGGGCCCGGTCGAGCAGCACGTCGACACCGGCGCGGCCCAGCGTGTCGGCCGGACCGATGCCGGAAACCTGCAACAACTGCGGCGTCGCGATCGCGCCGGCGGCGAGGATGACCTCGGCGGAGGCCGCGTAGTCGACCGTCCGAGCGTGCCGACGGGCGCGCACCCCGATCGCTCGGCCGCCCTGGATGAGGACCCGGAGCACGACCGTCCCCACCGCGATCGTCAGGTTGGGCCGGTTGCGGACCGGGTGCAGGAACGCGTCGGCGGCGCTGGTCCGGCGACCGTCGCGGATGGTCGCCATGAGGTAGCCGATCCGCTCGTCGTCGTCGGCGTTCAGGTCGTCCGACCGGCGCCAGCCCAGCTCCACCCCGGCCGCGATCGTCTCCTCGCAGAGCTCGTCGGTGTCGGTCGCGCTGGACAGCCGCAGCGGCCCGCCGGCGCCGCGTACCTCGGAGGGGCCGAACGGGTTGTCCTCCAGCTGCTTGAAGATCGGCAGCATGGTGTTCCACCCCCAACCGGGGTTACCGAGGCGTTCCAGTCCGTCGTAGTCGAGCCGGTCGCCGCGGCCGTACACCATCCCGTTGATCGAGCTGGATCCCCCGATCATGCGACCGCGCTGCCAGACCTCGCGGTGCGCCGGCCCCGCGTCGGCAGGGTAGTGCCAGGCGGTGCGCCGGTCGTCCATCAGCCGGCTGAAGCTCTTGGGGATGCGGACGAACGGGCTGCGATCCCAGCCACCCGCCTCGATCAGCAGCACCCGGGTGCCCCGATCCTCGGTCAGCCGGTTGGCCAGCACGCAGCCGGCCGAGCCTGCACCGACCACAATGTAGTCGAACTCCTCCACTGTGCACCCCCCGTCCGCTGGCACGAGCGCTGCGCCCACCGTAGTTCGCTGATCATCGAACGGAAAGGGGTCGCGTGAGCGACTTCATCCATCCTCGGCGATCGACAGGCCGTTGGATCGACCCCGGAGCAGTTCGATGGTGCTGCGCGGGCACTGCGTGCCGCTCGTCGCGACACCGGGAGAAGTACCTCTCGCCATCCCGCTATCGTCGGCGTTCGCTGGCCCGGTCGACGCCCTTGTGCACCCCGCACCGTACGATCGATGAGCTCGCGCAGCGAGCTCTCGTCGACGTCGTCCAGTCGTTTCAGGTAGAGGCACCCACCGGCGGCCACACCCCGGGCACCGCGCAACTGGCGGGCTGTCGTGGCCAGCGCCGCCAGCGCTGAACGCTGGGCACGGCGACCAGTATCGCGGCACCGATCAGCAGCGTCGTGCCGGTCCGCACCGGGGTGGCCAGGTCGGCGTGCTGGCCGGCCACGGTCACCTTGTGACCGAGTAGGCGCAGTAGCCATGGTGGGCGGGTCAGCATGGCGAGATAGCTGCCCGCCTACACGACGCCGGTCAGCACGGCGCCGAGCGGGGAGAATCGCAGTGTGGCGATGAGCCCGAGCAGGATTCCAGCCGCTGCCAGTAGCAGCGCGTTCCGCACGAAGTCGCCCGTGTTGAAGGCGCCGCTGCTGATCTTCAGGTCCACCTGTGCGGTTGGCTAGCATGCCCGGCGATGATGATTATCTTTCGCTCCCTGCGGCTACGCCGCGCCGCGCGTGGACACTTCGGCTGGCAGAAGCTGCGAGCTACGCAAATGCGCGCGATGCGCGCGCTGCTGGCGGGCCGCGACACGCTGGTCGTGCTGCCAACCGGGGGCGGGAAGTCTGCCGTCTACCAGGTTCCCGCCACGCTGCTGCGCGGCCCCACGGTGGTGATCTCACCGCTGCTGGCATTGCAGCAGGACCAGATCGGCAACCTCAACGAGCGGGGGGATCCTGCTTTGCGTGCGGTTCGGATCAGCTCCGCGGAGAGCCCGAGCAAGCAGGCCGCTGCGCTGGCCGAGCTTCGCTCGGGTGCCGCGAAGTTCCTGTTCATCACGCCGGAGCAGCTCAGTTCGCCGGAGCGGCTGGCCGAGGTCCGCGCGTTGCGTCCGGCGCTGGTGGCGGTCGACGAGGCGCACTGCATCTCGTCCTGGGGGCATGATTTTCGCCCCGACTACCTCACCCTCGGCCACCTCATCCGCGGCCTGGGCCGCCCGCCGGTCGTGGCACTGACCGCCACGGCATCGCCGCCGGTCCGCGAAGACATCACCGCGCGGCTCGGCATGCGCAAGCCGCGGCTGGTCCTGTCCGGACTGGACCGTCCGAACCTCTTCGTGGCGGCCGTGCACTGCCCCAGCGAGGACTACCGCTGGCGTAGGCTGCTCACCCTGCTCAAGGAGGCCGACCCGCCCGGCATCGTGTATGTGCCGACCCGGCGCGCCGCCGAGGAACTCGCGGAACGGCTTTCCGACGCGGGTTTTCCCGCGAAGGCCTACCACGGTGGTATGGCGGCTGGGGTGCGTCACCGCCGCCACGAAGACTTCCTCGCCGACCGGGTGCCGATCATGGTCGCCACGTCGGCGTTCGGCATGGGCATCGACAAGCAGAACATCCGCTGGGTGGCACATGTGGCGCTGCCCGACTCACCGGACAGCTACCTGCAGGAGATCGGGCGGGCGGGGCGCGACGGTGAGCCGGCCCGGGCGTTGCTGCTCTACCGAGCCGAAGACATTGCCCTGCAACGCTTCTTCAACGGCGGCGCACCTGAACTGGACGAGCTGCGAGCGGTCGCGGCGGTCCTGCACAACGGCCCGATGACGCGCAGCGCGCTGGTGAGGGCCACCGGCCTGGGACAGCGCAAGGTCGCCAGCCACATCAGTCTGCTTGAGCAGGTCGGCGCGGTGGCGACAGGCACCAAGGGTGAGCTCAGCGTCCCTCGGTATGCGCCCCTGCCCGATCAGGCGGCTCGGGAGGCGCTGGCCGAGTACGCCCGCTATCAGGCCGGGCAGCGTTCCCGCACCGACATGATGCGCCGATTCGCCGAGAGCCGGGGCTGCCGTATGCAAGCACTGCTGGGCTACTTCGGAGAGCAGCTGAGCCACCCCTGCCGGCACTGCGACAACTGCCACGGCGGCACCTCCGAGGTGCTCCCGGCGGACGGGCCGTACCCACTGCACAGCACCGTCCGGCACGCCAAGTGGGATCAGGCATGGTCCTCGGATACGAGAAGGACCGGATGACCGTGCTCTTCGACGATGTCGGGTACAAGACCCTGTCGGTCTCCGTCGTGCAATCGCAGGGCCTGCTGGCGCTCGAGGCGAATCGCCGCTGAAGCTGCGGACAGGCGGTTGACCGGCCGAAAGCCGCGTAGGGCGCGGCGCAACGGGTAAGCGACCGCGGCGAACAGTCGACGGGACGGCAGGTGCCGGTGGAAACGACGGAGTTGCGGGTGCCGGGCGTCGGCGGCTCCAGTGCGGAGGAGACCCTCGACCGACCGATCGTGACCAGGGTGGCCGGCGACGAGAACGCCGGATTCTTCCGTCCCAGGGCGGGCTTCGGCGAGCCGAGGGGGCCCGGCGGGGTGCTGATCGAGGCCTACCGCTGGGGCAACCTGACCGGCGGCAGAGCCACCCGGGCCTTCGCCCTGATGCTGCTGCTTCCGTTCATGCTGAGCAACATCGCGATCTGGATGCTACCGCCGGCAGCGGCCGGCTCCGGGGCGGTCGCCCGGGCGACCTGCAGACTGCTGGCCGGGACCCTGACCGCGATGTACGTGCTGTCGGTGACCGGCGTGGCAGTCGACCTCGTCGCCTGGCAGTGCGCCGCCGACCCGCGTTGCACAGACGGCCGCCGGTCGATCTCCTGGATGGCCGGCGTGCAGCCGGGTCAGCGCGTGGCGCTGCTCGCCCTGGTGCCGATCGCCGCCGTCGCGGTCATCTGGTGGCTCGGGGCGCGGTCGTGGCGGCTGCCCGAGGACGCCTCCGCCGAAGCGGTGCCGGGCGGTCTCGGCGCCTTCCGGCTCGACGACCACGACTTCTGGGACAACCAGACCTTCCTCCGCCGGCTGCGGGCCCTGCACGTCGCGATCGCAGTGGGCACCGTCGACGTCGTCGTGCTCGGCGTGGTCGCCCCGCATGACGATCGGACCGTCGGCTACGGCCTCCTCGCCCTCACCATCGCCGTCATCGTCGCCGCCACGGCGCTGCTCTGCCGTCCGGCCCGGCCCGGCCACCCGCAGGACCGGCGGCTCGGAGTCGCCAGCCGGGCGGTACTGGTGGCCATGCTGGCCCTCACCGCGCTGACGCTCGGTTACGCCGCCCTGCCCCGGTCCCGGTGGATCCCGGGGACCGAGTTGCCCAACTACGGCTCCCTGGTCGCCTGGCTCTACCTGAGCCAGGTCGTGCTGCTGTTGATCCTCAGCGCGGTCGTGGTGCGCCAGCCGAGCCGGACGAGCACCCCGGCGTTCCTCGGCGGCCTGGGCGCCCCCGTGGTCATCACCCTCGCCATCGGCCTCGGGGTCGCGTTCTCGTCTGCCATCGTCTACGCGACCTCCGACTATCTCGACCGGGACGTCGAGCCCACACCGCGCCGTCTGTTGCCTGCCGGGGTCCCGCCACTGTTACCGCCGCTGGCGTACCGGTGGGCCGCGATGGGCTTCTTCGTGGCCCTGCTGGTGACCGCGGTCGCCGCCCTCCTGCGCAGCCGGCTGACGATATGGCACCGGCGCCGGGCGGCGATGGAAATCCTGCGCCACGACTTCCCGGACGCCCCGCCGGAACCGCACCCTCGGGTCCGCGCGGTGCGCAATGCCATCGCCCGGGCGCAGTTGACCGACCGGAGTTGGCCGCTGCCCGCCGCGTACGCGATCATCTTCGCGCTGATCCTCGGCTCCGCCGGACTGTCGCTCGCGGGCATCGGGCCGAGAGATCTCGGCCTCCGCATCGGCGGAGAGCCGCTGGCCCGATCTACGGTGTTCATCAGCCACCTGGGCACCAACCTGACTGGGCTCTTCGCCATCGCGATGGCGGTCGCCGCCCTGTTGACCCACCGGCCGACCGCGCGTACCCGCTTCGTCGGAGTGCTGTGGGATCTCGCCACGTTCTGGCCGCGCGCCGCCCACCCGTTCGCCCCGCCCTGCTATGCCGAACGCGCCGTGCCCGAGCTCACCCGGCGGATCCGGTACCTCACCAGTCACGGCGGAACCCTGGTTCTCTCCGGGCACAGTCACGGCGCAGTCCTGGCGGCGGCGACCGTGCTGCAACTGCAGCCCGCCTGCCTCGACCGGATCGCGCTGCTGACCTATGCCTCTCCCCGCCTCTACAGCAGGGTCTTTCCCGCGCACCTGGGCCACGCCACGCTGTGCGACATCGGCGACCGGGTGAGGTGGCGCTGGCTCAACCTGTGGCGGGACACCGATCCCATCGGTCGCTGGGTCTTCTCCCCGGACCCGGGCCGCTCGGTCGCCGGGAGGCCGACCGACCCGGCTGATCCAGCGAACGGGGTGGACCGGCGGCTGCGCGACCCGCACGGGCTGCTGGCCCGGCCGGACGACACCGTGCCGCCACCGATCCAGGGACACCGGTTCAGCCCCGACGACGACTTTCAGGCCGCCGTCCGCCACCTGGTGGCGCGGCTGCGGGCTGACCTGCCCGGGACCTGAACCCGTAGGCGCCCCTTCCTCGACCATCGCGCTCACTGCGGGAGAACGCCTCTTCCCGCGCTCCTGGTTCTTGGACGGCCCGGGGCGGTACGGCGGGCCAGGTAGACGACGTCCGGTTCGCCGCGCGGCACCTCGACGCGGTGGGTGCTGACCGGGCCGATGAGCGTCTCCAGACGGGCGGCGTACGCCGGTGCGGCCGAGGCGCTCCAGACGGCCAGTACGCCGTCGTCGGCGAGCCGGTCGCGCAGCAGGGCGGTGCCCTCGTCGTCGTACAGCTCGGCATTGGGCTGGAAGACGGTCCAGTCGGGGCCGTTGTCGATGTCGAGGCAGATGGCGTCGAAGACCCCTTGGGTGGTACGAAGCCACGCCACGATGTCTTCGTTCACGATTCGCACCCGGGCGTCGTCGAGCGCCTTGCCGCTGTAGGCAGCCAGGCGGTCGCGGTGCCAGTCGATGAGGGTCTCCTCGATCTCTAGGACCACGATCTCCGCGGGCGCGGCGGAGGCCGTGGCCTCGGCCAGCGAGAAGCCCGCACCCAGCCCGCCGATCAGCACCCGCGCCCCTGGCCCTGCCAGGTTGAGCGCCGCGCGCACGAGCAGCCGCTCGGATGCTCCGGCACGGGTGTCCATCAGGAAGACGCCGTTGTTGACGATCTCGAAGTGCTCGCCGGATTTTCGAAGAACGAGCTCACCCCGGTCGGTCACCACCCGATCGACTACGGCACCTGCCTCGTTCACCAGGCAAATCTATGTCACAGGGATCTCATGAGCTCGCGATATACCGGGTGTGCCACCGAACGGCATCGACCGGGGCACGTCGCAGCCGACGCCGCATTGCGGTCCATTTCATCACTTGTGCTGCTCTTCGCCCAGCCGGTACCTGCCGCAGGCGCCACTCCTGGAAGGGCCGTCCGGATCTTTGGGTGCGAGGCGCACGCACCGTCGAGCCGGCCGACACCTGCCCGGTGCCGGCCGGTCCCGACGTGACCCCCGCCGCCCACCCCGGGCGGCGCGAGGATCGGTTGGCCTGCGGAGGCTCGTCCCACCACCCGGTGGGGAGTCGCTCGCCTGCTACGGCGAGGATCCACAACGCCCACCGCAAAACCCGGCGAAGGTTAGTGGACACCGCACTAGGCCACGCCATTGCTTGAGGCGGTTGAAGCAGCGTTCGACCACGTCGCGCTTCTTGTAGATCGCCCGGTCGAAGGTGGGTGGTCGTCCGCCGGCGCTGCCCTTCGCGGCCCGGCGGGTGACATGGTCGCAGCGTTCCGGAATGACGTGCCGGATTCCGCGAGAGCGCAGGGCTCGCCGGTGGGGTCGTGGGCGTAGCCCTAACAGGGGGTCCGACCACCCGTCCTCGATGGGGCTACGGTAATCGCGGTGAGGTCAGGTCGATGGTGCTGCGGCGGGGCAGGCCTTGATCGGGCTGTGAACCCCGCAGACGGGTAACGGACGTCCAGGGCGACGGTGACCAGCTTGCGAGATGCACCACGCCGACCTGGACGCGTTGCCCGTCGATGGATGCCGGCGCAGGCGGTGACGACGCGGTCGACCTCGAGGCGGTGGCCTGCGGTCCGGGCTACCTCACACCTCCAACAAGGGCAGGTAGCTCTGAGCTCGACCACCATATCGTCGCTACATCAGGACAAATCTCCGGAAGGTAGAGCTCATGCCCATCGCGATCACCGGTCTGGACTCGGCCGCGTCGGGGCGTGCGGTGCCGGTGGTGTCACCGCTGGTCGAGCTGGGCTCCGCGCTGCACGTCCTGCATGATCCAGCCCACCACTACGCCGACGAATGGGCGGCGGCCGTCCGTGCCGGTATGAGTCCGCGGCTCGCCGAGCTGACGCAGTCCTGGTCCTGGACCACCCAGGCCATCAGGTCGGCGCCCTTCGTGGCGGCATCCTCCTCGGCTGACTTTCCCGGCCAGCTCGACGAGTTGTGTGCGATACCCGCGTCGCAGCTGGCCCTGCAGTTGCTGCGTCCGCTCTCACCGTCGGGCGACGTACGCGCGGCTCTGCACTGGAGCCGTGCCCGGGGTCGAGCGGTGGCCGCCCTGGTACAGGCACTGGTCGAGCGGCCGGATCAGGCTGTCGCGGACTTCCTCGAGTTCCTAGAGCAGAGTTGGCGGGAGTGGTTCTCGGCCGAGTGGACCAGGGTCAGGTCGCTGTTGGCCGCCCGGGCGCGTCGCTTCGCCGACACGGTCTCCGCCCAGGGTGCCGCGCGGGCGTTGGCGACGATCGACCCGTCGGTGACAGCTTCCGACGCGGGTAATGGGGTGACCATCGCCAAGGTCCAGAACACCCGCCACGACGTGTCCCGGCGCGGGCTGCTGGTGGCCCCGAGCGCCTTCATCCGGCCTCACCTCTATGTAGCGGACGTGCCGGGCCATCCGCTCCTGCTCATCCACGCGGCCGAGGCGGGTCAACCGGTCCCGTCGGTTCGTGAGCTGCTGCGCCGTCTGGAGACCGTCGCAAATCCGGGCCGGCTTGAGATCGCACGCGCGATCGCGACCGAGCCCCGGACCGCCGGCGAGATCGCAGCTCTGTGGCGCATGGACCCGACCCTGGTCAACCGACACCTGCGCGCGCTCGCCGCCGCGGGACTCGCCGGGGCGTCGCGGCGAGGCCGGTTCGTGCAGTACCACCTCGACGTCGATGCCATCGAGGTGCTCGGCACCGACCTCATCGCGCTGCTGCTGCGCTGAGCTTCGACGGAGGCTGAGGAACGTCTGACGGAAGTCGTCAGTCCACTGGCCGGTCGCGCCAGGCCGGTGTTCAGTTGGCCCCGCTCCCGGCGCAGCCCATGCTGTCCCGGCGTCCGTCGCGTTGCTCGTCTCCGGAAGGCCATCCGTGAACACCACCCGTGACACCCTGTCGCTCGACGAGGCCACCCGGCGCATCCGGGTCGACCACGATCTGCTCCTCACCCGCGTCGAGCGGTTGTCCGAGCAGCAACTCACCGCGGAGTACCACGTGCTCTCCGGGCCGCTCGGAGACTTCTGCGAGTCGCTGCACGACTTGGTGGCGCACGTGTTGATGTGGGACGAGATCAACCTGGCGGTGCTCAGCGAGGCGGTTGCGGGCCGGTCGCACTGGAGCCTGGACCCCCGCTGGGAAACACCCGATGCCGGGCGGCGGCTGAACCGGGGCGGCGTCGCGGCGGGTCGGCACATCCCGTCGCCGCTGCTCCTGCACCGGCTCGTGGCGGTCCGTGACGCGCTGATGGACGAGTTCGCCCGCTACAGCGAGCGGTCCTGGGCCGAGCCGGGGGAGACGCCGGTGCTCGCGGACGGACTCGGTGAGCTGGCCCGCAAGGTGTGGACCGTGCCGGGGCATCAGGCGTTTTGGCACGCGGCCATCCACCTGGACCAGCTGACACAGGCCGCAGCCACGCAGTGAAGCCCGCAAGCGGAGAGGGATACAGCGATGAGGACACGCCTCGTGGACGAGCCGGGGTTTGCGGCCGAGACCACCGCGTTGTTGGAGCGGTTTGCGGACGATCCGGCGCCCGGCCCGATGACATACGACCTTCTGTTGGCGGACCGAGCCGAAAAGCCCGACCCGCTGCTGTCGGGCCACTGTCACCCGGACGTGCACGCAACTGACATTTACCTGCCGTTGCGCGGCGGTCCGACGCTGGCCCGGGTCTATCAGCCGTCGGGTTCGCGACCGCGGCCCCTCCTGCTCTGGCTGCACGGCGGCGGGTTCATAGGTGGATCGGTGGTCGATCTCGACCACCCGTGTTCCCACCTGGCCCGCCTGGCGGATGTGACGGTGGTGTCGCTGGAGTACCGGCTGGCGCCGGAGCATCCGTTCCCGGCCGCCCTCCACGACACCTACGACGCGATGTGCTGGTTGGCTGAGCACGGCACGCTCATCGGCGGCGACGGTCGCGTCGCGGCCGGTGGGCAGAGCGCGGGCGGCGCCCTGGTGGCGGGCGCCTGCCTGATGGCGCGCGACGACGGCGGCCCCGCCATCGCGCGGCAGGTGCTCTGCTATCCCGTGCTGGAATTCGGCCAGGACACCGAGTCCTACCGGGAGTTCGACGGGATCTTTCTGAGCATCAAGCCGGGCCGATGGAGTGAATCGGTGTACCTGGCCGGCCAGGAGGTCACCGCGTACGCGGCCCCGCTGCGGGCGGAAAGCCTCGCCGGGCTCCCACCTGCATTGATCATCGGCGCCGGACGGGACCCCTTGCGTGACGACGCACGGGGCTACGCCGCACGCCTGGACGCCGACGGCGTCGACGTGACGCATGTGGAGTACGCCGGAACCATGCACGCGTTTCTGAACTTCTGCAACATGCTGTCCGTGGGTGAGCACGCGATCCAGGTCATCGCCGCGGACCTCGTGCACGCGTTCAATCCGTTGTCGCCGGCAACGGCACGTGAGACGCGAAGCCGGATTGAAGCGGTATGAGCAGCATCGTGGTCTTCGGAGCGGGCGGCCGCCGACTTCCTATGCTCGGTACGTCCCACAGGTGTGGAGTCGCGTCCGGGCGGCTGAGTCTGGCAGAGGTGCTTCGAGACTGAGAGCGGTACATGAACGGCGACGAAAGGTACGGCGTGGAACGTCGGCGGCGGGTTGCGCTGGTGACCGCCCGGGAACAACCGGGGGGCGCCGTCGATCTGCCGCTGCTCGCCGAACGGCTCCGCCAGAACGCGCACGCCGAAGTGGTCGCTTGGGACGACCTCGCGGTCGATTGGTCCACGTTCGATCTGGCACTGATCCGTTCCACCTGGGATTACCCCGGGCGGGTGGCTGAGTTCCTCGCCTGGGCGGACCGCTGTGCAGCGGTCACCCGGCTCGCCAACCCGGCGAGTCTGATCCGGTGGAACTGCGACAAGACCTACCTCGGTGCGCTACGCGACAGTGGCATCCCGGTCGTCCCCACCACCTATCTGCCCCCGGGAACTGCTCCGGTCGTACCCGGTGACCGGGAATTCGTGGTGAAACCTGCAGTCGGCGCTGGCGCCCTGAACGCCGCCCGCTACCGCCCCGCTGAGACCAACCGGGCGCTCGAGCACATCCGGATGCTGCACGGCGACGGCGTGACCGTCATGATCCAGCCCTACCTGACCACGTTGACACCGCCGGCGAACGGGCGCTGGTATTCGTCGGCGGCGACTACCTGCACGCTATCCGCAAGGGCCCCGTGCTCGCCCGCGGCGCCGGCTACGACGGTCCGCGGGAGGCGCACCCCGGTATGCGCAGCTGGACTCCGTCGGCCGACGAGATCGCCCTGGCCCGGGCCACGCGAGCCGCGGTCCCCGGCACCGACGAACCGCTATGTGCGCGGGTCGACCTCGTCTCCGACGAGGCAGGCGACCCCCTCGTGATGGAGCTGGAGCTAATCGAACCGAACCTTTTCCTGGCCACGCACCCCCGTTCACTGGACGCCGTGGCCGCCGCCGTCACGCACGCCGCCGCCCCCGCCTCGACTGGACAGTCATGGAGGTAGAAAACTTGCCGCAAAGGACCTGCGGGCGCTGTCCAGTACGGCTATCAGGCTGAACCCCATCCACGAAGATCCACACCCCGTTTCAACCGCCGGTTGGAGCAAGAGGTGTCGGAGCCGCTGCCAAGCTGGGGGCGGATGACCATGGCGGGAGAATCACGATGTACGTTCCGGCCCACTTCGCCGGCGACGAGCAGGCGGTACAGCAGGTGCTGCATCACATCGGCGCCGCCGATCTGATCACCACCACCGCCCAGGGCCTGCAGGCCAGCATGCTGCCGTGGGTCTACGACCTGCACGCCGGCACACACGGCGCGCTGCTGGGACACTTGGCGCGCAACAACGACCAGTGGCGCCTACCGGCGCTCGGCGAGGCGCTCGTCATCGCGCGGGGACCGGATGCCTACATCAGCCCATCGTGGTATCCCTCGAAGGCCGAGCATCACCGGGTGGTGCCGACCTGGAACTACATCACCGCCCACATCTACGGACAGCTGCACGTGCACGACGACCCGGCCTGGCTAGAAGCGCAGGTGCGGCGGCTGACCGAACGGCACGAGGCCGGGCGCGCCGAGCCGTGGTCGGTCGACGACGCCCCAGCGGCGTTCGTCGCCGGACAGCTGCGCGCCATCGTCGGTGTCGAGGTCCGCATCACCCGCGTGGAAGCGAAGTTCAAGCTCAGCCAGAACCGCCCAACCACTGACATGGACGCGGTCATCGCCGAGCTGCGCCACCTGGGCGATAACCGCAGCGCCGCCGCCGTTGCTGCGCACCGCCCCCGCTGACCGGCACAGGTTGATGCTGCCGCACCCGGCGCGCTGGCACTCAAGCCATCCGCGACGGCAACCCGTCCGCCCTGGCGACCGGTTACCCGTTCAGGTTCGGGCCGGCGTGCTACCACCCATACCGCGCGACCGGCTGCCTCGACTACCGGCGGAACGTCCCCGACTACCGCTGTTTCCAAAGAGGGCGACCGGGCGCTGGTGGTGGTCGGCAACTTCGGTGGGGGGCACGGCAGTGCCGGCCAGATGGTCGTCGGCGCCATCGTTATCCGGAACCGGCAGGTCGGCTAATAGGCGCTCCCAGTTCACCGGCTCTCGCCGGTTGGGGACCAGTCGGTGTTGGCGCCGCAGACGATCAGGCAGGCGTGGTCGCCGGGGACCTGTCCGGCGAGCCAGGCCGCGAACGCGGCTGCGCCGGCCGGTTCCACGGCCAGCCGGAACTCGTCCCATAGCCGGTCGCGAGCGGCGATGATCTGGGGGTCGTCGACGAGGGCCAGCTGCGGGGCGGTCGCCCCAAGGATCGCGTACGGGATGCGCCCGACCCGGCTCGCACCGAGCGCGGACGCTGCTACCGAATCGACCGGGCTGTCGACCGGTTCTCCGGCGGCAACCGCGGCGTGCAGGCTGGCACACCCTTCCGGCTCCACGCCGATGACGGCGCGCGCCCCGGCCGCCAGGCTCACCCCGGCCGCCAGGCTCACCCCGGCGATTAGCCCGCCGCCGCCGACCGCAACCGCCACGGTATCGCAGTCCGGCGCCTGGTCTGCGATCTCCAGGCCCACCGTGCCCTGCCCGGCCACGACGTCGGGGTCGTCGTAGGCGGGCAGGTAACGCAGTCCCTGCTCGTCGGCGTACGTCCGGGCGGCCAGTTCGGCCTCGGCGTACGACCGGCCGTGCCGGACCACGTCGGCGCCGGTCGCGGCGATGCGTCGTTGCTTGTCCGGTGGCACCGTCTGCGGCACGTAGATCGTGGCGCGGGCGCCGAGCAGGCGGGAGCTGACGGCCACGCCGAGCCCGTGGTTGCCGCCCGAGGCGGTCACCACACGGTCGGTGCCCGGCCCGCTCAGCAGCGCGTTGAGCGCGCCGCGGACCTTGAACGAGCCGGTGAGTTGCAGGTGTTCCAGCTTCAGCGTCAGCCGGCGGCCGTCCACGGCCGCTTCCAGTACGGGCGTACGTCGGATGTACGGCGCGATCCGCTGGGCGGCCCGCCTGACGTCCTCGGCCGCCGGCAGCGCCGCCGCCCCGATCTGCGCGTGTCGGATCATGCCCCCACTCTGCCCGCCCCAGGCCATAAGCTGGAGCGGGACTTGCTAACGGGACGTAAGGAGCGCTAATGGGACTGGATGTCGAGCGCCTGCGAGTCCTCGTCGAGGTCGCCCACGCCGGCTCGATCGCGGCGGCGGCCAAGCGCATGGGCTTCACTGCCTCCGCCCTGTCCCAGCAGTTGGCGAAGCTGGAGCGGGAGGTCGGCGACCGCCTCGTCGACCGCGGACCCAGCGGCGTACGGCCGACCGCGACCGGTGAGTTGCTGGTCCGCCACGGTGAGCGTGTCCTCGGCGCTCTCCACGACGCCGAAGAGGCCGTTCGGGGTGCCCGCCGGCTACCCCGTGAGCACCTGTCCCTTGGCACGTTCGCCAGTGCCGGTAAGGCGCTCGTCCCCACCGCACTGGCCACGTTCCGCCGCGCCCACCCGCAGGTACGCCTCTCCCTGCTGGACATCGAGCCGCCCGACGGGTACGGCCTGGTCACCTCCGGCGACCTCGATCTGCTGATCACGCACCGCTACCCCGACGTGCCGCTGCCGCCAGCCACCGGCCTGCACCGGGCGCACCTGATGGCCGACCCACTGCGGCTCGTGCTGCCCACCGGCCACCGCCACGCCAGCACCGATCGGCTGACGTTGGCCGCGCTCGCCTCCGACGAGTGGATCTCCGGCGGACCCGGGGTACCCAACCGAGTGGCCCTTGACGGGGCGGCCCGACGGGCCGGCGTCGAGCTACGCGTGGCCTACGAGACCCGGGACTACGCAGTCACCCTCGCCCTCGTCAGCGCCGGCATCGGCGTTGCCATCGTCCCGGACACCACCCTGCGCTCCGCCGAACCGGGTGACTACGTCGTCCGCGACCTCGACCGGCCGATCGCCCGCGAGATCTTCCTCGTGCGCCGGCCGCGCGCACGTCCACCCATCTCCGACATGGTCGCCCACCTCCAGGGCGCCACCACGCCCCTGCCATCACTGTGACACCCCGCCTCCTGGAGTTTGTCGAGCCCGAGCCGGGGAAAGCGCAGCGCGCCGTGGGAGAGGAGTGCCGGGTGCCGGCGGACGAGGACCCTGGGTGCGAGCTGTGCACCGGGAGTCTGCCGGCGGGCTGGGTGTTGGCGTACCGGGACGGTGACGCACCCGGTGAAGGTACCCGGGAGACGATGCTGACCCTGGGCAACGGGTACCTGGCCACTCGGGGGGCGGCTCCGGAGGCGTGGGCCGACGGTGTCCACTACCCGGGCACCTACCTGGCCGGTTTCCACAACCGGCTCTCCGGCGCGGGCCTGCCGGATGGCACGGAGAGCATCGTCAACCTGCCGAACTGGCTGCCGTTGACGTTCCGTCCCGCCGGTGGCGAATGGTTCGCGCCGGGGGAGGGGCGGCGCGTGCACGAGCACCGAACGCTGGATCTGCGGCGCGGGGTGTACCAGCGGGAGTTGCTCGTGGTCGACCGGGATCGGCGGCGGACCCGGATCCGGCAGCGACGACTCGTGTCGATGGCGAATCCTCATCTGGCGGCGCTGGAGACGAGCATCTTCGCGGAGAACTGGTCGGGCCGGTTGGAGATCAGGTCGGGCATCGACGGGCGGGTGCTCAACGCGAACGCGCCGGCGGAAGCGGGCGGCTGCGGCCGGCACCTCACTGATGTGGCCACCGGCGGGGATGACGCGGAGACCGTCTGGTTGACGGCGGTGACAACCAACGCACGACACCAGGTGGCCGTCACAGCCCGCACCAGAATCACCGACGCCGGCGTCGCCCACAGCAGGCCGACTGCCATTCACGAGCCGGGTGCCGTGAGTCAGGTGATCGGGATCGACGTGACGCCCGGCGAACGGGTCTGCGTGGAGAAGACCGTCGCGGTGTCCTCCACGCAGGACCGAGCGGTGTCCGAACCGTTGACGGCCGCTCGCGACGAGTTGCGCTACGCCGGGGCGTTCGGCACGTTGCTGGCCGAGCATGCCGCCGCATGGGCCCGACTATGGGAGCGTTTCCGGCTCGATGTCGGCGAGGAGCACGCCTGGCAGTTGCCGGTACGGGTGCAGACCTTCCATCTGCTGCAGACGCTGTCACCGCACACCCTTGAGCTGGACGCGGGCGTGCCCGCGCGAGGGCTGCACGGTGAGGGCTACCACGGGCACATCTTCTGGGACGAACTGTTCGTCTACCCGTACCTGAATCTGCGGTTCCCGGAGCTGACGCGGGCCCTGCTGAAGTACCGGCACCGGCGGCTGACGGCGGCGCGGCGGCAGGCGGCCGCGGCGGGAATGGCAGGTGCGCTGTTTCCCTGGCAGAGCGGCGACAGCGGCCGGGATGAGAGCCCCAATTGTTCGCCTTCCCCGGTGACCGGGGAGTGGGTGGACGACTACACCGGCCGGCAGCAGCACGTCAACCTGGCGGTGGCCTATTGCGTGTGGCGGTACTGGGAGACGACGGGTGACCTGTCCTTCCTCGCCGGGTGCGGGCTGGAGTTGCTGACCGAGACAGCGCGGTTCTGGGCCGGACTCGCCACCTACCAGCCGTCCGACGACCGGTACGACATCCACGCAGTGATGGGGCCCGACGAGTATCACGACGGGTACCCCGGCCGGCCGGGCCAAGGGCTGGACAACTCCGCGTACATCAACGTGATGGTCGCCTGGGTACTCGGCCGCGCCGATGAGGCCACCGCGATCCTGAGCCGGCATCCGGGAATGATGCCCTGGCCTGACGTCGGCGCGACCGACGACGAACGCCGCCGGTGGCGACACGTTGCGCGCCGACTGCGGCTGGCGTTCCTCGACGACGGGATGCTCGCCCAGTTCGAAGGGTACGGCGATCTGGCGGAACTGGACTGGGACCGGTACCGGCGGCGGTACGGCGACCTGCGGCTGCTGGGGTCACTGCTGCAGGCCGAGGGAGAGGACCCGAACCGCTACAAGATTTCCAAGCAGGCCGACGTGCTCATGCTGCTCTACCTGTTCAGCGCCGACGAACTCGCCGGGCTGGTGCGCGGCCTCGGCTACGAGTTCGACCCGGCCCGGATCCCCGCCACCGTTGACTACTACCTGTCCCGCACGGCCCACGGATCCACGCTGAGCCGCATCGCGCACGCGTGGGTACTGGCCCGGACGGACCGTCGTCGGTCCTTCGAGATGCTGCTGACCGCGCTCGGCACCGATCTCGCGGACCCGCAGCACAGCTCGACGCGCAACGGCATACATCTCGGCGCCACCGCCGGAACGCTGGACATCCTGCAACGGTGCTACACCGGACTGGAGGTCCGCGGCGACGCGCTCCGGCTCAACCCGCTGCTGCCTGACGGGCTCGACGGGCTCGACTGCGTGATCCGGTACCAGAACCAGTTGATCTCCCTGCATGTGAATCACGAGCGGTTGCAGATCTCCGCCGTCCCCGGGTCGGACCAGCCGGTCCGGGTGGCCGTCCGGGACAAGTCCTTCCAGCTCGCCCCCGGCTCGACCGTCACCGTCGAGCTGCACCCGCCTGCCAAACCGGCCGAAGGCAGTGGCTGAGAGGCGTCGGCTGGGCCGGCGCGGGCGGCGCGACGAATGACTGGTGTCTTGTCGGGTACGCGGGCGGCGATACGCGAGGAGAGCCACATGACCGTAACCGTTCCCGACGTGATTGCCCGCTACTACCAGCTGGCCGGCGGGCCCGACATTGACGCCTTCGTCGCCTGCTTCACGGACGACGCGATCGTCGCCGACGAGGACCGGACCTATCAGGGCCCGGCGGCGATCCGGGCCTGGCGCGAGCGGACCGCGGCCGAGTTCGACTACAACGCCATACCGGAGACGGTCGAGGAGGAGGCCGGTGGCAACCTGGTCGTGACGACGCTGCTCACGGGCACGTTTCCGGGCAGCCCGGTCCGGCTGCGCCACCGCTTCACGCTTCGCGACGGTCTGATCGGCGCCCTGGACATCCGGCCGTAGGGCAGCCGTGTCCGCGGGAAGGCCGCGCTGCGGGCGGGTAACAGCAACTGACCACGAGAACCCGTCCCGGCCTCGCCTACAGCCGGTGGCGGACCCAGACGTTGGGTTCGACGTAGACGGCGTGGTCGTGTGCCACGTCGCAGTGCACCGGCACCAGGGCTCCCGGTACGAGCACCGGCCCGCTGGTGTCGAACGGCAGGCCCGTCCACGAGCGCCACTCCGCGAGCGTCCCGCTGATCATCATCGACCGGGTGGCGACGCGCTCGATGCGCCCGCCCGCGCGTACGTGCACCCGCAGCCACGGATCGACGGGCAGGCCGTCGTCGCGGACCTGCGCCGCGTACTCGGTCATCGGCAGGTCCGGTCGGGCGTGCTTGCCGCTCGGACGGACCGGGGCGACCAGGGTGTCGTAGCCGAGCTTGGCGACGGCCTGCCGCATGGCGGCGAGCATCGCGGCGGAGAGCCCGGCGGCGCGCCGGTCGGGTCGGATGCAGATCTCGATGGCCGAGACGATGTTCGGGGTGGCGCCGGTGAGGCGGGTGATGGCGGCGCGCTGGATCGCCCGGTCCCAGCCACCGTCGGGAAGCTCCGGCTCCGTCCAGCGCAGCGGCACGGCGTACGCCCGGGCGACGGCGCGGCCCGGCTCGGCGGAGTCGACGGCGGCGAACACGAACTCGGGGTAGAGGTCGTGGGCGACGTTGTAGTACACCGCGCCCATCGGGTCCCAGAGCATGAACTGCGGCCACGCCCCGTCGAAGTCCTCGTCGAGCAGGGGTGCGAGGTCCGGACGCTCCGCCAAGCTCACGATGTCGATCGTCACGGGCGAAACCGTAGGGCGCCGAGCCGCGCACCGCACCTTATTTCGCGGTCCCGGCTGTCGGCGGGCACCTGATCGAGTGTTCCGCATCGGGCGTCGGAGCGAAGAGCAACCAACGCACCAGTCGTGGATGCCCACGATGTCGGACCCGCCGCAGTGTTGCCTCCAAGCCCGTGAAGGGACAGTGCCGATGAAGGCTCCGCCGTCGCCGATGGTGGCGCGACTCGTCATGTGTCACCTGTGGAGCTGGATAACATTCATCCACTGGCGGTGTCCGCCGTCGCTGCTGCAGTCGATGCTGCCGTCCGGGCTGGCGGTGGAAACTTTCCCACCCCGACCAACCCGGCCAACGTTTGTGGACACGGCACTAGCGCCAGCCCCACATGCCTGACTAAAGTCAGGTATGTGGAATCGGAGCTCATCGCCGCCGTCCGGCGGTTCAACCGGACGGTCACCCAGCGGGTAGGGGCGCTCGACGACGAGTACATGACCCGTGGACGCTCCCTTGCCCAGGCGCGCCTGCTATGGGAAATCGGCCGCGGCGGCGCCGAGGTCGCGGCGCTACGGGCCCGGCTCGGGCTGGACTCGGGGTATCTCAGCCGGCTCCTACGCATCCTCGAAAGCGACGGTCTCGTCACCGTCGGGCCGGCCGAGCCGGTCGGCGGCGACGGGCGGGTACGGGCCGCCGCCCTCACCGACGCCGGCCGGGCCGAGTGGACTGAGCTCGACATGCGCTCCGACGAGTTCGCCTGGTCGATCCTCGAGCCGCTCACCGAGCACCGCCGCGAACGGCTCGTCGCGGCGATGGCCGAGGTCGAGCGGCTGCTCATCGCCTCGATGGTGATCGTCGAGCCGTGCCCGCCGGGCGACCCGCGGGCCCGGGCGTGCGTGCGAGCCTACGCCCGGGACGTGGCGCGGCGGTTTGACGCCGGGTTCGACCCGGCGCTGAGCAGCCAGGTTCATGACGAAGAACTCGTCCCGCCCGCCGGCGTGTTCCTGCTCGCCACCCTCAACGCCGAGCCCGTCGGCTGCGGCGCGGTCAAGCTCCACCGCGACGCACCCGCCGAGATCAAGCGTATCTGGGTGGCAGACACCGTACGCGGGCTCGGGATCGGGCGGCGGTTGCTGAGCGAGCTGGAACGATACGCCGCCGAGCGGGGCTGGACCGCCGTCCGGCTGGACACCAATCGCAACCTCACCGAGGCGATCGCGATGTACCGGTCGGCTGGCTACCGCGAGATCGAGCCGTATAACACCGAGTACTACGCCCACCACTGGTTCGAGAAGCACCTCGCGCCGTGACGGCGCACGTGGCCCTCCGTCGCCAGTTCATCGCTCACTCCGGCGTTGTGCAGCGGTCACCCGGCCAAATGTTTCGCCCATGGGCCCCATCGATATCTTCGCCCGCGCCGGAGAGAATCCACATATGTCCACGATCGTCCAGGCCCGACGATCACAGCGGATGCCTCAGATAGGCAACCTCAAGACCGCCATGGTCGCGTGGATCGTCGCCGGGCACGCCCTGCTCGGCTATTCGTCGATCGGTGGCTGGCCCTACGACGAGGTCAACGAGGTCACGTTCGATCGTCGATCAGAGTGGTTGCTGGCCATCCTGATCGGCCCGTCGGCCCTCTTCGTCGTCGGCACATTCTTCTTCCTGGCCGGGCTGTTCTCGCCCGCCGCCGTTGCCCGCAAGGGGTCGGCGCGGTTCGCGGGTGATCGGATCCTGCGGCTCGGTGTGCCGTTCCTGTGTTTCATGGGACTGATCTGGCCGCTGTTCATGTGGGCTGCGTACCGCGCGGCCGGCTACCGCGTGTCGTACTGGTGGACCTTCACGCACCGCCAACCCTTGCTGGATTCCGGCCCACTGTGGTTCGCCGAGGTGCTGCTGTACTTCTCGCTCGCATACGCCGCGTGGAGCTGGGCGGCTACCCGGCTGCGTCGGCAACCTCGTCCCGAGCCCGGGCCGTTCGGCGGTGGCCACCTGGTTGCGCTTGCCGCCGCCGTCGCGGTCGCCTCGTTCGTGATCCGGCTGTGGTTCCCCGCCCGGAGCACGCAGGTCCTGGATCTGCACCTGTGGCAATGGCCGCAATGCCTTGCGATGTTCGGGTTGGGCGTCGTGGTCGCGCGGCGCGGGTGGGTCGGCAGCGTGCCGGAGGGCCTGCGGCACGCCTGCGGCCTCGCCGTGGCGGTCACGCTGGCCGCCGTGGCGGTACTGGCTGTCGCGCTGGGCGTGTCGAGTCTCGCCGAGGCCGCCACCCCGTTCCTCGGCGGCTGGCATTGGCAGGCGCTGCTGCTGGCCGGTGTGGAGGCCTGCCTGGTGGTTGCGGGATCGGTGTGGGCGCTCGGCACGGCGCAGCACCACCTACTGAACGGCGGCCGGCTTTCGGTGGCCTGCGGCCGCGCCTCGTACGCCGCATTCGCCTTGCAGGGACCCGTCCTGCTGGCCTTGGCGATCGCGGCCCGGCCGCTACCCCTCCCGGCTGAGGCCAAGGCCCTCGTGGTGGGGGCGTTCGGCGTCCCGGCTTGCTTCTGGCTCGGATGGCTGATCATCGCGCGCACTCGGCTCGGCCGGCTCCTGTAGGCCACCGTCGCGCGGCTGCTGCAGTCGATGACGGCGGCGGGACAGCCCGCGCCCACCGGTGATCCCCTGCTCCACGGGTCTGCTGGCGTGCCCGTACGGGTGGGAAGGTGGCATCGGGAATGGCTGGTGCGAGCGGACCGCGGCCGAGTTCGACTACAAAGCCCTACCGGAGACCTTGGAGGACAGGCCGGTGGCAACTTCGTGGTGACCCGGAATCAGCCGTCGGCGACGGGGGTACGGCTCGTGCCCGGACGCGGGTAGGCGTCGGCGGCCGCGGCCAGGCGGGCGGCGTGGTCGCGTTGCTGCTGCCCGCGGAGCGCCGCCGGGGGAGACGGTCGACCCCGGTGATCGTCTCCGGGGCCACGTCACCGGGTGGCGCGCAGCAGGGCGTCGGTCGACTGGAGGCGGATCTCGCTGACCTCGGCGACCGCCATTCGGAGCCGGTATCCGAAAGTCCCCGTGCGGTTGATGACCTGGCAGGTGCCGATCGCGTGCGCGGCGCCGGCACGGTCAACGGCGAGGACCGAGTATGCGCCGTCGGCCGGCGCGGTGGTGACGGTGACCAACAGCCAGGACGGGTTTCCCTGGTAGAGGAAGACGGTGCCGGCCGGTCGTGCGTCGGCAGTGGTCAGTGTGGTTGCCTTCAGGTAGCGACCGTTGGCAACGGCGAGCGTCTGCCGGTACTGCTCGGCCAGGCGCCGGTCTTCGGCGGTGCGCGACTGGACGTACAGCGCCCCGCCGCCAGCGGCGACCAGCATGCAGACCGCAAACGCCAGGGCCGCCACGACTCGCCGGCGGGCCAGGAGCCGCCGCCGGGGTGGCGGGGTGGAAGCCGCGTCCAGCCGGGCGAGGACGGTGCTCTCGAACCGCGGGGGAGGCTCGACGGAGGGCGCCAGCAGCAGGACCGCATCGGCGGCCGTGGTCAACTGGTTGAGGTCTCGGCGGCAGTCCTGGCAGCGCGAGACGTGGGCCAGGGCCCAAGCCCGATCATCCCCGGCGGCCGCACCGGTGGCGAGCTCCGGGAGCAGGCCATGCACGTCGCGACACTGCGGCAGCTCATTCATCACGTACCTCGAAATGATCGCGCAGCCGGGACATGCCCAGTCTGATCCTCGTTTTGACGGTGCCCAGCGGTACGCCCTGCCGCTCGGCGATCTCCTTCGCGGTGAGTCCGTGAAAGATCGCCAGGACGACAGCGGTGGCCTGTTCGAGCGGCAGCCCGCGCAGGGCGACGCGGATGCGGTCGGCGTCGGCCACCTCGTCGGACGGTTCGGCGATGGCATTGTCGGCAGCGGTGAGCAGCGCCAGCATCACCTCCGGCTCGTAGGGGCGGTCGCGGCGCAGCCGGATCGCGTCGATCGCCGCATTCCGGGTGATCGACAGAAGCCACGGCAGCACGGCGCCACGGCGGGGATCGTAGCCGCCTGCGTACCGCCAGGCCCGCACGAACGCCTCCTGGGCGACGTCCTCCGCGGTGGCCGTGGCCCCGACGATACTGACCGCGAGGCCGAAGACCCGGGCCTGGAAGCGGCGGACGAAGCTCGCCGTGGCCTGCGGGTCGCCGGCGGCCATCCCGGCGATCAGCGCCTCGTCACTGACACCCACATTCAGTACTACGCACGACAGGTCGGTGCGGGATCTCTTTTCTGCGACAGATCCCGCACGAGGTCGACGCAGGTAGTACTGGTATGAGACTGAAGATCGCGATAGGGGCGGCAATGCTGGCGACGCTGGCCGCCTGCACCGGGACGAACGGCGCTACCGGGGGCGACAGCGGCAAACTGTCCGTCATCGTCGCCGAACCCGTCAGCGGCGCCACCGTGTCCATCCCGTTCACCGTCAAGGTCGACAGCAGCGTGCCGCTCGGCTCCAGCGAGTCCGGCCAGCACCACGTGCACATCTGGTTCGACGACAACGAAACCGACTACCTCATCGTCGAGTCCAACACCACCCAGATCACCGACGCCCCCTCCGGGCAGCACACGATGCACGTGTCGCTGCGCAACGCCAACCACTCGCCGGCCGGGGCCGAAGCCACCACGCCGATCACCATCGGAAGCGGTGGCGTGCACGTACCCTCGCCCAGCGCCGCAGGCGAGGGGACGTCACCCACGACATCCGACCCGTACACCTACTGACGGCATGGCCAGCGACCCAGGCACCGTCCGGCGCTACTCCCGCGCCACGCGGTGGTTTCACGCACTCACCTATCTCACCGTGCTGATCCTGCTGGGTACCGGCTGGTGGCTGGTCGCCGGGCGGGAGGGGCAGCCCAGTGTTGCCGCTCGGCTGACCGGGATCGCCGACACCAGCCTGCACCGGTACGCCGGCTGGGTGCTGACGGCACTGGCCGCCAGTGCGGTGACGCTCGGGGTACGGGCAACCCGCACGTTCGTCCGCGAGTCGCTGCGCCACGACCGCGGGGATCTGAGGTGGTTCGCCCGCTGGCCGGGCGCACTCGTGACCGGCCGGTTCGCCCGGCACGAGGGCCATTTCGACCCGGGACAGCGCGCCGCGAACCTGCTGATGGTCGGGCTGTTCGTGGCCCTGATCGGCAGCGGCATCGGGTTGGTACTGGTTACCGGCGGCCCCTGGTTCGTCTGGCTGCAGCGGGTGCACCGCTGGGCCACGTACCTCATCACGCCGGTACTCATCGGACACATCGTCATCGCAGCCGGCCTCCCGCCCGGGTACCGCGGCGTGGCCCGAGCCATGCACCTCGGTGGCCGCCTGCCGCTACGGGTCGCTGAGCGGGTCTGGCCAGGCTGGCTCGATCGGCATCGCGGAGTGCAACATGACAGCTGAGCCGCCGTGCACGTTCACGACCTCCGTCGCCTCGCTGCTCATCGGCGCCCTCGGCCCGCTCGAGCGGCAGGAGGTCGAAGCCCACCTACGGCGGTGCGCGGTGTGCCTGGAGGAACTCATTTTCCTCGCGCCGCTGCCCGGCCTGCTGCACCGAGCGGTGCCGCCTGGTTCGTGCCCCCGATGCGATCCGTGATCGACCGGATGGAAATGTCGGCTCTCTCGAGTTCTTCACATAGCGTCGGGCGCTATGAACGAGGTCAACGAGGATCCCACTCGCACTGCCCTTCCTGTCCGGCAATTTGTCGGGATGCACCTGATCTCCGGAGACGACGTCGCGGAGATCCCGATCCGGGACGCGGTCGACGCCTTGGAGACCGCCCTGTGCGGCGGCCTCGATCCTGAGCAGGACACACCCCGTTCCCGGGTGACCACCGAGGCCGGGGAACTGCTCGTCATGCCGTCCACCCTGGGCGCCTTCTCGGGCGTGAAGCTGCTTTCCAGCACCCCGGACAATCCCCGCCGCGGACGACCGCTCATCCAGGGGGCTTTCATCCTCTTCGAAGGTCCGGAGCAACGTGCGGCCGCCATCATCGACGGCGTCGCCCTGACAAACCTGCGCACCCCTGCCGTCTCCGCGCTCGCCGTACGACACCTCCGGCCCGAGGTGGCCGACCCGCTCCGGCTCACGATCTTCGGCGCCGGACCGCAGGCGCGCGGCCACGCCGAGGCCATCCTTGCCCTGTACGAGATCAGCGAGGTCTCGCTGGTGGGACGCGACAGCGCACGCCGCGACCGTCTCGCCGGGCACCTCGCCGACACCGGCGTCCCGGTACGGGTGTCCGGTCCCGACGCGTCCGCAGCGGCGGTAGCGCAGGCGGACATCATCTGTTGCTGCACGAGTGCACCGGCTCCGCTCTTCGACGGCAGCCTGGTCAAGGCGGACGCCGTTGTCGTCGCGATCGGTTCACACTCCCCGCACATGCGTGAGGTCGACGACCGGCTCGTCAACCGCGCGAGCGTCGTCGTCGAATCCCGCGCCAGCGCGTTACGCGAGGCGGGTGACGTCGTGATTCCCCTGGCTGCCGGCGTCGTGCGCGAGGAGGACCTGTACGCGCTGCGCGATGTCGTGACCGGCAGCGCGCAGCTACCCACCGGTGGACCCAGGCTGTTCAAGGGGACCGGCATGCCGTGGCAGGACCTTGTCGTCGGCGCCGAGATCTACCGCAGCTACGTCACCGCGCACGACGGTGCCCCTTGATACGGCGAGGTGCCGTCACCCCTCGGGCCGACTGGGTCTATTTCTGGCCGGTGGCGAGGGCGGTGATGAGCTGCCGGTAGGCGTCCTTGATCGGTAGGTCGCGTTCGGTTTTCATACGGCGGCGGGTGGTGGTGACGGGGGCGCCGCGTACGGGATCGAAGCCGGTGTGCTCGTGGGTTTCCCACCACAGCCCGGTGCCCCGCCGCTGCCAGGCAGGAAGGCCGTTGAAGTTGATACCGCGGCGGAACAGCAGCTCGTTCTTGTCCGCGGTACTGGTTCCTTCCAGCGTGCGGCTGGCCTGCCGAGCCGACTGGCCGTCCTTGCGTAGCGTCCAGTAGCACCAGCCGTTGAGCGCGCTGCGAGTTGCGTCGGACTGCCGCCAGGAGAAGTAGTCGACGACATCCTCAACGCCGACTCCGACCCAGAGGCGGGAGTCGAAATGAGCCGACTCGCTGGCCGCATGGGTGAACGCCGCGGAGGCGATGCCGGCCGAGATCGACACGAGCTTCTCCACGCTGCGGCCGAACAGGTCGGAGGCCGGATCGAGCAACAGCGAGATCTCGTCGCTCTGGGTGTAGGCGTAGCGGCCACCCACTTCCGCCAGCAGCGCTTGGGCGGTGACCACCATGAGGTCGCAGAACCGTGCGTCGAACGGCTTGTCGAAGCGCTGCTCGGTGAGTCGGGAGAATCCCCGCCCGTCGACCCTGATCACAGTCCAGGCACCCGCCAGCACGCGCAGCGGGTGGAAGTACTCCCGGGCCCGTTGCCGGGCCTCGAACTCCTCGGCGTTCACGGCGTTCAGCCTTCCATCGGTTCGACCTGGAACCCGCCCCTGCCGTCGAGCCGGACTTCGTACAGCCGGTCGAATCCATCGACCTGTCGAGGGCGTCGGAGCCGCTTGAGCGTGTCATACAGCCCAACCTCCGGCACCCGGGCTCGATCCTCACGCGCCGCGTTGCGGTCGAGCGCCGCAGGCAGATCGGGCGGGAACCAGTACCCGACCGTCATCGCGCCGTGGGCGCGGGCAGCCTCGATCAGCGGTTGCCACTCGCGAGGTGAGGGATTGGTGTTGTCCACCACGACGCATTGCCTCGTGGCCAGGGCCTCGTTGACGAGCCGCATCTGACGGCGCTGGCGATGGCGGGCATTCGGGAACGCGTCCTTGCTGACCACCACATGATTGTCGGTCAGCAGGCGGCGGCAGAACGTTGTCTTGCCCGACGCCTGCAGACCGATCAAGATCGCCAGTTCCAGCCGATCAACCACAGACCGCCTCCGGTACCCGCATCCCAGTCATCGAGAAGAGCTGATCGTGCTGCGGGGGCGAGCGGTGACCGTTGTTGTCCCGCCGTCCGTCAGGGCCGGCCGGCGGGGCGGTTCGGCCCGATTATCGCCGGGTCCAAGAGTTGCTTCGCAGCGAGTTCGCCCAGTGCGTCGCACCGACTCCGGTCTGCTGCGGTCCGGTGTCCGTCGAGCCGGGCTGCGGGGTCTGGCCTGCCGGGGTCGGGCCGAGCCACTCGGCACCTAGTGGGCGATCGCGCTCCGGAGTGGCAAGCGAAGTAAATTCGTCCGAAGGTTTCATTTCGGGCGCGTCGACGGCTGGCTGCGGCCAGCGCCGCCAGCGCTGACGGCTGAGCACGGCGACCAGCATCGCGGCACCGACCAGCAGCGTCGTGCCGGTCCGCACCGGCGTGGCCAGGTCGGCGTGCAGCCCTGCCACGGTCACCTTATGGCCGAGGAGGTGCAGCAGCCAGGTCGGGCGGGGCAGCATGGCGAGATAACTGCCCGCGTACACGACCCCGGTCAGCACTGCGCCCAACGGGGAAAATCGCAGGGTGGCGATGAGCCCGAGCAGGATCCCGCCCGCCAGCAGCAGCAGCGCGGTCCGAACGTAGTCACCCGTGTCGAAGGCACCGCTGGTCTGCGCCGCGGTGAAGGCCTGGACCGAGCGGTCCTGTCCGATGGCGAGAAGAATCCAGGCCAAGGGACCGATAACGATCGCGGCTATCAAGGTTCCGATATGTCGCATCGGGGGACCGTACCTCTGCGGCGGAACGATGAAAACCCCCAGCGCGGACAGTCGTTCCTCGCTCACGATGAGGCGTCGCCAAGGGTCAGGCACAGACCCACCGGCGGATCGACCAGGACTACACCCGCCCGGACGGCACCCGGGTCGCGACGCTGACCGGGGTGGCGGGCTGCTCGACCTGTCAGCCCGGCGGGAGCGGTTCAAGGAGCTGGCTACCGACCCGGGGCCGCTCAACCTCTGAGGCCCGGTCCGGACCAGGTCAACGTCCGAGGTCGACCTCGATCTCCACCTCGACGTCGTCACGGACCTTGAGGGCGCCGAGAAAGGCCGAGTACGGCTTGATTCCGTACGCCGACTGGGTCACCACCGTGGCGGCGCGGTACCGGTCGGGCGTCACCTCGCGTACCTCGACGTCGATGGGAGCGGCGACCCCGTGCAGAGTGAGCGTTCCGCTGATGGTGGCGTGGTCGTCGCCGGTGACGACGCGGTTGGACTCGAAGGTGGCCGTCGGGTGGCGACCGACCTCCAGCGTGCGCCGGGCGTTGTTCTCGATCTCGCCCCGGTCCCTGTCGGTCAGCGGTCGCGCACCGCCGGTGCCCTCCCGCACGGCCAAGGATCCCAACTCAACGCGGGCCGTCGCGGTGGCGTCCACCGGCCCGGTCTCGGGAACGTCCAGCTCCACCGACCAGTCGGTCACCTCAATGGTCAGGTCGTGCCCGACGGTCGAGCCGACACCCTTGCGGCTGGTGCGCAGTAGCATCCGCCCGTTGTTCGGGCCGAACCGCAACCGGCCGGTCGTGATCGCCACCCGTCAACTGTACGCGGAATCACCACCGCCCTCATCGCAACCAGGCATTTCATTCAAGCGACGCGAGCTTCTTGCGGACGCCAGGAGCATGTCGCCATGGTCGGCCAGAAGGTCGAGCTCGGCGGAGATGTCGTCCATGGCGCGCAGTGCTGCGAGGGCGCCCTCGCAGCAGTCGACGGCGTTCGGGGTGTCGCCTGCGGCCACCCGTACCTGCCCGATCAGCGTCGCTCATCACCTGCCGTTGCGGTATCAGGACTGTTCGGCCTGGCGCTTGAGCAGGGCCAGCCGCTCGTCCCAGGTGGCGGCCAGGCTGGTCATCCACGACGCGGTGGCGACCAGCGACTCCGGCCGTACCTGGAACCGCACCTCACGGCCGGCCCGTACGCCGGTCACGAGGCCGGAGGCGCGCAGCACGCCGAGGTGCTTGAGGATGCCCTGCCGGGTCACCGGCAGCTCCCGGGCCAGCGCGCTGGCCGTGCTCGGCGAGCGCCCGAGCAGCTCGAGCACCCGCCGCCGGGTCGGATCGGCCAGCGCCACGAACACCCGGTCGACCTCGACCGCGGTGGTCATCCCGGCTGCTGCGCCCGGTCGCGCAGACTGTCCAGCTGCTCGCCCCAGCCCTGGGTGTTGCCGTCGAAACTCTTGCGGCGCGCCTCCTCCGGGATGGGCAGGGCGGCGAACCCGGTCTCGACCACGGTCACCCTGATGGCCTCGGCCTCGCTGGCCAGGTGGAACTCGACCAGCGTGGTGTTGTCGCCGGTGAGATCCTCTCCCGGGCTGGTGCTGGCCCACCGGAATGCGGCGTAGGTCTTCGGGTCGAAGCTCACCAACTGCACGGGGAATCGGCCCCACTGCTCGGATTCGCGGATTGCGATGGCCCCCGGCGTCCGGTCGATCGGGGCCGGGGTCTGGCTCGGCACCCACCACCCGGGCTCGGTCACCAGGTCCCAGACCCGGTCCAGTGGTGCCTCGATGAGCACGGAGCGCTCGATGCGGTCACTCATGTTTGTCTCCCTTCATCCGCAACTCCACAGTTGCACATCATCGGCCGATCTGCAACCCGCCGGTTACACATCACCCGATGGTGCGGTCCCCGGCCAGGGTCGTTGGACGGACCGCAGGGCGTTCTGCGCCGCGCGCAGCACCCTCGGTTACCTCAGCCCCGCCGCCTACGAGGCAACCGCCCGCCCGACTGGCAGTATGGTGGCCTGACACTTCACCGACCCGGTCCGTCAAAGCGGGTCAACCCCAGTCAGGATCTCGTGAGGATGACGAGTTGCTGGGTCGCTCGGGTCATCGCGACATAGCGGTCGACCGCTCCTTCGATGCCTGTGCCGAATGCCTCTGGGTCGATGAGGACGACCAGGTCGAACTCGAGCCCCTTCGACAGCTCCGGGGTCAGCGACCGGACGCGGGACGTCGCCCGGAACGTGGGATCGCCGATGACGCAGGCGATCCCGTCGGCGTGCGCGGCGAGCCAGGTGTCGAGGATCGAGCTCAGATCAGAAGCAGATCCGTGTACGACGGGGACGTCGCTGCTGCGGATGGAGGTCGGCACGTTGGCGTCCGGGAGCACGGCCCGGATGACCGGCTCGGCTTCCGCCATGACCTCTTCCGGCGTCCGGTAGTTGATGTTCAGGGAGGCCAGGTTTGTCCGGTCGAGCCCGATCCGCTCGAGCCGTTCCTGCCACGACTCCGTGAACCCGTGCCTGGCCTGGGCGCGGTCCCCGACGATGGTGAAGCTTCGGGACGGGCAGCGGAGCAGCAACATTTGCCACTCAGCGTCGGTCAGTTCCTGAGCCTCGTCCACGACGATGTGCGCGAACGGGCCGGCGAGCAGGTCCGGGTCGGCGCCCGACAGTCCTGACTCGTCGACCAAGGCGTCCCGCAGGTCCTGTCCGCGCAGCATCGTCAGCACGCCTTCGCCGTCGTCATAGACATCGGCCTCGATCAGGTCGTCGACGACCCTGGCCATGCGCTCGCGTTCGGCGGCGACCGCGGCGTCGTGCCGACGCTGACGTCGGGACGCCTCCGGGTCGCCGAGCCGCTGCCGTGCCGCGTCCAGGAGCGGCAGGTCGGACACCGTCCAGGCCTGGGCGTCGGCGCGCTGCAACGTCCGAACGTCGTCGGGGCTGAGCCAGGGAGCGCACTTGCGCAGATAGGCGGGTACCGACCACAGATCTCCGACGAGGTCGGCCGCTTCGAGCAGCGGCCACGCGCGGTTGAAGGCCGTGCGCAGATCCTTGTTCCGCAGCAGCGACATGCGGACCAGGTCGGCCGGTTCGTCGCCGTCGTGCTTGTCCACCAGGATCGTGAGCAGTTCCTCCCAGATCTGGTCGCGCGCCTCGTTGTGCGGGGTACCGGGTTCTCGTGCTTCGAACGCCTCGGCCCAATCGTCGGCGCTCAGGCAGACGTCGGACGAGTCGGTCGTGACCGTCATCCCCTTGGTCGGCGGCTCCTCGTAGAACCGGACGGCCGTCTCGATCGCCTTCACCAGGTCCGCGGACGACTTCAGGCGGGCCACCTCCGGGCCGGTCTCGATCGCGGCTGCGGCTCCCTCGGCGACGAGGTCCCGCAGCGTGCAGGTCTGCACGTCGTCCTCGCCGAGGCTGGGCAGGACGTCGCCGACGTAGGCCAGGTACGGCTGGTGCGGACCGACGAACAGCACGCCGCCCCGGCGGTGACCGAGGCGAGGGTCGGAATAGAGGAGGTAGGCGGTGCGGTGCAGCGCGACGACCGTCTTCCCCGTACCCGGACCGCCGTCGACGACGAGAGCGCCACGGGATCCCGCTCGGATGATGGCGTCCTGGTCGGCCTGGATGGTGCCGAGCACGTCCCGCATGCGGTTCGACCGGTTGCCGCCCAGGCTGGCGATGAAGGCCGACTGGTCGTCGAGCGCGGCGGCGTGCCCTTCGAACCCGTCCGCCGTGAACACCTCGTCCCAGTAGTCACTGATCCGGCCGCGGGTCCAGCGATAGCGGCGGCGGCTGGCCAGACCCATCGGGTTGGCGTGGGTCGCTCCGAAGAACGGCTCAGCCGCCGGGGAGCGCCAGTCGACCAGCAGCCGACGACCCGCGCTGTCCGTGAGGCCCTGTCGTCCGATGTACACCGGCTCGGGGTTGTCCGCGCTGACCATGCGTCCCAGGCACAGGTCCAAACCGAAGCGACGCAGTTGTCGCAGGCGAGCGGTCAGCCGGCGGACCTCCTGGTCCCGGTCCACCGCCTGCCGGCCCTTGCCGCCGGGTGCCTTGCGCGCGGCGTCGAGCAGGTCGGACAGGTCGGCGTCCACCTGCTCGAGGCTCTCCGCGATGGCCGCGAAGTGCTGCTCGTCGCGGGCGATCAGCGTCGGGTCGGCCTTGGGGGAGAGGTGGTCGGGAAGGTCAAACACGCTGGTAGTCAGGGGGTTCACGTCATCAGCTCCGATCTGAGGTCGCTTGCAATGGGAGACGAGTGCGCGGCGGCCCTGCGCACGGATCGCCTCGATGGCCACCCGGCGGCGTCTTTCGAGGCGCGCATGGGCATGCTGCCGAAACCCACGTATATGCCGGCGTCCAGGAACGCCACCAACTCGGCCGGGAGTGGGCGTTCGTCCGGCAGGATCCACGCGCCGGTCTGCACGACGTCGAGGTCCGCCGGCTCCTGCCACAGGCCCAGGATCGGGTCCGCCGCCAGCCACGGGTGGTCGGTGCGGCGTGGCCGCCATCATGTACGCCCCGCGCGGCGCCTGACCCGTGGCCGACGGGCCAGGCGTCCCGCGACTCAGTGCGGTGCCGCCGCCGCTTCCCGCGCGCGGCGCTCGTCGCCGGTGAGGGTGGACAGCGGCTTCTCCTTGATGAAGACCACCGCGAGCACGGCGAGGAACGCGATCGGCGCGGCCACCAGGAACAGGTCCGAGGTCGCCGTGCCGTAGATGTCGCGGATCACGGCGAGGACCGGCGCGGGCAGCGTCTCGAGGTCGGGCACCTTGGCGCTGCCTCCCCCGGTCGCCGCCGCACCGAAGTGGTCGACGAAGAGCGAGGTCACCCTGTTGGTGAGCACCGCGCCCAGCGCGCTCACCCCGATCGCGCCGCCCATGCTGCGGAAGAAGGTGAGCGTCGAGGTGGCCGCACCCAACTCGGCCGCGGGCACGTCGTTCTGCGCGGCGAGCACGAGGTTCTGCATGAGCATGCCGACCCCGATCCCGAGCACCACCAGGTACGCCGCCAGCAGCACCACGCCGGTCTTCGCGTCGATCGTGCTGAGCAACAGGAACCCGCCGGTCATCACGAGCGAGCCCACCACCAGGTACGCCTTCCAGCGCCCGAACCGCGTGATGAGTTGTCCGGCGACCGTCGAGGACACCAGCAGACCGAAAATCATCGGCAGGCTCATCAGGCCGGCCACCGTCGGGGACTTACCGAGCGCTACCTGGAAGTACTGCGACAGGAACACCGTACCGCCGAACAGCGCCACGCCGACCAGCGTGCTGGCCACCACGGTCAGCGCTACCGTGCGGTTGCGGAAGATGCCGAGCGGGATGATCGGCTCCGCGGCCCGCGACTCGGTCCACACCGCGAGCGCGAGCAGGAGCACGCCGCCGCAGACGAGCGCCGCGGTCTGCCACGAGCCCCAGGCGAAGTGCTGACCGGCCAGGCTGGACCAGATCAGCAGCGTGCAGACGCCGGCCATGATCAGCAGCGCGCCCAGCCAGTCGACCTTCACGGGCCGGCGGACGACCGGCAGGTGCAGCGTCTTCTGCAGCAGGGCGATCGCGGCCAGCGAGAACGGGATGCCGATGAAGAAGCACCAGCGCCAGCCCAGCCACGAGGTGTCCACCAGCACGCCGCCGATCAGCGGGCCGGCGATCGTGGCCGCGCCGAACACCGCGCCGAAGACGCCGGAGTAGCGGCCCAGCTCGCGCGGCGGGATCATCGCGGCCATCACGATCATCGCGAGCGCGCCCATGCCGCCGGCGCCCACGCCCTGCGCGATGCGGCTGACCAGCAGCAGCGTGACGTTCGGCGCGAAGCCGGCGATCAGCGAGCCGACCACGAACAGGCTCAGCGAGAGCTGGATCAGCAGCTTCTTACTGTAGAGGTCGGCCATCTTGCCCCAGAGCGGCACGGTCGCGGTCATCGACAGCAGCTCGGTGGTGACCACCCAGGTGTAGACCGACTGGGTGCCCCCGAGGTCGGCGATGATGCGCGGCAGCGCGTTGGAGACGATCGTCGAGGCCAGGATCGTGACGAACATGCCGAGCATGAGGCCGGACAGCGCCTGGATCACTTCGGCGTGCGACATCCGCCCGGACTGCTCGGCGGGCACCTCGTCGCGGGCGGCCGCCTCGGCGGCCGCGGGCACGCCGGCCACGGCCAGGTCGTCCGGCGCGATCGCCGCCGGGGTCCCGGCCGCGCCCGGCTCGGGTTGAACGGTCATCAGCTCTCCTCGGTGGTAGGGGTGGGTGTGGCCAGGCCGCCGGCGAGCATCGCGAACGCCTCGTCCACCTGGTCGGCGAGTGGGGCCGCGCCGTCGCCCGCCGTGGCCCGGCGCATCATCGCGGTGCGGAACGCGGCGCCCGTCACGGCCGCGACGACCTGCGCGTACGCGTCGTCGCGCGGCCCAAGACGTGGTCGCGGACGTTGTCCACCGGTGGCAGGCCGATCGACGCCCGGTGGATGTTGAGCGCCGCGCCGAACAGCGCGTCATAGCTCTGGGCGTCCAGGTCCCACAGCACCGGTTGTCGGTCACGTCCGGCGGGAACGGCCGGCCCGGCAGCGGGTGCGGCGGGTGGTGCGGCGACGGCAGCATGACCACGACCGGCACGTCGCCCAACCGGTCCGGGCGCGACAGCATGGCGAGCGGCCTGCGCAGGCCCGCTCCACCGCGTGTGCTACGTCGCCATCTCCCACCCGCTCAGGCTTGTGTAGCCCCGTCCTGGCGAGATTTCACACCGTACGGCTCGCTCGCGGCCCGTCCAGCCCCCACGAGACGATCTTGGTAGGTGTGATCCTGATGATCTCCCGAGAGAGGTACGGCAGGGGCGGCTCGTGGTCCGTCAGCGCCACCGCCGTGCCCCGGATCTCGATGCCTCGGGGCGCCCACGGATCGACCGTCGCCAGGTCGTCCACGACGAACGCGACCGTGCTGCCCTGCTGGACGTTCCGGAACTTCTTCGACGAGCCCAGCGCGCCCCCGCCGATGACGATCGTGCCAGTGCCGGCATCGACGAAGAAGTTGGTCGGGTTGTTCTGCACCTGCCCGTCGGGCGAGACGGTGGCCAGCCGCCCGATGCGCTGCGTGGCCAGGTAGTCGAGTTCTGTTTGGGTGAAGACCATGCACGTCAGCATGAAACCCCGTCCCCGCGCGACCCGATCGTCGACAACAACACACGCATTTCGCGACTCCCATTTCCGTAGGTTCTGGCCTCGGCCGGCAATTCTGCGGCACGACCCGGGTCTTGCCGCAAGTCCCCCGGTGCGGTATATGTTGAGAGTGGAAGGGAGTGGGTACTTCCCTTTCCCTTGATCGTCCGCTGGACGGACAACCTCCCCGCGAAGCGGCGTCGCGCCGCGTACGGCGGTACTGTCGGCCCAGGAGGATCTCCCGTGGGCCTACGGATACAGCCGCGGAACGAGAAGTTCTTCACCCTCTTCAGCAAGGCCGGCTCGAATGTCGTCGAGAGCGCTGCCATTCTCATGGAGTTCGTCGCCGCGCCGCACGAGCGCTGGGCGGAGCTCGCCAAACGCATGCACGACACCGAGCACGCCGGCGACGACACCACTAAGCTTGTCGTTTAACCTGCCGGCCCGATCAGCTGCGGATTCGACCCGGGATCCGCCTGCGCACTGTGGGCAGCAAGCGGCCTTGTGCCATTCCCCTCGTAGCGTGGAGGCCAGAGCTTGAGGGATAGAGGTTCATGGCTGAGACGAGACGCCAGTTCGATCCGGAGTTCCGGGCGGGCGCGGTGCGCATCGTGCGGGAGACCGGGAAGTCGATCGCGCAGGTCGCGCGTGACCTGGGGATCAACGACGGCACCCTTGCCAACTGGGTGAAGAAGGACCGCGAGACTCGCGGTGAGGCCGCTGCCGGGCAGTTGTCGGAGGACGAGCGGGCGGAGCTGGCCCGGCTGCGGCGGGAGAACGCGGAGCTGGCGATGGAGCGTGATGTCCTCAAGCGATCCGTGGTCCTGTGGGTCAAGGAAGCGACGGGCCGGTGAGCGTGGCCGGGTTCATCGCTTCCCAGAGGACCGAGCATGACGTGCCGCACGCGATCGCCTGCCGGGCCCTCGGAGTGTCCGAGTCGTGGTTCTACAAATGGCGCGACCGGCCGCCAACGCCCCGCGATGATCGGCGTGCCCGGCTGGCAGCCGCGGTCACGAAGGTCTTCGACGACTCGGGCGGCACCTACGGCAGCCCGCGCATCGGGATCGAGCTGCGCGAGCAGGGCTGGCAGGTCTCCGACAACACGATCGCGCAGCTCATGGCCGAGTTCGGCCTGGCCGCCCGTATCAAGCGCCGCCGGCGCAGCCTGACCCGCCAGGGCAAACGTCCGGCCGCACCGGACCTGGTCAAGCGGGTGTTCACCGCGCCGGCGCCGGATGTCGCCTGGTGCGGCGACATGACCGAGATCCGCACCGACGAGGGCAAGCTCTATCTGGCCACTGTCATCGACCTGTACTCGCGCCGGATCCTCGGCTACGCGATGGGCGCCCACCACGACGCCGGGCTGGTCGTCGCAGCGCTGAACATGGCCGCCGTCACCCGCGGCGGCCGCGTGGAAGGGGTGATCTTTCACAGCGACAGGGGCAGCGAGTACACCTCGGCCGACTTTGCCCGGGCCTGCGCCCGATGGAAGGTACGCCAGTCGATGGGCCGGGTCGGGTCCTGCTTCGACAACGCCGTCGCCGAGGCCACCTTCTCCACCATCAAGGTCGAGTACGTCCACCGCCGCCACTTCCGCACCCGCACCGAAGCCCGCCTGAAGATCGCCACCTGGATCACCGACTTCTACAACCAGCGCCGCCGGCACTCCGTCTGCGACTGGCGCTCACCCATCGACTACGAACGATCAGAGACCCGCGCCCTGGAGGCCCAGGCCGCATAACGGAGCCCTCCACGATTCCAGGGGATTGACACTTGGCGTGATCATGGATGTTGCTGAAGACATCAATGATCGACACCAAGGCCGTGAGGATGAGTGTGCTGGATGACGCTGCCCGCGTCGAGGCTTTATCAGGGATTGGGCCCCGGCGCGAAAGCCCCGACCGTGAGCGGTGAGGCTGGCAAGATCCGGAACAACACCCGAGCGGCAGCAGTCGCGGAGTCGGCCACGTCATGCGGCAGAGGCAGCCAGAAGGCAGCGAAAGGACCAGCAGCGGGCAGTAGGAGACGACACAGGGCAGCAACGAAGCCTTGCTCACCGGTGCAAGACGGCATCGGATGGCGTCCAACGATGCGTCGTACCCGCGTTCACACCGAAGAGTTCGGGCGCCTGATGCATGCGGATCGTCTGGGCCAGTGCGATGTGAAGATCCAGTCGAGGCCGTCTTCCCGGGGACTGTCGAGGTGTTCGGCGCACTGTGAGCCGACCTGGTGTAGCAACGCTGGGAGGCTGGTTATCCGGGCGGCGGTCAGGCGGCCCGCCACCGCAGCCGACTGTCCCCGGCCGAGCGCTTGCACACCATCAGCTTCCCTGTGCTGGTGCGTCCCACCGCGCCGGCCGCCTGGCAGGACCCACCGGGGTGCACACCGTTGCGCATGGACGGGCGGGTGGTGCGCTTCACGGTTGACTGGGGGCTGCGCGTCGGCTTCGGGGTGGGCTTGGCCGTCTTGCTCGGCGTCAGCGATGGACTGGCCGGGGCGAAGTTGGAGGGGAGGGCGGCGATGTGGTCGGCGCTTGCGCTCACCGAAGGGGTGGTCGTCGGCTCGTCGTCGCTGAGGAACTCGCCCAAGGCGTTACCGCAAGAGCAGAGGACCAGCAGCACCGCGAAGGTGACCTCGATGACCGTCGCCGGGTAGCGCTTGGCTTTCGAGAGGACTCCGGCCGGCGGGGGAGCGCGGTGCTTCACTGCGCGAGTGTGACTGGCCGCAGGAGTGGACGCCCATTACCCGTTTGGTTTTCCGGCTGTCAACAGTCGGACACAGGGGACTGCGGGCAATGAGACGCGGCAGTAGCCAGGCGAAGAGGTGGAGAGCCCGACGACGATGCGAAAAGGGGCATATGTCCTCCGGCGCCACGTACTCCGCCCACCAAGTGGTGGCTTTGTCGCTGTTGCAGTCGATGTTGGCGATGAGACTCGGCTCCGAGCATCAGTGGCTTCCCAGCCCAGCGGAAACACTGAGGTCGCCCCTGGCAGTGTGGGGGTCGAGCGTCCCGTCTGACATCCGCACCTGACATCAACGGAGCCGAACGCCAGCGCACACCAGCGGACGGATCAGGGAAAGGTCTCGGACGTCCCGAACGGTGGCGGACGCCGTGACCATCGCCGGGTGCGCCTTGTAAGCGAGGCGTCAGGCAGCAGCAGTCCGCGATGGTTGCGGCCGGACGGCACCACAATGGCCGCATGGCAAAGTCGATGATCGATGGGCAGTGGCAGCAGTTCGTCTCGTACGGCACCCGCACCGGCAAGCTCGCGACGACACGGGCCGACGGCTCGCCGCACGTCGTCCCAGTGTGTTTCTTACTCGACGGCGACGACGTGCTGTTCAACACCGGCAAGACCTCGGTGAAGGGCCGCAACCTCGCCCGCGACGGCAGGGCCGTGCTGTGCGTCGACGACGAGAACCCGCCGTACGCGTTCGTGACGCTGCGTGGGCGCGCGACGATCACCGAGGACCTGCCCGAGATGCGGCGGTGGGCGATCCGGATCGCCGAGCGCTACATGGGGCCGGACCTGGCCGAGGCATACGGGGCGCGCAACGCCGTGCCGGGCGAGCTGCTGGTGCGCCTGACCGTGGAGAAGGTCGTCGGGCACACCGGCATCTCCGACTGAGCGACCGCCCGCGCGGAAGCAGAGAGGAAGCATCGAACGTGCCGCCTGTGGCCGACACGTCACGACAGCAGGCGGCGTGGTAGCCGAGCTGAGCGGCACGGGATGACAACCGACCGCAGCAGACGCTGCGCCGCACCGGCGTTCGGGACGAAGAGGTCAAGAGCTGTTCCCGCGCCGGCCGTCAGCGACGGTCTCCCAAGAACCGGAGACAGTTCCGGCCGAAGGGGGTCAGCTGCCAATCTTGCCGTGCTGGAGAGCGATGAGTCGTACCGTGGCGGCGCCGAGAAGACCTGTGAGTGCTGCGGGCAACCCAGCCGCCGCACCTGGTGCATGGTGACTCGTGACGGCCTCCCGTACGCGGTGTTCTTTGCCGCGTGTTACAACCATGCTGGCGTACGCGAAAGCTGGATTGACGTGGTATTCGGTACGTGGGGTCAGGACACCGACTACGACGACCACCTCACCTTCGGCTGCCGCTTCGGCCCAGGCGCCGGCAGCGATCTGCCTGGGGCTACTGCGGTAGACGCTGCCTCGGCGGCGCCAACGGCCCCCTCTACGGTCACAAGCTCACGCGAGCCGAGGCCCTGGCCCACCCAAAACTCAGCGAGTTCTGGGATGTGATCGACTTCGTCGTGGCGAACGATCCACTGGTACGCCAGCACCACTACGGGCATCGGGCACCTGCGAGCCAGTAACGCCGCCAACGGCAGATCGCTAACTGACGGAACGGACAGGGCGCACTGCTGATCGAACGCCCTGTCATGTCGCATTGCGGGCGTGCAAACCGTCGGGCAGCATGCGTTAGCGCCTTTGCAGTACAACCACGGGAATCTGGCGGGTGGTCTTCCGCGCGTACCCGTCGTAGCCCTTGTACATGTCGGCCATCTGCCGCCACAGGCGCTCGCGGTTCTCGCCGGCGGTCTCGCTGGCGGTGACCAGGTAGGTCTGCCGGGCGATCTGTATGGAGGCGTCCGGCTGCGAGCGCAGATTGAGCCACCAGGCGGGGTGCCTGGCGCTGCCGCCGTTGGACGCGATGATCACCCATCTGTCGCCGTCGGTCTGGTACATCAACGGTACCGTCCACGACCGCCCCGACTTGCGCCCGGTGGTAGTCAGCAACAGCACCGGTGCGCCGAACATCTTGCCGCCGAGCTTCCCGCCGCTGCGCCGGTACAGCCACACGGCCGTACGCAGAAACCCTCGCGTGAGCGCTCTACCGAATCCACCAGACCGTTTCGCCATGGTCACTATCTACCAGACCAGGGGGTCGGTGGATAGCCGGCTTAGGTCGCCAGATGCGCGCTCATGCCGCCGACCGTGCGCGCTGTGTCTCAGCGCACCGGTCACGCTGAGTAAACGTCAGCCTCGAGTCGGTGCAGCGTCCTGCGTAACTCCGAAGTGGTCAGGCCGGCCATGACGGCGACACCAATACCGCGCCCAGATCAGCCACTGCCAGCGCAGGCTCCGATTCCACCAGGTACGGCTGGTCACCGATCGCCAAGAACCAGCCACTCCGGCAGGGCGACGTCGCGCCCGACGTGGCCCGAGTGCTCGGTAACGACCTTACCGAGCACCGGTTCGCGGTATCGCCGGCGAGGACACCGGCGGAGCTGCGTCGGTCGCCGGGCTGTCACAGGCCACCGACGCCGTCAGGAGTAGGACCACCACCGCTGCTCGGAGAGCGCTCGGCGCACCCGCAGTATCGACCGTCGGCGAACCGATGTGCCCTGGGCAAGATCGCCGGCCCGACGATCTCCGTCGCGATCGTGGTGCCGTCGGCGCGGCCACCCTCGGGACGCCGCCCCTTGGATGCTCGGCACCCATTCGCGCCGCAGCCAGCGTCCGCATCTCAGCCAAAGAAGAGCCGCCCTGCCTCTCGACGGCCGGGTCCCCGGCCGAGACCGACGCCCCGATTCCCGCCCGGGACGGCGGCCCGAGGCAGCGTGAGATCGGCGTAACAGGTGATCAGCCAGCGCTACGGACGGAACCCGACGTACCGTGAGATCGTGCCGACGAGAGATGTGATCACCACCGCTGACCTCGACGAACTTCGCCGCTCGGCGCTCGGCGCGGCCAATCCGCTCGGCGTCGCCGCCGACCTGGCAGACGCGGTGGAGCAGGGCCGGCTGGCGGAGCCGGAGGACGCCGGGGACGCGCTGACCCTGGCCGCGGAGATCGCCGAGATCCGAGGGCGGCTGGACGCCGCGCTCCGGTACGCGGACCGGGCCTTGGAGGCGTACCCGTCGGTAGAGGATGCCCGGGCCGGCTTCGCCCGGGCGATGCGGGCCCGGATCCTGTTCCGGGCCGGCGGCCGGGAGGACGAGGCGATGGCGGAGCTCACCGCGCTGCGCCAGCTCCTGATCGAGCAGCCCGAGGCCCCGGCGTACGTCAGCGCGGCCCTGGACGCCGGCGGTCTCTCGGTGATCGCCGAGGAGTGGCTGAGCGAGGCGGTCGACACCGTGCTCGGCAGGCGCGCCACTGCGGCCGGAGCACCAACGGAGGCCGTACCCGCCGCCGAGGCGACGGTGGAGGTCGGCCCTCCGGAGGCGCCCGGCGTCCTCTTCTTCCTGCTGCAACAGCGGCACCGGGTACGCCGGGACTTGAACCTGCCGCATGATCGGCAGGACGATCTGGCGGACCGGCTGGAGGCTCAGCTCGTCCGCCGGGCGGAGCAGCGGCAGGGCACGGAGCCGGACCTGCTCTTCTGGCCCCGGGCCGAGTTCGACCGCCTGCTCGCCGAGCACGCCGAGCTGACCGAGGCGTACGGGCCGGACTGGGACGCGCACCGGGGCCGCCTGGAACGGCACCTCGTCCAGCAGGCCAACACCGGCCGGACCGGGCTGAGCGTGGTCAGCGCATCGGTGGATGGGCTGAACGGCTATGCCAGCCGGCACAACGGGGATCCCACGGATCCGGAGATCCGCACCCGCTACGCGCGAGATCTGGCGACCCGGCCCGGCGCGCAGATTTCCTGGCCGTCGGAGCGCAACGACGCCTGCTGGTGCGGCTCGGGCCGCAAGTACAAGCAGTGCTGCCTGCCGCGCTCCCGTAGCTGACCGCCTGCCAATCGCTGCCGGCGGCAGTCGGGCCAGGCCGGCCTCGACGAGCGCTCGCAGCGAAATTGGGGTGGCCGCAGATCGGAATCACGAACGTACGCGATCGCCTGCGCCGCGGGGACGATCCACGGCCTCCTACCTGCGGTCTTCTGTTTGCGAAGGTCAGAGGAGGTGCAGCGTCCCGCGTCACACAACTGCACTCAACGGCAGCGAACAGCAGTCATCGGCCAGGTGACGGGATGGCTGCGATGTGCGGATTCACGTCGAGGCTCAGATGTTGCTCGAGGCAGCGGCCAGATCAACATCACCTCCTACTCGGTGTCCATCAGCTGACGTCCGTACCCCCGACCCGGCGGCTGGTCGATCCCAGCGCCGGGTCGTGGAGGCACGGCGTCTGGGACCGAGGGCTCAGCCCGCCGACGGGTGGTGCGCGTCGGCTGCCCGGCCCATGCGGGTGACGGCGTCGGTGAGGATCGCGGGTGAGGTGGCGAAGTTGAGTCGTACGAAGCCTGCCCCGCCGGTGCCGAAGACGTGCCCGGAGCTGAGGGCGACCCGCGCGCGGTCGAGGAACATCTTCGCGGGCCCGGCGACATCGCTGGCCACGCCGGGTTCGCCGTCCGACTGTCCGATGTCGATGCCCAGCGCCGTGCAGTCCAGCCAGGCGAGGTAGGTGCCCTCGGGCCGGTGGTACCGGGCGGACGGCATGTGCTTCGCCAGCAGCGTTTCCAGCAGCGTGCGGTTGGTGTCGAGGCCGTCGAGGACGAGGTCGAGCCACGGTCCGCCGGCGCGGAACGCGGCGGTGTGCGCGATGACCCCCAGGTGGCTGGGCCCGTGGCTGACCTCTTCCGGCATGCGGTCGAGGTCGGCGACGGCCTGCGGCCCGGCGACCGCGAGCGCCGCCTTGAGGCCGGCGAGGTTCCACGCCTTCGAGGCGGAGATCAGGGCGAACGCGTTCTCCGCGCCGGCCACCGTGAGGTACGGGGTGAAGTGCGCCCCGGGGAGCACCAGGGGGGCGTGGATCTCGTCGGAGATCACCCGCAGGCCGTGCCGGTCGGCCAGTTCGGCGACGGCCTCGAGCTCGTCACGGCGGTGGACGACGCCGGTCGGGTTGTGCGGGTTGCACAGCAGGAACGCCGGCCGGCGGCCGCGGGCCCGGGCCCGGCGGAAGGCCTCGTCGAGAGCGGCAAGGTCCATCCGCAGGTCGGGTCCGAGTGGGGCCTCGATCACCTGCCGGCCGCTGTGGCTGGCGAAGGCGTAGAAGGGCGGGTAGACGGGGGAGCAGACCACCACCGCGTCCCCGGGGTCGGTCACGAGCCGGAGCACCTCGACGATGCCCATCATCACGTCGGGTACGACCATGGTGCGGTCGACGCGGAAGTCGTTCCAGCCCCACCGCTGGGCGGCGAAGTCGCCGAGCGCCTCGGCGTACGCCGTCCCGTACGCGTATCCGGTGTCACCGAGGTCGATCGCGCTGCGGAGCGCGTCGGCCACGGCGGGAGCGAGGGGTACGTCCATCTCCGCGACCCAGAGGGGAAGCACGTCGGGCGGGTGCATGCGCCACTTCACGCTGGTGCGCTGCCGGAGTTCGGGCAGCGTCAGCCGGGTGAGCGGATTCTGCGCCGTGAAGCCGTTGGCGGAGGGGACAGGGCTTGCCATGCCGCCCACCCTAGGCCGTACGTCGACGTCGCCGCCCGGTCGGGCGCCGACGAGCGCGACGCCCGGTGCTGTTCCGCTATTGCTGCGACCGCCACTGGCCCTCCGGTCAGTGGGGCCGGGGCGGTAGGACACGTAGCCGGCACCGGGCGTCAGTCAGGTCGTGTCGCCTCGTCACCGCTAAGGTGGCCACGAGGTCTCCGGTTATGGGTTCTTCTTCGTCGTTGAACCACCTACCGGAGACCTCGCTGTCTGTCGATCACCGACACGCCGACGCCGGTCAGACGATCTCCACTACTGAAACACGGCCTAGTGTCCCGTGACCCTGATCGGTTACGTCGCGAACAACTCGAAGGTAAACCGATCAGGGTCACGGGACACTAACTGGGTCGGGACCGCGATGGGGGCGGAAAACCTCCAGGCGGAGTCGGATGTTTTCCGGCTTCCGACCGCCGACGGCGTTGCCTAGCGTCGATCGTGTGATCGAACTACGTGAGCTGACGAAACGCTACGGCGACCGGGTCGCCGTTGACGGGCTGAGCGTCCGGGTGCAGCCGGGGGTGGTGACCGGCTTCCTCGGCCCGAACGGATCCGGCAAGTCGACGACGATGCGGATGATCCTCGGCCTAGATGCCCCGGACCATGGCGAGGCACTGATCGGCGGCGTCCGGTACCCGGACCTGAACTGGCCGTTGAAGACGGTCGGCGCGCTCCTCGATGCCGGGGCGTTCCATCCCGGCCGCAGCGCCCGTGCGCACCTGACCGCGCTGGCCGCGAGCAACGACATCCCCGGTTCCCGGGTCGAGCAGGTGCTGCGCATCGTCGGTCTGTCCGACGCGGCAACGCGGCGTGCCGGTACGTACTCGCTCGGCATGCGCCAGCGGCTCGGCGTCGCTGTGGCCCTGCTCGGCGACCCGGGCGTCCTCCTGCTCGACGAGCCGGCCAACGGACTGGATCCGGAGGGCATCCGCTGGATCCGGGACCTGCTGCGCGGACTCGCCGCCCAAGGCCGGACGGTGTTTGTGTCCAGCCACCTGATCGCCGAGATGGCGCTGACCGCCGACCGGCTGGTGGTCATCGGCCGCGGCCGGCTGCTGGCCGAGACGACCGTCGCCGAACTCGCCGCCGGCGACGACAGCCTGGAGGACGCGTTCTTCCGGCTCACCTCACAGGCCACCGACTATCGCGGAGTGGGAGCGTCATGAACGGGTACGGATTCCGGCACGCGGCCCGGATGGAGCGGATCAAGCTGAGCAGCGTCCGGTCGACGTGGTGGCTGGCGATCGCTGCGGTGGTCTCGATGGCCGCGGCCGGGGCCGGGGTGGGACTCGGGTACCGATCGCACACCCCGGTCGCCACCGCCGCCCAGATCCTGAACAACAGCCTCGGCGGCGCCATTGTGGCCCAGCTGCTCCTCGGAGCGCTCGGCGTCCTGATGGTGACCGGCGAATACGGCACCGGGATGATCCGCTCGACGTTCGCCGCCGTCCCGCGGCGTCGGATCGTCTTGGCCGCGAAGGTCGCCGTGTGCGGCGGCGCGGCTCTCACCGTCGGCCTGGTCGCGAGCTTCGCTGGCTATCTGAGCGGGCAGCTCGCGATCCGCGGCACCGCCATCCCGGCCGCATCCCTCGGAGACCCGGCGATCCTGCGCGCGGTCGTGCTGACCGGCGTTTATCTGGGCGTCACCGCGCTGATCGGGGTCGGCATCGGGACGATCGTGCGGCACTCGGGCGCCGCGATCGGCACGCTGTTCGGTCTGATGTTCGTCCCGATGATCGTGGCCGGCCTGTTCGGCGAGAGCGGAATCCAGCTCGGCCGCTTCGTCCCGCTGTTGATGCTGCTCAACTCGATCGCGGTGACCTCGCCGGTACCCGGGCTGTTCTCCAGCTGGATCAGCGCGCTGCTGATGTGCGGGTACGCGGCGGTAGCGATTCTGTGCGGCGGCGTGCTGCTCCGCCATCGCGACGCGTGACCAGCGACAATGGGCTGATGACCGCGCTGCGCGCTCCGTTCACCACACTGGCCCTGCGCCGGGCGGTGTTCTGCGTCGTCGGCGTGGTCAGTGCGGCCGCGATCCTGAGCGTACCGGCGATCGTGCCGGCCCTGGGCGTCCTCATCCTCTGGGCGACCGGAGCCATGTCCAACCAGCCCGCACCTACCGTCGCACCGGTGTTCCTGGTCCTGTTTCCGCTCACCATCGCGCTCCTGGTCGTGCTGGCCGCCCCGATCGGGCGCGCGATGGGAGCCGTGCATCGCTCACTCGCCGACCGGCTGCTCGACGTGCACGTGGACGCCCCGCCGCCCCGGCTCTCGAAGCGGATCAGCGCCGTGGTCTCCGACGGACCGGGCTGGCGCGCCGTCGGGTACGGCCTGCTCAAGGTGCCACTGGCCATCCCCGAGGGCTACGGCGCATTCTGCTACGTGTTCGGCCTGGTCAACCTCAGCTACCCGGTGTGGTGGCCGCTGTTTCGCAACCACCCGGCCGGAACGCGCCTCGGACCGGTGTGGGCGCTGACGCCGTTCGGCACTATCAGTACGCGGACGTTCGCCGGAACGTTCCTCATCGCCGCGGCCGGCCTCGCCATGCTGCTGGTCGCACCGTGGTTGATGCGGGCCGGTACGACACTGGACCTTGCCGCCATGCGACGGCTGCTCGGTCCGCGTCGGCTCGCCGAGCGGGTACGCGAACTGCAGGTCACCCGGGCACGCGCGATCGACGACGCGGCCGCGATGATGCGCAGGCTGGAACGGGACCTGCACGACGGCGCGCAGATCCGGCTGGCCACGCTGGCGATGAACCTCGGCATGGCGACCGAGAAGCTCGGTGTCGACGGCCTGCCACCCGACCTCGCACAGGCCCGCGAACTGGTCGCGCTCGCCCACCGCGGAGCGAAGGATGCCCTCGCCGACCTGCGCGACCTGGTGCGCGGGATCCACCCGCCGGTCCTCGACAACGGTCTCGGCGACGCGCTGGCGACGCTCGCGACGAGCAGCGCCATCCCGGTCGCGGTGAACGTCGAGCTGCCCGACCGCCCGGCGCCCGCGATCGAGACCATCGCTTACTTCTGCGCCTCCGAGCTGCTCGCGAACGCGGCCAAACACAGCCGGGCGACCCGTATCGGGCTCGGCGTCGTCCGATCCGGCGAGCGCCTGATGTTGACCATCAAGGACGACGGCATCGGCGGGGCGAACCCGGACGGTCCCGGCCTGTCCGGCCTGGCCCGCCGCATCGCCGTCGTGGACGGCCGGATGCGCGTACACAGTCCGACCGGCGGTCCGACCCGGGTCGAGATCGAGCTGCCCACACAGGTGTGAACGGAGGCGACGACATGCGGGTGGTGATCGCGGAGGATGCCGCGATGATGCGGGAAGGGCTGGTCCGGCTGCTCACCGACCGCGGTTTCGAGGTGTGCGCGGCGGTGGCCGACGCGGATGCGTTGCGGTCCGCGATTGCCGCCAGCGTACCGAATGTAGCCATCATCGACGTCCGGATGCCACCGACGCACACCGACGAGGGACTGCGCGCCGCGATCGACATCCGACGCGACCATCCCGACGTCGGTGTGCTGGTGTTCTCCCAGTACGTGGAGACCCGCTACGCGACCCGCCTGCTCGCCGACCGGCCGACCGGCGTCGGATACCTGCTCAAGGACCGCGTCGCCGACGTCGCCGATTTCGTGGACGCGCTGACCCGGGTGGCATCCGGTGGCACCGCGCTGGATCCGGAGGTGGTCGGCCACCTGATGCGCGCCGGGCAGGACACGGCCGGGGTGGCGTCGCTGACCCCCCGGGAGCGTGAGGTGCTTTCGCTGATGGCCGAGGGACGATCCAACGCCGGGATCGCGGCGGCTCTTGTCATCACCTCCGGGGTCGTGGAGAAGCACGTGGCGAACATCTTCGCGAAACTCGGTTTGCCGTCCTCGGATAGCGACAACCGCCGGGTCCTGGCCGTCCTCCGCCACGTCAGCGGCGGCTGATGTCACGTGATGCTGTTGTCTTTACGTGACGATGGTGTGGTTGGCAGTCGGGGGGAGTTGACGGCGGAGCAGCGTACTGAGCTTCCTGCGCTCATGACCAGCACGGAGGTGTCGGCGGCGGTCGGGACGCGGGCGCGGATCGTGTTGTGGCATGCCGAGGGACCGGGCTGTCGCACTGGTCCAGCCGCAGCATGGCCGACTACGTCACCCGCACGAGTAGGACGCCGGTCTCGCATCACTGGGTCGCGAACCTGTGGCGCGAGCATGGCCTCAAACCGCACCCGCAGGGCACCTTCAAAACTCAGTAAGGATCCGCGGTTCCCCGACACGGTCGCCGACTCGTCGGACTGTATCTGGACCCACCCGGCGGGGCAGTCGTGCTCAGCCTGGACGAGCAAACCCAGATCCAGACCCCGGACCACACCCAGCCGCTGTTACCGATCGAGTTCGACGCCAGCGAACAACGCACCCACGACTACGTGCGGCACGGCACGACCAACTTATTCGCCGCCTTGAACATGAACACCGGCGAGGTCGTCGGTGACTGCATGCCCAGCCGCAACGGAGCCGCGTTCCTGGCCTTCCTCAAAAAGGCCGTCGCCCCGCATGCCGGCCGAGAGATCCAAGTGTTGCTGGACAACCTGTCCACCCACACCACCCCCGATGTCCGATCCTGGCTGGACAGCCACCCGAGCGTGCATTTCCACTAGTCGGCGGGCGAGACCGTGCAATCGGAACCCGCGGCTTCGACGTTCCACCGTCGCCCGAGCGCCGCTACGTGGTGCAGGCGGATCCGTCCGAGTTCGTCGGGGACGTGAGCGTCGGCGACGAGTTCCCCCTCCCGCGGTTCGAGGCCGAGCATCGTGCGCAGGAACAGCAGAGGCGCCCCGCTGGCCCAGGCCTGGGGGTTGCAGGCGGTCGGGTACGGCACGGGCTGACGGCCGAAGGACCGGTCGTAGCCGGAGAACGCCTCGGGCAGCCGGTGCTCGGAGTGCCGGGACGCTTCCAGCATCGCCATCGCGATCCGGTTGGCCTCGTCGCGGTGACCGTAGCGGGCCAGCCCGGCGGCGATGATCGAGTTGTCGTGCGGCCAGACCGTGCCGACGTGATAGCCGATGGGGTTGTAGCCAACATCGGCGGTGGACAGGGTGCGCACCCCCCACCCGGAGAACAGCTCGGGAGACATCAGGTGTCGCGCGAGCTGTCCGGCGCGTTCCTCGGGGACTATCCCACTCCAGAGCAGATGACCCATGTTGGAGGTCATCGAGTCGATCGGCCGTTTGTCGCCGTCGAGGCCGACGGCGTAGTAGCCGCCCCGCTCGGGGATCCAGTAGTCCCGATTGAACTGTTCGCACAGGCGCGCGGCGTCGGCGCGTAGTCGCTGGGCCATGGCCGGGTCCTGCCACAGTCCCTCGGCGAGCTCGGCCATGCGCAGTTTCGCGTCGTAGGTGTAGCCCTGCACCTCACAGGTGGCGATCGGTAGGACGGGTATCCGCCCGTCGGCGTACTGCACGCCGTCGGGGGAGTCCCGCCAGCACTGGTTGCCCAAGCCCTGCGTGGATCGGGTGGCGTACTCGACGTATCCGTCGCCGTCGCGGTCGCCGTAGTGGTCGATCCACCGCAGCGCGGCCTCGGCATTGCCGCGCAACCGGCGCACGAGGTCGGCGTCCCCGGTCCACCGCCAGTACTCCGAGAGCAGGATGAGCCAGAGCGCGGTGGTGTCGGCACTGCCGTAGTACGGGTGGTAAGGCTTGAGCCCGAGCTGGGTCAGCTCACCCGAGCGGTACTCGTGGAATATCTTGCCAGGTTCCTCGTCGGTGAAGTCGTTGAACCCTTTCGCCTGATGCGTCGCCAGCACGATCAGGGCGCCGCGGGCGACATCAGGGCCGCAGGTCACGGTCTGGTAGGCGGTGATCACCGTGTCGCGACCGAAGGTGGTCAGGAACCACGGCAGGCCCGCGGCAAGGAGGACGACCGGCTCGCCGGCGATGGTCTTCTCGATCCGCATGGACACCAGATCGACCGCCGACCTGTGGTAGACGTCGCGGAGCAGATCGACGTCGGTGTGCAGATGCGGCTTCTCCGCCGCCCACCGGGTCGACGGGTCCTCCGGCCCGTGATCGAACGCCTCGCCGAACCCGCGGACCGCCGGTCGGTAGTCTTCCTCGCCGCAGCGCAGCGGAACCTGCAACTCGCAGGACCACTGCTGCCCCCGCTCGAGACACACATCCCACACCAGGGCGTCGCCGTCCACCAGGTCGGCCGGCGGGTCGGCCTCGACGCGTACCGACGCCGCATAGCTGCCGTTGCGGTACCCGAACCCGAGTGCCGAGCCGTCCGGTTCGTGCTGACGGATGATGTCCGGGGCACGGTCGCGGCCCGACTCCTTGATCTCGAACAGGTCGGCGAAATCCGTCCCGACCGCCACACGCAGGCGGAACGACACGGGCTCGATGCCGAAGTACCGCAGCTCGACGCGTTCGTAGAGGCCGTCGCCGACGAAGCGCTGCCGTCGCACGCCCACCCGGTTGGCGGGCAGGTGGGGCAGGTCGGAGTTGGCCAGGAAGAACGCCGCCGAGTACGCGTCAACGGTTCCCGAGGAGAGCACCAGCAGCGGCGCGTCGTCGATCGTCAGTTCCCACTGGTTGAGGAACCGGGTGTCGTCGTGCACCAGGCCGCCGATGGAGCCCCTCGGCACGTCTCCGCGGGCGTCGGAGAACATGAAGGTGCGACCCTCCAGCACGCCGATCGCGTCCGGCCCCAACTCCGGCGGCATGTCTCGGCAGGCGCCGCTGGACACCCCGGGCCGCGTCCGTGCGTCCGGCATCGGGTCGGCGGGCGTCGGCCGCCGTGATGTCGCGGTCACCCAAACCTCCTCACGTCGTCGGTCCGCCCATGCCGAGCGTCGCTCGCAGCGGAAGACCGCCGCCGAGCCGCTGTCAGGACTTGGTCATTCCGAACCAGGGTTCCCGGCCACACGCAAGTCATCCCATGGCACCCCGCTGCCGTTGGAATGGAGAGGCGGTGGAGTTCCGACATCTCCAGCCATAACGTCCGATCCGCGCGCTCCACCTAGGCGACGACGGGGAGCCGTGAGCCGGGTTCGCAAGGGAGCGGAGCGGGAGCACCGCACGCTGAACGGAGCTTGAACTCCCTTTCGGCTTGGGTGTCGCTGCGCCGCGCCTGCACCCGGCATCACCACATCGTCGGTTCGAGGCTTCCCCCTTGATCCGTTCGGTTGCGGCGCTGAACCCGTCAGGGGTGCCGCTGCAACGCGCCACGTGGGACACGTTCACCTCGTCAATCTTCCTGTCCTCGACGAGCGCCGGGGTCACGTCGGCGAACCGTTCCTGATAGTCACGTGAGGTCGGGTGGCAGCGTCCCGTTTCACACAACTGCACTCGCACTGGCTAAAGGGCGGCCCTGTTGGCGCAGTCCCGGTAGTCAGGGGCAAGGTGCATCGGCCGTGGACTACGACGCCGAGATCCCGCGGGTGGCGGCCGATCACTGCTGCGAGATGGCGGAGCGGACCGTGGGGCCTCTGGTCCTGAGCGGCGTGGACCGGCACCGGCTGCTCGCTCTGCCGACATGGATCCCGCTGGGCGCCATCGGACCTAACCGGGACGGCGTAAGTCCCGGCGCGCGTCGTGCTCAGGGGCGGTCGCCCGGCATGATGTCGTCGTGCCGGAAGCAAAGGCGGCGGCATCGGCTCGTCCTCGCGAGCGCGGGAAGCGAGGCGGGCCAGCAGCCCGGGTAGTCCGTCCTGGCCGCACATCATGCCGCAGTGGTCTGTCAAGAAGGCAGTGCCTGCTGGCCATTCACGTGCACGGCAGCAAGGCCAGTCGAGTGTCACAACTACCGCAGCCGACCGTGCTCAAGGGGAGCCACGCCACGCACCTTGACCGGACGAGTACTGCGGACCGAACGGGTCGCTGACCCTGGCAGATTGCGGGAAGACTTCCCGCGGTTGCCCCGTGTGCCGAATCAGCCGTCCGACCCGTCCGGGCACCGATGGCCTCGAATCAGCCCTTGTCAGCTTCGTCGTTGGTCCTGCCCGGAACACCAGCGGACAGGTATGGCGGTGACCTTCGTGGGTAAGCGGCGGACGAGGGGGAGCCATGAGTGACGCGGCGGCGGAACGGTCCGGAGGATCCGGAAGGGCGGTTGGCCCGACCGAGCGCTTGGCTGCGGACGTGGCCGAGGTGGTGCGTGAGGAGGTCCGGGAGGTACGCACCCAGCTGATGAGGGTGGCTCGTCCGACGGGAGTCGGCCTGGCGCTGCTCGCCACCGCCGGGGGGTGTCTCGTCCTGGGAGTCGGGGCTGCTTCAGCAACCGTGCTGCGCATGCTGGAGACCTTTTTGCCCCGCCGGCTGGCTACCGCGGGACTCACCGGGGGCTATCTCGTCGCCGCCGTTGTGCTGGGACGCGCAGGCTTAAGCCAGCTGCGGGCGGCCGGAGGCGGCCCGGCCTGGCTGGCGGACGAGATGCAGGACGCCGTCTCCACCACCGCGAGTCGGGTGGTGCCGGCCGGTGCCGCCGCCGTTCGCGACGAGCTCGACCGGTGGGGTTCCGGCCGGCAGGACTATTGATGTCGCCATGCGCGGGCAGGCAGCGTCGATCCTGGCGTCGCCGGTGGTCGGTGCGGCAGGGACTGCCGGCGTGACCGGGACGACCGTAGTACGGGATGCCGAGGACCAGCTTGTCGCGCGGCGCACCGCGGGCGATCCAGCCGTCGATCGCCACGTCGGCAGAGAAGTCCGGGCTGTCCGGCGCTCCCGCCGGCACGCGCAGCGCCGACTGCTGATTGGTCACCGCGCGCCGTGGAAGTCGTACCGTTACCTTTCAGTGAGTAAATGTGACTCACGATTGGCAGCCGTCCGTTGCCGGGCGGCGTTGACCGGGTGAACCGGTCTTGACGCTTCACGGCCCGCTGCCCCGCCTGCGGGTGCAGGTCTTACGGGTCTTACGTGGGCTCCACGTCCTGTTTTTGCGTCGCCCAGCAACTCCAGGTCGACGTGCCGAACTAGGCCGGCAAGATTACGTGCGGCGTTGACGTCCCGGTGCAGGGACAGTCCGCACGTGGTGCAGTTGAAGGTGCGTTCGGCCAGCGACAGCTTGGGTTTCACCGTTTGACAGCCTGAACAGGTTTTGGAGCTGGGGTACCACCGGTCGGCGACGTGCAACACGCTGCCGTACCAACCGGTCTTGTAGCCAAGGTGCCGGCGTAGGGTCGCCGGGGCGGCGTCGATCAGAGCCCTGGCCAGCTTACGGTTGCGGACCATCCCGGCCACGTGCAGGTCCTCGACCACGACCGTGGTGAACTGTTGCGCCAGCCGGGTGGTGAGTTGGTGCCACGAGTCGGCGCGGACAGCGGCGACGGTGGTGTGCAACCGGGCCACGGTGTCCTGCGCCCGCTGCCACCGATTGGACGCGGTCCGCTTACGCCGGGTGGCCGGGTCGTACGGGCCGATTCGGCGGGCGGCCCGGCGTTGGGCCTTGCCGAGTTTCTTCAACGCCGCCTTGAACGGTGCCGGGTTGGGCACCAGCTCGCCGGTGGACAGCACCGCCAGGTGCTTGATGCCGGTGTCCACGCCGACGATCCGACCGGCTTTCGGCGTGTGCGCCGCACGGCCCACGGCGCGTTTGACCGCGACCTGGAACGAGCAGAACCACCTGGCGGCGGTCTCGGTGACGGTTGCGGACAGGATCGTCGCGGTGCCAGCCTTCACCCGCCGGGCCAGCTTACGGGTGGACTCGTGGGTGCGGATGCGGCCCAGCCGTGGCAACACCACGTGCCGGTAGCCGGGGTCGACCCGGATCGCGCCGGTGGTGAACCGGGCCGACCTGCGGCCGTGCTTCCTCTTGGTCCGGGGCCAGCCCATCCGGCGGCCCTTGCGGGCACCGGTACGTGAGGCGTGCCAGTTGCCCAGCGCCGCCGACAGGTTGGCCAGGCCGGTGTTGAACGCCTCTTTGGAGCATTCCGCCCACCACGGCGCCACCCACGTCTTGATTTCGTTCCAGGTGCGGCGCAGGTCCGGTAACGACCAGCCCTGCCACGGGGTCAGGTCCGCCTCGGCCACCCCGTAGCTGGCCTCGGCGGCGCGTTGCGCCTTGACCGCGCTGACCCGCCGCAGCATGTGGTTGAAAGCGAACCGTGCCGCGCCGGTGTTGCGGCGCAGACCGGCCACCTGCACGTCGCTGGGGTCGAGGGCGAACCTGTACGCCTGAACGGTCCACCCGGCGGGCGACTCGTACCGTTTCACGAAAGGTCCCCGGCGGTGGCGGCGGCCACGGCGCGGCTGGCCCGGTCCGCTGCGCCGCGGCGGCCGTACAGCCGGGCACACAGGCTGGTCAGGATCTCCGTCACGTCCCGCACCAGGTCGTCGTCCACCCCGGCCGGGTCGACCACCAGCAGCCGACGTCCCTGCGCGGCTAGCGCCGCCTCGACGTACTCGCCACCGAACCGGGCGAACCGGTCCCGGTGCTCGACCACGATCGTGGTCACCTTCGGGTCGCGCAGCAGCCCGAGGAACCTCTCGCATCGGCCGTTCAGCACGGACCCGACCTCGGTCACCACCCAGGAGACGAACATGTCCTGCCCGGTCGCCCACGCGGTCACACAGGCTACCTGCCGATCCAGATCGGCTCCCTGGTCGACCGACGACACCCGGGCGTAGACGACCACCCGGCCCTGGGTGTCACCACCGGCCACATCCACCATGATCGTGCCAGACGGAAGACGCCGAGCGGGCACCGGCATGGTCCCCTCGCGGAACCATCGGTACGCGGTCTGCGGGTGCACCCCGCTGCGACGCGCCCACTCGGCAAGCTTCATCAGACCGATACTAATACTCACAGATTCGTACGCCGATGTGAGTGCATCGCGGTATCACGGCGACAGCGCCGGGGACGCGGAACAAGATCGTGCATCCGACGACGGTATTGCCCAAGGTCCCACGGTTGTCGAGAGCGTGCCGCCGCGGCCAACAAAGTGGACACCACCTCCGAAACGCTCACCGAGCTCCCGTTGTACACGGTGTCCTGACCATCGATGCGGTTGAAGAGCGCGGAGCGTGACCCTCCAGAAGAGAGGGGGAGGTCTCGCCTGGCTCTTGGCGCTGCGATCCGCCATCGCGTCTCGCCTGTCGTCCAAACCGCCTTGTAATACTGCCGCCACTCCACCGGTTCGCCGGCCTGCCACAGCCGTTGAGCTGGCCGCGCCACACGGACCAGCCGTTGCTGTTGCCGACGACGGGTGCCGCAGGGCGTGAGGTTGCTCGACGTCGCGGTGACGCGACATCGCGATGCCGACCATAGTTCCCGGCCGGCAGGCGACGGCTCGGCCGGGAAAACCTCGACACACGTCTCGTTGCGCGGGTGGGATGCTGGGTCCGGCCTGCGCCGACGCCAATTGATCATGTCGCCGATCATCAGAAGGCGAACCGTCACGGGCAATGGGGAACTGCGGTGCGGCCGGTCTGGGCCGCTGGCGGAGAAGACAAGGATGTGGTGGGGGCTCCCCTGGCGCGCCGTCGGCAAGTACTCTCCGGGCGGAAAGGATCGCGATGATCAGTCGTCGAAAGTTGATCGCCACCGGTCTGGGCGTCACGGCCGGCCTGGTGACTGCAGGTTGCAGCCGTGGGTCCTCGTCCGGAGCCAGGTGGTCGCAGCCCGGTCTGGCTGCGGCGAGTGCGCCCGCGGGCGAGGTGCGAGTGACCGTCACCCCGGCTGCCGATGCGACCAAGGTGTCGCCGCTCGAGCAGGTCGTCGTGGCGGTGGAGGGCGGCACGCTCAAGGACGTCTCGGTGGCCACGGGGGGCAAGACCATCGCCGGCGAACTCGGCAGCGACGGGCAGACGTGGCGTTCGACCGGCAAGTTGACCTATGGCAAGACCTACACGGTCACCGTGTCGGCGGCCGACTCCGCCGGCGCGCTGACCGGGCACACGAGCAGCTTCCGCACCGTCAAGCCGTCCGGGGTCGCTTCGGTCACGTTCCAGGCCAGCGCGCTGACCGCCCTCCGGGACGGCGGCACGTACGGGGTCGGCCAACCGGTCATGGTGAACTTCAGCAAGCCCGTCAAGAACCGCGCCGAGGCCGAGAAGGCGATGCTGGTGGAGACCACGCCGGCCGTCGAGGGACGGTGGCGCTGGATCAACGGCCAGAACGCGCACTGGCGGCCGGCGAAGTACTGGACCCCGGGCACGAAGATCTCGGTGAAGGTCAACCTCTTCGGCCATGATCTCGGCAAGGGCGTCTACGGCGGCGCCAACGCCAGCACGAACTTCACCATCGGCCCGTCCCGCGTCGCCATCGCCGACGCCACCACCCACCGGATGAAGGTCTACATCGACGGCAAGATGGTGCGGGACATCCCGATCAGCATGGGCAAGGGCGGCACCGCCGTGGGTGCGAACGGGGAGGTCATCAGCTACTGGACGCGCTCCGGCCCGCACGTGGTGATGACCCGGGAGCCCTCGCACCGGATGACCTCGGCCAGCTACGGGATTGTCGATCCCAAGGATCCCAACTACTACGACGAGGTCATCAAGCTCTGTCTGCGGATCTCGTACTCGGGCGAGTTCGTCCACCTGGCCGACTGGAACATCGGTGCGCACGGCAACTCGAACACCTCGCACGGTTGCATCAACGTCGGACCGGACCATGCCCGATGGTTCTACGAGACGTTCCGGCCGGGTGACGTGGTCGATGTGCGCAACACTCCTCGACGGATGGCGCTCACCGACGGGGTGGGCGACTGGACCGTGCCGTGGGACAAATGGTGACCAAAGGTGCCACGGCGCCGACCCGACGCCCCCGCGGTCCTGACCGGTTCGATCACCTGCCGGAACTCCGTCGGGAGCTGGGCCACCATGTCCTCGACTTCGTCACCCGTGACGGACATGAGCTGAACCTTCGCCCGCCTACCGAGCCGTCTACGAGGAGGGGTTGGCCGACCATGGGGGAGCGGATTGGGAGCAGCGGGTGCGCCGAACTTCACTGAACGCCGCTCAACTGCACGCGCCGGCACGGGCTTCCACGTGCGGATCTGTACCTGCCCTCCTCAGACGCGGTGCAGCGTCCCGGTTCGCACCGAAGAGGCTCGGTAGCCGTCGCCGGCGGCTGCCTGCCGCGGCGACTCCAGTACTTAGGTCAGGGACGAAGGTGAAGCCCGCCGCCGGAGTGCCCGGCGTCTGGTGGGCGAGGACGACCTCGGCCGGCTCCACATGCCGCCCTACGCCACGACCTCCGGCGTCCCGGCACCTGCCTGGAGGTCGCCGGAAACGTGCGGTTGCCGATCAGCACGGATTTGCGCCCGGGTAGCCGCCCATCCAAGACGAGAAGCCCCAACCGGCTGTGAAGCCGTCCAACCACATCGTCGTGGCAACAGACCACGAGTGTGCACGCCGGGCGACCGTCCGTTCGTGTCCCCGTCGCAAACTTGGCCGGCGGACCCCGTCCCGTACCGCGAGACAGGGCCTGTCGTCCCACGATGCCCCATGACGCCGAGGAGATGGCCCCTATGACCAAGTACGTGATTGGTCCGGACGTGGCACTTCAGCTGGCCCACGACGAGGCCGTGATCCCCGACGAGCACCAGCTCTTGGCTCCGACACTCCTTCGCTCGCAGATGCTGTCGCTCCTCTTTCGAGCAGTACGGCAAGGTGAGATGGCAAAGAAGGACGCCGATCGCCAGCTCAACTACGTGCGCGGGCTGCGGATCCGACTGCTCGGAGACCGTGTCCTTCAGAACGTCGCCTGGAAGATTGCCGACCAGCTCGGGTGGCCCGACACGCTCGACGCCGAATACGTCGCACTGACCCAGCTCCAAGCCGACGCCTTCATCACGCTCGACGCGGACCTCGCCAACGCTGTGAAGGGCCTGGTGATGATCGCGCCCATCGAAGCGCTGTCCTGATCGAAAGCACCTCACGAACGGCCTCCGCAACGCGCGGAGCTGCCGCGGTGTGCGCGGCGCACTCAACTGCCGCGAGTCGCACGCTCGACGCGACTCCAGAGCGATCATGTCAAATCGGTGGGACTCTTGGCCATAATCTGCTCCCGACGCAGGCCGTCGGGCATCAGGTCGCCGCCGGCCGTGGGCGGGGGGACGCCCACGCGGCGCGGGTGCGTCTCCATGAGCGACGCCGGTTCCCCGGCGGGGAACCGGCGTCGCGCCATCCTGCTCGCCGAGGCTGGTGCCCGCGCTACGTCGCGGCCGCAATGTCATTGGCGTTCCCGCCCGATGGGCCTATGGTGTGCCGCATGTCCCCGGCCCGGCAGTTGGTCGCCACCGCCGTTCTCACGGCGGTGCCGGCTGCTGCCCGCGGCCAGCGGTCCGCGGTCGCCGCGATCCGCCCGGTGGACGCGCGGGACCTCGCGCCCATCCACGGCCTGCCGAACCCGGTTCCCACCGGCCGTGGCCCTCCGGGAATCCATACACCCGCGAGTACGGCCACCAGGGCGAAGCCATCCGGCTTCGGCCTTCTTCTTTTCCCGGAAAGGAGCCCCAGATGAGCACCGACCTCCGAGGCACCCTCGACCCGCGGTGGCGCGCCCGGCTGCGCGCCACCCTGAGCACCGAGTTCGAGGCGCAGACCGCGCGGCTGACCGAACTCACCGCGGACACCGGCGACCCCGGCGAGGCGCACACCCGCGCCGCGCTGATCGCCGCCACCCGGCAGAGCCTGGCGCAGATCGGTGACGCGCTACGGCGCATGGCCGACGGTGGCTACGGAACCTGTGAGCGATGCGCGGCGCCGATCCCGGCAGAACGGCTGGAGGCGGTGCCGCACGCTCGCTTCTGCGTGCCGTGCCAGCAGAAGCACGGCTGACCCGGCCTCGGTGGCGCCGGACCGCTCCGGCGGTCCGGCGCCGCACCGGATGGACCCGCGGTGACGGGGGCCTCGCAAGGTCCGAGGACGAGCCCGAGGGGGTCGACCTCCCGGGTGGCCGCCCGCCCGTCCCGTACGTACCGCAGGCGCACCCGACGATCGCGCCAGACGCTTCGGCGAGCTGGGTCAGGCACGGTACCGGCTCGGGCGTGCCGTGCCAGCGGACCGGGTCCAGGTGGAACCGCTCCACCGTCCGGCCGGCGCGCTCCCGCGCCTCGCCGGTCAGGCTGGCCCAGACCTTGATCCGTGCGCCCTCCAGCATCTCGCCCAGCCCCAGCTGCTCGGCCGGGCCGGCGAGGCCGAGGAACGCCAACGCTCCGGCCTCGTCCAGGCCGACCCCGGTCAGCCGGGTGCGGTAGCCGCGATCGAGGCGGCATCCGCCCGCCGGCCCCGGTCGAGCGGTATCCCGGCCGCCGCGATCGAGGCGGCATCCGCCCGCCGGCCCCGGTCGAGCGGTATCCCGGCCGCCGCTAGCGCCTCGACGTCCCGCTGCACGGTCCGCTCGCTGACGTCCAGCTCCCGGGCCAGCTCCCGCGCGCTGGCCTGGCCGCGGAGAGGAGTGACATGGCTGAGGTGTCGACGGACCCGACCGAGCGGATCACCCCGCGTCAGTTCCACGAGGCAGACGGGGTCGGGGACTGGCGGGTGCTGGGCGAGGGAGCGTGCGCCTACTTCCGCACCGGGTCGTTCGCGGCCGGCGCCCGGCTCGTCCAGGCGATCGGCGAGCTGGCCGGCCTGGACGGCCACCACCCCGACGTCGACCTGCGGCACGGCGGTGTGACTGTGCGGCTGATCACGATCATTCCCGGCTTCTACGGGCTGACCGCGGGCGACGTGGAGCTGGCCCGGCGGATTTCGGCGGTCGCCCGCGAGCTGGGCCTGCCCGCCGACCCGTCCGCCGGGCAGAACGTCCAGGTCACCATCGACGCGCTGGTCCGTTCCGAGGTGCTGCCGTTCTGGCGTGCCCTGCTCGGGTACGAGTTCGTGCTGGCTCATCCGTCGCTGATCGAAGTCTTACCGTGCCGCATCTCCGCCATTCTCGTCTCGCCCGCGCACCTCTGCAGCCAGCAGTTCCGGTGGCTGGGCGGGATCACCGTCGAGAAGGCGGCGCAGCTTCGCCGTGGCGCCGGGAAAGGCCAGGCGCGTGGTGTATGCGGTGAGGCGTATCGCCCACCACAGGATGGCCAGGCAGTATCCGATGATCAGCGTCCCGCTGGTGGCACCCGTGAAGACGATGGCGTAGCCGAGGCTCAGTGCTGGCAGGGTGATCACTCGTAGGGTGCGGTGGTCGGTGGCCGTCAGGGCGGTGGCTGCTCCGAGGATGGCGGCTCCGGCGGTGCCGATGAGGCCGGGCGCGGGAATCAGGTCGGCGGGTGGGGTGAGGCTGACCGCGGCGCGCATGAGGAGCATGCCTGCTGCCGCCAGCATGATCGGCAGGATCACCGGGCGGGCGCGGCCGAGCCAGGTTGGGAGGTCGGCGGCGGGGATACGCGGTGCGACGAGGGCGATGAGGACGGCGCTCGCCCCCAGTGGGGCAGCTGTGGTGAGGGCCCATTTCAGGTGAGGGGTGTAGTCGATTCCGAGGGACGTGCCGGCTGCAAGGCCGAGGAATGCGGCTGCGGTGGTGCCGAGCGCGGCTGCGGCGAGATAGGAGCGGCGGATGAGTGCCGCCGTCGTCGGTTCGTCCGTCCGTGAGGTGGGCGACCCTGCGAGCCACGTGGTGGGGGCGAGCTGCGCGACGGCCAGAGCGGTCACGGCGGCAAGTGCTGCCGCGGTGCCCAGCTGCGGCAGGGATGTGCGGGCCCCGATCACCCGGATGCCGATCGTGGTGACGTCAGCGGTCAGGATGGCCTGCACGAACAGGGCGAGCGCGCAGCCCCCGATGATCAGCGCGGCCGCGAGGTCGCGGATGCGCAGCCGGGTGCGGGGCAGTCGCGCGGCGATTGCGGTCAGTGGTGTCGCGGTGAGCGTCAGGGCTCCGCTGGCGGCGGCATGGGGATGGTTGACGATCACGGGTTGGACTCCGGTGGCGGCGGCCAGCTGCGTGGGGAGCTCGGGTGCCCCTCCGGTGTCGGCGGCAACGACCATGGCCAGGTGTGCGGCGTCGACGTCGGCCGTGTCGAGCAGCTCCGCGACTGCACCGGGTACCTGCTCGGTGAGAGGTTGTGCTGCGGCGTGGAGGTCGGCACGGGTGATCACGGCAGGTGGACGTGGGTGGGGGAGGAGCACCGGGGCCCGCTCCTGGGTGGCCAGCAATGCGCGGGCTTGGCGGACCGATTCCCTGACCTGCCGGGTGGCGTCGTCCTCGCGCCCGCCCTGCGCCGCGGACCGGTGATGCTGTTCGGCCGGTGAGCCCTGTAGCTGGCGGGCGAGCACGTCGTCGATGTGGGCCACGGGGATGGTGCGGGTGGCGAGGTCGTGCCAAGCGCCGCCGTTGATCTGCAGAACGGTGAGGCGGGGAGGACGTACCTCGGTCTCGCAGACCAGCACACACGCGCCGTCGGGCAGGGACGGCTGGTGTGCGGTGACGTGTGCGACCAGCGCTGCGGGGGCGGTGACCATGGCCGGCGCGGGAAGTCCTGCTCGTTGCGCCGCCTGCGTGAGGCGGTTCCTTCGGCGCGGCCCCCACTGGGGCGTTATGACGATGGTGGTCGAGCCGATGAGCCCTACCTGAGTGCCGGCGACGGCGGCGACTTGGCGTAGGAGCTCAGCGGTGTGGTCACTAGGGGCGGCGGTGGGTCCGCTGTCGGGCGGGCTGTGCGAGGAATGCTTGCCGTCGGGCACGATGGTCCCGAGTCCGTCGGCGCCGAGTATCCCTGCGGGCGCGAAGGTGGGCTTGCCGTCGAACAGGATCGGGACGTAGATGCCGTCGCGCCAGGCGATAGCGGCGACCGCCGACGAGGCGAGATCAACGCAGAGATGCGCGCCCGGAACCGACATGGAGGGCAGTCTGGCTGATCGTCGCGCAGTGTATGAGACCGGAGACGTGTGGTGATCCATTGTGTGCGGATGGTGAGAAAAGTTGTGGCCTTCGATGGCGGTTCTCCATCATTGTCATGTATCGCAGGAGGATCATCGTCGGCCCGGGGGAGTACGGATGCCGCAACGGTCGCCGCAAGCGGCCCGCAAGCTCGCCGAGTACAGCCACCTACCGACAGTCCATCAACCAGCCGACAACCGCCAGGACGGCGCTTCCTTCGGTCGGCTTGTGAGGTCGGTGGCGGGCCTCCTGGCTTTTTTAGCGGGGCCGCCCGCGGCGCTGTGGCTGGCTGGGGGAGGCCCTGCCAAGCGGTTGCCCAGCTGGCACCAGACCGTTGACTGGTTCGGGCGATCCGACCGGGCAATCACCGCCGCAGGACTCGTGGACGCGGCGCTGCTGAGTCTGTGGCTGCTGTGGGCGGCCTTTGCGGTGCTGCTGCTGATCGAGCTGCTGGTCCTGCTCGCCCCCCGTCGCCTGTCACTGCCGCGGCTTCCGGCACCCCTACACCGGCTCGTGTTTGGGCTCGCCGGCTCCGCAGCGCTCACCCTCACCGCCGGTAGCCGGCTCGACGCCACCCCCGCGAAGCCTCCCGTCGAGGCGGCCGCCATCCCGCAGCAGGCCGCAGCCCAAGGACCGGCGCTCATTCAGGTCGGGTCTCAACGGTATGTCTACGTCGTTGAGCGCAACGACTCACTGTCGACAATTGCAAAGCGCTGGCTGGGTGACTCCGGCCGGTGGCCGGAAATTTGCAGGCTCAACCGGCACCGCCATTTCCCCGGCGGCACCCTGCGCGACTGCGACCTCATCTATCCCGGCTGGGAACTGCGACTACCCGCCGACGCTCGGCCACCCGCCGCGGCGCGACCCGTACCGGCGGGGCCGCGGGACCAGCAAACCAAACCGCCGCCGTCGAAGGCGAAGAGTCTCGTTCCCACCCCGGACGCCTCGACCGGCAGGGCCGATCAACCCGCTCACGGCGTCTGGGAGGACCACGGCGGTGATCGGGCAGAGGCAGCGCATGGGCTGAACCTGCCGTCCGGCGCATTCATCCCCTGGTCCGTCGCCACCGCCATCAGCGCCGCCGCCGCACTGGTCTGGCTGCATCGACGCCGCCGCTACGTCCCGAACCATGAACCACCCGAGCTACCACAGGCCGTGGTGCACATTCACCAGCAGGTCAACCGGCAGGCCCCCGCCAGTCAAGGCCTCCTCGAACGGGCATACGCCGTGCCACCGCTGCCGGCGGTCGCACCCGGCGGGGTCGGCTTGACCGGACCTGGTGCCCACGCCGCGGCCCGCGCCGCCCTGATCAGCGCCCTCGCCGACGGTGGCCCCGGCCACCCGGAGCGGCAGACGACAGTCGTCATCGACCGACCCACGCTCGCCGAGCTGCTCGGCGCGGACAGCGTTGAGGCCCTCACCCCCTGGCGGCGCCTCAAGCTGACCAATGACGTCGACGAGTCGCTCACCATCGCCGACGAACACCTGTTGCGGTGGGCCCGCTTGCGGGAGGCCAACAGCCAGCCGCCACCGGCGGCGCTTCTGCTCATCAGCGCCGCACCGGACGGGCAGCTGGCCGTGAGGGCCCACATCACCCTCGGCATCGGCGCCGACCGAGATGTCACCGGGCTGCTGCTCGGCCACTGGGCGCACGGCCGTACCGTCGACGTCGACAGCCGCGGCATGACCTCGCTGGTCACCGGCCCGTCGCAAGATGTCGAGCCGCGCATGGCGGTGCTCGATGTCGACACCGCACTGGCGGCCCTGGCCACGCTGCAGGAGGCCCACACCGGCGTCTCCGTCGCCCCGCCGCCCATCACCGCAGGCGACCAGACGGGCAGAGATGAGAGCAACCCGCCTGAGATCCCTGCTTCCACGAGCCGGCAAGGGCCCGCACAGCTTCGCTTGCTTGGCATCCCCCGCGTCGAGCACCTCACCGCGCCCGGCAGGCCCCTGCGCGCCAAAGCCGCTGAACTTGCCGTCTACCTGGCCTGCCACCCCGACGGTGCCGACACCCGCACCCTCGGCGAATACCTCGTCCCCGACGCGCGCATCCGCCAAGCCGACCAGCGGATCCACACCAACGCCTCCAACCTGCGCCACGTCCTGGGCCGGTCCGGCGGCCGGCGGCCCGGTGGCTACGTCCTCAAACGTGGCGCCAACGACCGCTACCGCCTCGACCCCCAAACCGTTGACGTCGACCTGTGGGAACTGCGAGACAGTCTCACCCGCGCCCGCACCACCACGCCGCCCGAGCGCACCACCATGCTGCAGCGAGCCTGCGACCTCTACACCGCCCCGCTGGCGTACGGATGCGACTACGACTGGGTCGAGCCGTACCGGGAAAAGGCGCGACAGTGGGCGACGGAAGCCCACCTGCTCCTGGCTGAGGATCTACTCGCCACCGACCCGATGGCGGCGTCGGCTGTGCTCGACAAGGCACTCTGCTTGGACCGGTACAACGAAGAGCTCTACCGGGCAGCGATGCGCGTGCGCCACCGCCTCGGTCAGCTCGAAGGCGTGACCGCCCTGCTGAACGGCCTTACGACGGCGCTGCGTGACCTCGATGCCGCGCCCAGCCAGGACACCGTTCTGCTCGCTCACCAACTGCTCAGGGACAAGTCCTAGGCATGTTGAGCAGCTATCTGCTCGATAACCTTTCCTGGGGGCCGTCGGGGTAGAGCGCGGCAGGAAAGCTCAACGGCTTCGCCATCGCCCTGCAAGTCCGGTGAGCTTGGTGCCGCTCAGCCCGCCTAAGACTGGCGTCACCGCCCTCGGCGTCGGCATGGTCGGCATCGACCTGGCGCCCACAAACGAAATCACAACTGACTACGTGAGCTCCCAGTTCACACCGGAGCGCTCAGCGGTTTTGAGCAGCAGTCGACGGCACTCTATGTCGCCTGGCAGGGGAGTATCCGCAGGTCGGAGCGGTAAGGAGCTGCTGAACGGCCTGGCCTTGCATGTGGGTGCAGATTGGGTGCAGCTCGGCGAAATGGTCACCGCGTCCGAAGTGCTCAACGAAGCCGGGCAGGGAAGGGCGCGCTGACCTGCGGTGATGTGGGCGAGCGGGTCGGCATGACCTCCCAGAGAACACCGAAGTGGTCACCTGTTCGGCGGCGTGGGCGCTGAGCAACTTCAGATACCGGCTCGGTGGCTGGGGCACGCCGCCGATGCGAGCGGGCAATAGGGGCTCGTCTCTGCATGCTGGGTGACGGCCGCCGGGTCTACTCCAAGAAGGCGGTCCCGCTGAGGTAGTTCAGGGGCGGAAGGGCATCACGCGATTGACTCGTCGCTCTGTCAGTGGCCGATGTGTGGCGCACAGCTAAAGAGCACCAACGCTTGGTCCCGGCTCACTCTGATCGTGAAGTCCTCCGCCACCGTGCCGAGGCCACCGTCAGCTCGGCACCGTGAACGCTCTTGGTCAGGGGACCATCGACGGCCGGGCTCCCGCCATCTGCCACGGCATGACTCATGGACTGCCCACGCGAACGGTGCGGACGATAGCGTCGAGTGCCCAGGCGCACCGTCGCTGCGCCCAGCAGGGTCGCGGCGGCCAGCGGCAGCCACAGCGCCGCCGCGCCCAGGCTGAGCAGACCGGTGATGATGATGGGATCGACGGCCCGGGCCAGGCCGTAGCTGAGCTGCCAGCGGGCGAGCGCGCGCCCCACCAGGTGTGGCGGTGCTGACTCGATCACCAGCGGCACGCTGCTGCCGGTGTAGAGAATTTCACCCAGCGTGTAAGGCACGATGGCCAGCGCGACGAGCACCGTGCCGGGGCCACCGCCGGTCGCCCCGCCGAGCCAGAAGCCGAGGTAGGAGGCGGCGAGCAACAGGCCGGACCACAAGAGCACGGTGCGGTGCGGCCACTTCGCGAGGCGCACTACCACGACCAGCTGCAGCGCAATCACCATGACGGTGTTGGCGACGAAGATGCCCGAGGGCCACGCCAGGGACGCGTGCAGGCCCTGCACCAGCAGCAGCGGCAGGGCGATCTCGAGGATGTCGGCGTAAAACGCGTACGGAATGCCGGCCAGGGCCAGGATGGTAACGGTGCGTAGGCCGGCACCGCGCGCTTCCTTCGTTGCCGCAGCCGGGGCGGGGGCCGGAACATCTTGATGGGGCAGCGGCACCCGGGCGATCACCGCCGCGCCGAACGCGCACCCGAGCGCCGTCGCCAGCGCGAGCCAGCGGAGCACCTCCGGCCCGCTCGCGACCAGAACCGTGCCGAGCAGGGCGCCGGCGCCCAGGCCGGCGTTGCGCAGCGAGCGGCCCGCGGCCAGCGCCGCCGCACGCTGGGCCGGGCCGGCGAGCGCGGCGACCAGCGCGGAATTGGTGGGTGGAGCGATCTGCGTGCCGACGCCGATGAGCACCGCACCGATCGCGAATCCGGCGATGCCGGGCACCAGGGCAAGCAGCAGCGACCCCACCGCTCGCACCAGTAGCGCGGCGACGGCGGGGGCCCGCCGCGCCCCGCGGTCGATCCAGCATCCGGCGAGCGGGACGGCGCCGAGGCCGGCCAGCATGCCGACGGTCAGCGTCATACCGGCCTGCGGCGCGCTGAGCCCGATCAGCACGGCGTAGATCACGATGAACGGGCGCAGCATCCCGGAGGTCGCTGCCTCGACTGTGGCGCTGAGCGCGTAGCGGCCGCCGCCCGGGATGCGGGCCAGCTCACGAAGCGTCGTACGGGTGGTCGTCACGGCTCCGATCGTCCGGCCATACGGCTGCGAAGGGACCCAGGTTGGCCAGCGTCGTCAATCCATGCCTCGTCGATTGACAAACTACGTCAATCGGTCTGCCCGGGCGCGGACCCCTGCCATGATCGGTACTGTGGTTACCTCGGTCGACATCGCCGGCGTACCAGCCGATCGGATCCGGATAACGCCGTCGCCGCTCGCGGAGCTCGGCGCGGTGCTGCACGTGCTCGCGGAGCCGCAGCACCATCCGGACACCGCCGCGGCGGTTGCGATGATGGCGGCTGCCCTTCCCACAGAGCTGGCTCCAGACCTCGAGGAATTTGGTCTGCTCTGGCACTCCGGCCGGGCCGACTTCCTGTTCCCGCCCGATCCACGGCCGAGCCTGCGCGAGGAACTGGACGACATCGACCGCCTGGACGACGAACGCTGGGTCGCTGCGGCGCTCGCCGCCCATCGGGCCGTCTCACCGGCGCCGCGAATGTGGTCGCCGCTGCGTGACCCGATCGTGCGGCAGCGGGCGCTGGCCGCGGCCCGCGCCCGAGGGCCGCGGCAGGCGGCGTGGGCCGAGCGGGTGCTCGCCGATCCGGCCGCCGAGCGCGAACGGCTACGACGCTTTCTGCTCGCCTGCGAGTCCGCCTTCTTCGGCACGGTCTGGAAACGCGTCCGCCCAGCGCTCACCGAGGAAGCCGACCGTCGACGCTTCGACCTGGCCCGCGAGGGTATCGGCGCCCTCGGCCGGATCTCGCACGCAATCGGGGTCGACACCGAGCGCGGCATTCTGACCATCGACAAGCTGCAGGACCAGACCGCAGACGGTCGCGGCGGCGGGATGAGGCTCATCCCGAGCGCGTACGGCGCACCGCATATGACCGTCGTGTACGCGCCCGGCTGGCTGCCCGTGCTGCAGTATCCAGCACCGGGCTGGGACCCGCGCCCGGTGTTGCGGGTGGACGAGCTGGATGCTCGGCTGACCGCGCTTGCGCACCCGCTGCGGCTACGTTTCTGCCGCACGCTCGCCCGAGGTCCGCACACGACCGGCGAGCTGGCCGACTTTTGGCAGGTGACGGCGCCGGAGGTGTCCAGGCACCTCGCGGTGCTGAAGGCGGCCGGGCTGCTGATCTCGGCGCGCCGCGGCCGCTACGTGACGTACCGCCTGGACATGGAGGCCTGCACCGGCCTGGGGCAGCAACTGGTGGACGTCCTCGGGCGCTGAACAGCCAGGACGCGTACGTGGGCAGGAAGACGAGGTCGACGTTGTTGGCCGCGCACCAAGTGCAGACCTCGGTGCGAGGCGTACCAAAGGATTTTGGGCATGTCTGAACCGCCCCGAGTCTGGTGGAGTCCTCAAGAGAACGCAGAGCGGGCGGCGAGCCAGTGGGGGTGGCTCGCCGCCCGCTCTCGTGCCGGCGTTGGGTCGCCGGCCTCCTAGGACGGTCTAGGGGGTGTGCGGGGGACCTCCGGGTGCCGGCATCGGGCCGGCGCGAGAACCGACGAGTGCGATGTAGCGATCGCTGCTCCGGAGGCCCCCCACGACCAGCGCCGCGCCGTGGCGGGTGCCGGCTTGTAGGCGGCGGCCAGGTCCTCGTCGGTGAAGCGGACCTTGCGGCCGAGGCGGTGGCAGGAGATGCGGCCCTTGGACACCCAGCGCCGGAGGGTGGTTTCCGCGATGCGAAGCTTCGCCGCGGCCTCGGCGTAGGTGTAGTCCCTGGCCACCTCGTCCTCCTCCTACCTCCGACGCGTACGCGAATCTCGGCCGAGGAGGACGCAGGCCCATGTCGGCGCCGGCCACGCGGCGGTTAGCTACCGGGATAGCTGCACGACGACGGAAGGAGGTGGATGACGCGACATGACCAGCACGTCGGTTACGACCAGGCGGGCGGCGCGCGCCAAGCTGCGGGCGCTGGGCATCGTCGTACCTTCGCCTTTCACGATCGACGACTTCTGCTCGCTGCTCAGTACGGCGCGGGGCCGCCCGATCCGGATCATCTCGGTCGACCTACCGTCGCCAGCCGCATCGTGCGGAGCCTGGCTTGCGACCGCCAACGCGGACTACGTGTGTGTCGACAGCATCGCGCCGGCCCCGCTGCGCGAGCACATCGTCCTACACGAGCTGAGCCACATCATCTGCGATCACGGCGGCATCCCCACGGCCGAGAAGGTGACACAGTACGGCCTGTTGCATCCGTCCACGGTGCGGCGGATGCTCGAGCGCACTCTCTACGACAGTGCGGAAGAACGGGAGGCCGAGCTGCTCGCCTCAGAGATCGGATCCCGCATCAACCGCGGTCAGCCCTGGCGCCTCCCCGCCGATGACGGCACCCGGCAGATCATCGACGGGCTTGCCCTGGTCATGTACCGCACCCGATGGCGCCAGCGCCCGTGTTCAAAGCCATGTCGGCGTCGATCTCCGCCACCACGGTCGGCTCCACCTGCACGTACGGCAGCGGCTCGGGCCGGTCCAACTGGCCGGTCCAGGACGCGGGCAGCGGCTGCGGCCACGGGTGGGCCGTGCCGTGGCGCGGTATGCGTGGCGGTGAGAGCAGTTCGGCTAGCGCCGCACGCTGGTCCAGGGTTAGTGGGTGGGAGCGGCCGGTGTATCGCAGCCGTCCCCGGCGGACGAACCGGCCCAGCAGCACGGTCTCCGGGCGGCTGATGCTGCCGGTGACCCCACCGATGATGGCCTCGGTGACGATCCGGGTGCGGAACTTCGACCAGCCGCGCCTGCCAGGCTCGTACCGGCTGTCCAGGCGTTTGCTGACCACGCCCTCGATGCCTGCCGCGACGGTCCAGTTCAGCAGCCAGTCCGACACCTGCCGCATGTCGGCCGTCTGCGGGGTCAGGGTGAGCTGCGCCGGCGCGTCGGCGAGCAGCTGCTCCAGCCGTGCCCGACGCTGCGCCAGCGGCAGGTTCAGGATCACGTGCCCGCCGGCGTCCGCGAGCAGGTCGAACAGCACGTAGTGGGCGGGACGCTCGCGTGCCACCCGTAGCAGGTCGCGGCCGGCGGTGACCCGGCGGTGGAGCTGGGCGAAGTTGGTCCGGCCGCGCTCCCAGACGATCAGCTCGCCGTTTATCTGCAGTTGGACGTAGTCCCAGGGCCTTGGCCTGGAGCCCACTCCGTCGTAGACATGTCGACCACGGGGCGTCACGAGCGGCCAGCGACGGGATGAGAATGTGCGGCAAAGTGGCGTGCGACCATAGGCCGCGCGTGACGCGCGATGCTAGCGCTTGTAGCCGTAGAGGAAGGCGTGCACCCCGGCGGAGACCATGGCGGTGACTTCGTCCTTGTCGTTCAGCATCGCGCGGTCTGCCAGGTTGTCGGCGGAGATGAGCAGCATTAGGTGCCCGGCTGCGCGCGTGGGATCGTCGATGGTGAGGTGGCCGCGGTCGGCGATCTGGCGTAGCCGGTCGGCGAGTTCGCGCCGCACGCGACCGGGACCGGTGTCCTGCCAGAGCCTCAGCGCTGCCGGCGGGATGTGTTCGGTCTCGGCGTTGATCTGACGGATGAGCGCGAAGTGCGGAGCCAGGTCGGAGGTCAGCACCGCGAGCCAAGCCAGCCCGAGGTCGACCAGGTCTGTCTCGAGGTCGACGACCTTGCTCAGGTGGCGGTCGATGACGTCGATCACGGTGTCGGCGACCCGCTGCGTGCTCTCCTGGATCACCGTCTGGAACAGCTCCGCCTTGTCGTTGAAGTGGTTGTAGATGGTGCGGTTGGAGACGCCTGCTTCAGCGGCGATCGCGTCCAGGCTCGCGCGGGTGTACCCGTCGCGGGCGAACAACGTCAATGCTCCGTTGATGATCGCCTGGCGTTTGTCGGGCTGGCCAGCCGGCTTTTTCTTCTCCATCACGCCTGCTGAGGCTACCCGATTACATCGCCCGGTGCATTACATGCGCCGAGCGATGTAGGCTCTGCACCGATCGGTGCAACACCAAGTCCAAGGAAGGAAGATCCGCTATGCCCACCAAGACGCTGCAGATTCCCACAACGGACGGCCAGGCCGACGCTTTCGCCGCCTTCCCCGACCGTGCCGAGCGGCGCCCGGGGGTGCTGATGTACATGGACGCCTTCGGCGTGCGGCCCGTGCTGAGGGAGATGGCCCGCGAACTGGCCGAGCACGGGTACTACGTGCTCGTTCCCAACCTCTACTACCGGCACGGCCCGGCACCGGTGATCGAACTTCCCGAGCACATCGGAAAAGAGATCCGGCCCGCGGTCTTCGCCCAGCTGATGCCCTTGATCGAGGCGCACACCACCGAACGTGCCCTGCGCGACGCCGACGCCTACCTCAGGTTCCTCACCACCCAGCCCGAGGTCAGCGCCGGACCGGTCGCCGTGATCGGCTACTGCATGGGCGCCGTCTTGGCGATGCGCACCGCAGCGGCCCACCCCGACCAGGTGGCCGCCGTCGCCGGATTCCATCCCGGCCCCTTGGTCACCGACGCGCCCGACAGCCCGCACCGCCTCGTCCCCAAGCTCACCGCCCAAGTCCACCTCGGCCTCGCCGAGAACGACATGCCGTCCGAGGCCATCAGCGAGCTCAACCAGGCCCTGGATGCCGCAGGTGTCGGCTACACCTCCGAGATCTACCCCGGCACCGTCCACGGCTTCACCATGTCCGACACCCACGCCTTCAACCCCTCCGCACTGCAGCGCCACTGGGACCGCCTGCTCCCCCTCCTCGACCGCACCCTGGCCAACAGCTGAGGCTCCGGCTCGGAAACCTGAAGTACACGGCGAGCTCGGCACGCGCATCGGTTCCCGCAGCCGCAGATCGCTGCGCATCGGTCCGGACCGCCGCACATGGGCCAGGAACGGGCGGAACGAGGTCCGTGTCGTGCCCACCGGACGGGCCGCGCCGCGAATGATCGACGCCATCGCGACGCCGTGGCGAGCGTGGAACTCGTAGAAGCTGGTGACCGCGGCCAGTTTGCGGTTGCTAGTCGACTCGCTGCACGCCGACTTCACCGATGGCAGCACGGCGATCTCGCCCGCCCGTGCCGCCGGCGGCGATCTCAACCATGGCTTGAACCCGGCCAGTTCGTCGTAGCGCAGCTGGGCCCAGTCCAGCCCGCGCGATGTCAGGTACGCGAATTAGTCCTTCAGGTCGAAGGCGTACGCGCGGACCGTGTTCGGTGACCTGCGCTGGTCAGCCAGGTGAGAGAGGAACGACTCCACCGGCGGGATCGGCAGATGGTCCTCGCCGAGCAACGTCCAGGACACGTCTGAACCGGCTTGCGACACCACTCGTTGAACCCGCACGAAGCTCTCCCGCCGTCATGGACACAGCGAGACTGCGGCGTCCACGACAAAGGATGAAGCAGTTCAGACGGCCCGCCGTGGACAAGCTGTCCGACGATCCCCGACTAGAGATAACACCGTCGAGCACCACCCCAGGCGGGACAGCCGCCCGGATCGCCCGGGTGACGTCTGCTGGCACCGTCGGATATCAGGTCCGAATTGCCTGGGGCCGCGGCTATGGCGGCGGCCCCTACGGTGTGTCGCTCGGCAGGGCCACCCCATGCGGCGCGCTGGGGCCAGCGCGCCGCTCTGGATGGCGACTGAAAGCCCGCGCGGCTTCCGGATCCGATGAGCGGACGTCAGACGATGCCGGTCACTACCCGCCGGGTCATCGTACTATTGCGTGGGCTGTATACGTAAAGCCAGATCTCTCGACCCTCGTCGTCGATCTCGGGCTCACTGAAGTGATCTCAGCAAGGGGTTGGACGGCGGTCACACCTCGTGGTCTGCTGGCCGTTGGTGCTGGTGGAATCGGCCGTCGCCAGACCAGGAGACGCTGCTCGTCATGTCTGGCACGCTGTGGGCATGACCGAGGAACCGAAAGATCGTTCCGGCCCGTCCGGCGACACGGTATCCGCTTCACCATCAGTGATCTCTGTGATGCTGATCGTTCCAGACGCAGAGGCTGCGGTTGCCTGGTACAAGACCGCACTGGACGCGACAGAGTTGTGGAACCTTGGTGGCGTGGCCGGCCTTGAGATCAGTGGCGCCCCCTTCTTTCTCCACGAGGTCAATCCCGAGAACCCCACGGAGATCAGTCCCGGCCAGGCGGGCGTCACGAGCACCCGCATCGAGGTGTTCGCCGATGATCCCGACTCCGTCATCGAGCGCGCGCTCGCCGCCGGCGCAACCGCCGGAGCGGGAATCGAGGATCACCGCGTGCCCTGGGGGACGCACCGTCAAGGTGGCTTCACGGACCCGTTCGGTCACAAGTGGTCCGTAGGCGATAAGTCACCCCTGCGCCCGTTCCCCGGCTGATCAAGGGCCGGCCTTCAAATGCGACCCGCAGGATCGCGCACCGCCTCATGTCGCGCGGAGTGGGCCGGCTCTGATGTGAAGTATCACTGCCGTAGCTGGCGTCTGAAAATAGGTCGACACGGACCAAGCGTCCATAGTGAACGGTGCCGGACCTGGGCGTGGAGCCCTCGGTAGAAGAGGTCTGCCAAGATCTACTTCACCAGTCAGGACTCCACGTGATCGCCTATCGTGCCATGCTCGACGTACCCAGGGAACTCGTGCACTACCTCGCCCGCCTACTGGCCGCCGAGCGCCGAGCCCGCGGCACCCGCACCGGCACCGGGGCATTGACCTGCTTCCGCCAAGCGCTGATGGTGCTGGTCTGGTTCCGCAAAGGCGAGGACAAGCCCCTGCTCGGCGCCGGGTTCGCCGTATCGAGGGCCACCACCTACCGCTACATCGCCGAAGCCATCACGGTCCTATCCGCCCAGGCTCCGGACCTACACACCGCCCTGACCCGGGTCGCCGACGAGGGCTGGTCCCACGTGATCCTCGACGGAAAACTGTTCGACACCGACCGCCTCACGGAGACCACCACCAGCGTCAAAGGCGAACCGATCGACGCCTGGTACTCCGGCAAGCACCGCGACTTCGGCGCCAACATCCAAGCGATCATGCGCCCGGACGGGCTCCCGATCTGGACCTCCGACGCGGCACCCGGCCACCTGCACGATTTCACCTGCGCCCAGCTCCATGACATCACCGGCGCGCTGTACTGGGCCGCCTCCCAACTGGACCTGCCCACCCTCGCCGACTCCGGCTACGAGGGCGCGGGCCAAGGCATCCACACACCGGTCAAACAACCCGCCGACGACGGCCGCCTCGGCATCGACAACCGCACCTATAACCGGCTCCTGCGATCCCTGCGCGGCCTCGGCGAACGCGGCTTCGCCCTGCTCACCGGCCGATGGCACGCCCTGCGCCATACCACCGCCAGCCCTCGAAGCGTCGGCGACATCGTCCGCGCCGCACTCGTGCTCACCCAATTCGAATACCGATACCTACCCAATTGTCGTTGAGATCACCTCACTGGACTCCCGAATGTAGTGGGCCGGCTGGTGGTCGGCAGCCTGCTGTGGCTGCCGGCCACCAAGCGTCTTTGTCTGCGCTATTCCGCCATTACCACCGCCGGGAAGGCGCGCAGCCGGCTCACGGGAGATGCGACGAGCACGATCACCACTGCGGCCGAGGCGGTGGCCGCGACGGCCAGCGCTGCTTTGGCACCGATGGCTCCGGTGAGTAGGCCTGCGGTGAGTCCGCCGAGCGCTCCGCCGCCGAAGAGCAGGGTGCGGAAGACGGCGGTCATCCGGCCCATCATCGATTGCGGGGTGACCGCCTGGCGGAGGCTGACGATGATGACGCCAGCTACGCCGAGCCCTAGGTACGTGGTGAAGAAAGACAGGGCGCACAGCCCGACAACCAGCGGTCGCGGACCGGCTGCCACGACGATCAGCGTCGGGCCGAGCAGCAGGGCTGACTGGGCGACGAGGTAGACCCGCCCGATGGGAAACCGTTGGATCACCTTGCGCGAGATGACCGCGCCGAGCAGCCCACCGACCGATGCCGTTGCGAAGACGCCACCAAGGATGGTCGAGCTCAGCTGCAGATCACGGGTGCCGTAGAGGAGGAACATCGTCCACACGGTGATCATCGAGAAGTTGCAGCAGAAGCCGATTCCCGCAAGCCAGCGCAGGATGCGGCTGTCGATCACCCACCGTAGGCCGTCGCGCAACTCGGTCCTCAGGTGGCGGCGTTCGGCGGCCGGCGGTTGGGGTTCTCGGGTGCGTATCAGCAGGAGCGACACCAGCGAGACCAGATACGAGGCAGCGTTCACGACAAGGGCCACCGGCGCGGTCACCGCGCTGATCAGGGCCCCGGCGAGGCCCGGTCCGGCGATGTCGGCGGCCGAGGAGCTGATGCCCATCTTGGCGCTGGCCTCGACGTAGTGCCTGGGGTCACGAACGAGCGTGGGCACATACGACATCCAGCTCACGTCGAACAGCACCGAGGCGACACCGACAGCGCACGCGATGATCATCAGCGGAGTCATGCTCAGCGCGCCTGTCCAGTACAGCGCGGGCACCAGGGCCAGCAGCAGCATCCGGGCCAGGTTGGCGGCGAGCATGATCGGTCTGCGCCGGGCGCGGTCGACCCATACCCCGAACAGCATGCCGAGCCCGAGGTACGGGACGAGCTGCAGGAAGCGCAGGAGGCCGACCTGTTCGTCGGTGGCGCCGAAGGCGTTGATCGCGGTGAGGGGTAGGGCGAGGGTGGTGACCTGCGTGCCGAGCAGGGAGACGGTCTCGCCGAGCCAGAACTTGAGGAAGTCCCGGTTGTGCCGCAGGCTCGCCGGTGGGCCGACCGTCGATGCCTGGTCTGTCATGTCCAGGGTCTGCACGACCTTACTGCCTTTCGTTGGTGCGCCGGCTGGCGGTGAGGTGGGCGACGGCGTCGGCGACGGCATCGACCTCGTCCTCGGTGTTGTAGTAGTGCGGCGAGAGCCGCAGCGCCCAGGCGACGTCCTTGTCGGCGAAGTCGTACTGGGCGAAGTGCCGGTAGCTGAGCGCCGAGTTGATCCGGTGTGTATCCAGGGCCTGCTTGAACGGCACCGGTTCCCAGCCGGCGACGTCGAAGGTGACCAGCGCGGCCGGGTTCGGACCGCGATCGAGCACGCGTACGCCGGGAATCTGCGTGAGCTTGTCGCGTAGCCGGGCGGCCAGGGCGGGAGTGCGCTGGGAGATCGGCCCGATGCCCACGCGTAGCGCATAGCGGATGGCGGCGGCGCTGCCGATGACGGCTGCGTAGGGGAACTCCCAGTCCTCGAACCGCGCCGCGGTGTCGACCGGGCGATAGGTGTCGGGACCGGTCCAGCGCGCGCCGTACATGTCGATGAACAACGGCTCGAAGCCGTCGCGCAGGATCCGGTCGGCGACGTAGAGGAAGCCGGTGCCGCGCGGTCCACGCAGGAACTTGCGGCAGGTGGCGGTCAGGAAGTCGCAGCCGATCTCGTCGACGTCGATCGGGTACTGGCCGACCGACTGGCAGGCATCGACCAGATACACCAGGTCCAGGTCCCGGCAGTGACGACCGATCTCCGCGATGGGCTGGACCAGCCCGGAGTTGGTGGGGATGTGGGTTACCGCGACCAATCGCGGACGCCGTGTTCGCATGAGCTGCGCCATCGCGTCGACGTCAACGCCGCTGCCGTCATGGTGGTCGGGTGCGTGCACGATCTCGATGCCGAACCGCTTTCGTAGCGACAGGAAGGCGATCTGGTTGGAGATGAAGTCGTTGCGGGTGGTGAGGATGACGTCACCGGGCTGGAACGGGATGGACGACAGCGCCCGGGTGTAGGCATCGGTGGCGCTGGCCGCGAAGGCGATCTCGCCAGGCTGGCTACCGATCAGCTCCGCGGTGGCGGCGTAGAAATCGCTGACCTCGGCGGCGCGGACGTCGGCGGCCTCGTAGCCGCCGATGCGCGCCTCCAGGTCCAGGTGTTCGACCATCGCCTGGTGTACCGGCCGGGCGAGCAGGCCGCAGCCGGCGTTGTTGAAGTGGATCACCGACTCGCAGCCGGGGGTGTCGGCCCGTAGGGCGGTGAGGTCGAGGAGCGTTTCTCCAGAAGCGGCGATAGCGCTATCATGTTCTCTCATGGTCGAGAGTAGCACTATTGCCGTTCTGGTCTCCACGTTGCGGGCGGAGATCGCCCGCCTGGCACCCGGTGACCGGCTGCCCAGCAATCGTGACCTGGTGCGTAGTCACAGCGTGAGCCCAGTGACGGTGGCGCGGGCAGTTGCGGCGCTGGCCGCCGAAGGCACAGTGGTGACCAGGCCCGGAAGCGGGACCTTCGTGGCGCCCCGCCGGTCGCGCACGCCCCATGGCGCGGTTGATACGTCGTGGCAGACGGTCGCGCTCGGCGACCGCAGCGTCGACGCCCGCACCGCCACCGACCTGCTCAGCCCGCCACCGACGAGCACGATCACCCTGGCGGGCGGCTACCTGCACCGCTCCCTGCAGCCGACCAAAGCCCTGGGCGGGGCGCTGAGCCGGGCAGCCCGGCGACCCGACGCCTGGGACCGCGCACCAACCGCCGGACTGGAAACACTGCGTTCGCTGTTCGCTCGGCTCCTCGACGCCAACGTCGACGCCGACGACGTGCTGATCACCAGCGGCGGACAAGACGCCCTTTCCATGGCGTTTCGATCCATCGCCGCGCCCGGCAGCCCGATCCTGGTCGAGTCGCCCACCTACCAAGGCGCCCTGGCCGCCGCGCGTGCCGCCGGACTACGCCCCATTCCCGTCCCGATCGACGCCGACGGCATCCGCCCCGACCTGCTCGCAGACGCGTTCGCGACGACCGGCGCCCGGCTGCTCTACTGCCAACCGACCTTCCACAACCCAACCGGCGCGGTTCTGCCACCCGAGCGCCGCCGCCAGGTCCTCGACATCGCCCGCGCCGTCGGGGCGTTCATTCTCGAAGACGACTTCGCGCGACTGCTCGGCCACGGCGGACCGATGCCCCGCCCTCTGCTAGCCGACGACGACGACGGCACAGTGGTCTACCTGACCTCCCTGACCAAGCCCGCGTCACCGAGCCTGCGCATCGGCGCACTGATAGCCCGCGGCCCCGTGGCCCACCGGCTGCGCGCGACCAGGCTCGTCGACGACTTCTTCCTCGCCCGACCGCTGCAGGAAGCCGCCGTCGAACTGATCAGCACACCGTCATGGGATCGGCACCTGCGCGGGCTGGCCACCGCGCTGCGCGAACGCTGCGCGGCCCTCGCCACCGCACTCGCCACGGAGATTCCGGAATGGACGCTCTCCAGCGTCCCCCAGGGCGGCCTGCATCTGTGGGTACGCATACCGGGACCCCTCCAGTCGGCTACCGCGATCGCCGATGCTGCCCACGCCCGAGACGTCGCGGTCAGCGTCGGCAGCGGCTACTTCGCTGCCGAACCCACAGGGGCGTATCTACGTCTCGGCTTCGCGGCTACGGCCGACCTGGCCCAGCTATCCGAAGGCGTGCACCGACTGAGCAAGGCGACAAGACACTTGCACAGTGCCGATTCGTAAAGTGCCCGTCGCTCGCCAGCACATCATGCTCCAACCCTGGGCCGGTGCCCTCTCCCGCAACCGGCCGGAATTCTGCTCCCACCGATCTGGGACGCTCAGTGGTGGCCCAACGTAACGATCCGCCTGTTCGGCTCCGCTTGGCGGGGCCAGGCGGTCGTTGCTGGGCACCCGGGCGTAGAGCTCCGGCGGTCGATCGGTTCTTGGTTCGCCGGACTTGCTCCGGCCACCCGCACAAAGATGTCCGATTGTTCCTGTATGAGGCCGAGGGCAAGTCCGCCAAGAACCGTATGCATATCGATATCCGGGTGGCCGGTCCAGGCCCCTGGGACATGGCCGAGCGCGCCCGACTGATCCGGCAGAAAGTGCCCGAGCTGGTTGCCGCCGGCGCGACGGTGGTCAGCGAGGAGTGGTACGGCGACGTCCTCGGGCACGTCGTCATGCATGACCCCGAAGGCAACGAGTTCTGCGTCGCTTGATGCCATGATCAGTGCCGCATTCCGGCATCCGGATCTGCCGCGATCCGCACTCTGCTGTCGCAGATCAGTTGGCGGACGACTGTCGCGCATCAGTCGACGGAGGACATCTGCATCTCGACAGCTCGCCGGATGCTCGCCGGATGAAGTTGCCGAATTCCGCTCTATCAGATCAAGGCGGCCCGCAAAGCGGGCCGCGCCGGCCCGGCCCCGGCCTGCTGGCGACCTCCGGCCGGCATCGGCCGGGCCGGCCGGCCACGCTGACGGGACACAGACCTTCGAAGACCTCGGGGCTCCGCCCCGAACCCCGGCCCTCCTCAGAGATCAGCCGGGCGGATCACCTCGCCGGGCACCACAAGGCCTACCAGCCTCCCCGGACGGGGCCAAGGTCGTTCGTCCGGTAGGGCGCTCCACCTTGTCCCCGTCCGGGGAGGCTGGACGGTCTACGACTGCCCGACGAGGAGATCCGCCAGCACTACAACTTCGCCGCCCGACCATTTAACTGGATATACACCAGCAAAGACGTCGACGAACTCCTCGACCGTCTCACCGCCCACGAGGCCGGACTGAAGCTCCCTGGTTCAGTCGGGTCCGGACAGAAAGGCACTGACAGCGGCGGCGAACTGCGCTTGAGCATCGTGATGCACGACGTGACCGGCTGGCAGCTCGGCAAGACGGGCCTGGCCGGCGCGACGGGCGATCATCTCGCGAGCGTGGCCGGCGGCCAGTTCATCGCTGCGCGTTCCACGGATCAGGAGGGTGGGGCAGCTTACCGAAACCCAGTCCTTCCAGTGGTCACCGTTGAGTGCTTTCTGGGACGCCACCGTGTCGTCGATGTCGAACGAGAAGCCCCAGCCGTCCTTCGACCGGCGGAAGGAACACTCCAGGTAGGGAGCCGTCGCGCCCAGGGCCGACGCCAGTGCATGGCGGAATGGCGCGTGGCGGGGGAGGCTGGTGGTGAACGACCAGTCGCAGTCCACGACCGCGCCGATGTCCTCGACGATCAGCGCGGTGACCCGGTCCGCGTGCCGGCCGGCGTACTGGTAGGCGTTCACACCGCCGAGTGAGTGGCCCAGCACCGCCGCAGGACCGACTTGCAGATGCCGGTGGAAGGCGGCGACGTCGGCGACATAGTCGTCCCGCTCATAGCTCTCGGCACGATCCGACGCTCCATGCCCACGCTGATCGAGCGCGATCACCCGCCACCGCGGTGCCAACGCCTCAGCCAGCGGCGCGAATGCCGACGCTTCGTTGTAGTGCCCGTGAAGAGCCAGGAGCGGAGTACCCGAACCACCAAAGTCCAGATACGAAAGCCTTCGACTCCCAACCGTGAAGAACCCACGCATGACCTGGGATGTTAGACCCCCGCAGTTGACCATGAACAGCACGGACGATGTTTGGCGACGCACGTTGACAGGGCGGCGGGGGAGTGGTGTGAGATGTCGAGAGGCATCTTCCCTGCTAGACGCCGATCCGCCCAGGTCGTCATGGCGGCCAACTTGATCTCATAACTCCTCGGTCACCGTGCCCGTTGCGTGCCCGTTGGCATGGGAGCTAACGGGACTGCCCCGGGTTCGGTTGACTCGCGGGGTTGAGTGGTTCAGGCCGCGTGTGCGGGCCTGTTGATTGTCTCAAACTCGATCGGGGTAAGCCGGCCCAGGCGTCTTTGCCGTCGGCGCCGGTGGTAGGTGCGTTCGATCCAGGTCACGATCGCCAGGCGTAGCTCGTGGCGGGTGTGCCAGCGTTGCCGGTCGAGGACGTTGCGTTGCAGTAGGGCGAAGAACGATTCCATCGCCGCGTTGTCACCGCAGGCGCCGACGCGCCCCATCGAGCCGACTAATCCGTTGCGGTGCAACGCTTTCACGAACTTTCTGGACCGGAACTGACTGCCCCTGTCGGAGTGCACGATCGTGCCGGCCGGGCTGCGCAGGCGAGCCGCGTTCGACAGCGCCGCGACGGCCAGGGACGCCTTCATCCGTGAGTCGATGGAGTAGCCGACGATCCGGCCGGAGTACACGTCCTTGATCGCACACAGGTAGAGCTTGCCCTCGCCGGTGGGGTGTTCGGTGATATCGGTCAGCCACACCCGGTTCGGCGCGTCGGCGGCGAAACGGCGTTGCACCAGGTCGTCGTGCACCGGCGGCCCGGCCCTTCTCGTGAGGCCTCTGCGTTTGGCGAACACCGACCAGATCCGCTGCTGTGAGCAGAGCCTGGCCACCCGGTTGACGCCGGCGGTGATGCCGTGGGCAGGTAGTTCATCCGCGATGAACCGGTACCCGAACGCCGGGTCGTCGGCGTGGATGTCGAGAGCGGCGTTGATCAGATAGGCGTCTTCCAGGTCCCGGCGGGCGACCGGGCTGTTCTTCCACGCGTAGTAGGCCTGCTTGCTGAAGCCCAGCACCCGGCAGGTCACCGCGACGGGGATCCCGTCCGCGGCCAGGTCACCGACCAGCGGGTACGTCATTTTGGGGCGATCTCCTTGGCGAAAAACGCCGCCGCCCTGCGCAGGATCTCGTTCTCCTGCTCCAGCAGCTTGTTGCGTCGTCGCAGCTCCCGCAGCTCCGCCGACTCAGAGCTGGTGGTGCCGGGGCGGATCCCGTCGTCGGCGTCGGCGATCTTCAACCAGCGGTGCAGGCACGACTCGGAAATCCCGAAGTCCTTCGCGATCTGGGCGATGGGCGCCTCGCCCTTGCGGGCAACCGCGACCACGTCACGGCGAAACTCCGGCGGGAACGCTTTCGGCATGGCAGACATCCTTCCAGCGAGGAACGCATCCTCACAGGTCAGGAGTCAACCGAACTGGGGGCAGTCCCAACGGTCAACGGCGGTCAGCTCCTGGACATGGCTGCAACATGGGGTCTGTCAAGAAAACGGTGTAACACGGGTTGTTGAGGACTACTTGCGGGCTGCGGCGAGTCGGCCTTCGAAGGCCATCTCGAAGGCGTTCAACGCTGGCTTCCAGCGCATCGTCCAGCGTTTGCGGCCCTGCCCGGTCGGGTCCAGGCTCATGACCGCGAGGTAGACACATTTGAGCGCGGCGGCCTCGTTCGGGAAGTGTCCGCGGCGCGGACGGCCCGCCGGATCCGGGCGTTGACGCTCTCGATCGCGTTCGTGGAGCAGACGACGGTGCGGATCTCGGCGTCGAAGGCCAGGAACGGCACGAACTCCGCCCAGGCGTTGGTCCACAGCCTGATGATCGCCGGATATCGGCCGCCCCAGGCCTCTGCGAACTCGTCGAAGCGGGCCTGCGCGGCCGCCTCGGTGGGTGCGGTGTAAACCGGCCGCAACGCCTTGGCGATAGCGTCCCAGTGTTGCCGGCCCGCATACCGGAACGAGGCTCTGAGCAGGTGGATGACACACGTCTGGACCACCGCGAGGGGCCAGGTCGCGGCGATCGCGTCGGGTAGTCCCTTCAACCCGTCGCAGACGACCATGCAGGCGTCGTCGACACCGCGGTTCTTCAATTCGGTCAGCACCTGCAGCCAGAATTTGGCGCCCTCCCCGCCGTCACCCGCCCACAGGCCGAGGATGTCACGGGTCCCATCAACCGTGACCGCCAAGGCGACATAGATGGGCCGGTTGGCGACCTTGCCGTCTCTGATCTTCACGTGCACGGCGTCGAGGAAGATCACCGGGTAGACCGGGTCGAGGGGCCTGTTCTGCCACTCGGTCATGCCGTCGATGACCTTGTCGGTGATCGTGGAGATCGTCTGGCGTGACACGTCAGCGCCATACACCTCGGCCAGGTGCGCGGCGATCTCACCAGTCGTCAATCCCTTAGCGGACAACGAGATCACCATGTCCTCGACCCCGGTCAACCGGCGCTGCCGCTTCTTGACGATCTGCGGCTCGAAGCTGCCGTCACGGTCACGCGGCACGGTGATCTCGACCGGGCCGACCTCGGTCAGGACCGTCTTGCCGCGGGCGCCGTTGCGCGAGTTGCCGCCGTTGTTGCCCGCTGGATCGCCCTTGTCATAACCGAGGTGGTCGGTGATCTCACCGTCCAGGGCGGCCTCGATCACCCGCTTCGTGAGCTGCTGCAGGAGACCGCCGTCGCCAGTCAGCTGCAGGCCCGCCGCGCGGGCCTGCTCGACCAGGCGGCCGACCAACTCCGCGTCCACACCGTCCGCCGGCTTACCCACCGGGTTGTTCTTCTTCGCCACCGCGGAAGTATCCACGGCCATCGTCGTTTCGGTCATCAGGTGCCGCTCCTTGATCAGGAGTTGCACCGTTCTTCTTACAGACCCCCAACAAATGGCGGCGCAGGTCAAGCCAGGTCACTGCCGGGCAAGTTGCGGCCGTGTCCACGCTTCCTAAACCGTGGTCGCAGTCCCAGCACGGTCCGGGGCTAAACGGCCTAGTGCCTCGTCTTTGAACGTTGATCGTGTAATCCGTCGGTTCTGAGGGCGTGTCGGGCAGGCTGTCTCCCAACGGTTGTGGTGTGGGAGGTGGTGGCCGGTGGGCAGACGCCCGGAGGTGTTCGTCCGGCAGGTGTCGATGGCTGAGGGCCAACGGTTGCAGCGCATTGGTCGGACGGCGAAGGACCCGGTGAAGCTGCGCCGGGCGATCGTGGTGCTGATGTCCGCCCAGGGCCAGCCGGCCCCGGACATCGCTCATCTGCTCAAGACCAGCGAGGACTACGTGCGGGACGTGATCCACGCGTTCAACGAGCGGGGGTTCGACGCGCTGGACCCAAAATGGAGCGGGGGCGCACCGAGACGGATCGATGAGCAGACCCGGGACTGGATCTGCGTCATCGCCCGGTGCCACCCCCGCTTCCTCGGCCGTCCCTTCTCCTGCTGGTCGCTTGCCAAGCTGCGCGACTACCTGATCGACACCGGCCGCGTCACGACGATCAGCGTGGAGACGGTGCGGCGGATCCTGCGCGAGCGCGGCGTGTCGTGGCAGGCCACGAAGTCGTGGAAGGCCAGCACCGACCCCGAGTCACCGCCAAGATGCGCCGGATCCTCGATCTCTACGATCACCCACCGGACGGCGGCCGGGTGATCTGCGTGGACGAGTTCGGGCCGCTCAACCTGCAACCCCGGCCCGGCCGCGCCTGGCGACCCCAGGGCCAGCCGGTGCGGCTGCGGGCCACCTACACCCGCGACCATTGCGTCCGACACATGATCGCAGCTCTGGACCTGGCTACCGGCCGGCTGCACTACCGCATCCGCGACCGTAAACGCTGGCGGGGGTTCCTCGACTTCCTCAAGACTCTGCGCCGCCGCTGGCCCGACCAGAAGCTGCACGTCATCCTGGACAACTTCTCCCCGCACAAGCACCCCGAGGTCCGCGCCTGGTGCGCCGCCAACCAGGTCGAACTGGTGTTCCTGCCGACCTACGCGTCCTGGCTGAACTGGATCGAAGCCGAGTTCGCCGCAGTGCGCTACTTCGCCCTCAACGGCACCGACCACCGCAGTCACGCCGAGCAGGACGCCGCGATCGGCGGGTACGTCCGATGGCGCAACCAGCGCGCCCAACCGAAATCCGGATTCGCCATCGGATCCAAAATCCGCCACCCGGATTACCCGTTCAAGGCTGCATGACGAGGCACTAGTCGCCGACGAATCGGAGACGCACGTCTGAATCGACGAGGCATCGCTCGGCGAGCCCTCGAATGGCGTCGAGCACCTGGCCCTCGCCGACGTTCTGGACGTTCGCAACGAGAACATCCAATTCGCCGAGGAACTGAGTCATCTCGGCGGGCGTGAGTTCCAGCAGCCCGTAGGGATCGATGCGGTCCAGCATCGGAGTCCTACCGCCGTGCTGCGAGCGCTCAAGCACGGCAGCGAACCGGAAGTGCGGGTCACCTACTACAGCTACTTCAAAATCCCGCCGGCGGCGCGGGCTCGTGCCCAACTGTTCGACCCTGATCAGCTCAACGTCCACGCCCACGCCCGGAAGGCTAGCAACGGCACCTAACGGCAGCCGGCCGACCATCAGCTCCGCCCCACGGGCGTGCCGGACTGCGCGCCCCGGCGCAGTCCCTCCGAGTAGCTGGCTGCCGTCGAGGGGGGTGACAGACATCCCATGAGCTTTGGGTGTCAAGCAGCGGCCGGTTGGTCGTACTGTTCGCGGTGTTGCCAGGCGGTGGTTTCGTCGTAGGCGGTGCCGGTTTTGAGGCAGCCGTGGAGGATGCCGACGAGGCGGTTGCCGAGTTGGCGTAGTGCGGCGTGGTGGCCGAGGCCGCGGTTGCGTTGGCGGTCGTAGTAGGCGCGGGCGCCGGGGGAGCCGGTCAGGGCGGCGAAGGCCTGTCGGCCGAGGGCGTCGATGAGCCGGTCGTTGTGCACGTAGCGGGCCAGGACGATCTTTTTCTTCCCGGACTGGCGGGTGATCGGGCTGGTTCCGGCGTAGTTGCGGCGGGCTTTGGCGTCGGTGTAGCGGGTGGTGTCGTCGCCGAATTCGGCAAGCACCCGGGCGCCGAGGATGCGGCCCAGGCCGGGCTGGCTGAGGTAGATCTCAGCGTCCGGGTGCTGCCCAAAATGCGCCTCGACCTGCTGTTCCATTGCCTTGATCTGGGATTGCAGTGTGTCCAGGATCGCGACCTGGGCGCGGACGGTGGCCGCGTCGGCGGCGGGCCCAGCGCTCCTGATCACCTCAGTCGGTGGGGGTCAGCCCGGTCGAGGCGCGGAACGAGCCGTCCATCTCGAACGGCACCGACTCGTGCTCGTGCGTCACCAGCCAGCGCCCGTCGATGCGGCGCAGGCCCAGCGTCACCCGGAACCACAGGCTGAAGGGCTCGGTCGAGCCGCGCGGCACGGCGGTCAGGCAGTCGAGGCTGGTCGCGAACGCCACGTCGCCGTCCGTGGTGATCTCCAGCTGGGTGACCTCGCGGCGCGGCGGCGCCTCGAAGGTGGCCATCCAGGCCTCCAGCCCGGCCGGGTTCCGGCCGTCGCCGGGCTGGCGCAGCGGCGGGGCGAGGGTGTACTCGACGAAGCTGGGCGCGTAGTACGACATGATGGCCTTGGCGTCACCTTGCTGCAGCAGCGAGGCCTTGCCCTCGATGGCTTCCCGGATCTTGTCCATGACAGTTCCTACCTTTCTCTCTTGCCCAGGATGTCGAAGCCGGGCCGGCCGGTTTCGACATCCTGGGCAAGAGAGAAGGAGAGAAGCCGTGAAATACCTGATCCTGATCCAGTCGAACCCGCAGTCGCTGGCCGTCTGGGAGACGCTGACCGATCAGCAGCGGACCGATTTCGGCGTCGGTCACCTGCGGCTGACCGAGGAGATGCGCGAGGCTGGCGTGCTGGTGGTCAGCGAAGGGCTGGGCGATCCCGCCCTGGCCACCCAAGTCTCGGTGCGTGACGGTAGGACGATCACCTCCGACGGCCCGTACGCCGAGGTCAAGGAGCATCTGGCCGGCTTCTACCTGATCGACGTCGCGGATCTCGACGAGGCGGTCGCCTGGGCCGCGAAGGCGCCGGACGCCGCGTATACCCGGGTCGAGGTACGCCCGATCCTCGATATGAGCACATGGGAGCAGTGACCGGGCTGCCGGACCTGCTGCGCGAATGCGCGCCGCAGGTGCTGGCCGCCGTGGTGCGCCGCTACGGCGACTTCGAGGCCTGTGAGGACGCGGTGCAGGAGGCGCTGGTCGCGGCCGCCCGGCATTGGCCGGAGACCGGCGTCCCGGAGCAGCCGCGGAACTGGCTGATCACCGTGGCGAGCCGCCGGCGGGTGGACCTGCTGCGCAACGAGACGGCCCGCCGGCGCCGCGAGGAGGCGGTCCGGCACGAGCCCGCGCCGCAGGTCCGTGGCGACGACGAGCTGGCGTTGCTGCTGCTATGCTGCCATCCCGCGCTGAGCGTGCCGGCGCAGGTCACGCTCACCCTGCGGGCGGTCGGCGGGCTCACCACCGCGGAGATCGCCCGGGCGCTGCTGCTGCCAGAGGCCACCGTGAGCCAACGGATCAGCCGGGCCAAGCAGCGGATCCGCGACACCGGCACCCGGTTCGAGATGCCCGCGCCGGGCGAGCTCGGCGAGCGTCTCACCGCGGTCTGCCACGTGCTCTACCTGATCTTCAACGAGGGCTACACGGCCAGCTCCGGCGACGCCTTGAACCGGGTGGAGCTGACCCGGGAGGCGATCCGGCTGACCCGGCAGCTGCACCGGCGCCTGCCGGACGACGGCGAGGTGGCCGGGCTGCTCGCGTTGATGCTGCTCACCGACGCGCGCCGGCCCTCGCGTACCGGCCCGGACGGCACCCTGGTCCCACTCGCCGAGCAGGACCGGCGCCGCTGGGACGCGGCCGCGATCGCCGAAGGCGTCGCGATCATCACCCACACGCTGGCGCGGGCCCCGATCGGCCCGTTCCAGCTGCAGGCCGCGATCGCGGCGGTGCACGACGAGGCAGCGCGCGCCGAGGACACCGATTGGCCGCAGATCCTCGCCCTGTACGGGATGCTGCACGCACTCGCCCCGAGCCCGATGGTCACGCTGAACCGGATCGTGGCGCGTGCCATGGTCGACGGCCCGGAAGCCGGGCTCGCCGCTCTGGACCAGATCGCCGAGGATCCGGTGCTGGCCCGGCACCACCGGACCGCGGCGGTGCGGGCCCATCTGCTGGAGCTGGCCGGCGACCGGGCCGGGGCGCAGGAGCATTACCGGCTGGCGGCGCGGCTCACGCTCAGCCGGCCCGAGCAGCGCTATCTGGAGTCGCGGGCCGCGCAGCTCCTATGAATCTTTTTCAACCTGACATCGGGCCGAGCATCCGGGCCATTGGCCGGCGCCGGATGTTGCCGCCCTGACCACGTTGAAAAAGGTTCAACGTGCTGTTGGGGTTCATCGGCCGACTGGGATCCCGGTAACGCACGCGTCTGCCGCGATCCGCGCGCTGCGGAGCGTGACCACCCAGCAGCAGCCCTCGGAGTGTCCGGACATGCCGATGAGCGGACGTCACTGTCGGTCGGCAACGGCGCTTTCACCGTCACCCGCCACGATCCCGACCCCCGCCCTCGCTGGGCGCCCGGTCGAGCCGAACCGGGTACGGCCGCCGGCTGCGGCGAAGACGGCGCCGGCCACCGCGACGAACGCGCCGAGGCGCAGTCCGGTGCCGTAGCCCGAGGCCAGCACCTCCGGCCGGGCCGACTCGACGGCCGCGGCGCTGACGAGCACGGCGACACCGACGGCGATCCCGACCTGCTGGGCGGTGTTCAGGATGCCGGACGCCCGGCCCTTGTCCGCCGGGGCGAGGCCTGCGGTACCGGCGATCGTGGCGCCGACGAATGCGGTGCCGAGCCCGAGCCCGAACAGCAGCAGGCCCGGAAGGAGGTCACGGAGATAGGACCCGTCGACTGGCAGGTACCCGAGTAGCAACTGCGCCACGGCGACCAGCAGAAGCCCGGCCACGACGAGGGCGCGGGCCGGGACGCGACCGGCGAGCCGCGCGGCGGCCGTGGTTGCGACGAGCGCCAGCAGGGCGCTCGGCGCGATGGCGAGCCCGGTCGCGGTCGGCCCGAGGCCGACGATCCGCTGCAGGTACAGCACGAGGAAGAAGCCCTGGCTGCCGACGACCGCCATGAGGCACGCGATGGCGACGGCCGCGACCGGCAGGGGCCCACGGGTGAGCGCCGGCAGCGGCACCAGCGGGTCGGGCGAGCGCGCCTCGACGATCCCGAACGCCACGAGCAGCATGGCGGCGGACGCGAGCAGCGCCACCGTGCCGGGCTCGGCCCAGCCCTCGGCCTGCCCCCGGGTCACGGCGAACACCAGTGTCGCCGTGCCCAGCGTCGCGGTGATCGCGCCGGGAACGTCCAGCTGCGCGGCCCGCGCCGTGGCCGGTCGCGCGGACGGTGCGGGTGGCAGAAGGCGGACGGCGAGCGCGACTGCGGCGGCTCCCAACGGCACGTTGACCGCGAACACGAGGTGCCAGCCCGCGAGGTCGGTCAGCACCCCGCCCAGGATCAGGCCCGCGGCCGCTCCGGACGCACCGAGGCCGGCCCAGATCCCGAGCACCCGGTTGCGGCCGGGGCCCTCCGGATAGAGGTCAAGCAGCAGGGCGAACGCTGCGGCGGAAACGAAGGCCGCCCCGGCGCCCTGCACCGCCCGGCCGGCGAGCAGCGCCGGCATCGTGCTGGCCATCGCGCACAGCAGCGAGGCGGCGGTGAACGTCACGGCGCCCGCCACGAACACCCGGCGGCGCCCGGCGAGGTCGGCGACCCGGCCGGCGAGCAGCAGCAGGCCTCCGAACGCCGCCGCGTACAGGGAGAGCACGTATTGCAGGGTGCGCTCGTCGGTGGCCAGGTCGACGCGGATGGCGTCCACGGCCACCGTCGTGATCGTACTGTCGAGCACGACCATGAACTGGACGACGCAGAGCACCGCGACGGCGGCGCGGCGCCGGGTGGCGTTGCCGGTCACGCCGTCAGGCCACCGTCGAGCGGGACGATCACGCCGTTGAGGTAGTCGGCGCCGGGGCCGGCGAGGAAGGTCACGACGGCGGCCACGTCCGCCGCGGTAGCCAGCCGGCGGGCCGGGATCGTCGGCAGTACGTCGCGCTCGATGTCGAGGAACGCCTGCACCGGTGCGGACATGGGGCCGTCGATGACGATGCCGGGGTTGACCGCGTTGACGCGTACCCCGTCTGCGCCGTGCTCCAGCGCCCAGGTGCGGGTCAGGTTGTCCAGCGCGGCCTTCGACGAGTTGTAGATCGCCGCGCCCCAGAAGGTCTTGATCGTGCCGATCGAGCTGATGTTGACGATCCGTCCGGCGCCGGACGCGATCAGGGCCGGTAGCGCGGCCTGAGTCAGGAAGAACGCGGCCTTGTAGTTGAGCGCGACGATGCGGTCGAAGTCCTCCTCGGTGCCCTGGATCGCCGGTCCGCTGGTGTGCGCGGCGGCGTTGTTGACGAGGATGTCGAGCCGGCCGAAGCGGTCGATCGTGGTATCGACGACGCGGCGGTGCGAGTCGCGGTCGGTCAGGTCCGCGGCGACGAATGACGCACGCGGCAGGTCCTTCACGACGGCCTCGCCGGCCTCGCTACGGCGGCCGACGACGGTGACCGCCGCGCCGGCCTCGGCGAGGGCGCGGGCGATGACGGCACCGATGCCGCCCGTCGCGCCGGTGACGATCGCGGCCTTGCCGTCCAGGTGAGTTATGGAATCCATGTGGTCGACGGTAGGAAGCTCAGCTCATAAGATCAAAGACGAGTTCTGGATGACTTGATAACGTGCGCATATGAAGTTTGACCTACGGCACCTGGAGGCCTTCGTCGCCGTCGCCGAGGAGCTGCACTTCAGCCGCGCCGCGGCCCGGCTGCACGTGGCCCAGCCGGCCCTCTCCCAGCAGATCCTGCGCCTGGAGTCGGCGCTCGGGGTCGACCTGCTGGTGCGCGAGCGCCGCCGCACGGCGCTCAGCGACGTCGGCCGGCTCTTCCTGGTGGAGGCGCGGCGCACGCTGGAGCAGGCGAGAGCGGCGGAATCGGTGGCCGAACGCGCGCGGCGCGGGGAGCTGGGCCGGCTCCGCGTGGGCTACCACCCGACCGCCTCGTCGCAGCCGTTCCTCACCGCGCTGGCTGCCTTCGAGCGGGTCGTGCCCGAGGTGGAGCTGAGCCTGCGGGAGCTGCCCATGGGCGTCCTCGGTCAGCCGCTGCACGATGACGTGGTCGACGTCGCGTTCCTCAGTACCCTCGGCGATGTCGAATGCGGGCAGCTGCAGCTGCGGATGCGGACCCTGTCGACCGAGCGGTTCCTCGTCGCCGCGCCGGCGGGGCACGCGTTGGCCGCACGTGCCGAGGTCGGGCTACGCGACCTCGACGGGGAGACACTCGTCATGCTGGGCCGCGACGTCTGCGCCGTCTGGCACGACGATCTCGTCTCGATGTGCGGGCGAGGCGGCTACAGCCCCCGGTCGATCCGGTACGTCGGGGAGCTTGGCACGCAGCTCACGCTGGTCGCGGCCGGGCTCGGGGTGGCCCTGGTGCAAGAGTCGACCAGGCTCCTGCGTACCGAGGGGCTCCGCTACGTCCCTGTCCGCGACGCCGATCGGCTGGTGATCTCGGCTGCGATGTGGCGGACGGCGGACACCTCCCCCGTGCTCACCCGGTTCCTGAACCTGTTACCCACAGCACCCACCTCGACCGGCCAGGCGGAGCAGCTACCGGAGCCGTTGTCGGAGCCGGTCGCGATCGGCACCAGACTGCCGGATCAGGTGCATTGATGTGTCGCTGCCCGCGCTACAGGATTAGCGGTTGCGCCGTCTGGTCATGATGGCGTCCCACACAGCCCCTTAACTGCACTGTGACACCGCCAACCGCCATGGCATCGACTCTCCCCGCCTGCCGGGCGAGGTGTCCGCCCGACTGGTGACGGCGACGATGACTACGCCGGCGATGACACTCACAGCCGCTCACGAGCGCTCACAACGACTAGCGTCCGGCCGCGGCGAAACGGTCGTAGACCGCAATGTCACACCGGACGCCGTCGATGTCATCGCGGCGTCGACCGCTGAGACGACGGTGCAGTCATCGGGGCGTGACAGCCCGATGTCATCGGAGCCGGTGTCATGACACGGCCGGCGACGATGACCGCACCTCTCACCGCATTTTCCGCATGCGCGGCGGCCCAACGGGACCCGGGAACAGGTTGGGAATTGGACAGGATCGGGCCGGCGGTGCGCCTCTCGTCAGATGGACGTGGCCGCCAAAGGCCTGGTTTGGCCTCCCGCGGCATCGCATTGTGGCCCGTGAATGGCCCGTCGGCCTCGCTCTCTGCCGGCCTACTTCAGGGAGCGGACCCCGCTGGGGTGCTGGTCTGACGGCGTCGCTCGACGGTGCGCGCGTGCTATCCGGATGGCCCAGGGGGCGATGAGGGTGCCGAGGATGCCGAGGTCTGCGGCGACACCGATCATGAAGGCTGGTAGTCCACGCATCGCGGGAATGCTGACGGCGAGCACGGCCGCGCCGATCAGGCGCGACCAGTACACGTGGCCGAAAACCGGTTTTTCGAACAGCGCCCGCCCGGCGAGGAACAGGGCGGGCCCGCCGAGGATGGTGAGGGTCCACGACAGCGGGGCGTGGTCGACGGGGTTGGCGATGACGAGTTCGGCGCCGACGCTGGTCACGATGACGCCGGCAACCATGAGGAAGTGGGTGTAGGTCACCGCGGCTGCGATCCGGCCAGGGTTCTTGGCGGAGGCGACAGCCTCGCCGAGTGAGTGGCCAGCCCTGGAAGTAGGCCCGCCACAGAAGGACGGTGGCGGCGAACGCGACAACAAATCCAATGGTGTGGGTCTGGCCGAAGCCGACGCGGGTGAGCGTCTGACCGCTGACGAGGACTATTTCGCCCGCAGAGCAGATGAGGATCTGCCGGTAACGCTCGGCGAGGTTGTCGGCGCTGATGCTCCAGTCAGCTGAGATGGAGCGGCCCAGGCCTGGGGTGGGGTAGTTGAGCCTGGCCACGCCGTAGTCCAGCGCGACTGCGAGGGCCCAGCGGCCTCGACCCGCTGCAAGCAACGTACTCAATTCGGGCCAGGTGGTGAGGGCGGCTCGGGTGGGCGTCCTCGGGCACGGGCTGCGTCGGATATGGCGATTCCGGCCAGGACGAGGGCAGGTGCCATGGCGACCAGCAGCGGCGGCAGGAAGTACGCCGCCGGCGATATGGCGGCGAGTACGAGGACCCCGATCGGTCGGGAGCGGGAGACCCGGCCGAACACCGTGTACTCGAACATGCCCCGTCCGGCGAGGAACAGCGCGGATCCGCCGAGGATGACGGTGATCCAGGCCGGTGGTGTGTGTCCGAGCGGGTGCTCGATGACAAGTTCGTCGCCGACGGCGATGGCGACGATGCCGGCGACCATGAGCAGGTGGGCGTAATTCGCCGGGATGACCGCGCGGAATGGGTCGGGGGCGGCTGCGATGGCCTCTGCCAGCAGCCGCCCGGCGCGGTGGATGTAGATCCGCCACAGCAGCGCCGTGGTGGTGAACGCGACCACGACCGCGGCTATCCGGTCGGGCTCGAACCTGCCGCGGCTGAAGGTGAAACCGGTGACCAGGATGAGCTCGCCGAGCGCGATGATGAAGAGCTGCCGGTAGCGCTCGGCCAGATGTGGGGCGGAGATTGCGAACTCGGCTGCACGCGTCGCGCGACCCAGCCGTGGTGTGGGAAAGCCGAATGCGATTCCCCCGTACTCCACGGCCACCGCCAGCGCCCACAGCACCCCACGCGCCGTGTCGTGCGCGACAGCACCCGCGATCCACGGCACTGCGGACACGCAGGACCAGAAGAGTGGCCGCGCGAAGGCGCCCCGCGCCTCGTGGCCCCGCAGCAAAAGCACCACGGCGGCGCTGCGACCGATCTGGGTGGCGACGTACAAGCCTGCGAAGACCAGACCATGCTCGCCGAACGCCTCCGGCGCTGCGGCGGCCATCAGCAGGGTGCCGAACATGGTCGCGATCACCAGCAGCTGTATCAGCGGCTGCTGCGGGTCCAACCTGTCCGTGAGCCCCGCCGTCTGGGCCCAAACCGTCCACAGGGCGAGCAGCAACACGAGCGTCTGGAAGGCGTCGCTCCAGCTCAGATGATCCAGCAGCCCCTGCGAGAGCCGCGCGAGCGCGAAGACGAACACCAGGTCGAAGAACAGTTCCAGGTACGTCGCTCGTGGTTCCTCGGGTCGTCGCAGCAGCGCCGCTGCCCCACTCGCCATCTGCTCGCCCGTTTCTGCCGGTTCTGTCTATCTTTTCGCTCGTTCGTACCACACGGCAGTGCCGTCAGATGCGGATGTGCTGCGGTGGCCCGGGTTCGAGCGGCTCCGTTTACCCGCCGGGCGGAGACAGAGGTCGGTGAGTTCCTTCCATCCGTCGCCGCCCGCGCGGATCAGGTCGTCGACCTTGGCCCAGGCCTCCGGCCGGTGCTACAGGCGGCGAGTGTCACCCAGGTCCTGATACCGCCCTGTCATGCAGGTCCTGAAACACGACAAGCGGAGCTCCTGGTTTCGGGGTGTCTTGGAGTGACAACGTCTCTACCGGAGCTCCGCTGCTCGCTTCAGCATCGACACACCTTGACAGCCAGCCGATCGGCCTAACTGAACGGCGTTGGGGCTAGTCCTGGGCTAGCCGGCCCACCGGGCCGGCCAGAATCCCCGCAAACCGGGTGAACCGCCTGACAGAGTGGTCTCTGTGCGCAGGAACGTGACCGCGAATCATGACGGGCACGGCGGCAGAGAGGGGCGAGGTATGAGCGACGTTCAGGTGCTCACCGGGCCGGGCACGCAGAGCCGTCGGGCCCTGCTCACAGGTGCGGGCGCGGTCGGTGCGGCGGCGGTTCTGGCCGCCTGCGGCGGCGACGACTCCGGCGACGGGGCCGGCGCCCCCACCACCGCCGTTAGCCCTACCGCCACCGGCGGCGGCGGTCCGGCGGCCGGCCAGCCTTTGAAGACCACCGACATCCCGGTCGGTGGCGGCAAGATCTTCGCCAAGGAAGGCGTCGTGGTCACGCAGCCGAATCCGAGCGAATTCAAGGGCTTCAGTTCGATCTGCACCCACCAGAACTGCACGGTTTCGCGCGTCGAGGGCGGCACGATCAACTGCCTCTGCCACGGCAGCAAGTTCTCCACCTTTACGGCCCCGTTTCCGGATTTCCTCCGCCCTACCATCCGCCGCGTCGAACAGGGCCTGGACCTCGTCGTAGGTCAGCGGCCGGCGACCCGGCCGTCCCTCGAAGTCGCTGACGTGGGCGACGGTGTTCCACTCGTGCAGGATCTTCGCCGGGGCCTGGCCGATCCGCTCAGGCAGCCGCCCAGCCGTAGCCGGGGTCGCTGACGAAGTCGCAGAACAGCCGCAACGTCAACTGATAGCCGCGGCCGGTGGACTCCGCCAGCGGGCGCTGCCCGGAAGTGAGATGAGCGAAGAACGCGTCGACCTCGGCCGGCTGCCACTGCCACGGGTACTGGTTGGTGAACCTCGCGAACCGCCGCACCAGGCTGAGTCGCGGCGTGATCGTGACCGGCGTCCATCTTCGAATGGTTGCTGCTGGTCGACCGCTGGCGAAGCGTCAGCGCGGCGCGGGTGGGGGGCGTAGGCCGTCGAGGGCGACGCCGAGCACCCGCTCGCGCTGGTCCGGCTCGGGGAATCGGGCCATTGTGAGGCCGCTGACCAGCCGGACCACGTCGTCAAAGCTGATGTCGTCGCGGACCACCCCGGCCGCCTGGGCGCGGCGCATCATCGGCTCGCTCGCGGTGTAGATCTCCGTCCGACACGTACGGAACACCTCGGAGTCGTGCAGCAGCTCTTCAGCCAGCGCCCGCTTCGTAGCGGCATATCCGACGAAACGGTGCAACCAGGCGACGAGGGCATCCCACGGGGGCAGGTCGGCGAGGTCGGCGGCGGATCGGGTGAGCGCTCGGACCTCCTCGACGTAGACGGCTTCGAACAGGTCCCGTCGATTTGGGAAGTTCCGGTAGAGGGTGCCGATGCCTACGCCGGCGCGCCGGGCCACCTCCTCCAGCGAGGCCGACGCTCCGTTCTCCGCGAACGCCTCGCGGGCCGCCGCGATCAGCGACTCGTAGTTGCGCCGGGCGTCGGCCCGTTTGGGCCGCCGTGCGAAGACCTCGGGCAGGTGCCCTCCGCCGGTCATGACGTGCGTCGCCGGCGCGAACTGGCGGCACGGCCCGCACCACGCGGCCCAAAAGTCCACCAGCACGATGCCGTCGCCCTGCACCGTCTCGGTGAAGTCCTGCTTGGTGTCACGGTGCTCATCTATGGTTGCCCCTTCAATCAGATTGTGGCCCCCCGGCCTCGCCCGCGGCCGGCCGTTGGGTCAGGCGGTGGCCGCCTGCTTGGCGATCAGCTCGAACGAGCGGATCCGGTCCTCGATGTCGTAGACCTGGGTGGTCAGCATCAGCTCGTCCGCACCCGTGCGCTCGCGCAGCTCGGCGAGCTGGCGGGCCACGGTCTCCGGGGAGCCGAGCGCCTGCCCCTCGAACCGCGACCGCGCCAGCTCCAGCTCCTGCGGCGTGTACGGGTACCGGGCCGCTTCCGCAGGGCTGGCCAGCAGCTGCGCTCGGCCGGTATGCATGCGCAGGAAGGACAGCATGGCCGGGCCGGCCAGGTACTCCGCGCGCTCGTCGGTATCCGCGCAGATCGCGTTGACCGAGACCATCGCATACGGCTTGTCGAGGTACTCCGACGGGCGGAAGTGCTGCCGGTACAGGGCCAGTGCCGGCAGCGTGTTGGCGGAGCTGAAGTGGTGCGCGAAGCTGAACGGCAGGCCCAGCGTGCCGGCCAGCTGCGCGCTGAACCCGCCCGATCCGAGCAGCCAGATCTTCGGCATGTTGCCCAGCGCAGGGATCGCGGTGATCCCCATCCGGGGCTCGCGCCTGGTGAAGTACCCGATGAGATCGTCAAACTCCTGCGGGAACGACTCGGCGGACAGGCCCTTCGTCGTCCGGCGCAGGGCCAGCGCGGTGACCTGGTCGGTGCCGGACGTCCGGCCGATGCCCAGGTCGACCCGGCCCGGGTGCAGCGCCTCCAGGGTGCCGAACTGCTCGGCCACCACCAGCGGGGCATGGTTGGGCAGCTGCACGCCGCCCGAGCCGACCCGGATCGTCGAGGTCGACGCCGCCAAATGCGCGATCAGCACAGCCGGGGACGAACTGGCGACCCACGGCGTGTTGTGGTGCTCGGCCACCCAGAACCGCCGGTAACCCAGCTCCTCGGCGCGGACCGCGAGCGCCGTGGTGTGCCGGAGGGCCTCGGCGGAGGATCCGGTGGCGTCGACCGGAGCGACATCGAGGACAGAGAGAGGTACGTCAATCACAAGATCATTCCTTTGGTGGTGGGTTTGTCGTGTGGCGGGATGGTCTAAACCGGAGGTGGCTAGCGGCGGAGCCGCCGGTGAACAGGGCCAACGCGGTGAGGTAGGCGCGCTTGGCGCCGAAGCGGCTCATGGCCCAGGCAGCCAGCGGGATCACGGCGCAAAGAGCGAGCGTGTAGCCGGTGGCGATCCACTGCACGGTGGCGAGTGGCGCGTCGAACACCGTCGCCAGCGGATGGAGATCGACGTTGACGATGGTCACGTCGAGCACGGCCATGATCGATGACGACGACCACGAGGGTACGGGCGAGAGTGGCGGCGGATCCGGCGGTTCGTGCCGGTCCGGTGGCGGTGCTCATCCCCCCGTCACATACCGTACGGGTGCTCGGCGCGAGCGGTGCGCAGCGCGCGGCCCCACCACAACAGCTGGTCGACCATGTTCTTGGCGGCGCTCTCGAGGACCACCGGGTCGAGCGGTCTGCCGTCCTCGCCCAGCCCGGACCAGGGCCCGTGCAGGCTGACGGAGTCGCGCACAGTCATGGCGTGCAGCTCGGCGAAGACCTGACGAAGCTGCTCGACGGCGCGAAGCCCGCCGCTCAACCCGCCGTAGGAGACGAAGCCGATCGGCTTGGCCTGCCACTGGGTGTAGTGCCAGTCGATGAGGTTCTTCAACGAGGCCGGAAAGCTGTGGTTGTACTCGGGCGTGACGACGACGAACGCCTCGGCGGCGGCCAGCCGTGGGCTGACGTCGGCGAGAACGGCCTGAGTCCCCGGCGCGGGGGCGGGAAGGCCGTCCCGCCCGGGCATGGACACGGGAAGATCCAGGCCGGCGACATCGACAACGTCCAGATCGATGTCGGGGCGGTGGCCCACATGGCCGGTGAACCACTCGGCGACCGACAGGCCGGAGCCGCCGCCACGAGCACTTCCGATGATGACGGCGACCCGGAGCGCGGGGTCGTTCGAAGGTGCGAAGTCAGACATCGCGGTCTCCCCTCTCGTTTCATTGCCACGATTCGCTGCACGTCAGGTAGCATACAACGAGTATTGCAAAAGATAAAACGGTCGTTGTAATCGGCCTTGATCGACATGTGGGAGATGAAGCGATGACCGGCGCGGGATCAGAGGACAAGACAAGGACGGCCCAGCCGCGGCGGGGCCGGGTGGACAAGGCGACAGCGATCGTGCAGGCCGCGTGCGAGGTCTTCGGACGGGACGGCTACTCCCGGGCCAGCATCGACACGATCGCCGCCGAGGCCAGCGCCTCGACTCGCACCATCTACAACCACTTCCCGGGTGGGAAGGAGGAGTTGTTCCGCTCCATCATGCGGTTGAGCGCAGAGCGGGTCAGGGACGAGCAGCTCGCGCAGCTGCGGAGGTACCTGGATCCGGAGCGTCCGCCGCATCCTGACGACCTTGAACGTGACCTGCTCGCTCTGGCCCGCGCCTGGGTCGGCCTGATAACGGACTCCCGCGACCACTTCTCGCTGGTGCGGCACATCTACGCGGAGGCCGCGCACATCCCGGCCGAGGTCTTGGACGCCTGGCAGGAGGCCGGACCGCGCGTGGTGGGCCGCGAGGTGGCGTCTGCCATGGCCGCGTTGGGCGATCGTGGCCTGATCGACGTCCACGGCAGCCCGGCCCAGGCCGCCGCCCATTTCATGGCGTTGATCTCAACCGAGATCACGCAACGGTCCTACTGGGGGGTCAGCCCGCTCCCGCCGGAGGAGGCCGACCGGCTGACCTCCGCCGGAGTACGCGCGTTCCTGCGGGCGTACGGCTCCGCAGGCTGAGTTAGTGGAACGCCGATCTCACGTGCAAGTCGCTGAGTAGGGCTTTTTGGCTGGTGACCTCTTCGGGAAGACTCAAGTGGTCAACCTGCCGGCCTATGAAGCCACGGCTTCTCACCGGCTCCGTCGGCGGTTCCATCTGCCGTGAGGCGTCCGCTCGTGCTACCACCGGTCGTTGGCGTAGCCCCACCCACACTCAGGCGACGATCACCAGGACGATGGGCACGCCCACGGATGTCCAGCCGAGGCCCACCAGAAGGTCAACGGCCGTGCCCCGAGAGTCGGGGTTGATCAGGCACATGACGAAGCTGAGAACGAGTCGGACCACGAGCCCGCGGAGCGGCCGGTTCTGATCCTGCGGCGCACCCTGGCCGGCAGGCGGCTTACTTGCCGCGGTATCGCCTCGTGAATGAGTCGTATTCGAGTGGGGCAGCGCTGAGTGATCGTAGGATGAGCGTACGGTGAGGCGCGAGAGGATGCCATGGGGCAGGAGCGGGTCGCTACCAACGCCGAGCGGGCTCGAGACGACGCGGACCTCCCGCCGCAGTCCCGGCGATCGCCCGGCGGAGTGTCGCACGCCGTGTTGAGCTTGCAGCGTCAGGCCGGCAACGCCGCCGTCACGGGTCTCCTCGCCGACGCCCGACCGATGCCCGGCGGCGGGCCGCACCATCCGGCGGAGCAGTTGCTGCTGCCCCGTTCCGGCGGGGTGGCGTTGCCCGGCGCGCTGCGACGGCGCGCCGAGAGGGCCTTCGGCCGCGACTTCAGCCTGGTCCGGGTGCACGACGACACAACTTCCCGGAGTGCCGTCGCCGCCATCGGCGCGGTCGCGGCCACCCACGGCCCGGACATCCACCTCGGCCCGACTGCCCCGGAACTCGCCTCCCCGGCCGGTGAGCGGCTGCTGTGGCACGAGATTACGCATGTGGTGCAGCAAGGCGGCCACGGCGGATGCAAGACGTTGCTGTCCGCCCCGGGCGACCCGCACGAGCGGCAGGCCGAGGGGGTGGCGTCCGGGCTCGTGGCGCCTGCTTCGGTCACCGGTGGCCCGGCGCCGTCAGGGCCCCGTGAAGATCGGCCAACAACTGGTGGGCGAGGGGATCTTCGCCGAGGCGGAGGCCGAGATGCAGCTCGCCGCGGAGGTCGCGGAGGCGGCGGCCGGCGAGGGCGCGATCGAGGTCGGCGGGACAGCGCTCCCGGGCCTGGGAGTGAGGCTCCATCAGGCCGGCTCGATCCTGCTCCGCTCGGCCGTCAGGGCCAGTCCCTGGGCGGTGCTTGGCGCAGTGGTCGTCGCCGGTGTGATCTATGTCGTCATCGAAGCGCAGTCGCACCCGGAGGCGCGGACCAAACCCGGGGAGGAGTACCGCGGTACAGCCCTGCCCGGCGGCGCGCCGCCACCGCTGGTTCAGGCACCGGGCGCCGACAGGGGAACCAGCATCGAGGCACCCGGTGCCGCCCGGGAGGGTTCCATTGAGGCGCCCGGGGCCGCCGGGCCCGAGGCGGTCGAGGCTCCGAGCGGGCCGACAACCGGTCCGGTACGGGCGCCGGGCGTGGTGGACAACCCGGATGAGTGTCTACGCCTCATCAAGGCAGGCACCATGCACGACCACCACATCTTCCCGCGCCAGTTCCAGCACGACTTCGCGAAGCTTGGCATCCGGATCGACGACTTCACGGTCACCCTGCCATGGGACAAGCACATCGGCCGGGGCGGCCTGCACATCACTTTCGACTGGAACGGGGAGTGGAGCGAGTTCTTTGCACGGGTCCCGGACGTGCTCACCAACGCCCAGGCAACGGCCTGGTTCAACCGGGCGCTGGATCTCGCCATCGACATGATGGGGAGGACTGGTCTGATGAACCGACGGCTGCACCTCTACCGGTCCAGGCGGCGCAGTCCGGTCGTCCCGCGCCGCGATGCGCCGCCGGTCCGCCGCCGCCGCTGAACGACGGGACCCGTTACGCGGTACGCCAGGATGCGGTGCACGACATCGAGGATGCCTGGGTGCAGGTGATCTCCGCAGCGCGCGCCGAGTGGATCTTCCCGTTCACTGGGTTGCAACCCGCCCAGTTCCGCAAGCTGGTCCGCCTGGTCGTCGAGCGAGGCGGGGACACGATCGCTGACGGTCGGCCGGGCCGGCAGTGGGCGCTCGACCTGGCGGACCGCGTGCTGTTGGTGGCCGCGTACTGGCGCACCAACCTGACCATGCGGCAGATCGGCCCGCTGTTCGGGGTGTCGCACTCCGCCGCGCACCGGGTCATCGACTCCCTCGGCCCGCTGCTGGCTCTCGCCCCCGTGCGTCGGCGTCCGGTCGACCAGATCGCCATCGTCGATGGCAGCCTGATCCCCACGCGGGACCACAGCCTCGCCGCGCGGAGCAAGAACTACCGCTACTCGACCAACCTGCAGGTCGCCATCGACGCCAGCACACGTCTCGTCATCGCCGTCGGCGACCCGCAGCCGGGAAACCGCAACGACACCATCGTCTACCGCACCTCAGGCATCGACCAGAAGCTCGCGGGTCGGCCTGTGATGGCCGACGGCGCATACCGCGGCAACCCGGAGGTGATCATCCCGTACCGCAAGCCCTCCGACGGCAGCGAACTGCCGGCCTGGAAGGAAGAGCTCAACACCCAGCACCGCAGCGTCCGCGCCGGGGTCGAACACGCCCTGGCCAGGATGAAGTGCTGGAAAGTCCTGCGGGACTACCGCCGCGCTGCCCACACATTGATCGATACCGCTTCCGGCATCGCCCATCTCCACAACATCGTCCCAGGTGAGCGCCAACCCGGTCACAGGCAACGCCTCCGCCGAGTTACGAGACGTCCCTTAGCCAGCCATCGACCCGCCACGCTGTCGAGGTCACTCGACAGATGGCCGAACTCATGGCCCTGGGGCGATTACCATTCTCTGGTCCTATCGAGTCTCGCTCAGGCCTCTGTCGCTCAGGCCTCGGAGTTCCGAATCCATCCTTGTGAAGTCCAGGAATGTCAATTGGTCGATCGCAGGTAGGTGAGCACGGCCAGCACGCGGCGGTGGTCCTCGCTGGACTCGGGAAGGCCAAGCTTGTTGAAGATCTGTCGCACGTGCGTCTCCATCGTGCGCATGCTCATGCTCAGACGATCCGCGATGGCCCGGTTGGACCTGCCTTCGGCGAGGAGGACAAGTACCTGGCGCTCTCGCGGGCTGATGAAGTCCAACGGGCTCGGGGGACGTCGCTTGGACATAAGGCCCGACACGATGGCGGGGTCGATGACGCACTCGCCGAGGCTCAGCCTGTTGAGGGCATCGCGGAGCGTGTCGATGTCGCTGACCCGGTCTTTGAGCAAGTAGCCGACCCGACCTGGCCCCTCGGCGACCAGCCGGCGGGCGTAGTCCGACTCCAGGTGCTGGGAGAGCACCAGGACGCTCACCTTGGGGTGCTCGGACCGGATGCGCTGGGCCGCGCGCAGCCCTTCGTCGGTGTGGGTGGGGGGCATCTTGATGTCGACTACTGCGGCGTCGGGGGCGGTAAGAGCGACCTCCCGGAGCAGCCCTGCGGCGTCCTCGGCCGTCCCCGCGACCTCGACGCCGGCCTCGGCGAGCAGGCGCGCGAGGCCCTCCCGGATGAGCATGGAGTCATCGGCGATGACGACCCGCATCATTCCTCCTTCCCGGCCAGCGGGAGGCTCACGACAAGCTGCGTGCCGCCGCCTGGCGGGGAGACCACCGTCAGGATGCCGTCGAGCGCCTCAACCCGGTCTGCGAGGCCGCGCAGCCCGGCGCTGCGGCGGTCCGCCCCGCCGCCCCCATCGTCACCGATGTGGGCGACCACCTTGCGCCCGTCGGCGGTGATCTCGATTGACGCGGCCGTCGCCCCGGCGTGCTTGGCGATATTGGCGAGCCCCTCGGAGCAACAGAAGTAGACCGCGGCCTCGACCGCCGGCGGCAGCCGCCGGACGTCGGCGGTGACGGTTACGGGAACGGCCGACCGCTGGGCAAGTTCTCGCAGCGCGGCGGACAGGCCGCCGGCAGCCAAGGAGGGCGGCCGGACCCCTCGTGCGAAGGCGTCCATTTCGGCGCGGGCAGCATGCAGCTCGATCAAGAGCCGATCGCGCTCGCCGTTGAGCGGGCCACACTCGCGAAGGATTCCGGCGGCGAGGTCGAGCTGCTCGTACGGCCCTGCCACCAGGACCGCCTCCAGGCGCCGGCACTGGGCGTCCCCGATCTCCACCAGGCGGCGACGGGACGCGCGCAGCTCGGTCACGGCTGCATCGATCTCCGCGTTCAGGCGGTTGTTGGAGACGGCGAGCCGAACGACGGACGCGACCCCGGCGATCAGCTCGGGGTCGCCCAGAAGCACGGGGTCGTGCGCGACGACGGCCAGCGGCTCGTCCCCCTCGTCGACGCGGGTGGCCGCCCGGTTGTCGCCGGTGAGGTCGAGCACGGTCCCATCCTCGGCGACGTAGCTGCCTCGGTCGGCGCGCCAGAGGCCGATCTCGACGGCCGGGTCTCCCATGGCGCGGCGCAGCTGGGCACGCAGTCCGGTCGGCAGGCCTCGTCCGACGTTGGTGACCAACTCGGCGAGCGCAGCGTCGGTCCACCCGCCTCGGAGCAGGTCCACGAGCAACACCACGACCACGAGGGCGACTACCGTGTCGTAGGCCAGCAGGACAGGCAGGTCGAGCCGCCAGGCGAACAACTGGTTGACGCCGCCCAGCAGGAGCACGAGAGCGAACGCGCATGCCGCCAGGAGCGCAGGGCGAGCTGCCACGCGGGCGGGCCCGCTGGTCCGTCCGAAGACCTGGAACGCGGTGACCACCACCAGGGCGGCCAGGATCACCTGCAGCCACGGCGAGCGGGCGAACGCCTCGGTGATCGCGGCGAGGTACGCCGCGGCGACCGCGACCCACGACAATGGACCCCGCAGGCGGCCGGTCGGGTAGGCCAGGTGCAGGTGGGTTAGCGGCCCACGATGGAGGAACACGAGGCTTGGTGTCAGGTAGCCGGCGAACCACGCCAGCCCTGCGAGCACCATGAGCAGACCCACGCGGCTCCCGGGACGCGTCCGCCAGGCGACCGCACCGGAGCCCAGGACCACCGCTCCGACGAGCAGATCCAACGCGGACACGACGGACACGGGTCGCTCACCCCGCCCTCACTGCCTGATCCATGGGTCGGATCCTCCGTAGGCAGACTCGTCCGGCTGGCAGTTAGTGCAGTCGGGCCAGATGAAGTCGGTGAACGTCAGCTTGTCGCCGTCTAGGTGATAGGAGGCGATGAAGTCCACGGGGCCGTTGTTCTCGGCGTGGATACGGCCCTGGAACAACGTATACGTGTGACTCTGACTCGCCCCCTCCGGGTCGATCTTGGTCATCACGCCACGCCTGAAGGTCAGGGTCGACGTGCCGGGCGGATACCACGAGAGGTAGTAGGGCGCTCGCTCGAGGTCTTCCTTGGTCCGGGTGCGGACGTAGGTCCCGTCCGGGATGCCTAAATCGGTGGAGGCGGGGGTTGGCGTATCGGGGCACGTCGCCACGTCCGGTGCAGCGGCGGTTTTGATCTTGAGGGCGGTGATCTGGCCGAGCCACTCCGCGCTTTGGGGATCCTGCCTGAGCTGGTCGTACACGGGCGTAACGGCCTTCCGGAGATCTTGTAGATCCTCAGCGCTGGCGAAACTGACCTCGACCGATGAGTTGCACAGGACCGACATCCCGACCCGGTCGTCCTCCTGGCTCGCCCTGATCGCCGCAGCGCGCACGTCACTGGCGGCCTCGCGCAGGATCTTGCGTTGCTCCTCGTCGAGCGAGCCCTCGGTTACTTTGCCCATGAGGATCAGGCTGGGTTGGATGCCTAGGCTGAGGTTGCCGGCGAGGTGGCGCAGGAAGCTCTGGTAGCTGTTCCCGGCGACGGCTCCGGGAGGTGCCGTGTAGCCGTCGTACGCCCGGATGTCGGAGCTGCTCGCCATGAAATGCGGAGTTGCTCCGAGGCTCTTCATCGTGGCCTCGTTCATTGCGGAGTCCTGCGTGGCGAGGATCTGGCCGCGGAAGTCGTCCGGACCGGCGAAGGCGTGCTCCTTGCCGGTCACCCGGTAGAGCGATGATGGCAGGACGGCGATGCCGACCACGTCGATTGCGGTGACGCCGGCCAGCATGTCGTCCACGATTCCGCTGTCGAACACCGCGGACTCCAGCGCGTAGCTGTCGACCAGGAACGGCGCTACCAATGCCTGGAAGCCGAGGTAGCCCTCCCGGTCCAGGGCCCGCGCCCGCACGCCGCCCAGGGCGACCTTTCCTTCGCGGAGGTCGGCGAGGACTCCCTGCTCCTGCTGGGGTTCCCCTCGCCGCCAGGCGCTCTTGAACTCGATCTGGAGCGCGCCGTCCGAGAGTCGCTTCACGTCGTCGGCCCACTCGGTCTCCGCCGCGCTGGGCCCTCCGATGTTCACCACGGCGTAGGTCAGCACCCGCACCTGCTCCTCAGCGTCACCTCCGGCGCGATCCGGCGCGGCACTGCAGCCGGAAGCCAGCAAGGCGGACGAGAGCGCCGTGGCGATGGCGGCGTACGAGTGTTTCATGGCGTCTCCTTTCGACTCCCTGGACGCTACGAAGGGTCGGCGAATCCGCCATCGGTGCAGGCACTGAGTCAAGGGTGACACGTGACGGCTCGGCTGGAATGATCCGACCATGCCGTTCCGGCTGACGGTTGGCGGAGCCGGGCTCCTGCTCGGCGGTCTCTCTCTGTGGCTGGCGGCGAACAGCGAGGGCTACTCGTTCGCCGCGGACGCACCGTGGGCGTTGATCCTGTACCTGACCGCCGGTTGGCTGACGATCGCGGCAGGTGTCCTGCGCTGGGGTCGACGGCCGGCTCTGCTCCTGGTCCTGGTCGCGATCGCCTGGTTCGTGGCCGAGTGGGACTCGCCGCTGGCCGGATCCGCGCTCACGTTCACCACGGCGCTCTGCCTCGGCTACGCCGGCCCCGCTGTAGTCGGGCACCTGACCCTGGTCGACATGGGTCGATCGCGGTGGAACGTGCCGCTCGCCGCCGTCGGGTACGTCGCGACGATCGCGCTCCTCGGTGTGCTGCCCACGGTGTACTTCGACCCGGCCAGCCAGGGGTGTCCGACGTGCCCCGACAACCTTGTCGTGCTGGCGGACGACGCCGGGGCGCTTCAGCGGACGGCGCAGTGGGGGATGCGGATCGGCCTGGCGTGGGCGGTCGTCGTCATGGTGGTGGTCACCGCACGCCTCGTGCGCGCGACACCGGTCCGGCGACGGCGGGCGGCACCCGTCGTTGCCGGAGGGGGTGCCTACCTGGTGGCCTCCGCGTGGACCTTCCTGATCAACTTCGATCGCGGCCACCTCGGGCACACCGCACTCGAAAGCCGGCTCTGGGCCGCCCAGGGGATCGCCCTGATCGTGCTGGCGGCCACCTTCGTGGCCGAGCTCGTACGCGCCCGGCGCACCCACGCCTACCTCGCCCGGCTCGTCGTCGACGTTGCCGCGGGCTCCCAGCCCGGTCGGCTTCGCGACGCCGTCGCCGAACGCGTCGGCGATCCCGGCCTGGAGGTCGCCTACCCCCTGGACGTCGGCGGGTACGTCGATGCGGCCGGGCATCCGCTGCTCGTTCCCGCCGACGGCCGCCGGACCACCCGACTCGCCATCGGCGACCACGAATTTGCCGTCCTGGTGCACAGGCCCGGTCTTCTAGACGACCCGGTCCTCGTCGCCGAGCTGATCGGCGCCGGGCACCTCGGCTTGGAGAGCGCGGGCCTGCGCGCCCGGACCCTGGCGGTCCTGGAGGACGTGCGTGCCTCCCGGTTGCGCCTCATCGAGGCCGGCGACACGCAGCGTGTGCGTCTGGAGCGGGACCTGCACGACGGTGCCCAACAGCGACTGGTCGCGCTGTCGTTCGCGTTGAGCGTCCTGCGCAGCCGGGCTGGGGAGGACGGCGAACGGCTGTATGCGGCGGTGCCGGCAGTGCAGGCGGCCCTGGACCAGCTCCGTGCCCTCGCCCGTGGAATATCGCCCGTCGTCCTCCGCGAGGAGGGGCTCGCTGCGGCATTGACCTCGCTCGCTGAGACCGCACCGCTGCGCCTGCTCGACCTGCCCGAGGGCCGGTTCCCGGACTTGGTCGAGACGACGGCGTACCTCCTCGTCGCCCGGGCCGCCGCTGCGGGTCCCACCGACGCGGCCGTGACCATGTACGACGACGACCTGGTCCTCGACCTGGTCTCGCCCTGCGCGACGGAGGCGCTTGACGACGTGCCCGACCGGATCAGCTCACTCGGCGGTCGGCTGACCGTGGAGCCGGGGGCCGACGGGACCAACCGGCTTGCCGCCCGAATCCCCGTCACTCAGTGACTGCACGGATGTCGGCATCCGCCCCCCGTCCGAGCCTTTGACGCAGGTGGTGGACCGGCCGCCGGACGGACCAGGCAACGGAGAGACAACCATGGGACGACAGACGATGCGGAGCCTCGCGGCGGCGGCGACCCTGCTCGCTGGGCTGCTACTCGGCGGCACCACGCCAGCCTTTGCGAGCGCACCCGTCAACGGGCAACTCGCGTTCGACCGGGGCGAGAACGCCGTCTTCATCAGCAACCCGGATGGCACGGCCGAGCGCAGGCTGAGCCCGGACTCGGCGGAGGGATGCTGCGCCACCTGGTCTCCGGACGGCACGATGCTGGCGCAGCTCGCCCTCACCGAGGACGGCCAGTGCTGCACCGGCCTCTACAACGCCGACGGCACCGGCTTCCACGTGCTGGCCCGGCCCAGCCCGGGGTTTCTCGCCGGCTGCACCACCTGGTCACCCGACCAGACGCACCTGGCCTGCGAGGCGTGGGACGAGACAGATCCAGACTTCGCCTCTGGCGTGTTCACGATCCGACTGGACGGCAGCTACCTGACCAGGCTCACCACCAACCCCTACCCGGGCGGCACTGACCTCAAGTGCGACTACTCCCCCGACGGGTCACAGATCGCCTTCTACCGCGACGACCCGACCCGCAAGAACGGCAACTCGGCCCTGTTCGTAATGGACAGCGACGGGACCAACGTTAAGCGCATCACCCCGTGGGGCAAGCTACGCAACTGCGCGAGCTGGTCACCCGACGGCAAATGGCTGCTGTTCAACAACTTCCACGGCCAGATCTGGAGGGTGCATCCCGACGGCTCCGACCTACAGCAGATCAAGCTACACACGGGCGAGAGCTGGTACTTCGCCTTCGAGCCCGACTGGTCCCCCGACGGCAACCGATTTGCCTTCAGCATGTGGAACCCCGCCCTCGGCCAGGACGACATCTATACAGCAGCAGCGGACGGCACCGACATCGTCCAAGTCACCAACACGCCAGAGCACGAAGGCAACGTGAGCTGGGGCTCGAACCCCGTGGGACTATCTCGCTAACGGTGTTTCCGGCGATCTTCTAGTAGGTCTCAGCGGCCGGGAAGCGGTCGCTGAAGGTGATGGCGAAGGCGTTCAACGCGGGTTTCCAGCGCATCGTCCATCGGGTCCTGCCGGTTCCGGTCGGGTCCAGGGACCGGGTCACGAGATACAGGCACTTTAGCGCCGCCTGCTCGTTCGGGAAGTGGCCGCGGGCCTTGACCGCCCGGCGGTAGCGGGCGTTCAACGACTCGATCGCGTTGGTCGAGCAGATCACCCGCCGGATCTCCACGTCGTAGTCCAGGAACGGGATGAACTCGGCCCAGGCGTTGTCCCACAACCGGATCACCGCCGGATACCGTCCACCCCACTTGTCCGCGAGGTCGTCGAACGCTGCCCGGGCCGCGGTGGCGTTGACCGCGGTGTAGATCGGCTTGATGTCGCGTTTCAGCTCGTCCCAGTACTTGCGGGAGGTCAGCCGGAACGTGTTGCGGATCAGATGGATCACGCAGGTTTGCACGACGGTCTGGGGCCACACGTTGGTGACCACCTCCGGCAGCCCTTTGAGGCCGTCGCAGACCAGGAAGAACACGTCCTTGACGCCTCGGTTGCGCAGGTCGGTCAGCACGCCCATCCAGAACTTGGCGCCCTCACCACCGGCGCCGGCCCACAGCCCGAGGATGTCCTTGTCCCCGTCGAGGGTGACCCCGATCGCGGCGTAGAACGGCCGGTTGGCGACCTGCCCGTCGCGGACCTTGACCACGATGGCGTCGATGAACACCGCGGCGTAGATCTCGTCCAAGGGCCGGTGCGACCAGTCGGTCATCTCCTCGATGACCTTGTCGGTGATCCGGGAGATCGTCTCCTTCGACACCGACGCCCCGTAGATCTCGGCGAAGTGCGCCGAGATCTCCCCGGTCGTCAGCCCCTTGGCATACAGCGACAACACGACCTCGTCGACCCCGGACAACCGGCGCTGCCGCTTGCGGACGATCTGCGGTTCGAACGTGCCGGCCCGATCACGTGGCACGTCGATCTCGACATGACCAGTCGCCTCGGTCAGCACCGTCTTGGACCGGGTGCCGTTGCGGATGTTGCCCGACCCGGCGCCGGCCGGATCGTACTTCTCATAGCCCAGGTGCTCGGTCATCTCCTCGTTCAGCGCAGTCTCGAGCACCGTCTTGGTCAACTGCTTGAGCAGCCCGTCCGGGCCGGTCAGCGACAAGCCCTGTTCCTTGGCCAGCCGGACCAGCTCGGCAGCGGCCTGCTCCTCCGCCGACGGCTCAGGCTTCCTCTTCCGTGGGGTCACATCGTTCAGTGTCGCGGTCATCACGGCACCTTCCTCGCCAGGCACCACGCCCGGCGGGTCAGGCCGGAAACACCGTTAAATCCACAGTCCCAACCCCGTCCAGCAGCCGTAACGAGGGCAGCGGGGGCATTGTTGCCGTGTATGGGACCAGGGGAGGTACCAGCTTTGCCGGGTCGCCGGGCGGCGGCAGGCAAGCCGCTGGTTCGGTCGCCACGCCATTGGCCGTGGGTGGTTCTCTCGCTCGTGGCCGTGCTGTGTACCGGGATCGTGGCAGTGCCGGTGTCGTGGGCTGCTCTGCGATAGGCCGAGGCAGATCGAGGTGAGGCGACGCCGGACGCGGCGGTGAGCGTGTACGTGCTCCAGATGAGCAGCGGAGAGGAGATCGGCCTATCCCGGGTGCTGGTCGACGAGCGGCATGAGGAACTGCTGCGGCAGTGGGCGTCAGTACCACGGCGAGATGGACGCGGCAACGTGCCGTCGAAGCTGGAGACGGTCGGACCGATCGACGTCGAGGACCAGGACGACGACCGCGCGACGGTAGCCGCCCAGGTCCGCCCGAACTGGTGGAACGAACAGGCCAACCCCAGCGGCGCAGCCCACCCGTGGCGGTTCGAGACGCGGCGAGACGCGGGCGGCTGGCGGGTGTGGGCAGCCGACCTGCCGCCGTGGTGCGGTGTGCATGTCCGGGCCGACACCTGCCATTGAGGGCTACTCGCCGGCGACCAGCCCGGCTAGTGTGCTGCGCTAGAAATCCGCCTACAAAATCGTGCGAGTGATTCGAGAATCTCCTCGGCGGTCTTGGTCCAGGTGAAGGGCCTGGGGTTGGTGTTCCAGTCTGCGATCCAGGTGCGGATGTCGGCTTCCAGGCTGTGAACGCTCTTGTGGGCGCCGCGGCGGATCTTCTGCTCTGTGAGGTAGCCGAACCAGCGTTCGACCTGGTTGATCCAGGAGGAACCGGTCGGTGTGAAGTGCATGTGGAAGCGGGGATGGCGGGCCAGCCACGCCCGCACGGCGGGGGTCTTGTGGGTGCCGTAGTTGTCGCAGACCAGGTGCACGTCCAGATCGGCTGGCACGGCTTTGTCGATCGTGGCCAGGAACTTCTTGAACTCGGTCGCGCGGTGCTGGCGGTGCAGTTCGCCGATGACGGTGCCGTCGGCGATGTTGAACGCGGCGAACAGGCTGGTGATGCCGTTGCGGGCGTAGTCGTGGGTGCGGCGTTCGGGCATGCCGGGCATCATCGGCAGCACCGGCTGGGACCGGTCCAGGGCCTGGATCTGCGACTTCTCATCCACGCAGAGCACCACGGCCCGTTCGGGCGGGTTGTGGTAGAGCCCGACCACGTCGACGACCTTCTCGATGAACTGCGGATCCGTGGAGAGCTTGAACGTGTCGGCCAGATGCGGCTTGAGGCCGAAGTCCCGCCAGATCCGTCCGACGGTGGACTTCGACAGTCCGGACTTCTCCGCCATGGAGGTACGCGACCAGTGGGTGGCGTTACGTGGCGTCTGCTCCAAGGTGGCGACGACGACCTCTTCGACCCGGTCCAAACCGATGGACGGAGGACGACCCGGCCGCGGCTCGTCGATCAGTCCGTCCAGCCGCAGCTTCAAAAATCGGCGACGCCATTTCCCCACCGTGGACAGATGAACACCCAGTGCCGTTGCCACATCAGTGTTCGAGCCGCCATCGGCGCAGGCCAGAATGATCCGGGAGCGCATCGCGAGGACCTGCGCCGTCTTCGCCCGCCGCGACCATCGGGTCAATGTCGCACGTTCTTCATCGGTCAACGTCAGCGGCGGGGTGGGACGCCCAGTCCTCGGCATCCCACCACCATACCCACTTATCAGGCGAATTTCTGGCGCACCGCACTAGTGCTCTGACCACAAACGTTGGCCGGGTTGGTCGGGGTTGGGAAAATGTCGTACCGGTGGTGTTGTCTTCGGTTCGTGCCTCGTCGTCGGGATCCCGCCGCCCCGCGGGTCGTGCACCGCACCGCGCGCGTCGCGTTGCGGGTGACCGCCGGGCAGCGGCGGCGGTGTTTCGGGCTGTTGCGCTCGGCTGGTGATGTGTGGGCGTGCGTGTTGGAGGTCAACGCGTGGCGGCGCCGCCGCCGGGACGTACCCCTGTCCGGTTATCAGGAGTTGTGCCGGGAGTTGGCGACGTCCGGGCCGGGCACGTTCGGCGAACTGGATTCCGTCGGGGCCCGGTCGGTGTTGCGCCGGTTCTCGGACGCGTGGTTCGCAGCGGCGAAACGCCGCAGCGCCGGTGACGTGTCGGCGCGGTTCCCGCGTCGCCGGCGGGGGCTGGTGCCGGTGCGCTGGTACCACGGCACGTTCACCCTCGACGGACTTCGGGTCCGGATCCCCACCGCCAAAGGCAGTGCCCCGCTGTGGGTGCGCTTGGCGCGGGAGGTGCCGTATCCGGTCGAGCAGGTCCGCTCGGTCACCCTGCTGTGTGTGGGCGGCCGACTGTTTCTCGATGTCACCGCCGAGGTACCGGTGGCGGTCTACCCGCCCGGTGAACAACCGGACCCGGCCTGCGTGGCCGGGGTGGACCTGGGGATCATCCACCCGTACGCGGTGGCCGGCCCCGACGGGGAGGCACTGCTGGTGTCCGGCCGGGCGATCCGCGCCGAACACCGCATGCACCTGGCCGACACCAAGGCCCGCCGCCGCGGCGTGGCACGGCGGGCGCCGAAGCCGGGTGAGAAGGGGTCGCGGCGGTGGCGGCAGTACCGGCGTCGGGCACGACTGGTGGAGGGCCGGCACCGCCGGCGGGTGTGTCAGGCCCAGCATGAGGCCGCCCGCACGGTTGTTTCCTGGGCGGTGCGGCAGCGGGTGGGTGTGTTGCACGTCGGTGATCCCCGCGGGGTGTTGGACCTTTCTGCGGGGCGGCGGCACAACCTGCGGTTGCGGCAGTGGCAGATCGGCCGCTTGATCCAGATTCTCGTCGACAAGGCCACCCTGGCCGGTATCAGTGTTCGGCTGGTCGACGAACGCGGCACGTCGTCCACCTGCCCCGCCTGCCGAAGGCGGGTGCCGAAGCCTCGTGGACGCACCTTGTCGTGCCCGCACTGCGCATTCTCCGGCCACCGTGACCTGGTCGCGGCTGCCAGCATCGCCACCCGTGTTCCGGGCGGCGGATCCACCACCCTGGCAGCTGTTGTGTTGCCGGAGGTGGTCACGCACCGTCGAGCCGGCCGGCACCTGCCCGGTGCCGGGCGGTCCCGACGTGACCCCCGCCGCCCACCCCGGGCGGCGCGAGGATCAGTTGGCCCGCGGAGGCCCGCCCCACCCGGTGGGGAGTCGCTCGCCCCCAAGGCGAGGATCCACAACGCCCACCGCAAACCCGGTGAACGTTAGTGGACACCGCACTAGATGGAGCCGTAGGACGGGGACGTTTCCGGTGATCGTTCCCGCCCACGGTCCCCTCACTGTTAGCGTACGGCAGTGTCCGCAGGTCCCGAGGAGGTTCAGCCGAGAGGCCCTGCTCGCCTGGCCGACATCGGTCGGCTGGCGGCGTTTAGCGACGGTGTCTTCGCCATCGTCATCACCCTGCTGGTGTTGGACTTGCGGGTGCCTGAATACCACCAGGGTGAGCTACTCACGTCGCTCGTCAGGGAGGGCCCGTCCTACCTGGCTTTCGTGGTTTCGTTCGTCTACATCGGCGTCCTCTGGCTCAACCACCACGCACTGCTACGGCTGGTCCGCGGCACGACCCTCACGCTCAGTTGGATCAATATCAGCATCCTCTTCGGCGTGGTGATCATCCCGTTTCCGACTGCGGTTCTATCGTCGGCGCTCGTCGATGGTGACACCGACGACCTGCGGGTGGCTGTCGTCATGTACGCGCTCGCGGCGGCGCTGATGTCGGCGCCCTGGTTGGTGTTCTTCGCCTACCTGCGCCGCCATCCGACGCTGCGCGCGGGCCACATCGACCAAGACCACGTTCACGCGCAGGAGGCTCGCCCAATCACTGGCCTCGTTCTCTACGGATTGGCCGGGCTGCTCGGCTGGATCGTAAACCCGCTACTGGGACTACTCGGCATCATTGTGATGATCATCTTTCACGGTCTCACCAGCGAAGGTCTCCGCACTGGACCGCTCCAGTGGGTTCGGACCGGCCGCCGAGGCTGATGGGTCGCCGGCCATCCATGGCACGACTCGCTCGTCTGCAGCGCTGGGGCTCGATGTCGACGTGCGACGTCGCCGCTCGGCAAGCCATGTCATTGCGGATGCTCGCGGCAGGACGGGGCCTAGTGAGTCTGCCGGCGGTTGGACTCCTGCCGGATCGCCTCGGTGAGATCCCGCCAAGTGCCGGCCGAGGTCTTCATCATCCGGTCGACCATCGACCGGGCGGAGGCTTCGTTGCACGGACGCGGCCGGACGAGGCGCGCAGTTCTTACAAGAGCGAGGGGTCGCAGGTTTGAAACCTGCCGCGCCCACCATCAACTACCAGGCGAAACCCGCCCGGCCTCTGCGCCGTCGGCGCGCGGCCCTCGTCGCCACGCGGATGGTGGTACGTCGAGGTCATACCCGCCCCGAGCGGCCCCCGACGGGGCAGTATGAGGAAAGTACGGCATATGAGCTGTCCGACCGCGCAGCCGGCTGGTCCGGCCCATGAGCATGTCGGGTCGGCGGGGCAACCGGAGGGGGATCCATGGTTGGCGGCACACACCACCGGACCGCGACTGTCGACGGCCTTGACGTCTTCTACCGTGAGGCCGGCCTGCCGGATGCGCCGCCGCTCGTCCTGCTGCACGGCTTCCCGACCAGCTCGCACATGTTCCGGGAGCTGATCCCGGCGCTGGCCGACCAGTACCACGTGGTGGCTCCCGACCACATCGGGTTCGGCTACTCTTCGGCGCCGTCGCTGGCCGACTTCCCGTACACCTTCGACGCGCTCACCGACGTCACCGCCAGCCTGCTGGACCAGCTCGACATCCGCCGGTACGCCGTCTACATGCAGGACTACGGGGCACCGATCGCGCTGCGGCTGCTGCTGCGCCGCCCCGAGAGCATCTCCGCGATCATCACCCAGAGCGGGAACGCGTACCAGGAAGGTTTCGTGGAGGCGTTCTGGAAGCCGCTGTTCACATATGCCAACGAGCCCGGGCCGAAGACGGAGGCTGCCGCGCGGCAGGCGTTCACCGAGAAGATGGTCCGCTGGCAGTACGAGACCGGTGTACCTGACGTCAGCCTGGTCAGCCCGGACGCCTGGCGGCACGCTATGGAGGTACTCGCCCGGCCGGGCAACGACGAGAACCAGCTTCAGCTCTTCCGGGACTACAAGACGAATCTCGACATCTATCCGCAGGCGCAGGAGTGCTTCCGGCAGACCCAGTTGCCGCTGCTCGCGGTGTGGGGAGCCAACGACGAAATCTTCGGCCCCGACGGTGCCCGCGCCTTCGCGCGCGACCTGCCCGACGCCGAGATCCACCTGCTCGACACCGGGCATTTCGCGCTGGAGACCCACGTCGACGAGATCGCCGGGCACATCCGGGAGTTCCTCGGCCGGCTGCAGCTCCAACCGATGATGGCAGTTTCCAAGCGGTGACCCCTGTTCATGAGTTGTGCGCGGCGCGCGACCCCCTGCCGGATCAACATGAGCGCGGGCGACCCAGGCTGCCTGTCGTGGGGGCCAGGCTCGGGGGAGCGAGATGGGAGCAGACGGGTGCACCCAACGGCAGTCAACTGCACCCAACGGCGCCGAACAGCGCTCAACGGCACGCGCGCCCAGCTGCAGCTCTGTGTTTCCGCAGGTCAGAGTCGGTGCAGCGTCCTGCTTCACACCGAAGAGGTCACTGGTTCGATCCCAGTATCGCCCACCATCAACATCTGCAGGTAGGAAGCTCGTCGCCGGAGTCGTCGGTAACGAGCTTCTCTGCTATCGCCCCTTACTTCGGGAGCAGTTTGGGAGCAGGGCGCCGATGGTGCCGACCGGCTGTACCCAGCGACTCTTCCGCGCAGGGTTGGGCGTGGGCATGGTGGGGTCTCGGGCTGGTACGGGATAGGCAAGATCGGGAAGGTGGCGCCCACGGTGGTGGTCCTCCACTCGTCGAGTCTGGACTGCTGCGTCGTGGAGATCGTCCAAGATGCCGCCGCTGAAGCGGCGCTGCGCCTTTCCTTCATCCGTGGCTACATTGGACCTTGTCGCGACGTTGGTGGCGCAGGGGAATCGGCACCGGGGCGCGGGCGCCTCAGTGACGCTTGGTGAGCACGTCCTTGGTGTACGGCAGATTGAGGTGGCCGACGCCGAGTCCGCGCATCAGAGGAGTGTCAATCCCCTGGAATCGTGGAGGGCTGCGTTATGCGGCCTGGGCCTCCAGGGCGCGGGTTGGTGATCGCTCGTAGTCGATGGGCGAGCGCCAGTCGCAGACGGAGTGCCGCCGGCGCCGGTTGTAGAAGTCCGTGATGGTGCCCGCGCCGAGCCAGGCGTCCGGCAACAAGGGGTCTGGGACGACGCCGAGCGCCCGTATCAGCCGCTCGATCTGGCCTCGCAAGCCTGTGCGGCAAGTTCTCGGACGGCCGTCTGATACGCCGGCTGCGTGTGGTAAGGCCAGTGCCGCTCGACGGGTGGTGGCACGGTGTCGGTTGGGTCGATGGTCACGCTGCGGGGGTCGCGGAGCCGGATGTCGACCGACGCGGCTGCCGGGCTGTTGCACGGTGGGTGTGCGCTTCGCTGCGGGGCGAAGATGGGCCCGCCGACCGGGTCGGTGTCCCGCCACAGGTTCCGCCACCGCCAGTCGAGCCGCTCGCCCAGTTCGCACAGCGTTCGCCCGCCAAGGTAGGCCGGATAGAGGTGGGCGTAGATGCGGCCCAGCGGGGAGCCGTGGGTCAGCAGCGCGACCCGGCGTAGGACGGTGGGCGGCAGTTGCAGGATCGTGGCCGCGGCGAGGATCGAGCCGTGACTGTGCCCGGAGATGACCACGGTGCCCTGATGGGCGAGCGCGGACACGCGCTTGACGAGTTCGGGCACCGCCCGTGCGGCGTAGCAGGGAGGCGCGAACGGGTGAACCGTCCGGGGCCAGAAATCGCCCAGGTCCCACAGGGCCGCCACGACGCGCCGGGTCTCGGCTGACCGGTAGGAGCGGTAGCCGAGAATCATCAGGCCGATCACGAGCAGACTGATCAGCCAGACCCCCGCATCCGTGACGTAGGCGGCGAGCACCGTCGATTGTCGGCGCTGCTTACCGAGCTCGGCCGCAAGCTGGACGGGACCGATTCCGATCAGGTCGAGGGCGATGGTGGCCAGGCCCAGCGAGGAGATCAGGAAGAACGCCACCAGCATGGGGCCTAGTTCCTCGGTCACATGGGATCTGGCGATGGTCTCCCGGACGATCCTGAGCCGGGGCTTCGCCTGTGTCGGCACGTCCGGGTAGTCCTGCTCGACGATGCGTTCGGCTAGCGGGCGTCGTCGCCGTCGGCCTATGACGAGCGTGCTGAGGGCCGCCACGGCGACGATCATCAGTGCGGCGAGCCCGGCGAGCGCGGCCCACCAGTAGGCAACCGGTGGGTCCAGGGGAGCCATGCCGGGTGGATCTGGGTGGGCCGGACCGGGAATGTACCCGCGGTCGAGTTGATCGGCGACCCGGAAGACCAGGGTGGCGGCGAAGGCCGAAGCGACGGTCACCGACGCCGCCGCCATGATCGGCGTTGCGAGCCCGCGCAGGAACGGGCGGGCCCCGGGCACGGTCACCCGCGCGCGCACCATGGTGACCAGCGCGAGCAGGACGAGCAGCACGCCCTGTCCCGCGATCAGGCCGCCGGCGGTGCCTTCGTACCCAGGCAGCTGTCCGACCACGAGGGGATTGCCTGCGCGCAGGGCGGCGTAGCCGAGAGCCAGGACGGTCACCGCGACCGTGGCAGCCCGCAGGGGGCGCAGAAGGCGACGAACCCCGGCGCGGGTCGCCGGCACGGGAAGGCACAGCAGCACCGCACAGAACCCCAGCAGGCCGATGGCGGCGACGATCAGCAACCAACCTACGGGAGCCTGCGGGTCGGAGATTCCGGCGAGCAGGCTGGCATCGAGCGTGCCGGCGCCGACCCCGACATGGATCTGACGCAGCCAGGCCGTTGTCCGCTCGTCGTCCCAGAACCCCCGGGTGTTGAGGCTCTCGGTCAGCTCGGAGGTCTCCGGACGTGGTGCTGGCGGTCCGAAACCCTCGAGCGCACGCGCGGACCGTATCCCGATCCTCCAGATCACCCACAACGCGAGTAGCGGGATGAGCGACAGCAGGGCCAGACGCGGGCCCATCGGCAGCTCATCGAGCCAGGACAGGTAGGGGCGGCCGTCCCGGCACCGGGCGTACGGCACGCACTGCCAGCCGACGAGGTCCAGCGTGACGCCGATGACCGAGAGCACGAAGGCTGCGGTGAGGGTGCCGGCGAGCAGTCGGCACAGCGCACCGAGAAGACCGAACCGGTCGGTCGGCGTCGGGCGCAGCCAGATCGCGAGGTTACCGAGCATGAACGGCAACAACAGCAGCATCGAAGCGGTCCGCACCGCCGCGCCGGCGGTCAGGGCGCCCCAGCGGTACGCCTCCACGGCGACACCGTCAGTGGACCCGCCGGCCGCGCCGCTTCCCGGCCGCGGCCGGTAGAAACCGGCCTGACGATCTCCGGCCACCCGCACCACGATCGGGTGATCGAGAATCTTCTCCGCCGTGCCTCCGGATACCCCGTGCACCCTCAACTCGACGGCGTCACATGCAGGTCCTGTGCCCACGCGGACAGGGTCACAGATATATGGTGGGTTGGCAGTCAATACCGCACAATCAGTAAAATTGCGACTTGTATGTGTGTATTGAGTGCATCCACTGCGGGTGCAGGGCCGGCACAGCCGGGCGTCCTCGACGGCGGGGTGGTGAGACCGGCGAGGACGTTCGCGGGGTCCGCGTGTGGGGGGCACCGGGTTGACGCGGTGCGCGGGTGTGACTCAGGCGGCGAGCGCCGCCGTCGCGGACACGGGCCTCTGATCGGCGTTGTGGCGGCTAACCGCGGCGAGGCCAGTGCGGGTGGCCGTGCGGTGCACGGCTTGATGGGCGAGTTCGTCAGCCGTCTGCTGGCTGGTGACGCCGGTGAGCAGCCCTTTGGCGAGGGCGTCGGCGAGGCGGGTGTCGATGCGTCCCAACCGCATGCGCAACGCGTCGACGGTGATGCCGAGGCGGGCGGCGACCGGTTCGATCGCGCGCCGCCCGAGCCGGATGTCGATGTAGGGCTGCTCGTCCTCCCGGTCGAGGACGCCCAGGCCGACCGCCCGTTGGACGAGCAGGTCCGGGTGCCCGTAGGGCACGGTGGGGTGCGGGGACCGGTGACGTGATCGACGTTGTCCACCGACGTGTACTCGCCGGGCTGTTGGCGCAGGGCGTAGCCGGCCCGGAACGCCGCCCGGCACAGCGCCGCGTAGGGGGCGTCGCGGGCCAGGTCGACCCGGTCGCGCAGCGCGGCCAGGAAGCCGGTGAGGACCTCCGCGCCGATGTCGTCCGGATCGCCGCCGTAGCCGGCGCACAGGTGACTGGCGTAGCGGCGCAGCGCCGGCATCGCCATGCCGACCGCGGCGATCACCCACGCCGGCCCCTTGAGGCGGGCGCGGCGGATCAACTCCCGCCACACCTCGTCGCGCGCGGTGAAGGCGCGCGGGTGCGCGAGGAGCCAGTCCCGCAGCGCCGGCAGTGTCATGACATCGCCGGGCAGGCCGGTGCCAGGGTCGAACGTGTCAAGGTCGAGTGTCATCGGTGCGGGCCGCATCTCCCGGACATCACCCGCGCGGTGCGGGCCTTCGTGCCGCCTGGGGTGGTGCTCGACGGGGGAGTTGGTCGTCTGGGAGCGCGGACGGACGAACTTCGCCCAGTTGCAGCGGCGGGTCGCCGCCGGCCGGTGCCCTTGCCGAAAACGTCGTCCGCGCGGGTCACGCGGCATGCTCGTACTCGTGGAGGATGCCGCCGAGGCGCTCGCGTCTTCGTATGTTGAGGTAGGCCATCTTGTCCGGATCGACGATCGGCTCCGGCAAGGGGTGTAGCGGGCGGGCGTTGGCTATGCCCTGGTGAGGCCGGTGGAAGTTGTAGAAGCCTTCGAACTCCCGTAGGGCGTGGAGGAGATGGTGCTGGTTCCAGATCAAGGTGCGGTCCAGGAGTTCACGCCGGCGGGTCTGCACCCTGTCGGGCTCGAAAATTGAGTTTTGGCTACGCCGCCTGCGAATACTCGTTGATCAAGCCACCGAGGATTGGGCGGCGCTGGACCCGGGCGGCGTTCAGGTCTACGACCTGTGGTGGCGGGTTCGGTGGCTGCTGGTCCAAGGAACGATGCGGACGGTGGCCGTTGTAGTGCGCCACGTACTCACTCAGGACTGCCGCCAGATGAAGCTCGCCGAGAATGAGCATCCGGTCAGTGCATTGGCGTACGGTGCCCACCCACCGCTCGGCGAACGCATTGGCCCGGGGCGCCTGCGGCGGAGTCTTGATCACATCGACGCCCTCGGCGGTGAACACCGCGTCGAAGACGGCCGTGAACTTCGTGTGCCGGTCGCGCAGCAGGAACCGCAGCCCAGCAGCACGCTGATCGAGGTCCGTGAGCAGGTTGCGCGCCTGCTGCGCCACCCAGGCGCCGGTCGGATGGGCGGTCGCCCCGACGACGTGGACCTGGCGGGTCGCGATCTCTACGAAGAACAGCACGTAGATCCGCTGGAGGAAGACGGTGCCGTGAAGAAATCGCACGCCAGGATCGTGTGCGCCTGGGCGGTCAGGAACTGCTTCCAGGTCGGTCCGGACCGCCGCGGCGCCGGGTCGACGCCGGCGCGGTGCATCTTCCACACCGTGCTGGCCGCCACCCGGTAGCCCAGGCCGAGCAGCTCACCATGGATACGCCGATGCCCCCATGAGGGATTCTCGGCGGCCAGCCGCAGCACCAACTTACGCACCTGCGCGTCGACAGGTGGCCGGCCGGGCCGCGCATGCGGGTACGTCCACCGCCGGGCGACCAACTCGCGGTGCCACCGCAACAACGTCGCCGGGGTGACGAAGAACTCCGACCAGCGGTGGCGGGGCAGCAGCCGCGACAGTACCGCCAGCACCACCCGGTCGGCCGGTTCGAGGTCGAGGCGGTGCAGTACCGCCACCTGAGGGCGGAGCACCAAGATTTCCACATCCTTGGCCCCGCCATCGCGGGCGAGATTCTCGAGCCCCACGACTGCCGCGGTACCTGCGCGGCATGTTCTGCAGGCCGACCTCCATGAGGCAGGCAGTTATACCTTGCGCCATCCCACGCGCCATTTCCCGTCAGTTCGGCTCGCGGAATGGCGATCAGCGGGTGTCCCGACTCCGTCTTGGTGTCGTCAGAGCCAGCTCTTGCGGCGGAAGACGACGTATAGCACGAAGGCGAGCCCGACCGTCAGGGCAGCTGTCAGGTAGAACTCGGTATCGGTGTGTCGCCAGGGGAAGGCCAGGTTCTGGCCGAAGAAGCTGGTGATCGCGGTGGGCACGGCGATGATGGCGGCCCAGCTCGTAACCTTTTTGACGGTTAGGTTCATCTGGTTGCTTTGCACCATCAGGTTGGCGTCGAGCATGGTGGTGATGAGGTCTCGCAGGGACTCAGTCCATTCGATGACGCGGAGTATGTGGTCGTACACGTCTTGGTAGTAGGGGAGCATGGGTGCATCGACGATGTGCATCGTCGGCCGCATCACCGAGTTCACCACCTCGCGCATGGGCAGTGCGACCTGCCGCAGCCGGACGAGGTCTCGGCGGTGGTGGAGCGCTCGTCGTTGGACTTCCCCGAGTGAAGTGTTCTTGTCCTCGAACAGCTTGTCTTCCAACTTCTCAAATGTTGAGTCGAGCTGCTGGACGGCCGTGAAGTGACAGTCGACGATCAGGTCGAGCAGGCCGTGGAGGAGGAAGGCCACCCCGTGCTCGGCGAGTTCGGCGTTCTCGTCCCAGCGCAGCAACAGTTCATCAATGTCGAAGCTGTCGTCCTGGCGGACGGTGATGAGCGCTCGTGGGGTGATGAAAGCGGCCATCTCGTTCGCGCTCACGCCGCCGTCGGGATCCAGGCGCACCATGTAGCTGGTCAGGAACAGGTGCGTGTCGTAGCGGTCCAGCTTGGCGCGCTGCGCCGCTTCGACGACGCTCTTCACCGCGAGCTGGTGCAGGCCGAACTCCGCGGCCACGAGGTTGAGCTCTTCCGCCGTCGGGTGGCACAGGTCCAACCAGGCCACGGCGTCCTCGTCCGCGCCGAGCCGCGTGGACACCTCGTCCGGCGGGAAGTTTTCGTCGACCAAATGTCCCCCGCAGTACAGGCGCGTCCGGTTCATCGCGCCGCCGCGGGCTCACGAGGTGGCTGATCGGGGCCAACCCATTCAGCAGGCATAAAATCTACACCGCCCCAGTTTGCCCCTTAAATTGCGGCGGTGTGGGGACTATCGCCGTCACCCCGCGGCCAGCTACGAGGGTGCGGGTGAAACTTCTCCTGTCTGCGTCGACCGGCCTGAACCGGTCGCCACGGCAGCGGCCAGGGCAGGGCGGTGAGGTCCGGCACCGGCGGGTGGTTCCCCGATCGGAGGCGGGAATGCGCCCATGTGCTGACCGGCGCGGCGTTGGGCCTGTGCCGCTACGGTTGATGCCCCGGACGGTCCGGGCGAGGAGGCAATGACAAGCCGTGGGCGGCTATGGCGTGCAGGTCGCGCTGGTGCTGGTATTGGTGAACGCAGTGTTCGCGGGCAGCGAGATGGCGTTGGTGCAGCTGCGGGAGAGTCAACTGCAGCGGCTCGAGCGCACCTTACGAGGTGGACGGGTGCTGGCGAAGCTGGCCCGGGACCCGAACCGGTTCTTGGCCACGATCCAGATCGGCTTCACCCTGGCCGGGTTCCTGGCCTCCCCGGCGGCGGTGTCCCTGGCGGCGCCGCTGGTGGGCCCGTTGGGCTTTCTCGGGTCGGCGGCGGAGCCGGTGTCGATCGTGCTGATGACGATCGTGCTGACCTTCATCACCCTGGTGCTCGGAGAGCTGGTCCCGAAACGGATCGCGACGCAGCGCGCGGAGGGGTGGGCGTTGCTGGTGGCCCGTCCCCTGGACGCGCTGTCGACGTTCTCCCGTCCTGCGGTGTGGCTGCTGAGCAAGGCCACCGTCGACGATCTCGGCCGCAACCCGTACTTCCGCACCGCCAATGCCCTGGTCGCCCTGCCCGGCGGCGCCAAGTCACCCTCGTAACGCCGGATGCCCGGCGGTCGGCAGGAGGCCGATCACAGCCAGCTTAAACACCGACTGCGGCCGATGCGCGGGCTGCGCAGCGGCCGGACGGCCCAAGTGGTCATCGCCGGGCACGCCTTCATGCAGAACCTCCGCCGCGGCCACTACGAACTCGGTATCGACGCCCCGCCCGCTCTGCGGGTAGCCGCGGCGTTCACCGAGTTCGCCCGGGCGATCTGATCCCAGCCGAGACCTGAGCATCACCGCGCCCAGCGATCTGGCAACGCAACAGTTCCCCAAGACCTGGGTCGACGCCGGCTTCAAGAACAGGGTGATCGAACACGGCGCCACCCTCGGCATCGATGTCGAGGTCGTCGTCAAAGACCAGCACATCAAAGGTTCTCGGTAGTCAAACGCCGATGGGTCATCGAACGCACCTCGGCTGGATCATGCTGCACCGGCGCCTGGCCCGTGACTACGAAGCCCTACCCGACAACTCCGCCAGCATGATCCGCATCGCCATGATCGACAACCTCACCAAACGCGCCACCAACGAAACCACCCAAACTGGCGAGACGACTGAAGGCAGCATCACCAACGCCTCACGCTCGGCCCCGGTCAACTCCAGCGGCGCCAACTTCCACGACCATCACCCATACCAGATTTAACAGGAAAATACGGACTCAGAACACTAGAGAGGCCGGAAGGTCCCGCCGTTTCCAATTTCCGCGATGTCCCGCGAGGCCGACTCCTCGTCTTCAAGGATGTGAGGAGGGCCGTATCCACGAGGTGGCATCATCGAGACGCAGCCATTGTGCCGCTACCCAAACTCGCCGGTGAATAGACGCGATCGCGCTCAATCATCTTTGTCCGGGGCGACGTTTTCTGACCGATTCTCCGATCGCACTACACGCTCGTCGGCGGATCCCAGAGATGGCAATGGGGAAATCCGACGGTTAATGGGCGAACGGGCGGGGCTGGCGCGGGAGGGGGGATTGTGACTGGGGCGGCGCAGGGGGCTGGCGCGGCAGCCAGGCCCGTACGAACCGCCGCGTGGTCGTGGTGGGCCGATGTGATCGCCTCGGCCGGCGCGGTCAGCGTGCTGATCGTCGTCGCGCTCTGGGTGCGGGGCGGCGGTGTGCAGGATCTTCGTGGCTGGGCGGAGGGCCTGACGTCGCTCGGCCGGTTGACCGGGCTTGTCGCGGCCGACCTGCTGCTCATCCAGGTGCTGCTGATGGCGCGCGTGCCGTGGATCGAGCGCACCTACGGACAGGACAATCTCGCCCGTTGGCACCGCGTCGTCGGGTTCGTGTCCTTCGATCTGCTGCTCGCGCACATCGTGCTGATCACGGTCGGATACGCCGCGACGGGTGGGGTTTCCGTGACAAATGAGGCGTGGAGCCTCGTCACCACGTACCCGGGAATGCTGCTGGCGGTCGCCGGGGCAGCCGCCCTGGCGATGGTCGTGCTCACCTCCCTGCGGGCCGCGCGGCGGCGGCTGCGCTACGAGGCGTGGCACCTGCTGCACCTGTACGCCTACCTCGGCGTCGGCCTGGCGCTGCCGCATCAGCTCTGGACCGGGGCCGACTTCACCAGCTCCCGGGCCGCGACGCTGTACTGGTGGACCGCGTACGCCGCGTGCGCCGGCGCGGTTGTCGCCTTCCGGCTCGGCCTACCGGCCTGGCGGACGCTGCGGCACCGACTCACGGTCGCCGCAGTCGTCCCAGAGGCCCCAGGCGTTCACTCGATCTACATGCGCGGACGCCACCTGGACCAGTTGCCCGCGCGCGCCGGGCAGTTCTTCCAGTGGCGCTTCCTCAGCGGCCCGGGTTGGAGTCGCGGCCATCCGTACTCAATGTCCGCCGTACCGCGTGAGGACATGCTGCGGATCACGGTGCGATCCCGCGGCGAGGGCAGCGAGAAGGTATCAGAGTTACGGTCGGGGACTCGTGTGCTGATTGAGGGGCCGTACGGCCGGCTGACCGCCGCCCGGCGCACGGCTGCGCGGGTCACCATGATCGCGTCCGGGATCGGAATTACCCCGCTGCGGACGTTGTTGGAAGAGTTACCCTACGCGCCGGGCGAAGCCACACTGCTGTACCGGGCGCGCTCGGCAGAAGACCTGGTGTTTCGCCAAGAACTGGAGCGCCTCGCGGCCGACCGCGGCGTGCGGGTGGAGTACCTGTTGGGGCCGCGCGGGCGGGAGAACTCGTGGTTGCCGGCCGGGTTCGACGACGACGCGAAAGCCTTGCGTGAGCTTGTCCCAGACATTGCGCAGCACGACGTGTTCGTCTGCGGTCCGGATGAGTGGATGCAAACGGTCGTACGGGCGGCGCGGCAGGTAGGCGTGCCGGCGGAGCACATTCATCTTGAGCGCTTTACCTGGTAACTCCCCCATCCTCATGGCGCTCACAAGCTGACCCGAGGAGGACGACATGCGTAAGATTACGATGTGGTTCCTCGCCACGATCGCCGTGGTGGTACTTCTCTTCACCTACAAGACGTCGACCGGACCCGACAGCTCGCCTTCGGCCGAGGCTGTTGGCGGCGCAAGCACGCCGGGCGTGGTGACTGGTGCGCCGGCGGAGCCCGGGACGTCACGGGGCACCGGGGCACGGTCCGGTTCCACCGTCGCCGACGGCCCAGTCGTGCAGACGAAGCGGGGGCGCGTCCAGGTGCAGGCCGAGATCAGCGGCGGCAAGATCACCGAGATCACGCCGCTGAAGGTGCCGAACTCGAACAACCGCGACAGTGAGATCAACAAGAACGCGGTGCCGAAGCTGCGCGCCGAGGCGCTCGCCGCGCAGAGCGCGGACATCGACGCGGTGTCCGGCGCGACGGTGACGAGCGAGGGCTACACGGAGTCGCTCCAGGCCGCGCTGGACGCCGCCCAGTTCAAGGCCCGGCCGTGACCAGGCGGGCGTTCGTCGAGCAGATCATGGGTCTGCCCGTCAGCGTGCATGTGCGTGGTCCCGGTGCCGACTCTCCGGCGGCGGCGGACGCCGTCGCCGGGGCCTTCGCCGAACTGCGCGCGATGGACGCCGTCTTCAGCCTGTACCGCCCGGACAGCCGGCTGAGCGCGCTGAACCGGGGAGAGCCGGTACATGATCCGTTGGTCGACGCGGTGCTCGACCTGTGCGAGCAGGCGCGGCAGCGTACCAGCGGCTACTTCAACGCCTACCTTCCCGAACCCGGCGGTGGCACCCACTTCGACCCGTCCGGCCTCGTTAAGGGCTGGGCCGTCGAGCGCGCCGCGGAGCACCTGGAGGGGTACGAGTTCTACATGAATGCCGGTGGGGACATGACGGTACGCGGATCCTGGCGCGTAGGCGTGGAGGATCCGGCACAGCCCGACAAGCTCCTCACCACCATCGAGGTCGTTGACCGGGCCATCGCGACCTCGGGCAGTGCACACCGCGGGGCCCACATCGTAGATCCGCACACCGGCGCCCCCGCCCGGGGCGTGCGCTCGGTCACCGTCATCGGCCCGTCCCTGACCTGGGCGGACGTGTATGCCACCGCAGCGGCTGCGCAGGGACCTCAGGCGGTGACATGGCTCGCCACGCTACCCGGGTACGAGGCCCTGCTCGTCGGCGACGACGGCGCCCTACTGGCCACGCCCGGCTGGTCACTACCCGCGTAACCCGGCCGGCCGAGCTCGACCTCGACCTTGTATTTGCCGAAAACCTCGTCCGCGCAGGTCATGCGGCATGCTCGTACTCGTGGAGAACACCGCCGAGACGATCGCGTCTTCGTATGGCGAGGCGGGCGATCTTGTCCGGGTCGGCGACCGGTGCGGGCAAAGGGTACAACGGTCGTGCGTTCGCGATGCCCTGGTGTGGGCGGTGCCTGTTGTAGAACCGTTCGAACTCGCGCAGGGCGTGGAGAAGATGCCGCTGGTTCCAGATCAGGGTGCGGTCCAGGAGTTCACGCCGGCAGGTCTGTACCCACCGCTCCATGATCGAGCTTCCGGACGCCGCTGAGCACGACCTCGATGCCCGCGTCCTTCAGGACGGCGTCGAACAGGGCAGGGAACTTCCCGTCACGGTCCCGGATTACCGCGCGAGGTCCCCGCAGCCATGGCCACGTCCCTGACCCCGCACACCAGCTCCCACCAGGGCGGATGAGGTTTTCGGCAAGGGCAGGGTCGTAACCGATGCTTGAGCTGGCTGTGATCGGCCTCGATCGGATTGTTCGCGTGCCGCTCGACGTGGTGCCAGGCCGAGGGGATCAGGTCGTCGAGCACCGCTGGGTAGACCGGGGCGGCGTCGGTGACGACTTCGCTGGGCGTCACCTTCAGCATCCGCAGTGCCGCTGGAAGAACCGCCGGGCCGCGGCGGCATCACGGCGGGCCGAGACGAGCACCTCGATGACCTTGCACCGCTCGGAAACCTGATTCTGGCCCCTGAAGTGCGGTTTTGTGCGGGGCGGATCAACCGTCCCCGGGCATCGTGGCGGGCATGTTCCTGTCCTTCGGCTACCTGATCCTGTGTCAGTCCTGCGGCTGGTGGTGCAGTGCTTACGCGGCGAGCGGTCGAAGGACATCGAACTCCTGGTGTTGCGTCATCAGGTCGCGGTGTTGCGCCGCCAGGTCGCACGTTCGGACCTGGAGTCGACCGACCGAGCCGTGCTGTCAGCCCTGTCTCGGCTGCTGCCTCGTACCCGCTGGTCGACGTTCTTCGTCACCCCGGCCACCTTGCTCCGGTGGCACCGTGAGCTGGTCGCCCGGAGGCGGACCTACCCGCAACGACGACCCGGGCGTCCTCCGATACGGGGGGAGATCCGTGCCATGGTGTTGCGCCTGGCCTGGGAGAACCCGACCTGGGGTCACCGCCGGGTGCAGGGTGAACTCCTCAGGCTGGGTTGCCGGGTCGCAGCCAGCACGGTGTGGCGCCTGGCGATCGTGACCTGGATCGAACGCACCTACCACCGGCGCCGACGGCAAAGACGCCTGGGCCGGCTTACCCCGATCGAGTTTGAGACAATCAACAGGCCCGCACACGCGGCCTGAACCACTCAACCCCGCGAGTCAACCGAACCCGGGGCAGTCCCCATCGATCGCTTCGACCTGTAGGCCGGGGTAGCGCCAAAGCTCGGTAACGGTGAGATCGACGGGTTGTGCGGCGTCGCGGATGCGCCGCAAGCGTGTGCCAGGACGCACGATCCCCGCAAGGCAGCGAGCAACCACGACCAGCGTGTGCGCCTCGGCGAGTTCAACTTCGACGATCTGCAGTTGTGGTGCGTCGGTGGGCATCACGCGGCCTGTACCTCGCCACGTTCCACCAACACACCGTCTTGGAAGCGGGCGCCGGCGCGGACCAGAGCGACCAAGTGCGGTGCGTTGACCGCCCGCCACCGCTGCTGCGCGGACTCGATGAGCTTGAACGCCATGGCCAGCCCGGCGGCGCGGCTGCCGGGTCCCTTCGTGACGCGGGTGCGGTGGCGCAGCGTGGCGAAGGTCGACTCGATCGGGTTTGAGGTGCGCAGGTGGATCCAGTGATCGGCGGGAAAGTCGTAGAACGCCAGCAGTTCGTCCAAGTCGTCAACGACCTTCTTCACGGCTTTGGGGAACTTGGCGCCGTAGACGTCAGCGAACCGCTTCGCTGCGGTGCGGGCGTGCCGCTTGTCTTCGGCGTTGTAGACCTCTGCCAGAGCTGCCTTCGCACCCGGATGGGCGGACTTGGGCATCGCCGCCAACACGTTGGCGACCTTGTGCACCCAGTCACGCTGGTGCCGGGTGTCGGGGAAGACCTCCCTCAGCCCTGCCCAGAACCCCAGCGCACCGTCACCGACGGCCAGCATCGGGGCGCGCATACCCCGGCGGGCGCAGTCACGCAGCAGGTCCGCCCACGACCCGGTCGACTCCCGATAGCCGTCAGCGAGGGCAACCAGCTCCTTGGTCCCATCGGCGCGGACCCCGACGATGACCAACAGGCACAGCTTGTCCTCGTCCAGACGCACGTTGATGTGCACCCCGTCGGCCCACACGTACACGTAGTCGACCTGCGACAGGTCCCGAGCGCAAAAGGCGTGGTAGTCGTCGACCCACTGCTTGCTCAGCCTCGTGATCGTCGCCGACGACAGACCGGCGGCCGAGCCCAGGAACGACTCCAACGCGGGTACGAAGTCGCCGGTCGACAGCCCGTGCAGATACAACAGCGGCAACACCTCAGCAACCTTCGGCGACTTACGGCACCACGGCGGCAAGATCACCGACTGGAACCGCTTGCGCTGCCCGGTCTCCCCGTCGACCCGCTTGTCATTTACCCGCGGCGCGGTCACCTCCACCGCGCCGGCGGCGGTCATCACCTGCCGAGGCTGCGCGTGACCGTTACGCACCACCAGGCGCCGGCCCCGATCGTCGCGTTCGTCGGCCAGCTCGGCGGCGTCAACCTCCGCCTCCAACGCGGCGGCCAGCATCCGCCGCGCGCCCTCCCGAACGATGTCATCCAACAGCGAGACGCCCTCACGCCTCGCCCCGTCCTCGGCGACTACAGTCAACACCGGGCGTGCCATCCCGACCGACGCGCCAACGTCGGCCTTGCTCGAGACCTATCCGATCATCGGGAAGGTACGCCCCTTCCCGACCGATCCACAGGTCTCAAGCATTTCTCGAAGGGCAAGCATCAGCAGCAGTGACTCGGCGACAACCGGGCCTTGCACCGCCAGCGTGACACCAGCCGGCATGGACCAGGGTGGATCAGTGAGCATCGGGATGGCGGGTCGAGGGGTGTTGCCGCACGTCGGGCTAGGGTGTTCCAACCACCGATCTAATGGCCTCGACGTAGTCGTAGAAGCGCTGCGTCCGTTGCCCCGACTCTCTCATCGCTCGGGATAAATCCCCCTTCGGGAAGAACGACTTGAGCAGGGCATGAGATAGCTCTAGCTGCACCCCGACGCCTCGCCGGTTTTTGTTGCAGATGTTGCGGGGGTCGGTTCCGGCTATCTCCATCGAACCGGACGTGAGCCTGAACCCGCTGTTGGTCAGCGCGGTCGAGATTTTTCGTTCAAGGTCGCTGTCCACTCCGCCAAGGGCGGTTTCGGCTTCGCCAGTCGGGCCGGTGTAGCCGTGGAAGGAAATGGTTCTGTCCGCTCCTCCTACCACGGCTAGGCATTGCGGCTCGTCGAAATCGATGGAGGTGATGTGCAGATCGGAGTTGTGGTGGGATTTGATGCCGGCGAACACGTAGGTGTCCATGAGTCCGTCGCCTGCGGCCAGCGCCAACTCTCCGCTGCCCTCTTCAATGCCGCCGCCGTGGATTGCGATGGCTGCCCACGACGTCGTCGGCACGTTTAGCACCGTCCGGGCGTAGTCAACGCCCTCCTCGTCGACGGCGGCCAGCTCGGCGTAGGTGTCGTACCGGTCGCCCACCACTACCTCCCGTTCAAGATGCCGGCCGACGTCGCGACACTGCCACCCGATCCGATTAGCGTCGGGCCGGAGCTGCCGATCGTGGGGCTCTCAACTGTCCGCTCACAGTTCGCAGCCTAATCGGAGGCCAACCAGTCAGGCCTCGACAACGCCCCCATTCGTCCGAGCGCGCTCGCGATGGCCCCCGTGACGTGGGTGCGGACCGGTTAATCGTCGTCGGCACGCTCCCGCCCAAGCTGGCATCGTCCGTTGCCTTGGAGCGAGAGCGCTTGGCGATGGTCGTAGAACCGGTGGGTGCCAGCCGAGTAGCCACGCAAGTAGCCAAGGTGGCGGACTCGGCCGGATCGCGCCGGACGTCAGTGGACCGCTGGACCAGCGCGACGTAGGACTGGCGAAGGTGCGCCGGCTCCTGCAGTCCCGTGGATCGGTAAAACTGCCGTCACATCGGCGATACTGGCGAAGGGCCGTGTAACGGGGGTGAGGAGTCAGGCGTTGGTGGGTAGGCCGCCGTCGTGGTCGGGTCGATGAGGGCGGGCCCTTCGAAGGCAGGCGCCGGCGGGACGACACCGGGCGGAGGCGTCCACGCGCGGCGCCGAAGGCACCTCACCCGAAGAGTGGTCGTGTCCGCCGTGACGGTCGCCGTTCTCGTGATCGTGTTCGTCGGTGCTTTTCCTCGATTCGCCGACTACTCGCAGGCCTGGGCGTCGATCCAGCGGATGCCGATCGCCTACCTCGTCGCCCTCCTCGGCGCGGCAGTGGTCAACCTCGCCGCGGGCGCGTGGCAATTGCAGGCCGTGCTGCCTGGGCTGCGATATGGACCAGCCTTCGTGGTGGACCAGACCTCGTTCGCCTTGAGCAATGTCGTGCCGGCCGGCGGCGCCATCAGTCTCGGTGTCGAGTACGACATGCTCGAGTCCTACCGGTGCGATAGGGGGGCGGCGGCGAGCGCGGCCGCGATGTCAAGCGGCTTCAGCGTTCTCGCCACGCTCGTCATGCCTGTCGTGGGTGTCCTGTCGCTGCTGGTCAGCGGAGAGGTGAGATGGCACTACGTGCTGATCGCGATCGTCGGGGTTCTAGGCGTCGGCATCGCCGTTTCCGCGTTTGTGGTGATTCTGCGTAGTGAGGACGGGGCCCGCAGGGTCGGGCACCTGGCAGAGCGGCTCCTCAACGCGACGGCGCGGCCCTTGCGTCACCGCCGGACGGCCAATCTCACCGGCAAGGTGGTCGACTTCCGCTCGGGCGTAGTCGAGGTCATGAAGACGCGGTGGGCGCGGGTGGTCGCGGCGACCCTGTTGCCGCAGCTCACCTCGTGGTCGATCTTGTTCCTCGCATTGGCGGGCCTAGAGAAAGGCGCCCACGACAACTTCGGGGTGAGCTGGCAGGAGTCATTGGCGGCCTTCTCGTTCGCGGTGATCGTGACGTTCATTCCGGTCACCGTCGGCGGTCTAGGCACCGTCGACGCGGCCCTGACCGGTTTGCTTACCGCGTTCGGTGCCACCTGGGGCCAGGCTCTCGCCGTGACCCTCGTGTGGCGGGCCGGGACCTTCGTTCCCCAGGTGCTCACCGGCGCGCTGATGTTTCTGTGGTGGCGGGTCACGGCTGGCCGCAGGCGACGGATAGCCGCCGAGAGGACGGGCGACAAACCGCCCAGATGAGGTCGACGACACCATCGCGGCGGCCATCCAGGCCTCGAACGGCGCAGGTATTTAGAGCCTGGTAAATAAGGGGTTCAGGCGGTTGCTGAGCCTGGCGAAGATTGAGTTCCCCCCCGCTTTGATGGAGCGGTGGTTACCTGCTGCCGGCTGGTGCAGGGGTAGTGATAGTTGGTTCGGCTGGTTCCTTCTGGCGGGCGTGCCAGGCGGTTTCGTGCTCGTCGGGGCTGAGGTAGCCCAGTTCCTTTTGGATGCGGCGGGTGTTGTACCAGCCGTCGATGTAGGCGAATATCGCGTTCTCGGCCTCGTCGCGGGTGCGCCAGCTCGTGCGGTAGACGAGTTCGATCTTCAGCGTCGACCAGAAGTTCTCCATGAGCGCGTTGTCGTACGAGTCGCCGACGGAGCCCATCGAGGGCAGGATTCCGTTGTCCTGCAAGCGTTCAGCGAAGCGGAAGGACGTGTAGTTGGACCCCCTGTCGCTGTGGTGGATCAACTGGCCGTCGCGGACGTCGCGGGACCAGATGCCGTATTCGAGTGCGGCGAGGATGAGGTCGGTGTCGCAGCGGTCGGAGGTCTTCCATCCGACGATCCGGCGGGAGAAGGCGTCGCGGACCGCTGCCAGCCAGAACACGCCTTCGCCGCATGGGATGCGGGTGGCGTCGGCGACCCAGAGCCGGTTCGGCCCGGTTGCGGTGAACTGACGGTTGACCAGATCCGGCGCCGGCGTCGCCCGCGGGTCCTGCTTCGTGGAGCCGCCGCGCCAGCCTCGGCGCAGGAACGCACCCTGCCAGCCCTGCTGCGCCATCAGCCGCTCCACCCGCTTGCGGCCCACGCGGATGCCGTCGCGGCGTAGCTGCCGGTGCACCCGGTCCGTAGGTGTGCCCCGACGCGGCCCAGATCTCGTGAATGTTGGACAGCAACCCCAGGTCGACTACGTCACGGTCGCAGGGCTGTTCGACCTGCTTGACCCACGCGTAGTAGGTCGAGGCGCCGACGTTGAGGACCCGTAGCAGGAGCGCGACCGCGAACTGGTCACGGTGTTCATAAATGAACGTCATGACCGCCGCCGGGTCGGGTCGAGCTCCGCCGCGAAATACGCGCTCGCCGCTTTCAGGATCTCGTTCGCCCGCCGCAGCTCGGCGACTTCTTTGCGCAGCCGGCGGTTCTCCTCGGCCATCTCGCTGGTGGGCCGGTCGTGACGCTCGCCCGCGTCGGCCTCGGCCTGCCTGATCCAGTTCCGCAACGCCTCGTGATGCACGCCGAGCTGCTCGGCCAGGCGCCGGATCACGGGCTTCGGGTCCGACTCGCGATACAAGCGCACAGCGCGCTGGCGTAGCTCGTCGGGGTACTTCTTCGGTGCTGCCACGGACGACTTCCTCCCCATGGCCATCAGACCATGATCGAGAAGCTCCATGAAAGCGGGGGTGGCTCAAGTCGAAGGCGGGGCGTGACCAGCGCGCCGGCCATGTCACAGCAGGTCACGCGACCGCCCGTCTAAGAGCCTGGTAAATAAGGGGTTCGGGCGGTCGCCGGTCCTGGCGAAGATCGACAATCGTGACGGCCCCGGCGTGGCGGCGTGACATGGGGAAGGGCCTTCGGATACGAGCAAAGGCGACTAAACCAGCACGACCGAAGGCCCAACCCTGTCTGTATACCTTGTCGCCGGCGTCGCCGCATCCGCCACCCCGGCCACCGTTGACGATCACCTGCCCACCGCCCGGCCACGGCACTATCCGTCCGACACCTCGGATGCCGAATGGCAGGTCCTGGCTCCGCACGTGCCGGCCGGGAGCGGACGCGGCCGGCCGATCACCTACCCCCGCCGGGACATCGTGGACGCGATCCGTTACCTCGACCGGACCGGCTGCCAGTGGGACGCGCTGCCTGCCGACTTCCCGCACCACAAGCTCGTCTACCACTACTTCACGACCTGGACCCGCGACGGAACGCTCAACCGCATGCACAACAGCCTGCGGGAACTGCCATTCCCCTCGTAGCGTGGAGGCCAGAGCTTGAGGGATAGAGGTTCATGGCTGAGACGAGACGCCAGTTCGATCCGGAGTTCCGGGCGGGCGCGGTGCGCATCGTGCGGGAGACCGGGAAGTCGATCGCGCAGGTCGCGCGTGACCTGGGGATCAACGACGGCACCCTTGCCAACTGGGTGAAGAAGGACCGCGAGACTCGCGGTGAGGCCGCTGCCGGGCAGTTGTCGGAGGACGAGCGGGCGGAGCTGGCCCGGCTGCGGCGGGAGAACGCGGAGCTGGCGATGGAGCGTGATGTCCTCAAGCGATCCGTGGTCCTGTGGGTCAAGGAAGCGACGGGCCGGTGAGCGTGGCCGGGTTCATCGCTTCCCAGAGGACCGAGCATGACGTGCCGCACGCGATCGCCTGCCGGGCCCTCGGAGTGTCCGAGTCGTGGTTCTACAAATGGCGCGACCGGCCGCCAACGCCCCGCGATGATCGGCGTGCCCGGCTGGCAGCCGCGGTCACGAAGGTCTTCGACGACTCGGGCGGCACCTACGGCAGCCCGCGCATCGGGATCGAGCTGCGCGAGCAGGGCTGGCAGGTCTCCGACAACACGATCGCGCAGCTCATGGCCGAGTTCGGCCTGGCCGCCCGTATCAAGCGCCGCCGGCGCAGCCTGACCCGCCAGGGCAAACGTCCGGCCGCACCGGACCTGGTCAAGCGGGTGTTCACCGCGCCGGCGCCGGATGTCGCCTGGTGCGGCGACATGACCGAGATCCGCACCGACGAGGGCAAGCTCTATCTGGCCACTGTCATCGACCTGTACTCGCGCCGGATCCTCGGCTACGCGATGGGCGCCCACCACGACGCCGGGCTGGTCGTCGCAGCGCTGAACATGGCCGCCGTCACCCGCGGCGGCCGCGTGGAAGGGGTGATCTTTCACAGCGACAGGGGCAGCGAGTACACCTCGGCCGACTTTGCCCGGGCCTGCGCCCGATGGAAGGTACGCCAGTCGATGGGCCGGGTCGGGTCCTGCTTCGACAACGCCGTCGCCGAGGCCACCTTCTCCACCATCAAGGTCGAGTACGTCCACCGCCGCCACTTCCGCACCCGCACCGAAGCCCGCCTGAAGATCGCCACCTGGATCACCGACTTCTACAACCAGCGCCGCCGGCACTCCGTCTGCGACTGGCGCTCACCCATCGACTACGAACGATCAGAGACCCGCGCCCTGGAGGCCCAGGCCGCATAACGGAGCCCTCCACGATTCCAGGGGATTGACAAACAGGTCCGCGAACAGGTCGAGGGTCGCAACCGGCAGCCGACGGCTGCGCTGGTCGACTCCCAGTCGGTACGGGGCGCGGAGACCGTCGGCCGGGGCGGGCGTGGCTATGACGCGGGGAAGAAGGTCAACGGCCGCAAACGCCACATCGCCGTGGACACCTGCGGACTGCTGCTGGCGGTCCTGGTCACCGGCGCGCAGGTGCAGGACCGCGACGCCGCCCGACCCCTGCTGCGGGCGCTACGCGCCTGCTTCCCCACCATCAGCCTGACCTGGGCCGACAGCGGCTACGCGGGCCGGCTCGTCGGCTGGGCCACCGCCCACCTCACCCTGACCGTGCAGATCGTCGCGAAGCTCGCCGGGCAGACCACCTTCGTCGTCCTGCACCGCAGATGGGCGGTCGAGCGCACGTTCTCCTGGATCAACCGGTGCCGACGCACCGTCCGCGACTACGAACGGCTACCCGACCACCACGCCGCGATGGTCCAATGGGCCATGATCATCGTCATGACCCGCCGCCTCGCCCGCCACCAAGGCACCTAAAACCCTTATTTACCAGGCTCTAAGTTCCGCTTCAACGTCTGAGTCAGGAGTTCCTAGCTCGGACGAAGTCCGCGTAGTCCTCCCCGGCAACGCCGTGGTTGACCCAACGATGCGGCGACGCCCCGGTCGTACGCTCTGCCAGTTCCAGCGCTTCGGCCGGGTCCTGAACGTGCCCGATGACGCGGCCAGGCCCGGGGTCGTTCTCGCCTTCTGGATCAAGCGGCGGGAACACTGACAGGTCCCGGGAGTTCTCGTCGTCCAGGTCCTGCACGTCATGGACTGACAGGTTGTAGCCGTCGTGCCATGGCCAGATCGAGACCCAGCGGATGCCTTCGATGCCCTTCAGCGTGATGGGTCCGAGAAACTGTTCGACCTCCTTCCTGCGCTGGAGCGTGCCAAGGAGGAACGACCGGCTGAGGTATCGCACGCTCGGAGGCTACCGGTCGCAGAAGCGGATGCCTTGTTGCTGTCGACAGACGGCGACAGCAACCGGGTCAGACGAGAAGGGGCTCAGCCGGACAGTGGCGGATCGCCGCCCGAGGCCAGAGACACGCGCGGGCCGGCGCGGACGGTGCGCCCAGAACTTACAAGCGAGGGGTCATCGATGCGCGAGGTGTCGGGGTACCGTCGAAGCGGTGGCTCGCTGGGTCGCGGGCGGGTGAGTTCGCCTGGACCCTTTAGCTTGGAGCGGCGCTATGGCCTCATCCGTCGATCCGCGCTTCGGATCAGCTCTGCGTGAGCTTCGGGAGCAGCGTGTTCTGTCGCTTCGGTCTCTCGGGCAGCTCGCCCACCGGAGTAAGAGCCATCTGCACGAGCTGGAGACAGGGCTCAAGGCTCCAACAGTCGACACGGCGCGCCACTTGGACCGGATTCTCGACGCAGGAGGCGAGCTTGCTCGCTTGGTCGATGCGCCGATTGACCATGCAGCCGAGGCCGGGGATCTGCGGGCGAGAGTTGCCGCCAGCGATGTCAGTGGGGACGTGGTCGACCGGATCGAGCAAGGTGTTGATGACCTTGCCAGTGCCTATCCAACGATGGCCCCGGCTGACCTTCTGCCCTTGGTGCGGCGGCACCTCGCCAATGTCGGGCGGTTGCTGGATGGACGGGTCACGCTTGCTCAACGACGACGGTTGTTGGTTGCTGGCGGCTGGTTGGCGGTGCTGCGGGCCACCGTTCACATCGACCTGCGGCAGCGGCAGGCGGCGGCTGCTCATTTGCGGGCCGCTCGTGATCTTGCCGAACACGCTGAGCACGCCGAGATCCAGGCCTGGTGTCTGGAAACCCGGGCCTGGGACGTGTTGACTCAAGGTGACTATCGGACGGCACTCGATCTCTCCCACCAAGCTCAGCGGGTCGCCCCAAAGGGCAGCTCTGCCTGCATTCAGGCGACTGCTCAGGAGGCTCGTGCATGGGCGCGGATGGGGGACGTCGGTGCGACCCGGCGAGCGCTGGACCGGGTAGAGCGGCTGACGGCGAATCTGCCCGTTCCTGAGCGAGCCGAGCACCACTATCGCTACGACCCGGCCAAGGCCGCCGCGTACACGGCCACGACTTTGGCATGGGCGGGTGACCCAGGTGCCGAGCAGGTAGCGCGGGCGGTGCTGGCCGACCTGGACCCGGACGGCGATGGGGGAGCGCGGCCCCGCCGGTCCGCATCGGCTCGTCTCGACCTTGGTCTTGCCTTGGTCGCCGCCGGGCAGCCGGACGAGGCGGTCGTTCTCGGGACGCAGGCTGTGGTGTCCGGGCGCGTGGTGCCGTCGAACTGGTGGCGGGCTGCGGAGTTGCTGGCGAAGGTTGAGCAGACGGGGGTGCCAGAGGCGGCGACATTGCGCGATCTGTGCACCGAGTACGCCCCTGGACGCCGACCGCCAGCGGACAGCACGGCTGGTTAGCGGACAGTCACCTTCTGGATCGATGACGCGCGCGGCGTGACGCTGGTTCTCAGTGCATTCGGGCGCGGAATAGTGCATCACCAGGTGACCCTCCGCGCCCTCGACACGGAGGGCCGGACACGTGACGTTGACTGTCGGACTCCTGCGGCGGATCGTCAGCCGGTACCTCCCGTCGCCGCCGACTGTCGCTGGCATCGGACAGCGCATCCAGGCAGGGGAGCAGGAGGCAGCACGGCGGCGGCTGTTGGACCAGGCGCGAGGCAGACAGCAGCACTCGTCAGCGGACGGTGGGCCGCTCGCCCATGACTCGGCGCGCTTCGGTGAGCACGGCGAATGACCGCCCATTGGCCGGTGCCGCCTCTTTGGAGTTGCGGCGGCTGTGGCGCACCGTGGCCATGCCCCACCCGGTGCCGGGAGCTGCGCGCGGATGTCGACGATGCTCCGGTGTCCCGGACGCAACGGATCTCGTACGAGGAGTATCTGGTCGCTGTTGCCCTCACCCTGGCTCGCAGGCACCGGCCTGTGTGGTCCTGGCGGAAGTGGCGACAAGTTTGCCGCTGTGGAGCTGATCTGCCCTGCCGTGCCCGGCACCGCATCCCTATCAACCGTGGCCACTGGCCGGGCGAGGAGACGCAGTGAAAGACGACCAGGAACAGGTGATCCTGTCGGTGCACGTGCGGGGGCTCGATGGCCTGTGCGTTGGATGCCGCGCGTGGTGGTCCCGGCTGGCTCCGTACCCGTGTTGGCAGGTGGAATGGGCAACCAGCCGGCAGGCCCGGATGATCACCGCCCGGTTCCTGGAGGGTGTGCGGTGACCGCCCACGGCCCGGTTATGCCGGTCTGGAGCTGCGGAGGCTGCGGCCTGCCGTGGCCTTGCCCGACGCGGAGGCGGGAGCTTCGCGCGGAGTATGCAGATGCTCCGGTGTCGCTCGCCCTCTACCTCGGCTCCTACCTCGTCCAGGCCGCGGAGGACATGCCCTGGACGCCAGCCGGCGTGCTGCACCGCCGCTTCCCCGGCTGGGTCAGGGCGGCCGACTCGTCGACGCCAGCAGTACAGCAACGGAGTACAGCAACCGTGCCAGCCGAACCGAGCCGAGAGGCACCTGATCAGGCCCGCTGACCTCGCATCAGGCCCGATGCGACCCGCTCGCCGAGAGTTCACACCGAAGAGGTCACTGGTTCGATCCTAGCATCGCCCACCATCGATATATGCAGGTCAGAAGCTCGTCATCGGAAGCTCCGGTAACGGGCTTCTCACCATTTGCCCCCTACATCGGGAGCAGATTGGGAGCAGCTCGATCCCGGCGGCGTCGGGCGAGCGCGTAGTCACCTGGTCAACGCCAGCGGCTCCTCGGAGTCGGGAAGGTTCAGACCTCGGGCGTCCGCGGTCATCAGCCGGTCCATCGCCCGAGCGGGCACGGCAGTGCACTGAACCAGGAGAACAAGTTCGTCCTGTGGGGACGGTCATCAAACGGTGCAGATGATCTCCTCAGACCTCGCGAAGTGGATCTTCTCATCACATTGCTCGCAGCGGTCGCAGTCGTCGTCTGCCGGTCTCACGTGGCTACCCGTAGTCGACTCGGCGTCCTTCCCAGCTAAGCAGGCGATGCCCCGGCGACCCACGCCTGGGCATCGCTGCCATCTTGCCTTCGTGCAGATGCTCGGCTACGCCGGCTGTCGATCTGGTCCGCTCCTCGAGGCGGCCGGTCAACCAGGTCGCCCGCGTTCATGCAGAACCTCCGACGCGGCCACTACAAACTCGCCATCGACACCCCGCCGACCACGCGGGTCGCCGCTGCGTTCACCGAACTCGCCCAAGCGATCTGACCGTGGACCCGGCACGGGTTCAACACGTCCGCCGATCCGATAACGCAACGGCGCCCCCGATCGGCGTACTTGCGGCCGGCGGCGAGCATCTCCGCGTTGCCGGTCTTGTCGGTGCCGTACCTGCCCACTGCGAGCACCCGCGCGGTGCCCGGCCCACATCTCCCGTGTCGGCAACTCGACATCATGTCTGGCCGCTCAGTCACCTGCCTGTCAGACACTGCCGCAGTTACCGTCCGTACAACCTGTTGTGGCGGCTGGGGGTGTACCGATGGTACGACCGGCGTGGCGTCCGCTGATCTCGTTGATGTCGGCCATGGTGGTGAGCATCTCCACTTTCGTGGTGCTACCACCGGTCGCGGCGCGGGCAGCCGACCCGGCTGCTGCCCGAGTGGCCGCCGGCCTGGAGGAATGGTTCGGCAAGGTCGCCCAACTCGGCGCCGTCGGCCCGCTGGGGCAGCCGGTGCCCAGCCTGAACCTGACGCCGAGCGGCGCGGCCGGACTCGGCCTCTCGACGCTCTACGGTGACTGGAAGGCGGCGAAGCTCGGCGGCCTGTCAAGCGCCAGCTCGTTGAGCGAGTTCGCCTCGATCCTGGACGGCGCCGACCATACGCTCGGCGACGCGCGGGCGATCACCGTCGCGGCCGGTCCGGTCACGGAGCAAGGCGGCAGCACCGAGATCCTGGTCAACGTGGCGGTCAAACGGACGGTCGACGCGGGCCTCGGCATCGCGGGCGGACCGGCGCCGTTCTCGTTCACGTCAAGCGGCGGGATCGAGGCGACCCTGGAGGGCAAGCTCCGCTTCACATTGGTGTACGACCCGGCGCCGCCGAACGGGTTTGTCGGGATCCGGAACACCGCCGAGGCGGGACCGACGTTGGACGTCACGATCGGCGGCAAGGTCGGCAACCTGGCCACCTCCAAGGCATCGCTCGGCATTCTCGGCGTGCAGTTGTCGGGCGGCACATACAACCTCAACGCCTCCATCTCCGCCCGGCTCGCCGACCCCAACGGGGATGGCCTGATCGCGGTGAAGGAGTCCAACGGCACCGGCGGCGAGCGCGACGGCGAGCTGGCCGGTGATGGCGCGGTGAGCGGGCTTGCCACGGTCACCCTGGCCGGTTCCGTCTCCGGGACCGTCACCATCGTCGGTACGAGTACCGGAGCGATTGCGAACCTGCCCAACACGGCGGCCGTCACGGTCACCGTCGCCTCCAGCAATCTGGGCATGACGCCGGTCTCCGTGTCCTATCCGGACGGTTCGTTCGCACCGATCGAGGCGTTCCTCACGATGAGCCCGCGCGACCTCGCGGATGGCCTGGCCCAGCTCGCTGTGACGCTGCGGGCGGCGCTGCGGGCCGGCGACACGAGCTTGCCGTTCATGCGCGGAAACC